>JAFBIW010000029.1 GCA_021531865.1 Butyricicoccus pullicaecorum | reverse complement strand
ATTGATCCGAGAAAGCCGGCCGGCACGTTCGGCATGGGCGTACAGCAGATGATCGAGATCGCGAAGGCGGTCCTGATCGATGCGAAAATGATCATCATGGACGAGCCTACCTCGTCCCTGGGCGAGAAGGAAGTCGAACAGCTGATGAAGACCTGCCGCTCTCTGCGCGACAGAGGCATCGGCATCATGTTCGTATCCCATAAGCTGGAAGAGCTGTTTGAGCTGTGTGACCGCGTCACGGTCATCCGCGACGGCGAATTCATCGAGACCCGCGACATCAAGGACTGGACGAACGACTCGCTGATCACGGCGATGGTCGGCCGTACGCTGGAGAACCAGTTCCCGAAGGAGTTCGGCACGAAGGGCGAATGCTTCCTGAAGGTCGAAAACCTGCAGGAGGGCGGCGTCCTGTTCGGCGTGGATTTCGAGGCATACGGCGGACAGATTCTGGGCTTTGCCGGTCTGGTCGGCGCAGGCCGAACCGAGACGATGCGCGCGATCTTCGGCGCGGACCCGATCGACGGCGGCAAGGTCTACATCCACGGCAAGGAAGTACATATCAAGGACCCCGGTCAGGCGATCAAGAGCGGCATCGCGTTCCTGACGGAGGACCGTAAGGGACAGGGTCTGGTACTGGCGCAGACGATCCGCACCAACCTGATTCTGGCGAACCTGAAGGGCTTCTCGAACGGCGCGTTCCTGAACGAGAAGAAGATCCTCGAGACCGGCCAGGAGCACATCCGTTCCCTGCGAATCAAGACCCCGTCGATCGACGAGATCGTGGGCCAGCTTTCGGGCGGCAACCAGCAGAAGGTTGTTATCGGTAAGTGGGTCAACACGGACGCCGATATCTTCATCTTCGACGAGCCGACGCGCGGCATTGACGTCGGCGCAAAGGTCGAGGTATACAACGTTATGAACAGCCTGGTCAAGGCTGGTAAGTGCGTTATCATGATCTCTTCGGAAATGCCGGAGATTCTGGGCATGAGCGACCGCGTGGTCGTTATGCGCGGCGGCAAGGTCATGGCGACTGTCGAGCGTGACAGCAAGCACTTCAACCAGGAAGACATTATGAAGGCAGCATGGGGAGGAACATTAGATGGCTAAGTCTGCGAATAAGAAGAAGCTCAACCTGGGCGGCGTACAGCTCGGTACGCTGCTGGCGCTGGTTGTTCTTTGTGTTGGTATTGCAATCCTGAATCAGAACTTTTTGACGTACAGCAACCTGATGGGCCTGCTCAAGCAGACCACGTTCAACGCGCTGGTTGCGACCGGCATGCTGCTCTGCCTGATCACCGCCGGTATCGACCTGTCGGTCGGCGCGAACTCGGTATTCTGCGCATGTATCATGGGTATGCTGGTTAAGATGAACGTTACGAACGGCATCGTACTGCTGGTTGTTGCGATCATCGCGGGCGTAGCGATCGGTACGATCAACGGCCTGCTGCTGACCCGTCTGCACCTGCCGCATCCGTTCGTATCTACCCTGGGTATGAAGAACGTCCTGTGGGGCGCCGCCCTGCTGGTCACCGGCTCCCAGATGGTATCCGGCTTCCCGTCCGCCGTTACCTGGCTGGGCAGCGCGACCATTTCCGGTTTCCCGGTCAGCTTCATTCTGGTCATCGTGCTGTACGTCATTATGCATATCTTCCTGTCCCGCACCTCTCTGGGCCGCTCGATCTACTGTGTCGGCGGTAACCCGGAGGCGACCCGTCTGTCCGGTATCAACTCCGCGAACGTTCTGACGTTCTGCTACGCGATGTCCGGTCTGATGGCGGCGCTGGCAGGCATCGTATCGGTTGGCCGTTCCGGCATCTGCAACGGCGCGAATGCGACCCAGCCGTACGATACCGACGCGATCGCGGCCTGCATCATCGGCGGCGCATCGTTCAGCGGCGGCAAGGGCACCATGGCCGGTACCATGGTCGGCGCGCTGAT
>JAFBIW010000028.1 GCA_021531865.1 Butyricicoccus pullicaecorum | reverse complement strand
AGGGAGACCGAGTCTGAATAGGGCGAATAAGTTACTTGCATTAGACCCGAAACCGGGTGACCTATCCATGAGCAGGCTGAAGCGGTGGTAAGACACCGTGGAGGGCCGCACCCACGTCCGTTGAAAAGGCCGGGGATGACTTGTGGATAGCGGAGAAATTCCAATCGAACTCGGATATAGCTGGTTCTCCCCGAAATAGCTTTAGGGCTAGCGTTATGATAGATTACCGGAGGTAAAGCACTGAATGGGCTAGGGGCCGCGAGGTTACTGAACCCTATCAAACTCAGAATGCCGGATAATTGTTTCATAGCAGTCAGACTACGTGAGATAAGTCTCGTGGTCAAAAGGGAAACAGCCCAGATCCGCAGCTAAGGTCCCAAATAGATGCTAAGTGGAAAATGATGTGAAACTGCGAAAACAACCAGGATGTTGGCTTAGAAGCAGCCACTCATTCAAAGAGTGCGTAATAGCTCACTGGTCGAGTGGTTTTGCGCAGAAAATGTAACGGGGCTAAGCATCTAACCGAAGCTCGGGCAGTAGAAATACTGGGTAGGGGAGCGTTGTGTATGGAACGAAGTCAGAGCGAGAGCACTGGTGGACTATACACAAGTGAGAATGCCGGAATAAGTAGCGAGAATTATGTGAGAATCATAATGGCCGAAAATCTAAGGTTTCTTGGGGAAGGTTCGTCCGCCCAAGGTTAGTCGGGAGCTAAGGCGAGGCCGAACGGCGTAGTCGATGCACATACGGTAGAAATTCCGTAACCACCGAACTTTAAGCATAAGGGACGCTTTCATTAAGGTTATCCCCGGCGATGGTTGCCCGGGGCGTAAGGGACCGAAATTATAGTAGGGAAGTAACTGGCGTGAGAGACGAGAAAAGCTTATGTGTATACTAAGGTGCCCGTACCGCAAACCGACACAGGTAGATGGGATGAGTATTCTAAGGCCAACGGGAGAAGGGTTGTTAAGGAACTCGGCAAATTGGCCCCGTAACTTCGGGATAAGGGGCGCCTGCGAGAGCAGGCCGCAGTGAAAAGGCCCAAGCGACTGTTTAGCAAAAACACAGCTCTCTGCTAAATCGAAAGATGACGTATAGGGGGTGACGCCTGCCCGGTGCTGGAAGGTTAAGGGGAGTGCTTAGCGCAAGCGAAGGTGCGAACTTAAGCCCCAGTAAACGGCGGCCGTAACTATAACGGTCCTAAGGTAGCGAAATTCCTTGTCAGGTAAGTTCTGACCCGCACGAATGGCGTAACGATTTGGGCACTGTCTCAACAGCCCGCCCGGCGAAATTGTAGTACCGGTGAAGATGCCGGTTACCCGCAACTAGACGGAAAGACCCCATGGAGCTTCACTGTAGCTTGATATTGGATTTCGGTATTCCATGTACAGGATAGGTGGGAGGCTAAGAAGCGCGGGCGCCAGCTTGCGTGGAGCCAACCTTGGGATACCACTCTTGGGATACTGGAATTCTAACCTGCGGCCCTGAATCGGGTCGGGGGACACTGTCAGGTGGGCAGTTTGACTGGGGCGGTCGCCTCCTAAAGAGTAACGGAGGCGCTCAAAGGTTCGTTCAGCACGGACGGAAATCGTGCGGTGAGTGTAAACGCAAAAACGAGCCTAACTGCGAGAATGACGGTTCGAGCAGTAACGAAAGTTGGAGTTAGTGATCCGGCGGTATGTGAATGGAAATGCCGTCGCTCAACGGATAAAAGCTACCCTGGGGATAACAGGCTGATCTCCCCCAAGAGTCCACATCGACGGGGAGGTTTGGCACCTCGATGTCGGCTCATCACATCCTGGGGCTGAATTCGGTCCCAAGGGTTCGGCTGTTCGCCGATTAAAGTGGTACGCGAGCTGGGTTCAGAACGTCGTGAGACAGTTCGGTCCCTATCTGTTGCGGGCGTAGGAATATTGAGAGGAGCTGCCCTTAGTACGAGAGGACCGGGGTGGACGTACCGCTGGTGCACCAGTTGTTCCGCCAGGAGCATAGCTGGGTAGCTAAGTACGGACGAGATAAACGCTGAAGGCATCTAAGCGTGAAACTTCCCTCGAGATCAGTATTCCCACTCTTCGGAGGTAAGGCCCCACGTAGACTATGTGGTTGATAGGTCAGGAGTGGAAGCGCAGTAATGCGTGCAGCGGACTGATACTAATAGGCCGAGGGCTTGACCTAAATGAATTAGGCAAACAATCTCGAAATGCTGAAATGTGAGTAGTTACTGTTCAGTTTT
>JAFBIW010000027.1 GCA_021531865.1 Butyricicoccus pullicaecorum | reverse complement strand
AGTTTCTACCACCAGCTTTTTGAATTCTGGTGCGTATTTCTTGTTTGGTATTCCTTTTGGCATAACAAAACACCCCACTTGTTAGTTAGTATTATATCATACCGTCTAACAAATGGGGTGCAGTTCACTTTCGGAGCTGTTCTTTTTCGATTCCCGCGGAATGACTGCAATCGTCATGAAAATCCTATTTTTCGATGATTATTTACCCTTTGCATGCTGCATACCGAACTGTTTTTCCCGGATAAATACACTCAGGCGCTTATAAACCAGCATTGTGATGATCGTCAGGATCGCGCCCTTAATCAGATTGAACGGAAAAACGCCGAGGAACAAATATGCATTCATACCGTTGATTGCCGGATTCGCCTTCATGCACAGATCAAAAATCATATCCAGATTCCAGCCCATTCCGTTGACATAAAACGGCAAAATCAGGAATTTATTCGTCAGCATCGCAACCAGCGACATGGCAACCGAACCGACTGCACAGCCGATCAGCGCGCCGCGCTTGGATCTGTGATGATGGTAAAAAGATACGGCAATCACGATCAGCGTGACCGTCAGCAGAAAATCTTGAAGTTCACCGGAGCCAGCGGTCTGCGTCTGCGTCACGTGGATCAAATCCTTGATCAACGCCATTGTGATGCCGGGACCGATGCCGAAAATAAACGTGCCGATCAGGATGACCGCGCCGCTCAGGTCAATCTTCAGAAACGGCGGCATAAACGGCAGCGGAAACTCAAAATACATCACGATCGTCGCAATGGCCGCAAAGATCGCGGTATACGTAATTTTCATGGTTTTTGTCATAATCGTTAATCCCCTGTTTGCATTTTGTTTTGTGAAACAAATTTATTTTGTCATTTTTGTTCTGTTTCCAGTTTCCGAACCAGTGCGGACAATTCTTCCAGATCAGAAACAACGTTTAAAAACTCAATCAGCGCATTTGCGGAAAGGTTTGCCGGAAGCTGCAGCGCGTGGAGCACGGCTTTCCGCCGAACCTCGCTGCCCGGCCGTCCGGACAGACCGAGCGCATACAAATCTGCCTTTTTGATTGGCGGCCGGATGGGTGTCTCCCCTTCCGTACCGTCTAAAACCGTCGCTCCGGCACGGGCGAGCGCCATGCGGAGCACATCCGGCTTCATGCCCTCGACGCCCAGTTTCCCTTCCTTGGACGGCGCACGCTTGCGGGACTCTTTGCCGAAAATCTCCGGAATATACGCATGCTTGATCTGTGACGGCGGGATCGCGCCCCGCAGATAATTTCGGATGATCATACCCGCGCCGTCGCTGTCAGTCAGAATCAGTAATCCACGCGTCTGTGCCAACCGGCGAAACATCGCAAGCCGCTCCCGATCCGAAAAGATGCGAAATCCGCCTGTCTCTAAAACGACGGTATCGACGAGCTGCTTGACTGTATTGACATCATACCGCCCTTCGACGATAATCGCCTCTCGAATGCGAATCATGTATCCTCCAATCCGGCTGCCATTTCCAGCAGCGCAAGCTCCATGATCTTCTGTTTGTCCGCCGCGCTGCTTTTAAGCGCCGCATCTGTTTCATCACACAGCAAAACCGCCTTTCGCAGCCAGCTCTCAGACAGTCGGCCGGCCGCCGCGCGGATTCGTTTTGCATAATACGGAGAGGCCGAACCCAGCAGCGTGAGCAGTTCCTTCTCCCCGCCCCTCGCCTGCTCGTTGAGCTTGGCAGCATACAGGCGCTGGATATGCCGCGCGACCGTGGAGAACACGACCGTCTCCGGATTTTTCTGCGCAAGCAGATCGTTCACTAACCCGATGGCGCGATCGAAGCGGCGGTCGGTGATTGCATCGCTCAGGTCGAAAACGACCGCATCCAGCACACGGGTGCAGACTGCGTCGATATGGTATCGCTTGATCTCTCCGACCGTGCTGAATGCCGCAGCTTTTTCGATCTCTGTAATCAGATTGGTCATCGACGAGCCGCACAGGAAGATCAGATAGCGCGCGGTTTCATCATCAATGCTGCGGTCGAGCACGCGGCATCGGCGGCGGATCCAATCGACGAGCTGCCGCTCATCGAGGTGCTCAAAACAGACGAAATTCCCGTTTTTGCTGAGCACCGAATGAATCTTGAGCCGCTTGTCCTGCTTGAGCTCGATGACGTCGTAGTCAAAGATCAGACAGACATACTCCGGCAGGTCAGCCAGCAGCCCGGGCAGAAAATCGCTGAACGCGGCCGGCATCTTATACAGATCAAAGTCGTGCACGATCACGAGCTTTCGTTCGGCCATCGCTGGATAGCTCTCTACCGCGTCGCGCAGTTGATCGGGCGTCATCGCCTTGCCGTCGAACTCAAACAGATTGAATTCGGCAAACGCACCGTCGCCCAGAATCGACTTTCTGCATGCGTCCAGATAGTGTGCGCGCAGATAGCTTTCCTCGCCGGAAAAAATATACAGTTTTTGCAGTTCACCTGTTTTCAGCGCCTGTTTCAGCGCGGAAAGCCCGTTCGTTTCCTGTTTTTTGACTGCCATGCTCTCCCTCAATTGTGCTTTATTTTGATGACCAGATCACCGCTTCCTGCCGTATTGCGCACCGGAATGCCCAAAAGCCGGGTCGCGGTCTCGTAGCCTGATGAAATATAGATGGTCTGCGGTTCGATTTCTTCCATCGCCCGTGCAAACAGATCTTCCTTTTCAAATTGGTTGGATAAAACGACCGAATCGGCGCGCAGCGGTATCTGATCCAGCAGACCGTCCAACATTTTCTGCGTCATACTGTGCAGAATGAGCAAATCGGTTTCCAAGCCGTTCAGCCGCACGCCCAATTTTCGATCCACGCCGCCAATCAAACTGGCTGTCACGCCCGGAAGCGTGACCGGTACCTCCCCGTCCTGCGTCCAAACGGTCAGCGGGATCATCCGCTCCTGTGCCGCGCTTTGCAACTCGGTCAGCGTATCGCTCTCCTTCACATGATTCGGGAGAATGACATGACCGACCGGGACGGTGCGGAGCAATTCTCCGGCTGCGCGCGCATGGGCTTTGTCGACCGCGGTGAAAATGACGGTATCCAGCCGCTCAAATCCGTTCCAGTTCATATACTCCTGCAGCAGGCACAGACTGTCCTGCCGCGCGGAGGAACCGCAGTCGATCAGACTGAGTGTGTCATATCCGTCCGCGACCGTGATCATCTGCCCTTCCCCGACCGCGTGCAGAGTGATAAACGTTGTGTCACGCCGGTCGGCATACGCTGTCCAAACGGACGCTGTCAGAATCATACAAAGCACGGGAACTGTAAACTTCGGCTTGCTCCATTTGCTGAGCACGAGCACTACAATGAGCATGCTCAGCGCCAGCACCGCGATCTTACCCGCCGGTTCTTCCCAATACAGCACGCCCCAATGCAGGCGGCTGAGCACGGCGGCACACCCTAGAATATGACGAATGAGCACGGTGAGCACGGGAGCGAGCAGCACACGCAGAAACGGCAGCAAGCACAGGAATACACCCAGCTCGAACACCAGCCCGACCACGCTGAAGGTCAGCAGATTGGCTGGGATCGACAGGATCGTCAGATACCCGAAAGCAGTCACCAGAACAGGCGCGGTCATGAGCACGGCGCAGGCTGAGCACGAGAATGTCGCGCCGAACAGACGAGCAAGACTGCGCGTGCGCTTGCCGGGCAGCCGCTGATAGAGCCATCCGAATACCGCCGTTTCAACCGGACGCGCAAAGCGCAGAATGCCAAAGGTTGACAGGAAAGACAATTGCAGGCTCAGACTGTATAGTGCATACGGGTTCCAGAGGAGCAAAAGGAGCAGCGCGAGACCGAGCGAGGTTTCGCTGTCCGCGATTTCATCGAACAGGAACGCCGCGCAGGAAAGCAGCGTCATGATTCCCGCACGCAGAATGGACGGCGAACAACCGGCCATTGGGATAAAGAGCAGAACAATGCCGATCGAAAGCGGTACGCCAATCCGCCTGCTGAACAACTGGCTGGACAGGCCGACCAGAAACATCAGGTGCATACCGGAGACCGCGATGATATGGCTCAAACCGACCTTTTTCAAATTCTGCTCGTCCACCGGATCAAGAGACTGCTTGTCTCCCAGAAGCATGGCGCGCAGGAAGCCGCCCTCCCGCGCGGGCAATTCGGTCATGACCCGTTCGCCCCACTGCCTCGCCCAGTGCAGCGGTTGATATCGAAGCGGAAGCGTTTCCCGGTGCGTGACTTCAAACAGCACAGGAGAGCGGGTCTCATCCTCGGCGCGTACATAGGAGCACGAGATAAAGTTTCCGTTTCCCATTTGGTACCGCTGCCGGTCAAAGCCCTGCCGCACGGTGGGCACGTAAAACGACATCTGCGCGCGGATCGTATCGCCCGGCGTGAGCGGCTGCTCCGTCAGCGGGAGATAACCGATCGTTCGGAACCGCCGGAACGGATACGGGATTCCGGATTCGGCAGCGTCCACAAGCAGCTCGACCCGTTGGCTGTCCTCATAAACGTCCGGGTAAGCGCGCACGACCGCCGTGACTGTGCGGGTTCGTCCGTCGAGCGCAGTCAGCGGGCGAACCAGTCGAGCCGAATAGATCCCGGTATAGCCCGCGCCGATGGCAATGCCAAGAAGGACGGCCAGCAGGGCAAACCATCTGCGCCGCAGGCTCAGCACGGACAGGATCGCTCCGGCCGCAAGCGCCAGTCCCCAGTACCGCGTCAGAAGCGCAAACGCCCCGGGCGCGAACAACACGCACGCGACACCCGCCAGAAATGCCCCCGAAAAATACAACGCATACCGTTTCAAGCCGCTCTCCCCCTCCCGTTCGCTTGGATAGGAAAAGAAGCGGCGTCATGATGCGCCGCTTCTTTGAGATCTTGCTATGACAGATCAGCCCGGCGGCCAGGTCATATCGCGGCCCGCCAGCACGTGGAAATGCAGGTGGAACACCGACTGACCGGCTTGCTCACCGATGTTGGAGACGACACGGAAGCTTTCCAGCCCGAGTTCTCGGGTCAGCTTGGCGATCACCTCAAAAATGTGGCCGACGACCGCGCTGTTTTCGCTCGTCACCGCCGCGGCAGACGGAATATGCTGCTTGGGGATGACCAGAAAATGGGTGGGCGCCTGCGGATCAATGTCGTAAAAGGCATAGCACAGATCGTCCTCGTACAGCTTCTTGGACGGAATCTCCCCCGCAACAATCTTACAGAACAGACAATCGCTCATGCACAGGACCTCCTTTGGTTTGATCTATGGGCAGACAGCTTAGGAAAGCTGCGCATCCACAATGTTATTGACCGCTTCGAGCGCTTCTTCGAGCTTGGAAACGTCCTTGCCGCCCGCAGTCGCGTTATCCGGACGACCGCCGCCGCCGCCATTGCAGATCTTGGCGACTTCCTTGACGATCTTGCCCGCGTGTGCACCCGCTTTGACGGCCTCGGCGCCGCAGACGCACAGGAAGTTGATCTTGTCGCCCGTCACGGTGGACAAAACGGCGACCATCTTGGGCGCGCGTTCCTTGATCGAGTCACCCATCGAACGCAGGGTGTCCATCGAGGTATCCTCCAGCTTGACGGCAATGACATTGACGCCCTTGACGTCGGTCGTCATATTGAACAGGTTGACGAGCTGCATATTGGCGATCTTGCTGCTCAGCTTGTCATTGTTCTTCGCCATTTCACGCAGCTCACCGACCATCTGCTCGATCTTCATGACGAGATCGTTCGGAGTGGTCTTGAGCGTCTTGGCTGCGTCGACCAGCAGCGCCTGACGATCCGCGAGGAACTTCAGCACGCCCTTGCCGGTCAGCGCCTCAATGCGGCGTACACCGGCCGCAACCGAGCTTTCGGAAATGATCTTGAATACGCCGACCTGCGAGGTATTGGTCAGATGGGTACCGCCGCACAGCTCGATCGAGAAATCGCCGGCCTGTACAACGCGAACCGTCGCGCCGTACTTCTCACCGAACAGCGCCATTGCGCCGCGCTTCTTGGCCTCTTCGATCGGCATTTCCTCGGTGACGACCGGGTAGCACTCAAAGATCGCATCATTGACGATCTCCTCGATCTTGGCCAGCTCCTCAGGCGTTACCGCCGCGAAATGGGTGAAGTCGAAGCGGACGTGGTCGGCGTCGGTATAGGAACCGGCCTGCTCAACATGGGTGCCCAGCACCATGCGCAGCGCCTTCTGCAGCAGATGGGTCGCGGTGTGCGAACGACGGATCGCCTGACGGCGCGGTACGTCGATCGCCGCAGTGACGATGTCGTCGACCGCGATAACGCCCGACTCAACGACACCGACGTGCATGAACTTGCCGTCCTTGGTCTTCTGTACGTCAGTAATGCGTACGACCATACCCTTATCGGACGAGATCGTACCATAGTCCGCGACCTGACCGCCCATTTCCGCGTAGAACGGGGTATGGTCGAGTACGATCGTGACCTTGTCGCCGGTCGAAGCAGAGCCGGAGACCTCGCCGTTTGCGACGATCGCCAGAACGGTCGCCTGCTCCTTGTTTTCGTCATAGCCGTCGAACCGGGTCTTGATGGTCTTGTCGAGACCCAGATCCTCGGACGCCCAGCCCAGATCGCCCATCTTCTTGCGATCCTCGCGAGCACGGACGCGCTGCTCCTCCATGAGCGCGTCGAATCCGGTGCGGTCGGTGGTCATGCCCTGCTCCTCGAGGATCTCAAGGGTCAGGTCGATCGGGAAGCCGTAGGTGTCATACAGCTTGAACGCGTCCGCCGCAGGCAGCTCGGTCTTGCCCTCCTGCTTGACGGCGGCAACCATGTCGTTCAGGATCGCAAGGCCGCTGTCGATGGTCGCGTCGAAGCGCGCTTCCTCCATCTCAATGACCTTGTGGATATAATCGCTCTTCTGCGCCAACTCGGGATAGTAACCCTCGTTTTCCGCGATCACGGTGTCCAGAACCTCAGACAAGAAGGGACGATTGATGCCCAGCAGCTTGCCGTGACGGGCGGCGCGGCGGAGCAGACGGCGCAGCACGTAGCCGCGGCCCTCGTTGGATGGGATAACGCCGTCGCAGACCATCATCGCGGTCGAACGGATGTGGTCGGTGATGACGCGGAGGGAGATATCGGTCTGCTCATCCTTGTGGTATTCAACGCCCGCGATGCGCTCGATGTGCTTCATGATATTGCGAACGGTATCGACCTCAAACAGCGAGCCGACGCCCTGTACCACACAGGCCAGACGCTCGAGACCCATGCCGGTGTCGATGTTCTTCTGCTTGAGCTCGGTGTAGTTGCCGTGGCCGTCGTTGTTGAACTGCGAGAATACGTTGTTCCAGACCTCCATATAGCGGTCACAGTCGCAGCCGACGGTGCAGCCCGGCTTACCACAGCCGTACTCCTCGCCGCGGTCATAGTAGATCTCGGAGCAGGGGCCGCACGGGCCGGAGCCATGCTCCCAGAAGTTGTCTTCCTTGCCAAAGCGGAAGATGCGCTCGGCCGGAATACCGATCTCCTTGTTCCAGATCTCAAACGCCTCGTCGTCGTCCTGATAAATGGAAGGATACAGGCGGTCGGGATCAATGCCGACCCACTCGGGCGAGGTCAAGAATTCCCAGCTCCAGTGGATCGCTTCGCGCTTGAAGTAATCACCGAAGGAGAAGTTGCCCAGCATCTCGAAGTAGGTGCCGTGACGCGCGGTCTTGCCAACGTTTTCGATGTCGCCGGTGCGGATGCACTTCTGGCAGGTGGTAACGCGGTGGCGAGGCGGCTCCTGCTCACCGGTGAAATAGGGCTTCATAGGCGCCATGCCCGAGTTGATGAGAAGCAGGGACGCATCGTTCTGCGGGATCAGTGAAAAGCTGGGCAGACGCAGATGTCCCTTGGTCTCGAAGAACGAGAGATACATCTCGCGCAGTTCATTCAAACCTCTGTACTGCATGTGAAAGATTCCTCCAATAAAAGATAAATAAAAATTTTTGACAAGAATCAACGGGCGGCGTAAAAAAGCCTCCGCCCCAATGGTTAGGGGCGAAGGCTGTCAGCATTCACGGTACCACCCTAATTTGCCGCGAAGCGCGGCGTCTCAGGCTTCCTTAACGCGGAAAAAACGTCCCGGTCCTCCCGGGCGGCTCAGAAGTGGCTGCCGTATGCGCCTGCCGAAGGGCTTCCACCGTCCCCTTCTCTCTAAAGGCCGCAGCATCCGGCTGGTTTCGTCATCGCTTTTGTCTGGATTCTATCTTATATTGTATCCCGAATTTCGCGTTTTGTCAATCATTGTTCCGCTGATGCCGCAGAATGGCAGCCCCGATAATTGAGTTACACACCAAGAGATTGGTCGTGTAGCTCAATTTTTTTTATGCCGGTAAGGAGGTGAACGCATTGGCAGACTACGCTTTCCGCTCTTATGAGGAGCGGCAGAAAATCCAGGAGATGGTTGAGGCAGGCCTGAGCGCCAAAGATATTGCCGCCTCTCTTGGCATCTCTCCCTCCGCAGTCTATGCGGAGCTGAGGCGTGGCCGGGACGGCACAAGGCTCCCTGACAAGCGCCTGGGCTACAACGCCGAACTTGCCCAGCTCAGCGTCCAGCAGGGCCTTGAGCGGAGAGGCCGCCGAACTGCCGGGGCATGACATCCCGCACCTATTAAAACCAAGGAGGACAAAACCGTGAGCAACAACCCCATTGTGCTGAAAAGCAACCGGCTTTCTGACGAGTGCATCGGAACTGTCCGGCTGACCCCGGAGGCGGAAAAAGTGGTCCGCCGTCTGCGGGCAAAGACCGCTCTGCCCATCCGGCAGATTGTATCTGAAATTATCGTCCAGGCCGAAAACCTCATTGACATTGAGGGGCCGGAGGACACCGAGGAGGATTGACCAATGAAAACCGCTATTTCTAATGTGGCCCCCGGCCAGGTGGTCAAGTTTCATGGGGAGCCCTGTATCGTGCTGGAGCACCGCACGGCTGGCACCCTGCTGGTGACCGCCGCCCAGATCAAGAGCTCTTTTGGCTCCACCAACAACTTTGCTGCCAGCTCTTTCCGTGAGCACCTCAACGGTGCCTTTGCGGATGCCCTGACTGAGGGCCACGCTGATGAGCTCATCACCCGTGAGGTTGACCTCACCGCCCTCAACGGCTCCAAGGAGTACGGGAGCTGTGAGTGCAAGGTGGCCCCGCTGACCTTTGATGAAATCCGCCGTTTCCATGGCCTGCTGCCAAAGCCTGAGTGCTGGGAGTGGAGCGCCACGCCCTGGAGCGCCCCCTGCGTGGATGAGGATGATACCTGGGTCATGGGCTTGTACACCAGTGGCGATGTCAACAACTACTACTGCACCAACACCAGCGGGTCCCGCCCCGCTTTCCTCATTCCCTCCCAGTATGCCGTGGAGGTTGATGGCGGCCTGGACCAGTACACCACCAATGAGCTGATTGCGGAAATCAACCGCCGCATGAACGGTTAAGGTGAGCGCCATGACCACCAGTGAGCCCAATGCCCGCCGGTATTCCCGGCGGTGCCGCCAGCGCCGCATGGCCCGGAGGCGCAACGCCATGGTCATCATGGCCATTCTGGCCGTCCTTGCCACTGTGTTTGCCCTTGGCTATGCCAGTGGATGCAGTGCCTGCCAGACGGACGATGAGGTCAAGACCCCTGAGCCTGTGGTGACGGCGGAAACCGTCACCCCTCCGGCCCCGGAACAGAGCCCCGTGGAGCCCTCTGCACCACCAGAGGAAACCACGGAGCCTGCCCGCCACCGTGATGACATCGTGAGTGAGGGGCGGCTCCTCAGCTACGAACTCCAGGAAGTCATGCAGGACTGCTGTGAGCACTATGAGGTGCCCTATGCTTTGGCCCTTGCCATCGCAGAGGTTGAAACCCACTTTGACCCCGATGCCGTCAGCGCCACTGGTGACTATGGCCTCATGCAGATCAACTCTGTCAATCACGAGTGGCTTTTGGAAAAAGGCCTTGACCCCATGACCCATGCCGGGAACATTGAGGCCGGTATCTATATCATCTCCCAGTATCTCCAGAGCTACGGAGAGCCAGAACTTGCGCTGATGGCCTACAACTGCGGGCCCGGCGGCGCAAGAAAGCTGTGGGATGCAGGTACATACCAGACCGACTACTCCCGCAAGGTTATGACCGCTTTTGAATACTGGACAAGCGTGCTGGAGGTTGACTGAAATGCCCTACTATAAGACCTGCCCTGACTGCGGAGCCCACCTTGACCCCGGTGAGCGCTGCGACTGTAAAGATGATACCAAGGAGGATTGTACCAATGTTGGAAATGAAAATCAAGATTGAGGCGGATGCTGCCGTCCTCAAGGTCATTGACAAGCTGACCACGGCGCTGGAAAAGAACGCCGTCAACATCTCCGTGCCCCAGGACACTCCCGCCCCCGTGGCTCCTGTGGCCACCCCTGTCACCCATGCCCCGGTGCCGCCGGTCACCATGCCGCCCGCTACTGTGGTCCCTACCCAGCCC
>JAFBIW010000026.1 GCA_021531865.1 Butyricicoccus pullicaecorum | reverse complement strand
CTTTCCGGCATTGATATTGCTTCCATCCTTGCAGATGACCTTGTATTCCTTGGAGTCAACCGTAGTACCGCTTTCATCTTCAACAATTACTTCCGGAATGATATCGGAACCCGTGTAAGTCTGGTCGTCAATGACGGGGGACACGAAATAGGTCTTATTTCCGATTTTTTTCGTCCACTTGGCGTAGAGGGTGATGTTGTTTGTATACTCTGTAGCGCCAAGACTCGTCACGGCGGGTTCTGTCAAAGCCTTATCTGTATACCAGCCACCAAAGTCATAGCCCCCACGGGTGGGGGGAACCAGTTTGGTTTCAGTACCATATGTGTGCGTTGTCGGAGAGTTGGAACCAGCAGTGCCGCCGTTCAGCTCATAGGTGATGTTATACTGCTTGGGTGTCCACTGTGCCAAAAGCGTTACATTGTCATACAGTTTAACTTCCGCCTTATCCGCATAAGTTGTCTCGGCATTTTCAACCTTCCAACCTGCAAAATTGTAACCGGTACGAGTGAAGGTATTCTCCTTCAGCGCAGTTGCGATGTCTTTGGGAACAGCCTGTTCTGTGGTTGCAGGGGTTTCGCTGCCATCATTGGCGTTGAAGGTAATGATGCTCTTCTGTGCGACCTTGATTTCATTTTCATCAATGTAAAGAATATAACTATTAGGATCACTTGTTCCGTTTCCAATTTTTATGAGCTTGAATTTACTTAAATCATCATTTGAAATATGATAATTGTCAGCACCCACAGCAACAATGTCCGAAGTATTTCGAACTCCAACCGGAATAGAAGAGTCTTTGTTCAAACTTTCGGTCAGTTTAATTGGGCAATCATAGAAAACCTGCGTGGCGTCTGCAATGATCAAACCTTTAAACACAATTGAGCTTGTATAACAAGCAGCGCCAGCCCAATTTGCGTAGTTATCTGTAAACTTCACATTATTGAAAACAAAAGAGGCTTTGGCATAGGAGCATGTCGCTCCTCCATATTTTCCCTCAGCTCTATTGCTGATGAACTCGGTATTATTGATGTCAATCAAGGCATCTACACCGTCGGTCGACCAACTTATCATGATACCGCCGCCGGAGCCAACAGAGAGACCGTTTTGAATGACAACATTGTTCGTTACCATCTTCTTGCTCTTCAATACAAAAACACAGGTAGCTTTGCTATTAGCATCAATTGTGATATCTGTGAGCCTTAAGGAACCACTTTCAGTTTCACCAGAGCCCACCTGAATCAGTCTTCTGCTTTCGCTTTCGAAATTTTCGGCCGGAGAAATCGAAAATTTCTTCTCCGCTCCATCAATTACTATATGTTTGTTGTCAGGTATTACGAGTGTAGAAGTTAGTCTAATGTTATCTAACAGTCTGATGACCGTTGGTTTTTCCTCGGTGCCCTCTGCTGCTGCAATTGCGTCTTTAAGTGCCTGCTCTGTGCTTACACCCTCACTCGTTTCTGCTGCCATCGCCGTTACGGGCAGCAAGCTCATCACCATGCACAGTGATAACAATGTTGCCAATATTCGTTTCTTCATTCTGTTTTCCTCCTTACATTTTTCTATCTATCATAAACGCATCCGAGCCAAGCCGGTGCGATCATTTTCCGCACAAAACAGGGCTTTTAAACAACAAAAACAGACCGCACAGGCGGCACGGCGCGTTCCGCGCCGCCGCAAGGCGGTCTGTCAATTCACAAAATCGTACAAATTTTCGGGTAGCATAAAAAGACAGACTATTGTCTGTCTGTCTGTCTGTCTGTCTGTCTGTCTGTCTGTCTGTCTGTCTGTCTGTCTGTCTGTCTGTCTGTAGTTTAGGCCAACGATGACGCATTTGTCAAGCCTTCTTTTCCTTATTTTTCAATTTCTCGTGTACTTTTATATATTCTATTATATTGTACCACACGCTTCGACATTTGACAAGGGCGACCGCGAAAATGTTTCCTATTCGAATCTATCAGCGATAACTTCCATTCCTTGTTGACCGGATTTTCGGCAAATTGCAGGTTGATCGGCGTATCGACGGTCTGCCCGGCGGTCGTTCCGGTCTGTCCGGCATAGGTCATCTGCACGCCGGACAGGCTCGTTCCCTCGTGATCGACCACGTGGAATTGATATTGACTGCGCGGAACCGTTACATTGACCGGATCCTTGTCTGGGTCTTGGGAATTATCATGCTTCGTAACATCCTCGAAGGAATTCCGTATTCCGATTGCGATTTGTTTCCATGCATCTTCGTCGCCTTTATCATATATATCGGTCAATTGGCTGCAGCCAGAAAAGGCACCCCATTCAATCTTAGTAACACTGGCGGGAATCGTTACGCGCTTCAAACGACTGCAATTATAAAATGAGTTAATGCCAATACTGGGCACACCATCCGGAATCATGACACTCGTCAGGCTGCTGCAATTAAGAAACGCAGATGATCCGATTTTAACAACTGGTTTCCCTTCCAGTTCAGAAGGTATGACCAGTTCCCCTGTTGCTGATTCATTACAATCTGTGATCATAACGATATCGTCCCCAGTGACCTGACCGCTCAGATCGCTGACGCTGGCCGCCCCGTAGATTGTTTTGTCTGAAACATGTAGTGGTTTAAATCATATAACCCTGGGGTCATATTGCGCCGCGGCCTGCGGTGCGAGCACCATTGCAAAAACCGCGCAGAGCAATGTTAAATTTTTGATTTTGTACAAATGGAAAATACGCCTTGTCCAGAAAAGTTTTGGGAAACATTGGAACGAATCGTCCAAAATATGCGCCAAAACGGATGGGTCGGGCGGAAAAAACTCACGTGAGTTTTTTCGGATTTCCCCCAAAACTCAGTGCTCGCTGAAGCACGAAAACGCCGGGTAATACAGGTATTCGATCGGGTCGCCCAGCGCCGCCGAGCGGTTCTTGATGATCTTCAGCTCAAGCTCGCGCGGGTCCTTCCGCTTCTCGACGTCGATGTTGAAATCCCGCCGTCCCGCGCCCCGCGCCTGCAAACCGAGCAGGACGTCGGCCGAATAGTCGATGCCGCCCGACTCCTTGAAGGCGTTCATCGACACCTCGGTGTTGTAGTTTTCGCGGTTGAAGGATGAAATCGCGATGACCGGGCAGGCCCAGTGCCGGGAGAGCTTTTTCAGACCGCAGACGACGCGGTCGGTGTTCTGCTTGTCGGTGAAGTGAACGTCGACCGGTGCGATGATCTGCAAATAGTCGATGATGACGACCGGCACATTCCCCGTCCGCTCAAAATGGGTCTCGACCGCGCGGAGGATCTCGTCCAGCCCGGTCTCGTGGTCGCCCTCGAAGATGTAGATGTGGTCGGCGTAGGACATGTACTCGATCAGCGCGTCATCCAGCAGCCGCCGTTCGTCCGCTGTGTACCCGGCGTACCGCCGCCCGTCCAGCACGCCGCGCACGGTTTTGGCCAACCGATAGTCGGACGCCAGACGGAAGGTCTCGCGGGAGACCGAGCGCGCCATCAGCTCGAACCGGCTCATCTCCAGCGAGAAGACGAGCACGTCCTGTCCCTGCCGGGCGATCTGGTCGGCCACCTGCATCAGGAAGGCGGTCTTGCCCAAGGACGAGATCGCGCCGAAGACGTACAGCCCGGGATACAGGCCGCCGTCCAGCCGCTTGTCCAGCCCATCGAAGCCGGTGCGGATGGCCGGGATGCGCGCCTGCTGGACAATGTACCGTTGGAAGGCCGCGATCTGTCCGCCCGCGCTCGTCTGCCGGTAGGCCAGCACGGCTTCCTGCTCGACCGCCTGCCGGGCGGCCAGTCCCTCCTGCCATGCCGCGATGCCGCCGGTCAAAATCTGCTTGGCCGCGTGCCGGTCATTCAGCAGCAGCTCGTTCATGTCCTTCGCGCCCTCGATCGCCGGAGCGACCGCCGCGTCGGGCAGCGCCTTGCAGACCTCGTTCGCCCAGGCCTGTCCGGCTTCGTCGCTGTCCGGAATCAGGATCAGGGGCGCGTGCTTCTCCCGCCGTTCGACCGCTGCGATCAGCTTGCGCGCGTTGGGCGAGCCGTTCAGCGCGAGGGCCTGTCCGCCCAGCGTCCAGATGCTCAGCGCGTCGAAGTACCCCTCGACGACAAAGACGGGCGCGTCCCCGTCGAGCAGGGCTTCGCCCCAGAGCGGACTCCCCTGCCCTTTCTGATTCAGGTACCGCTTGCCGGTGACCGAGCGGCGGACGTAGGCGCCGCCGTCACAGGGCAGGACGACACACTGCTGCGCCGGGTCATAGCCCAGCCCGAACCGGCGGACGATTTCCTCGGGAATCCCGCGTAGGGCGAAGTATCCGGTCTCCCCTGCCCGTTCCCGGCAAAGCTCCAGATAGCGCGTCGTGTCCGGGTCGATCGGTTTGGGCTTCTCTGTCGGCTCCGTCGGCTTCTTCCGTCTGCGGGGTTTCCCCTGCTCGGGCCTGGTTTCGGGGAAAAAACTCACGTGAGTTTTTTTCAGTCCGTAGCGCTCGGCGCACCGGCGGAAGGCTGCGCGGTTGTCCAGTCCCTCCTCGATGCTGACGAGGTCGACGAGATCATAATCCGCGCCGCAGGAAAAGCAGTGCACCCGGTGGCGCTTGGGGTCGTAGCTCATTGAGGGGTGGCGGTCATTGTGCGCCGGGTTCAGGCATTTGAACTTTTTATGTAAAGGCAGCCCGTGCTCGGTGAGGTAGTCCTCGATCCGGGCGAGCATTTCGTCTTTTTCGCTCATGTGTTCTCCTTTGGAGGCATGGTTTCTGTTCTTCTTTCTTATTATATCACAGGGGCGCTTGGACGGTGTCAGCGCCCGTTATCTATTATATATCTATTATATATCTATAAGGAGGGTAAACCTATACTTTTTGCAAAAACAGATTATGAAAATTTTCTTCCACATCTTGTGTATATTCTGTGTGTTCCGCTGGGTTTTCCTTGGAAATTCTTCCGGTTTTCCGGTTTTGTGGTTTTGCGGTTTATTTTCACGCTGCACGAGTTCAAGTCGGATTTGCACGAACTCACGTCGGACTGGCACGAAATCAAGTCGGAATTTCGCCCCAAAAAGGGAAAAAGGAAGGGGAAGACGGTGTTCGTCCTCCCCTTCTCTCATTCGGTCTCGTCCTTTTTTTTCTTCTGTCCGGCCTGACGGATGCGGCGGGTGCGCTTGGTGTCGAGCGACTGGAGATAGTTCTGCAGCTTCTCGTCAATGCCGACGTGCAGGGTGCCTTCCATGAACTCATTGATGTTCTCGTGGGGGAATTCAAAGGTCACGGCGCCCTGAGAGACTCGTTCGATCTCCTCAATGGCCTTGTTGAAGGGTCGGATGATGGCCTCGTCGTAGTTGCGGTTTTTGACCTCGTTCTTGGTGGGCAGGCCGATGTATTGGGTCACGTCCTGAATGGAGATGTTGAAGTGACCGTTCAGCGCGGAGCGGTCCATTCTGGCGCGGTAGAACAGGTAAAACGTGATGCGGTAGGCGTTTTCGCCCAATTGACCCGACCATTCGGGGATCAGCTCGTAGTATTGGGTGAGGAAGAGCCGTACCTTTTCGGCGAAGGTGATGCGCACCTCGCCGGTGTACTTTTTGATCTCGGCTTCGACGGCCAGATGGGTGGTATAGAAGGATTCAAAGTATTTTTTGAAGCTCTCAGCCGTGATTTTGACGCCGGTGATCGAGCGGATGTCGTTTTTGAGCTGGCGATAGGTTGCGTCGCGGCTCTTGAGGCCCGACCACTGCATGTAGTCATTGATCGAAAAAGTTGCGGAATTGTCCTTCCAGTTCTGGATATTGCCCTGAATGAGGGTGTAAACGAGCAGTCTGTGGGCGGTCCAGGACAGGTTTTTGGTGTATTCCTGCACGGCTTCGAAGATCAGCGTCAGCTCGTAATCCTTGTTTTTGTAGCGGACGCTCTGGTTGCCGTAGGCGTCGGGCTGGTTGTATTCGACGACGATGCCGTTGGAGCGGGGATGAAACTCGCGGCCGCGCTTCATGTTGGCCCAGACGCCTGCCAAAAAGTAGGTCGCGGGGGAATTTCCCAGGACAGCATAGGTCGTTTCGGGGAGGGGCGTCTTGTCGTTCATCTCATTGAGCACCTCCGAAACGAAGTGACCCAGCGCATGCGGATCGCGGGCGGAGGTTTCGATGATCTCCTCGACGGTCGCCGTGGGCGGCAGGCCGCACTGCTTGAGGAAGCGGGTGATGATCTCGTAGAAGACGCTGAAGTCGTACTGCTGGAGCTGGTCGTCCAGCTCGGTGGGCAGCAGGTCGCAGAAGGCGAGGATCTTGCGATAGATCTCGTCGATCTGCGTGTATTGCGGAGAGCGCAGGAACTCGGCCAGATCCTCGGGCAGACCGGCCGGTACTGCGGATTTTTTTCTGGGCATGGTGCGATTCCTTTCGGATGGTGTTTTTTTCAGTATACCATACCGAAAAGGGGAAAGAAAGAGCGTTTTTTTGCTTTTTCGGTTTTTTTCTCCGATGGATTCTTGCGGTCATGCGGTCTCCTTTCATGCGGGTTTTGGCAGCATCCGCCGGGGTCACGTCCGGCAGACAGCAAACATTTGTTCTGTATGATTTTATCATACCAGATTTTACCGGACATTGCCATATGGACAATGTCCAGAGAGTTTTGTCCGGCACGCCGCACAGGAGACAGCCAAGTCCGACTCGATTTCGTGCAAGACCATTTTGAAGTCTGTACCGAATTCCGACTCGATTTCGTGCAAAGCCATTTTGAGAGTTGTACTAAATTCCGACTTGATTTCGTGCAAAGCCATTTTGAGAGTTGTACTGAATTCCGACATGATTTCGTGCAAGGTCATTTTGAAGTCTGTACCGAATTCCGATGTAATTTCGTGCAAGTGCATTTTGAAGTCTGTACCGAATTCCGATGTAATTTCGTGCAAGTGCATTTTGAAGTCTGTACCGAATTCCGATGTAATTTCGTGCAGAGTCATTTTGGAAGCTGTACCGAATTCCGACTCAATTTCGTGCAAGAGCATTTTGAAGTCCGTACCGGATTCCGACTTGATTTCGTGCAACATCATTTCCGAACCGCTGTCAAAATCCGACATGATTTCGTGCAGGAGAGGGGAAAGGCGGGGAAATCAGCTTTGTTATCAAGAAAACGAACAAATACTCGGTGTATAATCGAACATATTTTCGTAAAATGGAATTTCAACAGGATTTGCACGAAATCATGTCGGATTTTCTGCACGATGGGAGGTCGGAAGCGGCGCAAGACTCACGTGAGTTTTCCGCAGTTAGATTCGGCGAGCGCACGAAATGACATCGGTATTTCCTGCACGAAACGAGATCGGAAGCTCTGCAAGGAGGGGAGTTGGAAGTCCTGCACGAGTCCACGTCGGATGCGCGGTACAGGACGAAGCTCGGATTCCATGCACGAAGCCGGGACGGGATCGGGTGCACGAAGGGCGGTCGGCATACCGACCGGATGCACGAAACCGAGTCGGACTGGGATGCCTCCGACCGGAGGGGCTGCACGAAATCAAGTCGGAACTTTCACGAATTATCATGCGAAAGTGACCCCGAAAAACTCACGTGAGTTTTTTTATCCGCTGAGTCCGTTGTCCGCTTGTCCTGTTTGCCCGACGCGGAATGATTGGGTACGCCGCCGGTTCCCTTTGTTCGATGCAGGGCGGTTAGGCACGCCGCCGGTCTGCCGCTGGCCGCGCATGTCCGCTGCGATCTGCACGAAGGGAGGTCGGCCTTTCAAACGGCACACCCGAAAAAACTCACGTGAGTTTTTTCGCCAGTGCGCGGCAGGGGAGGGGAGACCGAAGCGCCGCGGCGGCGGGGACGGCCAGACGCTTTCAAGACGCTTCTCTGAAAAGAACATGCTTTCCTTCTCTTAAAAAAAGAAGGACAGACGGTTGTGCAAAAGGGTGGATCTTTCGTATAATGAAGATAGCACCGATCCCGAGACACGTGGTCTGCGGCAGACCGTTCACCGGTGTCTGCGGTACGCCGGAAGAATAGCGGCAGATCAAGTCGGAGCTTCACACCGGCAACCGGCAGAGTCTGCGGAACTTTTCGCTCATTGCCGCGTTTTTCCTGTGCATCATGTTTTCGTCTCTTTCGTATGGGACGACGTATCGGCCAACCGCTGGATCTCTTTCGGCATGCTCCTGCTGATGGCGGGTGAATACGCCGCCGCGCGGTGGCTCGTGCCCGTCCGACCCGGCGCGCTGCTGCCCGCGATCTACCTGTTTATCAGCGTCCTGTTCCTATTCGGCATCGTGCTCGACCTGCTCACCGGCCTGCACGGAATGAGAACAGAACACGCTGCCTGCCGTATCCCGACCTGTTTTTCGATGACCGTATCATTTCTGCGGCAGAAGAACGTCTGATGGCGTTTTCTGCATCTATATAAGGAGGAAGAACCCATGAAACAAAAGCGATGGTGCATTCTGCTGGCGCTGACGCTCGGCCTGACCGGCTGCGGCGGCGGTCAGACGGCGGCGTCCGAACCCGATCCCGCGCCGCCCGCCGTGTCGGACGGAACCGAAGCGCCCGAGGAGACCGGTGCGGAGCCCCTTCGGCTGCTGCACCTGCTGCAAAGCAGCGACGGCCTGCAGGAATGGAGCGAGGACGCGCCCGTCTGCACCGCCGATTGGGACAGCCTGCGGCTCTCCGCCGGGGACGAAGCCGATTTTCCCGCGCTGGCGGCGGCGTTTGACCGGATCAACGCGGACACGAGGGCGGGCATGCAGACCTTTTTTGACGAAAACCTGCCCGATGCGCAGGAGATGGCCGCGGAACACAGGGATTGGTTCAGCGGCTTCACCAGCGCCTGCACCTACGCGGTGCAGCGGGCGGACGCGCAGCTTGTGAGCATCCGAGTGGATACCAGCGAACACACCGGGGGCGCGCACCCGAACTACGGCAGCTTTGGGCTGAACCTCGACCCGGCGACCGGGGAGGAGGTCGGGCTGACCGACGTGATGACCGACCTGACCGGCCTGCCCGCTCTGCTGGCGGAGAAGATAGAGGCGGGCTGCGAGGTCGAGCCGTTCGGGGACGTCGCGGAAATGCTGTCCGGTTACGCGCCCGAGCAGTATGCGTGGACGGTGGATTATCAGGGGATCACCTTTTATTTCAGCCCCTACGAGCTTGCGCCCTACGCCGCCGGTCTGCTGACCGCGACCGTCCGCTTTGACGAAGCGCCCGCGCGCTTTGCCCCGGCCTGCACCGTCCAGCCTGCATACGGCTTTGCCGAGCCGCTCTGGCTGTGGCGGGAGAACGCGCTGGACGGCGGGAGCCTGCTCATCCAGCCGTCCCGGTCGGACGAATCGGACGCCTATGACGGGTTCGAGCTGATCTGGAACGGACAGACCTACGCCGAGAAGGACTGGTATACCTACGAGCTGACGCCCTATTGGGTGCGGCTCACGGCGGACGGCGGACAGAGCTTTCTCTATATGGAAACGTTGTCGGACAACGACTATCGCACCCTGTCGGTCTACGCGCTGACCGGGGAGGGCGTCAAGCCGGTGGGCGTTCTGCCGGGGACGGGCTTCCACAGCGCGCTGATGGGGGAGACGGGCTGGCAGGAGGTGTTCAACGACCCCGCGCGGTTCACGCTGGACACCCGGATCGACCTGCTGGGCACGATGACCGGCACGCGGGTCTGCCGGACGCAGCCGGGCGACGGCCTGCCCCGTGCGGAGACCGATTCCTACGCGCTGCCAGCGGATTTTCCGCCGCTGGTCACGAAGCGCGCGCTCGAGGTGACCCGCCTGCCCGACGGGAAGGAGACGCGGCTTCCGGCGGGTACACAGCTTTCCTTCCTGCGCACGGACGGCGAAAGCTATGTGGAGCTGCGCACGGCGGACGGACAGGATTGCCGGTTGGACGTCGCGCGCGGGGATACCGAATGGACGGTGAACGGCGTTTCGGAGTGGGACTGCTTCGAGGAGCTGCGGTACGCTGGATGACGGCCACAAAAGTCGATTATTACTGTAAATATGTTGACAAATTGCGACAAATTTCCGGTCTGGTTCTTGAAACAAATACCATATTGTGGCATGATAATGTCAGAGATATCGTATTACGCATCCTTGCGCGGATTTTCAGAGCAGCCCGCCCTGCCGAACGCGCGGGATACGTCTGCGTTTGCGGTTCTTATGGTGTTCGGGACAAGCACTTTGAATGTAGTCGATGGCAAGTGGACGCTATCAGATGAAAAGTCTGATCGAGGCGGCGTTGTGAAAAATCAGAACGCCGCTGGTGCCGAAGGCACGATCAATATTACTGGAACAAAAATGCGGATGAATAACATCAGCCGCGGATTTACTGGTGGTACAGTAACGCTCAATGGCGTAGATATGACGATAACAGGTAGTGATAACGGGATTAACGGATGTTCACTTCATGTGAAGAATTCTACGCGAAACATTTCTGACGGAACTGGTCGTGCATTGACGATTAACGGTTCGGATGATGTAGTCGAAGATTCGGTTCTAGACTTTTCAGGAAACAAGGAAGCTGATATTCTTTTCAGATCAGATAACAGTCTGTCTTTAGATACAAAATCGATTGTACGCTCCTGTGAAGTTATTGTGGCCAACGGTGTAACCACGGCAAATATCAATGGTACGGTCATAACTGGAACAGAAGAGAATAAAACCGTCGTATCGGTCGAAGAAGGCAAGGTTACTGCTATTCCCGCGAATGCGAACGTAATTGTTACAGCGAAGGATGGCACGGAAACCTATAAGGCTCTTGTTGACGCAGTTTCTGAAGCACAGGATGGCGACACCATCAAGCTCCTGAAGGACGTCGAGATCGCCGAGCAGATCACGGTCGACAAGGCGCTTACGATCGACGGCAACGGTCATTCCATTACCGCAAAAGGCGCATGGTCGGCTGACGAGGATAAGAAGTACATGCTTCTTGTGACGGCCGATGATGTGACCGTCAAGGACACGACCTTCAAGGGCAATGGCAAGGCATTCTTCGGTCTGCAGTTCTATTGCGCGAAGAATGGTAAGATCGAAGACCTTGTATTTGAAAACTTCAAGCTCGGCCTGAATATCAACGATTCTCAGGTCACAGCAAAGGGCATGATCGAAAACAATCAGATCGTCTGGAACGGCATCAATGTCAGCTTCGGAAAGAATATCGCGTCTCCCGCGAGCAGAGGTTGCCCCTCCGGCATCCGAGTCCAAGAACGACGTTGCGAACGATTCGACCAAGACAGAGAAAGAAAAGACAGTTGCGCGTGAACTGACGGATGCGCTTGCAAACACGTCCGTCAAGGTCGAAAGCGGCGAGATCAGCGCACAGATTGCCAATCTGGCCAATCAGAATCGCGTCACCAATGAGGAAGCAAAGACCGAACTGAAAAAGGAGATCACGGTTGCAAACGATGCTACTGTTACAATCGTCGTACAGCCGTATATTGACATCAAGGTCACGGACGTTGTTGTTGAGAAAGACAGCACGACCCTGACGCTGGATATTTCTGCGATGTATCGCAAAATTGCGACAACTGCGACCAATACAAGCGAGATTCAGACCTCCGGCGATGACCAGAACGCGGTTGTTCTGGAATCTGAGCCGCTCGAGATCACGAAGCCGGTTACGATTTCTGTTCCGGTTCCGGGATCTTTCACAGCGGGCGAAATTGTTTACGTTCGCCATGTCAAGGATGACGGCAAGGAGTACATCTACGAGGGTAAGGTTGAGAACGGCGTTCTGACTTTTGTCAATCCGCACGGCTTCTCTGAATTTATTGTCGGCGTAGCGGCTCCGGTTGCGAAGATCGGCAATACTGGTTTTGCCACACTTGACGCCGCAATCGCAGAGGTCGAAGACAACGGCACGATCGAGGTTCTGGCCAATGACCTGTCCGCGACCGTTCGCGGCAGAAAGACCTTCACCCTGACCGGTGACGGCGCGGAATCCGCGAAGCTGTCTGCGGCTTCCGGCTACCGTCTGTCCAAGGACGGCAACACCTACACCGTTTCCAAGAAGTCCAGTGGTTCTTCCTCTGATTCTTCTTCCGAAAAGACTTATTCCGTCTCGGCTGAGAAGTCCACGAACGGCACGGTCAAGCTGTCCGACGCCTAGGCGGTCAAGGGCGACACGGTCACCATCACGGTCAAGCCGGAGAACGGCTATGTGCTCGACACGCTGACCGTCACCGACGCGGATGGCGACGAAGTCAAGCTCAAGGACAAGGGCGACGGCAAGTTCACCTTCACCATGCCCGACTCCAAGATCACCGTTGAGGCGACCTTCGTTCTCGCCTCCGACGCCCAGCCGACCCAGCCGACCTCGCATCCGTTTGCCGATGTTGCAACCGGCACTTGGATTGACACGGCGGTACAGTACGTCTACGCGAACGGTCTGATGACCGGCGTGAGCGAGACCGAATTTGCGCCGTCCGCCGCCACCAGCCGCGCGATGATCTGGACGATCCTCGCCCGCCGCAGCGGTGCCGACACCACCGGCGGCGCGAACTGGTACGAAAAGGGTCAGCAGTGGGCGATTGCAAACGGTATTTCCGACGGCTCGAACCCGTCCGGCTCAATCACCCGCGAGCAGCTCGCCGTCATGCTGTGGCGCACGGTCGGCTGTCCGCTCGGCGCGGGCGACCTGTCCGCGTTCACCGACGCGAACACGATCAGCGATTACGCGGTCACCGCGATGCAGTGGGCGATTGAAACCGGCCTGATGACCGGCAACGGCAGCGGCACCCTCGCGCCCAAGGCGGGCGCGACTCGTGCGGAAACCGCCGCCATGCTCATGCGCTTCTGCGAAGCCAACCAGTAATTCCATACCAAACGCAAAGGGCGAGCCCATCCGGGCCCGCCCTTTTCTTGTACTGGTCTGAGAACCTGATTTCCTGCCTGGCTCCGCCTAAACGCATGATCATCGAACAGAATAAGCGCAATTGTTGACTGCTCAATAAACATTGGATAAAATATTTTGATTTTATTTGCAAAAACTATATAAATTTCCTTGAATCCAATTTCTTTTTGTGGTATTATGTAGAAAAATAATGTTGTTTTTAATCTTATTTTTGTATATTATTCCAATCTCAGGTGTTCTTTATTGTAAATGCTGACAAATCATTTCATAAACGAAATGAAATGTTAATTTATGATCCATAAGCATTATAAAATGAGAGCAGGAGGAAAAAAGATGAGGACAAGGATCAAGCGTTCACTGGCTCTGTTTCTGTCGATTTCGGTGCTGCTGTGCATTGTCCCCACGGCTTATGCAGAAGTGCTGCCGCAGGACGCGGCCGCACGGACGGCATCGCCGGAAGAACCGGCTATTCCTGTGCGCCTCTCTGATACGGGAAACAAATCAGCATCTGCGGACGCTCTGTCTGAAGAACCCCTGATCACACTGGCGGATGGTATGGCTGCATCCGGGAATGTCGCTGAAATCGGTACGACCGCATACGCCACGCTGACTGAGGCGATCGAACAGGCCGCACCCGGCGAGACGATCCATTTGCTCTCAGATATTGAACTG
>JAFBIW010000025.1 GCA_021531865.1 Butyricicoccus pullicaecorum | reverse complement strand
AAAAGTGAACTTCTGTATCTGCAAGAATTCCAATCTATGGATCACTTCAAACAGGAGCTCGTTGAATATCTCGATTACTACAACAACCACCGTATCAAGGCAAAGCTTAAGGGCTTGCCGCCTGCTCTTCACAGACAACAAGCCCTTTCGGCTGCTTGAACAATTTTTACTTCGAAATATTGTCTAACTTTTTGGGGTCACTTCACCAGGGGCGGTCTTTTTTCGCGCGTACCGGAGGAAACAAACCGGCACGCGCTGTTTTTTTGCGGAAAATGGGCGAAAAAACGCGGATCAGGCCGGCCAATGCCCGCCGGACGGCGGAAAATCGGAGGAAAATGCGAAAAAGACAAGATTTTTCTTGATTTAGCCGATGAAATCACATAAAATAAAACTGTAAAAACGAAAAACGAGGCGTAATATGTTCCACATTGTTTTGGTTGAGCCGGAGATCCCGCAGAACACCGGCAACATCGCGCGCACCTGCGCGGTGACGGGCGCGGTGCTCCATCTGGTCGAGCCGCTCGGCTTCTCGATCGACGATAAGTCCCTGAAGCGCGCCGGGCTGGATTACTGGCACATGCTCGACGTCCGGCGTTACAAAAACCTCGACGATTTCTTCGAGAAAAATCCGTCCGGCCGCTATTTTTATCTGACCACCAAGGGACAGCAGTGCTACTGCGACGTGTCCTTTCAGGACGGCGACTACCTGATGTTCGGCAAGGAGACAAAGGGTTTGCCCGAGCCGCTGCTCATCGCCCATCCCGAGCGGTGCATCCGCATCCCGATGCGCGAGAACGCGCGCAGCATGAATCTGTCGAACTCGGTCGCCGTGACCGTCTTTGAGGCCCTGCGCCAGACCGGCTTTGCCGGACTTGCCGAGGCCGGGCGCTTCCCGGGCGAGATGGGCCCCGCGCGCTGACCCGCCCGTTTCCATACATAAAGGAGGTAATCATGCAGAAAATCCATGTGTTCTGTGACTCGGCGGCCGATATCCCGCAGGCCGAGGTCGAACAGTACGGTATTGATATCGTCCCGGTGACCGTGACGGCCGGCGGCCGCAGCTTCCGGGAATATTATGATATGAAGCCCGAGCGCTATTGGGAGCTGCTGAGCGAGTCGGACGAGATCCCGACGACCGCCCAGATCACCCCGACCCAGGTGCTTGAAACCTACCGCCGGGCAAAGGAGAACGGCTGCACCCACGTGCTGGGCGTCATCATCAATGCCAAGGGTTCGGGCGGCTTCCAGTCCTGCTGCATTGCGCGCGACATGTTTTACGAGGAGCACGGCCGCGATATGGTCATCGAGCTGATCGACTCCGAGACTTATACATACATATACGGCCGGGTCATTGTCGAGGCCTGCCGGATGCGCGATGCGGGCGAGCGGTTTGAGGACATCGTCCGCCTGAGCCGTGCGCGGCTCAAGCGCAGCGAGGCCGTTCTGGGCGTTTATACCTTAAAGCACCTGAGGAAATCGGGCCGCATCTCAGGCGGCGCGGCCTTTGTCGGCGAGGCGCTTGGCTTAAAGCCGATCAGTCTGGTCGCCGAGGGCGCGGTCACCGTCGTCGATAAGGCGCGCGGCGAGAAAAACCTCGTCAGCCGTGCGCTGGCCATGGTGGCCGGCCGCGCCGTGCACCCCGAGGGTCAGACCGCGATCCTGCTCTACGGCCAGATCGGCAGCGATAAGCTCGACGACATCGAGCGCCGCCTCCGGGACGAGCTGGGCTTCGCGGACGTGCGCCGCTATCCGATCGGCGTGTCGGTCATCACGAACACCGGCCCGCAGGCCTTCGCCATCGCTTACTACGGCGCGCAGCGCCCGGTCGACTGACCGCCGCACTTGCGTTTTCTGGTGCAATCCTTGCGCGTTTCGGGTAATTTTGCACCCCGACCGCCGGAAATCTGTAAAAAAATTGAGAAAACCGTTATTTTTTTCAGATTTTCTATTGAAACCTCCCGCAAAACCAAGTATAATTTTGTCTTGTGGTGGGATTCTTGAAAAGAACGGCTTTCCGTGCAGGATTCTGCCCGATTTTCCATAAATTCGCCTGTAATTTTCATCGATATAAAAGGAGATGCTATTATGGATTACAACAAGAAGAGCGTAGAAGACATTGACGTGTCCGGCAAGAAGGTCATCGTCCGCTGCGACTTCAACGTCCCGCAGGACGAGACCGGCCGCATCACCGACGACAAGCGTATTGTCGCTGCCCTGCCGACCATCAAGTACCTGCTCGAGCACAACGCGGCTGTCATCCTGTGCTCTCATCTGGGCCGTCCGAAGGGCGAGTTCAAGATGAAGTACTCCCTCGCGCCGGTCGCTGAGCGCCTGTCCGAGCTGCTGGGTCAGGAGGTCAAGCTGGCCAAGGACGTCATCGGCGAGGACGCCAAGAAGCTGGCTGCCGAGCTTCCGTGCGGTCAGGCCATGCTGCTCGAGAACGTCCGCTTCCACAAGGAAGAGGAGAAGAACGATCCGGCCTTCGCCAAGGAGCTGGCTTCCATGGCTGAGATCTTCGTCAACGACGCGTTCGGCACCGCGCACCGCGCACATGCCTCCACCGCCGGCATCGCGGACTACCTGCCCGCCGTCTGCGGCTTCCTGATCAACAAGGAAATCTCCATCATGGGCAAGGCCCTTGCAAACCCGGTTCGTCCGTTCGTTGCCATCCTGGGCGGCGCGAAGGTCTCCGATAAGATCGGCGTCATCAACAACCTGATCGAAAAGTGCGACACCATCATCATCGGCGGCGGCATGTCCTACACCTTCATGAAGGCCATGGGCAAGCAGATCGGCACCTCCCTGTGCGAGGACGACAAGGTTGAGCTGGCGCGCGACCTGATGCAGAAGGCCGAGGCCAAGGGCGTCAAGCTCATGCTGCCGGTCGATACCGTCTGCGCAGACCACTTCGCGGCGGACGCAGAGCCGGTCGTTTACACTGCCGGCGAGCTGCCCGAGGACATGATGGGTCTGGATATCGGCCCCAAGACCGTTGAGCTGTTCTCCGCTGCGGTCAAGGACGCGGGCACCGTCGTCTGGAACGGCCCCATGGGCGTATTTGAGTTCGACGCGTTCGCGGTCGGCACCAAGGCGGTCGCCAAGGCCATCGCGGCTTCCAATGCGGTCTCCATCATCGGCGGCGGCGACTCCGCGGCTGCGGTCGAGAAGCTGGGCTTCGCCGACAAGATGACCCATATCTCCACCGGCGGCGGCGCTTCGCTCGAGTTCCTCGAGGGTCTGGAGCTGCCCGGCATCGCCTGCCTGCAGGACAAGTAAAAAAGGTATTCCCGGGGCGGCCCGGCCGCCCCGCCCAATACATATATTTTCTTTAATTTCTCAGCATTTTTTAGCTACAGCCGTTTCGCGCAGACTGCGCGCGGCTTGAAAGGGGTATTATTTCATGAATCGCAGATACCGTAAGACGATCATCGCCGGCAACTGGAAGATGAACAAGACGCCGTCCGAGGCCAAGACGCTCATCGAGGAGATGAAGCCGCTGCTGTCCAAGACCAAGTGGTGCGAGATGGTGCTGTGCGTACCGTTTACCGATATCCAGGCTGCCGTCAAGGCCGCCAAGGGCTCCAAGATCTCCATCGGCGCCGAGAACATGCACTTTGAGAAGTCCGGCGCGTTCACCGGCGAGATCTCTGCCGACATGCTCAAGGAGCTGGGCGTCAAGTACGTCATCATCGGCCACTCCGAGCGCCGCCAGTACTTCAACGAGACCGACGAGACCTGCAACAAGAAGGTCAAGGTCGCGCTGGAGAACGGCCTGCGTCCGATCCTGTGCTGCGGCGAGTCCCTGACCGAGCGCGAGCAGGACGTCACCATGGAGGTCATCCGCAAGCAGATCAAGATCGCGCTGCAGGGCGTCACCGTTGAGGACATCAAGAAGGTCGTCATCGCTTACGAGCCGATCTGGGCGATCGGCACTGGCAAGACCGCGACCGCTGAGCAGGCCGGCGAGGTTTGCTCCGCCATCCGCGACTGCCTGCGTGAGCTGTACGGCGCGCGCGCGGCTCGTGCCATCACCATCCAGTACGGCGGCTCCATGAACGCCAAGAACGCGGCCGAGCTGCTGGCGCAGCCCGACGTAGACGGCGGCCTGATCGGCGGCGCGTCCCTGAAGTCTGCCGACTTCGCGGCGATCGTCGAGGCGGCGAATCAGTAATTGTTCGATTGAAAAATTCAAACGCGGCAGCGCTTTCTGCCTGCGTTCAAACCAAGAGGGGGGACAACGGAGGTTTCTGTTGGCCCCCTTCTCCAAGCTAAGGAGAGAAGATTTTCATATGGCAACGAAGAAGACTGTTAAGAAGACCGCTGAGCCGGTCGTTAAGGCGCCGGTCAATGTGCTGGCTGACGCGCCTGCCGCGCCCATCGCGGTGACGGCGGAAAAGCCGGCGGCGAAGAAGCCCGCCGCCAAGAAGACCGCGGCCAGGAAGACCGCCGCCAAGAAGACCACCAAGACCGCCAAGGCCGAGACCCCGGCCGCTGCGGCTGCACCGGTTGTGGAAGCGGCTCCGGTCGTCGAGACCCCGGCGGCGCCCGCCAAGACCTACAAGAAGCATCCGCTGGCGCTCATCATTCTGGACGGCTTCGGCTACCGCGAGGACGCGACCGGCAACGCCATCCAGGAGGCGCGCACCCCGGTGCTCGATCAGGTATTCGCTGAGAATCCGCACACCATCATCGGCGCATCCGGCATGGACGTCGGCCTGCCGGACGGTCAGATGGGCAACTCCGAGGTCGGCCATACCAACATCGGCGCGGGCCGCATCGTGTATCAGGAGCTGACCCGCATCTCCAAGGCCATCGCCGACGGCGACTTCTTCCAGAACGAAGCCTTCCTGCACGCGGTTGACCAGTGCAAGTGGTTTGATTCCACCCTGCACATCTTCGGCCTGATGTCGGACGGCGGCGTACATTCCCACATCGACCACATCTGCGCGCTGATCGATCTGGCCAAGCAGAACGGCCTGCACAAGGTCTGCGTCCACTGCTTCATGGATGGCCGTGACACGCCCCCGACCTCGGGTGCGGATTACGTTGCCCGCCTCCAGAAGAAGATCGACGAGGCCGGTATCGGCTGCATCGCCACCGTTTCGGGCCGCTACTACGCGATGGACCGCGACAAGCGCTGGGATCGCCTCCAGCTCGCCTATGACGCGATCGTCAACGGTCAGGGCGAGTTCCATCCGGACGCGGTTGCCGCGATCCGCGCCTGCTACGACAAGGGCGAGACCGACGAGTTCATCAAGCCCATGGTCATCACCGAGGGCGCGACCATCCGCAAGGACGACGCGGTCATCTTCGCAAACTTCCGTCCCGACCGCGCCCGTGAGATCACCCGCGCGATCGTCGATCCCGATTTCGACGGCTTCCCGCGCGAGCTGGGCAACCTGCCGGTCAAGTATGTCTGCATGACCCAGTACGACGCGACCATGCCCAATGTTGAGGTCGCCTTCAAGCCCCAGTCCCTGACGAACACCTTCGGCGAATACATCGCGGACAAGGGTCTGACCCAGCTCCGCATCGCCGAGACCGAGAAGTACGCCCATGTCACCTTCTTCTTCAACGGCGGCGTTGAGAAGGAGTACAAGAATGAGGATCGTGCGCTCATCAAGTCTCCCTCGGTCGCAACCTACGACCTCAAGCCCGAGATGAGCGCTTATGAGGTCACCGACGAGGTCGTCAAGCGCATCGAGTCGGACAAGTACGACGTCATCATCCTGAACTTCGCGAACTGCGACATGGTCGGCCACACCGGCGTCATCCCGGCGGCGGTCAAGGCGGTCGAGGCGGTCGATACCTGTGTCGGCAAGGTTCTGGCGGCGCTCAAGGCGGCGGGCGGCTGCGCGCTGATCACCGCTGACCACGGCAATGCCGACCAGATGCTCGACGTGGACGGCTCGCCGTTCACCGCGCACTCCACCAACCCGGTGCCGCTCGCGGCAGTCGGCTGCAAGGACGTCAAGGCGCTGTCCGCGGGCGGCGTGCTGGCCGACCTCGCGCCCACCATGCTCGAGCTGCTCGGTCTGGACAAGCCCGCCGAGATGACCGGTCGCTCCCTGCTGGTCAAGTAAGCGCAGACGTCGTTTTTTCGTAACATATCATGTATGCTTCGCGGGAATCGGGGGCAACCTGTTCCCGCGAATGCTTTATTCGCACAATCTACAAACAAAAGGAGACAAACCACTATGAAGGGTTACATCGAAATCGTTGACGTACTGGGTCGTGAGATCCTCGACTCCCGCGGCAATCCGACCGTTGAGGTCGAGGTCTACGTCGAGTCCGACATGGGCGCGTTCATGGGCCGCGCGGCCGTTCCGTCCGGCGCTTCGACCGGCATCTTTGAGGCCTGTGAAATGCGCGACGGCGACAAGTCCCGCTATCTGGGCAAGGGCGTCCTGAAGGCGGTCGACGCGGTCAACGGCGAGATTGCTGAGGAGATCATCGGCATGAACGCCCTCGATCAGCAGGCGATCGACAAGCTGATGATCGAGCTGGACGGCACCCCGAACAAGTCCCGTCTGGGCGCGAACGCCATTCTGGGCGTTTCGCTGGCGGTCGCCAAGGCCGCGGCGGAGGCGCTCGGCCTGCCGCTCTACAACTATATCGGCGGCTGCAACGCCAAGGCGCTGCCCGTTCCGATGATGAATATTCTGAACGGCGGTGCGCACGCGACGAACAACGTCGAGATTCAGGAATTCATGATCATGCCGGTTTCCGCACCCTCCTTCCGCGAGGCGCTGCGCCGCTGCGCCGAGGTCTTCCACACCCTGAAGACCGTCCTCAAGGAGAACGGCACCCCGGCCGCGGGCGTCGGCGACGAGGGCGGCTACGCGCCCAACCTGAAGAAGGACGAGGACGCGCTCAAGGTCATCGTCGAGGCCGTTGAGAAGGCAGGCTACAAGCCGGGCGAGGACTTCATGATCGCCATTGACGCCGCTTCTTCCGAGTGGTGGAACGACGAGGAGCAGTGCTATATCCAGCCCAAGTCGGGCAAGAAGCTGACCCGCCAGCAGCTCGTCAAGATGTGGAAGGGCTTCGCCGAGAAGTACCCGATCATCTCCCTCGAGGACGGCATGGCCGAGGAAGACTGGGAAGGCTGGGAGCTGCTGACCAAGACGCTGGGCGACAAGATCCAGCTCGTCGGCGACGACCTGTTCGTCACCAACACCCAGCGCCTCGCGAAGGGCATCGAGCTGGGCGTTGCCAACTCGATCCTCATCAAGGTCAACCAGATCGGCACCCTGACCGAGACGTTGGACGCCATCCAGATGGCCAACCGCGCAGGCTACACCGCCGTTGTCTCCCACCGCTCGGGCGAGACCGACGACACCACGATCGCCGACATCGCGGTCGCGCTGAACGCGGGTCAGATCAAGACCGGCGCGCCCAGCCGCACCGACCGCGTCGCCAAGTACAACCAGCTTCTGCGCATCGAGGAGGAGCTGGGCGAGGACGTTGCGACCTACCCGGGCCGCGCCGCGTGGTTCAACCTCAAGTAAGCGATTTCAAACCTGACGAAACGCCGTCCGTTTGGACGGTCTCCGGCCCGGCTGCCCGCGTGCAGCCGGGCTTTTTGGTGTCTCGCCGGCAATTTCCGCCCCAAAGCGCACATTTCCGCTTTTTTCAGTGGAATTTTCCCGGGAATCATTGTATAATAAGAGAATCACAGAATATGACGCGATTTTTCATGTTTGTGCGTCCAGAGGAGGAATATGATTTTGCGCCGCCGCAGATATTCGAGCTACACATCGTCCTACCGCCGCCGCCGCCGGCTGAGCTTCGGAACCGTCCTGCGGGTGGTTCTCGTGCTTGCCGTGCTCGCGGTCATCGTCTTCGCGGGCTATATGGTGCGCAAGGCGCTGCTGTCCGATCAGGTCATTGCCGGTCTGGAATCCCAGAATCAGGCGCTCCAGCAGCAGGTGGACGAGCTTTCGGCCATCGTGCCCGACGTGCAGTTTGCCCAGAGTATGCAGGAGCAGACCCTGTCCTATCAGTCGCTTTACCCCGAGATGCAGGTCGAGCCGACCCCGTCCTTCGCCGCGCCTGCCGCGAACACGGTCTACCTGACCTTTGACGACGGCCCGTCCAAAAACACGGCGACCGTGCTTGATGCGCTCAAGGCCGCGAACCAGAAGGCCACCTTCTTCGTCATCGGTAAGAATATCGCGGGCAACGAGGCGCTTTTGAAGCGCATGGTGGACGAGGGGCACACCATCGGCATCCACACCTATTCGCACGATTACAACGCCATTTATACCTCGGTCGAGGCCTATTTGGAGGATTTCCACCAGACCTATCAGGCGATTTACAACGCCTGCGGCGTCTATCCGACCATCTTCCGCTTCCCGGGCGGCTCGGTCAACTCCTATTCGCGCGGCGTGTATCAGCAGATCATCGCCGAGCTGCTGCGCCGCGGCTTTGTCTACTACGATTGGAGCGTTTCGTCTGAGGACGCGACCGGCACGCGCTACACGGCCGCCCACATCACCAGGGCCGTCACCGAGGGCGTGCCCAAGGTCGAGATCCCGATTGTGCTCCTGCACGACGGCGTCGAGAAGAAGACCACCGCGCAGGCGCTGCCCGGGATCCTCTCGTCGCTGACGCAGACGGGCTATACCTGCGCGCCTCTGACGAACACGGTAAAGCCGGTCACCTTCAACTACGCCGAGTGAACCCAATATGCCCCATCCGCCGGGTGCAGCGTGCGCTGCACCCGGTTTTTTTGCATATTTTGAAGAGGATTGGGCAGGATATACAAGCAGACAAATAAAAAACTATAAAATATGACGAAACAATAGGAAAGAAAACCACTTGTAATATGCACTAAAATGGTGTATATTATAGGCAGATCAAAAAAACGCCCGGCAGGGCGGCGTCACAATAGAACAAAAAGGAGTGTTCATCATGAAGAAGTATGTTTGCGATATCTGCGGCTATGAGTACGACGAGGCCAAGGGCGATCCGGAGCACGGCATCGCGCCCGGCACCAAGTGGGAGCAGCTCCCGGCCGATTTTGTCTGCCCGATCTGCGGCGTCGGCAAGGATCAGTTCTCCGAGCAGTAAGATTTTTGAGGAACCGCCGCAAGGCGGTTTCTTTTTTTGCAAATTTTTTTAAAAAAGTTCTTGACAATTCGACGGAATTTTCGTATACTAAATAAGCACTTTGGCCCGGTAGCTCAGCTGGTTAGAGCGCTAGCCTGTCACGCTAGAGGTCGTGGGTTCGAGCCCCATCCGGGTCGCCATTCTTCTTTTCAAAGGAAGAATCGCTATTTGCCTCTGTAGCTCAGTCGGTAGAGCAGGGGACTGAAAATCCCCGTGTCGGTGGTTCGATTCCGCCCGGAGGCACCATATGCGGATGTAGCTCATCTGGTAGAGCGCCACCTTGCCAAGGTGGAGGTAGCGAGTTCGAGCCTCGTCATCCGCTCCAAATCAAAAGACGATCCTTTCGGATCGTCTTTTTTTGTTCCCCACGCCTGTGCTATAATAGTTCTGACACGAATTCCAATCCGAAAGGAGGGTGCGTATGCGCATCGTCATCGGCCGCTCGGGCAGCGGCAAGACCGGCCTGATCCTGCGCGAGATCGCGGCGCAGGCCGAACAAAACGAGGGGCGGCAATACCTGATCGTCCCCGAGCTGTTTTCGCACGCCTACGAGCGCCGTCTGGCCGAGGCCACGCACAATCAGGGCGCGCGGACGGCCGAGGTGCTGTCCTTCACCCGTCTGGCCGGGCGGGTCTTCGCCGAGACCGGCGGACTGGCGCAGGAAGCGCTGGACGCGGCCGGCCGTCTCCTGACCCTGCACGAGGCCGCGCGGCGGACGCAGACCGCGATCGAGCTGTACCCCGACCTGACCGACCGTCCCGAGCTGCTGCGCGAAATGCTGACCGTCATCGACGAGCTGAAAACCTGCACCCAGCCGCCCGAGGCTCTGTTTGAGACCGCGCAGGCGCTCCGCGCCGAGGGCGACGATCTGCTTGCGCAGAAGCTGACCGATCTGGGCGCGCTCTACACCATGTACGACAAGCTGTGCGCCGACGGCCTGCCCGACCCGCGCGGCCTGCTCGACCGGGTGGCCGACGCCCTGCCCGGGTGCACGGTGTTCGACGGCGCATCCCTTTACATTGATTCCTTCGCCTCCTTCACCCCGCAGGAGCTGAACGTCATTGACCGCTTTTTGCAGAAGGGGATTCCGTTGACCGTCGCGGTCACCGCCGACCTGCGTGCGCCCGAAATTTTCGTCTCGGGCTGCAAGACGACCGCCCTGCTGCGCCGCATGGCCGCCCGCCACGGGCAAAAGGCCGAGATCGTCGATCTGGGCGCGGCCTGTCCGCGTCCGCACGATCTGGCTGTTTTGGAGCGGGTCGGACTGACGCCCGGTGGGACGGCCGAGCCGTCCGACGGGCAGAGCGTGCGCATCGTCCGCGCGGCCACGCCCTTCGCTGAGTGCGCGCACGCTGCCGCCTTCATCCGCCGCACCGTCCGCGAGACCGGCGCCCGCTGGCGCGACTTTGCCGTCGCCGCCCGGGACGGCGAGACCTACGCCGCCGCGCTCGAAATGGCGATGGCGCGGTACGACGTGCCCATTTTCCTGAGCGAAAAGACCGACCTGCTGCAAAAACCGCCCCTCGCGCTCGTGACCGGCGCACTGGACGCCGCCGCGAACGGTCTGCGGTACGAGGATGTGTTCGGCTGTCTGAAAACCGGCCTGTGCAGCCTGACCCCGGACGAGACCGACCGGCTGGAAAACTACGTGCTCACCTGGCGCATCCGGGGCGGCGGGTGGAAGACGGCGTGGAAAGGGCACCCGGACGGCTTCGGCCTGCCCTTCAGCGACGACGACCGGGCGCGGCTGGACGAGCTGAACAAGCTGCGCGTCCGGGCAATCACGCCCTTCCTCGACCTGCAGGACGGGCTGCGCGCCGACCCGACCGCGTCCGGCTGTGTGCAGGCGCTCTACGCCTTCCTCGAAGCCGAGGGCACGGCCGAGCGCATGACCGACTGCGCCCAAGCGCACGAGGAAGCCGGACGGCTGCAGCTCGCGGACGAATACCGCCAGCTCTGGGAGATTCTGGTGGGCGCAATGGAGCAGACAGCGTGGGTCTGCGGGGACGCGCCCATGACCCCGGCGCGGTTTGCCTCCCTGTTCCGTCTGGTGCTCTCCGAATACGACGTGGGTGCGATCCCGGTCTCGCTCGACCGGGTCACCTGCGGCTCGATCGGCCGCGTGTGCAGCGGGGACGTGAAGTACCTGATCCTGCTGGGCGTCAACGACGGCGTGCTGCCCGCCGCGCCCGGGGCGCAGACCGTTCTGACCGAAACCGACCGCCTCGCGCTCGATGCGCACGGCCTGTCGCTCGCGGCCTTCGGCGCGGAGCGGATGCTCATGGAGCAGGAAACCATCTATCAGGCCATCGCCTGCCCGCGCGTCGGACTGGTGCTCAGCTTCCACGCGGCAAGCGCGGACGGCAGCGCGTGCCGCCCGTCCTATCTGATCGGCGCGTTTCAGAAGAAGCTCTCCGGCCTGACCGTTTTGGACGCCGACCCGGACGCGGACGCGCTCGAAGCGCCCCGACCCGGGCGGGAGCTGGCCTGCGCCGCGCTGGGGGATGACCGTTCGCCCGCCGCCCGCGCCGCGCTGCGCCAGTTCGGGTCGGACGACCTCGTGACTCGGGCGCGGGATTGGACGACGGAACGCGGGCCGCTTGAAAGCCGGGAGACCGTCGCCGGACTGTACGGCCGCGATTTAAACCTGACCGCCTCGCGCGTTGACCGCTTCTATTCCTGCCGCTTTGCCTTTTTCATGCAGTACGGCCTGAAGGCCAAGCCCCGCCGCCGGGCCGACTTTGCCGCGCCCGAGACCGGCACCTTCATCCACTTCGTGCTTGAAACCGTCCTGCGTGCGCTCGCCAGGGAGCCGGGCGGCGCGGCGGCCGCCGACCCCAAAACGGTGCGCCGTCTGACGCGCGAGGCCGTGCAGACCTATATCGAAACCGACCTCGGCGGTCTGGCCGACAAGACCGCGCGTTTCCGCGCCCTGTTCCGCCGCCTGGTGCAGAACGTCCAGACCATTCTGGACAACGTGCTCGACGAGCTGCGCAGCTCGGCCTTCACGCCGATCGACTTCGAGCTGGACTTCTCGCGCGGCGGCGACCTGCCGCCCGTCGTCTGCGCCGAGGGAGACGTGCGTGTCGCCCTGTCGGGCAAGGTCGACCGGGTGGACGGCTACATTCAGAACGGACGGCTCTACCTGCGCGTCATGGACTACAAGAGCGGCAAAAAGGCGTTTTCCCTGTCCGACGTGTGGAACGGCCTGAATATGCAGCTCATCATCTATTTATATGCCCTGCAGCGCGAGGGGCTTGACCGCTACCGCGCCCTGCTGACCGAGGAGCTCAACGAGATCCGCCCGGCGGGCGTGCTCTACGTGCCCGCGCGCGACACCCTGCCCGACGCGGCACGCGCCGAGGACGATGAAACGCTGCGCGTTCTGCGTGACCGCGCCCTGCGCCGCTCGGGTCTGCTCTCGGACGAGATTGACATTCTGGAAGCGATGGAGCAGGGGCTGACCGGGGAGGGCAAATACATCCCGGTGCGGCTGAAAACGGCCAAGCCGACCAGGAAAAACCCCGAACCCGCGCCCGAGCTGTCGGTCACCTCGTCGGTCGCCAGTCTGGAGCGGTTCGGCCGTCTGGCCCGCCACACCCAGCGCAAGCTGATCGAGATGGCGCGGGAACTGCAAAACGGCTCGGTCGAGGCCGACCCCTGTGTGCACGGCGGCGTGGCGCAGTGCCAGTTCTGCGACTTCCGCGCGGCCTGCCGGTTCGACGAGACGGCGGGCGACCACTATCGCAAGCTCAAAAATTTCAAGGACAGCGAGGTCTGGGAGATGCTGGAAGGAGGGGATGACGCATGACCCGGTGGACAAACGATCAGCGCACCGCGATCGAAGCGCGGGGCGGCGACCTGCTGGTCTCGGCGGCAGCCGGTTCGGGCAAGACAGCCGTTCTGGTCGAGCGGGTCATCCGCCGCCTGACCGATCCGGCGAACCCGGCCGACATCGACCGCTTCCTGCTCGTGACCTACACGAACGCGGCGGCGTCCGAGATGCGCGGCAAGCTGGCCGATGCGATCACGGCGCGGCTGGAGGAAACGCCGGACGACCTGCGCCTGCGCCGTCAGCTCTTTCTGGTGCACAAGGCGCACATCACGACCGTCCACGCCTTCTGCCTGACCCTCGTGCGCGAGCAGGCGGCTGCGCTTGGCCTGCCGCCCGATTTCCGGCTGGCCGACGAGAGCGAACGCGCCCTGCTGCGGGACGAGGTGCTCGAAGAGGTGCTCGAGCATTGCTACGCCGCCGAAGACCCGGGCTTTCAGGCGCTCTGCGACCTGCTCACGACCGGGCAGAACGACAAGCCGCTCTCCGACGCGATTCTGGACACCTATGAAAAGACCCGGGCGCACGCCGACCCGGCGGGATTTCTTACGCAGATGCGTGCCGGGCTGGACGGGGCGGACGACCCGGCGGACACGCCGCACGGACAGCTCCTGCTCATGCAGGCCCGCGAGGCCGCGTCCTACGGTCTGGCCTTTCTGCACCGGGCGCAGACGCTTTTGGCCGAGGACGAGACCCTGCAAACGGCTTACGCGCCCGCGTTCGCGTCCGATGTCGCGCAGGCCGAAGCGCTCATCGCCCGCATCGACGCAAACGACTGGGACGGCGCGGTCTCTGCCGCGCAAGGTCTGCACTTTGACCGCTTGGGCGCGGCGCGGGGCTACGAGGATAAGGCCTTTCAGGAGCAGATCAAGGGTCTGCGCGACGAGTGGAAGGACGCCGCCGCCGTCATCCGGGACAAGCTGCTCTGCGTCACCCGGGAACAGGCGGCGTATGACCGCGCGCTGACCCGCCCGGCGCTGAACGCCCTGATTGACTGCGTCCGCGCCTTTGGCGACGCCTTCGCCGCCGAGAAGCGCCGCCGGGGGTTGGCCGACTTCAACGACCTCGAACACTTCACAGTCGCCTTATTATATGAGGACGGCCGTCCCTCGCCGCTGGCCGAGCGCCTTGCGCACGACTTCGACGAGATTTTGGTGGACGAATATCAGGATACGAACGGGGTGCAGGACGCGATCTTCGCCGCCCTGTCCCGGGATAACCTGTTCATGGTGGGTGACGTCAAGCAGTCGATCTACGGCTTCCGTCTGGCCGACCCCTATATCTTTCTGGAAAAATACCGCGCCTTTGCCGACGATCCCGCGCCCGGTGAGCCCCGGCGGGTCATCCTCTCGCAGAATTTCCGTTCCCGCGCCGAGGTGCTGGACACGGTCAACTACGTGTTCCGCGCGGTCATGAGCGAGCCGGTGGGCGATCTGGTCTACACCGACCGCGAAGCCCTGCATGTGGGCGCGGCCTATCCGCCCGCCCCGGCGGGCGCGTGCGACAGTGAGCTGTGGCTTCTGGACACGGCGGACGACGACAGCGAGGAGGATAAAACGGTCTGGGAGGCGCGGATGGCCGCCCGGCGCATCCGGGAGCTGATCGACAGCGGCTTCGCGGTGCACGAGCGGGACGGCACGGCGCGCCCCCTGTGCCCCTCGGACGTCGTCATCCTGATGCGCTCGCCCAAGGCCCGGGCGGCAGTCTACCGCGAAGCCCTCGCGGCCTACGGCCTGTCCGCCCAGACCGAGGAAAGCGCCGGTCTGCTCGAGACCGCCGAGGTGGGCACGCTCGTGTCCCTGCTCTCGGTCATCGACAATCCCCGGCAGGACGTCGCGCTCATCGGCGTGCTCCGCTCGCCCCTGTTTGGTTTTTCGGAGGAGGAGCTGGCGCGTATCCGCCTGACCGACCGCAAGGTCAGCTTTTATGATGCACTCGTGCTGGCCGCCCAGACCGACGCCCACGCCGCCGCGTTTGTCGCGCAGCTTGCGGGCTGGCGCACGCTGGCCGCCGACCTGCCGGTCTACCGCCTGCTCTGGCAGATTTACGACGAAACCGGTGCGCTCGGCCTGTTCGGCGCCCTGCCGGCGGGCGCCCAGCGGCAGCGCAACCTGCTTTCCTTCTTCGAGCGGGCGCGCGCCTTTGAGCAGGCGGGTACGCGCGGCCTGTTCCGGTTCGTGCGGCTGCTGCGTTCGATGCAGGAGAGCGGGCAGGATTTCGAGACCGTCCGCGCACAGGGCGGGGAGGGCGCGGTGCGCATCCTGTCCATCCATAAATCGAAGGGACTGGAATTTCCGGTTGTCATTCTGGCAGATACCGCCCGCCGCTTCAACGAGCGCGACCTGAGTGCGCCCATTCTGGTGCATCCCCAGCTCGGACTGGGCGCAAAGTGCCGCGATTTGACGCGCGGCGTGCGCTATGACACGCTTGAACGGCAGGCCGTCGCCGCGCGGATGCGCCAGCAGGCGGTCAGCGAGGAGCTGCGCGTGCTCTATGTCGCGCTGACCCGCCCCAAGGAAAAGCTCATCATCACCTGTGCTTCGGCGCAGCTTGCCGGGCAGCTTGCGGCGCTGTCCCGTCTGGCCGACCTGCCCGAGCTGCCGCCCTACGCGATGGGCAGCGTGCGCGCGCCTCTTGCGTGGCTGCTCGCGCCCCTGCTGCGCCATCCCCGGGCGAACGCGCTGCGCAGTCTGGCCGGACAGCCGGCGCCGCTCGACGCGCACGCGCCCGAGGGGATCGCCTTCCACCTGCGCACGCCCGCCCAATTGACCGGCGCGCTGGCCGAGCCGGCCGAACCGGCGGCCTTTGCCGATCTGCCGCCCGTCCCGGACGCGCTCGATTACCCGTGCGCCGTTCTGGCCGACATCCCGGCCAAGCTGACCGCGACCGGACTGAAAAAGGACTATAAATCGGCTGAGACCGCCGAGGATACCCGCCCGGCGCGTCCCACGCCCACTTTGCGCCGTCCGGATTTCACCCAGCGCAAGCACGGACTGACGCCCGCCGAGCGGGGCACGGCCCACCATTTGTTCATGCAGTTCTGCGACTTCGACGCTTGCGCCGCCGGACGGGTCGGGACGGAGATTGAGCGTCTGCGCACCCTGCGCATCCTCTCGCCCGAGCAGGCCGACGCGGTCGAACCGGCGCGGATCGAAGCGTTTTTCGCGTCCGACTTTTATCAGAACGAAATGCGGAACGCCCGGGTGCGCCGGGAGTTCAAGTTCTCGGTCGTCGTGCCCGCCGCCGATTATTACCCGGAGACCGCCGGGATGGACGAGACCGTCCTGCTGCAGGGCGTCATCGACTGTTTGCTCGAAACCGACGCGGGCTTCACGATTCTGGATTTCAAGACCGACCGGGTCACCCCGGGGACAATGACCGCCCGCGCCGCGGGCTATGCCGCCCAGCTCGATGCGTACGCCGCTGCGGTCGCGCGCATCTTCGGCCGTCCGGTGACCGCCCGTGTGCTCTATTTCTTCGCCGCACAGGCCGCTGTGCGGCTGTAACCGCCTGTCAGCCGGAGGGGCCGAACGGCCCCTCCGAATTTTTTGAAAAAGTTTTGAAATAGGTGTTGACAATCGGAAAAGGGAGTGGTATTATATACAAGCTGCTTCACGGAGCGGCTCAGAAAAAGGATCGAAAATGATCAAAAACGAAAAAAGAAGTTCAAAAAACTTCGAAAAAGTTCTTGACAAACGGTTCTGAATCTGATAAACTAATAAAGCTGACTGATGAAGCCAAAAGGCTGAGGGCGGCGAGGATTTGTACCTTGTAAATTAAACAACGAGAAAGCTTGAAAGACGAACCTGAAATTCCTTTTGGGAACTACCCAAGAGTAAATCGGTGGAAGTCGTAAATCCACTTAAAATAAGACGACAACGTCAGACTCTAAAGTCGATTAAATGAACCTCGGTTCTTTTAATACAATTTTTAGAGAGTTTGATCCTGGCTCAGGATGAACGCTGGCGGCGTGCCTAACACATGCAAGTCGAACGGAGTTATCTAGGAAAATCCTTCGGGATTGGAATTCTTAACTTAGTGGCGGACGGGTGAGTAACGCGTGAGCAATCTGCCTTTCAGAGGGGGATAACAGTCGGAAACGACTGCTAATACCGCATAATGCATTGAATTCGCATGTTTTTAATGCCAAAGATTTT
>JAFBIW010000024.1 GCA_021531865.1 Butyricicoccus pullicaecorum | reverse complement strand
AAAAGTGAACTTCTGTATCTGCAAGAATTCCAATCTATGGATCACTTCAAACAGGAGCTCGTTGAATATCTCGATTACTACAACAACCACCGTATCAAGGCAAAGCTTAAGGGCTTGCCGCCTGCTCGTCACAGACAACAAGCCCTTTCGGCTGCTTGAACAATTTTTACTTCGAAATATTGTCTAACTTTTTGGGGTCACTTCAGGTTGGGACGGACGTTTTTGTCGCTTTGAAGCTGGGATCAGTCGATATCGTCCCAGCTTGTGATGTACAGGTCGGCGGCGGCTTCGATCGCCGGACGGTCGGCTTCGGAGGCCGGATCAAACACGCCGACCGTGTAGAATCCGCCCAGCTTCGCGCCCTCCACGCCTTTGAGAATGTCCTCAAACACCGCGCAGTCGGCAGGCGGCAGGCCGAGCCGCCGGGCGGCTAACTCGTAGATATCGGGAAAGCCCTTGCCGCGTGCGACCTCGCGCACCGTCGTGACATTTTCAAACCAGTCCGCGATGCCCAGCCGCGAAAGACAGGGGGCGAACAGCGCTTCCTCGGATGAGGTGGCGGCGGCCAGACGCACGCTCTTTTGCCGCTGCCGCTCGAGAAAGGCGCACGCCCCCGGCTTGAGCGGCACATCGTCCCGGTAGGCGCGCACCGCGAGTGCATGCCACTCGGCCATAATTGTGTCAACAGTCTCGTGCAGGCCGAAGCGGGCAATCGTATAGCGCGCCGCGTCTGAAAAGCTCAGATGGGCGATGGACTGCGCGTAATCCGCCGGAACATCGTATCCGCGGCGGCGGAGGAAGATTTCATCGACCTCGTTCCAAACGTACATCGAGTCGAGCAGGGTGCCGTCCAGATCGAAGATCATACCCGGCTGCGTCAGTGTTTTCATGCGTGCACCTCCTGTGCCCGCAGGGCGGCGGCGAAGGCTGCACCGTCCAGACGGCTGAGCGCATCGATGACCGCGATGTGGAAGCTGCCTGTGCCGCGCACACCGGCTTCCCGGTAAGCGATTTCACCCGCGACGCCCATCGCGCCCACACCGGCCAGTGCCGCTGTCAGGCAGTCGCCGTCGGCTGCCGCCGCGAAGGCGGCGCACAAGACGGTCGCGGCGCAGCCCATCCCGGTCACGCGGGAGAGCATCGGATGACCGTTTTCGCACCGGATGAGCCGATCACCGTCCGAAAGAAAGTCGGTTTCACCGGTCAGGGCGGTCACGCAGCCCAGCTTCCGGGCAGTCTGCCGCGCCAGCCGTGCGCCGTCGTCCGGCGAGACCGCACCGTCCGCGTCCACGCCGCTGTCCGAGCCGTGCATCCCGCAGAGCCACGCCGCTTCCGACCGGTTGCAGCGGACGATCGAAAGCCGCACCTCGCGCACAATGCGGCGCACTGCCTGCCCACGCAGGGTGGAAACGCCCGCGCCGACCGGATCGAATACGACCGGCAGACCCAGCCGGTTGGCTTCCTTTCCGGCCAGCACCATGCCCTCGAGGGTGCGTGGGTCGAGCTTGCCGATGTTCAGCACCAGCGCGGCCGCGTGCGCCGTGATCTCGGCCGCCTCGCCCGGGTCGTCCGCCATGATCGGGGACGCGCCGATCGCAAGCGCGGCATTGGCACAGTCGTTGATCGTCACATAATTCGTCATGCAGTGGACAAGGGGCCGCCGGGCGCGCAGCGCGTCCAGCAGCGTCCCGGCCTGCGCGGAAATGGACATGGAAAAAGCCTCCTCAGGGTCACTTTGACCGACCTGAAATTTTATTCCCTCCTATTATATCGGACACGGCTGGGTGCGTCAACTTGATTTCCCACTTGACCCGGGCGCGGGAAACAGGTAAGATGAAAAAGGACAATAAACCGAGGAAAGGCGGAATAACATGAAAAAACTGGAATTATACGTCTCGGCCATTCTGGCCGGACTGATGATCGGCGTGGGCGGCGCGGTCTTCATCGGCTGCGGTAAGACGCCGGTGGGCGCGGTGCTGTTCGCGGTCGGCCTGTTCACCGTCTGCGCGTGGGGCATGGCGCTGTTCACCGGCCGCGTGGGCTACCTGATCGGCAACCGGGCGGCCTATCTGCTCGATCTGGCGGTCATCTGGCTGGGCAACCTGACCGGCACCGTCCTTGTCGGACTGGCGCTGCGCTATGCCAAGCCCGCTTACGCGGAAACAGCGGCTGAAATGACCGCGGCCAAGCTGGGACAGGCCCCCCTGCAAACCGTCCTGCTGGGCGTGTTCTGCGGCCTGCTCATGTATATCGCGGTCGATCATTTTAAGAACGCCGGGCCGGACTTCGGCCGGTATGTCGGCATTTTCTTCTGCGTGCCCGCGTTCATTCTGGCCGGGTTCGAGCACGTTGTTGCCGATATGTTCTATTTTGCACTGGGCGCGTCGGGCGCGCAGCTCGGCGGCGTCGTCCGCTTCCTCGTGCTGTGCACAGTGGGCAACGCCCTCGGCTCCTTCCTCATTCCGCTGTGGAAGCGCATGAAGGTGTGAAAATCGAAGCATAAACCAAAGAACGCGCTGCAAAATAACGATTGCAGCGCGTTTTTTGCCCGCCGGTCAGGCGGATTTCATTCTGATGTACGGGGCCTGCCCCCTCTTTTACGGTGCGCTCCGCCCTTCGCCGCACCCCTTAGTGCAGCATATCCGCGACGTTGTTCGCGGCGTGTCTGGCCGCGTCACCCATCTGGTGCGCGGTCCGCTTTACCGCGCGCCGGGTCTGTGTGTTCTGCATCGCGCCGGCCGCCATCGCGGAAGCGACCGCGCCCGCGGCCAGTCCGGCCGCGACGCCCGATACAAACGGCGTCATTCTCATTGCTTCATCACCCGTCCTTTCGCTTCTAGTTTGCGCCGGATGCCGGGTGAAAAAACAGAAAAATTTTGGCGTTTCCTGACAAAATTTCTTTAGTTGCTGAAAATCCACAAAATTTCGACGATTTTCCATGCGCTTTTGTGTGAATGGCGGTTTACAGAAGCGGACAGAATACGATATAATATAGAAAATGTAATGTGTCTTTTAAGAGGAATCTGTGAGTTCCCCAAAGCGCGTCAGAAATCGAATTCCGAAAGCCATGCCGGGTCGTGCTGTGTCCCGGTATGATTTTGTGCGGCTTCTCGCCTTGGGGTGAGGAGCTTTTTTTCTGCCCGGCACTGCGGACTGAGGGGAGGGAACGCGCAAAGATGATCAATCAAACTGCCGAGATCATGGATGAAAGCGCCGTGCGCCGCGCGCTGACCCGCATTTCGTTCGAGATTCTCGAAAAGAACCACGGCTGCCGCCAGCTCCTGCTCGCCGGCGTGCCCACCCGGGGCGTGCCGCTGGCCGCCCGCATTGCGGACAAGCTGGGCGAGGTCGAGGGCTTCCGCCCGCCGGTCATCTCGCTCGACATCGGCCCCTACCGCGACGACCAGCCCCGACCCGCGCCGCCCGACGTGCCCGGTCTGCCCGGTTTGGCCGGGTGCACCGTGGTCATTGTGGACGACGTGCTCTACACCGGCCGCTCGGTGCGCGCTGCGATCGAGGCCGTCTCCCGCATGGGCCGCGCCGGACGCATCCAGCTCGCCGTCCTCATCGACCGCGGCCACCGCGAGCTGCCCATCCGCCCCGACTACGTCGGCAAAAACCTGCCCACCGCCCAGAACGAGCGCGTACAGGTGCACCTGACCGAGACCGACGGGGAGGACCGCGTTTCCATCCTCAAGCTGAACTGATTTTTCTCCGCTTTTCAGGAGATTCACCCCAATCGTATCAACCGAAAGGAGTCAAACAAACATGTCCGTTGAAAAACTGGTCGCCTGCATCAAGGCAAAGAACAATCCGACGGTCGCCGGTCTGGATGCCCGTCTGGAATACATCCCGGCACACATTGTTTCGGACTGCATCGCCCGCCACGGCGAGACCCTGAACGCCGCCGCCGAGGCCATGCGCATCTTCAACCACAGCCTGATCGACGCGCTGTGCGACATCGTGCCCGCCATCAAGCCGCAGGCGGCCTACTATGAGCTGCTCGGCCCGGCCGGCGCGGTCGTTCTGGCTGACACCATCGCCTATGCGCACGAAAAGGGCATGTACGTCATCGCCGACATCAAGCGCAACGACATCGGCGCGACCGCCTCGGCCTACGCCGAAGCCTATCTGGGCCGCACCATCGTCGGCGGCAGTGAGCTGCCGGTCTATGACGCCGACTCCTGCACGGTCAACGCTTATCTGGGCACCGACGGCATCGAGCCCTTCCTGAAGGAGTGCCGCGCCCGTCAGAAGAGCATCTATGTGCTGGTCAAGACCTCGAACAAGTCCTCCGGCGAGTTCCAGAACCGCGACATGGAGGGCAAGCCGCTCTACGTCCGCGTGGCCGAGCACTTCGCCGCGTGGGGCGAGGGACTGGACACCGCCTGCGGCTACAACGAGGTCGGCGCGGTCGTCGGTGCGACCTATCCTGAGGAGCAGAAGATCATCCGCAGCCTGATCCCCAAGGCGTACTTCCTCGTGCCCGGCTACGGCGCGCAGGGCGCGACCGCCAAGGACATCGCAAACGCCTTCAACGACGACGGTCTGGGCGCGATCGTCAATTCCTCGCGCGGCATCATGTGCGCGTGGAAGAAGACCGGCAAGGACGGCGCGGACTTTATGGAGGCCGCCCGCGCAGAAGCCATCCGGATGCGTGACGACATCGTTTCGGCCATCCGATAAATCAATCAATCCAACCCGATACGAGGAGTGAAGATACATTGAAGAAAGCGTATTTGCTGCTGGCAGACGGCACCCTGTTCGAGGGCAAGGCCGTCGGCTATGAGGGCAGCAGCACCGGCGAGGTCGTATTCAACACCGGCATGGCCGGTTATCAGGAGGTTCTGACCGACCCCTCCTACTACGGCCAGACCGTCTGCATGACCTATCCGCTGATCGGCAACTATGGCATCAATTTTGAGGATTACGAGTCCCGCAAGAGCTGGGTTTCCGGCTTTATCATGCGCGAGCTGTGCGAGTATCCCTCGAATTTCCGCTGCAAGACCACGCTTGACGCCTACCTCAAAAGCCAGAAGGTCGTCGGCCTCGCGGGTATTGACACCCGCCGCCTGACCCGCATCCTGCGCAACAGCGGCGTTATGAACGGCATCATCTACACCGAGGGCTTTGAGCCGGACGCGGCTGCCATCGAGCAGATGAAGCAGTACGTGGTCAAGGACGCAGTCGCGGCTGTCACGGTGGGTGAACGCGTTGTCCGCCCGGCGGACGGCGAACAGAAATACCGCATCGCCCTCCTCGATTTCGGCGTCAAGTACAACATCGAGCGTGAACTGTGCGCCCGCGGCTGCGAGGTCACCGTTCTGCCCGCGCTGACCGACCCGCAGGATGTCCTTTCGGGCGGCTATGACGGCATCATGCTCTCGAACGGCCCGGGCGACCCGGCCGAAAACACACAGGTCGTCGAAAACCTCAAGGTGCTGATCGCGTCGGGCATCCCGATCTTCGGTATCTGCCTCGGCCATCAGCTCATGGCGCTGGCCATCGGCGCCAAGACCCAGAAGATGCGCTTCGGTCACCGCGGCGTCAACCATCCGGTCAAGGACATCGACGCCGACCGCACCTATATCACCAGCCAGAACCACGGCTACGCGGTCGTGGGCGAGACCGTCGATCCGGCGATCGCCCGCGTGCGCTATGTCAACCTGAACGACGGCTCGGTCGAGGGCCTCGAGCACATCGGCCGCCCGATCTTCACCGTTCAGTATCACCCCGAGGTCTGCCCCGGCCCGATGGACACCTCGTATCTGTTTGACCGTTTCCTCGAAAACATCGATTCGCACAAGGGAGGCAACCGCTGATGCCGTTAAGAAAAGATATTCACAAAGTCATGGTGCTCGGCTCCGGCCCGATCGTCATCGGTCAGGCGGCGGAGTTCGACTATGCGGGCACGCAGGCTTGCCGCGCGCTGCGCGAGGAGGGTCTGGAGGTCGTTCTCGTCAACTCCAACCCCGCGACCATCATGACCGATAAGGCCATGGCCGACAAGGTCTACATCGAGCCGATGACGCTCGAGGCGGTCAAGGAGATCATCAAGAAGGAGCGCCCCGACTCCCTGCTGCCCAATCTGGGCGGTCAGACCGGCCTGAACCTCGCGATGGATCTGTCGGCGGACGGCTTCCTCGACGAGTACGGCGTCAAGCTGCTGGGCGCGAACCCGGAGACCATCGCCAAGGCCGAGGATCGCCAGATGTTCAAGGACACGATGGAGTCCATCGGCGAACCCTGCATCGCTTCCAAGGTCGTGCACACGGTCGAGGACGCGGTCGCCTTCACCGAGGAGATCGGTCTGCCGGTCATCATTCGTCCGGCTTACACGCTGGGCGGCACCGGCGGCGGCATCGCTTACACATGGGAACAGCTTCGCGAGATCGCCGCGACCGGCATCATGTACTCCCGTGTCGACGAAATTCTGGTTGAGAAGTGCATCGCCGGCTGGAAGGAGATCGAGTACGAGGTCATGCGTGACCACAAGGGCAACGCGATCACCATTTGTAACATGGAGAACGTTGACCCGGTCGGCGTTCACACGGGCGATTCGGTCGTCGTCGCGCCCAGCCAGACTCTGTCCGATAAGGAATACCAGATGCTGCGCTCCTCTGCGCTGAACATCATCACCGCACTCGGCATTGAGGGCGGCTGCAACGTGCAGTTCGCGCTCAATCCGAACTCCTTCGAGTACGCCGTCATCGAGGTCAACCCGCGTGTTTCCCGTTCCTCGGCGCTGGCCTCCAAGGCCACCGGCTACCCGATCGCCAAGGTGACCGCCAAGGTCGCCATCGGTTACGGTCTGGACGAGATCATAAATGCAGTCACCGGTAAGACCTATGCCTGCTTCGAGCCGACGATCGACTACATCGTCGCCAAGTTCCCGCGCTGGCCGTTTGATAAGTTCGTCTACGCCGACAACTCGCTGGGCACCCAGATGAAGGCGACCGGCGAGGTCATGTCGATCGCAAGCTGCTTCGAGGCCGCCATCATGAAGGCGGTGCGCGGCGTGGAAATGAAGCTGACCAGCCTGATCATGCCCAAGCTCAAGAACTGGTCGGATGAGGAGATCAAGAAGGGCGTTTCCGTGGTCAACGATGAGCGCCTGTTCGTCATCTGCGAGGCTCTGCGCCGCGAGATTATGACGATCGACGAGATCCATGACATCACCCTGATCGACACCTGGTTCCTGCACGGCTTCCAGAACATCATCAACATGGAGAAGGAGCTGGCCGCAGCCGCCGAGCTGACCGAAGACCTCTATCTGCGCGCCAAGAAGCTGGGCTTCCTTGACCGCACGATCGAGGAGCTGTCAGGCAAGGCAGTCGGCGCGCTCAAGCGCCTGCCGGTCTACAAGACCGTTGATACCTGCGCCGCTGAGTTCGACGCCGAGACCCCGTATTACTACGCGAGCTTCGACGAGGAGAACGAGGTCAAGCCGGGCACGGGCAAGAAGAAGGTGCTCGTTCTGGGCTCCGGCCCGATCCGCATCGGTCAGGGCATCGAGTTCGACTACTGCTCGGTTCATTCGGTCTGGGCGCTCAAGGATCTGGGCTGCGAGACCATCATCATCAACAACAACCCTGAGACCGTTTCGACCGACTTCGATACGGCTGACCGCCTGTACTTCGAGCCGCTGACGCCCGAGGACGTCGAGGGCGTCGTCAACGCAGAGAAGCCGGACGCGGCCATCGTACAGTTCGGCGGCCAGACCGCCATCAATCTGGCGGCTCATCTGGAGAAGCTGGGCGTGCCGATTCTGGGCACGCCGGCGTGGTCGATCGACGCGGCCGAGGATCGCGAAAAGTTCGACGAAATTCTGGAAAAGTGCCATATCCCGCGTCCCAAGGGAGACACCGTCTTCACCGAGGAAGAGGCCGTCGCGGTTGCCGACCGTCTGGGCTATCCGGTGCTCGTCCGTCCGTCCTACGTTCTGGGCGGTCAGGGCATGGAGATTGCTTACAGCGAGCAGGATATCCGCGAATATATGCAGGTCATCACCCGGCATAAGGTCGAGAACCCGGTGCTGGTCGATAAATATATGATGGGCCGCGAGATCGAGGTCGACGCGATCTGCGACGGCGAGGACATCCTGATCCCGGGCATCATGGAGCACTTCGAGCGCGCGGGCGTCCACTCGGGCGACTCGATCTCGATGTATCCGCCCCTCCACATTGCCTCCAAGCACAAGGACACCATCATCCGCTACACGCGCGCGCTGGCCAAGAATCTGGCGGTTCTGGGTCTGGTCAACATCCAGTTCGTGCTGTATAATGACGAAATTTATATCATCGAGGTCAATCCGCGTTCCTCGCGCACCGTTCCGTATATCTCCAAGATCACGGGCGTTCCCATGATCGATCTGGCGACCCGCTGCATGTTCGGCGAGAAGCTGCGCGACATGGAGTACGGCACCGGTCTGTACCCCGAGCGCGACTACTACGCGGTCAAGGTGCCGGTCTTCTCGTTCCAGAAGCTGCGTGACCTCGACACCCAGCTTGGGCCGGAGATGAAGTCGACTGGCGAGGTGCTCGGCGTTTCGCGCGACTTCGGTGAGGCGCTATTCAAGGGTCTGACCGGCGCGGGCTTCTCGATGCACAAGAAGACGGGCAACGTCGTCATTTCGGTGCGTCCGGCCGATAAGCAGGAGGCCATCCCGATCGCGGAGAAGTTCGAGAAGCTGGGCTACGAGCTGTATGCCACCCGCGGCACGGCCAACACCCTGAACCGGGCGATGGTCGCGACCAACGCGGTCTACAACGCATTTGAGCCGGATAAGCATCCGAATATTCTGGATATGATCGAGAATGGTGAAGTGGACTACGTCCTCTCGACCTCGGTCAAGGGCCGTCATCCCGAGCTGGCGAGCGTTAAGATCCGCCGCTGCGCGACCGAGCACGCGATTCCGTGCCTGACGGCGATCGACACGGCGAACGCGCTGCTCCAGTGTCTGGAGAGCGGGATGGAGATCCCGAACTGCGAGATGGTCGATATCAACTCGATCTGATTCTTTTCACAAAAACAAAAAACGGCTGCACTTGAACCGGTGCAGCCGTTTTTTTTGTTCCGGAAGGGAAGAACTGACAGCAAAAAAATCCCCGGAGCCGAAGCTCCGGGGAGGGGAAATGCGGAAACTGTGTCAGTCGGATCAAACCTCGGCCTTGATCTTCTTGAGCTGTGCGAAGCGCGGCAGGCCATTGACCTTGGGGCCAACATTCTCGCCGGCGATGAGGGGCATTGCGTAGTCAACGAAGACCTGAGTCACGCCGTTGCCTTCCTCGTTGATCCACTCACGCGGAACCTTCTTCTCGGTGTTGGCAACCTCGGACAGGGGCAGCAGCTCGATCTCGCACTTGTAGCCGTTCTCGTCGCGGGTGCACTTGAAGCCGGGCATGAAGTCGGTCTTGCCGGCGACAGCGTTCTCAACGGCAGCCTTACCGGACAGGTAGGACTCGTCCACGTCGGTCTTGGAAGCGCAGTGTGCGGCGCAGCGCTGGAGCAGAGACAGCTCGATGCCGCGAACCTTGACGCCCAGCTCGCTCTTGACCTTGTCCGCCAGCATCGCGGCCAGACCGCCGAGCTGTGCATGGCCGAAGCCGTCGGTCGCAGAGGTCTTGGCCTCGGAGACGAAGGAGCCGTCGGCGTAGTGGATGCCCTCGGAGACAGCGACGAGGCAGTTGCCCTTCTCCTCGTAGACCTTCTTGACGTCAGCCAAGAACTTGTCCATGTCGAAGTCGGTCTCGGGGAGGTAGATCAGGTCGGGGCCTGCGCCCTGCGCGGTCGCCAGACCGGCAGCAGCGGTCAGCCAGCCGGCGTGACGACCCATGATCTCAACAACGCAAACCATGCCGGTATCGTATACGCGCGCGTCCTGATAGATCTCCATGCAGGAGGTGGCGATATACTTGGCAGCGGAAGCGAAGCCGGGGCAGTGGTCGGTGCCGAACAGGTCGTTGTCGATGGTCTTCGGGATGCCCATGACGCGGCAGTCATAGCCGGACTTCATCATATACTTGGAGACCTTGTTGCAGGTATCCATGGAGTCGTTGCCGCCGTTGTAGAAGAAGTAACGGATGTCGTACTTCTTGAACATCTCGAGGATGCGCTTGTAGTCGGTGTCGTCAACATCGGGATCCGCCAGCTTGTAGCGGCAGGAGCCGAGCGCGGAGGACGGGGTGTAGCGCAGCAGCGCCAGCTCCTCGCGGTCTTCCTTGTCGATGTCGAGCAGGTCGTCATTCAGAAGACCCTTGATGCCGTGCGCCATGCCGTAAACATGGGTAATGGCCGGGCAGTCGAGTGCGGTCTCGATCGCTCCGAGGACGGAAGAGTTGATGACGGAAGTGGGGCCACCGGACTGGCCGATGATGCAGGCGCCCTTTAATTCACTCATTGGAAAAACCTCCTAATGTTTTAAAATCACCTTCATGAGGCATTTTGCTTCAAAAAAATCATATCATACTGTCCTGCAAAAATCAATTTCTTTTCAGCCCAAATTTGGAAATCCCGGAGGAAGTTACATTTGGAAACATTGGGTCTTGATTTTACAGGCGTGGGCTGGTAAAATATCCATAGAATATCCTGATTCGATGTGATTCAGAATAGACAGTGAAAGGAAGTATTTGATATGCCGTTAGTAACTACTACCGAGATGTTTAAGAAGGCATACGACGGCGGCTACGCCGTTGGCGCTTTCAACGTAAACAACATGGAGATCGTCCAGGGCATCACCGAGGCCTGCCAGGAGCAGAAGGCTCCCGTCATCCTGCAGGTTTCCAAGGGCGCCCGCGCATATGCCAACCACAACTATCTGGTAAAGATGGTGCAGGCAGCCGTTGAGAACTGCCCCGAGATCCCGATCGCGCTGCATCTGGATCACGGCGATTCCTTTGAGGTCTGCAAGAGCTGCATCGACGGCGGCTTCACCTCTGTTATGATCGACGCTTCTTCCAAGTCCTTCGAGGAGAACATCGCGCTGACCAAGCAGGTCGTTGAGTATGCGCATGCGCACGGCGTTGTTGTCGAGGCTGAGCTGGGCACCCTGGCCGGCGTTGAGGACGAGGTCTGCGTTGAGTCCGGTAACGAGAGCTACACCCACCCCGAAGAGGTCGAGGAGTTTGTTTCCCGCACCGGCTGTGACTCCCTCGCCATCGCCATCGGCACCTCCCACGGCGCGTACAAGTTCACTGCTGCGCAGTGCACCCGCAACGAAGAGGGCATCCTCGTTCCGCCTCCGCTCCGCTTCGACGTACTCGAAGAGTGCATCAAGCGTCTGCCCGGCTTCCCGATCGTTCTGCACGGTTCTTCCTCCGTTCCGCAGGAGTTCGTCAAGATGGTCAACCAGTACGGCGGCAACATGCCCGACGCCATCGGCATCCCGGAGGATCAGCTCCGCAAGGCGGCCAAGCTGGCTGTCTGCAAGATCAATATCGACTCCGATATCCGTCTGGCAATGACCGCTACCATCCGCAAGCACTTTGCTGAGCATCCCGATCACTTCGATCCCCGCCAGTACCTCAAGCCCGCTCGTCAGGCTGTCAAGGACATGGTTGCGCACAAGATCGTCAACGTTCTGGGCTGCAACGGCAAGGCGTAAATCCCTTCCATATTCGCATCCGAAAGACACCACAGGCCCTCTGTGGTGTCTTTTTTTGCCATTTTTTACCGTTTTGTGCCGAAAAATGACGGCAATGCGGCTTTCCTGAGAAAGCGGCCAGATCCTTGGACGCCTGCCAGACGATCACAGCTTTATCCGGGCGTCTTCCGCGGCAAACTAACTGCGGGAGGTGAGAAAGCAATGAAGGCAAAAAATGGAGGACGAAGGCTGCTGACGGCGCTGTGCTGTATATGCGTGCTCACGGGCGCGGCGGCAGCGGTCGGGAAGCTGGTGCCGGTCGGGCGTGCGGTCGGGATTAAGCTCCATGCGGACGGTGTGATGGTCGCCTCGGTCGAGACAGTGCAGACGGCGGTCGGGCAGGTCAGCCCGGCTGAACAGGCGGGCGTCCGGCCGGGTGACGTGATCCTCGCGGTGGACGGCGACCCGGTGGACACGAACGACGGCTTGCAGGAGAAGGTCGCGGCGAGCGGCGGCCGGGCGCTGACCCTGCGTGTGCGGCGGGACGACGGTGAAACGACGCTGACGGTCACACCAGTGCAGGACAAGGGCGGCGCGTACCGGCTGGGCGTGATGATCCGGGACGGCATGGCGGGCATCGGCACGATCACCTACGTCGATCCGGAAACGGGGGCCTACGGCTCTCTGGGGCACGGCATCTGTGACGGCGACAGCGGCGCACTCGTTCCGCTGCAGGAGGGCAGCCTGATGGAGGCGGCGGTCGCGGGCGTGACGCGCGGACAGTCTGGCGCGCCGGGCGCCCTGCAGGGCGAGTTCAACCTGCAGGAGGACATGGGCACGGTCGAGCGGAACACGGCCTGCGGCATCTTCGGACGGTTGTTTGATGACCGGTATTACCGGGGCGCTTCGGCGCTGCCAGTGGCGTCGACAGATGAGATCAAACCCGGCCCGTGTGAGATCTGGGCGAACGTCGAGGGTGAGACCGTGCGGCACTACGCGGCCGAGATCAGCAAGGTCTTCCCGGCGGGCGGCGAGTATGACCGCTGTCTGCTCATCCACGTGACCGATCCGTCGCTGCTGGCGCGTACGGGCGGCATCGTGCAGGGCATGAGCGGCAGTCCGATCGTGCAGGACGGCAGGCTGGTCGGCGCGGTGACCCACGTGCTGGTCGGAGACCCGACCCGGGGCTATGCGGTACAGCTTTCGCGCATGCTGGAGGCCGCCAAGGAGGGCGGTCAACGGGCGGCATAACCGGGAAATGGGTGGAATTTTGGCGGAGAAGGGAAATAAACGGGTGACTCAAATCCTGTCGAAAAGTGTAGAAAAAGTGAAGGAAAATGTCGTCTATTGCTGAAAATTCACGATGAAATTCATGGAAAAGTTCGAAAAAAGCATTGTGGATGCTGGTAAAATATGGTAAATTAAGGGAGCGGAAAATGCTGCTAAAATTTACTGGAAGGTTGTGAATGACAACATGGAGCGGAAGATTCGTGTATTGATTGCAGACAGTGACAAGGAATTTCGGACATCTCTGGCCGAGACGCTGCGCGCGGCGGAGGGCATCGAGGTCACGGGCGTGGCGGCGACCGGTCTGGAGACGGTCGAGCTGGCCGGTCAGCAGGATGTTGATCTCGTGCTGCTCGATCTGGTGCTGCCCGAGCTGGACGGCCTTTCGGTGGTGCACCGGCTGCAGGACGAGGGACGGCGCGTGGGCGTGTTCATCATGTCGGCCTTCGCCAGCGACGCGGTCGCGGCGGAGTGTGCGGCGCTAGGCGTGAACTATTTTGTGCGCAAGCCGCTGGACGCGCAGGCGCTGGTCGGGCGCATCCTGCAATGGGGGCTGTCGCGCACGGCGGCGGCGCCGGCTGCGGCGCCCGTCGACAGCGATCTCGCGCTCGAAGTGCGGGTCACCGAGGTCATTCATCAGGTCGGTGTGCCCGCGCACATCAAGGGCTATCAATACCTGCGCGAGGCGATCATGATGGCGGTGCGCGATATGGATTCGGTCGGCGCGATCACGAAGATCCTCTATCCGACGATCGCCAAGCGCTTCCACACCACATCCTCCCGGGTCGAGCGGGCCATCCGCCATGCGATCGAGGTTGCGTGGGATCGGGGCGACCTGGAAACCCTGCAGTCCTATTTCGGCTACACCGTATCGGGTGTGAAGGGAAAGCCGACAAACAGTGAGTTTATTTCGATGATCGCCGACCGCCTGCGGCTGCAGATGAAAGCTGGCTAAGAAAAAGGAATATTTTGATTCTGCGTTGCGGCGGAGCGAGTGGCTCCGCCTTTTTCTTTTGCGCGGAGACTGGTAAAACGCGGGATTATGCCGTATAATGAAACTGATATGATTTTTATTTTGAATGAGGGATACCGCAATGAAACTCATGGTGATCGACGGCAACAGCATCCTGAACCGCGCGTTTTACGGCGTGCGCATGCTGACCAACCACGAGGGGCTGCCGACCAACGCGATCTACGGCTTTCTGTCCACGCTGTTCCGCCTGCGGGATGAGGAAGCGCCCGACCGCACGGTCGTCTGCTTCGACCGGAAGGAAAAAACCTTCCGGCATGAAAAATTCGATACCTATAAGGCCACGCGCCGACCCATGCCGGACGAGCTGGCCGCCCAGCTTCCGGTCTTGAAGGAAGTGCTCGATGCGATGGGTCTGACCCGGTGCGAGCTGCCCGGCTTCGAGGCCGATGATCTGATCGGTACGATCAGCCGCCGTGCTGAAGCGCACGGGGACGACTGCCTGGTCGTCACCGGCGACCGCGACAGCCTGCAATTGGTCAGCGACCGCACGACCGTTCGACTGGTCTCGTCCAAGAACGGAGAGGACACCAGCCGCAATTTCACGCCCGATCTGTTCCGGGCGGAATACGGCTTCGAGCCGATCCGCCTGATTGACCTGAAAAGCCTGATGGGCGACAGCTCGGACAATATTTCGGGCGTGCCCGGCATCGGCGAAAAGACCGCGCTGACCCTGCTGCATGCGTTCGGTTCGCTCGACGGCATATACGAAAATCTGGACTCGCCCAAGATCAAAAAGGGTGCGCGTGAAAAGCTGACAGCGGGCGAACAGGCCGCGCGGGACAGCTTCTGGCTGGCGACGATCGAGCGGGACGCGCCGCTCGATCTCGATGTCGCCGCACTGCCTGCTGAGCAGGCCGACGAGCCCAAGCTCTACGCCTTGCTGACCCGGTTGGAGTTCAAGTCCTTCCTGACCCGTCTGGGGCTGAGTCAGTCGGATGTGCCCGGGCACACGGAGAAAGCACGGCAGACCGAGGAGATCACCGATCTCGCCCGTGCCCGTGCACTTCTGGATGAAATGGAAGCGGATGACCATGTTTCGGCCGCTTTCGCGCCCGATCTGTCTGCATTCGCCTGCCTGCACGGGGAACAGGTTTTCCTGTTCGTGTCCGATGCGTTCGCGGATGCCGACTGGGACGCGCTGCTGAGCGAGGTCTTCTCGGGCAAGCTCCGCCTGGTCGTTCACGACGCCAAGGAGCGGTATGTGGAGCTGCTTTCGCGCGGTCTGCCCGCGCAGGGCGTGTGGTTCGATACCTGCATCGCGGCTTACCTGCTCGACCCGACCGCTTCGGCCTATGATCTTGAGCGGGTTGCGCTGGGCTATCTGAACATCGAGCTGCCCCGGGTTGACCTCGCGGCGGCGGACGCATTCTCTCCGCTCGGCGGGCGGGACGCTTCGCTCGCGGCACTGGCGCGATATGCTGCTGCGACTGACGGCATCTACGCCGAAGCGGCGGACAAGCTGGAAGCGCAGGGGATGCATGACTTGTTCTTCTCGATCGAAATGCCGCTGATGACCGTGCTGGCCGAAATGCAGTTTTACGGCTGCCGGGCGGACGCTGACCAGCTCCGCGCCTTCGGCGCACAGCTCGACGAGCGCATCGCGGTGCTCGAGGATCAGATCTACACAGAAGCAGGGGAGACCTTCAACATTCAGTCCTCCCGCCAGCTCGGTGAAGTGCTGTTCGACAAGCTGGGTCTGCCCGCGCGCAAGAAGACCAAGAGCGGCTACTCGACCAGCGCGGACGTACTCGAATCGCTGGCCGGGTTCCATCCGATCATCGGCGCGGTGCTGGAATACCGTCAGCTCACCAAGCTGCGGAGCACCTATGTGGAAGGCCTGCTCAAGGTCATCGCGCCCGACGGGCGCATCCATTCCCATTTCCAGCAAACGGTCACAGCGACCGGCCGCCTGTCCTCGGTCGACCCTAACCTGCAGAACATCCCGGTGCGCACCGAGCTGGGACGGGAGCTGCGGCGCATGTTTGTCGCCGCACCCGGAAAGGTGCTCGTGGACGCCGATTATTCGCAGATCGAGCTGCGCGTGCTCGCACACATCGCGGATGACGCGGCCATGTGCACCGCCTTCCGCGAGGGACAGGACATCCACGCGAGCACAGCCGCCAAGGTCTACGGCGTGGACGTCGCGGACGTTACGCCCCAGATGCGTGCAAGCTGCAAGGCGGTCAACTTCGGCATTGTTTACGGCATTTCGGACTTCTCGCTGGCGCAGGACATCGGCGTGAGCCGCAAGGAGGCCGCGGCCTTCATCCAGAGCTACCTTGACACTTATCCGGGCGTTCACCGCTATATGGAGGACATCAAGCGCACGGCCAAGGAGCAGGGCTATGTGGAAACTCTGTACGGCCGTCGCCGCGCCCTGCCCGAGCTGCAATCCAAAAACTTCAACCTGCGCGCCTTTGGCGAACGTGCCGCGATGAACACCCCGATTCAGGGCACAGCGGCCGATATCATTAAGATCGCCATGCTGCGCGTGCGTGACCGGCTGCTGCGCGAGGGCCTTTCGGCCCGCCTGATTTTGCAGGTACATGATGAACTGATCATCGAAGCGCCTGAGGACGAGGCCGAAACGGTCGCGGCTCTGCTGCGCGAGGAGATGGAGGGCGCGGCTGCGCTGCGCGTGCCCCTTGTCGCCGAGGCCAAGGCCGGACATAGCTGGTATGAGACAAAATAAGAAGGAAATCAATATGAAACAGATCGTATTTGTTTGCACAGGCAACACCTGCCGCAGTCCGATGGCGGCGGCGCTCTTCCGGGCGCACGACGGCGAAGCCCGCACCGGACTGACCGCGTCCTCCGCCGGCATGTTCGCCCATGAGGGTCTTCCCGCGTCCGAAAACGCGGTGCTGGCCGTGCGGGAGCTGGGCGGCGACCTGTCCGCGCATCGCGCACGGCAGCTTACGCCCGAGATCGTGGCCGAAGCCGATTATCTGGTCTGCATGACCGCGGCCCATTATGACCGTTTGCTCGAGCGCTTTCCGCAGGCTGCGGACAAGATTTATACCCTCTCAGGCCGGGACGTGGGCGACCCCTTCGGCGGCGATCTGACGGTTTACCGCGCGAGCGCGGCGGCGATCGACGAGGCCGTCGAAGCGCTGATCCGCAATCTGGAGCGCAAGGCATGAGGGTGACCGAGATGCGCGCGTCCCATCTGGACGCGCTGGCCGCGATCGAGCGGGCCTGCTTTGCCGAGCCGTGGAGCGCGGATGCGCTGCGCGAGGAGCTGGGACGCGGGATCTTCCTCACGGCCGAGGCAGACGGCGCGGCAGTCGGCTACGTGGGCTGTCAGACCGTGCTCGACGAGGGCTACATCACAAATGTCGCGGTCTCGCCCGGTTTTCGGCGGCGGGGCGCGGCGCGTGCCCTTTTGGCCGAGTTGGAGACCCGTGCCTGGGCACAAGAGCTGTCTTTTGTCACGCTTGAGGTGCGTGCGTCCAACGACGCGGCCATCGCCCTGTATACCGGCGCGGGCTATGTGCCGGTCGGACGGCGGAAGAACTTTTACCGTGCTCCGGTCGAGGACGCGGTACTCATGACGCTGTTTTTGCGGGAACCGGAGGGACAGGTATGACGAACGGAACCGAGAAAACGACCCGGGCGGAAGCGCCGTTGACGCTGCGCTTTGTGCCGCCGTCGAGCGTCGATTTTCGGATGCTGGCGGCCAAGCTGGACGAATTTTATTTTTCGATCGTAGGCGACGTGCAGCTTCGCTACGCCGACTGCAACCGCCCCGAAAAGATGACCCGGCTGGCGGTCGTTTACGCGGACGGCCAACCGGTCGCCTGCGGCGGCTGGAAGACGGTGGACGACCGGACAGCTGAGATCAAACGGATTTACGTCCTGCCCGACTTCCGGCGGCGGGGCGCGGCCACGCGGCTCGTCCACGCACTGGAACAGGACGCGGCGGCGCAGGGAAAGGAGCACATCGTGCTCGAGACCGCGCGCACAACGCCCGGCTCGGCCGCCCTCTACCGCGCGCTGGGCTATCGCGAGACCGATTATTACGGCAGTCCGGCCGGGGCGGAAAATTGCCTCTGCTTTGAAAAAGACATCGAAGAAACAAACCGATAAAAACAAAGGAAAAGATATGAAGATTTTAGCGATCGAGTCCTCGTGCGACGAGACGGCGGCGGCTGTCATCGAGGACGGACGGACGATTTTATCGAACATCGTGGATTCGCAGGTCGAGACCCACGCGCTGTACGGCGGCGTGGTGCCCGAGATCGCGTCCCGCCGCCATATGGAGGCGGTCGTGCGCGTGACCGACGCGGCGCTGCGCGAAGCTGGTCTGACCCGGGATGGGGTGGACGCAGTGGCGGCGACCTGCGCACCCGGCCTGATTGGCGCACTGCTGGTGGGTGCGAACTTCGGCAAGTCGCTGGCGTTCGCGCTGGGGAAACCCTTCATCCCGGTGCACCACATTCGGGGTCATATTGCGGCCAATTACCTGCAATTTCCCGATTTAAAGCCGCCTTTTCTGACGCTCGTGGCCTCGGGCGGACATTCGCTTCTTGTGCTCGTCAAGGATTACACCGAATTTGAAATTCTGGGCGGTACACGGGACGACGCGGCGGGCGAAGCCTTCGACAAGGTGGCGCGCGTTCTGGGCGTGGGCTATCCCGGCGGCCCCAAGATCGACAGGATGGCAGTCGGCGGTGACCCGAAGAAGTACAAGCTGCCGGTCAGCCATGTCAAGGACGCGCCGCTCGATTTTTCGTTTTCTGGTCTGAAAACGGCGGTCATCAATCTGGCGCACAACGCCGGGCAGAAGGGCGAGGAGATCGACAAGGCCTCGCTCGCCGCCTGCTTCTGCCGGGCGGTCGTGGATACGCTGGTGCCCCGGCTGGCGCTGGCGATGGATGAGACGAGTGCGCGGGACGTGGTCTGCGCGGGCGGCGTGGCGGCCAACTCGTGGCTGCGCGCGGCTCTGACCGAGCTGGCCGAGACCCGGGGCGTACGGCTTTACCTGCCGCCCCTGTCGCTGTGCGGGGACAACGCCGCGATGATCGGCGCACAGGCGTATTATGAGTACCGCGCGGGCAATCTGGGCACGACCGCCCAGAACGCCTTTGCAACCGCCCAAATCAGCGAGTCGGTTTGCCGGAAAATCCGTTAAATTTCCTATGGTAAATTGCAGAAGAATGCGGTACAATAAAAATGGTTTTTTATAAACCGGGCGGCTTTTGCAAGCCGCACCATTCATTTATCAACAATTTGGGCACGGTTCGATTTTCGCGCCGTGGAGAAGGCTGTGGAAGCCGCCGGTTTGCCGTGTTTTCGTAAAAACGCGGGGCGTGGGCGCGGACCTGCGTCTGGGGACAAAAACAAGGAGCGATACATTACAATGGGCATGACAATTGCAGAAAAAATTCTGAAAGCGCATCTGGTCGACGGCGAGATGAAGCAGGGCGAGGAGATCGGCCTGCGCATCGACCAGACGCTCACGCAGGACGCAACGGGCACAATGGCCTATCTGCAGTTTGAGGCGATGGGTGTCGATCAGGTCAAGACCGAGCGTTCGGTCGCCTACATCGACCACAACACCCTCCAGTCCGGCTTTGAAAACGCGGACGACCACAAGTACATTGGCACCGTTGCCAAGAAGCATGGCATCTACTATTCCAAGGCGGGCAACGGCATCTGCCATCAGGTACATCTCGAACGGTTCGGCGCGCCCGGCAAGACCCTGATCGGATCGGACTCCCATACCCCCACCGGCGGCGGCATCGGTATGCTGGCCTTCGGCGCGGGCGGCCTGGACGTCGCGGTCGCGATGGGCGGCGGCGCATACTACATCCCGATGCCGAAGATGGTGCGTGTCACCCTGACCGGCAAGCTGCGCCCGTGGGTCGCGGCCAAGGACGTCATTCTGGACGTGCTGCGCCAGATGACCGTCAAGGGCGGCGTGGGCAAGATCGTCGAGTATGCCGGCCCGGGCGTTGCCACCCTGTCGGTGCCCGAGCGTGCGACCATCACCAACATGGGCGCCGAGCTGGGCGCGACCACTTCCATCTTCCCGTCCGATGAGGTCACGAAGTCCTTCCTCGAGGCGCAGGGCCGCGGCGACGTTTACGTGCCGCTGTCTTCCGATCCGGATGCGCACTATGACGAGGAGTACACCGTCGATCTGGACACCCTCGTTCCGCTGGCCGCCATGCCGCATATGCCGGACCGCGTCAAGCCGGTTTCCGAGATCGGCGCGATCAAGGTCAACCAGTGCTGCATCGGCTCGTGCACCAATTCCTCTTACTATGATATGATGAAGGTCGCGGCCATCCTCAAGGGCAAGCACATCCATCCGGATGTTTCCCTGACGATCAGCCCCGGCTCCATGCAGGTCTTCAGTATGCTGGCATGCAACGGCGCACTGGCAGACATCATTGCGTCGGGCGCGCGCATCCTTGAGTGCGCCTGCGGCCCCTGCATCGGTATGGGTCAGTCGCCTGAGTCGGCGGGCGTCTCCCTGCGTACCTTCAACCGCAACTTTGAGGGCCGTTCCGGCACTCAGGACGCCCAGATCTATCTGGTCTCGCCCGAGGTTGCAGCGGCTTCCGCTCTTACGGGCGTGCTGACCGACCCGCGCACGCTGGGTGACGCGCCTGTCATCGAGATGCCCGACCACTTCGACATCAACGACGGCATGATCATTCCGCCTGCGGCCGATCCGTCCACCGTCGAGGTGCGCCGCGGCCCCAACATCAAGCCCTTCCCGCTGGGCGAGGCGCTTGAAGCGTCCTACGCCGGTAAGATCGTACTCAAGACCGAGGACAACATCACAACCGACCACATCCTCCCGGCCGGTTCCAAGCTGCTGCCCTATCGTTCCAATATTCCGTATTACTCGAACTACTGCTTCATCAACGTCGATCCCAAGTTCCCGGCACGCTGCCAGGAAATGGGCGGCGGCGTGATCGTCGGCGGTGCAAACTACGGTCAGGGCTCCTCCCGTGAGCACGCCGCGCTCGTTCCGCTCTATCTGGGCGTGCGTGCGGTGCTGGCCAAGTCCTTCGCCCGTATCCACAAGGCCAATCTGGTCAACTCGGGCATCCTGCCGCTGACCTTTGCCGATCCGGCCGATTATGACGCGATCAATCTGGGCGACACGATCTCCCTGCCCAACGTCCGCGCTGAAATCGCGGCGGGCACGCAGGTCACCGTCGTCTGCGGCGGCCGCACCTTCAAGGCTGACTGCGACGTTTCCGACCGTCAGCGCGGCGCGCTGCTGGCCGGCGGCACGCTCAACTACGCCCGGCAGCAGTCCAAGTAAGAAACGCATTTTGTGAACGAACTCAGGAGGAAATAGATTATGGTATCCGAAGAAATCCGCGCAAAATTTGAAAAGGTTGTTGAAAGCCAGCTCGCCCGCATCGAAGATATGAAGGCGCAGGGCGATTTTGTAGATTATTCTAAGCTCGATAAGATCATCATCGGCGTCTGCGGCGGCGACGGCATCGGCCCGATGATCACCAGCATGGCCCAGCACGTTCTGGAGACCCTGCTGGCCGATAAGGTCAAGGCGGGCAAGGTCGAGTTCCGCGTCATCGACGGTCTGACCATCGAGCGCCGCGCCGAGCTGGGCTGCGCCATCCCGCCCGACGTCATGGAGCAGCTCAAGGCCTGCCATGTCATCCTGAAGGGTCCGACCACCACCCCGCGCAAGGGCGATCCGTGGCCCAACGTCGAGTCGGCCAACGTTGCCATGCGTAAGGCGCTCGACCTGTTTGCCAACGTCCGCCCGGTCAAGGTGCCCGAGCTGGGTATCGACTGGACGTTCTACCGCGAGAACACCGAGGGTGGCTATGCGGTCGGTTCGCAGGGCGTTCAGATCGGCGACGACCTCTTCCTCGATTTCACCGTCGCCACCGCGCAGGGCTGCGAGCGCATCGCCCGTCTGGCCTTTGACTACGCGCACAAGACCGGCAAGAACCGCGTTTCCTGCGTTACCAAGGCGAATATCATCAAGACTACCGACGGCAAGTTCCTTGATACCTGCCAGAAGGTTGCGGCCGAGTATCCGGACGTTGTATTTGACGACTGGTACATCGACATTATGACCGCCAAGCTGATCGACGAAAAGCGCCGCAGCGACTTCAAGGTCTTTGTTCTGCCCAATCTCTACGGCGACATCATCACCGACGAGGCGGCTGAGATTCAGGGCGGCGTCGGCACCGCCGGTTCGGCCAACATCGGCAAGCGTTACGCCATGTTCGAGGCCATCCACGGCTCCGCGCCCCGCATGGTCAAGGAAGGCCGCGCTAAGTACGCCGACCCGTCTTCCGTCCTGCGCGCGTCCGTCATGCTGCTTGAGCACATCGGCGAGATCGAGCTTGCGAACAAGCTCGACCGCGCGCTCGACATCTGCATGTTTGAGAACAAGAAGTACGTCATCACCGGCCGTGATACCGGCGCGACCGCACAGGAGTTCACCGATTACGTACTGGAGACCATCGCCGCGCTCTAAGCGTGCGCACCCGGCACATTTGTAATTTGCTTTCAGGAGGTTCGTCCGAGTGGAGAAAAAACAGAACGTATCCCGCGCAGTCATTCAGCGGCTGCCCCGATATTATCGGTATATTTCCGCATTGCGTGCGCAGGGGGAACAACGCGTGTCCTCCCGCAAGCTGGCGGAGACCCTTGGATTGACTGCCTCCCAGATTCGACAGGATTTCAATTGCTTCGGCGGCTTCGGACAGCAGGGCTACGGCTATAATGTCGAGAAGCTCTGCGAAGGATTGGAGGAAATTCTGGGCTTGAACCGCCGCCACACGGCTGTTCTGGTCGGTGTAGGCAATCTGGGCCGCGCTCTGCTCAAAAACTTCAATTTTGAAGCCAGCGGCTTCAAACTGCTCTGCGCGTTCGACGCCGATAAAATGGTCATTGGTCATGAGTTTGGCGGCGCGACCGTGCGCGACGTGTCTGAGCTTTATCCCTATGTGTCCGAGCACAAGCCTGATATCGCCGTTCTGACCGTTCCGCATAGCATTGCGCCCGATCTGGCGCGCGGTCTGGTGCAGCACGGTGTGCGCGGCTTGTGGAACTTTACCGGCGTTGATCTGCATCTGGATAATCTGGGTGTACCGGTCGAAAACGTCCACTTTTCCGACAGCCTGATGACCCTGTGCTATCAGGTCAACCAGATCGAAGCAGAATAAACCCTTTGCAGATAAGGAGCCGTCCCCGGTCATCGGGAACGGCTCTTTTTTCGGTTCAGTCGTCGCCGCGGAGCAGCTTGTCCGCGTAGCCGTGCAGCTCCTCCTCGGTGTGGATGTTGTCGCTGCGCTCGCCGATCATGCTGCGCACATAGGCGGGTAAGCTGGTGTAATAGCTGAAGATTTCAGAACTGCTCGTCAGCATCTCGCCCAGATTGTGGTATTTTTTCGGATTTTTCATATGCGTCACCTCGGGAACATTGTGCCCGCGCACAGAGTAAAATACGCTCGGATACGCCTGAAAAAGATTGGAAAATGAAAAAGCGTCCTCCGGGCGGAGAACGCTTTTGGGGCTACATAATATGCTCTTCACAAAAATTGTCCAGCACGCGCATGCCCATCTTTTTTCGGGAGGGTGCGCGGTACTTTTTGACGCTGACATCGTCATACAGCGGAGTCAGCCGTTTGTCCGGTTCGAGCCGGAAACAAGCCATTTGGGTCTCTTTGCGCTCGGTCATATCATTTCACCTCGCGCTTAGTATGTTGACTTTTCGCTTACTTATCCCAATCATCGAAGGGGTCGACATTGATATCGCTGTGCATATCGTCATTGACGACATAGGGCGTGGTCTGGTAGACGTAGTAGTTGAGCCAGTTGGTGTAGAGCAGGTGGCCGTGCGA
>JAFBIW010000023.1 GCA_021531865.1 Butyricicoccus pullicaecorum | reverse complement strand
CCAAGCGGTCAGCTTATTTATAATACCACATCGCGAAGCCCTTGTCAACAACTTTTTTCAAGTTCTTTTCAAGTTTTCACTTTGCGGCCGCCGCTCTCTCGAAGCAGCTTATATAGAATACCACCTCCTTCGACAGATGTCAACACTTTTTGCACAATTTTTGGAAATATAATTTGTGCACTATATTCAACTCTTTGTAATCACTCGGCCTGACCCAGACAGATTTTAAGCAGGTCGGACGGGTGGGCAAGCCGCCATGTGCAGGCGAGGTCAGGCGTATGCGTGCCCCAGAGCGCCAGCGCGCCGTCCACGCCCGCATTGGCCGCGCACGCCATATCAAACGGGCTGTCGCCCACGTACAGCGCGTCCTCCGGCCGCACGCCCGCGCGGTGCAGGCATTCGAGCAGCGGCTCGGGGTCGGGCTTATGGTGCACCGTGTCCTGCTGGCAGACCCGCTCGCCGAAATACCGTCCCTCGCCCTCGGGCGGGAAGCGCAGGGCGACCGTATGCTGTCCGCGTGAGGTGACGAGTCCCATCCGCACGCCCGCGCGGGACAGGGTCTCCAGCGTTTCGGGGAAGCCCGCGACGAGCGGCGTGCGCTGCACCGATTCGACCGACGCGTCGTGCCACAAGGGACGAACCGCCGCCGCCTGCTCGGGCGTACAGCCCAGATACACGAGCGCGTCCGGGCCGGTCATGCCGAAGGTCGGGATCAGCTCGTCCCACGACGGCTCCCGCCCGGTCGCCTCCCGCACCAGCCGCTGCAGGGTGCTCAGCTCGTTGCGCTCGGTGTCCAGCAGGGTGCCGTCCACGTCGAACGCGATATAGGAATAACGCATTGCGCTGCCTCCGATCATCTTTCTTTCCTTCGTTATGATAGCATGTCCATTTTTCAGGCGCAACGAAAAGTTTTGCTTGACCTTGCCGTTACGGCAAGCGATATACTGAGAACAGAAGGAGGGAACCGCAAATGGAATACAGCATTCAGGCGCTGGCCCGTCTGGCCGGGGTGAGCGCGCGCACCCTGCGCTATTATGACGAAATCGGTCTGCTCAAGCCCTGCCGGGTGAGCACGGCGGGCTACCGGATCTACGGTCAGACTGAGGTCGATCTGCTGCAGCAGATCCTGTTCTACCGTGCGCTGGACTTCTCACTGGATGAGATCGGGCGGATCGTGCACGCCCCCGATTTCGACCGGCTGGACGCCCTGTGCGCACAGCGCGAACGTCTGCGTGCCGAGCAGGCACGACTGACCCGCCTTCTGGAAGCGATCGAAACCACCATCCGACACGAAAAAGGAGAATACCATATGAACGACACCGAAAAATTTGAAGCGCTCAAGCGGGACGCGGTCGCGCGGAACGAGGCGGCCTATGGCGCGGAGGCGCGCGAAAAATACGGCGACGCGGCCGTCGATACCGCGAACCGGAACATGCTGGGAATGACGCAGGAGAAATACGACACCTATCAGGCGCTCGAAGCGCAGATTTTGCAGGCGCTGGCGCAGGCCGTCCGGGCGGGCGACGATCCGCACGGGGAGACCGGCCGCGCGATCGCCGGTCTGCACCGCCGTTGGCTGACCCACACGATCCCGGACTGCACCGCGCAGATGCACACGGGCATTGCCGCGCTGTACACGGCAGACGAGCGGTTCACCGCCTACTATGATCGGGAAACGTCGGGCTGCGCGCAGTTCCTGTGCGACGCGGTGACCTTCTGGGCGGACAAGCTGTAAGATTTCATATGACAAAAGGGACGACCCCGGTGGATCGTCCCTTGTTTTATCTTGGTTCGCTTATGCACGGCTCCACTGGACGCCCTGACGGGTATCCTTGATGGTGACGCCCATTTCATTGAGCAGGAAGTCGCGGATGCGGTCGGCCTCGGCGAAGTTCTTGGCCTTCTTGGCTGCGGCACGCTGGGCGATCAGCTCCTCGATCTTGGCCTTGTCCGGGTCCTCGCCCGCGTCCTCGTGCTTCTGCACGATGTTCAGCACGCCGGTCAGCTCCATGAACAGGTTGTACGCGCCCTGCAGATACGCCTTGCTCGCGTCCACGTGCGCGCCCGAATACGCATTGATCTCGCGCATCAGCTCAAAGACCGCCGACAGGGCGTTCGCGGTGTTGAGGTCGTCATCCATCGCGTCGATGAACTTCTGCTTGTACTGCTGAATCGAATCGAGCGCGGCCTGCTCCTCGGCGGTCGGCGTGTCGCCCGTCGCCTTGGAGATGCGGAACTCGAGGTTGTTGCGGGCTTCGTACAGGCGCTCGAGCGAGGCCTTGTTCATCTTGAGCGACTCCTCCGAGTAGTTCAGCGGCGTGCGGTAGTGCGCCGAGAGCATGAACATGCGGATGGTCTCGTAGCCGTATTCCTTGGCCGCGTCACGCACCATGAAGAAATTGCCCTTGGACTTGGACATCTTCTCGTTGTCGATGGTCAGGAAGCCGTTGTGCAGCCAATAATGGGCGAAGGTGCAGCCGTTGGCGCACTCGGACTGGGCGATCTCGTTCTCGTGGTGCGGGAAGGTCAGGTCCAGACCGCCCGAATGGATGTCGATCGTCTTGCCGAGGTATTTATTGGCCATGGCCGAGCACTCGATGTGCCAGCCCGGACGGCCCATGCCCCAGGGCGCCTGCCACGCCGGCTCGCCCGGCTTAGCGGCCTTCCAGACGGCGAAGTCCATCGGGTCTTCCTTCAGCTCGCCGACCGAGATGCGCGCGCCCGCCTGCAGCTCCTCGAGGGGCTGGTGGGACAGCTTGCCGTACTCGGGGAAGGTCTTGGTGCGGAAGTACACGTCGCCGTTCTCCGCGACGTAGGCGTGACCCTTATCGAGCAGGGACTGCACGATCCCGATGATCGCGTCCATCGTCTCGGTCGCGCGGGGATGGTAGGTCGCGCGCTTGATGCCCAGACCCTGCGCGTCCACGAAATACTCCTTGATATAGCGGTCAGCGATGACATCGTAGGTCACGCCCTCGTCGTTGGCCTTATTGATGACCTTGTCGTCGATATCGGTGAAGTTCTGGACAAAGGTGACCTTGTAGCCGCGGTACTCAAAGTAGCAGCGGAGCAGGTCGAACATGATGAAGGGGCGGGCGTTGCCGATGTGGAAGTAGTTGTAAACGGTCGGGCCGCAGGAGTACATCTTGACTTCGCCCGGGGTGATCGGGACGAATTCCTCCTTCTGGCGGGTCATGGAATTGAACAGTTTCATTTCTATACCTCTCCTTTGTGATGGTTGGATCTGCAAAAATAAAAAACGCCGCGCTCTTCCCGGAAAACGGAAAGAGGCGGCGGTTTGGTCGCGGTTCCACTCTTATTTGTCGCTTGTGCGCGCCTTAACGCGGCGCCAAACGCGGGGCGTTGCCCCCGCGGCTCCCGGACGCACGTTCGCCGCCGCTCCCGCAGGGCCCTTTCAGCCGGTGAAGCCCCTCTCTTCTGCGGAAATCGATGCGGTTACTCTTTCCGATCATCGCCGAATGTTGCGATATTCACAAATATAACCCTAGTATACGCAAAACCGGGCGGTTTGTCAAGCTCACAGCTTGGGCTTGGTCGCGCCCTCGGCGACGAGCTCCCAGTTGCGGTGCAGATAGTCGTAGCCCGAATAGAGGGTCACGAGAGTGGCAACCCACGCGCACAGGCCGGGCAGGAAGGCCGGCAGGGGCACGCCCATGCCGGTGACGATCGAGAACAGGAAGATGCAGATGATGGCCGCGATCTGGACGCAGGTCTTCACCTTGCCCGACCACGCCGCCGCCATGACCTGTCCCTTGGCTGCCGCCACATTGCGCAGGCTGGTGATGATGAACTCGCGCGCGAGGATGATGAAGACCATCCACGCCGGGAACAGCAGGCGCTCGGCAAAGAGGACGAGCGCGGCCGTCACGAGCAGCTTATCGGCCAGCGGATCGACGAACTTGCCGAAATCGGTGACCTGATTGTAATGGCGCGCGACGTAGCCGTCCAGAAAGTCGGTCACGGACGCGACGCAGAACAGAACAAGGGCGATCGTATCGCTGACCGGGTCGCCCTGCATGGCGAACCAGACGAAAAACGGAATGAGCGCGATGCGCACCAGCGTAATTTTATTGGCTGTTGTCATAAAAAATCAACCTCCCACGCGGACGCCCGACAGGTCGGCGCCCATGCTGTCGTCAATGCGGACGGGGACGAAATCGCCCGGCTCACAAAGCGCGTCCGAGGCGAACCAGACCCTGCCGTCCACCTCGACCGAATCGGCGTAGCTGCGGCCGAAGTACAGCGCCGCATCCTCGTCCCAGCCCTCGCACAGCACGTCAAGGGTCTCGTGCATCCGGGACAGATTATAGTCATCGATGACGCCCGACTGCAGTTCCTCAACGATCAGGCGGCGATTCATCTTGGTCTCGTCGTCGATCTGGTCGGGCAGCTCGGCGGCCTCGGTGCCCTCCTCGGGCGAAAACTCGAACACGCCCGCCCGCTCGATGCGGACGTCCTGCAAAAATTCGCACAGCTCGGCAAATTCCTCGTCGGTCTCGCCCGGCAGGCCGACGATCAGGCTGGTGCGCAGCACCAGACCCGGGATGCGGTCACGCAGGGTTTCGATCAGCGTGGTCAGGCTCTCCCGGTCGCCCGGACGGTGCATGGCACGCAGAATGCGCTTCGACACGTGCTGGAGCGGGATGTCCAGATATTTGACGATCTTGTCCTCGGACGCGATGACATCGATCAGCTCGTCGGTGATCTGGTCGGGATAGAGGTAGTGCAGGCGCACCCACGTGAAGTCCAGCTTGCACAGCTCGCGCAGCAGGGCGGGCAGCAGGCGCTTGTGCTCAGGCAGATCCATGCCGTACTTCGTGATGTCCTGCGCGATGACGATCAGCTCCTTGACGCCCGCGTCGGCCAGCGCCCGCGCCTCGTCCAGCAGGCCGTCAAACGGACGGCTGCGGTAGGGGCCGCGCAGCTTGGGGATGATGCAGTAGGCGCACTTGTTCGAGCAGCCCTCCGCGATCTTCAGAAAGGCGGTGTAGCCCGGGGTCAGCCGGTCGCGGTCGCCCTCGAGCGCGGCCTGCTCCATCGCCCCGAAATAGGCGCGGTGCTCCTGCCGGCCGGCGGCGGCGACGGCCTCGACGATGTCGGTGTAGCTGCCCGTGCCGCAGATGACGTCGACCTCGGGCAGGTCGCGCTCGATCTCGTCGCGGTAGCGCTGGGCCAGACAGCCGGTGACGACCAGACCACGCAGCGCGCCCGTCTGCTTATACTGAGCGGTCTCCAAAATGGTCTCGATGGCCTCGGTCTTGGCCGATTCGATGAAGCCGCAGGTGTTGATGACCGCGACCTCGGCCTCGGCCATGTCCTGCGTGATCTCACACCCAGCCGCGCGCAGACGGGCCAGCATATGCTCGGAATCGACCAGATTCTTGGCGCAGCCGAGCGAAATGAGGGAAACTTTTGTGTTCACACACACACTCCTTTCTCGGGTCAAAGGGTGAATTTTATCCATATTTCAGCGATATCCGCGGATAATTCAATCAAAATCCGCCGCGATCTCCGCGCCGTATTCGTTCAGCGCGCGGCGGATGTCCTCCCAGAGGTAGCCGCGCCGCTGGAGGAAGGCGACTGCCTTCTGCACTTCCTTCCGGTCGGACAGGTCGCCATGCAGCCGCTTGTCGAGCAGGGCGCGGAGGGTGTCCGGGTCGGGCGCATGGCCGGCCAGCGCGGCCTGCGCGGTCTCGCGGTCAACGCCCCGGCGGGTCAGCTCCTGCCGGATGCGCAGCGTGCCGTAGCCCCGGCGGGCATAGGAGCGCACCGCGCTCTCGGCGTACTGTTCATCGTTCAGAAAGCCGTGCTCGGTCAGGTAGGCCAGTGCGTACTCCACCGCCTCGTCCGGATAGCCCTGTCCGGTCAGCTTGTCCCGCAGAGCGGCGGCCGACAGGGCGCGGTAGGAAAGCTGGCGTGCGGCGGCGTCCAGCGTCCTGGCGTACAGGTCTTCCAGCTCGGTCTGCGTCATCGTGCGCGGATCGGCCTGCGGAACGGTCTTTTTGCGGCGGCTCTGCATTTACACATCCAGTCCGTCGTCAAAGTCGTCCGCGTCAATCGAAACGGCGCGCGGCTGACGGGCAGGTGCGCTCTCCTCCTCGGGCGCGGACAGAGTCTCCTCGGTCTCGTCGTCGCCGGACGCGGCCTCCTTGGACTTGCCCTTGAGCGCCGCCGCGCTGCGCTTGGTCTTGCTCTGCTCGGCGCGCTCCTTCAGAATGGCCTCGACGATCTCCTGATGCACCCGCTCGGCCACGTCGGGATGCTCCTTGAAGTAGAGCTTGGCGTTGTCGCGGCCCTGACCCAGACGTTCCTCGCCCAGATAGAACCACGCGCCCGACTTCTTGACGATGCCGTAATCGACGCCGAGGTCGACCAGCTCGCCGGTGAACGAGATGCCCTCGCCGTACATGATGTCGAACACCGCCTCGCGGAAGGGCGGCGCGACCTTATTCTTGACCACCTTGCAGCGGGTGCGGGAGCCGAGCAGCTCGGTGCCGTTCTTAATGTGCTCGATGCGGCGCACGTCGATGCGCACCGAGGCATAGAACTTGAGCGCGCGGCCGCCGGTCGTGACCTCAGGGTTGCCGTAGACCACGCCGACCTTCTCGCGGAGCTGGTTGATGAAGATGGCCACGCAGTTCGACTTTGCGATCGAACCGGCCAGCTTGCGCATGGCCTGGCTCATCATGCGGGCGTGCAGGCCGACGAAGGAGTCGCCCATCTCGCCCTCGATCTCGGCGCGGGGCACGAGGGCGGCGACCGAGTCGACGACCACGATGTCGAGCGCACCCGAGCGGACGAGCGCCTCGGCGATTTCGAGACCCTGCTCACCGGTGTCGGGCTGGGCGACCAGCAGGCTGTCGATGTCAACGCCCAGCGCGCGGGCATAGACCGGGTCGAGCGCGTGCTCGGCGTCGATGAACGCGGCCTCGCCGCCCGCCTTCTGCGCCTCGGCGACCGCGTGCAGAGCAACCGTGGTCTTACCGGAGGATTCGGGGCCGTAGATCTCAATGATACGGCCGCGCGGCAGGCCGCCGATGCCCAGCGCGGTGTCCAGACCGATCGAGCCGGTCGAAATGTGGTCGACCGCCATGCCGGTGTTCTCGCCCAGACGCATGACCGCGCCCTTGCCGTACTGCTTTTCGATCAGGCCGAGCGCCTTGGCCAGCGCCTCCTGTTTATTGGCCGCGGGTGCGACCGGTTCGATTTTCTTCTTTGTCGTCGCCATCGATCTATCCTCCAAAACGATTCAATTTCAGTTCATTTCTAGATTATACGGCACACGCCGGGTTTTTGCAAGCAAATTCCGAAAGCCTGTTCGGATTTTTCAGCTCTCAGTAGGGCAGGCGGACGATCACGATGCGCTGCACCCCGGCGTAGTCCTCCTCGATGCGGATGTCGGAGAAGCCCTCCTGCGCGAACAGGTCGGCGACCGCCGCCGCCTGCTTCCAGCCGCACTCAAAGTACAGCGTGCCGCCCGGCAGCATGACGCCCATCCACCGGCGCGCGACCGACCGGTAGAAATCCAGCCCGTCCGCCCCGCCGTACAGAGCGAGATGTGGCTCAAAATCGGCGACCGAGCGGTCAAGCTCCCCCATTTCGGGGCCGGTGATGTAGGGCGGATTGCAGACCATGATGTGAAAGCCGCGCAGGCGCTCGGGCGGGTCGGCCAGCGCGTCGGCGGCCAGGCAGATGTAGCGGGCGGAGACGCCCAGACGGCGGGCGTTGTCCCGGGCGACCGCGATGGCGGCCTCGGACAGGTCGGCGGCGACCACATGCGCGTCGGGTACGGCGTGCGCCAGCGCGATGCCGATGCAGCCCGAGCCGCTGCACAGGTCCAAAACGCGCGGGTTCACGATTTCCTGCGCCCGGCTGACCGCCAACTCACACAGCCGCTCGGTGTCCGAGCGCGGAATGAGCACGTCGGGCGTAACCCGGAAGGTCAGGCCGAAGAAGTCCCACTCCCCGATCAGGTAAGCCAGCGGCTCGCCCGCGATGCGGCGGTCGGCCAGCGCCCGCGCCCGGGCGACCGTGTCGTCGTCCAGAAAGCGGTAGGCCCAGTCGGCCGGGCGCTTCTTGTCCGCCCCGCAGACGTGGGCGGTCAGCTCGCGCGCCTCCAGCTCGGGCATGGAAACGTCCGCCTGCTTGAGCGTGCGGCGGATCTCGATGTAAACGTCATTGACGGAAAGCGGCATAGGGACTCCTTTCTCATGGGGATGGGGCTGCGCAGCGGACGGTCACCACTTGTCGCTCTCGTCCTCCGGGATGACCCGCTGCATGGCGGCGATGGCGACCTCGATCATGCTGTCGTCCGGCTCGAAGACGGTCAGGCGCTGCATTTGCAGCCCCGGCCAGCGGATCGCGCGGGAGATCGGGCCGTCGTGCCGGCCAGCGAAGCGGTTGCACTCATAGGCCAGACCGACGACGACGGGCAGCAGGATCAGGCGAAGCGCCATGCGCAGCCAGACGTTGTCCATCTGGACAAAGGCGAAAATCAGGATCGGAATGATCATCATAACGATCATGAAGCTGGTGCCGCAGCGCGGGTGAAAGCGCGGCATCCGCCGCACGTTCTCGACCGTCAGGGGCAGACCGGCCTCGTAGCAGAAGATCGTCTTGTGCTCGGCGCCGTGGTAGCGGAAGGTGCGCTCGATGTCCTTCATATGGGACACCGACCACATAAAGATCAGGAACAGGATGATGCGCACCACGCCCTCGAGCAGGCTGCGCACGAAATAGGGCGCGCCCGCGGGCAGGAAGCCGACAATCAGGGTGGGCGCGACGAGGAACAGGACGATGGGCAGGAGGGTGCCGAGGATCATGGCGAAGCCCAGAATCAGCTTTTCAAGCGTATCCGAGCTGATGTGCGCCTCGACCCATTGTTCAAAGCGCGAAGGCTCCTCCGAGGTTTCCTCGTCCTCAAAGAAGGAGGCCGAATAGTTGATATCGTCCACACCCTCCTTCATGGCGGTGAACAGGCTGTACGCGCCGCGCAGGACGGGCAGCTTCCAAAGGCCGTGCGGGCGGCGGGTCGGACGCTCCTGAAAGTCCATCGTGCCGTCCGGCTTGCGGACGGCCAGACAGGTATTCTTCGGGCCCTTCATGCTGATGCCCTCGATGACCGCCTGGCCGCCGATGGTCGTCTTGCGCACGCAGGGCGGCAATTCGTATTTACTCATGCTGGTTTTTCTCCTCTGTCGGTGCTAAAATCGTGGTCTCGACGCCCAGCGCGGTGTGCACGTCGATGGCGGGGACGGACACGGTCACAGCGGTGCCCTCCCCCTGCTTGCTCTCGATGGTCAGCGTGCCGCCATGCAGCTTGACGATCTCGTCGGTGACGGCCAGACCGATGCCGCTGCCGCGCTCCTTGGACGAGCCCTTGTAGAACTTCTCCTTGACGAAGGGCAGCTCGGCCTCGGGGATGCCCACGCCGTAGTCGCGCACGCAGACCTTGACGAACTCGCCCTCACGCTTCAAACTGACCTCGATGCGGCCGCCGCTCTTGCCGTACTTGGCGGCGTTGTCGATGATGTTCAGGAAGACCTGCTTCATGCGGTGGCGGTCGCCGCTGATGAAGCAGTTGTCCACCCCGTCGGTCTCGTAGGTCAGCTTCATGCCGCTGCCGGCCAGCAGGTTTTCATACATATAGACCGCCTCATACAGCTCCATTTCGAGGTCGAAGGTCTCGACGTCGAGCTTCATGCGGTCGGATTCGATGCGGGCGAAGTCGAGCATTTCCTCGACCATGCGGGTCAGGCGGCGGCTCTCCTTGCGGATGATCTCAAGCCCCTGCATGACCTCCTCGGGGTCGGCCACGCCGCCCGTGATCAGGGTCTCGCTCCAGCCGTCGATGGCGGTCAGCGGGGTGCGCAGCTCGTGCGAGACCGAGGAAATGAAGTCGTTCTTCATCCGCTCGGTGCGGGCGATCTCGTCCGACATATGGTTGATCGAGTCGCACAGCTCACCGATCTCGTCGTCGTAGACCTTCTGTAGGCGCATACCGTAGCGCCCGGCGGCGATCTCCTTGGCGATGACGTTGATCTTGGTGACCGGCTCGAGGATGGATTTGATGAAATAGCGGTTGGACAGGACGACGAGCGCCAGAAACAGCAGGCTCAGCGCCACGGCGGCCAGCACGAAGATCATGGTCTGCCGCTCGGCAATCGCCATCGAGGTGACCATGCGCACGCCGCCCAGCAGGCGGCCCCGGCTGTTTGCCAGCGGCATGGTGACGCTCATGACCCGCTCGCCGGTCGAGGGGTCCTCGCCCGACCAGGTCTGCATCAGGCTCCTGTCCCCGGTCACAGCCTGCTCGGGCGGGGTGGCGAGCGCCCGCTCGACGTCGCCGGTCGCCGCCCGGATGCCCGCGTTCAGCCCCGAGGTCGACATGACGATGCTGCCGCGCGCGTCCACGAACTGCAATTCGATCTGCTCGCGCATGTCAAAGTCGCTGATCGTCTTTTCGATGCCGTAATAGTAATCCTCGGCGTTCTGCATCCAGCTCGTGCGGAAGGCCGCGACCAGATTTTCCATCCGGGTGGTGAGCTGGGTGTGCACCTCGTTATAATACGAGCTGGACACGGCCATCGACACCGCGATGACGACGGCGGCCAGAATGATGATGACGAAGGAGAGCGAATTGATGAGCCAGCGTCCCTTCAGGCCGCCGATCGAGTGCTGGACGCGCACCTCGGGGGCGCTTTCGCCCGGCGAGACGGCCTTGGGCGTCGCCCGGGAGGCCGTTTTGTGATGGGCGGGTTTTTTGCGGTATTTCATGCCAGCCCTCAGCCTTCCCACATGTAGCCGTAGCCGCGCACGGTGACGATGTACTTGGGCGCGGCCGGGTTGTCCTCGATCTTGATGCGCAGGCGGCGGATGTTGACGTCAACAATCTTCAGCTCGCCCACGTAATGATGACCCCAGACCATCTCCAGAATGTCGTCCCGCGAGAGCGCCTTGCCGATGTTGGACAAAAACGCCTTGAGGATGCCGTATTCGATCTGGGTCAGCTCGATCTTGACCCCGTTCTTGGTCACCTCGCGGGCGCGCAGGTTGAGCTTGAACGGGCCGGAGCGGATCGCGTCGTCCTCCTGAAAGCCCAGACCGCCCACCCGGCGGAACAGGGCCTCAACCCGGGCGACCAGCTCGACGACCGAGAAGGGCTTCGTGACATAGTCGTCCGCGCCGGTCATCAGACCGGTGACCTTGTCGGACTCCTGCACGCGGGCGGTCAGCATGATGACGCCGGCGGTGTAGCCCCGGGCGCGCATCGTGCGGCAGACCTCGTAGCCGTCGATGCCGGGGAGCATCACATCCAGCACGGCGACCATGATATCGGAATTGCGTTCAAACAGCTCGAGCGCTTCCTCGCCCGTACCGGCCTCGATCACGTCGAAGCCCGCGCGCTTGAGGTTGAGCACGACAAAGCTGCGGATGTTTTCTTCATCTTCCAGGACAAGTACCTTGCGCTTCATGATTTTCTCCTTCCATCAGCTCAGCGGGGCGTTCCAGTCGTCCGCGACGAGCGAGAATCGTTCCTTGACTTGTTCTTCGGTCAGCGCCAGACTGCTGCCCGAGGCGGCGGCCGGGATGCGGGCCGCGATGGTGGCGGTCGAGGTGCTGCCCAGCAGGATCATGCCGTCCGCACTGTCCAGCGTGCGCCTGTTTTCCTCGCCCAGCAGGTAATAGACTGTCAGGAGCGGGATATCGTCCCCCTCCGGATCAAAAATGACGAAACAGGTGTATTCCGACCCGTTTTCCGTCCCCTTGACCGCGCGCACCGCGTCGTGCCACGCCTTACTGATCGTGAAATCCCAGCCCTGCGAGACGTTGCGGTAGGTGGTCATGACGTAGGCCGGCTCGGCTCCGGCGCTGTACAGATACCAGTCCAGCATGTAGGCCGCGTCGGCCGCGCCCGACTCCGACCCGACCATGCGCACGGCGCGGGGAATTTCGGTCATGCCGTCACCGTTGACGTCGTAGGCGTTGACCGCGACCGCGCGGTAGGTGCTCTTGCCCTGCCCCGACTCGGTTTCGAGCGCGAGATTGCGCAGGCCGTCGGTCTGGCTGTAAACGAAAATATCGGTCTGGCGGCCGGCGCCGCCCTCAATGCGTTCCTCAGCGAAAACGGCCGGCTGACGGTCGGCGATATAGCCCGCGGCGACCTTGTAGATCACCTTGGCCACGCCCGAAAGGGGCGCCTCGCCCGCGAGATTCATCGCGTCCGCGGCCGCGTCGTATTCATAGATCGTGGCCGTGCTGCGCCCGCCCTCGGGCACGTTGAGCACGACCAGCTCCTGCGCGCCGTCGCTGTCCAGATCGGCCGGGAGTATGCTCGAATACGCGCCCTCCAGCAGGGTGCGCACCTGTCCGCCCGTGCAGACGGCCAGCGAGAAGCGGTTTTCCGATTCGCTGACCTGCTGCCAGCAGATGAGGATGCCGCAGCGGCCGGTCTTGTCCAGAATCGGATAGGAGACCGAGTTGATCTGGGTGCCGGTGCCCGCGATCGAGCCGAGCTGCACATAAGCCTCGTCCCGCTTGCCCAGCACGACGGTCTCGAACCGGTTGCCGCCCTTGGGCGTCTGGAAGAAGGCGACGACCTCCTCGATGCCGTCGCCGTCGAGGTCCTTCATCTGCACCGCGTTGCGGTTGGTGCCGGCGTAGGGCGTGGTGTAGACGCCGTCCCAGCCCTTGAGCAGCTCAAGCTCGTCCGTAATCGCCTGATTGTCTTTGTCCGGCTTGGGCGCCTTGAGCAGGTCGGCGCCCGCGCGCATTGCGCAGCCGCTCGCCGCGAGCAGGACGAGCATCGCCGCGGCAAAGGCCAAAAATCGTTTCATACTGCCTCCAAAGCGGATGTTCTCCGCAGATCGGTTTCTGTGGTCTTCCGGGATACCGCGCCCCTTCGGCGGACACCGTATCACGATATATTATAGCATAACTCATAGTCTTTGAACAGCGGTCTTTCCGCTTTTACCGCCCGTTTGCGGGCATAAAAAAAGGAGGACGTCCCCATCCCCCTTTTTTCCAATCCTTGCTCAGTCAGCGGATTCCTGTCTCAGCCAGCGGTAAAACGTGCTGGGCGCCACACCCAGCAGCCGCGCGGCCTCCTGACCGGTGACCTCCTGCGCCGCGTACATCTCGCGAATCTTCCGGAATCGCTTGTCCTGCTTGCGGGTGGGCCGTCCGATGGCGACGCCCGCCTGCTGGGCCCGGGCGATGCCCGCGCTCTGCTTTTCCCGGAATTTGCGTCGGTCTTCCTCGGCCGCCAGCGCGATCAGCCGCTCCGTCAGACCGCTGATGACGGCGCCGACCGTCACCTCGTCTCCAAGCACCGTGTCCAGAACGGCTTCTGTAACGCCCAGCTCCTGCAGATACTGCCGCATCTCCTGCTGTATCCGTTCCTGATCATACTGTTGCAACGCTGTGAACAACATTGTCTCCGCCCTCCTTTCCAGGACACGAAATGGATATGTATCGTCCATCTCAAAATGTTTTTCTGCATATGTCACTATACCATAAAAAAAAGAAAAACGCCACATTGTTCTTGCCAATGTGACGTTTTCCGTAAAAAACATTGCATTTGTCATATTTTGCATGGCGAAATCCAGAGGTTTCAATCAACTCCGCAGCCCTTCGCATGGCGAAAGCCCGAGGTTTCAGGTTTCCCCGAATACACCCTGCCGGTAAAGCTGGAGCAATTCCTCGAGTTCGGCGGCGCGGCGGCGGAACTTTTCGCCCGCGTCGGTGTCGGCCACCATCAGCCGGCGGGGCATCCGCTCGACGATATGGACGGTGGTATAGGTCTCCGGGCTTTCGAGATCGTTGCCCCGGTGGAAGGGCTTGTGCTCGGCGATCTGGATCTCGTGCGAGGAGGAGATCAGGGTATAGCCCGCGATGCCGGTCTTGGAGCGATAAGCCTTGGAAATGCCACCGTCGATGACGAACAGGCGGCCGCCCGCCTTGATCGGGGTCTCGCCGTGCTTGACGGGCACGTGGCCGTTGACGATATGACTGGTTTGCGGGTCAAGCCCAAACTCTTCCATCAGCCGTTCGCAAAATTCCCGGTTATCGACGTACTGATAATAGGGGTTCATCGGCTCCTTGTGCAGGGCCTTGTCCTCGACGAAGTAGCGCTCGAAGGAGGTCATGCGGTCCTTGCCGAAGACGGGCGACTTGGAGCCGCACCACAGGTACCACATGAGGTCGACCGAGTCGCTGTCCTGCGAGTGGTAGGCGCGGCGCACGCGCATCTCGAGGTGGTCGAGCAGGGCGCGGCCGGCGAAGCGGCCGGTGCGCAGAGACAGCTCGCTGAAGGAGCCGTCCGGCTCGAGCGGCATGCAGCCGTGATAGAGCAGCTTGCCGTTTGCGACCTTGTACATCGCGCCGTGGTTGACGATGAAGTCGATGTGGGTGCGCAGGCGCTCGGAATGGCGGAAGGAGGCGAGGAAGCCGTCGACCAGTCCCTGTTCCTCCTCGGTCAGGGCGTAGGGATCGGCCGGGTCAAGGGTCGGGAAGCAGGTGTCCAGCATGGGATAGGCCTGCCCGCCGATCGTGACCGTACCGGCCGCGCGGTCGATCTTGTCGAGCAGCAGGCGGTCGTTCATGCCGTATTCGGGGTGGCGGCGGATGAGCTGTCCCTCGAGCTTGAACAGCATGACCGCGACCGCCTTGTGCATCTTGGCGGCCAGATGGGGATCGACCGGGTCGAACTCGTTCTCGTCGAGCACGTGGGGCATGAAGCGGGTGCAGGGATCGTCGGCGTAGGTGGTCGCGGCGAACATCGAGAGCGGGCGCAGGTTGATGCCATAGCCGTCCTCGAGCACGTCGAAGCCGTTGTAGCTGATCGCGATGCGCAGAACGCTCATCAGGCAGACCGGGTTGCCGCACATCGCGCCGATCCACGAAACGTCGTGGTTGCCCCACTGGATGTCGACGTCGTGGTGCTTCATCAGCTCGTCGATGATCCGGTCGGCGCGCGGGCCGCGGTCAAAAATATCACCGATGATGTGGAGCTGATCGACGGTCATCTGCTGGATCAGGTGGCAGAGCGCCTTGATCAGCCCGTCGGCGCAGCCCACCCGGATGACCGCGTCGATCATCTCGCGGTAGTAGGTGCGCTTGTCAGCGTCGGTCGCATCGGTGTTCATCAGCTCCTCGATGATCCCGGCGTAGCGCTCGTCCATCGTCCGGCGCACCTTGCTGCGGGTGTACTTGGCCGAGACCTCGCAGGCGACGACGACCAGCCGGTTGATCGTAACGGCGCACCAGTCGTCATAATTGACGTCCGATTTGTGCATCCGCGCCATCTGAGTCGAGGGGTAGTAGACGAGCGCGGCCAGCGCGGCGCGCTCCTCCTCCAGCATGGAGGCGCGGAACAGGGTGTCGATCTTCTCACGGATGACGCCCGAGCCCGAGCGCAGCAGGTGGATGAAGGCCTCGTGCTCGCCGTGCAGGTCGGAGAAATAATATTCGGTGCCCTTGGGCAGGTGCATGATCGCGCGCAGGCTGACCAGCTCGTTCGTGACCGACTCAATCGTCGGGTACTTCTCGGACAGCAGGCGCAGGTAGTTCGTGTCGTGAGTCATGGTGGGTTCCCTCCCCTTTCTCTTCTGTGATTTCCGTCCGGACGCCGCGTCCGGGTTCCGCTTTCTTTCGGATCGTTTCTATATGTAACCTTATGCTATCACACCCGCTGACCGCTTGCAAGTGAATTTTCTGAATCGGAAAAAGTCCGGGAAAGCCCTTGTGCATCGTCTTCGGTCATGTTAAAATAAAAACAAGGATTTCCTATTTCAGAAAGGATGGAAGCAAACCATGAAGAAGCTCTGGTGTCTGTTCCGCCGCCGCGACGCGGTCGGTACCAAGATCTGCGTTGCCAAGGCTGAGACCGAGGGCCGCGTGTTCGTATGCCCGTACGCCACTGAGGTCGAAGCAGTCAACAACTGCGAGGACTACGCGTTCAATACCCGCACCGAGGGTGAGGACGAAGGCGTCGAATAAGCCTTACATCATCAAAAAGGCAGCCTCCGGCTTACCGGCCGGGGGCCTTTTTCATACCCCGGATAAGGAGGATCTCCCATGCTCAAGCATCTGACCCGAAACAAACGCCGCCGCCTGACCATCCGCGGCACGCTGTCCGCCCTGGTCGTCGCCACCGCCGTCCGTCAGACCATCGTGGGCAACTATGAAAACCTGTTCCTCTGCGTGCTCACCCTCGTGCTGTTCTGCGTGCCCATGTTCATCGACCGGCGGCTGGGCATCGACCTGCCGCCCGCCCTCGAAACCATCATCTATTGCTTCATCTTCTCGGCCGAGATCCTGGGCGAGGTCAATTCCTATTACACCCGCATCCCCTCGTGGGACACCATGCTCCACACGCTCAACGGCTTCCTCATGGCCGCCATCGGCTTCGCGCTCGTCGATATCTTCAACCGCAGCGAAAAGTTCACCTTCAAGCTCTCCCCACTCTTTCTGGCCGTCGTCGCCTTCTGCTTTTCCATGACCGTCGGCGTGCTCTGGGAGTTCTTCGAGTTCTTCATGGACACCCGCTTCGCCACCGATATGCAGAAGGACTGGATCGTCCACACGATCCATTCGGTCATGTTCCAGCCCGACGGGCTGAATATCGTCGTTCACAAGCCGATCGAGTCGCTTGTCGTCAACGGCGAGGACTGGATCGCAAAATACGGCGGCTACATCGACATCGGCCTGATCGACACCATGAAGGATCTGATCGTCAACTTCATCGGCGCGGTCACCTTCTCGGTCATCGGCTTCTTCTACGCCAAGAAGCGCGGACAGGGCCGGTTCGCCTCGGCCTTCATCCCCCGCGTGCGCGAGACCTTCTCCCGCCACAAGGACAAGTCGTAATATCAAAAAAACGGACTGCTGCGTGCAGTCCGTTTTTTGGTATCGTTTTTCGGTGCTCAGCCCGTGCTCAGCGCCGGCCGCGCCGTGCTCAGCTTCAGTCGTTCGGTGCTCAGCGCCGTGCTCAGCTTTACCCGCCGTGCTCAGCCGATGCTCTCCTTGCGCACCCGGCCCTCCTTGAGCAGGGCGCGCAGACGCTCAGCGTCGTTTCCGGCGATCGCGTCGCGGTAATCGCGCAGGTGGCCGATGATCTCGTCGATCTCCTGCACGAGCGGCTCGCGGTTGAGCAGGAACAGCTCGGTCCACATGTCCTCGTTGAGCTTGGCGACCCGGGTCAGATCCTTGTAGCTGCCCGCCGAATAGCCGTTGTGCTTGAGGGCCTCCGGGCTTTTGATGAAGGCCGAGGAAACCACGTGGCAGAGCTGAGAGGTGTAGGCGATCATATGGTCGTGCTGCTCAGCCGTGCAGCGCACGACGCGCGCAAAGCCCAGCCTGGAGAAGAAGGCCTCGGCCTCGTCCACCGCCCAGAGCGGGCTGCTGTCGGTCTGCACGAGGATCATGCTGGCATTTTCGAACAGGCTGGCCTCGGCGTAGGCGTAGCCTGAGAACTCCTTGCCCGCCATCGGGTGACCGCCGATGTAGTGCACCCCATGCGCCTGCGCCAGCGGCGTAACCGCGTCCACCAGATACTGCTTGACGCCCACCATATCGACCAGCATACAGCCCGGCTTGAGCAGGCCGATGTGCGCCTCGATCCACTCGACCGTCGACTTGGGATACAGGCCGATGACGACCAGATCGGCCTGAGACAGGGTCTCGTCGTCTGCCACGCCGTCCAGCGTGCCCGTGCGCACCGCGTCCTCCGCGACCGCCCGCGTGCGGTTCCAGCCGTAGACCCGGCAGTCGGTGTAGGCGCGCACCGCCTTGGCCATCGAGCCGCCCATCAGGCCCAGTCCAACGATCACTACATTTGAAATCATGCTTTGTTCCCCCTCAGCAGGTGATTGACATGGCGCGTGACCGGCCAGAAAATGAGCCAGAAAGCAAACGCGCCCGTCAGGTTTAAGATCAGATCGTCAATATCCCCGCTGCCGCAGGCCGCGAGTACCTGAATCACCTCAACCGAGGCGATCATCAGGGTCATCGTCGGCAGAAAGAACAGCAGGTTACCCTGCCGCCGGAACAGGCAGGGCAGGAAAACGCCCATGGGCGCGAACGCCGCCAGATTGCCCAGCAGGTTCACAAGCGCGATTTCGGGGATGTAGCCCCGGCCATAGGCACGGAGATAGCTGCGGATGGTGTAAAACGGGGTCAGGTTGACGCCCCAGTGCATGTCCGTCCGGCCGAACGCCGCGTCGAAAAACAGAAGATTCAGCAGCATCCAGACGTAGTACAGGAACAGGACGGTCAGCCAGACGCGCATCCGCCGCCGGTTGGGCGGGCAGACGACCGTCCAGAGCGCGGCGAAGCCCACCGCGAACAGCAGCTTCTCCGGCACGCCCACAACGAAGCCGGGCGCAAGCTCAATATAAAGGTCAAGCGCGGTCAGGCCGAGCCAGAGCACGCACGCGGCCGCGCGGATGATCTTAGTCAACAAACGCCTCCCCGGGCCGTCTCCGGACAGCCCGCAACTCCTATCGGCTTCACTCGTACGGTTTATTATACCACAGGCGGGCTTCCCTGCCAACAGAAAACCGCCGCTCACACCCGGTGCGCGTCGAACCGCTGCTGCATCTGTAAGTAGCGGTAGTTTTTGCGGATCTGCCAGAGCGCGTAGAACAGCCACAGGGTCAGCAGGCCGGTCGTGCCGGTCGTGAGGATGGCGAAGATGTCGTTTTCGACCACGCGCAGAGCCGCGCCCGCCGCCGCGAACAGGGCGGTCAGCGCCCAGGCCGGGAGGAACATCGCGTCGTTCAGCTCGGTCTGGTGCCGTCGCTCGATCTGGCGGACGGCGGACAGAAAGACCAGCTCAAGCACGGCGGTCAGCGCACAGTCGGCCAGATGGACGGCCGCGCCCGGCCAGCCCGAACCGGGCAGCAGCCCGGACAGGGACGCACCGGTCAGCAGGACGGACAGCACCGCCGTCACCGCCGCCCAGCCCGCGACCAGACGGAACCGGGGCGCCGCGCCTGTCAGCTCCCGCGTGCCCAGCAGGACGAGCAGATAGCCCAGCACGTCGGGCAAAAAGTCGAAACCGTGCCAATATACGTCGATATGAGCCAAAACCAGCCCCAAAAACAGCTTCGTCATGATCGTTCCTTTCCCTGCCGCGGCGCATCCGCCCCGTCCGCCTCAGGCGGAAGCAGCGCAATGCACAGGTCACGGCGTTCGTCGTAGGTTTTCCATGCGCGGTGCAGCTCCCGGCCGCCCCAGACCGCGAGCAGCAGGCCGGGGAATGTCAGCGCGGGCAGCAGGCCGCGCCCAAGCGCGCAGACGGCGCAGCCCAGCCAGACCCGGCGCAGGGCGGAGACCCGCAGGTCGCCGCAGCGGGTCTCGACTGTGCGAAGCCCGAGCAGGACGAGATACAGCCCGGCCAGTGCGAGCACGGGGCAGACCCAGCCAAGCAGCACCCCGGCGGCCGGACGAATGAACACACCGGCGGCGGCGCACAGCGCGGTCAACAGGAAGGCCGCGCGCGCCTGTCCGAACCGGACGGATTCAGCCGTCATGCCGCCGCAGCCGTTCGCGGAGACACAGCCGGACGCGCACAGCGCCAGCAGAGCGGGCACGCCGGCCCACCCGGACAGGGCAAAGCCCGCCGCCGCCAGCACATAGCCCCAGAAGATCCCGCGCATTCCTTCCCCTCCCCTTCCGCTTCTCCTCCCATCATACACGCCGGAGCGGAAAAAGTCCAGCGCCAGCCGCGTTTGGACGAGGCTGCATCTGCTTCTTCCGGGATTTCAGGTGCGGCATCCGCATGATCCATAGCAGAGATCAGCGTAATGTGTGGTTTTGAAAGCCAGAGCTGCTCCGGGAAACTGTTTAAGAAGCAATACGGGATAACCGCCTTGCAATGCATGGGACAATATACACAATTTTAATATGTACAAATAGTAAATTATATACAAAATTAGACTTGCGCTTGTGCGTGAGCATGCTAAAATATAAGCAGAAAAACGAACATGGAAGCGGCGAAAAGCCGCTCCGGAAATGTAATGATCGGGATACATCCCTGAAGGATACTTGAGCACAGAGAGCCGTTGGTCGGTGAGAAACGGCAGATAGCCTTTCAGAGACATCACCCGGGAGCATCCATCTGAAAGCCTTGGCATTGATACGATGCGGCAGGCGAATAGGTCAGGACGTTTTCTCCACGTTACAGGAGAGGCTGTTGGGAACGACAGCAGAGGGGTCGCGGTTCAGCCGCGGCAAGCAAAGTGGTACCACGGAACAATAAAACTCCGCCTTTGCAGTCCATATTGGACTGTAAAGGCGTTTTTTTATAGATGCATACAGCAGAAACTCCGATTTTCTCGCGCGAGCGGAGTTGAATAAACCGGAAAAGAGGTAACAAACCGTGAATGGAATTCTCATGATGGTCATTGCCATCATTGTATTGGGAGGCGCGTATCTCCTGTATGGCAGGTACCTGCAGAACAAGTGGGGAATCGACCCCAATAAGAAAACACCCGCTTACGAGATGCAGGACGGCGTTGATTATGTGCCGGCAGACACAAACGTCGTATTCGGACATCAGTTTGCGTCCATTGCCGGAGCCGGTCCCATCAATGGCCCGATTCAGGCCGCTATCTTCGGATGGCTGCCGGTTTTGCTCTGGATCCTGATCGGCGGTGTATTTTTCGGCGCCGTGCAGGATTTCGCGTCCATGTACGCGTCTGTAAAAAACAAGGGCCGCACCATCGGTTATATCATTGAAACGTACATCGGCAAGCTTGGCAAAAAGCTGTTTCTGCTGTTTTGCTGGCTGTTCTGCATTCTGGTCGTTGCGGCGTTTGCCGATGTGGTTGCCGGAACGTTTAACGGATTTTCGGTCAGCGAAAGCGGCGCTGTCAGCAAAGTCGCGGCCAATGGCTCGGTGGCAACGACGTCCATGCTGTTTATTTTGGAAGCAGTCGTGCTGGGCATGATCCTGCGGTTTGGCCATCTGAATAAATGGGTCAATACGGCCATTGCGATCGCCATGCTGGTCGCGGCGGTGGCTCTGGGCCTGACCTTCCCGGTATATCTGGATCTGGAAGCCTGGCACATCATCATCTTCGCTTACATCCTGATCGCCTGTGTTGCCCCGGTAGGCGCCCTGCTTCAGCCGCGAGACTACCTGAACAGCTATCTGCTGATCTTCATGATCTTGGCGGCCGTCGTCGGTGTCTTCGTGGCGAACCCCTCTTGCAATCTGAAAGCATTCACCAGCTTTTGCGTGGACGGACAGTATCTGTTCCCCATTCTGTTTGTGACGATCGCCTGCGGCGCTGTATCGGGCTTTCACTCTCTTGTTTCCTCCGGAACGGCGTCCAAGCAGATCAAAAATGAAAAGAATATGCTTCCGGTCTCCTTTGGCGCCATGCTGATGGAGAGTATGCTGGCAGTAATCGCGTTGATTGCCGTGGCCTCCTTTGGGGATGGAGAAGCGGCGGCACAGGGCTTGGTAACGCAGCCCCAGATTTTTGCCGGCGCCATCGCCAACTTTCTGACGGCCATCGGATTGCCGTACAATCTGGTATTTACCCTGATCAATCTGTCTGTGTCCGCGTTCGCCTTGACCTCGCTGGACTCCGTTGCGCGTGTTGGCAGACTGTCCTTCCAGGAGTTCTTCCAGGAGGATGAGGTAAACGATAAAAATATGAAGTCGTGGCAAAGTCTGCTGACCAATAAATATTTTTCAACGGTCGTGACGCTGGTGCTGGCGTATCTGCTGACCAAGGTGGGTTACAAGGAGATCTGGCCGTTGTTTGGCTCCGGCAACCAGCTGCTGTCCGTGCTTGCGCTGGTGGCCTGCGCGGTATTCCTCAAAAAGACAAAGCGGCAGGGTGCGATGCTGTGGATCCCCATGGCATTCATGATCATGGTTACCTTTACTGCGCTGGGAATGACCATTTATCATCTGGGCGGGCAGCTCGTGACAACTGGTTTGGATCTCGGCAATACCCTGCAGCTCATCTTTGCTGTGCTGCTCCTCTTGCTCGGTATTATTGTTGCCGTTCAGGGAATCAAAAAGCTGACGGAAAAGGATGACGAAAACCCGGCTGCAAAGCAGACGGAAGCCGCTCATCTGTCATAACAGACTCCCGATTCAGAAAAAACACCGCTCGGACGTACAGAATGTCTGAGCGGTGTTTTTCCTGATTAGACGAAAATAGCAAAATTTATCCGTCGTTTTATGCAGAACGCCGATTGCAAATGGAATAAAAAGAACGAAGGCATCACCGCATCATTCGGCAAGAGCGATTTTCGAGCAGGTTTCGCGGCCTGCCCCCGAACCGCTTTGACGTGCTGACCCTCCTGACGTGCCAGAAAATGCTCAATTGAGAGAAGAGCTGAAGAACAACCTGGCACAGAAAGAGAAATGTGCCACGAAGCAAGCCAAGGCGGCGACATGTGCAAAGGGTGTGTCATACGGATTCAGCCTTGCCAACCTGTGGATGGACATTGACCAGCTCACCGAAAACACCGTGACCACCGCCGAGAGTGAGGCAAAAGCCTCCGAGCTGGAGCTGCTGATCCAATACTACAACATGCACGAAGATACTTCCGGCTGTTTGACTGCGCTGGAGGCGGAGGCCGCCGCCTATGGGGTGCTGAACAACCTTCTGACAGGCAAAAGCGGACTTCTCTGGACTAACATAGGCATGAATGTTGCTGCGACATGAGCGGATGCTTCACCGTTGGTACCGGCGGAAGAGCGTTTCTGATCTACGATATCAGCTCCGCTGTTGCTATGGCTGGCATTGACATGGAAATTGCAGAGTATCAGAAGGTCGTGGACATTCTGCGCGCCAGAAGGCAGTCCATCTGCGGCCGACTGGCGCAAGATGCCCAAACGCACCCTGACCCCCATTCTGGACCCCTCCGGCATCGTCTACGAGGCGGTCGAGAGCAATGTCCTCTCCGACGTCACCGCCACAATTTACGAGGTGGGAAAAAGCGACCCGTGGAACGCCGCGGCCTATCCCGACTATGTGGAGCTGGTATTCAGCCAGTATATGAGCACGGCGGAGACGCTGGTCGTTCCCGCTGGGTATACCTGTGAGTGGGTGAACAAGAAGAAGGTCAATGCGCAAAGCAGTACCGAGTATTCCAAGGTGCTGCACCTGAAAAAGTCTGCGGCGGTGGGCGATACCGTGACCGTCACCCTGTCGGGCGCGAAGAACTACGTAGGCACAGCACTGGCCGCGTATTCCAGCGGCGCTCTGACCGTAGCGGTGGAGCCTGTGGAGCTTCGGCTGAACTATGAGACCCAGATCGCCGTGCTGGTGGGAGAGGAGAAGGACCCCCGCGTGACCGTTCAGGTGCTGGATAGAAACGGTCGGCCCATCCCCGGCCGGACGGTGAAAGCCGCCATCGAGGATGCCGCCTATGCCACGGTCACCACCGTACAGGGCACCACCGGCGAAGATGGCGTTGCCGTGTTCTCCGTGAAGGGTCTGCTCCCCGGCTGGACGAAGGCCACCTCCGCTGTGGAGGGCAGCAGTCTTACAAAGACCCTGCCGGTGCGCGTTACCATAGCGAGCAATCAGGCGGCAAAGCCCGTTGCCTCCATTAGCGGGAATGTCTATACCGAGAGCACCAACCGCATCACGGTGCCCCGCGGCTCCGCCCTCACCCTGACCTGTGCCACCAAGGGCGCGGTCATCTGCTACACCACCAACGATACCTGCCCCTGTCAGGCACTGGACCGGCAGCTCTACACCGGGCCCATCACGGTGAATGAGGATGTCTATTTCCGCATTGCCGCCTACAAGGAGGGGATGGAGTACAGCGAACGGCTCAACCTCAAGGTGAGTGTGTCGGACGCCTCCTCCGGCGGCGGCGGTGACTATACCCCCGGATATTCTGCCACGGTGGAACAGCCTGAGAATGGCAGCGTGTCAATCTCTCCCAAGTCTGCCTCTAAGGGCGACATCGTGACCGTCACTGTGACCCCGGATAAAGGCTATACGCAGGAGACGCTCACCGTTACCGACAGCAGCGGCAACGAACTGAAGCTCACAGAGAAAAACGGCAAGTATACGTTCACCATGCCCGCCTCCAAGGTCACTGTGAAAGCCACCTTTATGGAGGATAACTCCATGCTGAACTTCTTTGTGGATGTTCCCGCAGACGCCTACTATTACGATGCAGTTCTGTGGGCTGCTAAAAACGGAATCTCCAGCGGCACCACCGACACGACCTTCTCCCCCAACGCATCCTGCACCCGGGCGCAGATCGTGACCTTCCTGTACCGCAGCGTAAAGTAAAATAAAGCAAGGACATGATGCCCCACTTTGAGGTGTCATGTCCTTGCTTTTTATTAAAAAAAACAGTTCATTCCGTGTGGGTGCTGTCAAGAGTTATGCGCAAATTAGTTTGCAGACTCCAGCTGAAAGAGGTCAGCCGGCAATAGAGACGTCTTCCAGAGTTGCCTCTAAGTGCTTCATATTCATGTACTTCTTGTTGCCCCACT
>JAFBIW010000022.1 GCA_021531865.1 Butyricicoccus pullicaecorum | reverse complement strand
TTGGTGGACCTGAAGAGATTCGAGACACGCCTCCGGCGGTCTCGGCTCGCGGCGCGATTGAATGAGAGTTCGAATCTCTTCGTTTTCCGTGTGCAGACATAAAAAACGAAGCCATACGTTTCCGTACCGCTTCGTTCTTGGTGGACCTGAAGAGATTCGAGACGCGCCTCCGGCGGTCTCGGCTCGCGGCGCGATTGGAATAGAGTTCGAATCTCTTCGTTTTCCGTGTGCAGACATAAAAAACGAAGCCATACGTTTCCGTACCGCTTCGTTTTTGGTGGACCTGAAGAGATTCGAACTCTCGACCTCTCGGATGCGAACCGAACGCTCTCCCAGCTGAGCTACAGGCCCATTTTCGATTGTTTTTCTGATGTTTCGTCCATCAGCAGTTAATATTATACGGCGGCATGCGGGTAATGTCAAGCACTTTTTTGATATTTTTCCGTTTTTTCGCGCACCGCGCCGTTCCGCCCGGCGGCACGCTCCCCGCAGTTCCCCGTTTCGCTTCCTTCCATCAAAAAGTCTGCCGAAACTTGTCCGCCCCGTCTTGCGTTCCGGGCGGATTGCCCCTATAATTGAAATAACCAGATCCGCCGAATGGAGGCCTTCCGATGAAAACCGATTGGTTCGACGAAGCTCTGACCGACGAACAGCGCGCACGCTACCGAAGCTGCTGGGCGCTGATCGACGAGGGGTCGGAGCGCACCTACGCCCTCCGCCCTTATCTATACGAGCAGTTCTTCGCGCCCGATGCCCAGCGCCGCGCCGTCCCCATGATCCTCGATGTGCTCGAGCTGCTCACCGCCCACTGCCCGCTGCTCATCGGCTTCACCTGCGGCCCGGACGCGCCTGCGGCCGCCCGCGCGCTCGCCGACTGCGCCGAGGCCTTCGGCACGGTCGTACGTGACCGCCAAAGCCCTTCCTTCCTGCTGCGCGCACCCGAATTTCCGCGCACGCTGCTGGGCGCCTTCCTCTACGACCCGGACAGCGCCTTCCACGTGACCTGTCACGTGCCCATGCGCTTCCTGCTCGACCGCTTCGACTACCTGCCCTATGCAAGCTGCAAATGGTATCTCGCCCACGGTCTGTCCCGCATGGAGCTGGACTACCTCTCGGGCCGTCCCATGCTCGAAATCCACACCGACGGCGCGGCCTCACCGCAGTTCCTCATGGGCCGCATCGCCCCGATGGTCTGGCGGCACGGCTGCCGCGTCGTGCGCCGCTGAATCCGCCGAAAACCAAATGAACCGGTCATGCAGCCGCACAACCGGTTCATTTTTTTACGAAAACAGGGACACAACGCCGGTCGAAGCCAGCGCCATGATCAATCCGGCCGTCACAACGCCGCAGGCGATCGAGAAGAACGCCCGCAGGGGCGGCATCTTGAGCAGGGCGGCGATCGCCGCGCCCGACCACGCGCCCGTGCCCGGGATCGGGACGGCGACAAACAGGAACAGACCCAAACGGGCGTACCGCGTGACCTTCGCTTTCTTGCCGTTGAGCTTTTTCCGGTACCAGTTCGCGGGCTTGCGGAACAGCGGCAGGCGCGAAAGCCAGTCCAAAAGCCGCTCGGCGAACAGGATGACGAACGGAATGGGCAGCAGATTGCCCAGATAACACAGGGGCAGCACCTCCCACCACGGCAGCCCGGCGGCAATGCCCAGCGGCACCGCGCCGCGCAGCTCGATCAGCGGGATCATGGAGATCAAAAACAGCGCGACCTCATGCCCGGCCGTGTCCAAAATGGCAAACAAACCTTCCAATGTGCGCAGTTCCCCCTCCCCGACAAATGACTCTATTCAAAATGTTAGAGGAAAGCCGGTGTAAAGTCAAGGCGGTTTTGTAAATTCTCTGTGAAATCTGGCGGTTTTCGCTGTTGACAAGCCGGTGTGCGCCGCACTATCATAAAAAAGAATGAGAAATAATCCAACCGAATGTCCGAAAGGAGACCGCCCCATGCCCAATTTTGACCTGATCGCCACCGATCTGGACGGCACGCTGTTCTACGACCGCGAGCACATCGCCGACCGCGACCGCGACGCCCTGCGCCGGGTGCGCGCGCTCGGCATCCCCTGCGCCATCGCCACCGGCCGCGAGCTGGACGCCGTCCGCCCCGCGCTCGACCGTCTCGTTCTGTGGGACATGTTCGACTACATCATTTATTCGGGCGGCGCCGGTTTCTTTGACATCGCGAAGCAGGAGGACGTTTCGGCCGGGATGCTGTCGGTCGAGACTCTGCGCACGATCTACGAGCGCTACCGGGACTGCGGCCTGTCCGTCGTTCTGGTGCAGGACGGCAAACTGTATGTCTCGGAGGCCACCCCGATGCTGGAAGCTGAGGCCAAGCTGCTGCACTATCCGCTCGTCGCCTGCGGCGACCTGCGCCGCGTCATGACCCATCCGCACAACAAGGTCATCCTGAACGGCCCGGCCGAGGTCGTCGACCGCGTGCTGCCCCTTGCGATGGCCGACCCCGACCCGGCCTACGAGTGGCACCGCAGTCACGACAACTACATCGACTGCTACGCCCGGAACGTCAACAAGGGCGCGGCTCTGCACGCCCTCTGCGCCCGGCTGGGCATCGACCCGGCGCGCACGCTGGCCATCGGCGACACCGAAAACGACCTCGAGCTGCTCCGCGCCGCCGGTGTTTCGGCCTGCCCGGGCGACGGCTCCCCCGCCGTACAGGCGGTCGCGGACTATATCTGCTGCCCGGCGCACGAGGGCGCTTTCGCTGACTTCTGTGAACAGTATCTGTTCTGAATCCGCATTTTACCCCTGTTTCGCGCAAAAAAGCCGCCCCAATCGGGCGGCTTTTTGATTTGCAGCATGGTTACAGCATGGGGGCGAACAGGCGCAGGATGGACGCCGCGATCGACGAGATCCACGGCACGCCGCGGAACCAGTCCGCGTCGATCTCCCGGCTCAGGCCGATCGTCTCCAAGATGTCGTCCCGCACATCGGTGATGGTCTGACCGCCGTACAGGACGGTGCCGCACTCGAAATGCAGGAAAAAGGAGCGGAAATCCATATTCATCGTACCGACGACAGCCACGTCGTCATCCGAAACGATCATCTTGGCGTGCAGAAAGCCCGGGCTGTACTCGTAGATTTTGACGCCCGCCCGGCGGAGCTGCAAATAATACGACCGGGTGACCATATAGACGGGCTTCTTGTCCGGGATGCCGGGCGTGACGATGCGCACATCCACGCCGCTCTGCGCCGCGATGGTCAGCGCGGTGATCATCTCGTTGTCCAGAATGAGGTAGGGCGTTGTGATATAGACGTAGCGCTGGGCGCGGTTGATGATGTGCATGAACACGGTCTCGCCCACATTGCGGTCATCGAGCGGGCTGTCGTAGAAGGGCTGGACGTAGCCGTCGCCGCTGCGCACGACCGTCGGCATATAGGGCGCGCGGGCACAGGCCTTTTCGCCCGTCGTATATTCCCACATTTGCAGGAACATCTCGGTCATGTTGGCGACGCCCGGGCCGATCAGCCGCACGCCGGTGTCCTTCCAGTGGCCGAAGCGCACCTTTTGGTTGATATACTCGTCCGCCAGATTGATGCCGCCCATGAAGCCCACGTTGCCGTCCACCACGCAGATCTTACGGTGGTCGCGGTTGTTCAAATAGGTGTTCAGAGTGGGAATGAAGCGGTTGAAGCGCACGCAGCGGATGCCCAGCGCGCACAGGTACTTATCGTAGCCGCGCGGCAAAGTGGCGATGCAGCCCGCGTCGTCATAGAGCATGCGCACCTCGACCCCAGCCTGCGCCTTGCGGGCCAGAATGTCGAGCATGGTGTTCCACATGACGCCCTCCTCGACGATGAAATACTCGAGGAAGATGAAGCGCTGCGCCGATTCAAGCGCCTCACACATGGCGGCGAACTGCTTTTCACCGACCGGGTAATAGGTCGTGACGGTGTCCCCCCACACCGGCATGGCACTCTCGTTCTCGATGTACCGCGCGCCGCGCTGATGACGCGGCAGGGCGGCCGCCAGCGCCTCGCTCGCCGGGCGCTCGGCCGCACCCTCGAAGTCGGGCGTGCGCGGATGGAAGCGGTGGCGCATGCGCGCGCTGTTGAACGGCGTGTTGCCCCAGAACAGGTAAAACAGGCCGCCGACCAGCGGAAACAGGATAATCATAATGATCCAAGCCATTTTATAGGCCGGATTGTCGTATTTTCGGATCAGCCAGATGACCATAATGATGCTCAGAATGTTGAACAGGCGGTAGAGCCAACCCCATCGCCCGCCCAGAAAGAACACCAGCCAGATCATGCCGCAGGCCTGCAGCAGAATGAGCAGCGCGCCCACGACCCGGCGGTCTCCGATGAGCCCCAGTAATTTTTTCAGCATAATGCCTCCTGAAAACGAATCAATCCCCTTTTATCATCATAAACCGCCCGCCCCAAAAAGTCAAATTTTGTATGTGTTTTTTCGGACGGCCCGGCCATATAGATGAACCAGCCGGAAAACCGGAAAAAGGAGGACGTAGACTGTGACCCCAACTGTACTGATCGCGGCATTCTTATTCTGCATCGGATTATGGCTGACCATGCGCGGCGGCGACGGCTTCGTCGATGCGGCTTCGACGATCGCGCAGGCCAGCGGCGTGCCCCGCTTCGTCATCGGCGCGACGATCGTTTCGCTGGCGACCACCCTGCCCGAGCTGTTCGTCTCAGTGCTGGCCGCGCTGCGCGGCGCGGGCGGACTGGCCGTGGGCAACGCGGTCGGCTCGACCGCCTGCAACACCGGCCTCATTCTCGGCCTTTCGGCCCTGCTCGCGCCGGCGGCAGTCTCCCGGCGTGAGATGCTGACCAAGGGCGGTCTGATGCTCCTTTGCGCCGCCACTGTGGGCGGACTGACGGTCGACGGCCTGCTGGGCGGGGCGGACGCGCTTTTCCTGCTTGCCCTGCTCCTCCTCTTCCTCGTGCTCAATCTGCGCTCGGCCGGACGCGGCCGGGCAAAAGCGGAAGCCCGGCTGCGCCTGACCGGGAAGCAAAAGGTGCGCACGGGCGGCGCGTTTGTGCTGGGCGCGGCCGCCGTCCTGCTGGGCGCGCGGCTGATGGTGGACAACGGCATCCTGCTCGCCCGCGCCGCCGGTCTGCCCGAGTCCGTCATCGGTCTGACCCTCGTTGCCGCCGGCACCTCCCTGCCCGAGCTGATGACCGCGCTCGCCGCCATCCGCCGCCGGGAGGGCGTGCTGTCGGCAGGCAACATTCTGGGCGCCAACATCATCGACCTGACGCTCGTGCTGCCCGCCTGCACCGCCGTGACGGGCGGTCTGCCCGTCGCCGTCGAAACGCCCATGCGCGACGTGCCCGCCACCCTCCTGCTCATGCTGTTGGCCGTCCTGCCCGCCGGGCTGCACGGCCGGATGCGCCGCGCACAGGGCGCGGCGATGCTCGCGGTTTATTGCGTCTATGTGGCCGTTTTGATGTTGTAATCTGGTGAAAATCTGGTATAATCATGGTAAACAGAATGAAGGAGCCGTTTGACCATGATGACGCACAACAAAGTTCCGAAAGCCGAACTGGACGCCCGTCTTGCCGCCCTGCGCGCCGCCCTTTCCGCGCGCGACTCTGACTGGCAGATGGCGCTTATCAACAACAAGATCAGCCTGTACTACCTGACCGGCACGATGCAGGACGGCGTGCTCGTCGTCACCCCGGACAGCGCGACCTTCTGGGTGCGCCGCTGGCTGCCGCGCGCGCAGGAGGAATCCGAATTTGCCGACCTGCGCCCGATGAAGTCCTTCCGCGTGCTCGAGGGCAGCTACGACGTGCCTGCCACAGCCTATGTCGAGTGCAAGACCGCCTCGCTCGAGTGGCTGGGGCTGGTGCGCAAGTACCTGCCCTTCGGTGAATACCGCAACCTCTCGCCCATTCTGGCTGACCTGCGCGCCCACAAGAGCGCCTATGAGCTGGACTGCATGCGCCGGGCGGGCGTCATCCACGAGGAGGTGCTCGAGCGCGTCGCGCCCACCCTGCTGCGCGAGGGCGTGAGCGAAGCCGTGCTCTGCGCCGAAATCTACAAGGAACTGCTCGCGCGCGGCGCGATGGGCATTTCCCGCTTCAACCAGCTTCTGGGCGAGGACGTCGCCGGTCTGTGCGCCTTCTCGGAGAACGGCCTGCGCGTGACCGCCTTCGACGGCCCGGACGGCAACGCGGGCACCTGCATCGCCATGCCCGCCATTGGCGACAACCACCGCCTGCTGCGCAAAAACGACCTCGTCCTGCTGGACATCCCCTCGGGTCTAGACGGCTACCATACCGACAAGTCGATCGTCCTGCACTACGGCCGTCTGGCAGACAACCCGAACGCCGACGTAATCGTACGCGCCTACGATTTCTGCGTGCAGTTTGAGCGGGCCGTGGCCGAACGGATGACCGCTGGCGCGATCCCAGAGGAAATCTTCCTTGAACTCTGGCCGACCGTCCCCGCCGAATTTGCCGAGGGCTTCATGAACGGCGGCAAATTCCTCGGCCACTCGATCGGTCTGGTCATGGACGAGCCGCCCGTGCTGGCGCGCGGCTTCCGCGCCCCGCTCGAGCCCGGAATGACCTTCGCGGTCGAGCCCAAGATCGCTCTGCCCGGCATCGGCGTCGTCGGCACCGAGAACACCTACGAGGTTCTGTCCGAAGGCCCGGCGCGTTCGCTGACCGGCAGCCCGCGCGAGCTGATCTGCGTGGACGCCTGATTTTCGTTCCAATCGTCAAAAAAAACGCTGACCGCGCGGTCAGCGTTTTTTTACATCTTTAAGACTGCTCCAGCGCGGTCAGGTACTTCTTGCGGAAGTATTCAACCGCCTCGCGGAACTCAGGCGAGGCCTTGTAGGCGTGCTTGGAGAAGTCATGCGTATCGAAGTTCTTTGCACCCTCGCAAAGCTGGATCGTATAGATCGCGATGTTTGAGCAGTGGTCGCCGATCTTTTCGAGGTCGTGGACGATCTCGAGGAAGGGCAGGCCGGTCTGGATCGAGCAGCGCCCGCTGTTCAGGCGTTCGATGTGGCGGTTTTTGAGGATGTCCTTGAGCATATCGACGACCTCCTCGATCGGCTCGACCTGATGCGCGATCGAGGCCGAACGCTCGATATAGCCGTTGACCGTCTTTTCGAGCAGCTCGCTGACCGCGTCCGCCATGATCTTCAGCTCAGCGGTCGCGTCGTCCGAGAACTTGCCGCCCGACTCGCGGAATTCGGCAACCGAATCGTAAATATTCTGCGCGTAGTCGCCGATCTTCTCGAAATCGCTCAGCGAATGCAGCATTTCGGCGTGCATCCGGCGCATACCGCCCGGCAGGTCGGAGCGGATCTGAATGAGGTACTTGGCGATCTCGACCTCGCCCCGGTCAAGGAACTGCTCCTGCTCCAGGAACAGCTCGGGCTGCTGGGGCGCGCCGGTAAACAGCGGCTGGACCGCCAGCTCGTAGTTGCCCAGCGCGGCCGTGCCCATGTCGGCAATGCACTTCTGCGCCTGCTCAAGCGCGATGGACGGGGTCGCGAGGAAGCGCGGCTCCAGCTTGGTGAGCGGGTCGGCCTTCTCGATATCCGCCGGGATCGTGCGCTCAGCCAGCAGGACGAGCAGCTTGGTGAAGGGCAGGAACAGGATGGTCACGAGCACGTTGAACAGGGTGTGGAAGTTCGCGATGCCCGCCTTGTCGATCGCGTCCGCCCAGAACGGGAAGCCGACCGCGTACTGAATGGCGTACACAGCGGCCAGAAAGATGACCGAACCGATGAGGTTGAAGTAAAAATGGATCATGGCGGTGCGGCGGGCGTTCTTGGAGCCGCCGACCGAGGACAGGAAGGCGGTCACGCAGGTGCCGATATTCTGGCCGAGGATGATCGGAATGGCGGCCGAATAAGTAATCGCACCCGTGGTGGACAACGCCTGTAAAATACCGACCGAAGCGGACGAGGACTGGATGATCGCCGTAACGACCGCGCCCACCAGCACGCCCAGCACCGGATTGGACACCGCCGCGAAGAGCTGTGAGAACTGGGGCAGGTCAGCCAGCGGGGCGACCGCGCCCTCCATCGTCGCCATGCCGATGAACAGCACGCCGAAGCCGATGAGGATATCGGCGATGTTGCGGCGGCGCTTGGACTTGCCCGACATCATGACCAGCAGGCCGATGAGCACGACGACATAGGCCAGATTCTTGGGCTTGAGCAGCTGCATGATGAAGCTGTCGCTCATTCCGCCCGAGGAATCGAGGCGCAGAATCTGCGCGGTGATTGTCGTGCCGATATTCGCGCCCAGAATGACGCCGACCGACTGGCGCAGGGTCATAATGCCCGCATTGACAAAGCCGACGACCATGACGGTGGTAGCCGACGAGGACTGGATGACGGCCGTCACGACCATGCCCATCAGCAGGGCGGAAAAGACGTTTCCGGTCATTTTTTCCAGTGTTTTTTCCAGCTTCGCACCGGCTGCGCGTTCCAGTCCGCCGCCCATCGTGGTCATACCATAGATGAACAGGGCCAGACCGCCGGCCATCTGCACGACGCTCATCAAATCAAATCCCATGATTCACTCTCCTACTCTAATCCGGATCGATTCTCTTTTTCTATTCTGTTTTTGCTTGGGAGCCGCCCAAGCGACTCCATTATAATTATACCGATTTTACGAAAAAACTGTCAATTCTTTTCGGAAAATTTGCGGGAGGTGTGCGGAGAACTTTTCAGAAAAACAGAGGTGCATTTTATGCAAATTTCTGTTATACTGGTCACAACCGGGCCGCGCAGAGCCGTCCGTCTGTATTTTATGCAAAGGAAGGCCCCATCATGAAAGCATACCGCATTGTCAATCTGGAGCTGAACATGCCCTCGGTGCGCGAGGCCACCCGCCGGGTGGAGGCCGAGGTGCGCATGGCGCGCGGGCACAAAATCCGCCTGCTCAAGCTGGTGCACGGCTACGGCTCGACCGGCGCGGGCGGTAAGCTCCGTCCGGCTGTCCGGCGGGAGCTTGACCGGCTGCAAAAGCTGGGCTATGTCAAGTATTATATCCCGGGCGAGGCCCTTTCGATCTTCGACGAGAACACCCGCCGCGCGATGAACCTGTGCAGCGAACTGCGGGGCGACCCCGACATCGACCGCCACAACAACGGCGTGACCCTCGTTGTTTTATAGACAAACGCTGTCTGAACGCAAAAAATCCGCCCGAACGGGCGGATTTTTCTGTATTTTTCTTAGTTTAAGAAATCCTTCAGCTTCTTGGAACGGCTGGGGTGGCGCAGCTTGCGCAGCGCCTTGGCCTCGATCTGGCGGATGCGCTCACGGGTGACGTTGAACTCCTTGCCGACCTCCTCGAGGGTGCGGGTGTGGCCGTCCTCGATGCCGAAACGCAGGCGGAGCACCTTTTCCTCACGGGGCGTCAGGGTCTTGAGCACCTCGACGAGCTGCTCCTTGAGCAGCATGAAGGACGCGGCTTCCGCCGGTTCGGGCGCGTCGTCGTCCGGGATGAAGTCGCCCAGATGGGAGTCCTCCTCCTCACCGATCGGGGTCTCGAGGGAGACCGGCTCCTGCGCGATCTTCAGGATGTCGCGCACGCGGTCGACCGGCATGTTCATCTCGGCCGCGATCTCCTCGGGCGAGGGATCATGACCCAGCTCCTGCAGGAGCTGACGGGACACGCGGATGACCTTGTTGATCGTCTCGACCATGTGCACCGGGATGCGGATGGTGCGCGCCTGATCCGCAATCGCGCGGGTGATGGCCTGACGAATCCACCAGGTCGCGTAGGTCGAGAACTTGAAGCCCTTGGTGCAGTCGAACTTCTCGACCGCCTTGATCAGACCCAGATTGCCCTCCTGAATCAGGTCGAGGAAGAGCATACCGCGGCCGACATAGCGCTTGGCGATCGAAACGACCAGACGGAGGTTGGCCTCAGCCAGACGCTTCTTGGCCTTCTCGCCCGCCTTGACCGCCTTATTCAGCGCGGTGATCTCGTCGGCGCTGACGGCAACCGCGCCCGGCTTGGTCAGCTCGTCGAGCTTCTGGGCGGCCTCGTTGCCCGCGTTCATGAGCTGAGCCAGCTCGGTCTCCTCGTCCGGGGTCAGCAGGTCGACCTTGCCGATCTCCTTGAGGTACATGCGCACCGGGTCGTCGATGGCGAAGCCCTCGGCCAGCGCCGAGGTGTCCACCAGCTCTTCCTCGGGGACTTCCTCGACCTCGGAGGCCTCGAACTCCTCGTCCTCACCCATCGCAACGTCCAGAACGCCCGCACCCTCGATCTCGATGCCCTCGTTTTCGAGCGTTTCAAACACCTTATCGAAGTCATCGGTCTCCAATTGCAGGACGGACAGAGAATCGTTGATCTCCTTGAGGGTCAGCTTGCCGTTTTTCTTGCCCTTCGCCAGCAGATCCTTGACGACCTGCATCTGCTGCTGAAGCTGTTCTGCACTCTGTGCCATATCTTATTTTCCTCCCATTTTGTCTGCTTTCATTCTGGAAAAGGTGATCATCGGATCCTCTCCCTCCCCGCCAGCGGACGCGCTCGTCCGCTGCGCACGGCGGGTTTTCATGATGTTTATGTAATCGTCGAGCGCCTGCTGCCGCCGCTCCAGAATGGGCGGCCGGGAAAGAATTTCCGACAGCACGGCAAGCTCTCCGTCGTCCAGATAGCCCTCGAACCCGCTGATCGCAACGGGTGCGCCCTGCCGGTAGAGGGTCAGGGCGTGGCCGTAGATCTTGGCGAGCACGGGCGCGGAAAAGTCATGCGGCGTTATTTTATCCGCGAGATCGTCCAGTAATGTATGATCGGTGAAAATCAGTGCTAAAATCCCTTCTTCCGCACGCGCAGCCTTGACGTCGTCGTAGTGCAGGGCGCGATCCCGCGGCTGCGCCTTCTGCACGGCGGCGCGGATTTCGCGGTGCTCGGCCGTCTTCTGCTTCTTGCGGCGGATGGCGGCGGCGCGCCGCAGCTCGACGGCCATGGCTTCGGGTGTGACCCCCGCCATTTTGGCCGCGCGGCCGGCGTAGACCTCGCGCTCGACCGGGTTGTCGATCGCCGCGAGCATCCGGGCGGCCTCGTCCACGAACTGCACGCGCTGCTCGTCCTCCTCGAGGTCGAAGCGAGCGGCGATCTGCTCGAGCCGGTAGGCGTTGTGCCCCTCGCTGCGCTCGATCAGGCGGCGGAAGGCCTCGGCGCCCTTGGCCTTGATGTATTCGTCCGGGTCCTTCGCCCCGGGGATGCGCAGGACGTTGACCTGTAAGTTGGCTTTTTTCAAAATATCAATGGCGCGTTGGGCGGCGGCCTGTCCCGCCCCGTCCGCGTCATAGGAAATGACGATTTTTTTGGTATATCGCGCGATCATGCGCGCCTGTTCCTCGGTCAGCGCGGTGCCCAGACTGGCGACCGCCGAGTCGAACCCGGCCTGATGGAGGGCGATGACGTCCATATAGCCCTCGGCCAGAATGAAGTAGTCCTTCTGGGTCTTTTTGGCCAGATTGAGGGCGAACAGGTTGCGCCCCTTATGGAACAGAAAGGTCTCGGGCGAGTTTAAATACTTGGGCTTGGAATCGTCCATGACCCGGCCGCCGAAGGCGACCACCTGCCCGCGCACGTCGATGATCGGGAACATGACCCGACCCCGGAACTTGTCGTACACGTGTCCCTTTTCGTTTCGCACGACCAGACCGGCGTCCAGCAGCTCGTCCCGGGAATAGCCCTTGGCCTGCATGGCGTCCATCGTGGCATGAAACGAATCGGGCGCATAGCCCAGACCGAAGCGGTTCATCGTCTTGCGGGTCAGGCCGCGCCCGGCGAAATACTGCTGCACGCCCCGGTTTTCGGGCTTCCAGAGGGTATCGTAATAAAACCGCGCCGCGTCCTTCATCAGAGCGAGCACCCGCTCCCGCCGGTGGGCGGCGCGCGGGTCGGCGTTCTTGTCCTCGGGCACCTTCAGCCCGCAGCGGTCGGCCAGAAACTGCACCGCGTCGCGAAATTCCAGCCCCTCGGCGCGCATGATAAAGCTGATGACCCCGCCGCCCGCGCCGCAGCCGAAGCAGTGAAAGATCTGCTTGTCGGGTGAGACCGAGAAGGAGGGGGATTTTTCGTTATGGAATGGACAGAGGCCGAAATAGTTCGCGCCCTGCCGCTTCATGGGGACGTAGCTGGACACCACATCGACGATGTCGTTTCGCGCGTTCAGCTCGTCCAGAAAGGAACGGTCGATCGCCATGGCGGGTTCGCCTCCCTTCCGCTGTGACAGATCAGTTGGTTTTGTTCCAGGATCGTGGAATAAATAGCTTTTGGTAGCAGGAAATCGAGTACCGGTCGGTCATGGACGCGATAAAGTCGCAGACCACCCGGGTCTCGGAGTCGCCTGTCCGCGCCAGCGCACGAAAATCAGGCGGTAATTCATCAAAATGCGCCTCGTAATAGCGGTAAAGCGCCTGTAACATGCCCTTGGCGCGGGCTTCCTCGGCCGCCGAGCGCCCGGCGTACACATGGTCGAACATGAACCGGCGCAGTTCCAGCATGGCCTGCTCGGTCGGCTCGTCCATGCCGATCTCGTGCTCCCGCTCGCCGAAGGCGATCATGGCGCTGACCAGTGTGTCGATGCGCTGGCCGTGGCGCTCGCCCAGAATATGCAGCAGATCGGCCGGAATGTCGCTCGTTTCGATGATCCCGGCGCGCAGCGCGTCGTCAATGTCGTGGTTGATGTAGGCAATGCGGTCGGCGTAGCGGATCAGCCGTCCCTCGGGCGTCGCCGCCCGGCGGGAGCCGGTGTGGCAGACGATGCCGTCCCGCACCTCGGCGGTCAGGTTGAGCGGCTCGATCCGGTCAACCACGCGCAGGCTCTGCTCATTGTGGCGGAAGCCCTCGGGGCAAACGGCGTCGAGCGCGCGCTCGCCCGCGTGCCCCAGCGGCGTATGCCCCAGATCGTGCCCCAGCGCAATCGCTTCGATCAGGTCTTCGTTGAGTCCGAGTGCCCGGCCAATCGTCCGCGCGATCTGTGAGACCTCGAGCGTGTGCGTCAGGCGGGTGCGGTAGTGGTCGCCCTCGGGCGAGATGAAGACCTGCGTCTTGTTGGACAGGCGGCGGAAGGCCTTGGAATGGATGATGCGGTCACGGTCGCGCGCGAAGCAGGTGCGGTTCGGACAGGGCGGGATGGGCGTGCGCCGTCCGGCCGACGCGGCGGACGGGGTGGCCCAGTCGCTCAAAATCACGCGCTCCCGCGCTTCCAGCCGTTCCCGGATGGTCATGAAGCCTGCCTCCTCTCGGGAAAAAATACTCTCATTATAAGAATACGCAGTCACCCGGGCAAAACCCTTCTTTTTTATAAAAATATTTTCAAAATATTTTGTTGGGAAATCTTTATTTGATGCGCCGTCCCATGAACCGCTCGTCCATCGGCTCGGCGTACACCGTGCCCGCCGTCGCGTCGGCCAGCGCGCGGTTGAGCGCGTCCAGCCCGCCGACCGGCTGCACGACGGTGAGCGTCACGTCCGCGCCGTAGTCGGTGTCCTCGACCGTGCAGTCGTGCGCGGGGAGCACCTGCTGCACCGTGCCCAGCAGGTTATAGGGGCAGGCGATGAGCAGGGTGGCAAAGCGGCTCATCTGCTGCACGCCCGCCGCGGCGACGGCAATCTGCACGCCCTTGGTATAGGCCCGCACCAGACCGCCCGTGCCCAGCAGGATGCCGCCGAAATAGCGGGTCACGACGCAGCAGACGTTCACCAGTCCCTCATGCCGCAGCACCTCCAGCATGGGCATACCGGCCGTGCCCTGCGGCTCGCCGTCGTCCGAATAGCGCATGATGTTACCCTCGCGCAGGATATAGGCGTAGCAGTTGTGCGTCGCGTCCCAGTAGGTCTCGCGCATCTCCTTGATCTTCGCAACGGCTTCCTCAGCGGTCTCGACCCGCCACAGCCGCCCGGTGAACTTGGAGCGCTTCTCGACGAAGCTGTCCTCCGCATAGTCCGAAAACGGGACGAAATAGTCCTTTTCCGTCACGTTCATGCCTCTTCCACCTTATATTTCTGTAGCTGGCCGCACAGCTTGTCATCCACAACGGCGGTGACCAGCGTGCCCTCGGCCGCGTAATCGACCGAGACAACCTGCGCCTGCCGGTGCAGCGCGTCCAGCACGCTGCCGTCGCTGTACGGGATGCACAGCCGCAGCTCGTGCTTGCCGCGCCCCAGCGCGGTCTCGATCGCGTGCAGCAGCTCGTCCGTGCCCTCGCCCGTCTTGGCCGAGAACAGCACGCCGTCCCGCGCGGCGGGCAGCTCGTCGCACTTGTCCGCCTTGTTGTAGACCATGACGCGCGGAATGTCCTGCGCGCCCAATTGCGCGATGACCTTTTCGACCGTCTCGGCCTGCACCGGCCAGCGCGGGTCGGACACATCGACCACGTGCAGCAGCAGGTCGGCGTAGGCCAGCTCCTCGAGCGTCGCCTTGAAGGCCGACACCAGATGGTGGGGCAGCTTGCGGATGAAGCCGACCGTGTCGGACAGCAGAATCTCCTGCGTGTCCGAGATGCGCTTCTTGCGGGTGGTCGGGTCGAGCGTGTCAAACAGGCGGTCGTTTGCTTCGATGCCCGCGCCGGTGAGTTGGTTGAGCAGGGTCGATTTGCCCGCGTTGGTGTAGCCCACGATCGCGACGAGGGGCAGCTCGGTCTTCTTGCGCTGGCGGCGCTGGACGGCGCGCACCTGCCGCACCTGCTCGAGATCCTCGCGCAGCTTGTCGATGCGGCGGCGGATGTGCCGCCGGTCGGACTCGAGCTTGCTCTCGCCCGGGCCGCGCGTGCCGATGCCGCCGCCCAGGCGGCTCATGGCATGGCCCAGACCGGCCAGCCGGGGCAGGATATACTGATACTGCGCCAGCTCGACCTGCAGCTTGCCCTCGCCCGTGCGGGCGCGCTGGGCGAAGATATCCAGAATCAGGCCGGAGCGATCCAAAATCGTGCGCCCGGTCATCTCCTCGAGGGTACGCATCTGGCTGGGCGACAGCTCATTGTCGAAGATGATGAGGTCGGCCTCGTTGGCCTCGGCGAGCTGGCGGATCTCCTCGACCTTGCCCTCACCGATGAAGGTCTTGGCGTCGGGCGCGGGCCGGTTCTGCAGGGTGACGGCGACCGTCTCTCCGCCCGCCGTTTCGAGCAGCGCGGCAAGCTCGGCCAGAGTTTCCTCATCGGCGTCCTCCTCCGGGCCGAAGGCGCGGCAGGACAGGCCGACGAGCACGGCGCGCTCGGGCTTCTTTTCTTCGTAAATCGTCTCGTTCATGCGTGTTTCTTCTCCTTTTCACACGAAACCCGTGCATTTTCGCAGGCGGGCCCCCGCCGGACGCGGAGAAAAGAAAAACCATCGAAGAGACCCTTCGATGGTTTCATCTTACTTGTCCAGATTGAAACGCTTCTTGAAGCGATCAACACGTCCGCCGGTATCTACCAGCTTCTGCTTACCGGTGAAGAACGGGTGACACTTCGAGCATACGTCAACGACGATGTTCTCCTTGGTGGAACCGGTCTCAATGACGTTGCCGCACGCGCAGCGAATGGTCGTCTGCTTGTAATTGGGATGGATGCCCTGCTTCATGTTGTTTCACCTCTTTCCGGTTTAGGCATTACAGTCATACGAATACTATATCATACGCCCGGGTGGATTGCAAGTATTATCTCAAAAAATATCGAATTTTTTCGTTATTTTTTGTAGACCAGCATTTCGGGCGTCCAATCCCTGAGAACGGGCTGCATGGAGCGGGCGATCTTCTTCGCGCCCTCGAGGTCGTGCAGCTTATAGTTGCCGCATTCGACGCGGGTCGTGCCCGGCACCTCGCCCTCGAACGAGGCGACAAAGTCCATCGTCTCGCGCACCAGACGGATCGCGTCGGCCGGGTCCATGTCGCGCACGAGGAAGTAAAAGCCGGTCTGGCAGCCCATCGGCCCGGCGTAGATGATCTGGTCGGCCAGATCGGAATTGCGCACGTAGGTCGCGAACAGGTGCTCAAAGGTGTGCGCGGCGGCAGGCTCAAGGTAAACGCCGCCGTTCGGCAGCACCATGCGCACGTCATAGGTCGTGATGTCGCCGTCGATCCGGCTGGTATACATGCCCGGGGTCAGCAGATCGTGGTTGACCTCAAAGCTGGCGATTCGTTTCATAAGCGGTCAGGCTCCTTTTTATCCGTTTTTCGTTCCTCCTTATTATACGGCGGCGCGGCACGGTTGACAAGCGGGTTTTTCTGCTTCGGACGGCTGTTTTTCCCGGCGGCGCGGAATTTTACTTGACAAAAGCAGGAAAGCGCTGGTATAGTATGATTAGTTTGAAAGCAAAACTAATTTCGAGTATGGGGGTAATCTTTATGCAGGTACGCAAGCTGACGCTGGCAGCGCTGTTCGCGGCGCTGACCGCTGTTTTTTCGCAGATCGCCATTCCGACGCCCTGGCAGGTGCCGGTCAATCTGGCTACGATGGCCGTCTTCCTCTCGGGCGCGGTGCTGGGCGCGCGCTGGGGCGCGGCGTCGCAGCTCACCTTCCTCGCCCTCGGCCTGTGCGGCGCGCCCGTTTTCTCGGGCTTTAAGGGCGGCATGGCCGTGCTCGCCGGCCCGACCGGCGGCTATCTCGTCGGCTATGTGCTGGCCGCGCTGGCCGTCGGCCTGCTGGCAAAGCGCCTGTCCGGCCGCGCGGTGCTGCCGTTCGCCATGGCCTGCGGCCTTGTCCTGTGCTACGCGCTGGGTACGGCGTGGTTCATGGTCTCTACCCAGAGCGGTCTGATCCGTTCGCTGACCCTGTGCGTGCTGCCCTTCCTGCCGGGCGACGCGCTCAAGATCGCGGCGGCCAGCCTGCTGGCGCCCCGCCTGACCGGCCTGCTGGCGCAGGAGCACACCGCGTAAAAAATCGCACGATTGCAAAAAATGCCGCCCATTGGGCGGCGTTTTGTTTTGCTTACAGCACCGAAGTGATGATCTCGAGGGTTTTTTCAGGCAGGGCCTTGATCTCGGGGCGGCTCATGCCCGCGGTCTCGATCGCAGGATGAATGGTGATCCTGACCTCGGCCGGATGAATCCAGAAATGGTTGGCCTCCATCAGCTTGTACGAGCCGTCGATCGTGACCGGCACGATGGGCGCGCCCACGCGCGAGGCGATGCGGAACGCACCCGCCTTGAACTCGTGCATCTCGCCGCCCCGGGAGCGGGTGCCCTCGGGGAAGATGGTCAGCGAGCGGCCGGTCTCGAGCAGAGCCGCGCCGTCCAGCATGACCTGCGCGCCCGCGCGCGGCGAGGAACGGTCAACAAACAGACAGTGCAGGTGGCGCATCCACGTGCGGATGCCCGGAATCTTGTCGATCTCCTGCTTGGCGATCAGGCCGCGCGGCTTGCCCACGCAGGCCAGCATGAGCGGGATGTCGAAATACCCCTGATGATTCGCGATGTAGACCGCCGGGCGGTCGATCAGGTTTTCCTCTCCCGTGACCGTCACCTTTGCGCCCGCGAAGTACAGCAGGCGGCGCGCCCAGTTGGCGACGAACCGCTCGACCAGCCGGTCGGCGTCCGCGTCCCGCCCGCGTTTTTCCAGATACCAGACGTAGCCGCTGGCCGGGATGCACAGCAGCAGGTAAAGCCAGAAATAGGCAAACCAGAGGATCGTGCGCATTATGCTTCCTCCCATTCCGCCGCGCGCGGCTTCATGTCGCGCAGCTCCTTCCGATAAATCCGATAAAGCAGGGCGAACGAGATGACAAACGAGGCAACCTCAGCGATCGGGAACGCGCACCAGACGGCATTCAGGCCAAACATCCGACCCAGCACATAGGCGGCCGGGAGAATGATGAAGAGCTGGCGGCAGAGCGAGACGATGAGCGAGGCCATGCCGTGGCCGGTGGCCTGAAACATGGTCGAATTAATAATGCCGAAGGCCGCACCCAAGAAAGAAAAGCTGATCGTGCGCAGGGCGGGCACGCCGCAGGCCAGCATGGCGGCGGTCGCAGCCGCGTCGTCCACATCGGCGAACAGCATGAGCATCTGCCGGGGCAGGCACTGGAACAGAGCGAAGCCGAGCAGCATGATGACGACCGCCGAGCCAAGCGTCACGCGGTAGGCGCTCATCAGACGGTGACGGTCATGCGCGCCGTAGTTATAGCCCATAACAGGCAGCGCGCCCTGATTGAGACCGAAAACCGGCATGAACACGAAGGTCTGGAGCTTGAAATAGATGCCCAGAACCGAGACCGCAATCTCGGAGAAGCCGATCAGGATGACGTTCAGGCCGGCGGTCATGACCGACATGATCGACTGCATGACAATGCCGGGCAGACCGACCTGATAGATCTGCGCGAACATACGCGCCTGCGGCCGCCAGCCGCGCAGGCTGGCGCGGATGACCTTCTGATGGATGAACAGACCCCAAACGCCGATGACCATACCGACGATCTGGCCGATGACGGTCGCGATGGCCGCGCCCCGGATGCCAAGCTCCGGGAACGGCCCGAGGCCGAAGATCAGCAGCGGGTCAAGGATGATGTTGACGATCGCGCCGATCAAGCCCTGAAACATCGGGATGATCATGTTGCCCGTCGCCTGCTGGATCTTCTCGCACATCATGGAGAGCATGACGAAGCAGCTCAGGCCGACCGCGATGTGCGAATAGCTGACCGCCTGATCGAGCACGCTCGCGTTCTCGGTAAAGGCCGAGAGGAAGGGACGGCTGCCGAAGAAGCCGAGCAGCAGGAAAACCAGACCGCCCAACAGCGCCAGCACGACGCCGTGCTGGGCGGCATGGTCGGCCTGCTCCTGCTCCCGCGCGCCCAGACAGCGGGCGATCAGCGAATTGACGCCCACGCCCGTGCCCACGCCGACCGCGATGACCAGCGTCTGGAGCGGGAAGACCAGCGAGACCGCGGTCAGCGCATCCGCCGAATATTTGGCGACGAAAATACTGTCGACGATGTTATACAGTGCGTTGATGAGCATGGAGACCATGGCGGGAAGGGCCATGCTGAAGATCAGCGGTGCGATCGGCATGGTGCCCATCTTCTGTTGTTCCTGCTGCACGCAGATTCCTTCTTTCTGTTTGGATTTTTGCCCCAAGGGGCAGAAAAAGCGGGCTGCGCGTCCCTATGAACGCATGCAGCCGCGCAATGTTCCTATTTTAACGCAATAAAAATTGAATTGCAAGGCTTTCAGCCAAAATATTGCAATTTTTCACGCAGCTCATCGAAGGAGGCCTCGATGAACCAGTCGCTCGCCGCGCGCAGCGCCCCTTCGCCCCGGGCGTAGGCCCGCTCGGCCACGCCGCAGACCCGGAAGCCCGCGCGGTGCGCGGTCTCGCCCGCGTAGGGCGCATCCTCGAAGACCATGCTCTCCTCGGGCGGAACGCCCAGACGGCGGGCGGTCTCAAGGTAGATATCCGGCTCGTACTTGGGCACGCCCACGTCCTCAATGGTCAGCATACAGTCGAAATACGCGAACAGCCCCCGGTCGCGCAGCGCCTTTTCGGCGTGGCGGCGGGCGGTCAGGGTGGCGACAGCCATACGCACGCCCCGGTCACGCAGGGCGGCGAGGAAGTCGGCGCAGCCCGGCTTGGGCACGGCGATGGCGGCGTAGCGCGCCTCAACGATGCGGTCGATCTCGGCGTCGAACGCCTCGGGCGTCATGCCGATCTGCGGATAAGCCGCGCAGAAATACTCGGCCCACTGGCGCTGGGTCTTACCCTCAAGCGCGTCCAGCTCGGCACGCTCGACGGTCACGCCCAGTCCGGCCAGATAGCCGCGCGTCAGGTTGTGATAGACCGGCATGGAATCGAGCAGGGTGCCGTCCATATCAAAAATCGCGGCGCGGATGTGTGGTTGCACGGGTCAGTTCCTCCTTGGTTCAATGGCCCGACTGCCGGGCGACATACTCGGCGCGGAGCTTGGAATAAACGATTCTCTGGGCGCTGTACAGGCCGGAATAGCCGGACAGCATGTAGCTGACCGCACAGCCCAGCGCGATCAGGGAAAGACCCTCGCCGCCAAACAGCTCAAAGGCCAGCAGGATCGAGGTCAGCGGGCAGTTGGTGACGCCGCAGAACACGGCGGTCAGGCCGACGCCGGCGGCAAACGAGCCGGACAGGCCGAGGTAGGGGCCGTAGAAGCAGCCGAAGGTCGCGCCGACGAAGAAGGCGGGCACGATCTCGCCGCCCTTGAAGCCCGCGCCCAGCGTCAGCGCGGTGAGCACCATCTTGACGAAAAAGGCTTCCGGACGGGCCTCGCCCGCGAAGGCGTGCGCAATGACCTGCATACCCGCGCCGTTGTAATCCCGGGTGCCGAGCAGCAGGGTGAGCACGATCACAATGCAGCCGCCCGCGAAGGCGCGCAGGTAGGGGTTGGGCAGATACCGCGCGTAAAAGCGGTGGATGATGCCGAACACCCGGCAGAACAGGATGGCGACGAGCGCGCACAGCAGGCCGAGCACGATCACCCGGGCGACGGCGCCCAGATCGAGGGCGGGCACGTCCCGCAGGGTGAAGGTCTCGGGCGCGCCCCCCAGCGCGCGGGCGGTCAGCAGGGCGGCCATGGCGGACAGCAGACAGGGGAAAAAGGCGGCATAGTACATGACGCCGACCGAAACGACCTCCATCGCGAATACCGTCGCGGCCAGCGGCGTGCCGAACAGGGCGGTGAAGCCCGCGGCCATGCCGCACATCTTGATGACCCGCTCATCCTTCTCGTCCAGCCCCATGCCCCGGCCGATCGTAGCTGAAATGGCCGAGCCGAGCTGGAGCGCCGCGCCCTCGCGGCCGGACGAGCCGCCGAACAGGTGGGTCAGCGTCGTGGCAATGACAATCAGCGGGGCGACCCGGAAGCGGATCGGCGCGTTGTCCCGCACCGAGATAAGCACCAGATTGGTGCCGCCGTCCCGCGCCAGATCGCACACGCGGTAGAGCCAGACGATGAGCAGGCCGGCCAGCGGCAGGCCGAACAGCAGCGCCGGATGCGCCTGCCGCGCCGCCGTTGCAAACGCGACCGCGTGGTGAAAGCCCGCGCCCGCCGTGCCGACTGCCACGCCGATGACGCAGGAAAACAGTGCCCAGCGTCCGAACGCCAGCGTGCCCGCCTGCGTGTCATCCTGCATCCTGCCCCAAGGTCCCTTCATACCCCGTTCCTCCCCCGATTCTGTCTTTCCTCTTTATTCTACCATATCAGCCCGATTCCGCATATAAAAAAGTCCCCGATATGGGGACTTTTTTTGCATTTTTACCGCTTACTTGCGGGAGGATACGGCCGAATCCTTGAGCACGACGTCGTGCGCGCCGCCCTCGACGATCGAGGTGGCCGAAACCAGCGTGATCTTGGCCTTTTCCTGCAGCTCGGGGATGGAGAGCGCGCCGCAGTTGCACATGGTCGAGCGCACCTTGTTGAGCGTCAGGGTGACGTTGTCCTTGAGCGAGCCGGCATAGGGTACGTAGGAGTCAACGCCCTCCTCAAAGGACAGCTTCTGTGCGCCGCCCAGGTCGTAGCGCTGCCAGTTGCGGGCACGGGACGAGCCCTCGCCCCAGTATTCCTTCATGAAGGTGCCGCCGATGTTGACCTTGTTCGTGGGCGACTCATCGAAGCGGGAGAAATAACGGCCCAGCATGATGAAGTCCGCGCCCATAGCCAGCGCCAGCGTGACGTGGTAGTCGTGTACGATGCCGCCGTCCGAGCAGATCGGGACGTAGATGCCGGTCTCGCGGTAGTACTCGTCGCGCGCCGCGGCAACCTCGATAACAGCCGTCGCCTGACCGCGGCCGATGCCCTTCTGCTCACGGGTGATGCAGATCGAGCCGCCGCCGATACCGATCTTGACGAAGTCCGCGCCCGCCTCGGCTAAGAAGCGGAAGCCCTCGCGGTCAACGACGTTGCCCGCGCCGACCTTGACAGTGTCGCCGTAGTGCTCGCGGATCCACGCGATCGTGCGGGACTGCCACTCGGAGTAGCCCTCGGAGGAGTCGATGCAGAGCACGTCCGCACCGGCCTCGACCAGCGCGGGTACGCGCTCGGCGTAGTCACGGGTGTTGATGCCCGCGCCGACGATGTAGCGCTTGTCCTTGTCGAGCAGCTCGAGCGCGTTTTCCTTATGCGAATCATAGTCCTTGCGGAAGACCATGTAGGCGAGGTGCTGGTTCTCGTCAACGAGCGGCAGGGAGTTGAGCTTATGATCCCAGATGATGTTGTTGGCTTCCTTCAGGGTGGTGTCCGCCGGGGCGGTGATCAGCTTCTCGAAGGGAGTCATGAAGGAGGAGACCTTCTCATCGGTGGACATACGGGAGATTCGGTAGTCACGGCTGGTGACGATGCCGAGCAGCTTGCCGGTCGCGGTGCCGTCGTCGGTGACCGCCACGGTGGAGTGGCCGGTGCGCTCCTTGAGAGCCAGCACGTCGGCCAGCGTCTGATCGGGCTTGATGTTGGAGTCGGATACGATGAAGCCGGCCTTGTACGCCTTGACGCGCGCGACCATGGCCGCCTCGCTCTCGATGGTCTGCGAGCCGTAGATGAAGGAGATGCCGCCCTCCTTGGCCAGCGCGATCGCCATCTTGTCATCCGAAACAGACTGCATGATCGCCGAAACCAGCGGGATATTCGCGTACAGCGCGGCTTCCTCGCCCTTCTTGTATTTTACGATCGGGGTGCGCAGGCTGACGTTTGCCGGGATACAGTCCGCGGACGAATAACCGGGCACGAGCAGGTATTCGCTGAACGTGCGAGAGGGCTCCGAAAAGTAATAAGCCATAAGTTTTTTCTCCTTTGCTGCCGCATCAAAAATATTTCTGTGAATTTTTTGTTACCTATTATTATATCGTTTTCCCCGGCCAAAGTAAACCTGCGTTTTGTCGAAAAATGGGTGGAACACGGGGTGTGCGGGTATGCAATTCGCCGTTGGGCGTTTGACCAACCGTGCTGTCAGACCGCCATCTGTTCCCACGGACGGGCGCACGCGCCCGAGAGGAAGGCGGCAAAGCGCACCGGGTCGCCCCGGGTGAAGTCGGCCTTGCGGATGGCGTGCGCATTCGCGCCGTCGAGGAAGATGAGGAAGTAGTCAGCGGTCTCGACCAGATCGGTCACCGCGCCGTAATAGACGATCCGCGTGCCCTCATGTCCCCAAACCTTGAAATAGGTGTCAAAAAAGGCGTATTCCAGCCCATATTCCCAGTTCTGCTCGGCTTCCTCGAGCGTGCGGGCGCGTGCGTCGCGCAGGCGCAGCTCCCGCCGCCAGCGCACAGGCAGCACGAGCGCGGCCGCGAACACGGCTGCCAGCACGCGCAGGCACCAGGTCGGCCCCGGACTGCCTGTCCCCTTCCAGATGAGGCTCAGGAGGAAGACCGGCACGCCAACCGCCGCGCACCAGAGCAGACCGCCCCGTCGCTGGCGGTACAGGCGAAACTCAGCCGCCGCCAATGCTTCAAAGGCACGGGCGTCGTGATCGGTCTCGACGCAAAATTCATACTCCATGCGCGCACCTCCCCGCTGTCAGGTCACCCAAACGGTGTCATCTGTCTGTTTGTATTATATCACGGAAAAGTCCCGGAAAACCGTACAAAAAACGACCCGCATTTTCGCTATGCGGGCCGTTTTCCGGAACATTTGGATCATTCTGTACCGGTCAGACCGTGTCGCCCTGCAGGGTGTAGCGGATGCGGCCCGAGACCGGATCGGAGGGCCGGTACAGCCCGTCCTCGGGCACCGACTGCTCGGGCACGATATCGAGGTACCGGAGGCGGCCGATGAAGTCGGAGGGCACGTTCTCAAAGACCAGCAGAGTGGTGTTGTACTCGGTATCCTCGACCGTCTTCGCGGGATACAGCATACCCTCGTCCGAGATCAGGTAGGCCACGCCGGGCGGGGTGTTCCCGTCGCGCACATAGGTGACCGGCGTCGTGCGGCAGACAACAGAAAGCGCCTGCGGGTAGTAATACGCGGTATACATCATGCTCGACTTGTTCTCGTCCTTGCTGTCCTCCCAGATGACCTGTCGCTCCAGCTTGCCGCCGATCTGCTCGGAGACTGCCGTCATCGTGTCGGTATACATATCCGAGCGGATATAGTTGAACTTTTGGAAAAAATAAAAGAGCGGCAGGGCCATGAGGAGCAGAACCAGCAATATCTGCGAAAACTGTGCCTGTTTGTTCTTGGTTTGCATAAAAATTTCCTCTTTCCTGCTTCACGCGTCTGCGTGCGGGGTATTCTATTTTTATTTTAGCATTCCAATCCGCAGAAGTATAGAGATAATTTATAAACGAATCGCACAAATCTCAGGTACGGTTTTTTGACGTCCGCCCCGCCGTATGCTATCATCAAAGAAAAAAGGAGGGACTCCGCCATGCCATCCTGTCAGGACTGCCGCTATTTCGTGCCCCACCGCCGGCCGCGCGCCGTGCGCGGGCACTGCGTTATGCCCCGTCCCAAGCTCCGCCGGCCGGAGGACGCGGCCTGCCTGCGCTTCTGTCCCCGTCCGGCTGCAAAACCCGGGACACGGACGCCGTGAGCCGGTCATTCAGGACGGCTCCGCCTCCCGCATCCGCCGCTTCCGGTCGGCCAAACAGCACGGCACCTCATACAGCAGCATCAGGCTCCAGCCGATCGCGCAGGCGAAGGCGATGCCACGGATGCCCAGCCGCGGCGTCAGCAGATAGGTCATCAGACAGCGCGTGCCCGCCTGAAGCGTTGTGCACAGCAGGGTGACCTCCATCCGCTGGACGCCCCGGAAATAGCCCTGCAAACCGTTCGTAAACGCCGGGAAAAAGTAGAAAAACGCCATATAAAACAGGTAATCTGCGCCGATCGCAACGATTTCGGCGCTGCTCTCCCCGGCGACGAACATCGAAACAAAGCCCCGGCGGCACAGCAGCGTGACCAGACAGATGCACACGGCGTAGCCGCCCTCGAGCCGCATCCCGCTGCCGAAGCCGCGCAGCATCCGGTCGGTCTTGCCCGCGCCGCGATTCTGTGCGAGGAAGGTCGTAATGCCCGACGAGATGCTCTGCGCCGGGATGCAGGCGAAGTCATCCATGCGGGTCACCGCGTTGTAGGCCGCGATGCCGTCCACGCCCAGCGTGTTGACGCAGCCCTGCATCAGCAGCTTGCACACCGGCTGAACCGACTGCTGCAAAGCCGTCACGCCGCCCATCTGCAGAATGCGGCGCAGATAAAAGCGGTCGATCCGCCACTCAGAAGCCCGCAGCCGCAGCAGCGGGATCTTTTTCTGCATGTAAAGCAGGGTCAGCAGAGCGGACGCCGCTTCCGCAAATACAGTCGTCAGCGCCGAACAGACGATACCGAAGCCCAGAAAGCCGATCAGAACGATGTCGCTGACCGCGTTCAGGATCGAAGCCAGCATCAAAAAGCGCAGCGGCGTGCGGGAATCGCCCACGCTCTTGAGCGCGGCTGCCAGCGCGTTATATAAATAGGTAAACGGCGCGCCGAGAAAAATAATGCGCAGATAGGTGCCGGTCAGGCCCCGAATCTCGCCGGGCACCTGCAAGACGGTCAGCAGCGCGGGCGTCAGCAGTGCGCCCAGCGCGACCACCGCCGCCGCGAAGAATAATCCGGGCAGCAAAAAGGATACCAGCGCCTTCCGCAGCTCGCCGTATTGTCTCGCCCCGAAAAATTCGCTCATCAGTACGCCCGCACCGATACAGACGCCTGAAATGCCCAAAATAATGATGTTCATGACAGGCGCGGCAATGCCCTCAGCCGCCAGCGCCTCCTTGCCGATGAATTGACCGACGATCACCGAATCGACTACATTGTAGGCGAGCTGAAACAGATTGCCCAGAATCAGCGGGATCGAATAGCGGATGAGATGCGATTGCGCGTCGCCCTCGGTCATATCGACTATCGTTTTACTCATATATTCCCCTCCGATTCCGTATTGTACCACAACCCCAGCTTACGCAAAAGAGATTTTCGGAACAAAAAAGCGGCGATCTTTCGATCACCGCTATGTTGATGTGCGCGCTAAGTGATCTTCCCGGGCGGCGTCAGTTACCTTACCGGTTAAAAAAAACGACCCGGTGGGTCGTTTTTCGGTAAGGCTGTGGCCGACTTGCTCGGCCAAGGCCCAAACAAGAGTGCACCGTCCCGGAATGGGAACCATACGACTTTCATACAAAATAAAAAGCGGCGATCCTTCGATCACCGCTTTGTTGATGTGCGCGCTGCGTTATCTTCCCGGGCGGCGTCAGTCACCTTACCGGTTAAAAAAACGACCCGGTGGGTCGTTTTTCGGTAAGGCTGTGGCCGACTTGCTCGGCCAAGGCCCAAACAAGAGTGCACCGTCCCGGAATGGGAACTGTCCATCGGGGGAAAACAAAACAAAAGCGGTGATCCTTTGATCACCGCTTTGTTGATGTGCGCGCTGCGTTATCTTCCCGGGCCGTCGCCAGCCAAGTATTGTCACCGTAAACGAGCTTAACTACTGTGTTCGGAATGGGAACAGGTGTACCCTCGTCACCAATAGCACGCACTATTCAATTT
>JAFBIW010000021.1 GCA_021531865.1 Butyricicoccus pullicaecorum | reverse complement strand
ACAAGCGCTTCACAATCGAAGACGGCGTTGCCGTTCTGAAAATTACCAAGTTCAGTGAACTGCTTCTGTCCGGTACGGTTACCTCTGCTGCAATGGTCAACGGCGAAAGCTATCCGACCCTGCAGGCCGCGATCGACGCGGCTTCCAGCGGCGACACGATCGTGCTGCAGCCCGGTGTTGGCTCGGAAAAGGTATCCGTCAGCCGCAAGAGCCTGACGATTGATGTAGGGACGACCGGTTACAGTAAGGACAATATCTCGCTCGGCAGCCGCTGCCGCATGAGCGAGGACGGTTCGAAGCTGGTCATCACCTATAAGAAGCCTTCTTCCTCGGATTCTTCTACCGAAAAGACCTACGCTGTCTCGACTGAGAAGTCCAAGAACGGCACGGTCAAGCTGTCCGACGCCAAGGCGGCGAAGGGCGACACCGTCACCATCACGGTAAAGCCCGACGACGGCTATGTGCTCGATACGCTGACCGTCATCGACGCGGATGGCGACGAGGTCAAGCTGAAGGACAAGGGCGACGGCAAGTACACCTTCACCATGCCCGCGTCCAAGATCACCGTTGAGGCGACCTTCGTTCTCGCCACCGAGGTGGAGCAGCCGACCCAGCCGACCTCGCATCTGTTTGCCGACATTGCGGCCGGTTCCTGGATCGACACGGCGGTGCAGTACGTCTACGCGAACGGCCTGATGACCGGCGTGAGCGAGACCGAATTTGCGCCGTCCGCCGCCACCAACCGCGCGATGATCTGGACGATCCTCGCCCGCCGCAGCGGCGCGGACACCACCGGCGGTGCGAACTGGTACGAAAAGGGTCAGCAGTGGGCGATTGTAAACGGCATTTCCGACGGCTCGAACCCGTCCGGCTCAATCACCCGTGAGCAGCTTGCCGTCATGCTGTGGCGCACGGTCGGCTGTCCGCTCGGCGCGGGTGACCTGTCCGCGTTCACCGATGCGTCCAGCATCAGCGATTACGCGGTCACCGCGATGCAGTGGGCGGTCGAGACCGGCCTGATGACCGGCAACGGCAGCGGCATCCTCGCGCCCAAGGCGGGCGCGACCCGTGCGGAAACCGCCGCCATGCTCATGCGCTTCTGCGAAGCCAACCAGTAATTTTCGACGCATCTTGCGGGGCGATCCTTTCGGATCGTCCCGCTTTTTTGTCTCAAATTTGAGTGGAAATCTGTTAATCTGTTTCGAATGCGCTACCATGAAAGCGAAGGAATCAAGGCGGCGCTGGTCACTGTACTGGTTCTGTCGGTCAGCAGCCTGCTTGTTTCGGCGGCGCACGCGGACAGGACGGGCGGGAGCGCAAAGACCGTGCGCGTCGGCTACGTTATTTTGAAAACGATCAGGAGGGCGGCGAAGGCGAATACAAGCGCGGCTTTGGCCACGCGTATCTGCAGCGCGTCGCCTATTCGATCGGCTGGTAGTATGAATACGTCTACAACTCCTTCAGCGAGCTGCTGCAAAAGCGGAAGGACGGCGAGATCGACCTGTTCGGCCTGCTGTACCGCGACTTCTGGTTTTCGCGGCAGTATGGTTTTTTCAATTCGGACGCGATCATGTCCACGACCTTTATCCTGCTGCATCCGGACGATTTTACGGAAAAAAACGACGCAGGAGATCGCTTATGCAGGGAACAACGCCATCCAGCGGGGCGCGGCCGAGGTCCTGTTCCTCGATGCGGAATATGTGAAATGTGAGACTCGGGAGGACTGCCTGAAACGCGGTCGTCAGCGGCCGCACCATCCCGAGCAATGCCATGACGGCCAACGCGTTCGCGGAGGATGTGCAGGCCTCGCGGGACGCGGGCATGAATGCGCACATCGCAAAGCCCATCGTGATGAACGAGGTCATCCGCACGATCGCGCGCACACTGCACTGACGTCAAATCATAGGGTCAACCGAAGCATGGAAAAAGAGCTGGATGCTGCACATTCCGCAGCGTCCGGCTCTTTTTTTGCTGTTTGATATGGTTTTTTTCATAGAAAGTCCGCGTTTACAGGCTCACAGCCTGACCGGCGGTTCCTGCGCGGTGCGCGGGGTGAACCTTGCCAGCGTATCCAGAAACAGGCTTTCGATCCGGTCATTCGGGTAGTTGCCGAGCAGGGGAAGCTGCTCTTTGCGGATCAGGCCGCCCGCCATACCCGCGTGACCGCCGCCGCTGCCGATTCCTTCCAGCGCCTGGTGGATCAGCTCGCCCGCGTGCACCTCCGCCGTCTCGGAACGCACCGAAAACTTGATGCCGTCCTCCCGGTGGGAATAAACGATGGCCACATCGACCTCATTCAGCGAGAGGATGAAGTCGGCCAGAATGGCGATCATCGCATCCGGACAGGAAAACGGTGTACCCCTTTTTTCTTTTCGTATACGGTCTGTTTGAAAGAATCGCAACCGGTTTTGCGGGATACCCCCGGATGCGTGCCGCATTTTCTTTGTGTGCGCCGCGAAAACCGGTTATTTTGTTGGAAAACCAACAGACAGGTCGAAGCGATTTGACTAGAATGAAATCAGAAAGTCAATGCGGTTGGATCAATATTAAAAAAATCGAGAAGGAGACAGATTCATGATTCGAAAAATCATTCATATTGAGGAAGAAAAGTGCATCGGCTGCGGCGCTTGTGCCGCGGCTTGTCACGAGGGCGCGATCGAGATGATCGACGGCAAGGCCAAGCTGACCCGCGAGGACTACTGTGACGGTCTGGGCGACTGCCTGCCGTCCTGCCCGGTGGACGCCATCCACTTTGAGGAGCGCGAAGCGCCCGCCTATGACGAAGCGGCGGTGCAGGCTGCCAAACGGAAACAGGCGGAAGCGCCGCTGGCCTGCGGCTGTCCGGGAACGCAGGCGCGGTCGATTCACCGTGAAACCGGTCACGCTGCCGCGCCCGTTTCGGATGTTCGCAGCGAGCTGACACAGTGGCCGGTGCAGATCAAGCTCGTTCCGGTCAGCGCGCCGTATTTTGACGGTGCGAACCTGCTGGTCGCCGCCGACTGTACGGCCTTTGCCTACGGCAATTTCCATCAGGCGTTTATCCGCAATCACATCACGCTCATCGGCTGTCCCAAGCTGGACGCCGTTGATTATGCGGAAAAGCTGACCGCGATTCTTGCAAATAACGCGGTCAAAAGCGTGACCGTCGTGCGCATGGAGGTTCCGTGCTGCGGCGGCATCGAAAACGCGGTGAAAAACGCGCTGCACGCCAGCGGTAAGCAGCTTCCGCTGCGTGTCTGCACGATTTCGACCGACGGCCGCCTTCTGGATTGAGCCGCCGGACAGCGCATACAAATGGCTGCGTATGGCAGCATGGAGGCAGCGCCAATCTGATTTTTCAGGGATGGAAGCGCGGATGCTTTTTGCGCATTGCGCACGGAAAGGAGGCCGATTCCATGCGGATCGTGTGTTTTGGAGACTCAAACACCTATGGGTATGATCCCCGGTCGTATTTCGGCGGACGGTATCCGGCGGCGGTGCGCTGGGTCGACCGGTTGGCGCGTGTGACCGGCTGGGCGGTCGTGAACGCCGGGGAAAACGGGCGGGAGATCCCGCGCGGGCCGGTTTCGCTGCCGCAGGCCGACCGGCTGCTCGTCATGCTGGGTACGAACGACCTGCTGCAGGGCGCGGACGTGGACACGGCCGCCGCGCGCATGGAAGCGTTTTTGACCCGTCTGCCGGTCGCGGGGGAGCACCTCCTGCTCATCGCGCCGCCGCCCCTGCGTTTGGGCGCATGGGTGGATACGCCCGCGCTGGTGGATGCTTCGGCGGCGCTTGCGGCGCGGTATCGGACGCTTGCGCACAGACTGGGCATCCGGTTCGCGGACGCGGGCGCGTGGGATATCGGATTGACCTTCGACGGCGTGCACTTCACCGAGGACGGCCACCGCGCCTTTGCCGACGGCCTGCTGACCGTTTGGAACGATTGGGCGGAAGCCTCCGGCTCGGCGCAGGTGCCGTAACAGGCAATCACTTTCGCTCTGCGATCAGGTGGTATACGATCGACCCGACCAGCGGAACAAAGGCCAGAATGAGCTGCGCCCAGTAATTCGAGTCTGCGGCAAAGTGACCATATAGAATAAATCCAATCGAAAAAACGGTCGCGACCAGCACGCCGCAGTTTTTCAGCAATTGCTGCCAGATATTGGCGAGAATGCTCTTATGCCACGAGATCGGAACCTGTGCGGCGATTCGCGCATGGATCTGCTCCACCTGATCGCAGAGCGGCTGATACTGCATCTCGCTGACCACCGCGTCGATCTCTTTCAGATAGTCCGGCGTCCGGCAGAAGGCCAGAAGATCGGGCCGTTTCTGCGCCGCGGTCAGCGTGTGCAGGCGTTTGCTCATATCGCCCGGCAGGTCGGGAATCGCCTGCAGGCGGATCAGCGCCGTGCGGATCGCGGTTTCATCTCCCTGGGCTTCCACCGCGATGCGCAGGGCAGTCAGGCTTTCGGAGAGGGCATTTGACCATGCGACAGCGGCAGACGGCAGGGATTCAAAAGGCGAGAGCGATTCGACGAGACGGCAGAATTTTTGATAATGCTGATTCCGGAACAGGCGAAGCGGCTTCGCGGTCAGCTCCGACCAGATATCAATGCGCATGGGCGGATTATCCAAACGCAGCGTCAGCGGGTCGGCGGCGTCCGCTTCGGAGCCGTCCGGCTTTGGCAGCCACCATGTGATGAGGGTAATGACCGGATTCGGCCGGATCGTCCCGTCAATCCGGGTGGACAGCACGATTTTGATTTTCTTTTTGGTCGGATTGTTGAGGGAAAACAGCAGCATCCCCTTCCAGCCCGGGTCAAGCGTCGTGGATGTGCTGCCCACGCCCTGCGCGGTCATGCGCACCCGGGAATGAAAGCTGCCTGCAATGCGGTCGGTGACCTTGATGTATTCGTAGGAAAGGGCCAGAATGGTTTCATTCGGCCGGAGATAGAAATACGTCTCCTGTGCGTCGCGGCAGATCGGCACGAGGCGGCTGCGCGTGATGGAGTAGATCATTTCGGACAATGAAAGATTGTATCCGACGCCCTTGGCGTGGGCGGGATCGAACGGGGCGATGATGAGATCGGAAAGCTGCTCGCGGCAGCGTTCGATCTCCTGCACGGTTAAATGGGAACCGCTGTTTATGCTGTGGTCAGCCGTGCGCATGTGGAACACACCTCCGTTTCACCGAATCGGCCGGTTCCTTCCGGGCTCGCTTCTTTTCGATCTGCTCCATAAGCCGCGCGCCCATCTTCGCGCCCAGCCACATTTCGTTCTCGTCCTTGCGCGGCAGCAGCGGCGTGTACAGCCGATTGTATGCCGTGCCGATCGCGCCGGTAAACAGGATGAGCTGGGGTCGTTTTTTGCGTTCTCCGATGCTGAGCACGTGCTTTTCCGATACGCCGGCGTACGGCTCGACATAGTAAATGGTTTTGATGCCGAGATGCATCGCCTTTTTGGAGCACAGCTCGCACGGGCTGGAGGTTGTAAACAGGATGCCGTTTTCGGCACGCAGGTGATTCGCGCCCAGACTCAGAAAAGCGGTTTCCTCCGCGTGCAGCGCACGGGTGTGCACCTGATTGCGTTCCTCGTTGATCTGATTGTGGTAGTCCTTAAAGCAGTAGCAGGGCAGCTTGCCGTGCGCCCGCAGCGGACAGTCGTCCGTATCAAAAAAGTCCTCCACCTGCGTTTTAATATGGGTCTGCAGGAGTCCCTTGTCGTCATTTTCGTAATCACTGTAGCCCTCGGGGCACCAGTGATGGTACAGCTCGCACAGGTCACGGTACGAGCAGGGGAGCTGGCCCTCGGGCTGCTGGTTCCAGCCGATCGAAAGCAGGTGATAGGCGTCGTCGGTCACAACGGCGCCGACCTGACGGGATATGCAGCCCGAATTGAGCTTTGCGGTCATGGCGGTCTGCATACAGCGCTCGATGGCGGTCGGCAGGACAAGGCCGGGATTCATGATCAGACAAACATAGCGCAGCAGCGTCTGCTTGAGGTAGGTGTAGGAGCGGTCATCCGGCCGGTTGTTGATCAGAATGTCGGCGGAATCCAGACAGCTTGATACATTCTGCAGGATGAAGGGCGAGATGAAGGAGAGGTCGTCCAGCAGCTGATGCTCCTGAAACTGCTCGTACATTTTCCGGATGATATACGGCGTGGGGCAGTCCTCCGGGTTTTCTCCCGCCTTGCGCCATTTCTCGTATTGCTTGATCTCACGCTTGAACGCCGAATTCTGTTCGATGATGTCGAGGGCGTTGATGTCGTCATCCACCATATGCTCGTCCTCGCGCAGACGCTTCCGGCGCTCGCTTTCCTCCGTATAAATGCCGATCAGATAATAATTGTTGTATCGCGCCTTCAAATACATGGATTCATAGGGGTTTTTGATCGAATCAATCACGATGATCGTGCGGATTTCGTCCGTGCGGCGATCCGGATATTCCCGCGTGTCCGATTCGAGCACCAGCTCCTGCAGCTTGAGCTGGCAGGCCCGGAACACCTTGATCGCAAGGTTGATATCCTCGGCCAGACAGATCGAACCGTCCTTGACAAGGGTGTCGTCCTCCTTGTTAAAAAACCGTACTTTAGCTTCATTATAAAACAGATCGGGAAAACATGGAAGGTCAATTGACAGGAAAAGTTCGCTTTTCGATCGGGGCGCTCCGGAAGACCTCAGCGCGTGCGCAGCTCGTGAATATATTCGAGCACGCAGTTTTTCAGCTTCAGAATGCTCGGTGAGCTCTTTTCGCCCTTGCGCAGACCCATGCCAAGCTCGCGGATGGTTCTGGGAGCGACCGGAACGCAGAGAACGTCGTCCGTCCGACCCCGGATCATCAGCTCGGACATCATCGAAACGCCCAGTCCCTTTCCGACCATCCGGATGACGGTCTCGTCGTCCACATAAGCCGGTTTTTCCCGCACCTTGACGCCGACCTGCGCGAACGCCGCGTGCACGTCGATGTCGAACCGGCCATAGGGCATCAGGAAATCCTTTCCCTCCAATTCCTCCAGCGGAAATTCTGCGCGTCCCCTGATCGGATAGTGCTTGGGCAGGATGGCGTACATCCGCTCATCGTAGAGCGGGAGCCAATCGCAGTCGTGGTATTTCTGGCGGCTTGCGAAGATGACGTCGGCCTTTCCGTCCAGCAGCAGCTCGAATGGCTCGAGCGCGTTATCTACCATGCGCAGATCCACATCGACGTTGGGACACAGACGGCGGAACCGATAGAGAATCTCGGGCATCCAGTGCATCGCAATGCTGGCATAGGCGGCGATTCGGATGGTTTCGGCCTGCCGCTCGGTGATCGTCTGGATCTTGTTTTCCAGATTCGAGTTTGCCTGTAAAAATTCGCGGATCGCGGGCATCAGGGCTTCGCCCTGCTCGGTCAGGGCAATGCCCTTGTGGCTGCGCTTGATCAGCGGAAAGCCGATCTCCCGCTCCAGACTGTTGACCAGATGGGTCAGGCCGGACTGGGTGTAGCCGACCACCTCGGCGGCGCGGGAGAAGCTCCCGAGATCGACGGCCGTCATCAAAATTTCCAGCTTCTTTGCATCCATTTTCCTGCACCTCTCCATAGGGTATTACATTTTCTCATACTTCTATTATAACCATGCGGTTCCCAAACGGCAAGCGGTGGATTACAATAGAAGAAGCAAAGGAGTTGAATTTCGATATGCATCGCACCCGGCTCACCATGAAACAGCGGATGCTCGTCGCCGGAACGCTATTCGGTATGTTCTTCGGCGCGGGCAATCTGATCTTCCCGGTGCATCTCGGTCAGTTGGCCGGACGGAACATGATCCCGGCCATGATCGGTTTTATCATGACCGCCGTCGGCATTCCGATTCTCGGTGTCGCCGCCATCGGCAACACCCATTCCGACGGTCTTCAGGCGCTGGCCGCGAAAGCAGGGAAGGGGTACGGCTATTTCTTCACCTGCGTGCTGTATCTGACCATCGGGCCGCTGTTCGCGATTCCCCGATGCGCCACGACCTCGTTTACCACCGGTGTCGCGCCGATGCTCGCAGGCCGCGCGCCGGAAGGGCTGTCCCTTCTGCTTTTCTCGCTGGTATTTTTCGCATTTGTTCTGATTTTCTCCCTGCGTCCCGGCAATATCACCCTCTGGATCGGAAAAATCATCAATCCGGTGTTCCTGTTGTTCCTCGCGATTCTGCTGGCGTCCGCGCTCTTTCATGCCGGAACCGCGGTCGGGACGATCGAACCGGACGCCGGGTATCAGAGCGGCGCGCTGTTTTCGGCGCTGGTAGAGGGCTACGGCACGATGGACGCCATCGCCGGGCTGGCCTTCGGCATCATCGTCATTGACGTGATCCGCCAGATGGGCGTTTCCGAGGACGGCGCGGTCGCAAAGGAGGTCATGCAGTCGGGCATTCTGACCGGCATCCTGATGGCCGTCATTTACGTATTGACGATCCGGATGGGCGTGCAGTCGCGCGGTCTGTTTGAGACCTCGGAAAACGGCGGCATTGCCCTCGCACAGCTCGCGGGGCATTATCTCGGGAGCGCCGGAAGCCTCATTCTTGCCGTGACGATCACGTTCGCCTGCCTCAAAACCTCGATCGGTCTGGTCACGAGCTGCGCGGAGACCTTCGCGCGGATGTTTCCCGACCGGCTCTCCTATCGGGCGTGGGCCGTCCTGTTTACCGTAGTTTCGTTCGGCATCTCCAACATCGGCCTTTCCTCGATCCTCAGCTACTCGCTGCCCGTGCTCATGCTGATCTATCCGCCCGCCATCGCGCTGATCGTGCTGGCGCTGTGCGGCAAACGGTTCGATCACGATCGGGTCGTTTATGTCAGTATGCTGGCCTTTACATGGGCGGCGGCGCTCTTTGACTTCTTCAAAACGCTGCCCGGTTCTGTGCAGTCGGCGCTTCATCTGGATACAGCCGTCGAATTTGCCCGGAAGCTCCTGCCCCTTTTCGACCGGAACCTCGGCTGGGTCGTACCGGCTGTTCTCGGGCTTGCGATCGGCCTGTTGCTCCATAAACGCCGCGCTGCGCAGGCATAGCAAAGCGGCTATTTGTTTTCCGAAAATGTATACGCCTGCCCGATCCAGTCAAACAGGGTTTCATCCAGCTCGTCCGGCGTTCCGATGATGATATGGTTCGTCCAGCGGCCGGGATAAGGCTCGGTTTTGACCGCGAACCGCATCAAGAAACGCATCCGCCAAATTGACAGGCGGAGCGTCTGCGTCTGGGCGGTGCTGTTCGGATACAACACGATGAAAACGACGTGATTTCTGCTGTCCCTCAAAAGGCTGACGGCGGACTGATCTCCTGTATTTGGGGCGCTTTCCATCACGGAAAGCGCTTTTTTTGCAGCGTGAACCGGGAAAGGCAAATATTTTCCAGAGGGAAATAGAGGAAACCGAACCGGTATGATACAATGAAGAAAACCGGTCTTTCGCGTGTGCGCGGCAAGCCCTATAAAACAAACACATTTTCCTGTATTACAGTCCTATCGAAAATTCGGAATCCGGTTTACAATCAGTGTATCAAAAAGGAGGTCAACAAAATGAGGTATTGGAAACGAACGCTGCCCTTGCTGCTGGCGGCTGCGCTGACCGCCGGCACGATTCCGGCGCAGGCTGCCGGTCTGCTGACCCGCGGGGAAGCGGCCGAGATGCTGCGCGCCGCCGCGGACGATTACAACCCGGGCGTACAGCAGTCCGACATTCTGAAGGGTCATGCCAACGGCGACCTCGATCTGGACGGCCCGGTCACCCGTGCGGAAGCACTCATCATGTTGAACCGCGCCTTCAACGGCCTGCCTGAGCCGACCGGAGACAACGCCCGCATGGCCATCCCCGCAGAGGACTTCACCGATATTCCCGACTGGGCTTCGGATATTCTGTCCGATGTGTTCTCCGCCGGTATCGCGGCGGGCACCGGCGACGGTCTGTTTTCGCCCGACGCGCCCCTCTCGGCGGACGATCTGGATACCCTGATCCACCGGGTCTACGCGCTGGAGGGCGCCAATCTGAAGGACGATTTCTACGCGGCTGTGAACAAGGACTGGCTGGACAGCTCCACCATTCCGGCCGGTCTGTCCGTCAATGGTGCGCTTTACGGGCTGAACCGGTCGGTCAATGATCAGATCGCTGCGCTGATCCGGGAGATCGACGCGCAGCCCCAGCAGCCCGGCACAGCCGAAGCCAAGATCAAAGCGCTCTATGACTGCGTCATGGACGCGGAAGCACGCGAAAAGGCCGGGATTGCGCCGCTCCAAACCTATCTGGACGCCATCGAAAATGCAAAGACGCTGGAAGAGCTGATCGACGCGGATTGTCTCATGCGGACCGAGCTGGGCAGTGCAATGCTGCTGGACTTTGGCCTGATGACCGATCAGGCGGATTCCAGCCGGTACATCGTCCGCTTCCTCACGCTTTCGCCTTCGATGGAAAAGGAATTTTATACCAATGGCACACAGGCGCAGAAGGATGCGTACACGACCTATTTCAGCACGCTGCTTGCCCTCTCCGGCCTGTCCAGGGAGCAGGCGGAAGCCTGCACGGCACGGATCTATGAAGCGGAAAAGGCAATTTCGGCCATTTCTCTGAATCCGCAGGATTCCTATGATGTTGACAAGACCTACAATCTGTTCCCCCTTGCGGAGCTGCAGGCGATGTTCCCGCAGGTCGATCTGAACAGGGTCTACACCGCTTCCGGCCTGACGCCGACGGACAGGATCCTGATCATGGACGTCGAAGCGGTCAAAGCCGCTGCAAAGCTGTTCGACGAAGAACATCTGGATACCCTGAAGGCAGTCGCCCGGCTGGGGCTGGTCTTCGCTTACGGCACGACCCTGAATCAGGATTTTCTGGAAGCCAATTTCGACTTCAGCGAGGCCTATTACGGCGTCAATGCCCGGCAGAGCAGCGAGGAGATCGCGGCGATGCAGGTGCAGAGCCTTCTGGCGGACTATCTGAGCCGCGCCTATTCCGAAACGTATTTTTCGCCTGAGGCCAAGGCCGACGTTGAGAAAATGATCAGGGAATTCATCTCGATTTATCAGGAACGCATCCGTGCGCAGGACTGGATGAGCAGCGCGACCAAGGAAAAGGCCATCCGGAAGCTGAATACCATGGGCGTCAAGGTGGGGTATCCCGACAGTTGGGACACCTATCTGGATGCGGTCAGGATCCAGTCCCCGGCGGAGGGCGGCAGCTTCTTCTCCAATACCGTCGCCATCCGGCGGGCGGTGGCTGCGGAGCTCCGCTCCCGGCAAAATAAACCGGTGGACAAGACCGAGTGGATCATGAGTCCGTTTACGGTCAATGCCTGCTATAACCCGAGCGCGAATGATATCACCTTCCCCGCCGCCTTCCTGCAGGCGCCGCTCTATGACATTGACGCCAGCCGCGAGGAAAATTTGGGTGGTATCGGCTATATCATCGCCCATGAGATCACCCATGCGTTCGATAACAATGGCGCGAAATACGATGCGCACGGCAACGCCGCCGACTGGTGGGCGGAGAGCGACTACGCCGCGTTCCAGCAGAAATGTCAGGACGTCATCGACTGGTACGACGGGCAGGAGGCCTATCCCGGCATTGCCTGCAGCGGTGCGCTGACCATCTCGGAGAACGTGGCAGATCTGGGCGCAATCGGGTGCGTGGTCGCTGCGGCACAGAAAACGGGGACGCCCGATTATGACGCGCTGTTCCGCGCGGTTGCCAACTGCTGGGCCTCCACCAGCTCCCGGCAGATGCGGGAATACCTGGCTGTCGCCGATGTACATGCGCCGGATAAGCTGCGCTGCAACCGCGTGCTGCAAACCCTGCCCGAGTTCTACGAGACCTATGACATCCGGCCGGGCGACGGCATGTGGACCGATCCGGCCAGCCGGGTCTCGATTTGGTAAGCCATGCAGACAGTCGATCCGAAAAGCACGCGGCGCGCGGCGGCATATGCGCTTTGGATGGACGCGCCCAATCCGATGGTGACGTTGTGCAAGACCTTTGACGTGACGCCGCTCGTGCGTTTCAGCCGAAAGCACGGCGATTGTCCGATCAAAAACGGATTCTTCGATTGCGTATCATAGAAGGATATGCTATACTTAACCATATCAAAACGAGACAAATTGCCTGGGAAAAGACGTCATTTTTCGTTGCAGATCGGTCATTTGAAACCGAACCCATGCGAAAACGAAACGGAGGCTTTGAAGTGCCGAAGGAAAAACGCACCTATATCGCCATTGACCTGAAGTCCTTCTACGCCTCCGTGGAGTGCATGGCGCGGGGACTTGACCCGCTGACCACCCATCTGGTCGTGGCCGACGCGAGCCGCACCGAAAAAACGATCTGTCTGGCGGTCTCGCCCTCACTCAAGGCCTACGGCATTCCGGGTCGGGCGCGCTTATTTGAAGTGGTGCAGCGGGTCAAGCAGGTCAACGCGGAACGGCGGCAGCGCGCGCCCGGACGGAAGCTGGTCGGAGAATCGTCGTCCAGCACCGAACTGGACGCCCACCCGGAGCTGGCGGCCGCCTACGAGGTTGCTGTGCCGCGCATGGCGCATTATATTGCATGCAGCACCCAAATTTACAACGTTTATCTCAAATATATTGCGCCCGAGGACATCCATGTTTACTCGATCGACGAGGTATTCATGGATGTCACGCATTATCTGGACGTTTATCACATGTCCGCCCGGGAGCTGGCCATGACGATGATCCGGGATGTGCTGCAAACGACCGGCATCACAGCCACCGCAGGCATCGGCAGCAACCTCTATCTGAGTAAGATCGCGATGGATATTGTCGCCAAGCATGTCGAGCCGGATGCGGACGGCGTCCGAATCGCCGCGCTGGATGAAATGGGCTATCGACATACGCTTTGGGATCACCGCCCGCTGACCGATTTCTGGCGGGTGGGGAAGGGGATCGCCGATAAACTGGCCTGCCACGGCATCTATACGATGGGGGACATCGCCCTGTGCTCGGTCACGCATGAGGATCTGCTGTACAAGCTCTTCGGCGTCAACGCCGAGCTGCTGATCGACCACGCGTGGGGCTGGGAACCGTGCACCATCGACATGGTCAAGGCGTATAAGTCGGAAAATCATTCCTTCTGCTATGGTCAGGTGCTGCAGCAGGCCTATGATTTTCAGAAGGGAAGACTGGTCGCGCACGAAATGGCCGACGCGGCCGCGCTTGATCTGGTGGACAAGCGCATGGTGACCGACCAGATCGTGCTCACGGTGGGCTACGATATTGCGTGTCTGACCGATCCCAAGTGCCGGGATGCGTACCACGGCCCGGTCACGACCGACCGCTATGGGCGGAAGGTGCCCAAGCCTGCTCACGGCACGATCAATCTGGAGCGGCAGACCTCCTCAGCCAGGAAGCTCATCGAAGCCGTGCTCAGCCTGTATGACCGCATTGTCGATCCCGCGCTGCTGATCCGTCGGCTGACCCTCACGACCAATCATGTGGTGGACGAAGGCGCCGTCGCCGCACCCAAGGACAGCTGTGAGCAGCTCGATCTGTTCACCGACTACGCCGCGCTCGAAAAGCAGAAACAAAAAGAGAAGGAACAGCTCGATAAAGAACGAAAAATGCAGGAAACCATGTTGACGATCAAGAAAAAGTTCGGAAAAAACGCCATCCTGAAGGGGATGAACCTACAGGACGGCGCAACGGCAAAGGATCGAAACGGCCGCATCGGCGGACATAAAGCGTAAAAAAGCAAACGGAAGGCTGGCTCACGCGACCGCATGCGCCAGCCGCAGACCGAAAGCGATACGGCGGCGAAAGGCGGCATTGCTGCGCACCGTCCGACATTGAAACGACACCCCACCTGTCAGACAGTATGTCATACGATCTGACAAGCGGGGTGTCCTTTATGCCGAAAGGACTTCCACGCAAATCGTATATACCGGATGGAAACCCAACTTCTTGTCCGCGCGTTGCCACGAACCATTCGGTATTTCTATGGACTGCATACTGCTGACGCATATGCTATAAAATGAACACAACCCCCTATAAAACACGCCTATCTGAACAGCGGCTGACGCGCTATCATAGAAGCATGGAAACAAAGCAGCAGTCAAAGTGAATCAAAACGAATCATATGCATCACGTATTTACGCTGGGAGGATCATCATGAAAAAAGTAAGCAATATTTTATGGGGGATCGTATTCGTCGCGGCCGGCGTCATTCTGGCGCTGAACGCGATCGGAATTACGCGCATCGACCTGTTCTTTGACGGTTGGTGGACGCTGTTCATCATCGTGCCCTGTGCGGTCGGCCTGTTCACCGATTATGACAAGGGCGGCAACCTCATCGGTATCTGCATCGGCGTGTTTCTGCTGCTCTGCTGTCAGGGTATCCTGCATTTCGATCTGCTCTGGAAGCTCCTGATCCCGGCGATCATCGTGACCGTCGGCGTCAAGCTGATTCTGGGCGGTATTTGGGGAAACCGGTGCGAGCAGGTCTACGCGCGGCTGCGGGAGAATAACGCCTCGATCCCAAGCGGCGCGGCGGTCTTCTCCGGCTCGACGCTGGATTATACCGGCGAGGTTTTCGAGGGTGCGCAGCTCGACGCCGTCTTCGGCGGCGTCAAATGCGATCTGCGCGGCGCGCTGATTCACGGCGACTGTGCGATTCATGCATCGTCAATCTTCGGGGGCATTGACATTTATGTGCCGGAAAACCTGAATGTCAAGGTCAATTCCAATTCGATCTTCGGCGGCGTATCCGGCAAGGCGCGCGGCCGGTACATGGAAAACCAGAACACGCTGTATGTCAATGCAACCTGTCTGTTTGGAGGGGTGGAGATCAAATGACGACGGCACAAAGGATCATCAAATACTGCGCGATCGCGTTCGCACTCTTTCTGATCGTCAGCATTTTGACCGGGATCTTGGGCGCGGTTTCCGGGCTTTCCTTCCTGTTTGACGGAGAGGATGCGGTCGGGGAAATGCAGACCTATGCGGTGACTGAGCCGGTTCAAAATCTTGAGATCGACCTGAGCGGCGCGCGGCTTACAATGCAAACCGGCGACGCGTTTTCTGTCGAGAGCGATCACAAATATCTGAAGCTGGAGAACGCGGATGGCCTGCTCCGAATCAGCGAAGACCGTCCGGCGTTTGGACTTCATACCGAGGGCGTCCGGGTGGTGCTCACGGTGCCCAAGGACGTTACGTTCGAGCGCGCCGATCTTGAGGCCGGAGCCGGGACGATGCAGATTGATACGCTGTTGACCGAACGGCTGTCGCTCGACCTCGGCGCGGGCGAGGCCGACATCGGCCGTCTCGTCGCGCATGACAAGGCAAAGATCAACAGCGGCGCCGGAAAACTGACCATCGGAGACGGAACCCTGACCGATCTGGAGCTTGATATGGGACTTGGCAAGGTGACGCTGACCGGCGCGCTGACCGGAGATTGTCAGATCGACCACGGCGCGGGAAAGCTCGAGCTGACGCTGCGCGGCGACGCGGCGGATTATCAGATCTCGCTGGACAAGGGCGTCGGCAAGGCCACCCTCGCCGGCACCGAGATGCAGGACGACACCGTGTATGGGAACGGTGACCGGTCCATCGAGATCGACGGCGGCGTCGGTTCCATGGAAATCGAATTTGAGGAGGAATCGGAATGAATCATTTGTTCAAAATGATTTCCGTCGTTCTGCTTCTGATCCTGTTTGCACTGATTGTATGGTACATCGCGACCGGTGCGTATCATCCCATCAGTGTGATCACGGTCATTCTGTTTGTCGTTGCGGCGGCCGCGGCGTCGACGGAACAATAGCCGTCCGCATTTGTGCAAGAAAAGTCGAGCAGAGACTCGAAAAAAGGGTGTACCATAGGAAGAAACAGAAGAAGGGGAGGGATGCATATGCCGGAAACGGACCGCATCATCATACGCGGTTTGAAACAAAACAACCTGAAAAATATCTCTCTGGATGTGCCGAAGGGAAAGATCGTGGTCTTTACCGGCGTGTCCGGTTCGGGCAAGTCCAGCATCGTCTTTGACACCATCGCCGCTGAGAGCCAGCGGCAGATGAACGAGACCTACACCGCCTTTATGCGGGGACGTCTGCCCAAATTTGAAAAACCGAAGGTCGAACGGATCGACCATCTCTCCGCGTCCGTGATCGTCGACCAGTCCCGGCTGGGCGGCAATGCCCGCTCCACGGTCGGCACCATCAGCGACCTGCCCGCCTTCCGCGCCGGCAATTACTATTGGCGGATGTATGTCGGCTCCGGACTGTTTGATCCCGACAAAAAGTACAAGGATTACACGCCCGAGGAACAAAATCTTCTGCTGTACGGCAGCCGCACGCCCGACGGCCCCAGAGAGCACAGGAAGATCGAGGGGATCAAGAACCAGTTTCAGCGGCTGTGCCTGATGAAGGGGCCGGAGGAACAGCGCGACAGCACATGAAAGCGCCTGAACCGCTTTCTGTCAGAAAAGACCTGCCCGGACTGCGGCGGAAAACGGTATAGCGAAGCCGCGTTATCCCATCGGTATCGCGGGAAAAACATCGTGGATATCCTCGAACTGTCCGCCGCCGACGCGCGGCCGTTTTTCCGCAGCATCGCAGCATAGAGCAGTCCATGCCGCGCATTGCTTCCTGCAGTTCTTCTGACTTGTATCTCAAGCGAACCCTGCCGCTGCCTTCTCAGGGGATCCCAATGACCGGCTTGCGCCGACGCGGCAGATTCCGCAGCGATACACGATGGACGGATATTGATATTTCTGTCAGCCTGTGTCATAATGTCCTTATAAAGTTCATAAGTCGGCTATGAAGCCGCAGGAGATAAGTTCGGATATAATGTCCGATTAAAAGGGAACCCGGTGCAAATCCGGGACGATCCCGTCACTGTGATAGCGAGTCCAAGGCATGATGTCACTGGAGTTTTGACTCTGGGAAGGCGCCGCGGGCGTTTACGCTTAAGTCAGGAGACCTGCTTATTTTCTACAAAAGGTTCTTGCGGAAGATGAGAAATCCTTGTTTGCATGCCCAAAGGGGGCAATCCCTTTCGGCATCGCATTTCCGGTGTCTTTGGGATATCCAGATCACCATAGACATTTTCAGGAAAGCTTTTCGGTCGGACGCGCAGCGTCCGACCTTTGCTTTTTCCTGCGACGGAAGCTGCAGCTTTGTGAACGAAAAAAGAAAGCAAGATCAGAATGAAAAAAACCTTATCATTTTTTTTCGCCTTCACCATGCTGCTCCTTCCTCTGACGGGCTGCGGCGGAGCGGGCGTCACCGCCGCCGACGCCGCAAATACCGTGACGATCGTGACGTCAAAGCCCTATGCCAACCTACCCGGTCAGCTCGCGCATCCGACGATGGCCATTCTGGACGATGCCGGGATCGTGGATACGGACGGCGACGGCATCCGGGAGCTGGACGGCGAGAATATCAATCTTCGGTATGTTTCCTATGAAAACCGTCTGCTCAACGACTTTTCCGACGCCCATATCCAGTATCTGACCGAAATCGGCATCGGCTGCACGGCGGACTACGGCTCCTCGGACGATCAGTGGAGCAAGCTGGCGGCAGGCGAGTACGATCTGAACAACAACAACTGGACTACGGTGGGCACCGGCGATCCGCTCGCCTATATGGCAAACTGAGCAAGCGAAAGCACCTACTGCGCATATTCCAACCCGGAATACGACGCGCTGTACAGCGCGCTCAAGGGCGAAATGGACCCCGACAAGCGGGCGGAGCTGGTCTTTCAAATGCAGCAGATTCTCATTGACGATGCCGCCGTCCTGATCGACGGTTACTACAACTCCTCCATGATCTATTCCAAAAATGTAGGTCATGCCCATATCCATACCGCAGATTACTACTGGCTGCGCACCGAAATCACGCCGGCTGATTCAAGTCATTCCTCTCTGATTCGGCTCCCTTTGCCGGAATTTCCTATTTTCCCGGGCAAAGGGAGCCACTTTTCCGGAAATGGGGTTGATCTGAATTGAGCAAAAAACAAATTTTGATGCGGCTTGCACAGATTCTGGCGGTACCCGCCATCACCTCCTGCGACTACAATCTGATTCAGGGCTACGTGCTTTGGATGAGCCTGATTTACATGGTGATCAACCTGATCGTGGATGCATCCTATGTCTACATTGACCCCCGGATGCGGCTCAAGGAGTGACAGAACATGAAGTTGATCCAATTTTTCAAAAAATATCGGCAGTTCAGCGTTTTTCTTGTGCTGGCCCGTTCTCTGGTGCTCAAGATCCGAAATCGGGATTACGCCGCCGCCACAGTCACCGGCTCCAAAACCCCTTATATGCTGGGCGATTCTCTGCGGGATATCCTCGATCCCAAAACGGAATCAGGGGAGGGGATCAAAATGCTGGAAATCAAAGATTTGACCGTTTCTTATCAAAATATCCCGACCGTTCAGAATTTCAGTCTTCACATGAAGCGGGGGCAGATCGTCCGTCAGATGATGCTGCTTCGGAAGGAATACGGCACGAGCATTCTCGTGGTCACCCACAATCTCGGCGTTGCCGCTTATATGTCCGACGATATGATCGTCATGCGGAACGGCAGAATTGAAGATCAGGGCGACCGGGATCACATTCTCCACGGTTCCCGGAATCCTTATACCCAAACGCTGCTGGATGCAGTTCCGTCTCTGGGAGGTAAACGGTTTGTTTGAAGAAACCGAAGTGATTCTGGAAGCAAAGCACGTGACCCGGCTGCAGCGGGAAAAGAATATCACCATCGGCTTTATCTGCCATGATATCGCACTGGTGCAGAGTGTTTCGCATCAGGTGGCTGTGATGTATCTGGGAAATCTGGTCGAGGTGCTGCCCGGCGAGGACATCGCCGTCAAATCTGTCCACCCATATACACGGGCACTGATCGGCTCTATTTTCGATCTTCATATGGATTTTTCAAATCCCATTGAGAGTATTGAGAGCGAGATCCCCAGTCCGCTGGATGTCCCGCCGGGCTGTCCTTTTCAGAACCGATGTGAGCACTGCACCGAGATTTGCCGCCGGGAACGTCCCCGGCTCACCGAGCTGACGCCCGGACACAGCGTTGCCTGCCATCTGTTCGTGCCATCCGGAACCGAAAACCACGAAGCGCATTCCCCTACGGGCCTTTGAAAAACATATCCGGAGCCGCAGACGACCGCTGCGGCGCATCAGAACGCGGAAACCTTACCGTGCTGCTCTAAAACATATTTTATCAAAAAAAGGCTGCTCCAAGCGAGCAGCCTTTTTCAGCGTTTGGGGATCACAGCCGGTCGCGGAGGGCGCGGCAGGCGGCGAGCAGGCTTTCCAGCTCCTGCTCATACTGATCGAGCTTGTCCGAAAGGGCATCCCGATCGACGTTTTTGGACGGCAGCTTTTCGATCTGCCTGGCGGTGCGGCGGGCGGCCTTGCGCAGGCTGTCAACCGTCCGGCAGGGATCGACGGGCGCCGGTCTGCGCGGGGACGCGCCCGGTTTCTTGGGCAGCACGCCCCGCTTGGCCGCTTCCAGCGCGGTATGCACGCGTTCGGCCAGTGGAATATCCTCCGCCATGTCCTGCGCCATCTTCACAACGGCGTCCTGAAGCGGGACGTTCTTCTTTCGCGCCAGCTCATAGGCGTCCACCATCGAGATTTCGTTTTGCTCGACCCATGCGGCCAGCGTTTCATTCAGGCGGAGCAGATCAAGATACCGCTCGACCGTCGCGCGGGACAGGCCGGTCTGCTCGGCAAGCTGCGCGGCGCGCTCCTTCGCGCCGTCCGGATATCCGGCCCGGTCGAGCACGTCCGACAGACTCTGGAGCTGACGCGCCATATCGAGCGGCGTGACATTCCGCTTGTGAATGTTCGCGCCGATCAGGGCGCGGGCCTCGTCCAGCTCGCTTTCATAGGTGCGCACCTTGCAGGGGATGCGCGTCTTGCCCAGCTTGCGCGCGATGGCTGCGCGGCGATGACCCGAGACGATGCGGTAGGTACCCTCGCCGGCCGGGGTGACGATCAGGTCTTCGAGGAAGCCGTCCTGCTCGACCGAATGCATCGACCGGACGAAGGCTTCGTCCTCCCGCATGGAGAAGCAGTTGAGCGGATTATCGACCAGCTTGTCCAGCTCGATCTGGCGGACAAACTCACTGTTGACCGCGGCGGCCGCGTCCGTCGTCTTTTGCAGCGCGCCGAACAGGGAAGGTTTTGCTTTTGCCATCTTACTTCCTCCTCATCTCCGCGATCCGGTCGAGCATCTCGTCGGTCAGCGCGGCATAATCGAGCGACCCGGCGCAGCGCGCGTTGTAGAAGCACAGGGGACGCAGGGCGATCGGAGCCTTTTTCACGTCGATATTCTTGCGGATGTAGGTATTGAACGCCAGATCGGGCAGCATCTGGGGCAGGGCCTCGATCATCTCGCGGTCGAGGGATGCGCCGATCTCAACGGCGGTCATGAAGATGCCCAGCGCACGCAGACCGGGATTTGCGATCTCACGCACCGACTGGATGGTCTCCAGCATGGTCGCGTAGCCCTCGATCGAGTTTTTGTCGACACGGATCGGAATGAGCACGTATTTGACCGCGACGAGCACGTTGATGTTGAGCACCGATTCGAGGGAGGGGGAGCAGTCAAACAGGACAAAGTCATAGCCCTTGGGCAGCTTGCGCATCAAGCGTCTGAGCACGGTGTCCCGGCCGAGCTTCATATCCTGAATGGCGGTAAAGGCCGGGCCGAGCAGGGCGCCGCCGCGGATGATGTCCAGACCCTCAATCGCGGTCTGGCAGATCGCGTCAGCCAGCGTGACAGACGGATCGGTGACCGCGTCGGTCAGGGTCTTGGGAGCGGTGCGGGTGATCTCAAGGTTGGCGGTCGCGTTGCCCTGCGTATCCATGTCGATGATGAGCACGCGCTTTTCGCGCAGGATCAGCTCGCCGGCGATGTTTACGACCGAGGTGGTCTTGCCGGTGCCGCCCTTCTGGTTCATGAGGGCAATGGAGATCATCGCTGCGCCTCCTTCCGGGCCAGTTCCTCGATTGAGGCGACCTGCTCGAGCACACTGTCCAGAATAAAGGCGCTCATTGACATATTCATACGGGCGGCGGCGATCTTGATGCGGCGCCGTTCGTCATCCGTGGCATAGACCAGCATTTTCACTTTCTTTTCGGTCTCCATGACTTCCTCCTTCTCGACATCATGATGTCATATCCTTCACCTATATTATGACATCATAATATCGTTCTGTAAAGAGGGGAATGACATATTTTCACCCCACTGACAGATTCATACAAAATATTCTATAAATGATATTGATTATCAAATTCATTGTTGACAATCAGGAAATCGATACGATATAATAGAGACAGCAAACAGTTCCCAGAGAAAGAAAAAGGAGGAACGTTTTATGGTTCAGCATTTACCGTTGTCTGTCCGTGTCCCGATCGAGCCGGACAATCCGAGCATCTGCCGCGATGAATCGCTCTGCATCAAGTGCGGCATGTGCCGGGAGGTCTGCACCCGGCAGATCGGCGTGCACGGCACCTATACCTTGGAGCAGACCGGCGGAAAGGCTATCTGCATCCACTGCGGCCAGTGCGCCAATGTCTGTCCGCCCGCCAGTATCACCGAAGTCTATGAGTACCCGGCGGTGCGGGAAGCCGTCAAGGATCCGGAGAAGGTCGTCATTGTGAGCACCTCTCCCTCCGTCCGCGCCGCGCTGGGCGAGGAATTCGGCTTGCCCAAGGGCGAATTTGTACAGGGCAAAATGGTCGCGCTGCTGCGCGCACTGGGCGCGGACTATGTGCTGGACACCAGCTTCGCCGCCGACCTGACCATCGTGGAGGAAGCCAGCGAGCTGATCCGGCGCATCACGGACGGCGACCGGCCGCTGCCGCAGTTCACAAGCTGCTGTCCGGCGTGGGTCAAGTTCGCGGAGACCTATTATCCCGAGCTGCTGCCCAATATTTCGAGCGCCAAAAGCCCAATCGGTATGCAGGGCCCGACCATCAAGACCTATTTCGCCCAGAAAATGGGCATTGATCCGGAGAAGATCGTCAATGTTGCCTTGACACCCTGCACGGCCAAGAAATTCGAGATCCGCCGCTCCGAGATGAACGCGGCGGGCAAGAAGCTGGGCATTCCCGCCATGCGGGATATGGATCAGGTCATCACCACCCGCGAACTGGCGCTGTGGGCCAAGGAGGAAGGCGTCGATTTCGCGTCCCTGCCTGACAGCGACTATGACCGTCTGATGGGCGAAGCCTCGGGCGCGGGCGTGATCTTCGGCAATACCGGCGGCGTCATGGAGGCCGCGCTGCGGACGGCTTACGCCTTCCTGACCGGTGCGCAGCCGCCCGAAGCCCTGCTCGATCTTCAGCCCGTCCGGGGATACGACGGCATCCGCGAGGCCAGTCTTGAAATAAACGGTATGACGGTCAATGTCGCCGTGGTGCATGGCACGGCCAACGCCCGAAAGATGATCGAATGGGTAAAGGCGGGCGAAAAACAGTACCACTTCATCGAAGTCATGACCTGCCCGGGCGGCTGCATCGGCGGCGGCGGTCAGCCGCGCGACCTGCTCGCGGACGCGGATGAGACCCGCAAGGCGCGCATCGCCAGCCTGTATCAGCGCGATGATGCAATGGCACTGCGTCTGAGCCACGAAAATGAGGAAATCAAACAGCTTTACGCGGAATTTTACGGTCAGCCGCTCAGCGAGCTGGCGGAAAAACTGCTGCACACGGCCTATCTGGACCGAAGCGGCGACTTAAAACAAGGAGGAAGAACGAAAATGGCAAAGTGGAAGTGCAAAATCTGCGGTTATATTTACGAGGGCGAGGAATTGCCCGCCGACTTCACCTGCCCGGTATGCAGACAGCCTGCCTCGGCTTTTGAAAAGATAGCGGAGGCGCCGCAGGCGGGCGCATCCCCGTACGCAGGCACCAAGACCGAAAAGAATCTGCAGGAGGCCTTCGCCGGGGAAAGTCAGGCGCGGAATAAGTACACCTACTTCGCGCTGGTCGCCCAGCGGGAGGGCTATGAGGAACTGGCCGAGCTGTTCCTGAAGACCGCCCGCAACGAACAGGAGCACGCGCGCATCTGGTTCCAGGAGCTGGGTCATATCGGCAATACCGCCGAAAACCTGCTGGCCGCGGCCGAGGGCGAGAACTACGAGTGGACCGATATGTATGAGCGGATGGCCCGCGAGGCGGATGAGGAAGGCTTCCACGATCTGGCAGATCGCTTCCGCATGGTCGGTGCGATCGAAAAGCGCCACGAGGAGCGCTACCGCAAGCTGCTGAACGATGTGCAGATGAAGCAGGTCTTTGAGAAGAGCGGCCAGACCATGTGGGAGTGCCGGGTCTGCGGTCACATCGTAGTCGGCACAAAGGCGCCCGAGGTATGCCCGGTCTGCAAGTACAGCCAGGCCTACTTTGAGGTACATAAGATCTGATCTTCATGCCATAACCAATATCAAATAACACCATAGCGAACGCAAAAAGCGAGCCCGACCGGGCTCGCTTTTTTGTATCATCCTTTGATTTTCCGTACAATAGAAGGGCGAAGCATCGAGGAGGATATGAAAGATGGAGGAACGAATTTTGACCGGTGCTCAGCTTACGGCGTTCGGTGCTCAGTTGAGCACGGCGGAGCGGAGCCTGAGCACGGTGGAGAAATATACGCGGAGCGCACGCGCATTTCTGGCGTTTTTGGACGGACGGGCGGTCACGCCTGCCCTTGTGACGGCTTGGAAAGCAGATCTTTTGGAGCACGGTCATGCACCGGTGACCGTCAACTCCATGCTTGCGGCGCTCAACAGCCTGTTCCGCTTTCTGGGCTGGAACGACTGCCGTGCTCACTTTCTGAAAATTCAGCGGCGGGTGTTCCGGGAATCCGGCCGGGAGCTGACCCGCGCCGAGTACGACCGGCTCGTGAGCACGGCGGCTGAGCACGGGAAAGCGCGGCTTGCGCTGCTGCTGGAAACGATGGCTGCGACCGGCATCCGGGTCAGCGAGGTGAAATTCATCACGGTTGAAGCGGCCAGACAGGGCAGGGCGGAAATTCGGCTGAAGGGGAAAATCCGGACGATCCTGCTCCCGGCCAAGCTGTGCCGTAAGCTGTTAAAGTATGCAAAAACACAAAAAACCGCTTCGGGAGCGATCTTTTTGACCCGAAACGGTACGGTGCTCAGTCGAAAGCAGATTTGGGCTGAAATGAAGGCGCTGTGCCGCGACGCGCGCGTTGCACCCGGAAAGGTGTTTCCGCACAACCTGCGTCACCTGTTCGCTACTGCCTTTTACAAGGCTTGCCGGGATATTGTGAAGCTGGCGGATGTGTTGGGACATTCCTCTATTGAAACGACACGTATCTATCTGCTGACCTCCGGGGATGAACACCAACGCCAGCTTGACCGCCTGGGACTTGTTTCATAGGACGGAATCAACATTCTGTGTATCACCCTGACCGATGAAAATGCGGAGATAGGGTTTGAAAAGAAAAAAGAGCGGCCTCACCACCCGTAACACGGGTGAAAAAGGCGCACGAAACAAAGCCGCGAAAAAAAATCGTTTGCGGCTTGGTTTTTATGCACAAAAACTGGAATGGACTTGCGCCTTAGTTATCTTTATGCTATAATTCTTCTACAGTATATAGTCGAAAGACATCATATGTGGATATTTTTTGTGACAGAATGTTGATTCTGTTTACATCAGAGAGAGTGATGCGCCCCGGAAGATGCTGGAGCCGAGGGAATCCCCCGCAGAAACAGCGGCGAAACGTGGTGATGATTTTTGGGAACATCCCTGTACGACTATTGTATGGCGCACGACAAAGAAGCCGTGCTCCGAGAATGGCATTCGTTCAGGAACAGCGGCCTGTCTCCCGAGGATGTGACCTACGGGAGCAATCGCACAATCTGGTGGCTCTGTGAACAAGGGCACGAGTGGCGGCAAAGAATAAACGACCGGATTCAAAATGGCCATGGCTGTCCGTATTGCGCCGGAAAGAAGGTATGGCTCGGCTTTAACGACCTGGCTTCGCAGAGACCGGAAATCGCCAAACAGTGGCATCCGACGCTGAATGGTACCCGGACGCCGGAGATGGTCACCATAAGGAGCCACAAAGCAATCTGGTGGGTATGCGAAAAAGGCCACGAATGGAAGGCCATTGTGAAGTCCCGGACCGATGGATGCGGCTGCCCCTACTGCACCAATCGGGCGATTCTTCCCGGCTTTAATGACCTGGCCACGACCCATCCCGAGCTTGCAAAACAGTGGCATCCGACAAAAAACAGAAGGCTGGCGCCACAGAATATCACGGCCGGTACGATCCGTAAGGCTTGGTGGCGGTGTGAGAAGGGTCATGAATGGCAGGCCACCGTTGCTTCCCGCGCCAGCGGTGTGGGCTGCCCGGTCTGTGCGGGAAAGGTCATTGTCCCGGGCGAGAATGATTTGAAAACCTTTTTTCCGGATATCGCGGCTCAATGGCATCCGACCCAAAACGGGGATATGAAGCCAGAAGCGTTGTCTCCATACAGCAACCAAAGCGTATGGTGGCTCTGTCCGAAGGGGCATGATTACCGGGCGAGGGTGGCGGCCAGAACCTCTCACGGCTCAGGCTGCCCTTACTGTGCCGGAAAGAAAATATGGCCTGGCTTCAACGACTTGGCTTCATTGGAGCCGCAAGTAGCAAAACAATGGCATCCCACACTGAACGGAACCCTTACGCCTGAAATGGTCACCCCCGGAAGCAGCAGGAAGGTTTGGTGGCAATGTCCGGACGGACACGTTTGGAAGGCGGTCATCCATTCCCGGGCAAGAGGACGAAAATGCGGCTGTCCGGTCTGTGCCGGACGGGTGAAGCCGGAACGGCTGGAGCGTTACGCGGCGCTTATGGCCGAAAGAACCACTGGCCCCGGCGCATATCCATAAAGGGAATCCTTGGGGCAGGGCGCCCCAATTCCAAATAAGAGAAAACAGGAGGAAAACAGAATGAAGAAACGAATATTGGCAACATTGTTGTCACTGTGCATGGTGATTGGGCTATTGCCCGTCACGGCGCTGGCAACGGACGAGAAACTGAGCGGAAAGCCGTCCTCAACATGTACCTGCGAGGCTCTTTGCACAGAAGAAGTAGTAAATGAAAACTGCTCCGTCTGCGCAGAGGACTACAACCTTTGCACCTATGTAGCACCAGGCGAGCTGGTCTGTGCGCAGTTGGATGACTGTGTCAACGGGGCTCATGCAGTGGGATGCCCTCTGTATGTGGAGCCCACGGATGACACGCTGCAGGAGCAGGAGCAGCCTACCACACAACCTGATACATCAACGGAAAGCATCGCAAATTTGTTGAGCGGAACTGCTTCCCGTAGTACATCTCAGAAATTAGAAGGTGCAGAAGGCAGTGACCTTACCTGGGAACTGACCGATGGTACACTCACCATTTCCGGTACCGGCGCCATGAAGGATTATGGGTACGACGGTCGCAAAGAAGTTCCCTGGTACGACCAGAGAGAAACTATCACCAAGGTTGTCTTTAAAAATGGCGTGACCCATATCGGAAGTTTTGCTTTTTCTTGGCACACAGGGTTGACAAGTTTTGAAATGGCAGACAGTGTGGTCAGCTTTGGCTCGGGCGCGTTCCAAGGATGCAGCGAACTGACCACCATCCCAAAGCTCCATGCAAATTTCCAGGATTTCAGTACGGAAGTTTTTGTGGATGCAAAAATCAGCACCTATGAAGTGGATGAAGCAAACCCCTACTATAACGTAAAAGACGGCATTCTTTACAGCGAAGACGGAACGACCCTGGTCAACTGCCCGCCGGGTAAAGCTGCTGTTTTCAGCCAGAACTGGCTTGATGGTGTTACCACCATTGCCCCTTATGCGTTCCGCACCTGCGAAAAGTTGATTGGAACATTGGAAATTCCAGAAAACATTACCAGCATCGGAAGACAAGCGTTCCAGAAGTGTTCCGGTCTTACGGGTGATCTGACGGTTCCCAACACTGTGACAGATCTTAACGGTTACTATACCTTTGCGGGAATGTCTGGTATGACAGGGAAACTCACGCTGGGGAGTAATATTACAGAAATTGCTGGCGGTATGTTCAACGACAGCGGCTTTACTTCCATGGAGTGGCAGGGCACGGTGACTTCCGTAGGTGACCGTGCTTTTACAGGTTGTGAATTTACAAACTTCGTTCTGCCTGATTCCCTTACGACGGTTGGGAATTATGCATTCAGGAACTGTGTTGAAAACGGCAATGCTTTTGGTTCGCTGGAGCATTTGTCCAGCATTGGAACCTTTGCATTTGGCGGCTGCAACTTAGGCTCAATTTTTATTTCAGAAGATGCTAAGGTAGCGACCAATGCATTTAATAGCGCAACAATCACATCGGTTACATATAATGCTCCAACTTTGACCAAGCAAGCGTTTCAGAATGCAACGGTCAACACATTTATCCTGGGGGACAATGTGACCTACATTGGCTCAGATATTTTCACAAATGTCACAAGTGTTTCTGCATCTCTTAGATCGGTGCAAACAATAGAAGCGAGTGCATTTAAGGGTGCTAACATTACCACAGATATTTCTATCCCGGCCGGTGCTACCGTTGGCGGCAATGCCTTTGAGAACGCCACATTAAAGAACGTTTCTTACAATGCGGAAACCGCGTCTTATGGTGCATTCAAAGGTGCGACAATGGACTCCCTTACTCTGGGAGACAATACAAAAGAAATTGCCGCATATGCATTCCAGTCCAGCAAAATCGGCGGCAATGTGTTGAAACTTGGAAAAGTGAAAACCATTGAAAAATACGCATTTCAGTATGCCACCTTGCCCGCTACGGTTATCATCCCTAAAACAGCAACATATTACAATAACCATGTGTTCCATGGTGTAACGGGAGGCAAGACTCTGCTGGTATATGGCACCTACAACATGGTGCCAACCGCCTTGACCTATAATTCATCGTTTAAAACTGTGGTGATTACCGCCGATATTGAGAATAACGACAACGTTATTTATGGCGATGGGCAGAAAGCACATGCACTTCTTGACTCTATGATTGATGGTCATATCATTTACATGACCAACGATACCTCCAGAAAAAATGCCAAAGTTCCAAACCGCAATGGTGCAGTTGGCGTGACCAACGGCGGTACCTTTGCGGAAGATACCACATTTACCTCTGAGACACTTGCCACTCCTACCAAGGAAGGCTACGCTTTCAGCGGCTGGTATTCGGATGATTCTTTCACCGAAAGTAACAAGGTGACGGAGAACACAACCATCTCCGCAGGAAACACCTATTACGCCAAGTGGACGTATAATGTTGCCTTTGACGGCAACGGAGCCACAAGCGGCAGCATGGACGCGCAAACTGTTACCCAGGGCGATGCGTCCACCCCGTTGACTGCAAATGCTTTCTCTAAAACCGGCTATAAGTTTGCGGGCTGGAACACCCAGGCAGACGGCGAGGGCACATTTTATGCAGCTAATGCTGTCGCTTCCACTGTCCCCAACGGCACTATCCTCTACGCCATTTGGGGCATCTCTGCTGGCAACTACACGCTTCTGCCCATTGCGAATAAGACCTACACCGGCAGCGAGATTAAGCCGACCGTCTATATGGTGGACAGCAGCGGTAACAAAATGGCAGCATCCAATGTGACCTATGAAAATAACGCCATAGTAGGCACCGCTACCGCCAAGGTAACAGTTAGCGGCACCGAGTATTCCGTGAACTTTACCATCGTTCCCAAGCCTGTCACCAAGCCCGAAGCGGACAGCACCACCTTTACCTACACGGGCAGTGAACAGACCTATTTTGTGGCCGCCAGTGATGATTATACCGTGTCCGGCAACACCCGGACCGACGCAGGCAGCCAGACTGTGACCGTTGCGCTGGAAGATAATACCAACACAAAGTGGGCAGATGGCTCCACCGATGATGTGACCTTTACCTTCACCATCGGCAAGGCCACCTATGATATGTCTGGTGTTACCTTTGCGGATGTCAGCTATCCCTACGACGGTAACGCAAAGTCGCTGGAAGTTTCCGGCACCCTGCCTGACGGTGTGAGTGTGTCCTACTCCAACAACACTTTGACTGATGTGGGTAGCACAACCGCAACGGCCTCCTTTACTGGTGATTCCAATAACTATAATGCCATCGAGAACAAAACTGCAACTCTGATCATCACGAAGGCTACTCCCGAAATGACTATCACTCCCTCCGCTACCTCTCTGACTGGCGGCGGCACCGTGAAGCTGACTGTCAGCGGTGTTCCCGAGGGCGGCACTGTTTCCGTGACTCAGACCGATGACCAGAACAGTGAGCCCAAGACCCTTGACCTTACCACAAACGGTGAGCTTTCCGTGAGCCTGAGCAACACGACGGCTAAGTACACCTTCAGTGTAGTTTATACTGGCGATAAAAACCACACCGCACAAACGGCTGACTGTGAGGTTTCTGTGACCCGCAGGAGAAGTAGCGGTGGTAGCAGTTCTTCTTCCACTTCCGAAAAGACCTACGCTGTCTCGGCTGAGAAGTCCAAGAACGGCACGGTCAAGCTGTCCGACGCCAAGGCGGTTAAGGGCGACACCGTCATCATCACGGTAAAGCCCGACGACGGCTATGTGCTCGACACGCTGACGGTCATCGATGCGGATGGCGACGAGGTCAAGCTCAAGGACAAGGGCGACGGCAAGTTCACCTTCACCATGCCCGCGTCCAAGATCACCGTTGAGGCGACCTTCCTTCTCGCCACCGAGGTGGAGCAGCCGACCCAGCCGACCACGCATCCGTTTGCCGACATTGCGGCCGGTTCTTGGATCGACACGGCGGTGCAGTACGTCTACGCGAACGGTCTGATGACCGGCGTGAGCGAGACCGAATTTGCCCCGTCTGCCGCCACCAACCGCGCGATGATCTGGACGATCCTTGCCCGCCGCAGCGGCGCCGACACCACCGGCGGCGCGAACTGGTACGAAAAGGGTCAGCAGTGGGCGATTGCAAACGGCATTTCCGACGGCTCGAACCCGTCCGGCTCAATCACCCGCGAGCAGTTAGCCGTCATGCTGTGGCGCACGGTCGGCTGTCCGCTCGGCGCGGGCGACCTGTCCGTGTTCACCGACGCGTCCAGCATCAGCGATTACGCGGTCACCGCGATGCAGTGGGCGATTGAGACCGGCCTGATCACCGGCAACGGCAGCGGCACGCTCGCGCCCAAGGCAGGCGCGACCCGTGCGGAAACCGCCGCCATGCTCATGCGCTTCTGCGAAGCCAATCAGTAATTCCATAGCAAACGCAAAGGGCGAGCCCATCCGGGCCCGCCCTTTTCTTGTACTGGTCTGAGAACCTGATTTCCTGCCTGGCTCCGCCTAAACGCATGATCATCGAATATAATAAGCGCAATTGTTGACTGCTCAATAAACATTGGATAAAATATTTTGATTTTATTTGCAAAAACTATATAAATTTCCTTGAATCCAATTTCTTTTTGTGGTATTATGTAGAAAAATAATGTTATTTTCAATCTTGTTTTTGTATATTATTCCAATCTCAGGCGTTCTTTATTGTAAATGCTGACAAATCATTTCATAAACGAAATGAAATGTTAATTTATGATCCATAAGCATTATAAAATGAGAGCAGGAGGAAAAAGGATGAGGACAAGGATCAAGCGTTCACTGGCTCTGTTTCTGTCGATTGCGGTGCTGCTGTGCATTGTCCCCACGGCCTATGCAGAAGTGCTGCCGCAGGACGCGGCCGCACGGATGGCATCGCCGGAAGAACCGGCTGTTCCTGTGCGCCTCTCTGATGCGGGAAACGAATCAGCATCTGCGGACGCTCTGTCTGAAGAACCCCTGATCACACGGGCGGATGGTATGGCTGCATCCGGGAATGTCGCTGAAATCGGTACGACCGCATACGCCACGCTGACTGAGGCGATCGAACAGGCCGCACCCGGCGAGACGATCCATTTGCTCTCAGATATTGAACTG
>JAFBIW010000020.1 GCA_021531865.1 Butyricicoccus pullicaecorum | reverse complement strand
CAACCGGTTACACGACGGACGGCAACTATGAATTGGGCAAGTTGACCGTAACGGACGGCTGCTTTAACGGTTTGGTTACCAAGGGTACAGGGGAAAATGACATTTCTACCCTTTCTATTTCCGGCGGTCACTTTGTATATGATCCGTCTGCTTACAAGGCAGAGGGTTACTATGTTGCGGAATCTGATAAACCCGGCTACTTTTTCACTCTGACTAATGTGCCTCCCATTGAGGCATCTGTCGTTGTTTCCGAGAAGGTTGAAGTTGCGATTCCGGATGATAGTGATAAGATTTCAGCGGATGACAAGTCCAAGATTGAAGAAGTCATTCATCAATCTTCGGTCTCCGGCGTTTCCGACGCGCTGAAGACAGAAGAAAAGCAGTCGATTATCGCTGCTGCTGGCGTAACGGATACCACTCCGGAAGATGTCGTTGAAATCGAAATCGGTGTCAATGTTGCCGTTACTGATGTGAATTTGTCTTCTGATGATACAACCACCTTTATTGCCTTTGAGGTCAAGCCTGTTGCAACCGTTAAGGTAAACGGCACAGCACAGGATAATACTGTGGATGTTGGAAACCATCAGCTTAATGGCTCGAAGATCACAGTAAGACTCCCAATTCCGGCTGGTCTGGAGGTTCAGGAGATCAGACATACCTGTGCGGACGGTAGCGTGGAATATTTCTACAAAGATCAGGGCAACAAGCGCTTCACAATCGAAGACGGCGTTGCCGTTCTGAAAATTACCAAGTTCAGTGAACTGCTTCTGTCCGGTACGGTTACCTCTGCTGCAATGGTCAACGGCGAAAGCTATCCGACCCTGCAGGCGGCGATCGACGCGGCTTCCAGCGGCGACACGATCGTGCTGCAGCCCGGTGTTGGCTCGGAAAAGGTATCCATTAGCCGCAAGAGCCTGACGATTGATGTAGGGACGACCGGTTACAGTAAGGACAATATCTCGCTCGGCAGCCGCTGCAGCATGAGCGAGGACGGTTCGAAGCTGGTCATCACCTATAAGAAGCCTTCTTCCTCTGATTCTTCTTCCGAAAAGACCTACGCTGTCTCGACTGAGAAGTCCAAGAACGGCACGGTCAAGCTGTCCGACGCCAAGGCAGTCAAGGGCGACACGGTCACGATCACCGTCAAGCCGGAGGACGGCTATGTGCTCGACACGCTGACCGTCATCGACGCGGACGGCGACGAAGTCAAGCACAAGGACAAGGGCGACGGCAAGTTCACCTTCACCATGCCCGCGTCCAAGATCACCGTTGAGGCGACCTTCGTTCCCGCTTCCGACGCCCAGCCGACCCAGCCGACCCAGCCGACCTCGCATCCGTTTGCCGACATTGCGGCCGGTTCCTGGATCGACACGGCGGTGCAGTACGTCTACGCCAACGGTCTGATGACCGGCATGAGCGAGACCGAATTTGCGCCGTCTGCCGCCACCAACCGGGCGATGATCTGGACGATCCTCGCCCGCCGCAGCGGCGCGGACACCACCGGCGGTGCGAACTGGTACGAAAAGGGTCAGCAGTGGGCGATCGAGAATGGCATTTCCGACGGCTCGAACCCGTCCGGCTCAATCACCCGTGAGCAGCTCGCCGTCATGCTGTGGCGCACGGTCGGCTGTCCGCTCGGCGCGGGCGACCTGTCCGCGTTCACCGACGCGTCCAGCATCAGCGATTACGCGGTTACCGCGATGCAGTGGGCGATTGAAACCGGCCTGCTGACCGGCAACGGCAGCGGCACGCTCTCGCCCAAGGCGGGCGCAACCCGTGCGGAAACCGCAGCCATGCTTATGCGCTTCTGCGAAGCCAACCAGTAATTCCATACCAAACGCAAAGGGCGAGTTCATCCGGGCTCGCCCTTTTGCATGATTGTACGTATAAATTGACACGCAGAACGTGACCGCCGGCATGGGGCTGCGGATAAAAGGCACCGTGAGCCGCTCCGACTCCCGAGGGTCCCCGGCGATCTTGCGGCCTGCGGAATTTATGCTATAATATAAATTATGAATTGATACGCCGGGAGGCTCCATCATGCAGGAAATATCTCGCCCACAACTGCATATCGCTGTCTGCGACGATGAAGCATTGGATCGTCAGCAGATCGCAAAGCTGGTCGGTCAGACCATGCTGGAGGAAGGGCTGTCCTGCCGGATCGACGCCTATGAGAGCGGGACAGACCTGCTGCACGCCATCCAAAATGGCGCGCAGTTTCAAATCCTCCTGCTGGATGTCATGATGGACGGGCTGGACGGCATGGCGCTGGCTGCCGCCCTGCGGGAAAAAGGGGATCATACGGCGATTATTTTCATTTCCTCCAATCGGGAAATGGCTCTGCGGGGCTATGAAGTCGAGGCCCTTCGGTATCTCGCCAAGCCCGTTGATCGGTCGCGGCTGCGTGAGGCGCTGCTGTTCTGCTATCGGACGCGGCTTACGCAAAAAGAAATCCTGCTGCCAACCGCAAGCGGTCAGAGCAGGATTCTTCCATCCGATTTGATTTATGCGGAAACCTGGGAGCGCGGCGTCCGGCTGATCCTCGAAGGCGGACAAACGGAAACAGCCATGAAAATATCGGAGCTGGCCGCCATGCTCCCGGAGCGGCAGTTTGCCTTCTGCCATCGGACGATTCTGGTCAATCTGGCTTTTATCCAGTCCATCCGATACTGCGAATTGGAACTGAAATCGGGGGTCACGCTCCCCGTCAGCAAATACCGCCAGGCTGAGATACGAAGCAAGCTCATGCGCTATTTGGAGGGCTGATCCAGCGGGATCGCCAGCATGACTTTATAAGAATCAGAGCCGCGCTCCGTTTCTATCAGATCACCGTAGCGCGCCGAGATTTGCCGGATGATTTTCAGACCGAAACCGTGCTTCGGCACGGTTTCCTGCGCTTTCTTCCCTTGCATCCATTCCCATGTTGCGGAATTTTTACAGGAGAATACGAAGAAATCGCTTTTTAAATGCGCGTCCAGCTGGATATAAGGCTGCGCCACCCCCGGCGCGGAAGCTGCCGCCACCGCGTTATCCATGAGATTTACGAGCAGGGAACACAGCTCCGCGTCAGACAAAGGCAGCTTCTCCGGCGCCTGCATCCGAACGATCTCAACCTTGATCCCGGCGTCCGCGGCGGCAGTCAGCTTGCCGTTCAAAATAATATCCAGCATTTGATTTCCGCTCTGCACCACAGGGCGGATTTTTTCATTCTGTCCGATCAGTTCCTCCAGATAACCGGCCACCTCCGGCTCTCCGGTCATCTGCCGCAGCAGATTCAGGTGCTTTGCCATATCGTGGCGGAGCATCATCACCTGTTCGTGCTGTCGGCGCATCGTTTCGTAGCTGGCCTGCGCCAGCTCCTGACGCTGCACCATCAAATCCGCCTCTGTCCGGCGGGTGACCTCCCTGTGGATGGTCTCGCTCACCGCCGCAGCCAGCGCTGTGACCAGCATCAGCAGCATCAGCGGCCAGAGGAAGAACGGGAAAGACCTAAGCGTAAGCTGCTGTAAGACCTGACTTCTCCATGCGGGCACAATACACACCGCGATGCCCCAAAGTCCGATTCCCGCCGACGTCAGCGGGCAGAACAGGCGGAAGAACGGGCTGCCTCTGCGCCGCTCCAAAACGCCGCAGATCAGGGCTGCCAACAGCGCACCGAGGTCAAGGGCATACATTGCAGAGAGGAAGCCGAAGGAGAGCCTTCCGGTCAGTTGAAGGCCGAGGTACACCAGCGCGGCCAGACCCTGTGCGCCGGTCAGGACCGCCGGAATGATCCGTCGCCATCCCGCCAGACGGCTGCACAGGAATACCAGAAGGGCGGTGAGCGCAAATTCCCGGCACAGCAGGGCAATATCCACCGGGGGCTGGCCGAAATAGAACAGGGCGAAGCTGGTCATATCCATCCGGGAGGTCAGCCACAAAAAGGCCATGACCGCCGCGCAGACCAGACCCGCATCCGCCTTTCCGCGAAAGACCTGCTGAACGAACACCGCCAGCAGGAACGCGCCCGCCAGAAAGAACCACGCGGCGGGGATGGCCGTCTGAAAGCTCTCCGCGATCAGGGCGCTTTCGTAGGCATAGCCGCAGTACAGGGTGACGGCACAGGGCCAGACGGTGCTGTCCGGCTCCTGCTTTTCACCGAAGAGGCCGGTGGACTGGGCGATGGTCAGCGTCTTCCCCTCGTAGTCGGGCGGCAGCGTGACCACAACCTTCTCTGTTCTGTCCCATTCCAGCATGGGGAGGGTCAGATATCCGATCCGGTTGTCCAGCTCCGGGCAGTCGGTGTAGAGCAGCTTGCCGTCCAGAAAAACGGCCACATTCCGGTTGGCCGCGTCCAGCCGCAGGGTAGGATTGTCCAGCTCTTCTGTCATGATGCGTGAGAAATAGAAGGTCTGCCCCGGCGCGGAAAGGCCGGTAAAGCCGCCGAACCCGTCGGGGGACAGTTCGGTGACCGTATCTCCCTCCTGCGTAAATACCGTCCAGCCCTTATCGTTGTAGACCCAATCTGCCGGGATCGCCTCGCCCTCCCAGAACAGCGACAGGTTATAGACCGCGTCCTCCATGGGGCGGGCATAAACCAGCAGGGCGGCGGCGAACACCACGCACAGGGCAAGGGACAGGGCGACAGCCAGCAGGCGAAGTATTTTCTGTTTCATCGTGTGCGTCCCTCTTTTATCCTTTTTTATTAAGCATACAAGAGAGGCTTCCACTCTGTCAACCACCATGACCGTCCATTCGCGCAGAAAAACGTCCACTCGCGCAGGGACACTTGATTCCCGGGCGCATTTCCCGTAAGATGATAACAATCATAAGATGGTAGGATATCCCTTTCCCGGGGCTGCCGGAAGCGTATGACATTCGACACGGAGGGACGCATATGAAACGAAGAATCCTGAGTATGATACTGTGCATATGCATGGTGATCACGGTGCTGCCGGTGCAGGCGTTTGCCGCGCTGCTGAACAATGACCCGGCCGAAAACCGGGCGATCCTTGCCCAGCTTCAAGAGATCTGCGGCAGCGAGGATGAGGCAGAGCGGTACTATGGCCTGCTGCAGCAATATGGCCTGCTGGACGAGGACGGCAACGCCATAGACAGTTGGGTCATCACCATGGACGGCGAGGACGTGACGCTTGACGAGCTGCGCGCCGTGCTGGCCGGGGACTATGACCCGGACGGGCTGGTGACGGTGGACGGCACCCCCATCACCCTGGGGGATCTGGCTACCATCCTTGAGATCGAGGACTACATCGCCTACCTGCGCCGAACCTATTTCTCCGGTGGGAAGTGGACGGCGGAGCAGCTTGCCAGCCTCCAGAGCCTGCAGGAGCAGATCAACACCCGGGGCATCATGATGCTGGGGGTGGACGACGGCGGCACGGTCGGCGCGTCGGGCGTGGATCATACGGTGCAGATCAGCCTCAGCGGCGATGACAGCGCCACCCGCAACAGCGAATACACCGTCACCGTCTCGCTGAACAAGGCGCAGAATGTGGACGTGACCTATGCCTACCGGGCCCTGTCCGGCAGCGTTGCGGCCACCGGCAGCGACACACGCACCATCACCGCCGGGGCTGTCAGAGACACCTTCACCGTGCATGTGGGGGACGCCCAGGGTCTGCTGAACGGCTCGGGTACCTTTGTGGTGCAGGTCTATGACGTGAAGAACGCCCTGTTCAGCGACGGGCAGGACAACGGCTCCCTGACTGTACGGGTCAGTAAAAGCGATAGTTTGAAGTATAGCGACAGCAAGGACTTTTCTCTTACTTATGATGGAACTTATTATTGGAAATCTGGAAGTTCTGCTGATACTGAAGGAACCGGAGATAGCGCTATTATAGATCAGGCAGACCCTGTCGAGCGCACGAGCCAATCAGTGACCTTCAGCGGTCTGTCAGCCGGAACCTATCAAACCACCATTGACCTTGGTACAATGACGTTTCAGCGATTGGACTATGCTGAAGATGGCTTTTGGAATTTTTGGAATAAGTACGCCTCATCCTCATCTGCAGCGGCAATAAAACTCCGAGAAACATCAAAGTATCAGATTACTGCAAATGGAACGGTATTTAAAGAGGGAGAAGCCACCCTAAATGAAACATACGCGACACACTCTGTTCCGGCATCAAAAAATACTTTGCAAAATCAAACGCTCACAGGTGCAAGCTCATCCCTGACATATGTAGTGGGAGCCAAGCTGTCTTCTCTTTCGTTTTCATGCCTTTATTTTGCTTTTTATATTATTGGAGGGTCCTTTTATTTTGTGCCGTCTTTCTCCACATCCGGCACCATCTCCGTGACGGAAGTCACTACCTCCGCCACTGCCACGGCCTCCGCGCCCGCCGGCACCTACAGCGCCGGGCAGGTCATTCCCATCACGGTGAAATTCAGCTTCCCCATGCAGATCAGCAGTTCCATGACGCTGACGGTCAACGGTCAGACCATGACCCCGGTGGAGACTGGCGCCACCTCTGAATGTGCCACCTTCCTCTACACAGTTCCCGCCGCCGATAACACCATTCTGATGGTGGAAAGCGCCCGTCTCAGCGGCACCGGCGCCAACGGCAAATCCATCACCGTCTCCGGCCCCTCCGTCTCTGCCATCAGCGGCGTGACGCTGACCGAGCCGGAAAAGGCCGCCGCCATCACCGACTTTTCCGCCGACATCGACAACCCCACCACCGCGCCCAAGCTGGCCGTGACCGCCAACATCAGCAATGACGGAAAGCTGACCCAGTGGCTGGGCGGCGATTTCACGTCCAACAGCGACGGCACCTATACCTCAAACTCGCTGTTCGTCAGCGTGGACAACCAGAATTTCATTCCGCTGACCTCCACCAGCACCAGCGTCACCGGCGGCAGCCTGACCGCGGACATTCCGCTGGAGTTGAACACCACGGACGCCGCCAGAACCGTCATGCCCGAGCTGTATCTGAAAGGCGGGGAGCGCTATGATGTGGTTCTGGGCCGCTATGCCAAGGTGGAGCAGGCTCCCGCCGTGTTTATTACGGAGAGCGACCTGTCCCTTGACCTGTCGGTGCTGGACAAGAATGGGACGCCCTATTCGTATGAAGACCCGGCCAGCCCGGTGATCTACCTCCAGGACGGCCCTCAGATCTCCGCGTCTTTCAAGCTGAAAGAGAACAAAACCTTCTCCTTCGCCGGGAATGATCAGTTCGTCTGGTCGTCGAGCAACACCGCCGTCGCCAAAATTGCCCCAAACGGCAATATCACCCCCACCGGCAGGGCGGGGACGGTCTCCTTTACCCTCACCGCCAAAAACGGCGGTGTGGCGGGCAAGGCCATCTCGAAAACCACGGACGCGCTGAAGTTCGGCGTGGGCCTGACCCCCTTCCTGAATATCCCCAACAGCGCCATCACCTCCACCAGTGGGCAGGATGTGACTGTCTACTGGAGCAGCAACCTGTGCGACAAGAACGGGGACACCCCCACCACTTTCACCGTCACCGTGAAGCGGGGAGAGACTGTCTGTGAGGGCTATCCCACCACCGTCACCGGTACAAAAAGCAGTCCCGCCGGCAGTGTCACCATCCCCGGCAGTGTGCTGACCTATGACTACCAGGGTGGGAACAACACCTTCACCGTAGAGGTCAGCTCCACCTATGCGAACAAACCCTACACCGCCACAGCTTCTATCTCCCTGGAATCCAAGCCCGCTGTGGTGACCTTTGACAAGCTGAACAGCTACTATGTCACCGACACCGCCCCGGTCACCATCTCGTGGCACATCGAAAACTTTGACCAGTATTCCAGCGCGGATCTGTTTAAGTTTGAGATCATGAAGAACGGCGACAAGGTCGATACCGGAACCATTACCCCCGGCAGCGGCAGCGGCTCCGGCAGCTTCACCGGCAGCTACACGCTGTCGGACGTCTCCGTGACGGCGGGCGCTGACCCCAACAGCTACCGCGACGTCTACACCGTCACCATTCAGGCCAAAAACGGCACCGACAGCACCTGGAGCTATGACTCCTTCCTGCTGTACGTCTATGACGCCGAAGCGCTGAAAATCTGGGTGGACGGCGCGGATGCAGACAGCGTCGCCATGTCCAACGTCCAGCGCATCTCCCGGATGTCTCAGGAGCAGATCCTTGCCCTGAAGCGGGACATCAACCTCAAAAACATCATTTCGGTCAACTACGGCCAGTACGCGTGGAGCGAGATCGCTGACCAGATCCGGTGGAAGTCCTCTGACAGTCAGGTGGCCAGCGTCAACTACCAGCAGGGCACGCTCTACGAGAACATCGAGAACTTTACCTACGTCTCCTACCGCCCGACGACCGAGTTCGGCCTGTCCGGTCTGAGTGACGGCACAGCCACCGTCACCGCGACCCACAAGCTGGCCGGTATGTCCGACAGCCTGACGGTCAAGGTGGAGACCCTGAAGGACAAGCTCTATCTGTTCCAGTGCTACCCGCAGGCCAAAACCACCCTGACCTACGTAAACGGCGCGGGTGAGCAGAAAACCGTCCAGTCCGACGCCACCGGCGCGGCGGCTATCTACGAGGCGAGCGGCATCGCCTCCGACGTGTACTGCCGCGCCGCGTCCGACGGCGCGACCTATCTGGGCACCTTCTATAAGGACACCCTCAAGACCGGCGAGGGCGACTGGACCAAGCTCGAGCGCTACCCCTGCAACAACCTGAACCTCCGCCGCGCGGCCTACGCCTATCTCTATCTGAAAGACCCCGACGGCAAACCCTACACCGGCTCCATCACCTTCCGGGGCGGCGTGTACGTCAACGGGGCGTACAAGGCCGGCGCGCTGTTCAGCCTCAACGGCGGCACTGTTGACCGCTCCGGCAATGAGGATCAGACCATCCGCCTGGGCGACGACGGCAAGCTCACCGTGGTCATGGATCAGACCCAGTGGGGACTGGCGGGCGGCGCCGTCCAGGCCTCCGACCGGGTGGAGTACGTCTTTGAGATCGCCCAGGGGAATGACGGCACCGACTACTACCCCGTCCTCATCAGCATCAACGCCTCCGCCAATCAGGATGCCTTTGTGGGCAGCGGCTCCGCCGTGGTCAATTTCCGCAAGAACACCGGCACCGGCAAGCACCCCTACATCGCCATGCAGTCCGTGAAGTACGACGGCTCCCACCTGAACGTGCTGGACTCCACCGGCAGCGTCGGCCCCAGCGACAGCTATCCCGAGGCCTCCCTCACCACCGTCGTCATGTGGTGGGGCGAGGACATGACCGGAAAGACCCCCACCCTCCGGCTGAAAACCGACACCGGCATTCCCGTCTCCGACGGGGAAGGGGAGTCCACCATCACCCAGACCGACTACCCCTTCGCCTCCGGCCGGCTGACCTCCTACACCGTCACGCTGAATAAAGACACCCTCTTCGGCGTGGTGCCCAATATGGACAGCGCCGGGCTGGAGCTGGCGTACTACGCCGACGGCGCGACCCTCAGCCGCAAGGAGGCGCTGCCCTTCAAGCTGACCAATCTGCTGGGCGTGGGCGCCGCCGAGAAAAGTACAGCCCTGCTGGGCGAGCTGCAGGGCATGGGCAACGCCATGGGCACCAGCGCGGATACCAGCGGCATGAGCACAAACGACGCGTTCGTCAACAACCTGCTGACGTTGGTGGCCTCCGACAGCTACACCACCGGCAGCGACAGCCTGTTCAGCCTCCAGCTCGCGCCCACCTCAGATCCCACGAAGTTCCTGGGCTTTATCTCCATCTGCGGCGGCGGCATGAATGACGCCGATCAGGTGAGCAAGATCAACGCCCGTGAGGACACCAGCAACGAGGCCGACTTCGACTACACGCCCGGTCTGGGCGAGATGATGCTGCTGGTGGGTCTGAAGACGCCCCTGGACTACGCCATGGATCAGATGGACGACTTCAACAAGGTGCTCAAGCGCAAAGGAGTCTCCGACAAGACCTTTGGCATCAGCGGCTACATGGAGTCCCTCATCTACTATGACTTCAACGAGAAGGAATGGACCATCCAGATCCTCAACGGCGGCTTCAAGGCCGGCGGCGGCCTGAGCTACGCCTGGAACTTCAACACCATGTGCGGCCCCGTGCCCGTCACCGCCACCTTCACCGCCGGCGGCAGCGTGGATATCGGCATGGACGCCATCAGCGTGACCTACTACAACAAGCCCTCTGAGACCTATGGCACGGGCAACGACTTCCTCACCGAGCTGCGGCTCTACCTCTACCTGCGCGCCTTCGCCGGCGTGGGCTTCGACTACTCGGTGGTGGCCTTCAAGCTGGGCATCTATGGCCAGATCAATCTGGAGATGCAGTTCCAGTGGCTCAATCGTCCCTACATGAAGGATGCGTCCATTTACAACCTGGCCGACGGCCGGAACGACGGCAATCTCAACGGCCAGCACTACCAGATGGACGGTCAGGTAGGTCTGGAATTCCTGGTGAAATTCCTTTTCATCAGCTATGAAAAGATACTCTACTCCTATAGCTTCAGTGCCTTTGACGAGAGCACCGGCGAGTGGACTGCCATTCAGAACAGTTGGGCGCTCAATCAGGCGGCCAACCGCAAAACTCTGGATGAGCTGATTGGCAGCGGCAGCGTCACCGCCACCTCCGTGGGCGGACAGCAGATGCTCTCCCTGAGCCTCGCGCCCACGGTCGAGCGCCGTGACTATCTGGAGGAGGGCAGCTTCTGGGATGACGGCGGATTCAGCCTCTTTGCGCTGGACAGAGAGAGCGCACTGAAAAACCTGCAGTACAACGCCTACCCCTACGCCAACCCGCTGGTCTCCGAGGACGGGGAGCTTGTTGTCTATCTGTCCGACATGGACAGCACCGACGTAGAGCAGACCCGAGCCGCCTTTGCCACCAAAAGCGGCACATCCTACCAGATGGGCAGCAGCGGCGATCTGACCGTCATTGACGACGGCGGCTACGGCGACAGCCAGCTTTCCCTGTCGGGCACGAAGGACTTCGCCGTGGCCGCATGGACCCGGCAGACCGCCTCCATCGACAAGGATGAAGGCGCCGTCCTCACCGCCGAGGATCAGATGATCATGATGAACAGCAGTGAGGTCTGCGTTTCCATCTACAACGGCTCCGGTTGGGACACTACCCAGCTCAGCTCCAACGCAGCTCCCGACCTTGCGCCCGTCGTCGCGACCAATGGCAGCCGGGCAATCGTGGCATGGCGCGCGGTTTCGTCGAGCAACAGCAACGACAATCTGACGCGCTTCGACGAGCGAGATACCATCGTCTACCGGATCTTTGACGGCTCGGATTGGAGCGAGACGAAGACCCTCTACAACGGCACCTCGGGCGCGGTCAAGGCCATTGTCGCCGCCATGCTGGACGACGGCTCGGCCGCCGTGGCCTACACGCTGGACACCGATCGAGCGGATACCACCACTGACGACCGCGAGATCGTCTACGCCGTGGTGGATAAGAACAGCGGCGAGGTCTCCCGCAGCGTCCGCGCCACCAACGACAGCTATCTGGACGAGAATCCCCAGCTCACCGCCGTGAAGTTCGGGGCCGATCAGCGCTTCGTTCTGGGCTGGTACACCGAGCAGGCCGTGGCCTCCGACAGCCCCTCTGTGCTGGACGGCGGCAGCAGCGGCACCAACGCCCAGACCGTCTCCGACCTCCGTCTGCTGGACTTCAACGACGACGGCGTCACCGAGCAGCGCCTGCCTGACTCCATCAGCCAGGTGGCCGACGCCTATGATGTGAGCATCACCTCCAGCTTCCGCTTTACCAAGGGCAGCGATTCCATCAGCGACCTGTCCATTCTCTGGGTGGAGCGCGCCGAGGGTACGGCCAAGGGCAGCACGGCGCAGACGGTGGAAAAGGACGTGCTCAAGGGCGTCAAGTTCTACACCTATGGCCAGAACGGCGAGCGCATCCGCTTCACCGGCGCCGTGGATGTGGCCGAAATGCCCGACAGCACCCTCATCGACCACTTCGACGCCTATGTAAGCAATCCGGAGGAAAACGAGATCAAGGCGGTCATCTTGGGCACGACCTACGGTTCGGACGGCGCGGTTACCCACACCGCCCAGGCTGCCGGCGGCGAGACCGTGCAGTACACCGTTCCCTCCCGCACCACTTCGATGTTCACCGCCACCGAGACCTACGCCGACAAGATCGAAGTGCCCGCCGTTTATGTCGATTACCAGACGGTCAAGCGCGGCGCGGTGACGCAGGCTGAGTTTACGATCGACAACAAGGGCATCCACGCGATCGACGAGCTTAACATCACCGTGGGCAGCGAGACCACCACTTATGTTGACCTCAACCTCCTGCCGGGCGAAAGCATCCAGCTTTCGGCCGACTATACCGTACCGGCCGACGCGGTCGTCGACCCCGCTTACAAGGTCACTGCGCACTTCAACGGGGACGCGGGCGCGACCGGCTCGGCTGAGACCGGTGCACGCGCGGGTCTCTTCGGACTGGGCGCGCGCAGCGGCTCGAACGAGGCCACCGGTACGCTGTATCTCAATCTGCCCGATATCGCCATCACCGACGCCTCCATCGTCAAAGAGGAGAACGGCAAGCGCACCATTCAGATCAAGCTGAACAACAGTGCCGACGCCGATCTGACCGCAGGCGAGCACAAGGTGAAGCTCAGCTTCTTCTCCGACGCCGCCTGCGAAAAGGCCATCACCGCGCTGCCTCCCATCACCATCACCGACCAGGCCGACTTCGACATGATCAACGAGGGCGGCTACAGCAAACAGACCACCTTTGATGTGGGCGCGTATGTGAAGGACAGCGAGACCGGCGCCGTGCGGGAGATTCCCGAGGACGGCGTGAAGGTCTACATCAAGGCCGAGGTGCTGGATGCGAAAAAAAGCGATGCCGTTCAGGGCGAACCGGCCACCACCAACAACTATGCCTCGGTCACCTGCGAGAACCTGAAGGCTCGCACCGGCAAGGACGTGACTCTGGACAGCAGCCTGTCCGTGGATCATGGCGGCAGCACGGTCACCGTCACCCTCCAGAACAATCGCCTGACCTCCACCACCACCGGCAATCTGATCGTCACCCTGCTGGACGCGAACGGACAGGTTCTTGCGAGCCAGCAGAGCTACACCGGGACGGAGGGCGACAACGGCCTCATCAGCCTGGGCGGAGAGGAGAAAAAGACGACGGCGCCCTTCCGATTTGCCCAGACGGGCGCTTCGGTTCAGGTCACCTATTCCGACGTGATTCTGGGAGCGGACAACGCCAACCTGACCAGTCTCACCTTCAGCAATATCCCCGGTGTGACGCTGAGCAACTTCAAGGAGGGTGCGGACGGTATGTACCGTTATGCCGTATCCACCGATGATCTGACCTCTACGTCGGTCATGGCCGTGGCCGAAAGCAATCTGTCCAAGATTCGCCTGACGAAAACCGATAAGGGGAACAACGTCCTCAACGAGACGGTGCCCCTGAAACCCGGCCAGACCAGCGAGATTGCCATCACGGTGACCGCGAAGAACGGGACCACAAAGACCTACATTCTGACCGTCCGGAACAACGGCGAGCCAGTCATCAACGACCCCACCGGCAGCCCTGATCCCGGAGAGACTTCCCAGTACAGCGCATCGACTTTCTACGCTGCTGACTCCGCTGTGATCAGCCTCACCGCCACGGCCAGCGGCAGTTATGCCCTGACCTATCAGTGGTACCGCTGCGACGCGGACGGTACGAACGCCGTGCTGCTGCCCGACGAGACCGCCAGCACGCTGACCATCCCGAGCACGACCGACGCCGGCGTGTACTATTATTTCTGCCGGGTCACCCGCGCGATGCTCAGCGGCGCGGCCAAGTCCTATGACAGCACGGTGGCTTCGGTGCAGATTAAGCAGACGACCGGCAACAGCGTGCACCTGACCGGTACAATGGTCGATTTCGATAACGCTGCGCACGGTCTGACCGATGCAGCAGCCGAGAAGGACGGCTCAACCCTGCACTATTCGACCGACGGCGGCACCACATGGAGCGAGACTGCACCTGTGTTCACGGCTGTCGGCGCGCATACCGTCTGGGTCTACGCGACACACCGCAACTACGCGGATACCCCGGTCGTGACCGCCGACGTGGTTATCCAGGAGAAGGAGGGCACCCAGTTCAAGCTGGAGACACGGTCGATCGAAGCGGTCTTTGACAGCTATCCGGCCGCGATCCGCGAACAGTATCCGACGCCGCAGGCGATGATCGAAGCGCTCCGCGGCGAGATCCTGTCGCTGGGCGTCAGCGAGGCCAACACGGCGGTCTATGAGGTCAAGCTGCTGTTCAGTCTGGACGGCGGCGCGACATGGAACGAGGCTACGGCAGAGAACTTCCCGGCGGCGGGCGTGACCGTCAGGCTGCCCTATCCCGAGGGCACGAATCGCTCGCGCTACCGCTTTGTCCTGCGCCATCTGATCACCGAGCCGCTCCAGACCGGCAAGCAGATGGGCGCGTTCGAGCCGATGGACGTCACGCTGGAAGCGGACGGCATTCGGTTCACGGCGGATTGCCTGTCGCCCTTCGTGCTCGGCTGGACGAAGCGTGCGAACCGGGGCGAGACCGTGTCCTATCCGGTCGCCGCGCCCAAGCATACGGAAAACGGCGGCGTTTCCGTTCAGCCCGAAAAGGCCGCGCCGGGTGAGACTGTGACGGTCACAGCCGAGCCGGACGCGGGCTATCGGGTCGCAGAAGTGACTGTCACGGCCGAGGATGGCCGCAGCTTGACCGTCAAGGATCAGGGTGACGGCGTCTACACCTTCACAATGCCGAGCGGCGCGGTCAAGATCGTGGTCGAATTTGAGCCGCTGACTGAGACTTGCGACGGCGGCGCGGACTGTCCGGCACACGGCTTTGCCGACTTCGACCGCAAGGCGTGGTATCATGAGGCCGTGGACTACGTGCTCGAGAACGGTCTGATGACCGGCACGGGTGCGGATACCTTCGCGCCGAACGCGACCACCAGCCGCGCGATGATCTGGACGATCCTCGCGCGCCAGAGCGGCGTCAATCCCTCGGGCGGCGCGGTTTGGTACGAGAAGGGCCGCCGGTGGGCGATGGAAAACGGCATTTCGGACGGCACGAACCCGACCGGCGCGGTCACTCGCGAGCAGATGGCGGCAATCCTGTACCGCTATGCGCAGCTCAAGGGGCTGGATACGGCCGGACGCACCGGCCTTGCGGCTTATGCCGACGGGGCGCTGGTCAGCGCCTACGCGGCCAAGCCGATGCAGTGGGCGGTCTCGACCGGCCTGATCACGGGCACGAGCGCCTCGACCCTGACTCCCAAGGGCAGCGCCACCCGTGCCCAAACCGCACAGCTCCTCCTGAATTTCAGCAAAACCGTTTCATAAATACAGTATAAGAAACAAACGAGGGCGATCCCGGCTGGGATCGCCCTCGTTTGTTCGTCTATTCTGCACATTTACCGAAAAATGCCGCATTCCCGGTATGCCGGCAGGCTGTTTAAAGATTGTTTTTTTTTGCGATTGCACACAGGAAACTTTACGCGTATCATGTAGGTGTGTTTCCAGTACCGTTTCGCATCGAAAACGCAGGGGGAAAGGGCGTGGTCAGGGCGCTGTGCTATTGCATTCAGGCATTTTTCGGATTCAGTATGTGCCAGTCGGCCGAAATCTTCTGGCTGATTTGGGCGCTTTTGGAGCATGAAAATCAGAGTACGGAGGAATTGCAGCCGGAAGACATCCCGGGTACGTGGAATGTCGGTCAACGGAATGAAACGGACGCGGCAGCGATTCAGAGGTCTTCTTCGGCGCGGGCAGTGCAGGCACAGGCATCGCGCTGACCATTGGTTCGAGCGTCACACGGATTCCTGCCTATTTGTTCTACACCAGCAGCAACACCGTGGGAAGCCTTCTGCGGGCAGATCGAATCGGTCGAGTTATCCGATGGAATCACCGCCATCGGCGCAAACGCGTTTGCAGGCTACACCTCGCTGTGGGCGCTCAAGCTCCCGGCCAGCGTCACGACCCTTTCCAATCAGGCCTTTTCCGGATGCAGCGACCTGTCGACGGTTTATTTCTATGGGCAGCCGCCCGTCCTGCTGGACGCAGACGGACAGGAGACCCGGAGCCCCTTCCCGGAAAAGCGTTCGATGGCGGTTCACTATTTGAGAACCGCTTCCGGATGGGACGGGAATGGTTTATGCCACGGATGCATCGGTTCTGCTGGAAGAAAACCTGACCCTGTATGCGGCATGGGAAGCACGGGGTCTGACGGCAGCGGGAACCACCTACACGCCCGATCAGGCGCACACCGGGGCGGGCTGGACGTACACGCCCGCTTCCGGGCAGGCCGCCGACAATACTGTCGCCCTGCAAACCGGAGATGTGCCGGTGCGCTTTGGCTACCGTTTCACCGGCTGGAATACCAAGGCGGACGGCAGCGGAATGGCCTATGCGTCCGGAGAAACCTACGCAGCGGCGGTTGGCACCGGGATTTTTGACTCGCTCACGCAGGGCGCGGAACAGATGGTGCGCGCCGGGACGGGCGGCAAACAGGTGCCGGAAGCCATGACGGATGATCCGCTGGGCGACCCGCTGCTTTATTACCGGATCAACAATTGTCGGTCAATCGACGAGCTGCGGCAGCTCACGACGGCTGTCCTGACCGGAGAGACCGCCTATTGGCGGCAGAAGAAGGAAGGACGGGACAGTGAACCGGTGCGGATCGCGAAGCAGTACGTGCAGGCGCATTTGGAGCGGCAGATCACATTGGAGGAGGTCGCCGCCTGCGGGGAGGTGCGCGCCGGGTATCTCGGCATTCTGTTCAAGCAGAAGACGGGCAGCAATTTTTCGGATTATGTCATCGAAGCACGGATGGAAAAGGCCAAGGAGCTGCTGCGTGACACGCAGTTGACGATCGCGGCGGTCGCGGGTCGGGTGGGCTACGCGGACGCCCGGCACTTCAGCAAGGTGTTTCAGAAGACGTATCAGATCAAGCCGACCATGTACCGCAAGTTCTATTCATGATTTGGGGAGGTGCGCCGTCGTATGCGCGGTCTGCAAGATAAAATCAAGCCGTATTTCATGCCGGTCGGTGCGGCTGCCGCTGCGGCGCTGACCGTCCTGCTGGTGTTCCTGTTTGCATCCGGGCGGTTCACCGGCGTGTCTGCCGTGCTTTCGATCGTGCTCGCGGTGCTGAGCGCGGGCTGTTTGATCCTGTCCGTTCTCGGGCAAGGGCGTGCCCGGCGCGCTTCCGGCGGAGGGGTGGAGCAGCATGTGCTGGACGATTTTTCGAGCGCCGTGCAGGGCGGGGTGGCGCACCGCCGCCTGACGAACGAAGACTTAGCGTTTCAGATCCTCAAGACACAGGCCGAGCTGCAATCCTTGCAGCAGCAGATCAGCCCGCATTTCCTGTATAATACATTGGAGACCATCCGGGCGCAGGCGCTCAGCGAGGACGCGGAGGACGTCGCGACGATGATCGAGCTGCTGGCCCGGCTGTTTCGCTATAACATCAGCCGGTCGAGCGAGTTTGCGACGATCCGGGACGAGCTGGAAAACGTCAGCAACTACATCCGCATCCAGAATTACCGGTTCCGGAACAAGTTCCTGTTTTTGCAGGATTTAGATGAGATTGCCGATCTGATGGACCGGTATTATCTGCCGATCCTGTCCCTGCAGCCGATCGTGGAAAACGCGCTGCATCACGGCCTGGAAAAGCGGGTCGGCACGGGCGAGATCGTGATCCGCGCGTTCAAAACAGACCGGAATCTGATCCTGCGGGTGGAGGACAACGGCGTCGGCGTCGACGGTGAAACGCTGGTGAAGATCCGTGAGCGGCTGCAGCATCATCCGAACGCGGCCAAACGCAACCTGAATGAACTCGGAAAGAACGGCATCGCGCCGGTCAATGTGCACCAGCGCCTCCAATTGTTCTTCGGCGAGTCCTACGGACTCAGCGTGTCCAGCCTGCCCGGCAGCGGTACGCAGGTGGAGTTTGCCCTGCCGCTGACGCCCCGGCTGCCGCCCGATCGGGAGAAGCAAGCGCATGAAGCATGAAATTCTGTATCTGCGGCATTTGTATCAGCAGCGCGGCCGTGAAAATGTGCTGACGGGCGTCGATCTGCGGCTGTATAGGGGTGAGATCGTCTTCCTGCTGGGTCGGGCGGGCAGCGGCAAAACGACGCTCTGCGAGATCATGAGCGGACGGCTTCAGCCCGACCGGGGGGAGATCCTCTGCTGCGGCCGCCGCGTGACCCTGCATGGGCCGCACGCCGCCAGCCGGCAGGGCATCCATCTGATCGGGGCGCAGAGCTGTCTGTTTGAAAATCTGAGTCTGGGCGAGAACATCTGCATCCGCAATCCGGTGCGCTTCAGTCTGGGCGGCTATGTGTCCCAAGTGGAGGCCAGCGCGGCCATCCTGTGCCGGGAGCTGCATATCGACCTCGACCCGCATGTGCGGGCGCACGCGGCGGCACATTCCCTGATCGACCGCATTCTTGTGGAGACTGCGCGGGCGGTCAATCAGCGTGCGCGGATCATCCTGTATGATAACCTGCTCTGGATGCTCACGGTCGAGGAGCGGGCGCGCCTCTTTGTTCTGCTGGAGCGGCTGAAAGCCATGGGAATCACCTCAGTCGTCAGCACATCCGAGTTCGGCCGCATCTGTGACGGGGCGGATCGCTTCCTGTTTCTGGAGCACGGCGCGATCGCGGCCGATTATGACCGGCTCGAAGCCTGTTGGTCGGCGGCAGACCGTCTGTCCGGGGAACCGCTGCTGCTGCCCGCCGCGCCCGCGGCGCAGGCCGACGGGGGATCGTCCAGTCAGCGCCGCAGGTTCCGGTTCGAGAATGACAACGGGCAGGAGGTGGCGCTTGCGCTTGCGCCGGGCGAGCGCGTGGGACTTTATTGTCCGGTGACCGGGCACTATCGCCGGATGCTCAACCGGTTCTCGGACGCCGCCTGGCTCAATGCGCAGAACGATCTGCGCGGCTGGAACTGCAGAAGCGACGATATCTGCACGATCACGCTGGAAAACCTGCATCGCGACTGCTTTTTGCAGCTTTCGGCGGTGCAAAACGTGACGCTGCCCGCCCTGTCCGAGCTTCTGCCGCCCGTGCACCTGACCCTGCGCCGTTCGAGCCGGTTTTTGCGGGAGGAAATCTGCACACTGCTGTCGCGGGAGGAAAAGCTCCTGCGCGAAATCTGCTGGACGGACTCCTCGGCTTTCTGGATGGAGCGGAGACCAAACAGCCGCCGGTCGATCCGGAGCAGCCCTATGAACCGGCGCATATTGGCCTGTTCCCCAAAACCCTTATGGTGGACGGTGTGCAGCGTAGGATCCTGACCTATATCCCGCCGCATTTCCCGACCTCGGGCGCGGGACTGTTCGTCTTTTTGGATCACGACGTGGACAGCGGCGCGTTCTTTACGGAAGGCGGCTGGGAGGAACGGTGCAACAGGATGGGAACTGCACTCATCCTGCTGGCCTATCTGAAGGGTGCGAACGACGTCGCGGATGTCAAGAAACGGTTCCCGATCGACGAGAGCCGGGTCTACTGCGCAGGTCATTCCAACGGCTCGGCAATGACCCAGCTTTTGATGGAGCGTGCACCCGATGTGTTCGCGGCCTTTGGCCCGGTTGGCTTCACCTTCGGTGAGTCAGTGGGGGGTGGAGATTCCGAATTCCGCTCGATCGCCCCGCCCGAGGACGGGATGCCCCGGCCGGTTTGGTTGATCAAGGGAGAGCATGATATCGGCTATGCAGCACGGCTCGATCCGGACAGCAGCAACGCACGCTTCCTTCGCACGATGTGCGCGGCGAACGGCTGCGACCCTGACACGGTGCGCCGGTATGAGAACGGCGACTACATCCACGATGTGTACCGCAACGCGCAGGGTGTGCCGCTCGTGCGGTTCAGCACCGTCCGCGATTTGCCGCATTCTTATTCGCCCGAGATGGCGCAGATGACATGGGACGAATTTTTCTGCCGGTTCCGCCGGAACGCGGACGGCAGCATAACATATCTGGGATGAACAGGAGGGAGACAGCTTGGATCACATTTTGCAGATGAAGCACATCACGAAGCTTTTCCCCGGCGTCCGGGCGCTGGATGATGTGACGCTTGAGATCGAACGCGGCACGGTGCACGCCCTGATGGGCGAAAACGGCGCGGGAAAATCCACGCTGATAAAGGTGCTGTTCGGCATGTGCCACCCGGACAGCGGCGAAATTTTCATTAACGGCAAGAAGGTGGAAAACCGCTCGACCAAGGAGACGCTTGAAAACGGCATTTCGATGATCTATCAGGAGCTCAGCCCGATGAAGGATCTGAACATTGCCGAAAACATTTTTATGGGGCGCTATCCGACCAAGGGCAAGGGCATTGTCGACTGGAAGGAAACCTGGAAGCGCTGTCAGGAGATGTTCGACCACTGGGGTATGCCCTACCATCCACAGCAGAGCATGCGCACGCTGAAGATGGCCGATATGCAGATGGTCGAGATCGTCAAGGCGATCTCCTTCGGCGCGAAGCTGATCATCAAGGACGAGCCGACGCGCGGCATTGACGTCGGCGCCAAGGCCGAGATATACAGCATCATGCAGGAACTGGCCGAGCAGGGAATCGGTATCATCCTGATCTCGTCTGACATGGAGGAGATCATCGGTATGTCCAACCGCATCCTCGTCATGTGCGAGGGCGTCATGAACGGTGAGCTGGATCGGTCGGAGGTCACGCAGGAAAAAATCATGGAGCTTGCTTCGGAGGTAAAGAAATGAAGGAAAAGACACTCAAAAAGCCGGGCGGCGCAGTCGTTGCGGAGTTTTACAGCAAATACGGCATTCTTCTGATCCTTGCGATCGTGTTCGTCGTGGGCTCGATCATCGCGCCCCACTATCAAGCCCCAGCTTTCCGATGCGACCAAGAATCTCGACTATGTTTACGTAGGCTCCTCCGAGGAAGCGATCGGCGCACAGCTTGCCGAGGCGATGGCGTCCGGTCTGGATCAGGGCGCGAAGATCTGTGCGCTTGAGCTGGCGCTCGGTCAGGACAACCAGATTTACCGCGACAAGGGCTTCTGCGACTGGCTGGCGGAGAACCGCCCCGACATCGAGATCCTCGACAAGCAGTCCTACAAGCAGGAGGCGACCGCCGAGGCCATGAGCATTACCGAAGACTGGATCCAGCGCTTCGGCGTCGACGGCATCGACGCGATCGCGACCCAGGGCTCGACCATCACCATCGGCGTTATCGAGGCGCTGAAGTCTCATGACGCGACCGACAAGATCAAGGTTTCCGGCATCTCGATTCCGCCCACCATGGACTGGATTCTGGACGGCACCGCCTACAGCGACCTGTATCAGGATCCGATGACCGAGGCTTCCAAGTCGGTCGACGCCGCGCTCAAGATGATCAAGGGCGAGGAAGTCGCGCTGGACGATCCGGACGAAAATTGGATTAATGTTGAAATGACCACTGTCACGGCGGAAAACGTACAGGAAGTTATGGCAAACGCAACCTATTGATCATCGGCAAATCTTCTTTTCTTTTTTCTATATCGAAACGGGCGGCGGCTGCGCCGCCCGTTTCCTTTTCAAATGACATATGCTTCTGGACGTGTATTCCACATGAAAACCGCGATTCCCCCCAGCTTTCCCGCCCCCGGCGTTTCCCCCTACGGCAATCTGCACGTCGATCTGCTGAGCGCCGCCCCGGGCGCAGTGATTCCCTACACGCCGGACAGCCCGGTCTATGTGCGGGCAGACGGCCTGCGGTTGTCAATTCTTTTCCGTTTTACCCTTATTTTCCGCTTGAACGGCTGCGGTTTGCCTTGTTGATTTTCGAAATTTCCTTGAATTTCTTCTCCTTTGCGGCCAGCCAGCCCGCGCTGTCCGCCGCGAAGTCCTGCTCTGTCCGGAGCTTCTGATAGGACTGCCAGCGTGCCCGATCCAGACTGCCGGTTTCGAGCGCCTGTGCCACGGCGCAGCCCGGTTCGCCGGTGTGGGTGCAGTCGCGGAAGCGGCACCGGGCGGCCAGCGCCTCGACGTCCGAAAAGGTGCGGTCAAGCCCGTCCCCAGCGTCCCACAGGCCAAGCTCCCGCATCCCGGGCGTGTCGATCACCAGTCCGCCTGCGGGCAGGCGGAAGAGCGCCCGCCGCGTCGTCGTGTGCGTCCCCGGCCGTCGCCGCGCACATCGCCCGCCGCCTGCCGCGCTTCGCCCAGCAGGCAGTTGATGAGGGTCGATTTGCCCACGCCCGACGAGCCGAGGAAGGCGGTCGTTTGTCCCGCGCCCAGCCATGGCAGGAGCTGCTTCCAGCCGTCCGGTTCCCGGGCGCAGGTGACGAGCACGTCCGCGCCCAGCGCCGCCGCCGACGCTTCCGCCGCCCGGCCTGCCGGGTCGCCGCACAGGTCGGCCTTGGTCAGAACGACGACGGGCGACGCGCCGCTCTCCCAGGTCAGCGCGAGATAGCGTTCCAGACGGCGCAGGTTGAAGTCCCGGTCGAGCGCCATGCAGAGGAAAACGGTGTCCACATTGGCGGCGACGACCTGCTCCTGCCGCGTGCCGCCCGCCGCCCGGCGGAGCAGGCAGCTTTTGCGGGGCAGGACGTGCCGGATGACCGCTTCGCCGTCCGGATTCCAGTCGGTCATGACGAAGTCGCCGACCGCCGGGAACTCGGACACGGTCTGCACTGCGTGGCGGAACCGCCCGGACACCGCGCCCGGCGCTTCTCCCCACGCCGAAAGCAGGTCGTACCGTCCCTTTTCCTGCGCGACGATCCGGGCGGCGGTCAGACCGGGATATTCCGCCGCGAGCGCCGCGAAGCGGCCGTTCAAGCCATAGGCGGAAAGGTCGATGTTATTGCACATGTTCAGCTTCTCCTTTCTTCGGTTCGGCCGTCCATTCGTTCAGAAAATGGGTCAGATGCGCGTCTAAAAGGCGTTCAGCCTGCGGACAGCCGCCGTCCGCGTCCGACATCTGGATGAGCAGGAAAAGGGGTGCAAAAAACGTGACGGCCATCTGCGCGGGATCGCCCGCCCGGCACACCCCGCCCGCAATCAGCGCACGGAACAGGTCGGTCAGATACGCGGTCGGGCCGCTCACGAGACAGCTCTGGTAGAGCGCGCCCATCGCCGGGTCGCAGTATTGCTCGAGCGCGAGCATTTTCCGGAAGGCCGCGCCGAAGGGGTCGGCCGTCCAGAATTGGTACTGCGCCAGGGTAAACGCCCGCAGGTCGTCCAGCCGGGTGGCCGCGTAGGCCGCCGGATCGGCCGCCCAGTCGGTCTCGGGCACAGCGTAGTTCTGGGCACGTTCGCGGTCGATTTCGACCATTTTGGCAACGATCTCGTCGAAAATATCCCGTTTGCTCCCGAAATGCTTGTAGAGCGCGCCCTTGGTCATGCCAAGCGCCCCGGCGATCCGGCTGACCGAGACTGCCCGGTAGCCCTCCCGCGCGAACAGTCCCAAGGCGGTCTCCAGAATCCGTTCCTTCGTGTCCTTCATCACATGCGCCTCCATTCGGTAAACGATCGTTTACCAAAAAGTATAAACGTCTGTCAAGCATCTGTCAAGCGCCGTTTTCGAGCGCTTCAGACCCCCGGTCCGGAGGACAAGAACGCCGCTCGCTGCGCATTGACGTTTTCGAACCATAAAATACGGCTCTGTGCCGCCGTTTGGCAGCATAGAGCCGTGTTTTTGCATGGATTGCGTTATTGCGCGTGGGCGTACCATTCGAGCACGCCGGCAAGCTGTGCTTCGCTGACCCGGCTGCCGCCGTTTTGCAGCAGCTCGAGCATGTCGTCCTCCTCCGGGCTGCGGTCGGGCTTGTCCGCCAGCTTCTTGCCGACGGTCTTGGACATGACGGTCATCATCAGCCGGTAAACGCCGTGCAGCCGGGTCATGTCAAACCCGCCCTGTAAGGTAAACAGGGGCAGGGAAGCGGGCAGCGCATTTGCCTTGCGGATATCCTCATTCTGGGAGCCGGGCGCGCCCATGCCCACGCCGCAGACCGCCGCGATCCGGAAGCGGCCGTTCGCCTTGGCGTAGCCCTGCACCTTGCCCGCCATCAGCCAGCCCAGATACAGGATGGCGCAGCCGGGCGCAAGGCACTTTCGCGCCTCGTCGAGCGCGTACACCGGCAGTCCGGTCTGCGCGCCGAGCAGCAGGGCGTATTGCCGGGTGTAGCCCGTGTTGGAGGTGTATACGATCGCGTTCGGTTTCATCTGTCAGGAACCCCTTTCCTTGTCCATCAGCCTTTGTTTCTTCTATTGTACTGCACCCGGCGCACGAATGCTACGCTTGTTTTGCAGAAGAATGTGTTCATTTTATAGATACGCTCCGCTTCTGACAGAAAGGTTTACAAACGCGGGGGTTGTGGAGTACAATGATTCCCGGAGGGCCTTCCGTGTGCGAAGCCCGAACCTCTGTCGAAGGGTGAGAATGTGAAACAGAAACAGACCAAATTGCGCGCGCTGCAAGCCGCGTTTCCCTATACGATCCCGATTTTTGCCGGATTTTGGTTCCTCGGCCTGACCTACGGCATTTATATGAACGTGTCCGGCTTTTCCTTCTGGTACCCGATGCTGATGAGCCTGACGATCTTCGCCGGTTCGATGGAATTTGTGACGGTCAACCTGCTTTTGGGCGCGTTCAACCCGCTGCAGGCGCTGGCGATGACCCTGATGATCAACGCGCGGCATTTGTTCTACGGCATTTCCATGCTGGACAAGTACAAGGGAACCGGATGGAAGAAAATTTATCTGATTTTCGGTATGTGCGACGAGAGCTTTTCGATCAACTACACGGCGGATATCCCGGCGGATGTGGACAAGGGCTGGTTCCTGTTTTTCGTGACCCTGCTCAACCATTTCTACTGGGTGTTCGGCGCGACGCTGGGCGGCGTCTTCGGTTCGCTCATCCACTTCAATACCGAGGGGCTTGACTTTGTGATGACGGCCATGTTTGTCGTCATTTTTATGGAACAATGGATGAAGGACAAAAAGCACGGAAGCGCGCTGCTGGGACTCGGCCTGTCCGCCCTCTGCCTTGCCGCGTTCGGGCCGGAGCATTTCCTGCTCCCGGCGATGGCGGCGATTCTGATTGCGCTGACCCTGCTCAGAAAACCGATGAAGAAAGGCGGTGACGCGGCATGACGCCCACACAGCAGCTTATCACGATCGGCGTGGTGGTTTTGGGCACCATGACGACCCGATTCCTGCCCTTTTTGCTGTTCCCGGCCGGAAAACCCACGCCAAAGTACATTCAATATCTCGGTTCTGTCCTGCCTGCCGCCGTGTTCGGCCTGCTGATCGTCTACTGCCTGAAAAACGTCAGCCTGCTGACCGGCAGCCACGGCCTGCCCGAGCTGATCTCAATTGCCGCGGTCGTCGCGCTCCACCTCTGGAAGCGGCAGATGCTGCTGTCCATCGCGGGCGGCACCGTGTGCTATATGCTGCTCGTTCAATTTGTGTTCTGATGCAAAAGAAAAGCCCTGCCGGATGGATCGGCAGCACCTTCAGCGGCTATACGCTCAACGCTCTGCGGTGATTTCAGAAAACCGGCAGACGAACCGCAGACAGAACAAGGTGAAATTTTAGATGTCACATAGCGTTCCCCCAGAAGCTGGAAGACCCGATTACCGTTGACAGCGGGAACCGGTTCCCCCATATGGTGCTGCTCAACCTGCTTTCGAACGAGATCAAGTTTACTCTGCCCGGCGGCACGGTCGAGGCGCGCGCCGCCGGCTTGACATTGGTCTGATTTCGGACTATACTGTGATGGTACGATTTCGGACTCAATGAGGAGGAACGCTTTCATGGAATCCATGCACACCGATCTCAAGCGATTCAACTGCCTGACCGCTGAGATCGACGCGGTCTATCACGACGCGGCGCTGCGGCTCGGCCTGTCGGACAGCGCCCTGATGATCCTGTACACCGTCTGCACCTATGGCGAGTCCTGCCTGCTGCACGACATCACCCGCCTGTCGGGCGTCAGCAAGCAGACGATCCATTCGGCACTGCACAAGCTCGCGGACGAGGGCGTCGTCTATCTCGAGCCGGTCAGCGGGCGGAAAAAGCGGGTCTGCCTGACCAAAACCGGCAAGGCGTTCGCGGAACAGACCGTGCTTCAGGTCATCGAGATCGAAAATGAGATTTTCGGCGGATGGACGGAGGCGGAGCGGGAGATGTACATCGGCCTGACCCAGCGATATCTCTCGGCGTTCCGGGAAAAGGTCAAGGAGCTGCCCCGATGAAGATTTCCCTGTCCGATCATTTCACCTTCCGAAAGCTGCTGCGCTTCACCCTGCCGTCGGTCGCAATGATGATCTTCATCTCGATCTACGGCGTCGTAGACGGCTTTTTTGTATCCAATTTTGTTGGCAAAACGCCCTTTGCCGCGGTCAATTTCATCATGCCGTTCCTCATGATTTTGGGCGCGATCGGCTTCCTGTTCGGCACGGGCGGCAGCGCACTGATCGCCAAAACGATGGGGGAGGGCGACACGGAACACGCCCAGCGCCTGTTTTCGATGTTTGTCGCTGTTTCCCTGCTTCTGGGACTGGTCATTTCCGTGCTGGGCATCCTGTTTCTGCGGCCGATTGCCGCCTTTCTGGGCGCGGAGGGGCAGCTTTTGGACGACTGCGTGCTGTACGGACGGGTGATCCTGCTGGCAAACCCGGCGCTCATCCTGCAATTTGAATTTCAGAGCTTCTTCGTGACCGCCGAAAAGCCCCAGCTCGGGCTTGCGGTCACGGTCGCGGCCGGAGCGGCGAATATGATTCTGGACGCGGTGCTGGTCGCCGGTCTCTCGCTGGGTCTCCCGGGCGCGGCGGCTGCGACGGCAGCCAGCCAGTGTATCGGCGGTCTCGTCCCGCTCCTTTATTTCAGCCGACCGAACACCAGCCGCCTGCGGCTGACCCGCGCGTCATTCGACGGCCCGGCGCTGTGCCGGGCGTGTCTGAACGGCTCGTCCGAGCTGATGACCAATATTTCGATGTCGCTCGTCAGCATGCTCTATAACGTCCAGCTTCTGCGGTACGCGGGCGAGGACGGCATTTCGGCGTACGGCGTGCTGATGTACGTCAATATGATCTTTCTCGCGGTGTTTCTGGGCTATTCCGTGGGCTCCGCGCCGGTCGTGGGCTACCATTACGGCGCGCAGAACCGGGACGAGCTGAAAAACCTGCTGAAAAAGAGCCTGATCCTCATTGGATTGTTTTCGGTCGCGATGCTGGGTGCGGCGGAGTATCTGGCTGAGCCGCTCGCCCGCCTGTTCGTGGGCTACGACCGGGTGCTGCTCGACCTGACCCTGCGCGGCTTCGTCATTTTCTCGTTTTCCTTCCTGTTCGCAGGCATTTCGATCTACGGCTCGTCGTTTTTCACCGCCCTGAACGACGGCTTGACCTCGGCCGGGATCGCCTTCCTGCGGACGCTGGTGTTTCAGATCGCAGCGGTCATCATTTTCCCGCTCTTCTGGGGGATCGACGGCATCTGGCTGTCCACCGTCGCCGCCGAGCTGCTGTCCGCCTGCGTCACCGTGTTCTTCCTGTGCCGCAAACGGCGGCAATACGGCTATTAAACATAAAAGAAGACCCGTCGCGGGGTCTTCTTTTTGCGGATTTTCCCGATTTTCGCAAATTTCCCAAGCTGACGCTGCTGCATTTTGCGTTGCGGCACGGCCTCGCGTCACACGGAAAAAAGCGGCCGAGCAGAACGCGGGCATTTATCGGGAGAGCTTCCCCGATCTGCTGGTCGGCCACAGCTAGCAGGAGCTGAGCGATGAGGAGCGGGAATTCGCGGCAAGATGGCGGGTGCCCTGCATCCTGACCACCTCGATCAAGTTTTTTGAGTCGCTGTTTGCTGACAAGCCGGGCGGTTGCCGCGCTGCCGGGACAGGACTGGCAGCCGACTTGCGCATATTGTTGTCCATGCAAATGGAAAGGATCTCGCTGTTGAATCGGATTTTTTGGTTGTATATATCATCATGCGCTGCCAAAAAAAGAAGTCCCAACACCCGACAGTATCAATACCGCGTCGAACGAAAATTCACAATTTTACTGATACCCACGCGATTCTGTGATACAATAAAATGACAGGATACGTGCTGTTGATATCCGCTGTCGCAGTGCCGGCAAAAACGGTTTCGGACGTATGGCCGGGGGATTGCTTTTTCTTTGCATCAGAAAACAGCCTTTCATGGGGCTGGGAATTGAAACAGCACAGACGGAAGGGTCAACAACAACAATGCCGCCCCGATTGCGGGGCCGCGGAATCAGGAGCGAACATGGGAAAATATGACGCGATCATCGGCCTGCCCCACTATGTTTCCAAAAAGCATCCGCCGATGCCGATGGAGAAACGTGCCGCGCAGTTTGCGCCGTTCGCGGCGCTGACCGGGCACGCCGCCGCTATCCGGGAAACAGCCCGCCTGACAGATGAAAAAATCGAGCTGGACGATGCGATGAAGCTGGAGATCAGCGACCGGCTGCGTGAGCTGGCCGACCGGCTTCCGGACGCGCCGCCCGTCGCGATCACCTATTTCCTGCCGGATGCGTACAAATCCGGCGGGTCGTATGTGGACGCGGTCGGCACGGTGCGGAAGCTCGATGCCTATGCGCGGGTGATTGTCATGCAGGACGGCCGGAAGATTCCGATCGACGACGTGCTCGAGGTCACATGGAAAACCGAATCTGAATAGAACAAATTTTGCACAAAAAGCCCGATCCGCATACCGGATCGGGCTTTTTGAAAACAGCTTACAGCGCGGTCATCCAGAGACCGTGGAGGTTGCAGTAGGCGTAGACCGCGACCGGCTTGTCGCCGCCGCAGAGCTGGAAGGAAACGGCGGGTGCATCGCCCGGGTTGAGCGCCTTGCGCTGGCCGCCCTGTGCGGTCTGCAGGTAGACCCATGCGATGTGGTGCTCGTCGAGCATCGGATGCGCAGCCGCGCCCACGCTGACGTGAACGAGATCGCCCTCAACCTTGATGACGGGCAGGTGCTTTTCGCCGCTGGCCTCGACCGTGTTCGGCACCAGCTCCTCCATCTTCTGACCGCAGCAGACGACCGGAACACCGGCGTCCTGTACCATGCCGATCAGGTTGCCGCAGTGGCGGCAGATATAAAACTTCGGTTTCATATGTGTTTCCTCCTTAAAAATCACACGTAATGTGTGGAGATAGCGGAATTTTGCGTGAAAACCGTGGGAAATCAGTGCGAACCGCAGGTGTGCGAGCCGCAGCCGTGGTCACCGCAGGTATGGCCCTCGCCGTGCGCGTGCTCGTGGTGGCTGCACTGCACGTTCGGATTGTAGGTCAGATTGCCTGCGAGCAGGGCCTCGACCGCCTGATCGGCGTCGCCGGACGCGCCGCCGTAGAGATCGATCCCTGCCGCCGCCAGCGCCATCTGTGCGCCGCTGCCGATGCCGCCGCAGATCAGCGCGTCCACGTGCAGGGCGCCCAGCACGCCGGCCAGCGCGCCGTGACCGCTGCCGTTGGTATTGACGACCTCGGAAGAAGTGATCTTGCCGTCGGTCACATCATAGAGCTTAAACTGCTCCGTATGGCCGAAATGCTGGAAGATCTGGCCGTTTTCATAGGTGACTGCAATTCTCATGACATGTTCTCCTTTGGGTTTTTGATATTGCTGATGAAGCTGCCGTTTGAAACAGGCGTGTTCACAGCGGGTGTTTTGGCCGTCGCACAGCCAGAAATCCCCGCCCGCGACGCGGAGCGGCCGCCCGTCCACCAGAACGTCGGCGAGTTTTTTGCGGGCGCTTCCGTAGATCCGCTGCACAGTCGTCCGGGCGATCTGCATGAATTCGCTGCACTGCTCCTGCGACATGCCCTCCCGGTCGATCAGGCGGATGGTCTCGTATTCATCGACCGTGAGGACAACAGGCGGCTGATCCGACCCATCCACCGGCGCAAATTCGAGATTTTGGGGGAAATGGCATACTTTTCGGCATTTTGTCGGTCTTGGCATGGCGATTCCTCCCATCTGTATCTGGAATGATTATAGGCTTGTTTTGGACATATGTCAATATCATTTCCGCTGAGAAGAGAAAAACAGTCGTTCCATACGTTGCTTGAATGCATTCGGTGAAAGCGTACAGATTTTACGGCTTATATTTGTTTATAATCCCGGATTCACGAATTTTTATGTATGATTTCCTGTCCGCAGCTTCTGTTTCGTGATACAATAGAAAAAGAATCGTCAGAATTTGACAGAAATCGGGCCGCAAAGGGGGGAAACAGGAGCATGCAGCGGATTTTGATTGCATCGGCCGAGACCGATTTTGCGCGCGGTCTGGCGGCCGCACTCAAGCGGGCGGGCTATCCCGAGCCTGCGGTGACGGGCGACATGAGCCGTGCGCTGGAAATCCTGCGGCGCGGGCGGGTGACCGACATGATCGTCGATCTCGAGCTGCAAACGGGCGACGGTCTGGCGCTGATTGCTGCGATTGCGGCGGAGGGATTCCGGGTGCGCGTGCTGGTCGTGACCGCGCTGTACTCCTCCGTCATCGACCGCTCGCTGCAGGAGCAGGGCGTGGCCTGTGCACTGCGGAAGCCTGTTTCGGTCGAAACGGTCTGCCGGGCGCTCGACCTGCTGCCCGCCGTCTATCCCCGTCTGGGCGCTGACCCGGACAGCGCGGTGCGCCGGATGCTGATCGGCCTGCATGTTCCGCCCAAGCTGGATGGCATGCTCTACCTGTTCGTGGGTGCTCGCGGGGTCATGCTCGACCCGGACGAACCTCTGCGCATCACCAAGGATCTTTATCCCAAAATCGCGCGGCAGATGGGCGTGCGTCCGGCCGCGGTCGAAAGCGGGATGCGCTACGCGCTGGCGCGGGCGTGGGAGGCTGACAACGACGGCGCGTGGCGGCGCTTCTGCGCCGAGACCGGCGCGTCCGAAGCCCGTCCCTCGACCTCGGATTTCCTCCGTATGGCCGCGATCTGGCTGCGTAAGCACCCGGACGGCGGATTTGTTTGATATGCTGCATCGAAAAATGCCGCGCCTTGCTTGCAAGGTGCGGCGTTCCGTTTCATGTGGGTGATTTGATACGGTGCTCAGCAAACACGCGCCGTGCTCAGCGCATGACATCGCCGTGCTCAGCACGCAGTGTTCCGTGCTCAGCGGAGATCGTCCCGTGCTCAGCACGTGGTACGCGGTGCGCCGTCCGCGTCGTCCGGCGTAGCCGCGGTGATCTCCCGCAGCAGCGCGATCGCCTGTTCGCTGCCCTGTCTGCTGATCCGGTAATACGTCCACTTGCCTTCCTCGCGGCTGACGACGATGCCCGAATCGCATAAGATCTTCATATGGTAGGAGAGTGAGGACTGGGGCATGCTCATTTCGTCGATGAGCACGCAGGCGCATTTCTCGCCGCCGTGCAGCAGCTCCAGAATGCGCTGCCGCCGTGCGTCGCAGAGGGCCTTGAATACCCGCGCCCGTTCCGCATATACCGTCTCCATGTGTCCACCTCAAATCAAATTTTATTGATTCATTGTATGACACAAATCCGAAAATGTCAATCGTTTTTCAGCAGGCCGGCCGGAAAAACAGCCGGTCACAGGCCGGGCTGGATGGTTCGACGGAGATAGCCCTCGCGGACGCCGCAATGGCTGACTGTGATCTCCGCCGTGTCAAAGCGGCCGGTCAGGTATTGTAAGACCATGACGCCGGGGATCAGCGTATGGATGCGCTCGGGCGCATAGCGCAGGATCAGGTCGGCGCTGTCCCGGCTGTTTCCGCAAAGCTCATGGGCAAGCGCGTCGAGCTGCGCCCGTGTGAAGGTGCGGCAGTCATCAGGCAGACCGCAGAGCTTCCGGCATAGCCGCAGAGCAGCGCGTGCCGTGCCGCCCACACAGACCATGTGCGGCCGATTGGGGATCGTCTGCAATGCAGGACGGTCAAAAGCGGTTTCGATGGTCTCCGAAAGGCGGCGGCAGGACGACTTTCCCGGCAGGATCTTCTTGACGCAGTCGCGGTAGAGCTTCAGCGAACCGACCGGCACGCTGTCGGCCTGCTCGATCTGGCGGTTTGCAAAGGCGACCAGCTCGGTGCTCGCGCCGCCCACGTCGACGAACAGACCGTCCGCTGCCGCAACGTCGCAGGTCGCGCCGCAGAAGCCGCAGGCGGCCTCCTCCAGACGGCGCGACCATTCGATGTTGTTTTCCTCGTCAAAGCGCGCCTTCAGCTCGACCAGCACGAGCACGCTTTTGCCGTTTTCGGCCGCTTCGATGAGGGACTTGGCCACGACCCGGTGTCCGCTGAACACCTTGGGAAGAAAGTGCAGAATCAGCTCTTCGGACAGCATGTAGGAGCCCGGATGCCCGGGCACGCTGATCAGCCGGGGGATGACGCCGGTGCCGCAGGGGATGATGCCCAGCTTTTCCCGGCCGCTTTTGCCGGTCAGAACGCCCACGGCGTAAATCTCCTTGTTTTGCAGGAAGGGGAAGGGCTGCCGCCGGCTGACCATGGTGGGCGAGATCAGCGGGGCGATCTCGTCGTCAAAATAGCGTTCCAGCTCCGCGCTCTCCCGGCCGCCCAGCTTCTGGAAGTTGACGAGCTGGATGCCGCAGTCCTCAAGCCGGCACATCAGCGCGGCATAGACGGCGTCCTTGCGGCGGTTGAGCCGGGTGACATCCTTAACGGTCTCATGAAAAAATAGGAAACATTTTCGCGGCCGCCCTTGTCAAATGTCGAAGCGTGTGGTATGATATAACTGAATATATAAAAGTACATGAGAGATTGAAAAATCAAGGAAAAGAAGGCTTGACAAATGCGTCATCGTTGGCCTAAACTATCGAAAGACAGACAGTAGTCTGTCTTTTTATGCTACCCGAAAATTTGTACGATTTTGTGAATTGACAGATCGCCTTGCGGCGGCGCGGAACGCGCCGCGCCGCCTGTGTGGTCTGTTTTTGTTGTTTAAAAGTCCTGTTTCGTGTAGAAAATGACCGCATCAGATTGGTTTGAATGCGTTTATGATAGATAGAAAAATGTAAGAAGGAAAACAGAATGAAGAAACGAATATTGGCAACATTGTTATCACTGCGCATGGTGATGAGCTTGCTGCCTGTCACGGCGATGGAAGCAGGATCGGAACCGATTTCGGTTGCAACAGAAGAGCAATTACTTGCTGCTATTGATGGTGCGACGGGTACTGCGGAGAATCCGACAGTAATTCAGATAACTGAAGATATAGAGTTATCTCAACCACTTGTCATCCAAGCAGGAAAAAATTGCATAATTGATGGCAATAACCACAAGATTACAAGAGATTTGTCCGATAATTGGGGGAACACTGGAAACAGAAAAGACTTACTTACAATTTCCTCTAATGTTACCATGAATAACCTTACAATTGATGCAAAGGGTTCTTCAGGACATAATGTATGTGTGTTATGCGTTTCCGGTAGTGAGAAAGTACCTGCAAATGTGATTGCAAATAATGTAATTATTGAAAATGGTTATTCGGACGCTAATGCGCTTGCTGGTATTTTTATGACTAATGCGACATTTGTACTAAACGGTGGCGAAATACGTGGAAATCATGCAAAGAGTGCAGCTGCAATTCGTATAGATAAAAATTCAACATTTACTATGAATAAGGGGAAGATTCATAATAACTCAGTTAAAACGTATGAAACAACTCGATCCAATGCACTTGGTCCCGTAGTTGCTTCTTGGGGTAAAGGCTCTGCTGTTGTAAATTTCAATGGCGGAGAAATATATGATAACGAGCAGATTTATACTTCCGGATATAATTTTAATGAAATGGGTTATGCAAATAGCCTTGGAGCCGTTAATACTGGAGTTATCACCTTTAATCTTTCTGGGGATGTTAAATTTTCTAATAATTACGCGACACTTGAAGGCGACGGAAATAGAAAGGTGTATTGTGATATATCTGGTACGTTTAATTTAATTTCCGAGTTGAAGAATAGCTTAAATGTCAAATATTACAATTCAGGGGATATATATGCAATAGGAAAAGATTATACAATCCTATCTTCTGATGTTGCAAAGATAAGTCTTGTGGCGGTACCTGATGTTCCGGAAGGCACAATATGTTATCTGGATGCACAGAACAATCAGGTTAAGCCAGGAATTGCCAGGACTATTACTTTTAATGCTAATGATGGATCTGGTGAACCAGATACTGCCACGCAGGTCGTCCCTTCCGGTATTGAAACTGCGCTGAAGGAGAATACCTTCACTCGTACTGGATACTATTTTAGCGGTTGGAATACTGCAGAAGATGGCAGTGGAACAGCGTACGAAGATGGCGCGGAAATTACCACCTCTAAAGATTTGACCCTGTATGCCCAGTGGACACCGAAACATTATTCCATCAGCTATGAGTTAAATGACGGCACCAATAGTGAAAGTGCTCCGAGAACGCATACCTACGGCACTCTGACTGAACTGGTCAATCCCTCCCGTACAGGCTATACCTTTGGTGGCTGGTACAAGGATGCGGCTCTGACTCAGTCCGCCGGGACGAGTCTTGGCGCTACAGAGTATACAGACAACATCACCCTCTACGCCAAGTGGAAAAAAACTATCGGAGATAAGACCTATTTCGTGTCCCCCGTCATCATTGCCGACCAGACTTACACGGGTTCCGATATCATTCCGGAAGTAATTGTTGAAGATGAAAGCGGTACTACGGTTGACTCCAAGGAATACAAGGTCATCTGCAAGGATGGAAGCAATATCAATGCCGGAAAG
>JAFBIW010000001.1 GCA_021531865.1 Butyricicoccus pullicaecorum | reverse complement strand
GCATCTGCAACGGCGCGAATGCGACCCAGCCGTACGATACCGACGCGATCGCGGCCTGCATCATCGGCGGCGCATCGTTCAGCGGCGGCAAGGGCACCATGGCCGGTACCATGGTCGGCGCGCTGATCATCGGCGTACTGCGTAACGGCTTCACCCTGCTGGCGATTGACTCCGCGCTGCAGAACGTAGTTCTGGGTCTGGTTATCATCCTGGCGGTATTCATGGACGTTACCCGTGAGCGCATGGAGGCCAAGGCTCGCCGCATGGCTGCTGCCAACGCTTCGAAGTAATTCCAAAAAGCGAATTTTAAAGAGGAAGTCTCCGGACTTCCTCTTTTTTTTATTGAAAAATCACCCAAATCACATGGCAGACAACAAAACAGAAGGAGACCGGAAACCCGGTCTCCTTCTGCCGTTTTGGGAGGCCGGCTGCCGCGCGGCGCGTTAAGCCGGTCGGTAAAAGGCTTCGATCGCCTGTGCGAAAAACTCCGATGCACCTTCTCCGTATGGTTCATCTGTTTTGGACTGAACCAGCTCGTGTCGGTAGGTACTGGCAACGGAAAGCATGAGCTGTTTCAGGCCTTCCGCAGACCCCAACTGGTGGAGTTTTTTCATAACCGCTTCATATTCTCCGATCAACGTCCTGATTGCAGGGGAATCCAGCGGATGGTCTCGTTTGTCATTGAGCTGATTCAGAACGGCATCCAGCCGCTTTTGAGACTCCTGTACGAGTGCCTGATTGGGCGTCGCCATGACCGCTTGCAGCGCGGCTTCCTTGCTCCCGTACCATTCGATCTGCTTCTGATACCCTTTCTGCATCTTTTCTTGGGAAGCACATTCCAGATCATGCGCTTTCCATATATACGAAGTATACTCCGTGACGCTCCGTCAGAGTCAAGCGGAAAATCCAAGATTTTTCCGTTCGGCGTGAATTGCGATAAAAAAGAGAGGATACATCGCGTATCCTCTCTTTGGGTTCAAATGACTTATTTGAAGTACTTGACGCCGCTCTCGAAGATCGGCTGGTACTTTTCGCCGTAGATATTCTTGCCGACGTAGGGGCTGTAACGCTCGGTGTGGCCCATCTTACCGAGTACGCGGCCGTCCGGCGAGGTGATGCCCTCGATTGCGCACATCGAGCCGTTCGGGTTGAACGCGATGTCCATGGACGGTGCGCCCGCCAGATCGGTGTACTGGAACGCGACCTGACCGTTTGCGATGAGCTGGTCGATGACCGGCTGCGGCGCAACGAAGCGGCCCTCGCCGTGGGAAATCGCGATCGAATGCAGGTCACCGACCTCGCAGCCCGACAGCCACGGGCTCTTGACCGACGCGACGCGGGTGGTCACGTAGCTCGACTGGTGGCGGCCGATCAGGTTGAAGGTCAGGGTCGGGTCATCCGCGGACATCTCGTCGCGGATCTCGCCGTAGGGCACCAGACCCAGCTTGATGAGCGCCTGGAAGCCGTTGCAGATGCCCAGCATCAGGCCGTCGCGCTCACGCAGCAGGCTGTGGATGGCGTCCTTGATGCCCGGATTGCGCAGGAAGGAGGCGATGAACTTGCCCGAGCCGTCCGGCTCATCACCGCCCGAGAAGCCGCCCGGGATGACGACCATCTGCGCACGGCGGATGGCTTCCTCGAGCTGAGAAGCGGACTGGGCGAGGGCATCGGCCGAATAGTTGCGGACAACGATGATCTCAGCCGCGCCGCCTGCATTTTCAACCGCCTTGGCGGTATCGTACTCGCAGTTGCTGCCCGGGAAGACCGGGATGACGGCGAGGGGCTTGGCCGTCTTGACCGCAGGCGCAGCCACGCTGCGCTCGGTGCAGGAAACGGTGCGGAGCTGATCGTCGGATGCGGCGGCGCGGGTCGGGAAGACCGACTCGAGCGTGCCTTCGAGCGCGGCCTTGACCTCGTCGAGCGAGACCGTTTCGTCAAACAGCTCGATGACCGGGCGGTCGGTGGTCACGCCGACCTTGAAATAGGCGGGCAGCTCCTCGGTCGCCTCAACCAGAATGCCGCCGAAGTTCTTGAGGAAGAGGGCTTCCTGCGGGAACATGGGATCGAACGCAAAGCCGACGTCGTTGCCGACGGTCATCTTGGCGATGGCCTCGCTGACGCCGCCGACCGACAGCGCCCATGCGGAAACGACCTTGCCGGTGCGGATCAGATCGGCAATCTCCTCCCACATCGCCTTGATGGCGGTGTAGTCGGGCGCGCCGTCCGGGGTATAAGCCGCGTCAAAGACGTAGACCGGGTGACCGGCGGCCTTGAACTCGGGCGAGATCAGGTGGTCGGCCTCTTCGGGCGCGATGGCGAAGGAAACCAGCGTGGGCGGAACGTCCATATCATCGAACGAACCGGACATGGAGTCCTTGCCGCCGATGGCCGCCAGACACAGCTCTTCCTGCGCCTGATACGCGCCCAGCAGGGCGGCGAGCGGCTTGCCGAAGCGCTCGGGGTCACGGCCCAGACGCTCGAAATACTCCTGGAAGGTCAGGTAAGCGGTCTTGTAATCACAGCCCGCAGCGACGAGCTTTGCAACCGACTCCACGACCGCCGCCGACGCGCCCAGGAAGGGATTCTGCTCGGTGTAGTAGGGATCGAAGCCGAAGGACATGACCGACGCGGTCGAGCACTGGCCGTGCAGGGCGGGCAGGGTGGCCGCCATGACCTGCGTGGGGGTGAGCTGGTTCTTGCCGCCGAAGGGCATGAAGACCGAGTTCGCGCCGATCGAGCCGTCAAAGCGCTCGACCAGACCGCGCTCGAGGCAGACGCCCAGCGAGGACGCCTGATGCAGCAGCTTTTCGCGCATGGTATCGCCCTCGGGCAGGATGACCGCGTCCGGTACCGGATGGGCCGGAACGATGGCGTCGGCATGCTTGGCGCAGCCGTTGGTGTTCAGGAAATCACGGGAAACGTCCACGATGGTCTTGCCGTTCCAGGTCATGCGCAGACGGTTCAAATCGGTGACCTTGGCGACAACGACAGCCTCGAGATTCTCCTTGGCCGCAGCCGCGATGAACGCGTCTACATCCTTGGCACGGACGACGACCGCCATGCGCTCCTGCGACTCGGAGATGGCCAGCTCGGTGCCGTCCAGACCGTCGTATTTCTTGGGAACGGCGTTGAGGTCGATGTCCAGACCGTCGGCCAGCTCGCCGATGGCGACCGAAACGCCGCCCGCGCCGAAGTCGTTGCAGCGGCGGATCATGCGGGTGACGGACGGGTCGCGGAACAGGCGCTGGAGCTTGCGCTCCTCGGGCGGGTTGCCCTTCTGTACCTCGGCGCCGCAGGTTTCGAGGGATTCCTCGGTGTGCTTCTTGGAGGAGCCGGTGGCGCCGCCGCAGCCGTCGCGGCCGGTCTTGCCGCCCAGCAGGATGACGATATCGCCCGCCTCGGGCACCTCGCGGATGACGTTTTCGATAGGCGCCGCGCCGACGACCGCGCCGATCTCGAGACGCTTGGCCACGTAGCCCGGATGGTAGAACTCATGCACGAGACCGGTCGCCAGACCGATCTGGTTGCCGTAGGACGAGTAGCCCGCAGCGGCAGTGGTGCACAGCTTGCGCTGAGGCAGCTTGTGCGGCAGGGTGGCGGACAGCGGAACGGTCGGATCGCCCGCGCCGGTCACACGCATCGCCTGATATACATAGGAACGGCCGGAGAGCGGGTCGCGGATCGCGCCGCCCAGACAGGTGGCCGCGCCGCCGAACGGCTCGATCTCGGTCGGATGGTTGTGGGTCTCGTTCTTGAACATCAGCAGCCATTCCTCGGGCTTGCCGTCCACCTGCACGGTGACCTTGATCGAGCAGGCGTTGATTTCTTCGGACTCGTCCAGATTCTTGAGGTAGCCGCGCTTCTTGAGCACCTTGGCGGCGGCGGTCGCAATGTCCATCAGGGTGACCGGACGGGCCGCGGCCTTCTCCTCGCCGTAAACCTCGACGCGGGCGGCCATGTAGCGGTCGAACGCGTCCTGCACCATCGGATCTTCAAAGGTGACCTTTTCGATCTGAGTGAGGAAGGTGGTGTGGCGGCAGTGGTCAGACCAGTAGGTGTCGACCATGCGCACCTCGGTGATGGTCGGGTCGCGATGCTCCTCGCCTGCAAAGTAGGCCTGCAGGAACTTGAGGTCGTCCAGATCCATGGCAAGACCGAGCTGGTGCAGCAGGTCGGACAGGGCGGCCTCGTCCATGGCGGTGAAGCCGGAAACGGTGTCGACCGCGGTCGGGATGTCGTAGGTGACCTTCAGGGTCGCGGGCTTATCCATCGAAGCCTCGCGGGCGTCGACCGGGTTGATGAGGTAGCCGCGGATCTTGTCCAGATCGGCGTCGGACAGCGCGCCCTCGAGGACGTAGACCTTGGCGGCGGCGACGGTCGGGCGCTCGCCCTGCGCCAGAAGCTGGATGCACTGGGCGCAGGAATCGGCACGCTGATCGAACTGACCGGGCAGAGGCTCAACAGCCAGAACGGTGTGCGCGCCCGCCGAAGCCGGGAACGTCTCGTCGTAGCAGACGTCGGCCATCGGCTCGGAGAATACGATCTGCTTGGCCTTGGCATAGACGGCCTCGTCCACGCCCTCCACGTCGTAGCGGCACAGGTAGCGCACGCCGGTCAGGGCCTTGATCTCCAGAAGATTGTGCAGGCTGTCAAACAGGCCGCGCGCCTCGACGTCAAAGCCGGGACGTTTCTCGGAATAACAACGATAAACTGCCATTTCGGACTCCTTCATAATAAATTTGGATGGAATGAGCCGTTTCCGGACGGAGGGGCGGACTGGAAGAAAAGTTGGTCAAACAGTCAAAAATCCGACCGGGAACGACAGAATTTACTACTAATATCATACCCTAGGACGGGTTTCGGCGCAAGCGATAAACTGACGAAACCGCATTGAAATTATAGGAATATCGTGTATAATTTAATCAAAGGGGCCGTGCGCGGAATCTCACACGGCCCCGGTTATCTGAAAAAGCGGCGGGAACAGGCGTTCGCCGTCCCACGCGCCGCTGTACCCTATCCTATGCGCACAGCGCTGCGCGGGTGACAAGAAGGAGGAACCTTTATTATGACGATCAAGCTTTCCCCGTCCATTCTGTCGGCGGACTTTGCCAATCTGGAGCGCGATATCAAGATCGCGGTCGACGCGGGCGCGGAGTATGTCCATGTGGACGTCATGGACGGCCACTTTGTACCCAACATCACGATCGGTGCGCCGGTCGTCAAGGCACTGCGGAAGGCGACCGACGCGGTGCTCGACGTCCATCTGATGATCTCCGATCCCGACCAGTATCTCGACGACTTCATCAAGGCCGGTTCGGACATCATTACGGTACACTGTGAGTCCAACGGCGACACGGCGGCCCAGCTCAAGAAGATCCGCGCGGCGGGCGTCAAGGCGGCCTGTGTCATCAAGCCCAAGACCCCGGTTGAGACCATGATCGAGCTGCTGCCCCTGTGCGACATGGTGCTGCTGATGACGGTCGAGCCGGGCTTCGGCGGTCAGGGCTTCATCCCGGAGTGCATGGACAAGATCCGTGCGGTGCGCCGCGCCATTCAGGAGGGCGGCTACAACTGTGAGCTTGAGATCGACGGCGGCGTCAAGCTGACGAACGTTGCGGACTGCATCGAGGCCGGTGCGGACGTCATCGTCGCAGGCTCGGCGGTCTTCGGCGGCGACATCGCGGGCAATGTCAAGGGCTTCCACGAGAAGTTCGCGGAGGGCGCGGCCCGCGCCCAGTGGAGCAAGTAATCCCGTTTCGAAACGCAAAAAACGCCCCGGCGATCGGAATGATCGTCGGGGCGTTGTCTGTTTGTGCCGGAGGGCTTACCCCGCGTCCTGTCCGGCGTCGGGCGTGTGCGGAGTCAGCCGCTTTTCGAGCCAGCGGGACACATCGCCGAATACGTCCAGCCGGTTGGTTTCGTTCAGAATCTCGTGACGGCCATCCTTGTAGAAGATGACCTCGAGATCTTTCTGCCCGGCGGCCTGATAGAGCCGCGCCACCCGGCGCACACCGTCGCCGTAGCCGCCGACCGGGTCGCGGTCGCCTGAAATGAGCAGGAGGGGCAGCTCGTGCGGGGTCTTCTTGAAGCAGCGCGGGTTGTTGCACCGCTCGACCAGGGTGAACAGGTCGCGGAACCCGGCGGCGGTGAAGAGAAAGTTGCACTTTTCGTCCGACTGGTACATCTGCACGATCTGTTCGTCCCGGGTCAGCCAGTCGAAGGGGGAGCTCGGGTGCTCGATGCGGCGGTTGTAGTTTTTGAACGCCATCGAGGAGAGCAGCGCCGAGCGGTAGGTCATGCCCTTGGAGTGGGCGATCGAGTTGGCCATGCGCACGCCGGTGCGGGCGAGCGGGTTGGGGCCGGCTGTGCCGCACAGGATGCAGCCGGAGAGCTTGTCGCCGTACTCGGTGAGGTAGAGCCGGGCGATCAGCGAGCCCATCGAGTGCCCGAACATGAAGTAGGGCAGGTCGGGGAAGCGCTGGCGCATGATGTCGGTGAGCTGCTCCACATCCCGGACGAGGTAGCTCCAGCCGTCGCGCACGGCGAAGAAGCCCAGCTCGTTCGTGCGGGGCGCGGACGCGCCGTGGCCGATGTGGTCGTTTCCGCAGACAATAAACCCAAGGGAGCACAGGTACTTGGCAAAGACCGTGTAGCGGGAGAAATACTCGCACATGCCGTGGGAGATCTGCACGACGCCGCGCAGCTCGACGCCCTCGGGCATGAGGATGTAGTAGGTCACGTTGGACCGCCCGTTTGAGCTTTTGAAGATGTTCTGCGTACACTTGATATCCATAATGATTCCGTCCTTTGATCCAAAAGATCCGGATATGTGTCCGTGTCCCTATCATAGCACAAAATTTTGCATTCGTCGCCGCTTTGTGAATAATATTTACAAATGGTTTAAAAATCATTGCGAATCTTTGGTAAAATAGCTATAATAAAAATGTGGTTTGAGAAAAATGTATGATCAGATCATTCAAAACAAACGAGGTGACCGTACTATGCCGTACATTGAAGTCAAAGTGACCGGCGCGTTGACCGACGCGCAGAAGAACGCGATCAAGCGCGGGCTGGGCGAGAAGATCGGCCTGATCCCGAACAAGAAGGAGAGCGTCCTGATGGTCGATATCTCCGAAAACCACACGATGTATTTCGGCGGCGAGGCGCGCGATTTGGCGTTTATTGACGTGCGCTGCTACAAGACCGCCGCGTTCGAGGACAAGAAGGCCTTCACCGAGGCCGCATTCGATGTCGTCGAGGACGCGCTCGGCCTGTCCGAGAACGACATCTACCTGTCCTACGGCGAATACGACACGTGGGGCACGAAGGGCTCGATGAAATAAGGAAAACGCAGAGAAAAAGACCGGATCGCATACGATCCGGTCTTTTTTTGTCTCAGCGCAGCGTCCAGTCGATGGGCGCGACGCCGTTTTTCATCAGAAATTCGTTGCACTGGGAGAAGTGGCGGCAGCCGAAGAAGCCGTTGTAGGCCGACAGGGGAGAGGGGTGCACGGTCTCGAGCACGAGGTGCTGCGGGTTCGTGATCAGCTCCCGCTTGCTGCGCGCGTTGCCGCCCCAGAGCAGGAAGACGATCGGCTGCGTCCGGTCGTTGAGCTTGCGGATGACTGCGTCGGTGAACTGCGTCCAGCCCAGATTCTTGTGGCTGTTGGCCTGCCCGCGCCGGACGGTCAGGGTGGTGTTGAGCAGCAGAACGCCCTCCTGCGCCCACGGGGTCAGACAGCCGCTCGTGGGCGGTTCCAGTCCCATGTCGGTCTCCAGCTCCCGGAAGATGTTTTTCAGGCTGGGAGGCGGCTCGACGCCCGGCCGCACCGAGAAGCACAGTCCGTGCGCCTGTCCCGGCCCGTGGTAGGGGTCCTGCCCGAGCAGGACGGCCTTGACGTCCGAATACGAGGTGTAGCGCAGGGCGTTGAAAATGTCCTCCTTGGGCGGATAAATCTCATATTCGGCGTATTCCTTCTTTAAAATCGCGCGAATGCGCCGATAGTAGTCGGACTCGAACTCCTCCCGGAGAATTTCGTCCCATTCGTTTCCCAGATGTACCATGTCCGCACTCCCTTTTTTGTTCTATGGATAGGATACCATATTTTTTGCCGTTTGCCTATTGACTTTTCCGCGGCGGGTGCGGTATACTCTAACTGTACTAAGACAGCTAATACAGCTAACACAGCAAACGCAAGAAAGGAGGCGCGCGATGCTTTTGATCGACTATCGGGACGGCCGCCCGATTTACGAGCAGGTGATCGACGGGATCGAGCAGATGGTGGTGCACGGCGTGCTTGCACCCGACAGCCAGCTGCCCTCCGTGCGGCAGATGGCCGCGGAGCTCTCGATCAATCCGAATACGATCCAGCGCGCGTACAGCGAACTGGAAAGCAGAGGAGTGATTTATTCCGTGAAGGGAAAGGGAAATTTTGTGTCGCCCGACGGCAGTACGCTGCGGCTGCGGCGGCTGGACGAGATTGGACGGCAGATCGGCGAGCTGATCCGCACGGCCCGGGAGCTGGGCGCGGACGACACGCAGATCGCCGCATGGCTTGCAGGAGAGGGGGAGACGAAGTGATCCGGACAGTCAACGCCGCCAAGCGGTTTGGCGATATTCTGGCGGTCGATCATGTGGACACCGAGATCCAGAACGGCTCGGTCTTCGGTCTGATCGGCTCGAACGGCGCGGGCAAATCGACCTATCTGCGCCTGCTCGCGGGCATTCTGGCCCCGGATGAGGGCACGGTCGAGATCGACGGCGAGCCGGTCTACGAGAACACCGCGCTCAAAAAGCGGTGCTTTTACATCTCGGATGAGCAGTTCTTCTTCTCGAACTGCACGCCGGACGAGATGAAGAACTACTATAAATGCCTGTACGAAAACTTTGACGAGGGACGGTACAAGACGCTCATGCAGGGCTTCGGTCTGGACGGCGGACGCAAGATCCGCACCTTCTCCAAGGGCATGAAGAAGCAGGTTTCGGTCATCTGCGGCGTGTGCGCGGGCACCGATTACCTGTTCTGCGATGAGACCTTCGACGGCCTCGACCCGGTCGTCCGGCAGACGGTCAAGGGCCTGTTCGCCGCCGACGTCGCCGAGCGCGGCCTGACCCCGGTCATCGCCTCGCACAACCTGCGCGAGCTGGAGGACATCTGCGACCACGTCGGCCTGCTCCATCGGGGCGGCATCCTGTTCTCACGTGATCTGGATGACATGAAGCTGGGGCTGCACAAGATGCAGATCATCCCGCGCAGCCCGCTGACCGACGACGACCTCGCCGGGATCGAGGTGCTTAAGACCGAGCGGCGCGGCTCGCTTTACACGATCACGGCGCGCGGCTCGGCTGAGCTGCTGGAGACCCGTGCGCGACAGCTTCAGCCCATGTTTTTCGAGATGCTTCCGCTCACTCTGGAAGAAATCTTTATCAGCGAAACGGAGGTAGCCGGTTATGACATCAAAAAACTTGTTCTCTAAGCTGGTGCGGCAGAACCTGACGCGCAGCCTGTGGGCGGTCACGCTGGCCGCGCTCGGCTGCCTGACCGCACTGACCCTGCCGGTCGTGTTCACCATTCAGCAGTATTATGAAAATCTGGCTGAATTGCAGCGTGATCCGACGAGCTGGCTGGCACGCCCGGGGCTGACGGCGGCCGAGAGCCTGCTCCAGTCCATGAGCGAGAGCGTTTCCTTCGTCGTTTCGTTCGACAATCCGCTGCTCAAGCTGGTGCTCATCGTGCTGGCCATCCTGTGCGGCGTGGCGATGTTCCGCTACCTGCACGACAAGCGGCAGGTCGATTTTTACCATGCTCTGCCCATCAGCCGGGGACGGCTCTTCCTCGTGCAGTATGTGACCGGCGTTGCCGCCGTCATTCCGGTCTACCTGATCGTCCTGCTGCTGACGCTGGCCGCCTCCTGCGCCATGGGCTTCGGCGGCGCAGTCGCGGCGCGGGACGTGCTGACCGGCATCGTGGGCCATCTGACCTTCTTCCTGCTCAACTACACGGTCGCGGTGCTCTGCACCGTGATGACAGGCAACACGGTCATTACCGTGCTGCTGGGCGTCTGGGCGGAGTTCGGCCTGCCCCTGATCGGTGCGCTGGGCTGCGGCCTGATGATGATCACCTACTCGACCTTCGCCGGTCTGACCGAAGGTCCGCTGTATGCACTCATCACCCGGGGCAGCCCGATCATCTGCTATTTCGTGGCCGGTACCAAGGAGGTTTACGTGCCCTTCCTGAGCGATTTCGTAGCCGATAACAAATTCTCGGGCGGCGCAGGACTGGTCGCGGGCGCAGGCGTCGCCACGGTCGTCCTGTTCGTGCTGGCCTTCCTGCTCTTTGTCCGCCGCCGCAGCGAGCGGGCGGGCACCGCGATCGCCTTCGAGCCGGTCAAGGAGCCACTCAAATGGTTCATGTCCGAGTCGGTCGGCCTGTCCTTCGCCTTCCTGTTCGAGCTCATCATGGGCAAGTTCTGGTTCTGGTTCGGTCTGGTCGCGGGCACGATCCTCTTCCATATGCTGGTTGAGATCATCTATGACTTTGATTTCCGTGCCCTGTTCCACAACTGGAAGCGGCTCATCGTGCTGCTCGTCCTGGTGGTTGCCGGTGTGTTCGCCTTCCGGCAGGATCTGACCGGCTATGATACCTACCTGCCTGCGCGGGATCAGATCGTTTCGGCGGGCGTCGGCGGCTACGGCCTGTATGACAGCGGCAGCGTGTTCAACTGGGACGAGCAGACAAAGCTGACCGACCCTGCCGACCTCGATGCGGTCTACAAGCTGGCCGAGCTGGGCGTCGCGGGAGAACAGCAGGAGAAGATCGCTGAACGCTGCTCGACGGTTTACGTGCGCTTTACGCTCCGGAACGGCCGCAGCTTCGCCCGGGAATATGACTGGGTCGAGATGGAGGCCGCGCGCGGCCCCATCCGTGACCTGATAACCAGCCCGACGTTCATGGAAGCGTGCGCCCGGCTCCAGCAGATCGCTCTGCCCGAGACCGAGGACGAGGGCAGCGCGACCGCCCAGATCCGCACCAACGCGACGCCCTACGGCGGCGCGGCGGACGCGACCGTCCGCGACCTGAACGCAGTGCGCGAGCTGGTGGCCACTCTGCGTGCGGCTCAGGTCGGAAATGCAGAGCAGCACGCGAACGAGATCCCGGTGCTGCGCGTCGACCTGCATACCGAATGGATGCAGACCGGTGAAAAGAGCAATTATTCGTCCGTCAGCTACGTGGACGATATCGCGGTCTTCCCGTCGGATACCGCCGTGCTGGACTGCATCCGCGCGCTGACCAGCATCGAACCGACCGCGCTGAAGCCGGAGCAGGTGCAGAGCCTGTCGGTCGTCGTTTTCTCGCGCGCCGATTATGAGGCGGCGGAAGAAGCACAGAACGTATATTATGTCGATGACAAGTACTATACCGAGGGCAGCGAGCCAATCAACGCATTCCGGCAGGCGCACGAAACCGTGCTGGGCACGGACGACGCGCAGACGATCGCTGTGCTGCTTGAAAACGCGGTGCCCAATGCGGTGGCCAGCCTGAGCGGCATCGACACGGCGTTCGAGGAGGACTTTGACGGCATGTACGTCGAGGTCACGGCGACCGTCGGCGGCAGCGACATCAGCCTGTCGTATCCGGCGGGCAAGGCGCCGATCGCCGTGCTGCGCACGTATCTGAAGTAAAAAGAACGAAGCAAACGGAAGGGGGAGAGCAGACGTGAAAACGAAACGGAAGCTGGCGGTCTGCGCGGGTGGGCTGCTGCTTGCAGTATATTGGTTTCTGACGGTCGAGATCACGGGCGCGTCGCCCGCGAATTTCCTCATCATCCGGGACTTGACGCAGTCGGCAAACATTTCGCTCGTCCCCTTCCGCGACCTTGCCGATGTGCTCGGCACGGGTGACCGGGCCAATATCCTGCGGCAGATCGGCGGCAACGTCCTGCTGTTCGCCCCGATGGGCTTCCTCGTGCCCGCGTTCTGGCCGGGCTGGCGGAAGTGCATCCGCACGGTCGGGCTGGGACTGGCCATGTCGCTGTTCATCGAGACCTGCCAGCTCTTTACCTGGCGTGCCAGCACGACGGACGACCTGATCCTGAACACGCTGGGCGCGGCCTGCGGCTGGCTGTGTTACCGGCTGGCCGCCTACGTCCTGCCTGCCCTGCGCGAGCGGGCGAAACGGCCGGAATGGACGCCGGTACTCGTCATGCTGTCCGTCTGGGCGGCGTATACCCTGTGGGAATGCTGGCTGATCGGCGCCCGCTGGGTCGGGTGTTGAAGTGTTTTGAGGTGAAAAACCATGCTGAGTACATTAAAGCTTGCAATTTTCTTTACGCCCGCTGTGCAGAGTATTCTGGCCGCCGGCGTGGTCATTCTCCTGCTTGAGCTGTGCCTGTTCCTGAAGAAGTGAGGAAAATAAAATGGATATGGTTTTCGGGATCGCCCTGCTGAGTGCTCCGGTCATACTGGCAGGTACGGCGCTGCTCTATGTCCTGCTTCGGCGGAACGGACGGAAAAAGGGTCGTCCGCGCGTGCGTGATCTTACGTTCTGCGTGTTCGCGGCCTATGTCATTCTGGTCTGGTTCGCGACGCTCGGTCTTTCGCTCCTTCTGGGACAGAACGCCCGTCCGTCCGACTGGGAATGGTGGTTTCTGCTCAATCTGCGCCCGTTCGACTGGCTTTCGCCCCTGTGGAAGCTGGGATGGACGGCGGGCTGGGCCGAGATTTCGACGGGTCTCGTCTTCTGCCAATTGGGTCTGAACATCCTGATGTTCGTGCCCTTCGGCGTGCTGCTGCCGGTCGTATTTCCGCGCCTGCGGCGGCTTTGGCGCACCGGCCTGACCGGTCTTGCGCTGACGCTTGCCATCGAGACCACCCAGTATTTTACCGGCCGTTCGGCCGATATCGACGATGTGCTCGCCAATTTCGCGGGCGCGCTGATCGGATACGCGATTTACCGCTTGCTCGATCAATTGCTGTCGCAGCGCGTCTGGTGGCATCAGATGAATGGCCGGCCAGTCGAGCCGTCCGCGTCCTGAGCTACCAAAAAGCCGTCCGCCCGGACGGCTTTTTTTATGCTCTTTTTCATTGACAGATTTGTTAGCTTTGGCTTACAATAGAACAGGATAAAAGTTAACCAAGGGTAACACTGTATCACGGAAGGAGATCACATCTTGTCAGAGAAAACACTTGCCGCCCTGCGGCCCGGTCAGTCGGGCGTTGTCGCGGGCATCACGGCGCAGGGCGCGGTGAAGCGGCATTTTTTGGATATGGGAATCACAAAGGGCGTTCGGGTGACGGTTGAGCGCATCGCGCCCTTCGGCGACCCGATCGCCGTGCGTCTGCGCGGCTACAGTCTGTCCCTGCGGCGGGAGGAAGCTGCGAAAATCGAACTGGAGGGGGATCACAATGCGTACGCTGGCAATCATCGGTAACCCGAACAGCGGCAAGACCACCCTGTTCAACCGGCTGACCGGCTCGAATCAGCACGTCGGCAACTGGCCGGGCGTGACGGTCGACCGCAAGACCGGCACCATCCACCACAAGGACAAGCAGGTCGCCCTGACCGACCTGCCCGGCATTTACTCCCTCTCGCCCTACACGCAGGAGGAGATCATCGCCCGCGAATACGTCCTGTCGGACGAGCTGGACGGCATCTTGAACATCGTGGACGCCTCTAACCTCGAGCGCAACCTGTATCTGACCATGCAGCTCATCGCGCTCGGCCTGCCCATGATCGTCGCGCTCAACTTCATTGACGACGTCGAGAACCTCGACATCCACATCGACTGCGAGAAGATGAGCCGCCGTTTGGGCGTGCCCGTTTATCCGATCTCGGCGCGGCGGGGGCTGGGCATGGAGCCCCTGCTGGACGCGGTTGTGGACGAGCAGATGCCCGCGCCCGCCTTCCAGCCCGCCTACCTGCACGGCGTAGGCGCGGCCTTCCGCCGGGGCGCGGAGATTCTGGCCGACACCGATATCCGCCCGTGCAGCCGCCCGTTCTACGCGGCCAAGCTGCTCGAGGACGATCCGCAGATCGTCTCCCACGTCACGCTGACGCCCGCCCAGCGCACCGAGCTGGACGCGCTGGCGGACGCGCTTTCAGCGCATGATATCGGCCACGATCATGAAATGATGTTCGCCGACGCAAAATATGACTACATTGAGACCATCGTGGCCGATACGGTGACCCGTCCGGCGAAGCCCGTTCTGACCACGACGGAGAAGATCGACAAAATCGTCATCAACAAGTGGCTGGCTGTGCCCATCTTCGCCGCGATCATGTTCCTGATGTTCTGGTCGACCTTCGGCCCGATCGGCTCGGCCATGAACGACGCGCTCGAGTACCTCATTCAGGGCGTCCTCTCGCCCGCGCTCGAAACCGCCCTGCTCTCGGCCGGTGCGTCCGCCTGGGTCGTCGGTCTGGTGTGCGACGGCATCATCGGCGGCGTGGGCGGCGTCATCTCCTTCCTGCCGCAGATCGTCCTGCTGTTCTTCTGGCTGTCCATGCTGGAGGACACCGGCTATCTGGCGCGCATCGCCTTCATTATGGACACCCTGCTGCGCCGCATCGGCCTGTCGGGCAAGTCGTTCGTGCCCATGCTGATGGGCTTCGGCTGCACGACGCCCGCCGTCATGGCTGCCCGCACGATGGAGAATGAGAAGGACCGCCGCATGACCATCATGCTCACGCCCTTCATGTCCTGTGGCGCGAAGCTGCCGGTTTACGGCCTGATCGCGGGCGCGCTCTTCGGCGCGAATGCGGGCTTCGTCGTCATCAGTCTGTATGTCTTCGGCATCGCCATGTCGATTCTGGTCGGCTTCCTGTTCAAGCGGACGGTCTTCCGGGACGTGTCCTCGGGCTTCGTGCTCGAGCTGCCGCCCTACCGCCTGCCCACCTTCAAGGGCACGGTGCGCGGCATGTGGGAGAAGGCCAAGGACTTCATCACCAAGGCCGGTACGATCATCTTCCTGATGTCGATTGTCATCTGGCTGCTGCAAAACTTCACGCCTGCGCTTGCAGCCGCGGCCACGCCTGAGACCTCGATCCTCGGCGTGTTCGGCCGCTTCATCGCGCCGGTCTTCAAGCCGCTGGGCTTTGGTGAGTGGCAGGCGGCGGTCGCCCTGCTGACCGGCATCGTCGCCAAGGAGGCCGTCGTTTCGACCATGAGTGTGCTCTACGGCGCAGCGGGCGACGCGGCGCTGGGCGGCATTCTCGCGGGCGTCTTCACCCCGGCGGCGGGCTACGCCTTCCTGATCTTCATTCTGCTCTATATGCCCTGTACATCAGCGTTCGCCACCATGAAACGGGAACTGGGCGGCTGGAAATGGGCGATCGGCTCGGCTGCCTTCCAGACCTGTCTGGCATGGCTGGCCGCCTTCGTTGTTTATCATATCGCGCTGCTGTTCTGACAGAACGGAGGTTTTCATGCGTCAAATACACGAATCCGGGGAGAATTATCTGGAAGTCATTCTGGAGATCGAGCGCGAGGCCGGTGTGGTGCGTTCGGTCGAGATCGCGCGCCGGGTGGGCGTATCGCGCGCCTCGGTGTCCAAGGCGCTGGGCGTTCTGCGTGATCTCGGTCTGGTCGAGCCGTCCTACTACGGGGACGTTGTGCTGACCGAGGCTGGGCGGGCGCGCGCGCAGCGCGTGCGGCGGCGGCACGACCTGCTCAGCCGCTACCTGCGGGATGTGCTCGGTGTTTCCGATGAAACAGCGGAAACCGACGCCTGCCGCATTGAGCACGTGGTCTCGGACGAGCTGATCGAGATTATCGCAGCCTATTTGCAACAGGAGGACAACCCATGATCCGATTGATCGCCGCCGATTTGGACGGCACCCTGCTGGACAGCCGCAAGCGGCTCTCGCCCGGGCTTTTTCCGCTCATCCGGGCGCTGCGCGCCCGGGGCGTGCGCTTCGCCGCCGCCAGCGGGCGGCAGTATGACAACCTGCTCGCCCTGTTTGAGCCGGTTGCCGACGACCTGCTTTTCATCGCGGAGAACGGCGCGGTCGTCTGCGACGGCAGGCGGCGGCTGTTTTCGGACGCGCTGCCGAAGGCGTATTTCCGCGGCCCGATCGAGCGGGTGCGCGGCCTGCCCGGCGTGAACTGCGTGCTGTGCACCGCGCAGTCGGCCTACATCGAGTGTGCGAACGATCCGGTTTTTCTGGAAAATGCGCGGATGTATTATGAAAAGCTGACAATTGCGGACGACCTGCTTACTGTGCTCGAGACCGTGCCCGCGTTCAAGCTGGCCGTGTTCGAGCAGGGGAGGGCCGAGACCGGCTGCTACCCGGCCATGCGGGCGTTTTCCGACCACTTTGCCGTCGTTCTGTCGGGCGCGGACTGGGTCGATCTGATGAACCCGGCGACCAATAAGGGCGCGGCTCTGCTGCGCCTGGCGCAGGAAACCGGCGTCTCGCCCGACGAGACCATGGCCTTCGGTGATTACTTAAACGATACCGAGCTGCTCGAGGCCGCCGGCCTGTCCTATTGCATGGAAAACGGACATCCGGAGCTGAAAAAGCTGGCCGACCGCATCGCCCCGTCCAATGACGACGACGGCGTTGTCCGCGCCATCAAGGCCTATTTCAATCTGTAACTTAAAAACGCCATCCAAATCGGACGGCGTTTTTTATTGCTTCTCGATCTCTTTTTCGATCTCTGTGATGATCGTACTCATCTTGATATCCAATGCAAGACTGATTCGGTAAAGCGTTTCCAGTGTGGGCTTGCGTTCTCCACGTTCGATCGCACTTAAATGCGTTCGGCCGATGTCGGCCAGTCCACTAAGCACTTCCTGCGTAATCCCCTTTTGAATACGGAATTTTGCGATCACAGAGCCAACAACGATGGGATTCAATTGCATTTCGCTCATGATAACACCTCAAATCAAGGATATCCTAAAATACGCCCAATAATGACACATATGTTGACAATCGAATACTTATGCGTTATCTTAAAAAGTAGAAAATATGGTGTCATATAGGCACATTTGCAAGATCAAAAGGAGGAGAAAAATATGTCCACAAACAAAGATACATTGATTAAAAGATATGAATCGACTGCCGACACGTATGAAAAGAAGGGAAAACGTGAATGGGCATATGCAAAAAATGATATGGGCGGTGAGCATTATGCCAAAGCAAGAGATGCGTTTGACCGCGCTAAGAGAAACCGAGATAAGGCAAATCAATTGAAAAACAATGATTGAGAGACAGGGGGCGGTATTAATGGATTTCCGAGCTTTGGCAAAAAAAGCATTTTCCGCCGGAGCAAAGGCGGCGAAAGAACGAATTAATGAGATGGGCGAAAGAATGGACTGTATCGAAAGCTATAAAGAAGAGATGGACGGGCTGACAGATGATGAACTGCTGCGAAGGTATAAGCGCTCTTCCGGTGATCGGAAACTTGCTTGTGCTATGCTGCTTCGTGAACGTGGTCACGGAATTAATGAAATAATATGGAGGACTGAATGAAAACGCCGTGTTCGCACGGCGTTTTTTCTTTGCGGAAAAAAGGTCGGATTTTGTCTGAAATACCGCTTGACAAAGCGCGAAAGGAGGGTACAATAGAAGGGTACTTGGCAGAGTAGACCGCTGTGCGTGAAGTGCCGACGGAACGGGGAGTTGTCCGGCGGACGAAAGGGAAGTTTCCCTGCGGTGCAGCAGTCGCATCCCGCTGCACACAATTTAAGAGCGTATCAAACACCTCTTGAAATGCGTGCATGAACATTTTTGGAGGTGTTTTTTGATGCAAACCCTGAAGAAAGCAAACATTTTCCGCCGTTCCTTAGAGGAGCTGCGGCGGCCGCGCACGATCGTCGTGACCGCCATGCTGATCGCGCTGAACATCGCGTTCGACCTGCTGGGGCTTAAGATCTACCTGACGCCCGAGCTGCGCATTTCGGTCGGCTTCGTGTGCAACGCCTCGGTCGGCATGCTGTACGGCCCGGTGGTCGGCATGATGACCGGCTTCTGCACCGACGTGCTGGGCTTCCTGCTCAGCCCGAACAACAACGCGGGCTATTTCCCGGGGTACACCCTGACGGCCATCGTCGGCGGCCTGATCTACGGCCTGACGCTCTACAAGGGCAAGCCCACGCTCGGACGCTGCATCGCGGCCAAGCTGAGCGTCAATCTGCTGTGCAACATCGGCTTAAACGGCCTGTGGTCGGTCATCGTTTATCAGAAGGGCTTTTGGGCACTCCTGCCCGGGCGACTGTATAAAAACCTTGTTCTACTACCCTTAGAGGTTGGACTGCTCTATCTGGTAGCAAATGTTGTGCTTCGCCAATTCCGGAGAGTATTTTCCGACTCTGTCAGTTCTTGAACCTTTAAATCCCCGGAATTCCCCATTCCGGGGATTTTTTCGACGTGTTTTTCGAGAATTTGGCTCCGAACCACTTTACAAATAGTAATAATGCAAGTATAATATATATACTTTTATGACGGAGTTTGACGAAGATGGCAAGTGATTTTGCGAGAACCCTTGCGCTGCTGCGCCGTGAAAAGAAAATAAGTCAAAGAACGGCCGCGGGGGATCTGGGGGTTTCGCAGGCGCTTTTGAGCCACTACGAGAACGGACTGCGCGAGCCGGGTCTCAGCTTTGTCGTGCGCGCTGCTGACTATTACGGCGTCTCCTGCGACTACCTGCTGGGCCGCTCGATGGCGCGGGACGGTTCGGCCGTTCCGGCCGCCCGCCTGCATGACGCGGCCGCTGAGAGCGAAAACGGCGGGGAGGGCGTCGCTGAGCTGCACCGCCGCCTGATCGTCAATTCGGCTGCCCTGCTGTTTGAGGTTGCCGACAAGAGCGGCTCCCAGCAGCTTTCGAGCGAGATCGCGAATTACCTGTCCATGGCCATTTATAAGGTCTTCCGTTATCTGTACGCGGCCGATCCGGGCTGCGTCGAGGAGGCCTTCCGCACCGGCAGCGACCACTTTGACTGCCTGTGCAACGCCCAGATGAGCCTGTCTGAGCTGCGCATCCGCGCGGCGGCCAAGGGTGAGGGCGGCTTCGGCCTCGAGAAGGAGGAGCTGCACATCCCGTCCCTCCAGCCCTCCAATCTGGCGCGCAATTTCCCCAACCTGTCCTCGTCCATGCTGACCCTGCTGCAAACGGTCGCTGACACGATCACCGCCCTGCAGGAGTCCGGAAACGGCGCGGAGAAGCGCGGAAAATAATGGAAGAAACTTTTTCAAAAAATTTTAAAAAAGTTGTTGACAGATGCCGAACCCTGTGGTAAGATAATACACGTCGCTGAGGTGAGCCATTCACCAAACCGACTGGAACCGAGAAACGCTGGTATAGCTCAGTTGGTAGAGCAGCTGATTTGTAATCAGCAGGTCGGGGGTTCAAGTCCGTCTACCAGCTCCATCTCGAGCTTCAGCGTAAAAGTCAATATGGGAGGTTTCCCGAGTGGCCAAAGGGAACAGACTGTAAATCTGTCGTCTATGACTTCGGTGGTTCGAATCCACCACCTCCCACCAAAACAAAAAAGACATCCGTCAGGATGTCTTTTTTGTTTTGGTCAGGTGATTCCGGTGGATTCGAAAGGCGGCTCGGTATCGCTTTCCGGTTGAGGAATGACGGAAAATTTGATATAATAAAACAAATAGCCCGCAACAGGAGAAAAGGGGATGGCTATGGTCGAAACGCTGTTTCAGGAATTATCCGCGCTCCCACAGGTCGAGGCGGTCGCGCTGGGCGGCTCGCGCGCCGGGACGCAGTACGACGAACGCTCGGACTACGACGTTTATCTGTACTGCACCGCGCCCATCGGAGAGGATGTCCGCGCCGCACTGCTTTCCCGGTACTGTGACGTCATGGAGATCGGCAACCACTTCTGGGAGTACGAGGACAACTGCACCCTGAAAAACGGGGTGGACATCGACATTTTATATCGTGACCTCGACGGCTTCATCCGGGAGGTGGCCGATGTTGCCGAGCAGTTTCACGCCCGCAACGGCTATACAACCTGCATGTGGCACAATCTGCGCACCTGCCGCATCGTTTCCGACCGGGACGGTCGGCTGGCCGCAGCCAAGAAGCGCTTTGACATCCCCTATCCCGAGCCGCTTCGCCGGAACATCCTCGAACGCAGCCTGCGCCTGCTGCACCGCGCCCTGCCCGCTTACGACCACCAGATCGCCAAGGCGGCCGCGCGCGGCGACCGGGTCAGCGTGAACCACCGGACAGCGGCCTTCCTCGAGTCGTATTTCGACCTGCTGTTCGCGCTCAATCGGCAGACCCACCCGGGCGAAAAGCGGCTGGTGACCCTGTGCCGGCAGCAGTGTGTGCTTTTGCCCGCGCAGTTCGAGGAGAACCTTGACCGGCTGTTCGACGATCTGTTCGCGCAGCCTGCGCAGGTCGCCGGAGATCTGGCGGCCATTCTGTCCGCACTCGAACCGATCCTGCCGGACGGGCTGACTTTATAAAATGCGAAAGGATACCATAACATGGCAGATGCTTTAACTTATTTACGAAACAGGCTGGAAACAGGCGGCTTCAACGAGATGATGGGCATGCGCATCCTGCATTTAAGCAAGGGCTATGCCGAGGTTGAGCTGCCCGCCAGCGAGAACAACCTGAATGCGCTGGGCAATGTGCACGGCGGCGTGATCTTCGCGCTGTGCGACGCGGCGGCGGGCACGGCGGCGGCCTCCTACGGCCGGGTTGGCGTGACGCTCAATTCTAACATCCACTATCTGCGCCCGGGCAAGGGCAACCAGTCGCTGTTCGCCAAGACGCGGGAGATCAAGGTGGGCCGCACGACAGCGGTGTTCGAGGTTTTCGTCACCTCGTCCGACGGCACTGAGGTCGCGGACGCGACCTTCACCATGTTCTATATCGGCCCGATGGAAGAGCTGTTATGATCCCGCAGTCCTTTTCGGCATATTTGCTCGCGTGGTACGACGCGGGCCATCGCGACCTGCCGTGGCGGCGCACGCGCGACCCCTACTGCATCTGGCTTTCCGAGATCATGCTCCAGCAGACCCGGGTCGAGGCGGTCATCCCGTATTATGAACGGTTTTTGCAGACCTGTCCGGATGTGGCCGCGCTGGCGGCGGCGGACGAGCAGACCTACCTCAAGCTCTGGGAGGGCTTGGGGTATTACAGCCGGGTGCGCAACCTGCACAAGGCCGCACAGGTCATCTGCGACACCTACGGCGGCGAGATTCCGGCCGATCACGCGGCGCTGCTGGCTCTGCCCGGCATCGGGGACTACACGGCGGGCGCGATCGCGTCGATCGCCTTCGGCATTCCCGAGCCTGCGGTCGACGGCAACGTTCTGCGCGTGGTTGCCCGCCTGACCGGAGACGAACGGCCGATCGACGACAGCAAGGTCAAGCGCGACATGCGTGCGCAGGTCGCCGCCGTCCTGCCGCATGACCGGCCGGGCGCGTTCAATCAGGCCATGATGGAGCTGGGCGCGACGGTCTGCATCCCGAACGGCGCGCCGCGCTGCGGCGACTGCCCGGTCGCCCATCTGTGCCGCGCCTTTCATGAGGAAAGCTGGCCGCGCCTGCCCGTGCGCACGCCCAAGAAGGCGCGCGCGGTCGTGCACCGCACCGTACTGCTGCCCCGCTTTGACGGGCTGGTCGGCCTGCGCCGCCGCCCCGAGAGCGGACTGCTCGCCCGGATGTGGGAGCTGCCCGCGTTCGAGGAGCCGCTCGAACCGGACGCGCTGCGCGCCCGGCTGGACGAGCTGGGCTGGCAGGTCGATGACCTGCGCTCTCTGCGCCCGGCCAAGCACGTGTTCACCCATATCGAGTGGCACATGACCGGCTACTATGTCACGCTGCGCGCTCCGGCGGACGGACTCACTTGGGTCACGCCCGGGCAGCTCCGCGGCGAATACGCCCTGCCTTCGGCGTTCCGCGCCTTTTTGCAGGTCATAGAGGAGGCTTGACGGATGGAATACACCCTTGTTACGCACAATTTTCCGCCGCTTTTCGCGCCCGATTCGCGGGTGCTGATCCTCGGCTCGATCCCGAGTCCCAAGTCGCGTGCGCAGGGCTTTTTCTACGGTCATCCGCAGAACCGCTTCTGGCCGGTGCTGGCCGCTGTGCTGGACGAACCGGCGCCCGCGACGGTCGAGGAAAAGCGCGCGCTGGCGCTGCGGCATCACATCGCGATGTGGGATACCCTCGCATCCTGCGAGATCCGGGGCGCGAGCGACACCTCGATCCGCAATCCGGTGCCGAACGACCTGAACTGGCTGATCGGACAGACGCAGGTCACGCACATTTTTTGCACGGGCGCGACGAGCTACCGGTATTACCGGAAGCTCTGCCAGCCCGCGACCGGTATCGAGGCGGTCTGCCTGCCCTCGACCAGTCCGGCGAACGCCGCGTGGTCGCGGGAACGGCTGATCGAGGCCTACCGTGTGATCGCGCAGACCCTGCACGAGGATTAAATCCGCCGCACGACAAAACGCTGTGCGGCTTTTTGCGTCTGAAAACGGAATAAATTTTAATATATTCGGATTTTCATACGAATATCACAGGGAAATGCGGAAGATGTGCGCAGAAAACGCAAAAAAGCGGACGCTGAAAATGCAGGAGCGGATGCAGAAATGCGCACAGACGAGAGCCGGAGGAAAACTCTGTAAATATTCTGTAAATTCAAAACACAGATCGTTTTCGGCCGGTTGGGCGGATGATTGGGAAAAATGACGGAAATCGGATACATTTTTAAAAAATAAAATTTTTTGCGCCATCCGAAAATACCGAAAAATCGGGCGAAAGAGAATGCAGGAGTTTTACATTTATGTTGCAATAATGCGCACAATCGTGTATAATTTAATTGTTATTCATAGGAATACAAAAATCCATAGAAGAATTTACGGAAAGGGGTTTTTTACCATGAAGAAAAAATTTGCAGCGTTGCTCGCGTGCACCATGGCGGCGGCGATCGCGCTGACCGGCTGCGGCGGCAGCGGCAGCAACGGCGGCAGCAGCGCGTCTGACGGCGGTTCGTCCGCGGGCGGCAAGCAGACGCTCGTTCTGGCGACCGGCGGCGAGACCGGCACCTACTACGCGGTCGGCGGCGTTCTGGCCTCCACCCTGAACCCGCTGCTCCAGAATTCGAGCATCAACGTCACCACCTCGGGCGGTTCCAAGGACGATATCGAGCAGATCGAGGACGGCGTTGCCCAGATGGGTACCGTGCAGAACGACGTTATGTCCTACGCTGCACACGGCACCGACCTCTTTGAGGCCGCCGGCGCCTGCACGAATTTCCAGGCGATCGCCGGTCTGTATGACGAGACCTGCCAGATCATCGCGTCTCCCGGCATCAAGTCCGTTGAGGACCTGAAGGGCAAGACCGTTTCTGTCGGCGACGCAGGCTCGGGCGTTGAGTTCAACGCGCGCCAGATCCTCGCGGCCTACGGCATCGACATCGACAAGGACATCAACAAGGTCAACTCGGGCTTCTCCGCTTCGGCTGACGGCCTGAAGGATGGCAAGATTGACGCCGCGTTCGTCACCGCGGGCGCGCCCACCACTGCCGTTACCGATCTGGCCACTACCAAGGAAATCTCCATCGTTCCGGTCGATGCGGCCCATGCCGACGCGCTGATCGACGAGTATCCGTTCTACACCAAGTCTGTCATCCCGGCCGGTACCTACAACGGTGTTGACGTCGACACCGAGACCGTCGCCGTCCGCGCGACTCTGGTCGTTTCCAAGGATATCTCCGAGGACGTCGTTTATGAGCTGACCAAGGCCATGTTCGAGAACAAGGAAAAGATGGCAGAGTCCCAGTCCAAGTTCAACGAGCTGTCCCTCGACACCGCACTCAACGGCATCGACGTTGACTTCCATCCGGGTGCGCAGAAGTATTACGAGGAGCAGGGCGTCTGGAAGTCCTGACGTCTCTTGAGTCCCACGGAATAGATCTGGTTCCTTTGATTTATTTTGTGGCATAAAGCCCATTCAAAGAAGATGGGAGCAGCCGCAGGTCCTTCCCGCGGCTGCTCCCGCTGTTTTTTATTCTCTAGTTTAAGGAGGCGTTTCCATTGCTCAAGAAAAAAGGAGAGAAGGAGGAGCAGCGCACGGCCCAGCCGGTCGAGCAGATGGACGATCTGGACGCCATTATGAAGAAGTATGACCGGGAATCCAACACCCGCATCTTCACCGGCACGCCCAAGCTGATCGTTCGCTGGTTCTTCATCCTGTTTTCCCTCTTCTGCATCGGCATGAACCTGTTCGCCAACTGGGACGAGCGCATCCGCCGCGCCAGCTTTCTGGGCTTCATCATCATCATGGTGTTCGTCCTGTATCCGGCGCGCAAGCCCAACCCGACCAAGCCGAATGCCAAGCCGCCGCGCGTCAACTACATCCCGTGGTATGACTTTATCCTGATGATCGCGGGCGCTGCCTGCTTCTTCTACTGCGTGTTCAACGCGGAGGCCATCATTGCGCGTTCCTCGCGCATCCTGCCCTATGAGATCGTCATCGGCGTCGTCGGCACCCTGATCCTCTTCGAGGCCTGCCGCCGCGTCGTCGGCCTGCCCATCCTGTGCGTCGCGTCCGTGTTCATCATCTACGCGTTCACGCAGTATTACGACTTGCAGTATTTCGGTCTCAAGCGCATCGTTTATCAGCTCTTCTACACCACGAACGGCATTCTGGGCACGCCGATCAACGTCTGCTCGACGTTCATCGTCCTGTTCATCATCTTCGGCGCCTTCCTCGAGGCGACCGGAATTTCCCAGTTCTTCATCCAGTGCGCCAATGCGATCGCAGGCTCGTCCTCGGGCGGCCCGGCCAAGGTCGCGGTCATCTCGTCCGCCCTGTGCGGCATGGTCTCGGGCTCCTCGGTCGGCAATACCGTCACCACCGGCTCGGTCACCATCCCGCTGATGAAGAAGACCGGCTACGCGCCTGAGTTCGCGGGCGCGGTCGAGGCCGCGGCTTCGACCGGCGGTCAGATCATGCCCCCGATCATGGGCGCGGCTGCCTTCCTGATGGCCGAAATGGTCGGTGTTCCCTACGGTGAGATCGCGGTCAAGGCCATCCTGCCCGCCTTCCTGTACTTCTCCGGCATCTTCCTGATGGTACATTTCGAGGCCAAGAAGCTGGGTCTCAAGGGCCTGCCCCGCGAGGAGCTGCCCAAGCTGCGTACGCTCATGACCCGCGTTTATCTGCTCCTGCCTCTGATCGTTCTGGTCGTCACCATCATTCAGGGCTTCACCATGTCCCGCGCGGCCATCCTCGCGACGCTGGTCGCCATCGCCGTCTCGATCGCCAACAACTTCATTAACAAGATGCTGGGCGTCAAGTCGGAGAACGAAATGAACATCCACAAGTTCTTTGACGGTCTGGAGAACGGCGCGAAGAACACCATTTCGGTCGCAGTCGCCTGCGGTATCGCGGGCATCATCGCGGGCGTCGTCACGATGACCGGTCTGGGTCAGCTCCTGATCTCGGGCATCGTTTCGGTCGCGGGCAACAATATGATGGTCGCGCTCGTCCTGACCATGCTGACCTGTATCCTGCTCGGCATGGGCGTACCGACCACCGCGAACTACGTCATTATGGCGACCACCTGCGCGCCCATCCTGATTTCGGGCATGGGCCTCAACGCGATCGCCGCCAATATGTTCGTCTTCTACTTCGGCATCGTCGCCGATATCACCCCGCCGGTCGCGCTGGCCGCTTACGCAGGCTCGGCGATCGCGCGCGGCAACCCGATGAAGACCGGCGTCAACGCCGCCCGTCTGGCCATCGCTGCCTTCATCGTTCCGTATATCTTCGCGCTCAACCCGCAGATGCTCTTCATTGATACCACGCCGATCGCGGTCATTCAGATCTGCATCACCTCGTTCATCGGTATGGTCTCGATCGCGGGCTGTCTCGAGGGCTATATGTTCCGCAGACTGAACTGGGTCCAGCGTATCATCCTGCTGGCCGGCGGTCTCATGCTGATCTCGCCCACCACCATCACCGATATCGTCGGTCTGGGATGCTTCGCCGTCATGGCGTTCTGGCAGATCACCGCGAACCGCGCGGCCAAGGCGTAAACTGTTACTTTTTGTCGAAAAAAACCCGCATTCGGACGATTCCGATGCGGGTTTTTCCTTGTTCCGGGACAAAAATGGGCAGGTCGGACAAAAAACGAACGGTGCGGTCTCAAAAAATTGTGGTTTGAGAACAAATTGATTAGCAAAGCAAATAAATAACAAGATATGGTATAAAAATACGATTCAAATAAACAAAATACGGGTATCTGTTTGGAAAATGCAGGTCTGCGGTATAAAATCTGGTGGAACAGCCCATAGGAATTGCGGAATAAGTAGGGTATAATAAGGAAACGCCGGCCATGGCGTTGCTTGGAGGCAAACAGAGGAACGCGCCCGGAAAGCGGCGCATCGGAGGAAAACGACCATGAATCTGTATACGCGCAATCACCAAGTCAACCATCTTTTGGATGTTGACAGCTACGGCTGTTTGTTTATGTACGCCACTCACCGCGACCTGACGACCGCGCCCCGGCACATCATCCGTCTGACCGAGGACGTGCGTCCCGAAGAGCTGCGTGAGGCGGTCAAGATCGCCCTGCTGCGCTTCCCGCAGATGGGTCTGGGTCTCACACGCGGCGAGAAGAGCTATCGCTACCGCCTGCTCGACAAGCCGCCCGTTGTGCTGCCCTTTGAGGATCGCTCCCCCTATTACATGGGCTCAGCCGATACCAACGGCTATCTGTTCACCTGTGGCTACAAGGGAAAGACGATCTACATGGAGTACCAGCACTGCATGAGTGACGGCCGGGGCTTCAACGAATTTATCAAGTGCGTGCTGTATTATTATTTCAAGCTGTGCGGCAAGCCGGTCGAGAACGACGGCTCGATCCGCACGCTCGAAACCGACTACACGCCCGAGGAGAACGAGGACGGCTTTATCAAGCTGCGCAAGGCGCACCAGTCGGACGAGAACCACTATTCGGATGTGCCGTCCTTCCATCTGCCCGAATTTGACGGGCACGAGGACGACGACGAATGGACGAGCGAGATCACGCTGTCCTTCCCGCAGGTGCGCAAGTTCATCAAGGCCAACGACATTACGCCCCTGACCTTCCTGATGACGGCGATTTCGCACGCACTCTACCGCACCTACTACGTGGGCACCGACCACCGCGAGGCGATCGTCGCCGAGGTGCCCATGGATCTGCGCACCTACATCGACTCGCCCACCGTACGCTTTTTCGTCGCCCTGCTCGACCTGCCGTTCCATTATGAATACTTTTCGCTGCCCTTTGTGGAGGCCGCGCAGAAGATGAGCGAATATTTCGACACCCAGCGCGCTTTGCCGCACGCGGCCTATTGGGCGCTCAAGAACGCCAACCGGGTCTTCAACAACCACAAGTCCGACATGCTGATCGACGAGAAGGAGGCGTTCATGCGCGAGCAGGCTCGGGACTATATCCGGCGGGACAGCTTCATTCTGACGAACATCGGCCCCTTCCATGTGCCCGTCAGCATGGAGAAATACATTGCCGACTTCGGCGCGATCCTGCCGTGCGCCCACCAGCCGTTCGGCATTCTGGTCTCGTCCTACCGCAATACGCTCAAGATCGCCCTGTCCCGGCGTGATCCCAGACCCGATCTGGTCAACAACCTGGTGCAGGTGCTGGAGGAAAACGGTTTCCCGGCGCAGGCGTACAGCTATCAGTTCCACGTCACCCGCTACGACGGCAAAAAGCTCGACGAATAACAGAAAAGACCGCCCGAAGGCGGTCTTTTTGTTTGGAATTGGCTCACAGCGCAGAATTTTCGGATGCGTCCATGCCGTTGTATTTGGTCACATAGAACGGATAGCTCAGGATCGAGACGTGCACGCCCAGACCGGCAAGCTGTGCGACCATCTGGGTAGCCAAATCAAGGTCGTGGCCGCGCTGGGTGATCGAGAGCTTCATCTGTCCGTTGTAGGACGAGATCAGCATGGCGCAGGGCTGTGCCGCGCAGGGCAGGAGGGCGCCGTAATCCCGGATGTAGGGCTTCATCGAATCCGAAACCTTGAATTCGCCCACGTTGGTGATGAGGAAGCTGTCCTCCAGGACGAAGTTCTTGGAGAGCTGACCGCCCTCGCGGATCTTGTCCGCGAGCGGGATGTCGCGCTCATGCAGCTCGCGGCAGGTGTCGCTCGCGCGCTTGGCGCGGTAGAGCAGGCGCTCCGGCTCCATCTGCTCCTTGAGGAACTGCTTGGTGCGGCGGAAGACCTCGGGCAGCTCGAGCTGCTCATAGGCCGCCTCGTAGGGCAGGTCGAGGAAGCAGATGAAGTAGCGGGTGGTCGGGCTGGGGACGTAGGGCCGCAGATCGACCGGGATCTGCGAGATGACCGGCGCATCCGCGCCCTTGCCGTAGCGGCGGTAAAACGCCCGGCTGAACAGCGGCGCGAGGATGGACAGCGGGCTGACGCCCATTTCGTGCGCGACCGCGCGCAGCTCGTGGAAGGGGAAGGTCAGCTCGGAGACGACCTCGGGCTGGTCGCCCAGATCGGTCAGCTCGTCGGCGTGGACGACCTGCTTGGGCTTGGCGTAGATGCCGGCGGGCGAGTATTCCCGATCCAGCCGCTCGTAGCCGTCCTCGCTCTCAGCCGCCGTGTAAACCGTGTCTAAGCCGCGCACGGTGCCGTCGTTCTCGACCGGCTTGCCGCGCAGCTTGAGATAGTGGAAGAGCACGCAACGGATGAATTCCTCAAAGCCGCGGCCGTCGCAGATCGAGTGCTGATACTCCATGTAGATCGTGTCGTCCTGGTAGCCGACCAGAAACAGGTGGCCGTTGGTGTCGGACGAGCCGATGGTGTAGCGTGTCCAAAGCCCGTCAAAGGGCAGGACGACCGGCTCCTGCACGTTCATGCGGTAGACGAACTGGGTATCGGTCGCCTGAATGCCCAGCATCATGTGCGGAAAGCGCAGCAGGGCGGTCTTGACGGCCTCCTGAAGCGTTTCCGGATCGACCGGTTCGGTCATGCGGATGGTGTGCCGCGGGACGCAGGCACAGTCGGTCTGGTTGCAGTACAGAAAGATCTTGCCATAGCTGTCGGTGCGCAGCATGGGAAACTGGTCTTGCAGTTCCATTCGATTTCCTCCTTGATTCTGATACGCGGCGCGGGGCACGCGATCCGGTTTCCTCCCATAAGTTTGATTTGCTTATCAATATTATAGCGCGCTGTGCTGCACGGGTCAATCACACCGGCGGACAGCGTCCGACAAAACTGTAGAAATCGCGCGGCCAAAATCCTATAATATGCACAAAATAAGAATTTTTTGCAAAAAAAAGCACCGCCCGTTCGGCGGGCGGCGCGAAGGGATCAGGCTTCGGTTTTTGGCTTCAGCTCGGTCAGGATAAAGTCGCACAGGCGCTCGGTCGCGTCCGGATGGGCGACGGCACTCATCGTTTCACGCACGTTTCGCAGGCGGTTGGGGCTTTTGAACAGGTGGTAGACCGCCTCGTCGACCGGGAAGGTCTTGGTGACCAGACAGGCCATGCCGTTGTTCATGAGAAATTCGACGTTGCGCTCCTCGTGGCCCGGGATCGGATTGACAAGGATCATGGGCAGGTTCTTGGCCAGCGCCTCGGAGACGGTCAGGCCGCCCGGCTTGGTGATGATGCAGTCGGCCGCGCTCATCATGACCTCGACGTTATTGACAAAGCCGTAGGGGAGGATCGTGCAGGGGCCGTCGTGCTTCTCGGCGATGCGGAGCATCTCATGGTGCTGTTTCTTGTTGTTGCCGCAGACGACGAGGAGCTGGAAGGGGATGCCGCACAGATCCAGCTCGCGGATGAGCTTTTTGTTGTCCGAATAGCCCATGCTGCCGCCCATCATCAGGATGGTCGGACGGTCGGGGTCGATCTCGAGCGCGGCGCGGGCCTCGGTCTGCCCGAGCGGACGGTTGAACTTGGGGTGAATCGGGATGCCGAAGGGCAGGATGCGCCCGGGCTCGATGCCCTTTTTGACGGCGCGGTGAGTCAGCAGCTCGCTGGCTGTGACGATGTACTCAATGCGGGGCACGTCCTCCCAGTAGGGGTGGAGGGTGTAGTCGGTGATGATGCCCACGGTGGGCGCGGACAGCAGGCTGCGCCGCTTGAGCTCGTTGACGAGCTGGGCGGCGAAGACGTGGGTGCAGACGATCGCGTCCGGCTCAAAGTCGTTGACCACCCGGGCGAACTTGGACGCGCCCAGCGCATTGATGATGTTGATGATCGGGATCGGGTTCGCAAAGTAGCCCGAGCCGTGGTTCTCGGCCAGCAGATAGACCAGCCGGTACAGCTCCTGCGTGTGCTTGGAGGTGAACAGATAGCCCTTGTCGATGGTCTCCTTGACGATCTTGCTGATGTAGGCGTAGACGTCGACGGTCTCGACCTGTGCGCCCTTCTGCACCAGCATATCCGCGACCGCCTTGGCCGTCGCGTGGTGACCGAAACCAGCGGTCACCGATAAAATCATTACGCGCATGATAAACAGGATCTCCTTTGTCTGAAAATCCGGCCGCTCCGATGCGGACGGCCGTGTGCGGCTTTCAAATTTCAATCGTTATCTGGGCTATTATACCGCAATCTCCGGAATCAGGCAAGGAAAAACGCACAAAGTTTACATTTGGGCGGTCGGGACGGCGCGCCGGTATTCGTCCAGCACCCGTGTTTCGAGCGCGTCGCGCAGGGCCGGGCCGACCGGGTGGACGATATCGTGATACTTCCCGTCGGGCGTGCGGCGGGAGGGCATGGCCAGAAACAGACGGTCGTCGCCCTCGATGATCTTGATATCGTGCACAGCGAATACCCCGTCGAAGGTCACCGAGACCAGCGCACGCAGACGGCCGGAATCGGAAAAACGACGGAATCTGACATCGGTGATTTCCATATGAATGTCTCCTTCACAAAAACGCTGTTGATATTCTTGTCCAATTCACATATAATGATACATATATGGAAAAAATCTATCCAAAATTGGAGGCAATAGGCATGGAGCTGTCCATTAAGCCATATATTCAGAAAAAATCGGTCATTCACCTGATCGGCATCGGTGGCGTTTCGATGAACTCGCTGGCCGAGCTGCTGCTGAGCATGGGCGTGCCGGTCACCGGCTCGGATCGTGCGCATTCGCCGGTCACCGAGCGGCTGGAGCGTCTGGGTGCGACGATCCACTACGGCCACGCCCCGGAAAACGTCGAGGGCGCGGCGCTCATCATCCGCACCGCCGCCGTGCATGACGACAACCCCGAGATCGTCCGCGCACACGAGCTGGGCATCCCGGTCATGGAGCGTGCGCAGGCGTGGGGCTGCCTGATGACCGACTACGAGGACGTCATCTGCCTGTCGGGCACCCATGGCAAGACCACGACCACCTCGATGATGACCCTGATCGCCATGCAGGCCGCGCTCGACCCGACCGTCATGGTCGGCAGCAACCTGCCCGCCATCGGCGGCACGCTGCGCATCGGCGGTCACGGCTGCTTTGTCGCGGAGTCCTGCGAATACTGCAATTCCTTCCTGTCCTTCGCGCCGACCGTCGCGGTCGTGCTCAACGTCGAGGCCGACCACCTCGATTTCTTCAAGGATCTGGACGATATCGTCCACTCTTTTCACGAATTCTGTTTGCTGACCCCGGAAAACGGACTGGTCGTCGTCAACGCGGACGACCCCAACGCGATGCGCGCGGTCGAGGGCGTCGACCGCAAGCAGGTGACCTTCGGTGAAAGCCCCTCGGCCGATCTGCGCCCGGCCAACGTCACCGTGCAGAACGGCTACTACCACTTTGACGTCATGGCGGACGGCGCGTTTTACGCGCATATCGACCTGTGCGTCCCCGGCCGTCACAATATGATGAACGCGCTGGCCTGTTGCGCGGTCTCCCGTCATCTGGGCATTGCGGGCGAGGCCGTTTCGGCCGGTCTGTCGGCCTTCAAGGGCTCGTCCCGCCGCTTCGAGCTGACCGGACGCATGGCCTGCGGCGCGACCGTCGTGGACGATTACGCCCACCATCCGTCCGAGATGCGCGCCACCCTGACCGCCGCCCGGCAGATGGATTTTGAGCGCATCCTGTGCGTCTTCCAGCCCCATACCTACACCCGCACCAAGGCGCTGTTCCCCCAGTTTGTCGAGGCGCTCAAGCTGTGCGATCAGGCGATCCTCGCCCCGATCTATGCCGCGCGCGAGCAGAACACGATCGGCATTTACTCGTCCGATCTGGCCGCTGAGATCGCGGGCGCCCGCAGCTTCGACACCTTCGAGGAGATCGCCGCGTACATCCGGCAGGAGGCGAAGCCGGGCGACCTCGTGCTCACGATGGGCGCGGGCGACGTCAACAAGGTCGGCAGAATGCTGGTCGAATGATGAGAAAAAACCTGTAAGAAACCGCTTTCACGCGCCGTTTTTCGGGACAAGCCGGACGGCGCGTGAAAAAATTTTACAGCCTTATTGACATTTTCAACAGATAGTGCCATAATATAAATAGAATCAATTATGCAAATTTCACATGGAACGGAGGATTCATTATGGCACATAACCTGATTATCACCATCGGCAGACAGTATGGCTCGGGCGGCCGTGAGATCGGCCAGAAGCTGGCACTCCGCCTCGGAATCCCGTTCTATGACCGCGAGCTGATCGCCCGCGCCGCCAAGAAATCCGGCTTCAGCGAGGATCTGTTCGAACAGCTCGACAAGCGCGCCACCAACAGCCTGCTGTATTCGCTGACCATGTTCGGCAGCACCGGTCTCAACGGGATGTCCCTGACCGACCAGCTCTTCCTGGCACAGGCCAACGTCCTGCGCGAGATCGCCGACGCCGGCCCGGCCGTTCTGGTCGGCCGCTGCGCAGACCACGTCCTGCGTGAGTATGACAACCGCTTCGACTTCTTTATCCACGGCTCGCTGGATGACCGCTTGCAGCGCATCCAGACCAGCGGTGAATATGAGCTGGGCGGCAAGTCCCCACGCGCGACCCTCGAGAAGATGGATAAGCAGCGCGCGACCTACTACAACTACTACACCGGCAAGGTTTGGGGCAAGTGCGACCACTACGACCTGTGCATCAACGCGGGCCGTCTGGGCGTGGACGCCTCGATCGAGATCATTCTGGACTACGTCAATGCGCTGAAAAAATAGCGCTTTCCTTGAAGAGGGAGAAAAAGAGAGAAGGAAAAAGCACAGGCATCTGCCTGTGCTTTTTTCGTTCATTTTTTGAGCAGCAGTCCCTTTTCCTCCAGCACGCGCAGCACGCGGTCGAGCACCTGCGCATCCGGGCAGCGCAGACGGTGCAGATGGATGCCGCCGGTCAGGTCGCAGAGCGGACGGGCGTTGGAGGTGCGCAGCTTGTGCAGGAAGTCGTCCACGTCATAGCGCGAGCTGGCACGCAGAGGGGCGCAGATCTGTCCGTAGACCGAATGCTCGACTGTGACGTCGATCAGCGCGCCGCCCGCGTCTACAACGGCGTACATCTCCTCGGCGAGCCGGTCGTCGTCGTGCCGGCAGGCGATGACCGTCTCGACATAGTCGCTCGGGCCGGGCCGCTCGAGCAGGTAGCCGCGCGGCGTGGCGATGACAGCCGTGCCCGCGGCGCGGAGCAGGGCGATGTCACCCACGATGATCTGGCGGCTGACAGAGAATTTGGACGCAATGGCGGTCGCACTGAGCGGCGCGTCCGCCTCGGCGAGCAGCGCCGCGATCGCCTGACGGCGTTCGACAGCATTCATAAGAAAATCACCTCATCCTATCCGATACGCTCATATATCCTATACTATATCAGAATCCGCCACGCCCCGCAAGCAAAAGTCTGGGGCGGACGGCGCACAAAAAAAGAGAGCCGCGCACGGCGGCTCTCCGGTAACAGATTTTGAGATTGGTTTACGGCCGGGGACGAACCGATCAGCCGATCAGGTAAACGTCCGCGTGGTCGATGCCGAACTGGTAGGCACGGCTGTGGCTGGAAACGCATACGTCGATGCGGTTGCCCTTGATCGCGCCGCCGGTGTCCTCGGCGATGAAGACGCCGTAGCCATCGATGTAAACGCGGCTGCCCAGCGGAATGATGCGGGAATCGACTGCGATGGTGCGGCCCTCGGCCATGCGGGTGCCGATCTTGGTCTTGGCGTCCGAGCGGCCGTTGCAGGTCGCGCAGGGGCAGTAGAAGGACAGGCGGAAGGAGCCGAGCTTCTTGGTGTTTTCACGGATCACGCTGTCCGCCTTGAGCGCGCTGCTCTTGGAGATGGCGCGCGGCGTGACGGCGGCGGTGCGCAGGGTGGTCAGCCGGGCGGCGGCGGCAGCGGCCTTGGCTTCGGCTTCGGCAGCGGCCTTCGCGGCCTCTTCGGCGGCGCGGGCTTCTTCGGCAAGCTGGTCCTTGGCGGCCTGAATGTCCTCGGTCGTGCCGACCGAGTCAACAACGGTCTCGCACGAGGCGGACAGGAAGCCATAGGGCAGGGAGGCCATGACAGCGTCGGCTGCAACGGCGGTCTCCTCAGCGGTGGTGGGTTGTGCGGCGTCCGCAGCGTGGGCGGACACAAGGCTCAGGCTGAGGGAGGCACACAGCGCAAAGGCGGAAAGCCTGCGCACGATTGTTTTCGCTCTCAGTTTCATCATGTTCAAAAATTCTCCTCATTTTGGTTTGATACGCCGCTTTGCAGCGTCTGAATGGATCGAAACCCATTCTGTTACCGTATTGTTACCAATCTGTTGAGGCTATGATACCGATTTGTAACCTATTTGTCAAACGATTTTCAAAAAAAAATTGAAATTCGAATACTAAAAGTAATATATAAAAGTAATATTACAATTTCGAGCCGATTTTTCATGGAATTTTAACCGTTCTGTAACTGGATTTTTGATTGATTTGTGCTTGTCAAAATTTTTTGAAACGAATCGGTAACAGAATGATTACAAATAATACGATCAGTATTTGCCGAACAGACGGTTCGACAGGAAACAACTCTGTACAAACCGGCCAAATCGTGCTATCATAAATAAAGTGTTTGTTCCCGCGGCGCGGGAGGACGGGCGCGGAAGCGCGCCGTCCGGGCGGGAACAACCAAAGGGCTGACTGCGCCTTGCAGCTTCCTCTCGCTGCGGCGCGGCCCAGAAGCATTGTGCTTTCCCGGGGCGCTGAGTGTGCGGCTCCGGATGTCAACAGCCGGCGGGATCGACCCGGGCTGTGTTCTACATATTCTGCAATTGCAAAGGAAAGTGATATACGAATTATGAAAGAAAAACTGAAGATTATTCCGCTGGGCGGTCTCAATGAGATCGGTAAGAACATGACGGTCATCGAGTACGGCAACGATATCGTGGTCATCGACTGCGGTCTGGCCTTCCCGGATGACGACATGCTGGGCGTCGATCTGGTCATCCCGGATGTGACGTATCTCAAGCGCAGCAACAAGAAGGTGCGCGGCTATCTCATCACCCACGGCCACGAGGACCACATCGGCGCGATCCCCTATGTTCTGCGTGAGGTCAATGCCCCGGTCTACGGCACCCGCCTGACCTGCGGCATCATCGAGACCAAGCTGGCCGAGCACAAGATGCCCGAGAAGGTGCGCCTGAACACGATTCAGGCGGGCGACGTCATCCGTCTGGGCTGCTTTACGGTCGAGTTCATCCACACGAACCACTCGATCGCGGACTCGGTCGCGCTGGCCATCCGTACGCCAATCGGCACGATCATCCACACGGGCGACTTCAAGGTCGACCTCACGCCGGTCAACGGCGAGATGATCGATCTGGCGCGCTTCGGCGAGCTGGGCCGGGAGGGCGTGCTCGCGCTGATGAGCGATTCGACCAACGTCGAGCGCCCGGGCTACACGCCGAGCGAAAAGGTGGTCGGCAAGTCAATGGAGAACTTCTTCAAGAACTTCGACCAGCGCATCATCATCGCCACCTTCGCCTCCAACGTCAGCCGCCTGCAGCAGATCCTCGACATCGCGGCCAAGTACGGCAGAAAGGTCGCGGTCTGCGGACGCAGCATGGAGAAGATCACGCAGGTCGCCATGGAGCTGGGCTATCTGACGGACGACAGCAAGGTGCTCATCGACGTCAACACGATCAACCGCTACCCGCGCAATAAGCTGTGCATCGTCTCGACCGGCTCGCAGGGTGAGACCATGTCCGCCCTGTATCGCATGGCGTATTCGAGCCACAAGCAGGTTGAGGTCGTCACGGGCGACCGCATCCTGATCGCGGCCTCGGCCATCCCGGGCAACGAGAAATCGGTCTCCAACATGGTCAATGAGCTGTACCGCAAGGGCGCAGAGGTCATCTACGACCGCAACGCGGCCATCCACGTTTCGGGTCACGCCTGTCAGGAGGAGCAGAAGCTCATGATCGGCCTGTGCAAGCCCAAGTATTTCATCCCGGTGCACGGCGAGCACCGCATGCTCCAGAAGCACGCCCAGCTTGCCGAGCAGATGGGCGTCGATCCGCGCAACATCATGATTTCCGAGATCGGCCGCCCGATCGAGCTGGACGAGCGTTCCGCCCGCCTGTGCCCGATGGTGCCCGCAGGCCGGGTGCTGATCGACGGTCTGGGCGTAGGCGACGTCGGCGCGGCTGTACTGCGTGACCGCAAGCATCTGGCCGAGGACGGCCTGCTCGTGGTCGTTGTCACGATTGATCAGGAGAGCGGTGTCGTCATCGCAGGCCCGGACATCGTTTCGCGCGGCTTTATCTATGTGCGCGAGGCCGAGGACTTGATGGAGGAGCTGCGCGTGCAGTCCCAGATGGCGCTCGACCGCTGCATGGACGAGGGCGTGCGCGACTGGAACGGCATCAAGTCGGCGCTCAAGGGCGCGCTGAGCAACTATCTGTTCAAGAAAACCCGCCGCAGCCCGATGATCCTGCCGATCATTATGGAGGTATAAAGGCAGCACCACACAATTGCGTCTGCGGCGATTTTCGGATCTTTTGCGCCCTGACTTTGTTGCATTTTCTTGCAAGACATCCAGTATTCCTGCGAAAATGCGCCTCGTCAGGACACAAAATCTACTCGAAAATCGCTCTTGCCGAATTATGCGGTGATGCCTAAAAACGCAAAGCGTTTTTTGAAAGCCTTGATCAAACTTCGCGAAGTTTGCGGGGTCTTGGGGCAGCGCCCCGAGTCGCTCGCCGCAGCGAGCGAAATTCCCCTTTGAAAAGCCCGTATTCGGTCGGGCTTTTCACAAAATGAAACACAAAATCCCGGCTGTTCAGGCCGGGATTTTTTCTATTTGTATGGGATTTAAAATCGAATACTGATCTCGCCCGCGCGCAGCGCGTGCGTTTCTCCGTCCTCCGTGCGGACGATGAGCGCACCGGTATCGTCGAGCGATTCACAGACCGCCGGATACGTGCCGGCCGGCGTGTGGACGGTCACAGCGCGTCCCAGACAGTTCAGCCGCGTTCGGTAAGCCGCAAGCAGAGTTTCCTTCTGCCCGGCGCACAGCGCGTCGTAGAGCGGCTCAAAGGCGTTCAGGATGGCCGCCGCAAGCGCGGCACGCGTGGGCGGTTCGGTCAGATCGGCCAGTCCGCCCGCGATGCCGTCCAGCTCGGGATGGGCGGCGCGGTCGAAGCGCAGGTTGACCCCGATGCCGACGACGACCAAAGCGGGCGTATCCGGAGACGAGACCACCGATTCGGTCAGGATGCCGCACAGCTTGCGGTCATTCAGAAATACATCATTGACCCACTTGATCGCGGGGGACAGGCCGCACAGGCGTTCGACTGCCTCGCAGACCGCGACCGCCGCCGCCAACGTCAGACAGTCGATCTCGGACAGGGGCAGGTCGGGGCGGAGCAGAAAGGAAAAATACAGGCCGTCGCCCGGCGGGGAGACAAAGGTGCGCCCCAGCCGCCCGCGCCCGGCGGTCTGCCGTTCGGCGATCAGGACGAAGCCGGTCGGACGGTCAAAATATTCACGTTTGATGCGGGTGTTGGTCGAATCGGTCTCGGAAAGCACCAGACAGTCGCGCCCGAGCAGCCGGGTCTCCAGCCGGGCGGCGACCGCCTGCGCGGTCAGCAGGTCGGGTGTCATGGGATCGTGCGCCTCCAATGTTTTTTATATAGTATACACCCGCGCCGCGCCCGGGGACAAGACCGCTTGTAATCGGCGGGCGGGTGCGATACAATAGAACAAATAACGAAGCAGGAGGACGTTGCCCCGTGAAGGAAAAAGATGAAATCCTCCGCGCGCTGGCGCGGACGGATGAGGACAGGCTGCTGCTGGCCGGTCTGTTCGACAAGCTGGAGACCTGTCGGACGCGCTGCTATCCGACCCACACCCGCTTTCTCGACCTGCGGGAGCGCACGGTCTGCGCCAAGGCGCTCGAGCTGGCGGGCGCGCAGCGCGAAAGCGTGCTCTGGGGCGGCTTTCCGGATGCCGAGCGGGTGGTTGCGATCTGCTATCCCGATTATCTGACCGCGGACGATGCAGTCTCGTCCGAGCAAAGCCCGCTGGCCCTGCTGCGCGCGACCAAAAGCCCGGCGGACAAGCTGACCCACCGCGACTATCTGGGCGCGCTCATGGGGCTCGGCATCGACCGGTCGGTCGTGGGCGACATTCTGGTGCACGACACGGGCGCAGATCTGTTTGTGCTCGCCGATATGGCCGATTTCATCCTGATGAACTTCCTGCGGGCGGGACGCAAGCGAATCACGCTCGACCGCGTGCCGCTCACCGATTTTCAGCCGCCCGTCGTGCAGGAGGTCGAGCGGGAAGGCTCGGTGGCCTCCCTGCGGCTGGATGCGGTCGCCGCGCTGATTTTCGGGATGTCGCGCGCCCAGATGCAGGAGCAGATCGCGAAAGGACTCGTTTTTGTCAACCAGCTCCAATGCCTCAAGAACGAGGCCGCGCTTGCGCCGGGCGACCGGATCACCGTGCGCGGTCTGGGGCGGGCGCGCATCGTCGCGCTGGGCGGCGTCAGCCGGAAGGGGCGGCAGTTCGTGCGCTACGCGAAAAACGTGTGACCGCTTCGGACAGACAGCCGGCTTTGTGTCCAATTTTTGAGCGGATATGACGTTTATCAGAAGTATGACTTAAAATTCCCCGATCCATATGGTATAATAAGAAAAATACAAAACGGAGGAACGAACGTATGAAGAAGCTGGTCTGCTTGCTCGTGGCCGTCACGCTGGCAGTCTCCTGTCTGGCGCCGTCCGCCTTGGCGGCCGACGATGTGACCGGGCACTGGTCTGAACCGTATTTCCGCGCGCTCAGCGCACATAACGTCATCAATGCCAACGGCCGGGGCGATTTCACGCCCAACAGCCAGATCTGCCGCGCCGAATTCATGCGTTATCTCAACCGTGCCTTCGGCTTTACCGAGCAGGCCGACGTGAGCGCCTACACCGACGTCAGCTCCAACCAGTGGTATTATGAGACCGTCCGCATCGCGGTCAAATACGGCTATATTTCGGGCATTTCGAGCACGAAAATGAACCCGGAAGGCCCGATCACCCGTGAACAGGTCATCACCATCCTGGGCCGCCTGTGCAAGCTCGAGACCGAGTCGGTCAAGCCGGACGCGCTTTCTTTCACCGACAAAAAGGACATCGCGGACTGGAGTGCGCCCTACATCAAGTGGGGCGTGGACGGCGGCTACATCAGCGGCTATCCGGACAAAACCTTCCGCCCCAAGCGCGTCACGACGCGCGCCGAGGCCGCAAAGATCCTCTATACCTTCCTCGGCACCATGATGGACAAGGCCGACACCGCCTACACCGGCACGTCGCTCAACCAGGACACCGACAATGTGCTCGTCAGCAAGGCGTGCACTCTGCGGGATATGACCGTTCCGGGCAACCTCATCATCAGTGAGGGCGTCGGAAAGGGCACGGTCACGCTGAGCAACGTCACGGTCAAGGGCCGTCTGATCGCCGCGGGCGGCAGCATTCTGTTCGATGGCGTGAAGGCGGAGGAGCTGTATGTCAGCTCGGCCTTCCCGACGCAGGCCGTCCAGCTCGCGGCTGCGGGGCAGACCGCGTTCGGCGCGACCACCGTGGTAACAAACGCCGCGCTGACCCAGTCCGCCCTGAGCACGGGCGCGGCCGGCTTCGGCACGGTCACGGTCACGGGCGCGCAGGCCGTCACCCTGTCGGGCAGCTTCCCGGCGGTCGTTCTGTCGGGCAAGAACGGGCTGACGGTGAACGCGGGCGCGACGGTCGGCAAGCTGACCGTGAACGGCGCGGCCAACATCGGCGGCGCGGGCGTCATCCAGTCGGCGCAGTTCAGGGCCTCGGGCGCGACGAGCACGATCGCCCCAGATACCTATTCCTTCGGCGCGGGCGTTTACGCCACGATCAACGGGCAGACGGTCAGCACCGACCGCACCGAGTTGGGCAACTCGGTCACCCCGACCACAACGACCTACGACCGCTACGGCGGCAAGGATCTGACTGTCACTCTGCGCGCGCAGTCGGGCGCGGCCCTGCGCTTCATCGCGCTGGACAGCGCAGCCCTGCAAATGGGCACGGACTACATCTACGAGACGCAGACGGGCGCGGTGACCTTCCCGGCGCAGACGATGAGCACGCTGGCGACAGGCGGCCACACGCTGACCTTTGTCATGAGCGACGGCACCAACCCCACGCTCAGCCTGACGGTCGAGACGATCACGGCGCAGAGCGTCGTGACCCCGGTCTCCGCCCGATTCAGCCTGACGCCCGGCTCGGCCGAGAACCGGGACGTGACCGCCTTCCTGAACATTGACAGCAATACGGTCATTCAGGCGGTCTTCGCGGGCAGCACCCAGCTCCAGATCGGGACGCAGTACACGATCGACGGCACCCGGGTCATCCTGTTCCGGGAGGCGCTGACCGGTCTGGGCGGCAGCTCAAGCGGTCAGATCGACGTGACCTTCCACCTGTCGGACGGCACCAGCCCGCAGATGCGGCTCTATTTCGTATAATCGCAGAAACGGATAAAAAAACGCTCCCGAAATTGAACGGGAGCGTTTTTTGTTCGGAAAAGAGGGATTACAGCAGTTCACCGATCGCCGGGTTGATGTCCAGCGTGACGATGTCGCCGAGCTGCCGCAGGCTGAAGATGAAATCTCCGGTGTGCCAGTACCAGCCGTGCGAGCCGCTTTCGGCGCTGATGCCCGAATCGGTTATCTGCACGCCGGTGTGCTCGGTCAGGGCGTTCTGCCACGCGGTCAGCAAGCCGTCCGGGACGGGCGTTTGGCCGTCGTGCACCCAGACGGAAACGGCCTGCACCTCGTGCGCATCCGAGTCCGCGCAGACCGTGTAGACCTTGACGTCGGCGTCCAGCAGCCGGGCGTCATAAATGCGGCCGATGAAGAAGGCGCGGTCGGACGTCCAGTTTTCCGCGCCGCCGCCCAGAGACCCGGCGACGTCGGCGTCCGCCCGGCCGATCAGGGCGGTGAGCGCACCCAGACCCGGCGTGTCCGCGTCAGACGGCGCGGCGTCGGGCACGGCAGGCGCGGCGGTCTGTTCCTCGGACGAGACGGATGCGGCGGCGTCGTCCGCAGGCGGTGCGGACGAGCAGGCGGTCAGCATCAGAGAAGCCAGAATACAGCAGAAGAGAAATTTTTTCATGTCAATCCACTCCTTTGACGCAGCGACGCTGCGTTCCGTTTGTCTTTTGGACGTGCGGAACGGGGAAAGTTCCGCGAAAATCCAATCCGCTGCCAAATCGTAACCGTCCGGCGGCGGGCAGCCCTTTGACAAAATCCACGCCGCGTCCGTGCTATGCTGGAGGAGAACGGGAGGGGAGCGGATGGTCGTTTATCTGGATGTGCTGGCCTGCGTCAATCTGGCGATGGACTATCTGCTGCTCACGGCGACCGCCCGGGTCGCCGGGGTCTTCGTCCCGCGCCGCCGCCTGCTGGGCGGAGCGTGCGCGGGCGCGGCCTACGCGGTATGCGCCGTCCTGCCGGGCACGGCCTTTCTGGCCTCGCCCCTGTGCGAGCTTCTCGCGGGAGTCGGGCTGATCTGGCTGGCCTTCGGCCGGATGCCCGGGCGCTTCGCCCGGCTGAGCGCGGTGTTCGCCCTGCTCTCCTGCGCGTGCGCGGGCGCGGTGCTGGCGCTCGGGCAGGCGACCGGCGCGGTGCTGCGCGTCCAGGGGGCGTATTATCTGGACGTGCCGCTGCGTGTGGCCGCCCCGGCCGCGCTGCTGTGCTGGTGCCTGAGCGGCCTTATCTTCCGGGGCACGGCCGGACGGGACGGAGCCGAGCGGCCGAGCGCTCGGGTCGAGATCGCCTTCGCCGGGCGGCGGGAGACCTTCCTGCTGCTGTGCGACTCGGGCAACGACCTGTGCGAACCGGTCAGCGGACGGCCCGCCCTCGTGCTCGACCGGCACGCCGCCGTGCGCGTGCTGCCCGCCGAGCTGGCCGGGACGCTGGCCGCTCTGCGGGCGGACAACGCGGGCGCGCAGATGGCCGGTCTGCCCGAGGTCTGGCGCACCCGGTTCTGCCTGCTGCCCTATCGGGCGGTCGGCCGGCCGGGCGGCCTGCTGCTCGCCTTCCGTCCGGACGAGATCCGTCGGGTGGACGGGAAAACCGAATGTCAGCTCGCGGCCATCTGCGCCGAACCGGTCGCGGGCGGGCGGTACGACGGCTTGATCGGCGCGTGAAAGGGGTGTGTTTTCGGATGAAGTGGAAGCAATTTGTGACCGCGCTGCTGACCCGGCTGGGTCTGCTCCGTCCGGGCGGGGTGTATTACATCGGCGGAGCCGAGGTACTGCCGCCTCCGCTGACTCCGTCTGAAGAGGCCGAGGCGCTGGCCCGGCTGATGGCGGGCGACCCGGCGGCCCGGGACACCCTGATCGAGCACAACCTGCGGCTCGTCGTTTACATCGCGCGCAAGTTTGAAAACACCGGCGTAGGCGTGGAGGATCTGATCTCGATCGGCACGATCGGCCTGATCAAGGCGGTGGGCACCTACCGGACGGACAAGAATGTCAAGCTGGCGACCTACGCCTCCCGCTGCATCGAAAACGAGATCCTCATGCATCTGCGGAAGATTTCGGGGCAGCGTTCTGAGGTCTCGTTTGACGAGCCGCTCTCCTCCGACTGGGACGGCAACGAGCTGCTGCTCTCCGACATTCTGGGCACCGAGCCGGACAGCGTCATGCGGCCGATCGAGGACGACGTTGACCGTGAGCTGCTGCGCCGGGCGCTGGCCCACCTGCCGCCCCGGGAGAAGCAGATCATCTGCCTGCGCTTCGGGCTGGACGGGCGGCGCGGGATGACCCAGAAGGAGGTGGCCGACCTGCTGGGCATCTCCCAGTCCTATATCTCCCGGCTGGAAAAGCGGATCATCTCCCGGATGAAAAAGGACATTCTGCGCTGGGTTTGACTTGCGATTCCTTTCCCACTCTGCTACAATAAAGAGCAATGGATCAAATCAGAGAGGGATCGGATATGAAGAAATCCTATGCGATGATCGCGGCGGCGGGCATACTCTGGGGTCTGCTGTCGCTGTTTTTTAAGGTGCTGTCGGCGGTCGGGATGACCGCGCCGCAGGCGGTCGGCGTGCGCACCGCTGTCGCGGCGTGCGCACTCTGGCTCTATCTCGCCGTGCGCGACCCGGCCGCGCTCCGGCTCAAAAGTCCAAAGCATCTGTGGTATTTCGTGGGCACGGGCATGGTCAGTCTGGCGTTTTTCAACTCCTGCTATTTCGCCTGCATTGAGCGGGCCACGATCGGCGTGGCCGCCCTGCTGCTCTATACCGCGCCCGCCTTCGTCATGCTGTTTTCAGCCGTCCTGTTCGGAGAAAGGCTGACCGCGCGCAAGCTGGTCGCGCTCGTGCTGGCCGTCGCAGGCTGCGGTCTGGCGACGGGTGCGTTTGAGGGCAGGCTGAGCCTGTCTTTGACCGCTCTGCTGTTCGGTCTGGGCTCGGGCGTGGGCTACGCGCTCTACACGATTTTCGGAAAATACGCCCTGCGGGACTATTCCTCGACCACAATCACGGCCTATACCCTGCTGTTCGCCGCGCTCGGCGTCGCGCCGTTCGCCCAGCCTGTGCAGGCGCTCCGGCTGGCCGTGTCCTCGCCTGCCGCGCTGTTGGCCGCCCTGATGGCGGGCGTTCTGTGCACGGTCGCGCCCTATCTGCTCTACACCCGGGGGCTTGCCCGGGTGGACGCGGGACGCGCCTCCATTCTGGCCTCGATCGAACCGGTCGTGGCTGCGCTCGTGGGCGTTTTGTTCTTCCACGAGGGTCTGCGCGTCGACAAGCTGGCCGGTATGGCGCTCGTGCTGGGCGCGATCGCCCTGCTCAACCTGCCCGCGCGGGAACAGAAGACCGCGTGAGCTTTTTCCCGCATGCAAACGCCGTCCCCGCGGACGGCGCTTTTATTTTTTCCGAATGTGTGGTAAACTGTAAGAAAAAGGAACGGAGGGGAGTGCCAATGGCTTCCGATCCCGCGTTTGTCGCCTATGTCGTCGATCAGCTTTCCGCCCTGCCCGGGGTGCGCAGCCGGAACATGTTCGGCGAATACGGCCTGTATGCTTACGGCATCTATTTCGGCGCGGTCTGCGACGACCGTCTGCTCGTCAAGGTGACGGCGCCCGGCTGTGCGCTTGTGCCCGACGCGCCGCGCGAAGAACCGTATCCGGGCGGCAGCCCGATGCTGCGCGTCGATGCGCTGGTGGATGACCGCGAAGCCCTGTGCGCGCTCGTCGAGGCGACCTGCGCCGCGCTGCCCGCGCCCAAACCCAAACGGAAGAGCGCCGCGCCCCAGTGAGCGCGGTTTAGAAAGGACGATAGCCCATGCTTTTTGAAAAAATTTCGGTGGTCAACGAACGGTTTGAAATCGAGCACGACCGCTATGTCGGCATCCGCGACGGCCGCATCATTTACATCGGCGCGTGGCGGCCCTCGGGTGACTGGGGCGAGACCTACAACGGTCACGGCCGCCTGCTCATGCCCGGCCTGTACAACATCCACGGCCACGCCGCCATGACGCTGCTGCGCGGCCGGGGTGAAAACCTCTCGCTCCAGCGGTGGCTCAATGAGAAGATTTTCCCCTTTGAGGATAAGCTGAACGACCGCGCGGTCGACGCGGGTACCCGTCTGGCCATCGCCGAGATGCTGCGCTTCGGCACGGTTTCGTTCAGCGATATGTATTTCTTCTGCCAGACCTCGGCCAAGGCCATTCTGGAGTCCGGCATCAAGTGCAGCCTGAGCCGCGGTCTGACCGTGTTCGACGGCAGCGATTATGAGGACACCCTTGCCTACCGCGACAACCTCGACCTGCTGAAAAACTACAACGGCGCGGGCGACGGCCGCCTGAAGATCGACCTGTGCATCCACGGCGAGTACACCTCGTCGCCCAAGGTGGTCGAAGCGGTCGCGCGGCATGCCAAGGAGACCGGCTCCCGCGTCCACATCCATATGTCCGAGACCAAGACCGAGCACGAGGCGTGCAAGGCGCGCCACGGCATGACCCCGGCGGCCTATTTCGAGGCGCGCGGCCTGTTTGACCAGCCGACGACGGCGGCGCACTGTGTCTGGCTGGAGGACGGCGATTTTGAGATTTTGAAGCGCAAGGGCGTTTCGGTCGCGGCCTGCCCGGTCAGCAATATGAAGCTGGCGAGCGGCTTTGCACCGGTGCCCCGCATGATGGAAATGGGCATCAATGTCGGTCTGGGCACCGACAGCGCGGCCTCGAACAACAACCTGAACATGATGCAGGATCTCGCGCTGTTCGCCCTGCTGTACAAGGGCTCGACCGGCGACCCGACCGTCATCACGCCCGCACAGGCGCTGCGCGCGGCGACTCAGAACGGTGCGATCGCGCAGGGCCGCACGGACAGCGGCGTCATCCGCGAGGGTGCGCGCGCCGACCTTGTCGTGCTCAACATCGACCAGCCGTGGATGACCCCGACGATCGACCTGCTGACGAACGTGATCTATTCGGCGCAGGGCAGCGACGTCTGCCTGACGATGGTGGACGGCAAGGTGCTGTACCGGGACGGCGAGTACACGACGATCGACATCGAAAAGGTGAAGTACGAAACGCAGAAGGAGACCGACGCGATTCTCGCGCAGCTATAATGCGCCGGGGAAGCGGAGCAAGGAGGGATGCGTCATGATGGAACAGATTCGGGAGAGTGCGAACTGTCTGCGGCAGGCATTTCCGATGGGCGCGGAGCTGGGTATTGTGCTCGGTTCAGGCTTGGGGCCGCTGGCGGACGAGCTGACCGACGCGGCGGCGATCCCGTTTGCCGAAGTCCCGCATTTTGCGCGTTCAACCGCGCCCGACCACGCCGGGCGGCTGGTCTGCGGCACGCTGGCGGGCAAGCGCGTGCTGTGCATGCAGGGACGTCTGCACGGCTATGAGGGTCTGTCGCCGGCTGAGGTGGCCTATCCAATCCGGGTGATGAAGGCGTTCGGCCTGCGGTCGGTCATTCTGACCAATGCGGCGGGCGGCATCAATCTGGACTTCGCGCAGGGCGATCTCATGGTGATCGACGACCACATCAATTTCACCGGACTCAGCCCGCTGACCGGGCCGAACGACCCGGAACTCGGCCCACGCTTTAACGATATGTGCTATGCGTATCCGCGTGCGTTGCGGGAGCTGGCCGATCGGGCGGCGAAAGACTGTGGGATCGTGCTGCGGCACGGCGTTTACGTGGGCGTGAACGGCCCGCAGTATGAGACCCCGGCGGAGATTCGGATGTTCCGCACGATGGGCGGCGACGCGGTTGGCATGTCGACCGTGTTCGAGACTATCGCGGCGGCGCACTGCGGCCTGCCGGTGCTGGCCTTGTCTATGATCACGAACGCGGCGGCGGGCGTGACTGGCGAACCGCTCTCGGACGAGGAGGTCAAGGAGATTGCCGCCCGACAGGGCGAGAAATTCCGCCGCCTCATCCGCCGCATCGTGGAACTGGCATAGAAAACCGCAAAGCGGTTTTCCGAAAAGCTTCGTCAACCATCTCGAAGGTTGCGGATTCCAAAGGCAGAGCCTTTGGCGCAATCCAGCCGCGCAGGCTGGCCGCGTCCCGCAGGACGCGGAATCCCCCGTCAAAATCCGGTGTTCGGCCCGGATTTTGATACGATGAAAATCAGAAATCGTCCGGCTGTTCAGGCCGGACGATTTTTTTTTCAATCATTCCTCATTTTTATCGTTGTCCGAACAAATTTCAGGCAAATCAGAAATGCGGAAGAAAAAAACCGTCCCAACCGAATGGGACGGTTTTTTACATCAAAACAAAAAAAATCCCGGCGAAAAAGGCCGGGATTTTTGAATTTTTTTCATGATATGAAAAATCCGGGCGGACACGGATTTTTCAACGGGGGATTTCGCCCATTGCGATGGGCGACTTGGGGCGCCGCCCCAAGACCCCGCAGCCTTCGAGAAGGCTGGCGAAGCTTTCATTTATTGGGTGCGGTGCAGTTTCCGAAGGCTGGCGAAGCTTTCGTCTGTTCGGTGCGGTGCAGCTTTACTTCTTGAACACGCCGGTGACGTCGAGCGTTGCGAAGTAGTCCTCCGGGGTCTCGGCACGGCGGATCAGCTCAGTCGTGCCGTCCTCGTGCAGCAGCACCTCGGCCGAACGCAGTTTGCCGTTATAGTTATAACCCATCGAGAAGCCGTGCGCACCCGTGTCGTGAATGACCAGATAATCGCCGTCGTCGATCTCGGGCAGCATGCGGTCGATCGCAAACTTATCGTTGTTCTCGCACAGACCGCCGGTCACATCATACTTATGGTCGCAGGGCGCGTCCTCCTTGCCCAGCACCGTGATGTGATGGTATGCGCCGTACATCGCCGGGCGCATCAGGTTGGCCGCACAGGCATCCAGACCGACATATTCCTTGTGCGTGTGCTTGTGATGCAGGCACTGGGCGACCAGACAGCCGTAAGGCCCGAGGATGAAACGACCCATCTCGGTGAAGATGGCCACGTCGCCCATACCGGCCGGTACCAGAACCTCCTCATACGCGCGGCGCACGCCCTCGCCGATCTCCATGATGTCATTCGGCGCCTGCTCGGGACGGTAGGGGATGCCTACACCGCCCGACAGATTGACGAACGCAATGTGTACGCCGGTCTCGCGCTGCAATTCAACCGCCGTCTCGAACAGGATACGTGCCAGTACCGGATAGTACTCGTTCGCAACTGTGTTCGAGGCCAGAAAGGCGTGAATACCGAAGTGCTTGACGCCCTTGGCCTTGAGCTTCAGGAAGGCCTCGGTGAGCTGCGGGCGGGTCATGCCGTACTTCGCGTCCTGCGGGGTGTCCATGATCTCGTTTTCGATCTTGAAATCACCGCCCGGATTGTAGCGGCAGCACATGGTCTCGGGGAACGGGGCGATCTGCTCGAAGAAATCAATGTGGGTGATGTCGTCGAAGTTGATGATCGCGCCCAGCTTGGCCGCCAGCGCGAAGTCCTCGGCCGGGGTCACGTTAGAGGAGAACATGATGTTGTGGCCAGTCTGACCGACGGCCTCGCTCATCAGCAGCTCGGTGTAGCTCGAGCAGTCACAGCCAAAGCCCTCCTCCTTCAGGATCTGGAGCAGACGGGGATTGGGCGTGGCCTTGACCGCGAAGTATTCCTTGAAGCCCGGATTCCAGGCGAAGGCAGCCTTGACGCGGCGGGCGTTCTCACGGATGCCCTTTTCGTCGTAGAGGTGGAAGGGCGTGGGATAGGTCTTGACCATTTCCTGCACCTGTTCCAGGGTGACGAACGGTTTTTTCTGGTTCATTGGATTCATTCCTTTGCTGAAAAAGTGGATGGTATGTTTTTGTGGATGATACGAATTAGTTTTTCTTGCCGCCCAGAATGCGCTCAAACCGGCGGCGGATGGAGGCCTCCCGGCGGGCGGTTTCCTCCTCGTCGATCTCGAGGATGCGGTCGCCCTCAAACCAGACGACCATATTCTCGGCGACCATCGCCGGGGCGTTTTTGCGGGGGATGTTGATCATGCCGTGATCGGATTCCAGAACGACGAAATCGCCCTCGAACCGGTCAACGACAGCCTGCTCGCGCAGATCAGCGTGTTCCTTCATATGGCGTTCGCTCCTTATGACGCGGCCGGGATCTCGTAAACATAGGTACCCTCGTCCGCGGTGATGTGCGTCTCGATGCCAAGGCGGTTCAGCAGTTCTATGGTTTCCCGATGGGGATGGCCGTAGTCATTGTCCTTCGCGCACGAGATGACCGCGATGGACGGGGCGGCGCGCTCGACGAAGTCGGGCGAGGAGGACGTGCTGCTGCCGTGGTGACCCACCTTGAGCACATCACAGCGGATGTCCGTGCCCTGCCGGAGCAGGGCTTCCTCGATCTCGGTCTCGGCGTCGCCCATGAACAGCACGTTCTTACCGCCCGCGCTGAGCAGGGAGACGATCGAATAGTTGTTGGTATTGGAATAGACCGCTTCGGGCGACGGGCTGAGGAAGGTGAGCTGTGCGCCCGAGTCAAAGAAGATGCGCTCATCCACCTTGGGGACGACCACCTTTGCGCCGGTCGTCTCGGCGGCGTCCAGCATCCGCTCGTAGCAGCGGGTGGTCGCCGTCTTGTCGGGCAGCAGGAGCACCTCGGTCGGGAAGGCCTTGAGCACCTTGTCCATGCCGCCGATGTGATCCTCATGCGGGTGGGTGGCGATTGCCGCGCGCAGCTTGGTCACGCCCTGCTGCTTGAGGTATGCAACCACGGTGTCGCCCGCGGCGGTCGGCCCGGCGTCGATCAGCACGGCTTCGCCGCCCGACAGGATCAGCTCAGCGTCGCCCTGTCCCACGTCGATGAAATGGACGCTCGTTTCGGCCTTGAGCGGCGCGGTCATGCCGCCGAAGCCGAAGAAAATGTTGAATAGCTCGCCCAGAATGACGATCGTCGCTGCGGCGAGCAGGTAAATCGGTTTGTTCTTCTTGCTTGCTTTTTTTGCCAAAATGGTCTCCTCTCTATCCCCTTGCGCCGAGCCTATTCCGGTTCAACGCAATTATACAATGTTCGCCGAAAAACTGCAAGAAGCGCCCGGGGCTTCCTGCAAAATTCGCGCATAATTCACGAAAGGACGGTATGTTTATACATCGTGATTTTCTGTTTCCGACAATTGCAGGGCGCGCGCCAGCTTGGACAGGGGCTGGGGCGTCAGGCCGTGCATCCGGGCGAGGGATTCGCCGAATGCGCGAAAAGCGGCCGCATCGCCCGATTTCAGCTCCAGTTCGATCTCGGAAAAGGGCATTTCCCGTCCGCCCGAGGCCAGTGTGCCCTGATCAAAGGCCAGCTCGGCCGTGAATGCGCCGCCGTCGGCCAGCCGTGCCAGACGGCGGAAGGACGTCCGGCAGATCGGAATCAGACCAGCGTGCGCCAGTTCGGCGCACAGAACCGGGTCAGCGCCCTGCGCGGGCAGGGTGGACAGCCCTTCCTCGATCGACGAAGCCGGACATTCGTACTCGGCGTGGGCGTGCAGGCCGTCCGCCGTGCGCTCGCCGCCGCGCTTTTTCATGCAGCAGACCGACACACCGTTCTCCTGCCGCAGCCGCAGGCCGATCTTTCGGGCACGCAGCGTGCGGTCGGGCGTATCGTAGTAGGTCGCGCGCATCTCGGTGACCGTCTCCGACCCGCAGGACAGTTCGGCGCACAGCCGGTCATAGGCGGCGCGGTCGGCCGTCCACTTAAATTCCTGCTCCATCTCAGCGCACCTGCCCGTCGCCGAAAATGACGTACTTGGTCGAGGTCAGGGCTTCCAGACCCATCGGGCCGCGCGCATGCAGCTTCTGGGTGGAAATGCCGATCTCCGCGCCGAAGCCGAACTCGAAGCCGTCGGTAAAGCGGGTGGAGGCGTTGACATAGACGGCCGCCGCGTCAACCTCGTCGGTGAACTGCCGCGCCGCGTCGTAGGATTTGGTGACGATGCACTCGGAATGACCGGTGTTGAAGCGATTGATGTGGTCGATGGCCTCGGAAAGCGAATCGACCACCTTGACCGAGATTTCATAGGCCAGATATTCCTTGCCGTAGTCCTCGTCGGTCGCGGGCAGGACGGCGTCGCCCAGAATCTCCATGGTGCGCGGACAGCCGTGCAGAACGACGTGGTCGGGCGCGAGCGCCTGCGCCGCCATCGGCAGGAAGGCCTCGGCGGCGTCCTTGTGGACGAGCAGGCTTTCGGCCGCGTTGCAGACCGAAATGCGCTGGCACTTGGCGTTTTTGAGGATTTTTGCCGCCATGTCGAGGTCAGCCGAGGCGTCCACATAGATGTGGCAGTTGCCCGTGCCGGTCTCGATGACCGGGACGGTCGCATTCTGTACGACCGCGCGGATCAGACCCGCGCCGCCGCGCGGGATCAGCACGTCGAGGTAGCCGTTCAGCCGCATCATCTGATTGGCGGTTTCGCGGGAGGTATCCTCGACCAGATTGATCGCATCCCGGGGCAGACCGGCGTTTTCCAGCGCGTCCCGCATCAGCTCAGCCAGACACTGGGAGGAATGGAAGGCCTCCTTGCCGCCGCGCAGGACGCAGGCCGAACCGGCCTTGAAGCAGAGTACGGCCGCGTCAACCGTGACGTTGGGACGGGCCTCGTAGATAATGCCGATGACGCCCATGGGCACCCGGCGCAGGCCGATGCGCAGGCCGTTCGGGCGGGTGCGCTGCCAGAGCACCTCACCGATCGGGTCGGGCAGGGCGGCGACCTGACGGCAGCCTTCCGCGATGGCGGCAATGCGCTGCTCGTTTAAGGTCAGGCGGTCGATCAGGCCTTCGTTCAGGCCGTTTGCGCGGCCTGCCGCAATATCCATGTGGTTGGCCGCCAGAATTTCGGGGATGTGCGCTTCGAGCGCGTTCGCAATGGCCGCAAGGCCGCGGTTTTTCGCATTGGTGTCCAGACGGGCGACGGCCGTTTTCGCGTCCCGCGCCGCCCGGGCGATGGTCATGAGATCACGCATGGGTCAAGCCTTCTTTCTTTTTGAACAGGGTGCCGACTTTCTTGCCTTCCACGATGTCATAGAGCACCTCGGCGCGGTCGCCCTTGCAGATGAGCATCGAGATGCCGCTGTCCATGCAGAGCTGGGCGGCGGAGAGCTTGGTCGCCATACCGCCGGTGCCGCCTGCCGTGCCCGGGCCGCCCGCGATGGCGCGCAGCTTATCATCGATGGCGTCCACCCGGGAGATCAGCCGGGCGTTGGGGTCAGAGCGCGGGTTGGCGTCGTACAGACCCTCGATGTCGGTGAAGATGATGAGCAGGTCGGCGTGGCAGAGCTGCGCGACCACGGCGGACAGGGTGTCGTTGTCGCCGAAGGACTCGATCTCGTCCAGCTCCTCGGTGGAGACGACGTCGTTTTCGTTGACGATCGGCACGACGCCCATACGCAGCAGGGCTTCAAACGAGCCTTCGACGTTGGCGTAGTGCTCGGCCTTGGCGATGTTGTGGCGGGTGAGCAGCACCTGCGCGACGGTCACGCCGTATTCGAGGAACATTTTATCGTAAATATGCATCAGCTCGCACTGACCGACTGCGGCGGCGGCCTGCTTCATGCGGATATCGGCCGGACGGGCAAGCAGACCCAGCTTGCTCACGCCCACGCCGACCGCGCCCGAGGAGACCAGAACGATCTCGAAGCCGCAGTTGTGCAGGTCGGAGATGACGCGCACCAGACTTTCAATGCAGCGGATGTTCAGCTTGCCGTTGGGGTAGGTCAGGGAGGAGGTGCCCACCTTGAGCACCAGACGGCGCGCTTCGGAACCAGCAGACATGGGAAAAAACTCCTTTGTTATAATAAAGTAAGGTATCAATTTTATTCTACCATATCCTTTCAGACTTTACAAGACGAAAAACCACCCGATTGCCGGGCGGCTGATCCTTTCTTTTTTTGCGGAAATTTCAGAACGCGCCTTAAAAAAACAGAAAATCCATGCTATAATGTACTCTGTATACTTTTGTCATAATACAGGGAGGAAAACGGGATGCAGAACCGTCTCACCGTGAACATCGCCGGCCAGAGCTTTTCGCTGGTCGCGGATGAACCCGAGGAATACATGCAGCAGATCGCCAAGCTGGCGAATGAAAAGCTGGTTGAGGCGCGCGGCCTCGTCGGCAATACCACCTTTTCGACCGGCGTGCTGGCCACGCTCAACATGGCCGATTCGGCCGTCAAGATGAGCCGTCAGTGCGAGGAATACCGCGTCATGTCGGACGCCCAGCAGGCCGAGATCACCCGCCTGCAGGACGAGCTGGACGCCCTGCGCAGCGCCCGTCCGGACGAGGACCCCGCGCTGCTGCACACCGAAATCAAGCGGCTTGAAACCGCGCTGGCCGATGAGCAGAGCCGCCATGAATCGGTCTGTGCCGAGGCGGACGCCGAAATGGCGCGGCTGAACCGGTCGCTCGACGAGACCCGCGCTTCGCTTGCGGACATGCGGGCGCACGCGGTCGACCCAGCGCCCCTGCGCGCTGAAATCGACCGTCTGCGCACCGAAAACGATCAGGTGCGCGCCGAAATGGCTCAGCTCCGGGCGGAGACCGCCCGGGTACAGTCCGAGCACGCTGAGATCGACCAGCTCACCGCCGCGCTCGACGCTCTGCACGTGCAGGGCTCCAAGCAGTCGGCCGAGGCCGAGGAACGGATCGCCGGGCTGACCGCCGAGCTGGACGCGCTGCGCGAAGCGGCGCGCGCCGCCGACCCCGCACCTCTGCGCGCCGAGATCGAGCGGCTGCGGCAGGAGCTGCATACGCGCGAGCAGGCGCTCGACCGAATGAACGCCCTGCAGGACGAGCTGGACGCCCTCCGCCGCGAGAAGGAGGCCGCCCAGACGGACGGCACGGTCACCCTGCCCAAGGAAGAATACGAAACCCTGACGCACGATCTGGCCGCCGCCCGCACCCAGCTCAGCGGCCGCGAGGTCGGCGAGATCGGCAAGCTGCGCGACGAGCTGACCCGTCTGCGCGGCGTCGAGGAGGCCTACAACAGCATGGAGGACCCCGAACCGCTGCACGCCGAGATCGACCGCCTGACGACCGAGCTGAGCGCGGCGCGGGTGGCTAAGTTTGAGCTGGAAAAGACCCTCCGGGGCGCCGATCTGCACCGCATGGAGGAGGAAATCGAACGTCTGCGCACTCAGCTGGCCGAGGCGCGCGCGGCCATTCCGGCCGAAGCGCCCGCGCAGGATGCGGAACAGCCTGCGGACAAGATGGAAGCGGCGCCGCCCGAGGAAGTGGAAGCGCTGCGCGCCGAGGTCAAGCGGCTCAAGGGTGAGCTGAACCGGCAGGTGCAGATCAACCAGTCCTTGGGTCAGCGGCATAAGGTCGACCAGTCCCTTGCCCAGCGGAAAAAGAAGAAAGGCGGGAAATAATGCCTGAATTGCTGGCCCCTGCCGGCTCGTTCGAGGGCGTGCGCGCGGCCGTGCAGTCGGGCGCGAACGCCGTCTATATGGGCTTCGGCACCTTCAACGCCCGCCGGGGCGCGAAGAACTTCACGCGGGAGGAGATGGCCGAGGCCATCCGCTACTGCCGCGTCCGGGGCGTCAAGACCAACATCACCTTCAATATCGTCGCGCTCGACCGCGAGCTGGATCGGGCGATGGACGACGTGCGTTTTCTCAACGAAGCGGGCGCGGACGCGCTGATCGTGCAGGATCTGGGCGTGGCCCGGCTGATCCGCGCCTGTGCGCCCGACCTGCCTCTGCACGCCTCGACCCAGATGACCATTCACACGCTGGACGGCGCGCTGGAGGCCAAGGCACTGGGATTCGAACGGGTCGTGCTCTCGCGCGAGTGCAGTCTGGACGAAATCGCCAAGATCACCCGCGAGGCCGGGGTCGAGACCGAGGTCTTTGTCCACGGCGCACTGTGCATGTGCTATTCGGGCCAGTGCTATATGTCCTCGGTCATCGGCCAGCGGTCGGGCAACCGGGGCCTGTGCGCCCAGCCCTGCCGCCTGCCGTACAGCTACGACGGCGGCAAGCCCGGCCATCCGCTCTCGCTCAAGGACCTGTGCGCGGCCAAATATATCCCGACCCTGACCGAGCTGGGCGTCGCCTCGTTCAAGATCGAGGGGCGCATGAAGCGCCCGGAGTACAGCGCGGTCGTCACGAAGATTTACGCCGACCTGCTGCGCGAGCAGCGCGGCCCGACCCGGGAGGAAAGCGACGCGCTGCGCCGGGTCTTCTCGCGCGACGGCTTTACCGACGGCTATCTGACCGGCAAGACCGGTCAGGCCATGTTCGGCACCAAGACCGACCTGCCCTTATCCGAGGTCAAGCCGCTCTATGACGAGGCGGCGCGCCGCTTCGCGGAGGGCAAGGAGGCGCCGCTTGTGCCGGTGACCCTGTCGTGCACGGTCACGCCGGACGGCATCAAGGTGAGCGCGGCAGATGCGGACGGTCATTGCGCGGGCGCAGCCGACCACGAGCCGGTTGAGCGGGCGCAGAATCGCCCGGCCACCCGGGAAGCGGTCGAAAAGAGCCTGTGCAAGACGGGCGGCACGCCCTTCTTCGTACAGGAGACCGAGATCGATCTGCCGGACGGCCTGATGGTGCCCGCGTCGCGTCTGAACGCCCTGCGCCGCGCCGCGCTGGACAAGGTCGAGACCCTGCGCGGTCTGCCGCCCAAAAGACGGTGGATTTCGCCGCAAACTTCACAAATCCGACATGAAAATGACCCGTTTGCGGGGTATACTTTAGAGGTAACCAGTTTGTCCCAATTGACGGACGGCATCCTGTCCGCGCCGCCCGAGACCGTTTACGTCCCGCTGACCGAGCTTGTCGCCCGCCCAGAGCAGGTGCGGGAGCTGACTGCACGCGGCGTGCCGCTGGCCGTCCAGATGCCCCGGGTCTATTTCGACCGGGAGCAGCCCGAAATCGAGCGGATGCTGCAAACCGCCCGGGAAAACGGTGTTTCGACCGCCTGCGCGGCCAATCTGGGTCAGCTTCCCCTGCTGCGTAAGCTGGATTTCACGATCCACGGCGGCTTCGGCCTGAACGTGTGCAACGGGGAGAGTCTGGTCGTGCTGGCCGAGCGCGGCGTTGTGCGGCAGACCCTGTCGTTTGAGCTGAAGCTCGCGCAATTGCGCGATGTGGTAAAGCCAATCGATACCGAACTGATCGTCTACGGCCGCCTGCCGCTGATGGTCTTTGAAAACTGCGCCATCCGCCGCCGGACGGGCAAATGCGCCTGCAAGCAGGGCGTCACCTGCCTGACCGACCGCACGGGCGAGCGGTTCCCGCTTCTGCCCGCCTTCGGCTGCCGCAATGTCCTGCTCAACAGCAAACCGCTGTATCTGGCTGACAAGGACGACTGGAAGCGGGTGGGCGCGCGCTTTGGCCGGGTCTGCCTGACTGACGAGTCTCCCGCGCGGGGTGAGGAGATCTGGCTCACGCACGTCCGGGGCGGTACGCTGACCTTCCGCGCGGGCTTCACCCGGGGTCTGTACCAGCGCGGCGTGGAATAAGGAGAGGAAATGGAAGCATGAAGCGTTTTTCCTTTTTGCAGGTGCTGATCCTGCTCATTGGCGCGGTGCTGGGCAGTCTGATCGCCCGGCTGACCGCGAACATCGGCTTTTTGAGCTGGCTGTCCTTCGGCGACACCTTCGGGGTCTCGCCGTTTACGGTCAATCTGGGCGTGGCGCAGTTCACGTTCGGCATGACCTTTGATTTGACGATTGCCGCCATCCTCGGTCTGATCATCGCACTTTTGATCTGCCGCTGGATGCGCTGAGGAGGAATAAAATATGGAATTGATTTTAGCGTCCCAGTCGCCCCGCAGACAGGAGCTGCTCGGTTTGCTGACCCCTGATTTTTCGGTCTGTCCCGCCGACATCGACGAGACCCTCGAACCCGGCCTGTCCCTGACCGAGCAGGTTGCCCGTCTGGCCGCGCGCAAGGCCGAGGCCGTGCGCCGCATCCATCCGGACGCCGCCGTCATCGGCTCGGACACCATTGTCGCGTGCGAGGGCACGGTGCTGGGCAAGCCCCGGGATGAGGATGAGGCCCGCCGGATGCTGAACCTGCTGTCCGGCCGCACCCATCAGGTCGTGACCGGCGTGGCGCTGGCGCTGCCGAACGGCGAGACTCTGCGCGACGCAACCGTCACCAAGGTCACCTTCGCGCCGCTCGTCCGCCGCGAGGTGTCCGACTACATCCGCTCGGGCGAGCCGATGGACAAGGCGGGTGCGTACGGCATTCAGGGCCGGGGCGCGCGCTTCATCACCGGCATCGAGGGCGATTACTACAGCGTCATGGGCCTGCCGGTGCGCCGCCTGTACGAAATGCTGCGCGCGGCTGAGATCATGTAAGGAGAGGAACCCATTGCGAAATTTGTTTTCAACGCGCCTTGTGGCCGTGCTGCTGCTCATCGCGGCAGCCTGCCTCGGGCTTGCCGCCTATACCGCCGTCGCCGGGGAGTCCTCTCCGGTTACCGCGGCCATCGGCACCGTCCTGTCGCCGTTCCAGAAGGGCGTATCCTTTGTGGAGGGCAAGGCGGCACATCTGATCGACCACTTCAACGCGTTTGACGCGCTCGAGGCCGAAAATGAGCAGCTTCGTCAAAAGGTTGCCCAGCTCGAGCAGACCGTGCGCGACGCGCAGGAGGCGCTCGACGAGAACGAGCGGCTGCGCGTTTTGACCGGTCTCATCAAGGAAAATCCGCAGTTTACCTACGACATGGCCGAGGTCATCGCCCGGTCGCCCGGCGAATGGGCGACGACGATCTCGATCGACAAGGGCTCGTCGGCCGGCGTCGAGAAAAACGATCTTGTCGTCACGAGCGAGGGCATGGTCGGCTATGTCTCGCTGGCCGCGCCCACGTACAGCGAGGTCACGACCCTGCTCGACACCAACATGATGGCGGGCGCGCTCGTCACCCGCACCCGGGAGACCGGCGTGGCGCAGGGCGACTATGAGCTGATGGGCGAGGGGATGCTCCGCCTGTCCTACCTGTCCAAGGACAGCGACGTCGTCATCGGCGACACGATCCAGACCTCGGGCGAGGGCGGCGTCTTCCCCAAGGGCGTCATGATCGGCACGGTCGAGCGGGTCATGATCGAGGAAAGCGGCATGAACAACTACGCGGTCATCCGTCCCTTCGTCGATCCCGAAACCGTCAGCCACGTCTACATCATCACCGGCCTGACCGAGACGCAGGCCGAACCGGCTCAGCCGGAAGACCAGCCGGCAGCGGCGGAGTGAGGGCGCGGCCATGCAAAGAGAACACACCACAGGGGTCAAAATCCTGACCTATACCCTGTTTCTGCTCGTCTGCTACCTGCTGGAGACCGCGACCGGCCTGTGCCGCCTGCAACTGTTCGGCGTGCGCATCGACGTGCTGTGCTGCATCCCGGCGGCGGTCGCCCTGATGGAAGACCCGGCGGTCGGCGCGGCGGTCGGTCTCATGACCGGCCTGCTGTACGACGTCAGCGGCGCGGGGATCGAGGGCCTGTATCCGCTGTATTTTATGCTGTTCGGCGCGCTGGCGGGCGCGGTCGGCGGACGCTATCTGCGCCGCATCTGGCCCTCCCATCTGCTGCTGACGGCGGGCGGGATGCTGGTGCTGCGCGGCTTGCAGTTCATGCTGGCCGCTCTGATCGGCACGGGCTATCCGGTGCTGCCCTTCCTCAAGGCGATGTACGGCGAAATCCTCGCCGCCGTCGTCCTGTCTCCCCTGATCTACCTGCCGGCGCTCCGGATCGCGCGCCGGTTCGACCGCCTGAAATGAGGTTCCCCGAATGGATAACAAAGCAAAACTTCTGCGCCGCCTGATCGCGCTCTTCCTCGTGCTGACCGTGCTGTGCGGGCTGGCGGCGGCCGGTCTGTACTCCTTACAGATCATCAACGGCGAGCAGTACCGCGAGAAGGCCGAGCGGCATCTGACCACCACGAGCGTCGTTTCGGCCGCGCGCGGCGAGATCCTCGACCGCTATGGCCGCGCACTGGTCACCAACCGGTCGATCTACTCCATCCGTCTGGATTACGCCTATTGGGATCATGAAAACCAGAACGATATTCTGTTACAGCTCACCCAGCTCATCGTTTCGAGCGGCAAGGCCATGCCGACCGAGCTGCCCATCACCAAGGAGGAGCCGTATGCCTTCACCTGCGGCGCCGAGGACAAGGCCTACACCGCGCTCATGAGCTATATGAACGGTAAGGCCAAGGCGATGAAGCTGTCGAGCTATCATGTCAAAGAGGCGGAGGAGCTGGATGCGGGCACGGTGCTCCGGATTTTGCAGACGTATTACAATATCAATCCGTCTTATGCGTCCGGCAACATCCGCACCATTCTGGATCAGCGCTACCGCATGGATATCGCCCAGTTCTCGCGCTACAATCCCTTCATTCTGATCGAGGACGTTTCGATGGACCTCATCGCCAAGATCAAGGAGCGGCATGACGTCTTCCGGGGCGTCAACGTCGAGACCTCGACCGAGCGCGTCTACGAGACCGACTACGCCGCCCAGCTTCTGGGCCGCACCGGCATCATCTACAAGGAGGACTGGGCCGAGGGCGAGAATTACAAGGCGCGCGGCTACTCGATGAATGACATTGTGGGCAAGGACGGCGCGGAATACGCGTTTGAGAAATACCTGCACGGTCAGAGCGGCAGCAGACTGGTCGACACCGACGTGACCGGCGAGGTCACGGGTACGGTCGAGGCGGCCGCGCCCCAGCCGGGCAGCAACGTCGTACTGACGATCGACATCGAGCTGCAAAAGGCGGCCGAGGAATCGCTTGCCGCCCATCTGCCCGCCATTTCGGGCGCACGCGGCGGCGCGGCCGTCGTCGTCAACATGCAGGGCGAGGTGCTGGCCGCGGCCAATTATCCGACCTACAGCCAGATCACCTTCAACGAGACCTACGAGACGAATTACAACGATCCGCTCGCCCCGCTGCGAAACCGCGCCTTCAAGGAGGCCTATCAGCCCGGCTCGACCTATAAGCCCATGATTGCGATTGCCGGTCTGGAGGAGGGGGTCATCACGCCCAAGACGCTCATGACCTGCAACCACTATTACACCCGCTTCCAGTCCCGCACCTTCCGCTGCATGGGCTGGCACGGCGTGGAGGATCTGACGAAGGCCATCCAGAAATCGTGCAATATCTATTTTTATGAGACCGGTTATCTGCTGACCGGCCCCAAGATCGAGGAATGGGCGCATAAGTTCGGCTTCGGCGAGAAAACCGGCATCGAATTGGGCGAATCGGTCGGTTCGGCGGCCGGCCCGGAGAACCGCGCCAGGATGCTCGAGGCCGTGCCGACCTACAACAAGTGGATGCCGGGCGACGTCGTCCAGTCGGCCATCGGCCAGGGCGACAACGCCATGACTCCGCTCCAGCTCGCCGTCTACACCGCGACGATCGCAAACGGCGGCGTGCGCTACCAGCCGACCATCCTCAAGAACATCAAATCCTATGATTACAGCCGCACGATCGTCGACAACCAGCCGACCGTCGCGGAGGATCTCGAGCTCAACCCGAACAACCTTGCGGTCGTACAGAAGGCCATGCAGGCCGTTGCCGAGGAGGGCGGTACCGCCGCGCGCACCTTCGCCAATTACCCGATCTCCATCGCCGCCAAAACCGGTACCGCCCAGCACGGCGCGACCGCCTATTGGGGCGGAAACGGCAACGACCACGGCGTTTTCATCGGCTACGCCCCGGCGGACGACCCGCAGATCGCGGTCGCCATCGTGGGCGAGTGCGCGGGTCACGGCTCTGAGATGGCGCCGGTCGCGCGCGACATTTTCGACGCGTATTTTCAGGGCGAGGGCAACGTGGACAACGTCCCGGCGGAGAACACCCTGCAGCGGTAAACCATCGGTTTTTCGTAAAAAATCGGCTGAAACTCTTGTCATCGGCTTGGTTTTGTTTTATACTGATATTGAACTGCATTTATCGTTTGGGAGGAACTATGCTCAAGGTCATTCTGATTGCGTCCGGCAAGGGCGGCACGGGAAAAACATCTCTGACCGCGTCGGCCGGCGCAGCACTCGCGCAGCTCGGCAGAAAAGTGCTCGTCATGGACGGGGACTGCGGCCTGCGCAACCTTGATCTTGTCCTCGGCATGAGCGACGCGGCCGTCTTTTCCTTCGCGGATGCCGCACGGGACACCGTGCCCCTGACCCGCGCGGCGGCAGCCCATCCGGTCATCGCCGGACTGCACCTGCTGACTGCCCCTGCCGAGCCGCCCACGCTGACAAACGCGCAGATGGAGCACCTGTCCCGTTCGGCGGATGAAGCTGGCTTTGACTATCTGCTGATCGACGGCCCGGCCGGTCTGCCCGAGGAGCTTTCCCTCTACGCGCACATTGCGACGCAGGGCATCGTCGTCACCATGCCTGATCCCGCCTCGATCCGCGGCGCGGAGCGCGTCGCCCGCAGGATGGAGCAGTCCTGCATCATGCGCATCCGGCTGGTGGTCAACCGCGTCCGTCCCCGCCTGATCCGTCACGGTCTGGCGGCCAACATCGACGACGTGATGGACGCCGCCGGTCTGCCGCTGCTCGGCCTCGTCCCCGAGGACGAGGACGTCATCGCCTGCGCGGGCAGCGGAAAGAGCGTCGTGCAGGTCAAAAAGACCGGCGCGGCGCAGGCATACCGCAACATCGCCCGGCGGCTCGAGGGTGAACGGCTGCCGCTGATGAAATTCTGAATCTTCCCGGCCCCTTTTGGCCGAAACCGTCCCCACACGGAAGAGAGAGTTATGTCCCCACTTTGAAAGGAGAGAGCATCGTTTTATGAATATTGCACTCATCGCGCACGACCGCAAGAAGGAACTGATGGTTCAGTTCTGTATGGCATACTGCGGCATCCTCGCAAAGCATAACCTGTGCGCCACCGGTACGACCGGCAAGCTGGTCGCTGAGGCGACCGGCCTGAAGATCGAGCGATACCTGCCCGGTATGCAGGGCGGCGAGGAGCAGATCTCCGCGCGCGTTTCCTATAACGAGATCGACCTTGTGCTGTTTTTCCGCGACCCCATGTCGAACAGCCAGTACGAGCCGGACGTACATGTGCTGGCCCGGCTGTGCGACATGCACAATATCCCGATCGCGACCAACGCCGCCACGGCTGAGATGCTCATTCTCGGTCTGGATCGCGGCGACCTTGACTGGCGCAATATCGTCAACCCCAAGTCGCGCTGAGTTTTTCGGATCACGGACGGCCCGCCCGCAGGGCGGGCCGTTTATTGCGATCCTTCTCCCTTTTTATGCCGCCTGCGCGGCATTTTTGCGTACTTCCGAGCATTCAAAATTAAGGATCATATAGGAGTTTAGAAACAAGATGGAGAAAATCAAACCCAGAACCCTGTCCGGCTTCATGGAGCTGCTGCCCGCGCCGCAGGCTCAGATGGAGCGCATGATGCAGATCCTGCGCGAGACCTACGCGCTGTACGGCTTTTATCCGCTCGACACCCCGGTGCTCGAATCGTCCGAGGTGCTGCTTGCCAAGGGCGGCGGCGAGACCGAAAAGCAGATTTACCGCTTCCAGAAGGGCGACAGCGACCTCGCCATGCGCTTTGACCTGACCGTTCCGTTGGCCAAGTACGTCGCGCTCAACTACGGTCAGCTCGCTTTCCCCTTCCGCCGCTTCCAGATCGGCAAGGTCTACCGCGGTGAGCGCGCCCAGCGCGGCCGCTTCCGCGAGTTCTATCAGGCCGATATCGACATCATCGGCGACGGCCAGCTCGACATCATCAACGAGGCCGAGATCCCCTCGATCATCTACAAGACCTTCTCCCGCATGGGTCTCAAGCGCTTCAAGATCCGCATCAACAACCGCAAGGTGTTAAACGGCTTCTTCGCCATGCTCGGTCTGACCGAGCGCGCGGGCGACGTCATGCGCACGATCGACAAGCTCGAGAAGATCGGCGCGGACAAGGTGCGCGAAATTCTTGTCGAGGACTGCGGTGCGTCGGCTGAGCAGGCGGACGAAATCCTGGAGTTCATCACGATCGAGGGCGGCACGCAGGGCATCCTGACCATGCTCGAGCAGTACAAGGGCAAGAACGACGTGCTCGATCAGGGCATCGAGGAGCTGGGCACGGTCGCCCGGTACATGGAGGCCTTCGGCGTTCCGGCCGACCACTTCGAGATCGACCTGACCATCGCGCGCGGCCTCGACTACTACACCGGCACGGTCTACGAGACCACCATGCTCGACCACCCCGAGATCGGCTCGATCTGCTCGGGCGGCCGCTACGACAATCTGGCCGAGTATTACACCGATAAGAAGCTGCCCGGCGTGGGCATCTCGATCGGCCTGACCCGCCTGTTCTTCGTCCTGCAGGACAAGCAGTACCTGAACGATAACCCGCCGCCGTCCCCGGCCGACGTGCTCATCCTGCCGATGACCGACGACCTCAGCCCGGCGATCGAACTGGCGACCCGCCTGCGTGAAAACGGCGTGCGCGTCCAGCTCCACTGTGAAAAGAAGAAGTTCAAGGCCAAGATCACCTATGCCGATAAGCTCGCCATCCCCTATGTCATCTTCATGGGCGAGGACGAGATCGCGAACGGTGTGGTCGCCCTCAAGGAGCTGGCCACCGGCGAGCAGACCAACACCGGTTTTGACGAGGCGCTCGCCCGCATCCGCGCGGGTCTGGCGGCGCGTGCGGCCGGTACGGTCATTCTGGACAAGTAAACGCGGCATTTGTTCCCCGCGCATCAATATTATGTAAAGGAAAATGAGTTATGTTTCAGTCACGTACCCATACTTGCAATGAGCTGCGCATGGAGCACGTCGGCCAGTCGGTGAAGATCGTCGGCTGGATGGAGAACGTGCGCGAGGTCGGCAGCAATCTGGCCTTCGTCATCCTGCGCGATTTTTACGGCGTCACTCAGGTCGTTGTTGAGACCGAGGAAATGATGGCCGCAATCAAGGGCCTGAACAAGGAGTCCACCATCTCGGTCGAGGGCGTCGTCCGCGAGCGCGACAGCAAGAACCCCAAGCTGCCGACCGGCGACATCGAGGTCGTCCCGACCAAGATCGAGGTGCTGGGCCGCTGCCGCTACAACGAGCTGCCGTTTCAGGTCAGTCGCAGCCGCGAGGCCGACGAGTCCCTGCGTCTGAAGTACCGCTACCTCGACCTGCGCAACCCCGAGGTCAAGCAGAATATCGTCCTGCGCTGCAACGTCGTTTCCGCCCTGCGCGCCGCGATGACCGCGCACGGCTTCCTTGAGATCACCACTCCGATCCTGACCGCTTCGTCCCCCGAGGGCGCGCGCGACTATCTGGTGCCCGCCCGCAAGCATCCGGGCAAGTTCTACGCCCTGCCGCAGGCGCCCCAGCAGTTCAAGCAGCTGCTCATGACCGCCGGTTTTGACCGCTACTTCCAGATCGCGCCCTGCTTCCGCGACGAGGACGCGCGCGGCGACCGTTCGCCCGGCGAGTTCTACCAGCTCGATATGGAGATGGCCTTCGCGGGTCAGGACGACGTTTTCGCCGTTCTGGAGGACGTGCTGCCGCCCATCTTCGCCCAGTACGGCAAGTACAGCGTCGCGTCCAGCGCCCCGTTCAAGCGCATCCCCTTCGCCGAGGCGATGGAGGTCTACGGCTCGGATAAGCCCGACCTGCGCATCGACCTGACCGTCACCGACGTGACCGACCTCATCGGCTCCTGTGGCTTCGGCCCGTTCGAGGGCAACACCGTCAAGGCCATCGTCGTCACCGATTTCACCGCCACCCGCAAGCAGATCGACAAGCTGTGTGCCGACGTTGAGGTGCAGGCGGGCAGCAAGCCCTACTGGTTCAAGCTGGACGAGAAGGGCGAAATCGCGGGCGGCATCGCCAAGTTCCTGCAGGACAAGAAGGACGAGATCGTTGCGGCGCTCGACCTCAAGCCGGGCACCTTCGTCGGCCTGACCGCCGGCAAGAAGGGCGCGGCCCAGAAGACCGCGGGCGTGCTGCGCAGCAAGCTGGGCGCGATGTGTCCGAACCACATGGACGCCGAGCGTTATGCGTTCTGCTGGATCGTCGATTTCCCGATGTACGAGATCGGTGAGGAGTCGGGTGAGCTGGAATTCTGCCACAACCCCTTCTCGATGCCGAACGGCGGCGCCGAAATCCTTGACAAGGCGCTGGCGGGCGAGGTCGATCCGCTGACCATCACCGCCTTCCAGTACGATCTGGTCTGCAACGGCGTCGAGCTGTCCTCGGGCGCGGTGCGCAACCACGACCCCGAGATCATGGTCAAGGCCTTCCAGCTTGTCCGCCTGGGTGAGGACGACGTCAAGGCCAAGTTCCCGGCCATGTACAACGCGTTCTGCTACGGTGCGCCCCCGCACGCCGGCATCGCGCCCGGCGTTGACCGTATGGTCATGCTGCTGGCCGGTGAGGATTCGATCCGTGAGATCATCCCGTTCCCGATGAACAAGAACGCGCAGGACCTGATGATGGACGCGCCCTCCGCGGTCGAGCAGAAGCAGCTTGACGAGCTGCACATCGCGATCGTCAAGGACGACGAGTAAACAAAGCAGGTTCGCCAAATCATTTTGCGTTTGCATTAGAAAAGCTGTCGCTTTTGCGGCAGCTTTTTTCTTCCTTTTCCCGGTCTTTTATGGTAAAATAAGAGCAAATAGCAACGATCCCAGAAAGAAGGAACTGCTGATGAGAAGTTTTAAAGGACTGGCGCATATCGCCGTTTATACCACCGATATGGAAAAGAGTATCGCGTTTTATGAGACGCTGGGCGGCGAGTGCACCGCGCGCGACAGCGTGCAGAAGCCGGGCGGCGTGAACCTGCTGGCAATGGTTCGGCTGGCCGATTTCGAGATCGAGCTGATCCAGCCGGGCGACGGCACCGTCGTGCCCACGCAGGATGGTGTGATCCCGCACTTTGCCATCGAGGTCGAAGATCTGCCCCTCGTCGTCAACGAGCTGCGCGCAATGGGTCTCGACACCTTCCGCACGGAAGAGCCGGTCGTACTGCCCAAGCTGTTCGGCGGCCTGCAGAATATCTTCTTCAAGGGCCCGAGCGGCGAGCTGATCGAGCTGATCGAGCACTTTGAAGCGGGCGAGCACGAGCCGCGCCTGTAAACAGACAAAGAAAGCCCTTCGGACGACCGTCCGAGGGGCTTTTTGCGCTATATGAAGACAGAAAACGGGCGCGGGGATGATTCCCCGCGCCCGGATTTGTTCTGCTTGGAAGACGGAACCCGTCAGAATTAATAGTGACGCGCCTCGTACAGATGATCCTCGATGGCCTTGCGAGCCGCCTGAACCTCCGGCTTGGTGGAGACTTCTGCGACGCCGACACGCCACCAGTTCTCGTAGCCCTTGGACATGGTCTTCGGCATAACCTTCATGTCGATCAGGGTGGAGACGGTCTGCTTCTTGGAATCCTCGATCGCAGCTTCGAGCTCCTCCAGAGTCTTGACGGTGTAGGTCTTGCAGCCGTAAGCCGCGCCGATGGCCGCATAGTCGATCTGGATGACCTTGCCCTTGTGGATGCCGTTGGTGACGCCCTCTTCGAGCATGTTCTTCTCGGTGCAGATGGAGGCGTTGCCCTGACCAACCTCGAGGTTGTTGATGCAGCCGAAGGAAGCGTTATCAAACAGCATAACGTTGATCTTCTTGCCGATCTGAACGGAGGTGATCAGCTCGGAGTGCAGCATATCGAAGGAGCCGTCGCCGCACATCGCGTAAACTTCCTGATCGGGGCAGGCGATCTTGGCGCCCAGCGCGGAAGCAACCTCGTAGCCCATGCAGGAGTAGCCGTACTCCATGTGGTAGGTGTTGATCTTGCGCGCACGCCACAGACCCTGCATGTCGCCCGGCAGAGAGCCGGCCGCCGCGCAGACGATCGCGTCGTCGTCGATCATGCGGTTGATGGTGCCCAGAACGGTGGTCTGGCACAGGTCGCAGCCGGTATCCTCGACGTACTTCTCAACGCATTCGCGGTTCGCGTCGTTGACCTCGGGGGTGAAGGAATCCTTGCCGGTGTATACGCAGTGATCCAGACGATCAACCTCAGCGTACCACTCGTCGCGGTAAGCCTTGACAGAAGCGGCATACGCCTCGTCGGTGTGGTAGCCGATCTTAGCCAGCTCGGCGCCGATCGCGGTCAGAGCCTCGTTGGCGTCCGCAACGACCGGAACAGCGTCCATCTTGTACGCCTGGAACTCGGACGGGTTGATGTTGACGAACTTCGCGTCGGTGCGGTAGAGCCACTTGGACGCGGTGGTGAAGTCGGTGTAGCGGGTGCCGACGCCGATGACAACGTCCGCCTCGTGGGCCAGCTTGTTGGCAGCGATGCCGCCGGTGGTGCCCAGACCGCCCAGGTTCAGCTCGTGGGTCCACTCGATCGCGGACTTGCCCGCCTGGGTCTCGCCGAACGCGATGCCGAAGTCCTCAGCGAACTTCTTGAAGACCTTGTGCGCCTCAGCGTAGCGAACGCCGCCGCCGCAGATCAGCAGGGGTTTCTTGGCGTTCTTGATGACCTCAACGGCCTTGTCAACGGCGTACTTGGTCGCCGGACGGCGGTCGATGCGCCAAACGCGCTTCTGGAAGAAGTCAACCGGATAGTCGTAGGCTTCCGCCTGAACGTCCTGCGGCAGGGAGATCGCGACTGCGCCGGTGTTGGCGGTGTCGGTCAGAACGCGCATCGCGGAGATCATGTCGGTCATGACCTGCTCGGGGCGGTTGATGCGGCCCCAGTACTTGGTGACGGCCTGGAAGGCGTCATGCGCGGAGATGGACAGGTTCTGCGGCTGCTCCATCTGCTGGAGTACCGGGTCGGGCTGACGGGAAGCGTAGATGTCGCCCGGCAGGATCAGAACGGGGATGTTGTTCGCGGTCGCGGTGGCAGCGGCGGTGACCATGTTGCAGGCGCCGGGGCCGACGGACGAGGTCGCAGCGAAGATCTGCTTGCGGCGGAGCTGCTTTGCGAAGCCGACAGCGGCCAGCGCCATGCCCTGCTCGTTCTTGCCCTGGTAAACGACCATGTCCTTGAGCTCCTGCTCAACGCCGTTGGCAAAGCCGACAACGTTGCCGTGGCCGGGCAGCATGAAGATGCCCTTGACGAACTTGTGCTCAACTTCGTTGCCGTCCATGTCGATGTAGCTGACATACTGGTTCTCGAGGAAGCGAACCAGCGCCTGGCTCGCCGTCAGGCGAACGGTTTCCATGTGTTTCATCTGAGAAATACCTCCTAAAAGTAGTTCTATGGTGAAAATAACTTACAAAAGGATGGGGAGAGGATCAGTTACCGGTCGGGCAGTGCCAGATGTGGTCGTTGGCGTCCTCTTCGAGCAGCCAGAGGTGCTCCTCGTCGTCGATGCGGGTCTTGTCCCACGGATCGCCGGGCAGATGACGGATGCCCCACGCGTAGCAGCAGGAGTAGCCGGGCGCGGTGACCTGAGAGTGCATCTTGTCGGTGATGATGGCCAGACCGTTGTGATGGGTCTCGTAGATCTCGCCGTTGGCCCAGCCTGCGCCGAAGCCCTGCTCCTTGTCATAGCGGTAGAAGTAGACCTCGGGCTGCGGATGATGATGGGGCGGATAGGAAGACCACTTGCCGGGCAGGTTGACGACCTCGCCCAGAACCATGTTGGAGTAGGGAGCGTTGTCGAGGTCGAAGCAGGTGCGTACATCGCGCTTGATGCAGCCCATCAGCTCGCCCTTGTTGCCGCGTGCCCAGGTGTCGGTGTCCTCGGGCTTGTACATCTTGGACGGGAAGGTCTTCTCGTTCAGGGTCTTCTGCACGTAGATGTTGCAGGGGCCGTGAGCGGTGATCTTGACCGCAACGCCCTTGCAGACGTGCAGGCAGGACGGGTTGTAGTCGAAGGGATTGGGACGGTCAACATCGTAGGACTGATCCTCCCACTCAATGGTGCACTTGCCGTCAAATACCAGGCAGGCCAGCTCCTTCTCGGACTCGTTGAAGGAGTAGGTGTCGCCGTCCTCCATGACGAGCAGCGCGACGTCCATCATGGCGTCCTTGCCGATGCCCTCGTCGAGGTGGATATACTCGTTGTAGCCACGCTTGACTTGCTTATCAATATACATAGCGCATACCTCCAATGAAAGTGATCCCGGGCGGCGCGGCGGGCGCCGGCGGGAACGGAGTTTGGAATAACTCGGTTACTGCAATTATACCATGATGACAAAAAATCATCAACCGTTTTGTGCTGTTTTGGGCAAGATGCGGAATATTTTTGACGGTTTGCACAGACAATACCACAAAATTCCATACAACCTTCCAAAACAAGCGCCGGGCGTTTCCAAATTCCCGGGAAGGCACAGGGCGGACGGAGGAAAATCGAACGGCAGTGAGAAGGGAGAAAACCCGGTCGATTTTCGGGTGTCCGGCTTGCGTTTCCCGCTCTGTCTGATTATAATTATAGTCAGATGCACGCAGGCACGCTTGCAGTATTTTCATAAGTAATAACACAATATTCAGATATTACGAAGGGAGGACGACGGTATGGACACAGCCCGGCGGGAGAAGCGCGCGCACGGTACGCAGGATTTTCCGTTTCAGATCTACTCCGCGCCCGAGGCGCAGGATTCCGACCTCGTGCCCCTGCACTGGCACCCCGAGATCGAGCTGATCACCGTCTTGCAGGGCACGGTGGGCGTGACCGTGGCCGACCGGCGGTACGAGGGCGCGCCGGGCGATATTTTCTGCGTGGGCGCGGGAGAGCTGCACGAGATCCGGGGCGGTGTGGACGACCTGTTCCGCGCGTTCGTCTTCCCGATGGATTTTCTGCAATTTCGCCGGGGCGACCGGGTGCAGAACGAGCTGCTCTCCCCACTTGAGGATGGTGCCCTGCGCCTGCCGCCTGTCGTGCCCCATGACACGCCGGCCGGCGCGGCGCTCGGACGGGAGCTGCGGGAGATTATGCTGGCCTGCGAGACCCAGCCGCCCGGCTATCAGCTTCTGGTCAAGGCGTCCCTGCTGCGGCTGATTGCCCTGATGGACGGCGCAGGTCTGCTCTCGACGGCCGCGGTGCGTCCGGCGGCCGAGTACCGCGTCCAGCTCCTGCGCGAGATCGTCGAATACCTGTCGGCGCACTGCACCGAGCGGCTGCGTCTGGCCGACGTGGCCGGGCAGTTCAACCTCTCGCCCAAATATTTCTGCACCTTTTTCAAGGACAATCTGGGGCGCACGCTCATGCAGCACATCAACCTGCTGCGCATCGAGCGTGCCTCGCGCCTGCTGCGTGAGACCGACCTGCCCATTCTGGAGATCAGCTTGAGCGTGGGCTTTGAGAATTTCAGCTATTTCATCAAGCGGTTCCGGGAGGTCTACGGCTGCACGCCAACCGACTACCGCAGGTCGGCAAAGCAGCGGCAATGAGACAAAAAGACGCGATCCCAAGCGGGATCGCGCCTTTTTTGCGGTTATCGGTCGTACAGCACCCGGATGTCGTGCTCCCGGAAGAACCGGAGGTACTTTTCGGGCGGACAGCGGTCGGTGATGAAGGCGGTCAGGTCGGCGAGCTGGCAGAAGGAGATGACCGCGGATTTGTCCAGCTTGGAGGAGTCGGCCATGAGGTAGACCGACGAGGCGCGCTGGACGACGCCGCGCTTGATCTCGGCCTCGAGGAAGGTGGTGTTGGTCATGCCGCTCTCGAGCGACACGCCGGTCGCGGCCATGAAGGCCTTGTTGATCGTCATGCCGGACAGGGCTTCGAAGGTGGACAGACCGGTAAAGGAATCGGTCGCCGCGTTGTAGATGCCGCCCAGCGAGATCAGGCTGAGGTTTTCAAACTTGGAGGCTTCGCTCATCGCGTTCAGGGAATGGGTGATGACGGTGACCCGCTTGCGGCTGGCCAGATAGCGCAGCAGGCAGACGGTCGTCGAGCCTGAGTCGATGAAGATGGTGTCGCCATCCTGCACCTCGGAGGCGGCGAGGATGCCGATCTGGTTTTTGTCTGCGGAATTGAGGCCTGAGCGGACGGGCATGGGCACGGCGCCGGGGGAGCCGACCGTGGTCACGCCGCCGTAGACCTTGGCGATGTGTCCGCGCGCTTCCAGATCATTCAGGTCGCGCCGGATGGTATTCTTGGATACGCCGAAGACCTCGCAGAGCTCGTCGATCGAGACGGTCTCTTTGGAGATGACGTATTGCTCGATGGAGTTTAACCGACTGATTTTCATAGTTCTCCCTACATTTCTCTCTTCCGGTAGATTGGTTCGGCTCGGACTGTGTCGGGGGAGCGCCGTGCGTTCCCGCAGCCGTGGGACGGGCCACATCTCTCTTATAGTAATTTTATCAGAAAATAACGAAAATGCAACCAACATCAGGCGAAAAAACAGGGTGACCGTCCGCCTGCGAGAACGGTCGAAAAACTGCGGAAAATGTGTGAAAAGCGGGGAAAAACAAAAAGAAAACGAAGAAAAACATGAAAATCCCAAGAATGGAAGGACGGAAAAGAGCAAAAAATTTTTCCTACAAATCACCATCTCGGCATTGAAATTTACCTGAAACGATGATAGACTACAGTTAGTGAGAAGGGGAAAGCTCTGTGCCCGCGCGGCGGATCACGGGGCTTTCGCATGAATTTTGTGAAATAGGCAGGTGTATGCAATGCAGAAAGCAGAAAAAATGAAGGAACTGCGTGTATTTGCCCAGGAAATCAGAGTGGAAGCTCTGAAGACCATCGGCTCGCTCGGCTTCGGCCATGTTGGCGGTTCCATGTCCGTTGTGGAAGCCCTCGCAGTTCTGTACGGCGATGTCATGAAGGTAGATCCCAAGAACCCCCGCTGGGAGGATCGTGACTGGTGCGTTATGTCCAAGGGTCATGCCGGCCCGGCCATGTACGCCACCCTGGGTCTGAAGGGCTTCTATCCCATCGAGAACGCTTATACCCTCAACCAGCCCCACACCAACTTCCCGTCCCATACCGACCGCACCAAGACCCCCGGCATCGACCTGACCACCGGCTCTCTGGGCCAGGGCATGTCCACCGCTGTCGGCGCTGCGCTGGGCAACAAGGTTGACGGTCGCGACAACCACACCTTCGTCTTCGTCGGCGACGGCGAGTGCGATGAGGGTCAGGTTTGGGAGGCTGCGCAGTTCGCTGCCCACTACAAGCTCGACCATCTGGTTTGCTTCGTTGACTCCAACAAGCGTCAGCTCGACGGCGCAGTTGATGACATCATGAGCCACGGCAAGGGCATCGGCGCCAAGTTCGACGCCTTCGGCTGGAACGTCATCGACGTTGCCGACGGCAACGACGTAGAGCAGGTTTACGACGCCGTTCAGGCCGCTTACGCGACCGAGGGCAAGCCCACCTGCATCGTGCTCAACACCGTCAAGGGCAAGGGCTGCACCTTCGCGGAACCCTCTGGCGCACATTCCTCTCAGCCTTCCAAGGAGCAGTGGGATGAAGCGATCAAGTTCGCGGAAGAAGAGCTTGCCAAGGTCAAGGCACAGTAAGGAGGGTATCGAACAATGAGCTTTACTTTAATTGGAAAACACGAGAAGGATTCCCGTGCGAACCGTGACGGTTACGTAACCGCCATGGAGGAACTGATGGCTGCCGATCCCAAGGTTTGCCACATCGACTGCGACCTGTATAACTGCATCAACACCGCAAAGCTGGAGAAGGAATTCCCGAAGCAGACCTTCAACGCCGGTATTGCGGAAGCGAATGCGATGGGCATCGCCGCGGGCCTGACCGCGACCGGCCGCACCGTATTCATGCACTCCTTCGGCTGCTTCTCCTCCCGCCGTGCGTTTGACCAGGCGTTCATGTCCGCGGCTTACGCCAAGCTGCCCGTACACGTTCTGGGCTCTGACCCCGGCGTCTGCGCGGCGTACAACGGCGGCACCCATATGCCGTTCGAGGATTGCGCTCTGTACATGTCCATCCCGGACGCGGTTGTTATCGACCCGACCGACTACGCCATGATCCACTGCCTGACCAAGAAGCTGGCTGCTTCCGGCAAGTTCTCCTACATGCGTATGATCCGCAAGGGCGTTGTTAAGGTTTACGAGGACGGCTCCGACTTCGAGATCGGCAAGGGCGTTACCCTGAAGGAAGGCACCGACGTTACCATCATCGCTTCCGGCATCATGGTTGACGAGGCGCTGAAGGCACAGGAGACCCTGGCTGCTGAGGGCGTTTCCGCCAAGGTGATTGATATGTTCACCTGGAAGCCGATCGACGAAGAGCTGATCGTTGCCTCCGCCAAGGAGACCGGCGCTGTTGTCGTTGCGGAGAACCATCAGGCCAACTGCGGTCTGGGCTCTGCCGTTGCACAGGTTCTGGCCAAGAACTGCCCCGTTCCGATGGAGCAGGTCGGCGTTATGAACCGCTTCGGCCAGGTCGGCGCGCAGAACTTCCTGCAGGAAGAGTACAACCTGACCGCTGCCGACATCGTTGCGGCTGCCAAGAAGGCTGTTTCCCGCAAGTAAGTCGAAATATAAGCATCAAAAAAGCTCCCGTTTCGGGAGCTTTTTTCTTTTGTCCGTGCGCCGTGCTCAGGCCGGTGCTCAGATGAATGAGACCGTGCTCAGCGATACAGGATCCGTGCTCAGCCGCGAAACGCGGTGCTCAGGCCGGTGCTCAGCCGTGCTCAGTCGGTCAGTGGCTCTTCAAACAGGGTGTAAACGTCGTCGCCGTCGGGCGTTTCGCCCGTGACTTCGCCCTCGTCCAGATTGGTCAGGCGGAAGGACTGGTAGAGCGTTCCGTTTTCACCCGTCCGCTCGACGATCGCCAGACGCTTCCAGCCCGTTTCTCTGACCGTCCGGTCGGCGGGCGCGGCAAACGCGTCAGCCGTCGAATCGACGGCCAGCGTAAAGCCGCCGCCGTCAAAGGTCAGGGTCGAGACGATCGGATCGCCCTCGACCGTGTATTGCGTGATCTCGATGGCCGCTTCCCGGCCAACGCCGGTCAGATTCAGAAATTCCTCAAAATTTTCGCGTCCCTCGGCCGCGCCGCTGTTCGGCAGTTCGAGCTTGCCGCAGTCAAAGAACGCAATGGCGTTCGGGTCGGCAGCCGGTGCGTCGGGCGTATCCGGAGTCTTCGGCGTTTCCTGCGTGTCCGGTGTGACCGGCGGCTCGGCGGCCTGACCGGACGTGGATGCGCCGGGATTTTCCGGCGTTTCATCGGCCTGCTTGCGGCAGGCGGCAAGATTCAGCGCGAGGGCGCACAGGCACAGCGCGAGCAGTAATTTTTTCATCAACGCTCATCTCCTTTTTCCTTTAGACGGCGCGGGCGGCGGAATGGTTCCCGCCGGTATCCCTGCCTTTATTGTAGCAGATTTTCACATGCGGTGCAAGGAAAGGGGGCGGAAGGGCGTGGATTTTGTGCGGGATGCGGACTAGGCAAAGCGGCGCGGATGGAGTACAATGGAAACAAGAAAAATATGCCGGAGGTTACTGAAATGGACGCAAAGGAAAAGGCGCTCAAGGCGCACGAAGAATGGGCTGGCAAGATCGAGGTCGTCGCCCGCTGCAAGGTGGAGTCGAAGGAAGATCTGGCGGTCGCCTACACCCCGGGCGTGGCCGAGCCCTGCCTGAAGATCAAGGACGACGTGTCCCTGAGCTATAAGTACACCCGCCGTCACAATCTGGTCGCGGTCATCACCGACGGCACCGCTGTGCTCGGTCTGGGCGACATCGGCCCCGAAGCCGGTATGCCGGTTATGGAGGGCAAGTGCGCCCTGTTCAAGGCCTTTGCCGATGTGGATGCGTTCCCGCTCTGCGTCAAGTCCAAGGATGTGGACGAGATCGTGCGCACCGTTCAACTCATTTCCGGCTCGTTCGGCGGCGTCAATCTGGAGGACATCTCTGCGCCCCGCTGCTTTGAGATCGAGCGCCGCCTGAAGGAGGTCTGCGACATCCCGATCTTCCACGACGACCAGCACGGCACGGCCGTCTGCTGTGCCGCCGCGATGATCAACGCCTGCCGCCTGACCGGCCGCAAGCTCAGCGAGATCAAGCTGGTCGTCAACGGCTGCGGCGCGGCCGCGATCGCGGTGACCCGCTTCCTGATGTTCCTCGGCGTGCAGGACGTCGTCATGTGTGAGCGCTTCGGCATCGTCTGCGAGGGCGACGAGCGCCTGAACCCGGCGCAGGCCGAGATGGCGAAGGTCACGAACCGCGGCCACATGACCGGCACGCTGGCCGACGCGGTCAAGGGCGCGGACGTCTTTTTCGGCCTGTCGGCCCCGGGCGTGCTGACCGCCGAGATGGTCTCCACCATGGCGAAGGACCCGATGGTCTTCGCGATGGCCAACCCGGTGCCCGAAATCTGGCCGGATGAGGCCAAGAAGGGCGGCGCGGCCGTCGTCGGCACCGGCCGTTCGGACTACCCGAACCAGATCAACAACGTGCTGGCCTTCCCGGGCATTTTCCGCGGCGCGCTCGATGTGCGTGCCTCCGACATCAACGAGGAAATGAAGATGGCTGCGGCCTACGCGATCGCGGGCGTCATCACCGACGAGGAGCTGTCCTCTGAGAACATCATGCCGATGGCGTTCGACGCGCGCGTGACCGGCGCGGTCGCCAAGGCGGTCGCCGAAGCCGCCGTCCGCACCGGCGTTGCCCGTATTTAAGACAAAACCCTGCCTGACAGCCCGCAAAAGCCCTGCTTCGGCAGGGCTTTTTTGCGTGAAGCCATCCGGAATGCGGTACAGCGGGATGGTGAATTTTTTTCATTTGTTTGGTTAACTTTTACACATTTCGGTTGACTTTTCCATGTGGTTCTTATACAATAAAAACATGAGAGATCGCGCCGCGAACCAAAGGGCGCGGCGGTTTCAATAAGTCATTACGGAGGTATGTAAAATGTTAGATCCCAAGAAAGTAAGACTCGGTATGTGCCCGATCGGCTGGTCCAACGACGATATGTGGGATCTCGGCGACGAGAACTCCTTCCAGCAGTGCGTTTCTGAGATGGCGCTGGCTGGCTTTACCGGTTCTGAGGTTGGTCACAAGTATCCCGAGGACAAGGCTGTCCTGAAGCATATGCTGGACGTACGCGGCATGACCATCGCGTCCAAGTGGTTCTCCTCCTTCCTGGTAGACAAGCCGTACGAAGAGGTTGAGGCTGAGTTCATCAAGGAGCTGGAGTACCTGTCCTTTGTCGGTGCGACCGCGATCAACATCTCCGAGCAGTCCGGTTCCATCCAGGGCAAGCTGGACGTTCCGATTCTCGACATGGAGAACAAGCGCGTGCTGACCGACGAGGAGTGGACCCGTCTGTGCGAGGGCCTGAACAAGCTGGGCAAGCTGTCCATGGAGAAGTACGGCATCCGTTCCTGCTTCCATCATCACATGGGCACCGTGGTTCAGACCGTTGAGGAGACCACCCGCCTGATGGAGAACACCGATCCCAAGTATGTCTTCCTGTGCTTCGACACCGGCCACTTCACCTTCGCGGGCGAGGATCCGGTCAAGATGCTCGAGAAGTTCGCTGACCGCGTTGGCCACGTACATCTGAAGAACATGCGCATGCCCATCGTTGAGAAGGTTCGCGCCGAGCACTGGTCCTTCCTGGACGCTGTCCGCAACGGCGCCTTCACCGTACCGGGCGATCCGGACGGCTGCGTACAGTTCGACGACGTATTCGCCCTGCTCGACAAGGCCGGCTACGAAGGCTGGATCATGGTCGAGGCGGAGCAGGATCCGGCCAAGGCCAATCCGTTCGAGTACGCCAAGATGGCGCGCGTCTACATCAAGGAGCACACCGGTCTCTAATCTCAGACGTTGCAATTCCTGTTTCCGAATGCCGATCCGGAACAGAAACCGAGTCGATGACCAAAACTTTAAAAAGCCGGCCTTTTATCGGGCCGGCTTTTTCTATCGTATGGAGGGTTTTTGATGAAAAAATTCATTTTCGCCCTGCTTTTGACCGGGATCGGCTTTGCCTTTTCCCTGTTCTGTTTCATTTACGCGGCCTGCAATCCGTGGACTTACAACGGGATCGACGGCCTGCTGGGCAGTCTGCTGGGAACGGATCTGCTCGTGCCCTTCGCGATTTCGTTCGCCGTCCTGCTGGCCGGGCTGTTCCTTGCGTGGCGCGAGGCGTACGGCGGGAAGCGCTGACGTGTCTTGCATCCGGGGACGCGCTATGGTATGATAAAAGGTAAGAGAACGAAGGAGGAACATCCCTGTGCTGCAAGAATATCAGTATGAGATCGGCCCGGAGGACTATCTGGCCTATCATAAATACCATTTTGCCCATGATTCGCGCATCCGCACCCGCGTGACCCTGCTGCGCGCCATTTCCGCGCTCGCCCTGCTGGCCATCGGCCTGATTTTGAACATCAAGGGCCATGTCAACGCGGTGAGCATCGCCGTATTCGCCGTTTTGGCCGTGTGCGCGTGGATGCTGGTGCCCCAGTGGATGCAGGACGGCGCGTATAAAACGGCGGAAAAGAAGTACGCCCCGCGCATCCAGCCCTATCAGGCGGTGACCACCATGCAGGAGGACGGCCTGCACATCTGGAACGGCGAGGAAACGCAGGTGCTTCTGTATGACAGCATCGAGGACATCGGCGAGGACGACGCGGGCTATATCTTTCTGGGCTACGGCGACCACCAGACGGTCGTCATCCCGCCGCGCGCCTTCATCCGCGGCATGAGCGAACGGGAGGGCTTTCTCTCCGAGCTGCGCCATATGGTGCACAAACGCAGACAGGGGGTACAAATGTAATGGAACTGAGCTATACCATCTCCGAACAGGACTTTATCGACTATAATATGTATTTTATCGACCATGATCCGGTCACGCAGAAGACCATCCGCCGGATGCAGCTCCTGCTTGCCGGCCTGGTCATCGTGGGCGGCGCCGCGCTGATGTATGGCGTGGGCACGCTGACCCCGGTCAGCGTGGCGGTCTATGTCGCGCTGGCGGCCGGAATCTACGTCTACGCGCCGCGCGGCTTTAAAAACAAGGCCAAGAAGAACGTCCGCCTGACGATCAAGCGGGCGGTCAACAAGCACATCTGCGGACAGAAGCTGCTGACGGCGGACGACGAAGGCGTGCACCTGACCGGTGAGGACGAGGACAGCCGCTATCCCTATGACGCTTTTGCCCGGGTCACGCCGGTCAAGCGGCAGGTCTATCTCTATCTGGATGACATTTCCGCCCTGATCGTGCCCGACAACGCCTTCGCGGACGGGGCCGAAAAGGAGGCGTTCGTCCGCTTCCTCGAGGAACGCATTGCGGCGGCCAAGGCGGCAAAGCCGGCCGAAGCGGACGGGCAGGACGAATCAAACTGAATCTTCGACCGGCGGACGGCGTCCGCCGGTTTTTTGTTTTCCAGAAGGCGGAAGGGGTGTGTCAAGCCGGAAAATCGTCCGTTTTCCGACGAAAATGGGGAGAATCCCACCCGGATTTGGCGAGTTTGCCGTTGACAAACCCGCGCGGGCGGTGTATCATAACACTGTATTACCATAAGAGAAAGGCTGCGAAGGAAAAGCCGCACGCACTTTAAGCTCCACCCTGACAGAGAGTGACCGCCTCGGGCTGTAAGCGGACACGGGAGGACATGCGTTCCGGCACACCGTTTCCTGAGCCGCGCGGGGGAAAACAGCAGTATCCCGCGCCGATTCGCCCCCGTTACCGGGCTCCGAGCGGCGTTCGCCCGGCCGGTTTGTTTCCGGTCTGGCTGCGCAAGCAGGGTGGAACCGTGGGTTTTGTCAAGCTCACCCCTGAAATGATTTTTAAGGGGCGAGCTTTTTTGTTTGCCCCGGAGCCAAAGAAAGGAAGGTCATTTCTCATGTCCGACAATCAGTTCACGTTTGAAAATCCGGAGTACCGCAACACCTACCGCCATACGGTCTCCCATATTCTGGCGCAGGCCGTCAAGCGCCTGTACCCCGAGGTCAAGCTGGCCATCGGCCCCGCCATCGAAAACGGCTTCTACTACGATTTTGATGCCCCCTTCTCCTTCACCCCCGAGCACCTCGAGGCGCTCGAGGCCGAGATGAAGAAGATCTGCAAGGAAAAGCTCCCGCTCGAGCGGTTTGAGCTGCCCCGCGCCGAGGCGATCAAGTTCATGGAGGAGCGCGAGGAGCCGTACAAGGTCGAGCTGATCAACGATCTGCCCGAGGATGCGGTCATCTCGTTCTATAAGCAGGGCGAATTTACCGACCTGTGCGCCGGCCCGCATCTGGATTCGACCGGCCGTGTTAAGGGCAACGCGATCAAGCTGACGAGCGCGACCGGCGCTTACTGGCGGGGCGACGCCAACCGCAAGATGCTCCAGCGCATCTACGGCACCGCCTTCCCCAAGAAGGACGAGCTGGACGCCTATCTGGCCGCCGTTGAGGAAGCCAAGAAGCGCGACCACAACAAGCTCGGCCGCGAGCTCGAATACTTCACGACCGTTGATACGCTGGGTCAGGGTCTGCCCGTTCTGCTGCCCAAGGGCGCGCGCGTCATCCAGCTCCTGCAGCGCTGGGTCGAGGACGTCGAGCAGAAGAACGGCTATCTGCTGACCAAGACCCCGCTCATGGCCAAGCGCGAGTTCTTCAAGATCTCGGGTCACTGGGATCACTACCTCGACGGCATGTTCATCATCGGCGATCCCCACGACGAGACCAAGGAGTGCTTCGCCCTGCGTCCGATGACCTGCCCCTTCCAGTATCAGGTCTATCTGAACCGCGCCCGTTCCTACCGTGACCTGCCCATGCGTCTGGGCGAGACCTCGACCCTGTTCCGTAACGAGGATTCGGGCGAAATGCACGGCCTGATCCGCGTGCGTCAGTTCACCATTTCCGAGGGCCATAACATCGTCCGTCCCGACCAGCTCGAGGAAGAGTTCAAGCGCTGCCTCGATCTGTGCAAGTACTTCCTCGGCACGGTCGGTCTGCTTGAGGACTGCACCTTCCGCTTCTCCCAGTGGGATCCGGCCAACCCGAACAACAAGTATGAGGGCACGCCCGAGCAGTGGGAAGAGGCGCAGGCGGTCATGGGCAAGATCCTCGACCATCTGGGCATCGAGTACACGATCGGCATCGACGAGGCCGCGTTCTACGGCCCGAAGCTCGACATCCAGTACCGCAATGTCCATGGTAAGGAGGACACCCTCGTCACCATCCAGATCGACATGCTGCTTGCCCAGCGCTTCGGCATGGAGTACGTCGACAAGGACGGCGAGAAGAAGACCCCCTATATCCTGCACCGCACCTCGCTCGGCTGCTACGAGCGCACGCTGGCCTACCTGATCGAGAAGTATGCCGGTGCGCTGCCGACCTGGATGGCGCCCGAGCAGGTTCGCGTCCTGCCCATGACCGACCGCAACGCCGACTATGCGGCTGAGGTGCGCGAGGAGCTCGAAAAGCACGGCTTCCGCGTGGACGTCGACTACCGCAACGAGAAGATCGGCAAGAAGATCCGCGAGGCGCAGCTTGAAAAGGTGCCCTATATGCTGGTACTGGGCGACAAGGAGCAGGAGGCCGGTCAGGTCGCCGTCCGCGACCGCCGCGACGGCAAGACCACTGTGATGCCGCTCGACGAGTTCATCGAGAAGCTGTCCTACGAGGTCGAAAACAAGCTCAGATAAGTTGAATTTACAAAATAAAGGTGAAAAATATGGCAGAAAAGAAAAAGCTGGTCAGCGAGATCACGTCGATGGACGTCGATTTCGCCCAGTGGTATACCGATATCGTTAAAAAGGCCGAGCTGATCGACTATTCCTCGGTCAAGGGCTGTGTCATCATGCGCCCCTACGCGCAGGCACTCTGGGAGAACATCCAGCACGTGCTGGACGGCATGTTCAAGGAGACCGGTCACGAGAACGTGGCCATGCCGATCTTCATCCCCGAATCCCTGCTCCAGAAGGAGAAGGATCACGTCGAGGGCTTCGCACCCGAGGTCGCCTGGGTCACCCACGGCGGCATGGAGAAGCTGGAGGAGCGCCTGTGCGTCCGTCCGACCTCCGAGACCCTGTTCTGCGAGCACTACGCCAAGATCGTCCGCTCGTGGCGCGACCTGCCCAAGCTGTACAACCAGTGGTGCTCGGTCGTCCGCTGGGAGAAGACCACCCGTCCCTTCCTGCGCTCCCGTGAGTTCTGGTGGCAGGAGGGCCACACCGTGCACGCCACCGCCGAGGAGGCGCGCGCCGAGACCATGCAGATGCTCAACATCTACGCCAAGTTCTGCGAGGACTATCTGGCGATCCCGGTGCTCAAGGGTCAGAAGACCGAAAAGGAGCGCTTCGCGGGCGCGGAGGACACCTACACGATCGAGGCCATGATGCATGACTGCAAGGCGCTTCAGTCGGGCACCTCGCACTATTTCGGCGACGGCTTCGCCCGTGCGTTCGATATGCAGTACACCGACAAGAACAACACCCTGCAGTATATGTACCAGACCTCGTGGGGCGTTTCGACCCGTCTGATCGGCGCGATCATCATGACCCACGGTGACGACGAGGGTCTCGTGCTCCCGCCCCGCATCGCGCCCTTCCAGCTCGTCGTTATCCCGGTCGCGGCGCACAAGCCGGGCGTTGTCGAGAAGGCGCAGGAGCTGCTTGAGACCATCAAGGCCGCCGGTATCCGCGCCAAGATCGACCTGTCCGAGAACAGCCCCGGCTGGAAGTTCGCCGAGTACGAGATGAAGGGCTTCCCGCTCCGTCTCGAGGTCGGCCCGCGCGACATCGAGAACGGTCAGTGCGTCCTCGTCCGCCGCGACACCCGCGAGAAGACCGTCGTCAAGTTCGAGGAGCTGACCGCTGTCATCCCCAAGCTGCTCGACGAGATCCAGCAGGCGCTGTTCGACAAGGCGCTCAAGAACCGTGAGGAGCACACCTACACCGCGACCTCGCTCGACGAGATGAAGGCCATCCTCAAGGAGCACACCGGCTTCATCAAGTCCATGTGGTGCGGCGACCGCGCCTGCGAGGAGAAGATCAAGGAGGAGACCGGTATGCCCTCCCGCTGCATCCCCTTCGAGCAGGAGAAGATCGGCGACGTCTGCCCGGTCTGCGGCAAGCCCGCGCACAAGATGGTCGTCTGGGGCATCGCGTACTAAATTTGATCAAAATTATCAAAAAGGGCCGTTTGCGCGGCCCTTTTTGTGAAGTGCGAAAAGGAGGCGCTTATGAATCAAGATGTGACGAATGTCGCCGAGGGCGCGGTCGACGCCGCGGCCGGCGCGGCCGAGACCGTCCTGCCCAGAAACGTGTGGCGGGTGCTCGAGGCGTTCTTTGAAACGCAGCTTGGCAGCTTTGTCGGAAAGGTGATCCTGGTCGCCGTCACCCTGCTCATCATGCTGGCTGCGTGTAAGTGGGTCAACCGGATGTTCGACCGCCTGATCGCGCGCATGAAGACCTATAACACCTCGGGCGCGACGCTCTGCGCCTTTGTGCGGTATTTCGCTCTGTTCGGCGTTTATTTCGCCGCGTTTTCGATCATCGTGTCCAATATTCCGGTGCTCAACGCGGGCATGAACAAGCTGCTGGCCGCCGGCGGCGTGATCGCGGTCGTCTTGGGCGTCGCGGGTCAGGAGGCGCTCGGCTCGATCGCCAGCGGCATCATCATCCTGATCTCCAAGCCCTTTGTGATCGGCGACGTGGTCAATGTGGTCTCGTCGGGCGTGCTGGGCACGGTCGAGGACATCACCCTGCACCACACCGTCCTGCGCACGATCGAAAACAAGCGCGTCATCGTCCCCAACAGCACGATGAACAGCGCGATCGTGGAAAATTACGACTACGGCGAGCGGCACGTCTGCCTGATGCTCGATATCGGCATCACCTACGAATCGGATGTTGACCGCGCGATGAAGCTGATGGCCGACGAGGTCGGCCGTCACCCGGACTATCTGGATGTGCGCACGCCCGAGCAGGTGAAGGCGGGCGTGCCCAAGGTGACCGTCCGCGTGCAGGAGCTGGCCGATTCGGCCGTCATCCTGCGCGCGTGGATCTGGGGCGCGGACAACGGAACGACCGTCGCGCTCAAGGCCGACCTGATGCGGCTCGTCAAGAAGCGGTTTGACGCCGAGGGCATTGATCTGGCTTATCCGCATCTGGTCGTTGTGGGAAAGTGAGGCAGTACATGAAACGTTTGCTTGCCGGTCTGTGCGCCGCCGCCCTGCTCGCGGGCAGCGCGGCTGCCGTTCAACAGCCGGTCGATGAAATGGCCGCGCCGCCCGAGCCGGACGCGGTGCAGGAAACGGTGACGGTCGATTACACGTCCGCGGCCGACGCGCTTTACGCCCTCGGTCTGTTTCAGGGTAAGTCGGTCGGGAAGGACGGAAAGCCGGTCTACGATCTGGCCGCGCCCTGCACCCGCGCCGAGGCCGCCGTCATGCTGGTGCGCCTTTTGGGCAAGGAGGAGGAAGCCAAAGCGGCGGGCAGCACGCCCTTTACCGATCTGGCCGACTGGCAGAAGCCCTATGTGGGCTGGCTGTATCAGCGCGGTCTGGCCGCGGGCGCGAGCTACACGACCTTTGAGCCCGACGCGCGGTGCACGGCGCAGATGTACGCCACCTTCATGCTGCGTGCGCTGGGCTATTCGGATCAGAAAAATGACTTTACCTATATCAATGCGCTGCGCTTTGCCGCGCAGGTCGGTTTGATCGACCTGTTTTCGTGCGATACCGACGATTTCCGGCGGGATGACGCGGTGCAGATGAGCCGCATGGCGCTGACGATGACCCGCAAGGGCGAGCGGGAGGATCTGCTGGCCTCGCTGACGGCTGCGGGCGCGGTCGATGCGGACAGAGCCGCCGCCTTCCGTCAGACGGCGCAGCCGGACGCCGATTTACAGGCCGCGCTGGCCAAGCGCAAGCCCTATACCGCGAAGGTCTTCGCCGCGCTGCAGGCGGGTGGGGACAGCATGAGCCTGACCGGCACGCTGCATACCGACGGGGAGCGCACCCTGCTCGAGGGGATGCTCTCGGCGGCGATCAACGGCGGCCGCGCCGCGTCCAAGCAGGTGCGGATCGTGCGCAATGCCGACGGCGTATCCATCTCCGACCTGACCGGTACGGTCTACCGTGACGACCAGCTCGCCCGCCTGCTGCGGGAGAGCGGCGTGCTCGACCTCGTGACCGCCGAGCTGCCCGCCGCCTCGCTGCGCACGGGCGCGTCCCGGACGGGCAGCGACTTTACGATCTCTCTCGTCGGCGGGGGAGAGGCAACGGTCAGTCTGGACGCCGCCGGTCAGCCCGCCCTGCGCACCCTGTCCATGCGGCTGCACGGCGCAGCCTATGAGATCACGGTCGAGACGGAGGACGCGGGCGCGGTCGGCAGGGTCAACCTGCCCGACCTCACCGGCTATATCAAGCTCCACGCGTTCCGCTGACGGAGATGAAAGAACAGGAAAAGAAAGGCTTCGGCCTTTCTTTTTTTGAACAGGATGTAAACATATATCAAAATCGAACGGAAAATCATTGCAATATTGGACAAAACTGCTATAATGTGGCTACAAGGAGGATGATTGGAAATGAAAAAACTGATGAAATCCGCAGTTGCCGCTTCGATGGCAGCCGCGCTGCTGACCTCTGCGGCCGGCGCTGCAAGCTTTACCTCGAGCGCGGACACGCTCCGCGACCTCGGCCTGTTCCAGGGCTCCGACAAGGGCTACGAGCTGGATCGCGCGGCCGACCGTGCCGAAGCGGCGACCATGCTGGTGCGCCTGCTGGGCAAGGAAGCCGAAGCCAAGGAGAGCTGGGAAGCATCCGACAGCGAGTTCCCGTTCACCGATCTGGAGAACGGTTACCAGTGGGCCAAGCCCTATGTTGCATGGCTCTATGATCAGGGTCTGACCGCGGGCGCGACCGATACCACCTTTGAGCCGAACAAGCCGGTCACCGCGCAGCAGTACTGCACCTTCCTCATGCGTGCGCTGGGCTACTCCGACAAGAACGGCGACTTTACCTATGACAAGGCGGTCGAATTCGCCACCGAAAAGGGCGTTGCCGACCTGTTTAATCTGGGCGATCCCTTCCTGCGCGATCATGTTGCCGCGATGAGCTACGCCGCGCTGGCCGCCGCGCCCAAGTCGGGCGAGACCGACCTGCTGACCAAGCTGGTTGCCGACAAGGCCGTCGATGCCGCTGCCGCCAAGCCCGTCGAGAGCAAGTTCGCTACCCTGCGTGAGCTGAACCAGATCAGCGCTGAGATGAATACCCAGACCGCCGTGGACGCCAGCGCGAAGATGGACATGGATATGACGGCTGAGGGCGAGACGGTCAAGGCGCTCTTTGACTTTGACATGCAGGCCGAGGTCGATCCGGAAAACATTGCGCAGATGCAGCTTGCTATGGACGGCACGATGACCATGACCATCCCGGGCGTTGAAGAAGGTGAGCTTTCGCTGCCGATGGCGGTCTACCTCAAGGACGACGTCTGCTACATGAACACGATGGGTCAGAAGATCAAGCAGGACATGAACATGGCTGAAATGTTCAAGGACATTGACTTCACCACCATGATGAACACCAGCAGCATCCCGGTCGGCATGATCGAGTCGGTCTCCAAGACCGGCGATACCTACGCGCTGTCCTACAACACCGGCTCGTTTGACGACCTGTTCAAGAATATCTTCAGCATGGCCTTTGATTCGGTCGAGATCACCGACGAGATGAAGGAACAGGGCGTGACCGAGGAGATGCTCCAGATCAGCATGGATCTGTCCAAGGCCGACTTTACCATGACGGTCAAGGATGGCGAGATCGTCTCCGAAACCGTCGATATGGCGATGCAGATGGTTATGGCCGGTGAGCCGATCGACGCGGCGGTTCGCATGGAACTGACCATCAACAAGACCGGCGACGCCGTTACCGTTCAGTTCCCGGCCGATCTCGATTCCTACATGACCGCTGAGGAGGCCGCCGCCGCGATGGAGGAGACCATGAGCGGGGTGGATAACGAGGTTACCGCCGAAGAATAATTGAAATCGCATGGGAATCAGAGCACAGCCCTTCGGGGCTGTGCTTTTTTGCCTTGACGCGTCTGTGTTTTTGGGATTACAATAAACAGGTAGCAATCGAAAACAAAGGGGTTTTTGAGATATGATCGGCTTGGGAACCATCGTCAACTGTATCACCGTCATCGCGGGCACGACGGTCGGCATTTTTCTAAAGAGCGGCCTGCCCGAGCGGTTCGAGCGCATCATCATGCAGGGTCTGGGTCTGTGCACCTGCTTCATCGGCATCGGCGGCGCGGTCAGCGGTCTGTTGACTGTGCAGGACGGTTCGGTCTCGACCCAGCATACCATGCTGCTCGTTTTGAGCATGGTGCTGGGCGCGTTGCTCGGCGAGGCGTGCAACATCGAAAAGCGGCTGGACAGCTTCGGAAGCTGGTGTCAGACCCGCTTCACCAAGGGAAACGACAGCAAATTTGTCGAGGGCTTCGTGGCCTCGTCCCTGCTCTTCTGCGTGGGCGCCATGTCCATCGTAGGCGCCCTGCAGGATGGCCTGAACGGCGACCCCTCGATCCTGCTGGCCAAGTCGGTGCTCGACGGCGTGGCGGCGATCGTTTTCGCGGCCTCGCTCGGCAAGGGCGTTTACCTGACCGTGCTCACGATCCTGGTCTATCAGGGCGGCATCACCCTGCTGGCCGGGTTCATCCGGCCGTGGCTGACCGACGCGCTCATCGGGCAGATGTCCTGTATCGGCTCGGTGCTCATTTTCGGCATCAGCATCAACCAGATCTTCGGCAAGAAGATCAATGTGGGCAATCTGCTGCCCGCCATCTTTATGCCGGTCGTTTTCTTCTTCCTGTCGCGCTTTATCCCGGTGCTCGGCACGCTGTAATGCAAAAGCCGCCTCGTGTGAGGCGGCTTTTTTTGTCATCCTTCGAGTCCCATTTCGTCCAGCAGGCCGCGCAGCTTGGCGGCTGAGGACTGGAGCTGCTTCTTTTCCTCGTAGCTCAGCGGAATATCGAGCACGGCTTCGACGCCGTTCCGGCCGAGCACGGTCGGCAGACCCAGGCAGACCTCGCTGACGCCGTAATGCCCGGTCACGAGCGAGGACACCGGGAGCACCGAGCGCTCGTCCCGGACGATCGCCCGCGCGATGCGCAAAACGGCCATGCCGATGCCGTAATAGGTCGCGCCCTTGCCTTCGATGATCGCGTAGGCCGAGTCGCGCACGCTGCGGTAGATCTCGTCGAGCGATTCGGGCGTGGCGCGCTTGCCGGTGACCCGGCAGTAATCGGGCAGGTCGACGCCCGAAATGTTGGCCGACGACCAGACGGCCAGCTCGCTGTCGCCATGCTCGCCGATGATGAAGGCGTGCACATTGCGGCTGTCCACCCGCAGGTGCTGTCCGAGCAGGTATTTCAGCCGCGCGGTATCGAGTACCGTACCCGAGCCGATGACCCGCCCGGCGGGCAGACCCGAGATTTTCCCGGCCATGTAGGTCAGGATATCGACCGGGTTGGAGACGATGAGCAGGATGCAGTCCGGACAGACTGGTACGACCGCGCCCAAAATCGACTGTAAAATCGCCTGATTGCGGTGCAGCAGGTCGATCCGGGTCTCGCCCGGCTTCTGGTTCGCGCCCGCCGCGATGATGACCAGACCGCAGTCGGCCAGATCCTGATAATCGCCCGCGTAGACCGCGCAGGGCTGCGCGAAGGAAACGCCGTGGCTGATGTCGGCCGCCTCGCCCTCAGCCTTGGCCCGGTTGGCGTCCAGCAGGACAAGCTCGGAAAACAGGCCGCTCGTCGCCAGTGTGTAAGCTACGGTCGCGCCCACAAAGCCGGTGCCGATGACCGCGCATTTTTGCAGATTCATCATGATTTGCCTCCCGCCACATTCATTTTCCTTATTTTCAGGTAAAATGGGCGGGAAGATACCCGGAAAATATTTCTTTGGGAAAAAACCACTTTTTATGATACAATGAAGGTATCCCAAAGGAGGTTTTTGGCATGAAACGATTTTTTCGCGTGCTCGTGACGGGCGCGCTGGCCGCCGCGCTGACCGCGACGGCATATGCCGCGGATTTCACCCACTGCGCCGACAGCATGAAGGCGATGGGGCTGTTCGCAGGCACGAACAAGGGCTATGAGCTTGACCGCGCCGCCACCCGCGCTGAAGCGGGCGTGATGCTGGTGCGCCTGCTGGGCAGGGAGGCCGAGGCCAAGGCAACGGCCTACGACGCGCCCTTCACCGATGTGCCCGACTGGGCGAAGCCCTATGTCGGCTGGCTGTACCGGAACGGTCTGACGGCGGGCGTGAGCGGCACGAAGTACGGCACAAACGATACGGTCACCGCCCAGCAGTACGCGACCTTCCTGCTGCGCGCGCTGGGCTACTCCGACCGGAACGGCGACTTTGCCTACGCGGACGCGCTTCGCTTCGCCGAAGAAAAGGGCGTGGCCGACGGGGTCAACTGCGACGGCGGCACGTTCCTGCGCGACGAGGTCGTCGCGATGAGCTACACCGCGCTCAGCCGCCCGACCAGGGCGGGTACGGTCAACCTGCTGACCGAGCTGACGCAGAAGGGTGCGGTCAGCGAATCGGCCGCGTCCAACTATCTGCTGCGCTTCCGGAATTACAGCGGCTACGAGAAGGCCTGCGAAGCCGAGCAGGCTTACACCCGCAAGAGCACAGCAGCCACGACCGATCTGGTCGTCAATCAGGGCGGGCAGACGGTCGCGCAGACCAGTCTGCGCACCGAATCGGCCTGCATCGGCGGACAGAGCGGGAACGACACGGTCTTTTCGTCGGTCACCCGGCAGAACGGCGCGGTCGTCGGCGCGATGTATTACGCGGACGGCACGCTCTACCGCCTGCTGGACGGGGAAACCGAAAAGCAGAAGCTCGATTTCGCTTCGCTCGATTACGACCTGACCGGTGCGCTGCCGGTCAGCCTGTTCAGCCGGGTGCAGGCCAGCGGCACGGTCGGCGGCGTGGCCACCTATACCCTGACCGCCGCGCCCGCGCTGGCCGACCGGATCGTGACCCAGACAGCCGGACAGCAAGGCTTCACCTCGCTGACTGAATCCGGGTTTTCGGTCGATAAGCTGGTCTACACGGTCGGCACCGACGCTTCGGGCGTGCGCAACCGCTGTCAGGCCGAAATGGGTCTGACCACCCAGCTCGGCGGAAAAAACGCGGGCGCGACCATCCGCATGGACTCCTATCTGACCGGCGTGGGTGACAGCGTGACGGTCTCCGTTCCTGAGGGATTGGACGTTTGAAAAAATTTTCCGGGGGAATGGGAACTTTTCCAGAACACCGACCGTCTAACCTGACAAATAGAACAATGGAGGAAAACATACCATGAAAATGAATCGAATTTTCGCGCTGGGCCTGAGCGCCGCGCTTGCTTGCAGTTGTCTGCCCGCCGCCTTCGCTGAGGATATGCAGGACGGAAATCCGGCTGGTTATGATCCCGCGCCGGTCGTGGACACGCAGGAGGAGATCGCCGAGACAGATCCGATCGTCACCCGTCTGAGCGCGCGCGCGACGGTCAAGGAAATTCTCGAGCAGAAGGCGATTCTGGTCGAAACCGAGGACGGTCAGGAGCTTCAGCTCAATCTGAGCGAAACCACCCTGTTTGCCGATGCTTCGACCGGCCTGCCCACCGGACTTGTGGACGTCAAGGCGGGCGACACCGTCTACGCCTATTATTCCCCGGCGATGACCCGCAGCCTGCCGCCCCAGTCCACCTGTGAGCTGCTGCTGACCGGCGTGACCGAGGGCAAGACCGTCGCGTCCCTGCACACGGTCGGCCAGATCGACCGCGCCGAGGACGGCACGATCTCGGTGCTGAACGCGGCGGGCGACATGGTCATCCGCATGAACGACGAGACCGCGTTTTCGCCCTTCAAGACCCGCAACATCGTCACTTCTGACGACCTGCGCGTCGGCACCCGCTTCCTGGCGTGGTATGACATCGTGCTGATGAGCTACCCGGGACAGGCGTACACCGACCGCGTCGTTCTGCTCGACCCGGTCACCAACCAGTCGATCGGTGCGCGCGGCGAGGCTTCGGCCGACAGCCCGCTTGCGATCGTTGCGGGCGGCAAGAAGCTGGACGTATCCGGCGTTCTGCAGGACGGCCTGACCGCGGTTGTTCCGGTGCGCGCGGCGGCTGAGGCGCTGGGCTGCAAGGTCTCCTATGTGCAGGAGGGCGGCAAGGAGTACGTCACCATTGAGAGCGATACGCGCACGATGACCCTGACCATCGGCGAGGATCTGTACGTCTCGGCTACCACGATCGAGGATGCGGTCGGCATGACCGCCCCGATCCAGCTCGGCGTCGCGCCCTACATCACCGAGGGCACCACTTGGGCGCCGGCAGACCTGTTCGAGGTGCTGGTTGGTTTTGACGTCTCCGTCGCGGACGGCGTCGTCACCATCGCCCCGCAGGCCTGATCCCCGAAAATAAGTGAGAAAAGCGCTGTCCGGAAATTCCCGGACGGCGCTTTTTTGCGGCCCGTTTCAAATTGACTGGATTTTGATTGAATTTCTGAAAATCACACAATGAATATGGTATCGGTTCCATACGGTCTGCGGACGGCTGTACATGGGGAGAGAACGTATAATTATTCAAAAAATGGAGAAAACCGTGAATACAGAGTAATCGAAACGAATCAATACGAGAATATTTCAGAAACAAAAAATGCGGATTCCATATCAAACTATGTCAAAAATGCTTGTAAATTAACCGAAAACGCATAAAAAATACGGCAGAATACATATTGCAGGAATAGGTTGAGCGTTGTATAATCTGAGTCAGAACAAGGACATCAGGAGGTAAAAAGCAATGCTGTACGATGTAAGATTCCGCTGCAATCATGTTCATACAATGGCGCTGACCGGCCAGGCCGAGGATCGCGCGCGCAAGATCGCGTGGTACTCGCAGATGATTTGTCCGGAATGCCGCGCGCATTTCTCCGCGCTGCACCCCGACAGCATGCCGGCCTTCCGCGCCTTCACGGTTCCGGCGCGTTCGATGTAATCTGTTCTCTTTTTCTCCTTTTCTCCGGGCGAGCCGACGCCCAACTCTTTTTTCTCTTTCTCTTTCTTTTTCTTTTTCTCAAAAGCAAAACAGCCAGACCGACGTTAGGTCTGGCTGTTTGCTGTTTTGTCGGAATTTACGGCCTGTCCAGCGCGGCGACGGCGGCGGGCAGGTCGGCGGGCGTCGGGCAGACGGCCCATGCACCGGCCTCAGTGAGCTCGGCCCGGCTGCCGAAGCCGTACAAAACGCCCAGCGTGCGCACGCCGCAGGCGGCTGCGCCCAGTACGTCGTGGCTGCGGTCACCGATCATCAGGACGGTCTCGGGCGCGGGGTCGCCCAGCCGCCGCAGGGTCTGGGCGACGACCTGCGCCTTGGTCGAGACCGTGCCGTCCATCGACGCGCCCGAGACGACCGTAAAATAGTCGGTCAGGCCGAAGTGGGCGAGGATGCGGTCGGTGAAGACCTCGGGCTTGGAGGTCGCGACGGCCAGCTCGTAGCCCGCGTCCCGCAGGGCGGTCAGGGCTTCGGGAATGCCGGGATAGACCGCGTTTTCAAACAGGCCGGTATCGCGGTACCGTTCGCGGTAGGCCGCGGTGCAGCGCACGGCGGTCTCCCGGTCAAAGCCGTGGTTCGCTATGAAGCCGTCCACGAGCGGCGGGCCGATGTAGGCGGTCAGAGTCGAACGGTCTGCGACCCGGATGCCGCAGACGGTCTCGAGGGCGTAGGCGACGCAGCGGGTGATACCCTCCTGCGAGTCGGTCAGGGTGCCGTCGAGGTCGAACAGCAGGGTGTGCAGGTTCATGCTTCCACCGTGCCTTCAAAGACCGCGACCGCCGGGCCGGTCATCCAGACGGTCTCGTTGGTGTAGCGGATGGTCAGATCACCGCCGCGCAGGTGCACCAGAATGTCCTCATTCTTGGGGCAGAAGCCGTTCAGCACGGCCGCGACCGCCGCCGCACAGGTGCCCGTGCCGCAGGCCCAGGTCTCGCCGCTGCCGCGCTCCCAGACGCGCATTTTCAGCTCGTGCGTGCCCAGCACGTTGATGAACTCGGTGTTGACGCGCTCGGGGAAGGCCGGATGGTGCTCAAAATCCGGGCCGATGCGGGGCAGGTCGAGGGCGTCGATGTCGTCCTCGCAGAAGATGACGCAGTGCGGGTTGCCCATCGAAACACAGGTGGCCGCGTAGGTCTCATCCCCGACCGTCAGCGGGACGGCGACCGCGCGTTCGCCCGGGAAGGTGCAGGGGATCTCAGACGGGGTCAGGATGGCCGCGCCCATATCGACGCGCACCGAACGCACTTCGCCGCCCTCGGGATACAGGGTCAGATACTTGATGCCCGAGAGGGTGTCGACCGTGATCTGGGTGCGCCCGTCCACAAGACCGTGATCGTACAGGTACTTGCCCACGCAGCGGATGCCGTTGCCGCACATTTTCCCTTCGCTGCCGTCGGCGTTGAAGATGCGCATTTTGGCGTCCGCGACGTCGGAGGGGCAGATCAGGATGACGCCGTCGCTGCCCACGCCGAAGTGCACGTCGGACAGGCGGACAGCAAGGGCCGCCGGATCGGAAACGGTCTGGTCAAAACAGTTGAAATACAGGTAGTTGTTGCCGCAGCCCTGCATTTTGGTAAACGAAAGCTTCATGGTAAGGGGTCGAGCTCCTTTCAATGTGGAAAATCAGATGTATTCATCATAAACGGTCTGGCGCGTGCCGTCAAGCGGTTTTCACAGCCCGGGGAAGGGGCAAATTGCATAGAAAGAAAGTGTGCGGGGCGCGCCGGATTGTCGATTGCTGAAAACCGTGCGCGGGGGAGGTCGAATGCGCTGGACAAAGGCAGAACCCGCGCATATAATTGAATTTGCAGAGACAGCCGCGCCGGAGGGACCGGCCTGCGGCAAACAGAAGAGTGAAATAAAAAATTCAACGATATCAGGGAGGCAAACCATGAGCAAGGTACCCGAATTGTTCGGCAGTATGGTGTTCAATGAATCCGTCATGAAGGAACGTCTGCCCAAGGACGTGTTCAAGGCGCTCAAAAAGACGATGACAGAGGGCACCCCGCTCGATGAGACGGTCGCGAACATCGTCGCCAACGCGATGAAAGACTGGGCCATCAGCAAGGGCGCGACCCACTACACCCACTGGTTCCAGCCGATGACCGGCGTGACCGCCGAGAAGCACGATTCCTTCATCACGCCCGGCGCGGAGGGCGCGGTCATCATGGAGTTTTCCGGCAAGGAGCTGATCAAGGGCGAGCCGGATGCGTCCTCCTTCCCGTCCGGCGGCCTGCGCGCCACCTTCGAGGCCCGCGGCTACACCGCGTGGGATCCGACCTCCTACGCCTTCATCAAGGACAATACCCTGTGCATCCCGACCGCGTTCTGCTCCTATACCGGTCAGGTGCTCGACAAGAAGACCCCGCTCCTGCGCTCGATGGACGCGATCTCCGATCAGGCCTGCCGCGTGCTGAAGCTGTTCGGCAAGGAGTGCAAGCGCGTGACCACCACGGTCGGCCCCGAGCAGGAGTATTTTCTCATCAATAAGAGCGATTATGCCAAGCGCCCCGATCTCATCCTGACCGGCCGCACCCTGTTCGGCGCGCCCGCGCCCAAGGGACAGGAGATGGAGGATCACTATTTCGGCTCGATCCGCCCGCGTGTCAAGGCCTTCATGGCCGAGCTGGACGAGGAGCTGTGGAAGCTGGGCGTTTACTCCAAGACCGAGCACAACGAGGTCGCGCCCTGCCAGCACGAGATGGCGCCCATCTTCGAGACGACGAACATCGCCACCGACCACAACCAGCTCACGATGGAGGTCATGAAGAAGGTCGCGAACAAGCACGGCTTCGTCTGCCTGCTGCATGAGAAGCCCTTCGCGGGCGTCAACGGCTCGGGCAAGCACAACAACTGGTCGCTCTCGACCGACAAGGGTGAAAACCTGCTCGAGCCGGGCAACACGCCCTCCTCGAACGCGCAGTTCCTGCTGTTCCTGACCGCTGTCATCAAGGCGACCGACGAATATCAGGATCTGATCCGCCTGTCGGCCGCGAGCGCGGGCAACGACCACCGACTGGGGGCGCACGAGGCGCCGCCGGCCATCGTTTCCATGTATATCGGCGACGAGCTGGGCGCGGTCGTGGACGCGCTGGTCTCGGGCGAGGACTACACCGACGCCAAGAAGACCAAGATGGACATCGGCGTTTCCGTCCTGCCCAACATCCCCAAGGATACCTCCGACCGCAACCGTACCTCGCCCTTTGCCTTCACCGGCAACAAGTTCGAGTTCCGCATGCCCGGTTCGGCCTTCAACGTCGCCTGCACGAACACCATCCTGAACACTGCCGTCGCCGAGGAGCTGCGCCAGTTCGCCGACGAGCTCGAGCAGGCCGTCGACTTTGACGCGGCGCTGACCGCGCTCATCCAGCGCGAGATCCGGGCGCACAAGCGCATCATCTTCAACGGCAACGGCTATGACGACGCGTGGATCAAGGAGGCCGGCAAGCGCGGTCTGCACAATCTGGCCTCCACGCCCGACGCGCTGCCTCACTACACCGACAAGAAGAACCTCCAGCTCTTCACCCGTCACGGCATCTATACGCCCATCGAGGTCGGCTCCCGCGAGGAGATTCTGCTCGACGAATACGGCAAGACCATCAACATCGAGGCGCATACCATGCTGGATATGCTGCGCAAGCTGATCCTGCCCGCCTGCGTCAAGTACTCCAAGGAGGTCGCGGAGGGCGTTGCGATCAAGAAGCAGATCGGCGTGGACGCCCCGGCCGAGGCTGCGCTCGTGCGCACGATCACCGAGAAGACCGCCGCGCTGGCGCAGGCCGAGCGTACCCTGACCGAGAAGGCCGCCGGCGTGCCGGCGCGGTCGATCGCCCGCATCCGTGCGCGGTATTACCGCGACGAGGTGCTCCCCGCCATGGAGGAAGCCCGCCGGATCGCCGACGAACTCGAGGGTCTGGTCGCCAAGGACGCGTGGCCCATGCCGACCTACAGCGATATCCTGTTCTACATCTGATTTTGCTCCAAACAAAAAAGGCGGGGAAACACCCGCCTTTTTTTGTCCGCTTCTTTATGGTATTGTGGTATAATGAATTACAATCCGATTTTTTGTCCCGAAAGGGGAATTTTTATGAAAACAAGATGGCTCGCCGGACTGGCTGCTGCGGCCGCGCTGCTCGCGGGCTGCGGCCGGGCTGAATCCAGCAGCGATTTCTATGCGATGGATACGTTTATGTCGGTCACGGTCTACGGCAGTAAGCAGGAGACCGCGCAGGCGCTGACCACCTCGATCGAGCAGGAGATCAACGCGCTCGACCGCGCGCTCTCCCGCCACCGGACGGAAAGCGAGATTTCGGCGCTCAACGCGGCCGAGGGCATGGTCGTAACGGTCTCGGACGAGACCTACGCCGCCATCGAGCGGGCGGTGCAGTTTGCCGAATGGACGGACGGCGCGTACGACCCGACGACCGCACCCCTGTCCGACCTCTGGGGCATCGGCACCGAAGCGCCCGCCGTGCCCGCGCAGGCCGATATTGATGATGCGCTGACCCGGGTCGGCTGGCAGAACATCGAGCTGTTCCCGGACAACCGGGTCTGCCTGCACAACGGCGCCCAGCTCGATCTGGGCGGCATCGGCAAGGGCTGGGCGACCGACAAGGTGCACGCCCTGTGCGCGGACACGCTCGGCGTTTCCGTGCTGGCCCGACTGGGCGGCAACATTCTGGGCTATGGTGAAAATCCGAACAGTAAAGAGGGCACGTGGAACATCGGCGTGGCCGACCCGGATGATCAGGCGAACGTCGTCGCGGCGGTCGCCGTGCGGGACGAATCGGTCGTCACCTCGGGCGATTACGAGCGTTTTTTTGAGCAGGATGGCAGGCGGTATCACCACATTTTTGACCCCGAAACCGGCTATCCGGCCGACAGCGGCCTGCGCAGCGTCACGGTTGTCAGCGCCGACTCGACCGAGGCCGACGCGCTGACGACCGCGCTGTTCGTCATGGGCCTGGATAAGGGTATGGCGTTCGCCCGCGAACACGAGCTCAAGGCCATCTTCGTCACGAGCGACAAGCAGATCTACACCTCCCCGGCGATGGGCGCACAGTACACCTTCCGGGGCGAGACAGCGGGGTATACCGATGCTTCGTAAATTCGGCCTGCGCCCAGGCGATTGGGCGATTTTCGCGTGCGTGCTCGCGCTGGCGGCGGCAGCCGGACTGCCCTTTCTGTTCGCGCCCGCGGGCGCGCTGACCTGTGAGATCATGCAGGATGACACCCTCGTGCGCCGGGTGGTGCTGGCCGAGGGCTATCACGACACCATCACGATCAAGGGCGAGACGGTCACAAACGTCATCGAAATCGACGGCAAGACCGTTCATTTCGCCCAGTCCGACTGTCCCGATCAGGTCTGCGTCCGCACAGGTACGCTGACCCGCGCGGGGCAGCTCGCGGTCTGCCTGCCCAACCGGGTCGTCGTCCGGCTGATCGGGGCCGGGCAGGAATTTGACGCGGTCGCGTCATAAAGGGAGGGAAAACCGCGTGAAACTGAGCAAACGCATCGCACTGTGCGGTCTGCTGACCGCCACCGCGCTCGTCCTGTCGCTGGTGGAAAAAATGTTTCCGCTTCAGGCGGTCGTACCCATCCCGGGCGTCAAGCTGGGACTGGCCAACGTCGTGACCCTGTTCGCCCTGCACGAGCTGGGCATACGCGAGACCGCCGCGATCGTCTTCGTCCGCGTCACGCTGGCTTCGGTCTTTATGGGCAGCGTGACCGGCTTTCTGTTCTCCCTGTTCGGCGGCATACTGGCGCTTTTCGTCATGCGCCTGCTGCTCCCGCGCGAGGGGAGCTGGTTCTCGACGCCCGGCATTTCGGTCGCGGGCGCGGCGGCGCACAACGTCGGCCAGATCGGCGCGGCCATTCTGGTGCTGGGTACGACCGACGTCATCGGCTATCTGCCCCTGCTTCTGCTCGCCGCCGTTCCGCTCGGCCTTGCGACCGGCGCGGTCTGCGCGGCGGTGCTCGGCCATTTGAAAAAATTGCCAATTTGAAGCGGTATAGAGCGGTCAAAATCATCAGATACTAGCGCAAAACGGAAGGAGAAATGCGCTATGAAAAAACTGATGACACTGACGCTGGCGCTGGCGCTCTGCCTTGGGCTGTTTGCCGGCTGCCGCAACAATACCAACGCGAACGGAACCGGGCCGGACAACGGCATGACCGACAATAACACACCGATGGACAACGGCACGAACGGCAACGGCACGGTCACGGGCGCGGGCGACAACGCCGGCAACCTGCCCAACGTGGAAAACGGCACGGCGAACAACGACACCGGAACGAACGGCACGACGAACAACGGCACGACGAGCAACAACGCCGCGAACGGCACGGTCGCGGGTGATCTGACGGGCGCGGCTGAGGGCGTCGGTCAGGCGGTCGGCGATACCGGACGGGCTGTGGGCGACGCGGTCGGCAACACGGCGGACGCGCTGACCGGCAACAACGGAAACGCAAATACCAAGAAATAACGCAAAAAATCCACCCCAAACGGGTGGATTTTTTTTAGGCATCGCCGCAGACGCAATGGTGCGGTGCTGACTTTTATAAGTTGCTTGCGGTGACCTCGGGGAGCGGCTCGAGATCGCGGAAAACGGCGGCGGCCGCCGCGCGGTAATCGGCCGCACTCGTCGATTTGCGGATGCGTTTGCCGTATTTTTCGCCGTTTTTGTAGAGGTGGATGTGATACGACCAGTATTCCTTCATCCGCATGACCGCGTTGCGCTCGTTGCCGAAGTCGCGGCAGTAGCCCTCGTACAGTGCGTCGTGGAAGGCGGCCAGTGTTTTCCTGTCCGCCGCCGCGCCGCCCTGCGCCTTGCGCGCCAGCGCCGGGTCGGCCACCAGACCACGTCCCAGCATGAGCGCTGGGACAGCCGGGAAGCGGGCGGTGAGCGCTTCGCAGTTGTGCACGTTGTTGAGGTCGCCGTTGTAGCAGACCGGATTCCGGCTTTCGGCCAGTGCGTCGGAGAAGGCGGAGAGGTTGGGCGCGCCCTTATAATAGTCGGTGCGCACGCGCGGGTGGACGGTCAGCTCGGCGATCGGATAGCGGTTGTAAATCTGAAGCAGGGCGGGGAACTCGTCCGCCTCGCGCAATCCCAGCCGGGTCTTGACTGAGATCGGGCCGGGAACGGCTGTGAAAATCGCGTCGAGGAAACGGTCGAGGTCGTCCGGGTGGGCGAGGAAGCCCGCGCCCTTGCCCTTGGCGACGACCGTGCCCGAGGGACAGCCCAGATTCAGGTTGATCTCCCCGTAGCCCAGCGCACGCAGGGCCTGCGCCGCCCAGATGAAGTCGTCCGCCGACTTGGTCAGCAATTGGGGCACGGCGGGCAGTCCGGCGTTGTGTTCGGGCGCAACCTCGCGCAATTGGCGGGTGGTGAATTTGGGGTCGGTCGTGGGCGTGATGAAGGGGATGAAGTACTTGTCCACCCCGCCGAAGAAGGCGTGGTGCTGCGTGCGGTAGACTGCGGTGGTCACGCCCTCCATCGGGGCCAGATAATATCGCATGGGAACAGCTCCTATGTATGTTGTAAAGAATCGGTACATAAAAAAACCGCGCGGACGCGCGGCTTTTTTTATGGTTTATCAGATCAGGTGTTTTTGTTGAAGATCTGGTAGCCGTTCTGCTTGAGCGCCTTCATCAGACGCTGGGCGTGCTCGTCGCCGCCGACCTCGCAGACGACCTCGATGATTGCCTCGCCGATGTCCAGATCGGCCGCAACACGGTCATGGTTGAACAGGATGACGTTGGCGTTCTGCTCGGCGACGATGTGGGCGAAGCGCTCGAGCGCACCCGGCACGTCGGGCATGATGGTCGAGAACTTGATGTGGCGGTGGCGGGTGACCAGACCCTTTTCGACGACCTTGTGGATGAAGGATACGTCAATGTTGCCGCCCGAGAGGACGCAGACCACCTTCTTGCCCGCGATATCGACCTTCTTGTTGAGCACCGCCGCGAGCGAGGCCGCGCCGGCCGGCTCGACGACCTGCTTGCAGCGTTCGAGCAGGAGCAGGATGGCCGCGGCGATCTCGGCGTCCGAGACGGTGACCATCTGGTCGACGTACTGATTGATATATTCCATCGTCTTGCCGCCCGGAGTCTTGACCGCGATTCCGTCCGCAATGGTGTGGGCGGTGTCGGTGGCGTGGATCGCGTCCTGATGGAAGGAATCGACGATGGCGCTCGCGCCCTCGGCTTGTACACCGATGACCTGAATGCGGGGGTTGATCTGCTTGACGCAGGCCGCGACGCCCGAGAGCAGACCGCCGCCGCCCGCCGGGACAAAGATCATATCGACGAAGGGCAGGTCGGAGAGAATTTCGAGACCGATGGTGCCCTGACCGGCCATGACATCCTCGTCGTCAAACGGGTGGATGAACTCCGCGCCCCGTTCCTCGACGACCGCGAGCGCTTTCTGGTAGCACTCGTCGTAGACCGAGCCGTGCAGGATGACCTCGGCGCCGTAGCCCTGGGTTGCGGCGACCTTGGCGATCGGAGCTGAACGGGGCATGACGATGGTGGCGGGCACGCCGACCGAGGCGGCCGCGAAGGCGACGCCCTGCGCGTGGTTGCCGGCCGAGGAGGCGACGACCGCCTTGAGGTTGCCCTCGAGGTAGCGCTTCATGATCTTGTTGTATGCGCCGCGCACCTTAAAGGAGCCGGTCTTCTGCTGGTTTTCGTATTTTAAATAGACCTCCGCGCCGGTCATCGCCGAGAACGTGCAGGAGGTGCTCAGCGGGATGGTGTGGACGACGTTTTTCAGCCGCGCGGCCGCGGCCTGAAAGTCATTGACAGTCAACATAATTGCGTTCCCTGCTTTCTGTATCATAAAAAGTGTAGCTGAGGTTCAGTTTAGCACGGGAAAAGGCGGATTGCAAGCGTTTCAGGAGAATTCATACGCGAATTTGGGCGGGTTTGCCGAAATTTTCCGGCAGGTCAGAAACCGGTTGTGTTTTGAGGGAGGCTTTGTTATAATGGATTTGTCAAAAAATAAACGAATGGTCGAAGCGGAGGGATGAGCGTATGACCGAAGCAGAAATGGGCTTCCGCACGGCGCCGCTTGGGTTCAAGCGGGAGGACGTGCTGGCCTTCATCGAGACCGAGACCGCGCGCCGCGCGCAGGCCGAGCAGACGCTGGCCGAGCGGGAGGCCGCGCTGGCACAGGCTGAGCAGGAGAAGGAGGAATCCGGACGCGCCGCCGCCGCGCTGATCGCCGGACGGGACGAGCTGATTGCCGCCCAGGCCGAGCGTGACCGCACCATCGAAGCCCTGCGCGAGCAGCTCGAGCAGGCCAAAACCGAAACGGCGGACGTGCGCACCCTGCTCGCCCAGACGCAGGAGCAGGCAGCCGCCCTCCAGCAGTCGATCGAGGAGCTGCGCGCCGAGAACGCCGCGCTGGCCACCAAGTGCGCCGAGTATGACGAGGCGCGCAACCGGCTGGCCGACATCGAGCTGTGCGCCCACGGCCGGGCCGAGGAGCTCCGGCTGCGCGCCGAGGCCGATGCGCAGCAGCTCATGCGGGAGACGCAGGCGCTGGCCGCGCAGACCCTGCAGGCCATCGAAGCGGCCAAGGAGGACTACCGGCAGGCGCTCTCGACCGCGCGGCGGGAAAGCAGCGCCGCGCTCGAGCGAGCCTCGGCCGCGCTCGATACGCTGGACGGTACGGCGGACGCGCTGAGCGCACAGATGGGTCGCGTCCCGGCGGGCGAGGAAACAAAAAAGCCCGAGCGTCCGGCCGAACCGGCGGAAAAGAAGGAAAAACCGGCCTGCTGCCGCGAAGGCGGCAAGACGCTGGCCGAGGTCCTGGGCGGCCTGCGCCCGGGAAAATAAAGGGAGAGAACCAGCATGGCACACTATGATCTGCACACTGACGAACTGAAGTCCGCCGCGCCCCGGCTGCGCGCGGGCGATACCGTCACTCTGACCGGCACGCTCTACACCGCGCGCGACGCGGCGCACAAGCGCATCGTGGCCGCGATGGACGCGGGCGAGCCCCTGCCGTTCGACCTGAACGGCGCGGCAATCTATTACGCCGGCCCGACCCCGGCCAAGCCCGGCCAGGTCATCGGTTCGGTCGGCCCGACCACCTCGGGCCGCATGGACCCCTTCGCACCCAAGCTGCTGGACGCCGGCCTGACCTGCATGATCGGCAAGGGCGTGCGCAGCCAGCCGGTCGCTGACGCCATGGCGCGCACGGGCGGCGTTTACATGGTCGCCATCGGCGGCGCGGGCGCGGTCAAGGCCGAGAGCATCAAGGGTCTCGAGGTCATCGCCTATGATGATCTGGGCTGTGAATCGGTCAAGCGTCTGACGGTCGACGGCTTCACCGCTATCGTCGCCATGGACTGCGTGGGCGGCAACCTGTACCGCGACGGCGCGGCACAGTATCGGAGAGAAGAAAAAGAGGAGACACAGCCCGAACCTGTGAGGAGGATGAGAAGAATCTTATGAGAACGTTTGAAACTGATGTACAGCTCCTGAAGTATCGCGTACTCAAGGAGGTTGCACGCCGTGCCTATGACGGCAATCTGATGGAATCCTATTACGAGATCCCCAAGGTGATCTCCCCCGGCCCCCGGCCGACCATGCGCTGCTGCGTCTATAAGGAACGCGCGATCGTACAGGAGCGCGTTCGTCTGGCGATGGGCGGCAACCGCCGCAATCCCAACATCATCGAGGTCATCGAGATCGCCTGCGACGAGTGTCCGGTTGAACGCTACATGGTCAGCGAATCCTGCCGCGGCTGCATCTCGCAGCGCTGCATCAAGAACTGCCCCAAGGGCGCCATCTCCAAGGACAAGAACGGCAAGGCCCGCATCGACTTCGATCTGTGCATCGAGTGCGGCAAGTGCGCCAAGGTCTGCCCCTACGGCGCCATCACCGAGCACGTGCGCCCCTGCGAGCGAAGCTGCAAGATCAACGCCATCCACATGAACGAGGAGAAGAAGGCCGAGATCGATCCCGCAAAGTGCATTTCCTGCGGCGCGTGCTCTTACGCCTGCCCGTTCGGCGCGATCATGGACAAGTCCTTCATGGTCGAGGCCATCAATATCATTCGCAACAAGGGCGAAAACTACAAGACCGTCGCCATCGTCGCGCCGGCCATCGCGTCCCAGTTCCAGGACGTCCCGCTCGGCAAGGTCGCGTCCGCCATCCGCGCGCTCGGCTTCGATATGGTCGTTGAAGCCGCGATGGGCGCCGATATGGTCGCCGCCAAGGAGGCGCAGGAGCTGGTCGAGAAGGGCTTCCTGACCTCGTCCTGCTGCCCGGCCTTCGTCGATTACATCGAAAAGCACGTGCCCCAGCTCGCGGACAAGGTTTCCCACAACCTGTCGCCTATGGCCGAGATCGGCCGCTATGTCAAGATCCACGCCGACGACCCGGTCAAGTGCATCTTCATCGGCCCCTGCACGGCTAAGAAGGCTGAGATCGGCAAGACGACTGTTGACCTGTGGATCGACACTGTCCTGACCTTCGAGGAGCTGCAGGCCATGATCGACGCGCAGGGCATCGACATGGATTCGCTCGAGGAAACCCCGATGAACGACGCTTCCTACTTCGGCCGCGTCTTCGGCCGCTGCGGCGGTCTGACCGAGGCCGTTCAGGAGGTCATCAAGGAGAAGGGTCTGGACTTTACGGTCAAGGCCGAGGCCTGCGACGGCATCGAGGCCTGCAAGCTGGCCCTGCTCAAGGCCAAGGTTGGCAAGCTGGACAAGAACTTCATTGAGGGCATGGCCTGCGTCGGCGGCTGTGTCGGCGGCGCGGCCTCGCTCAACCACGAGCCGAGAAGCCGCATGAAGATCGACCAGTACGGCAAGGACAGCCAGAAGAGCGGCGTTGCCGAGGCGATCGACACCTACAAGGTCGAGGTCTGATCGCACATTTTTCGCGAAACAGAATACATGAAAGATCCGTCCCGTCTTTTCGGGACGGATTTTTTTCATTTCGCGCCCGCGCCGCGCATAGGCTGAAAGCAGACGAGTTCGGGGCGGAGGTGCGAAGATGGGAAAACAGCTCGGAATCGGAAAAACGCTCGCGCAGATGGCGGCGACGCTCGCGGTGTTCGCCTGTGTGTTTCTGATGAACGCGCGGTTTCAGAGCACGGCGGTGCAGACGGTCGCTGAACAGGAAACGGCTGTCCGGCTTCCGGTCATCATGTATCACAGTATCCTGAAGGATCAGGCGCGCGCCGGGCGGTACGTGCTCAGTCCGGACGCGCTGGCGGCCGATCTGGATTATCTCAAGGCACAGGGCTACGAGACCGTTTCGATCGCGCAGCTCGTTGATTATGTCGACGGGGCGGGCACGCTGCCCGAAAAGCCGGTGCTGCTGACGTTTGACGACGGGCAGTACAACAACTACCTCTATGCCTATCCGCTGCTCAAGGAGCGCGGCATGTGCGCGGTCGTCTCAGTCATCGGCGCGGAGACCGTGCGCTACACCGAGACCGGACAGGAGAACGCTTACTGGTCGTACCTGTCGGCCGAGCGGCTGCGCGAGATGCAGGAGAGCGGTGTATTCGAAATCGAAAATCATTCCTATGATCTGCATGAAAACGCTGGGCGCAAGGGCTGTCTCAAGCGGCGCGGAGAGGACGACGCGGCCTACCGTGCCCTGCTGACCGAGGACACCGAGCGGGCGCAGGAGATGCTGGTGAACGCCGGACTGCCCGCACCCCTGTGCTATGCCTATCCCTACGGCGCGTGCAGCCGGGAGACCGAGGAGGTGCTGCGCGGGCTGGGCTTCCGGTGCACATTGGGCTGTGCCGAAAAGGAAAACCTCATCACGCGCGACCCAGACTGCCTGTACCTGCTGGGGCGGTACAACCGTCCGAGCGGGGTGTCCACCGAGGCGTTTTTCGGGAAGGCGCTGGCATGAAGAGGAGGGAGAACGCCATGCTGGAAAACGGCTGCACCTTTTCCGAGCTGCGCTGCCGCGAGGTCATCAACCTGTGCGACGGAGCGCGGCTGGGCTTCGTCAGCGACCTCAGGCTCGACCTGACCTGCGGCCGGATCACGGCCATCATCGTGCCCGCCCGGAGCGGCCTGTCCGGCCTGCTCGGCCGGTGCGAGGAGCTCGTGATTCCGTGGGAGTGCATCGACAAGATCGGCGAGGATATCCTCTTCGTCCGGTTTGAGGACGCCTGCTGCCCGCCGCCGCGGGAAAAGAAGCGATTTTCCGTATAATTCTTGAAAAAACTGTCAAAATACCTTTGACAAGCGTATGGTATCTGTGTTAGAATACCAGAGTACGAATTACACACATCCCGCGATGCACGCGGCGGGTGGCCGGACCCGGTCCGGTTGCCGCCTGTCAGATGAAACGGGATGGAGGTCAAAACCTAAGGAGGAAAATAACATGGCAGTAATTTCTATGAAGCAGCTGCTGGAGGCCGGCGTACACTTCGGCCATCAGACCCGCCGCTGGAACCCGAAGATGGCAGCGTACATCTTCACCGAGCGCAACGGTATCTACATCATCGACCTGCAGAAGACCGTCAAGAAGCTGGAGGAGGCTTACTTCTTCGTTCGTGACACCGCTGCGGCTGGTGAGTCCATCCTGTTCGTCGGCACCAAGAAGCAGGCGCAGGACGCCATCAAGGAAGAGGCGGAGCGCTGCGGCCAGTTCTATGTCAACGCGCGTTGGCTGGGCGGCATGCTGACCAACTTCAAGACCATGCGCACCCGTATCAACCGTCTGAACCAGCTCAAGAAGATGCAGGAGGACGGCACCTTCGATCTGCTCCCGAAGAAGGAAGTCATCAAGCTCCAGCTCGAGATCGCCAAGCTCGAGAAGTACCTGGGCGGCGTCAAGGAAATGAAGAAGCTGCCGGGCGCGATGTTCGTCGTTGATCCCCGCAAGGAGAAGAACGCCATCGCTGAGGCCAAGAAGCTGTCCATCCCGGTTGTTGCGATCGTTGATACCAACTGCGATCCGGACGAAGTTGACTACGTCATCCCGGGCAACGACGACGCGATCCGCGCGATCAAGCTGATCTCCCAGACCATGGCGAACGCCGTTCTGGAAGGCAAGCAGGGCGAGCAGCTCGAGGTCGCTGCTGAGGAGAAGGAAGCCTCCGCTGAGGCGTAAGTCCCGCTCCAGGCTGAGACTGCAAGTTTAGAAATCGTTTTCCGCTGGCGGGAGGAGGGTCTCCTCCCGCCGTTTGCGGTTTATTCAGGAAAATCTGATTCATACTATTTTCAGGAGGAATATCAAATGGCTTTTACTGCTGCTGACGTAAAGAAGCTGCGCGAAATGACCAGCGTAGGCATGATGGAGTGCAAGAAGGCGCTGACCGAGGCGGACGGCGACTTCGACAAGGCGATCGAGCTGCTGCGTGAAAAGGGCCTGGCTAAGGCTGCCAAGAAGGCCGGCCGCATCGCTGCCGAGGGCATCGTATGCGCAAAGGTCTGCGCGGACTGCGGCGTAGGCGCTGTCATCGAGGTCAACTCCGAGACCGACTTCGTTGCCAAGAACGCGGACTTCCAGAAGTTCGTTTCCGATCTGGCTGACGTTGTCATCAAGGAGAACCCGGCTGATATCGACGCGCTGAAGGCCTGCAAGATGGGCGATGTCACCGTTGAGGGCGCGACCCAGGAGAAGGTTCTGACCATCGGCGAGAACATCCAGATCCGCCGCTTCGAGCGCTACGACGCGAACACCGTAAACGTATCCTACACCCATATGGGCGGCGTCATCGGCGTTCTGGTTGGCCTCGAGGTTTCCGAGAACCTGCGCGGCAACGCGACCGTTCTGGAGCTGGGCAAGGACATCGGCATGCAGGCTGCGGCGATGAATCCGGCGTTCATGGACAAGTCTGACGTTGACGAGGTGACTCTGGCCAAGGAGAAGGAGATCCTGCTGGCGCAGGCGCTCGAGGAGAACAAGACCGCTGCCAAGCCGAAGCCGGAGCAGATCATCCACAAGATGGTTGAGGGCCGCATCGGCAAGTACTACGAGGAGAACTGCCTGCTGCAGCAGGCCTTCGTTAAGGAGAACAAGGTCTCCGTCGAAGAGCACATCAAGGCTGTCGCCAAGGAGCTGGGCGGCGAGATCAAGCTCGTCAAGTGCACCCGCTTTGAGAAGGGCGAGGGCATCGAGAAGAAGGTTGACGACTTCGCTGCCGAGGTCGCCGCAATGGCCAAGTAAGCCTGAACTTTTTCAGCAATTCAAAAGGGCTCGGAGGATCGCTCCGGGCCTTTTTTGATGCAAAAAAGCCCGCTTCGAGTCGTTTTGACACGACCCGGGGCGGGCTTTTTGTGTGGGAAGGGGGAAGCGCGTCAGATGGCCTGACCGCGCAGGAGGATCGACCGGACATTCAGTTCGTCGTCAAGCAGGACAACGTTCGCCAGCTTGCCCGGCTCGAGCGAGCCGTAGTCGGCCTCGATGCCCAGCGCGTGCGCCGGGACGGTCGAGGCGGCGCGGATGGCCTGCCCGAGCGGAATCCCCATTTTGACCGCGCTGCGGACACAGCCCAGCAGGTTGGTGGCCGAGCCGGCGATCGTGCCGTCGTGCAGGGTGGCAAGGTTGCCGCGCACGGTGACCGCCTGTCCGCCGAGCGAATATTCGCCGTCGTCCAGACCGGTCGCCATCATGCTGTCCGAGATCAGGATGACCCGGCCGTCAAACAGGCGGAAGGTCGCGCGGACGACCGACGGATGCACATGCACGCCGTCGGCGATCAGCTCGACGGTCACGGCTTCGTTGTCAGCCGCCGCGCCGATGACGCCCGGGGCGCGGTGGCTCAGGGGCGGCATGGCGTTGTACAGGTGGGTGACCTGCCGCGCGCCGCGCGCAAAGGCCGCGCAGGCGGTGTCATAATCGGCTTCGGTATGGGCGATCGAGATGCGCACCTCGTCGGCCAGCGCCTCGATGGTCTCCATCGCGCCCTCAACCTCGGGGGCGATGTCGCACAGCTTGAACAGGCCGTTCGCCTTTTCTTGCAGGCGGCGGAACATCGCGGCGTCCGGCTTGTGGATATAAGCGCCGTTCTGCGCGCCCTTTTTGGCCATCGAGATGAAGGGGCCTTCCATGTTGATGCCCACGAGCGCCGCGTCGGCCGCGCCGGGCACGAAGGCCGCGGCGGCCTGTGCGATCTGGGTGAGCTTGTCCTCGGGGTAGGTCATGGTCGCGGGGCAGATCGCGGCGACGCCGTTTTTGGCCTGATACCCGGCCAGCGCCGAGATAGCCTCCTGCGTGCCGTCGCAGAAATCATAGCCCACGCAGCCGTGGAAATGCAGGTCGACCAGACCGGGCACAGCGTACAGCCCGCCCATGTCGGGCGCGTCAGCCGAGGGCGCGGCCGCCGAAATGCGGTCTCCCTCGATGGTCAGACCGCCCGGGACAAAGCTGCCATCCGGCTGGAAAATGCGAAGATTCTGAAATTCCATAAGGAGCCTTCCTTTATCTTACAGCAGATCGGCGCACTTAGACAGCGCGGCCTCGTCGGCGACGACCGATACGTCGGTGTGGAGCTGGAGGATGGAGGCCGGAACGCGCGGAGTGACCGGGCCGAAGAAGGCTTCGCGGACGATATCCGCCTTGCTCTCGCCCGAGATGACAATGACGATGCGGCGGGCGAGCATAATGGTCTGTACGCCCATCGTGTAGGCCTGACGCGGTACGTCGTCCGCCGAAGCGAAGAAGCGCTTGTTGGCCTCGATGGTCGATTCGGTCAGATCGACGCAGTGGGTGCCCTTGGAGAAGTAGTCATCCGGCTCGTTGAAGCCGATGTGGCCGTTTAAGCCCATGCCTAGAAGCTGGAGGTCGATGCCGCCGGCGGCACGGATGGCCGCGTCATAGCGGGCGCGCTCCTTCTCGATGTCCATCTGTGCGCCGTCCGGCAGGTTGATGCGCTCGGCGGGGATGTTGACATGGTCGAAGAAGTTCTTGTGCATGAAGTAGTGGTAGCTCTGGTCGTGGTCAGCGGTCAGGCCGCGGTACTCGTCCAGATTGAAGGTGGTGCAGGCGCCGAAGTCGACGTCGCCCTTCTGATACCACTTGATGAGCTGCTCATAAATGCCGATCGGAGAGGAGCCGGTCGCCAGACCGAGCACCGAATCGGGCTTCAGGATGACCTGTGCCGAGATGATGTTGGCCGCCTTGCGGCTCATGTCATTGTAGTCCTTTGCACGGATGATTTTCATGGAATACACCTCTTCAAAATGATGAATAAAGGGCGGGCGTAAGCCCGCCCTTCCGGTTCGGAACAGCCGCCCGGAAGGCGGCGATTGGGGGAGACCCGCCGGACGGCCTTGCGGCCGCCCAGCGGAGTGAATATGGATCGCTCGGGTAAAATTACTTGAGCATCTTGGCCATTTCGTCGGCTACGAACTGGACCTTGGTGCCTACAATGACCTGAACCGCGGTCTTGGACGGGCGCATGACGCCTGCAACACCGGCGGACTTGATCTTCTTCTCGTCCACAGCGGTGTAGTCCTTGATCTCGAGGCGCAGACGGGTGATGCAGTTGTCGAGCGAGGTGACGTTCTCCTTGCCGCCCAGACCCTCGAGGATGGTGGCTGCAACGGCGGTGTAGTCGTTGTTGGAGAGAACGGCGTCCTTGTCGGCGGCTGCGGTGTCCTCTTCGTCCTCACGGCCCGGGGTCTTGAGGTTCCACTTGACGATCGCGAAGCGGAAGACAACATAGAAGACGACGAACGCGGCGATGCCGAGCGGAATGATCGTCCAGGTCTTGGCAGCGGCAGGCATGAAGGACGAGAAGACGAGGTCGGTCGCGCCGGCGGAGAAGCAGAAGCCGCCGCGGAAGCCAACGTAGTAGGTGATGACGGTGAAGATGCCGTACAGAGCGGAATAAACAACGTACAGCGGGAACGCGGCGAACATGAAGCCGAACTCAAACGGCTCGGTAACGCCGCAGATGAACGCACAGATCGCGGCGGAGAGCACGAGACCGATGGCAGCCTTCTTGTTCTTGGCGGTCTGAACCATCGCGACGGCAGCGCCCGCGATACCGAACATCATGCAGGGGAAGAAGCCGGACATGTACATGCCGAGGCTCCAGGAAACGTCAGCCGAGGTCTCGCCCGCCCAGAAGTGGGACAGGTCGCCCAGACCGATGGTGTCGAACCAGAATACGTTGTTCAGCGCGTGATGCAGACCGGTCGGGATCAGCAGACGGTTGAGGAACGCATAGATACCGGCGCCGATGCCGCCCATGCCGACGATCGCGTTACCAACGGCAACGAGCGCACCGAAGATGATCGGCCAGATGAACAGCAGGACAACGGAAGCGACGATGGATACCAGACCGGTGACGATGGCGACGCAGCGCTTGCCGCTGAAGAAGGCCAGCCAGTCGGGCATCTGGGTGTTCTTGAACTTGTTGTAGCAGGTTGCGCCGATGATGCCGGCGATGATCGCGATGAAGACGTTCTGGATCTTACCGAACGCCAGGCTCTTGACGGCGTCGTCCGCGATCGAGGGCATGATGGTGGTGACCACGCCGGTCGAAAGCAGGGTGGTGATCATCAGCCAGGATACCAGACCGGCCAGCGCCGAGGTGCCGTCCTTGTCATCCGACAGGCCGACGGCCACGCCGATGACGAACAGCCATGCCATGTTGTCGATCAGGGCGCCGCCGGCCTTGATCAGCAGGAAACCGATGGTGTACATCGCGCCGCTGGTCGCAGCGCCGGGTACGCCCATAACGCCGGGAGCCAGCGCGTAGCCGAGGCCCATCAGGATGCCGCAGATCGGCAGAGCCGCGACCGGAAGCATCAGTGATTTGCCGAGCTTCTGCAAGAATTTCATCATAAGAGATTCCCCTCCTCTTTTGTCTTGGCCGCCGTACAGACGGCCGGGTTGTATATTGCGTGCCCCATGCGCCGAGCCGAACGGCGGGAAAGGACACGATTTCAACCGCCCGTCGGGCGGATCGAAACCTTGATTTGAAATTACTTCTTTTCGATACGGAGCAGGACGTCGCCCGCGGTGACCGCGCCGTCCGCGGCGGGGGAGACCGAGGCGAAGGCGTCGGTGTTGCACACGATGACCGGGGTGATAATCTCGAAGCCGTCCGCACGGATGGCTTCCGGGTCGAACTCGATCAGAAGGTCGCCCTTTTTGACCTTGTCGCCCGCCTTACACCGGGCTTTGTAGTGCGAGCCGCCCAGCTGCACGGTGTCGATGCCGACATGGATGAGCAGTTCGACGCCGTCGGCCGTGTTCAGGCTGACCGCGTGGCCAGTGTCGAACATGACGTCGATCGTGCCGTCCGCCGGGGCGGTGATGCGGCCCTCAGACGGGATGACCGCCGCGCCCTGACCCAAAATCCCCTGCGCAAAGGTGGGATCGGGTACCTCGCTCAGCGGGACAGCCTTGCCTGCGACCGGGCTGGCAATTTCAATCGCGGAAGAACCGCCGAACAGATTTTTCAGTTTACCGAACATTTAGAAACACCTCTTCTTTCGACCGGTGGAGAACGCGCCGCCCCTTTGGAAAATAAAAAAACCAAATTTCAGCATAGAAAAACTGGCCTGCCACAGGCCGATGCATGAAATCTGGTTTTGCCCGCCGAAGCGGTAACAATCCAATGGGGATCGGGATGCTGTTCACTTGTTACCTGTATTGTAACAGTTTGTTCACAAATAAGCAAGCCCTTTTCTCCCGGCAAAAGCGACGGAAAAGCCGGGAGAATTTCGTAGGCTTGCACAAAAGCTCCGGGTTTTGGACGGGTGGGACGTGTCTCACAGCCCCGTCATCCGGTCACCCGGGCGATATGTATGGTCAGATAGAGCAGCTCGTTCTTGCCGGCGCGGAAGCCCTTTTCCTGACGCACGTAGGCGCAGACCCGCTCGGCGCAGGCATACGCCTTGGGGTATTTGTAGCGGACAACCTCGAGCAGATCGGCTTCCTCGTCGCCGTAGTGCTCGCCGTTCATGATGCGGCGCGCGAAGAATTTCAGGTGGGTCACAAAGCGGTAGTAGTCGATCGAATCGCGGTCGGGCTCGGCGCCGAAGACCTCGCGCACGATGCGGAAGACCTCCTGCATGAGGTAGGTCATGTCGTAGACCTCGCGGATGTCGCCGCCCAACTGCGCGTTGACGAAGTGCATGGCGATGAAGCCGGCCTCGTCCTCGGTGAACTGCACGCCGGTCTCCTCGAGAACGATCTCGTTCGCCTTCAGGCCGACCTCGTATTCATCCTTGTAAAACTGCCGGATGTCCCACAAAAGCGGGTTGGGCAGGCGGATGCCCTCCTTGTAGCGGCTGATCGCGGCCGAAATATGGTCGGGCAGGGTGACGTAAATGCTGTCCGACAGCTCCTTGCCCAGCATGATCTTGGCGTGGTTGATGATGCGCTCGCTCATGAGGAAGTGGGGCAGCGGGATGCTGGCAATGAGCTGCTGGAACTTGTCCTGCAATTGATCGGAGTGCAGGGTGAACCGCTTTTCGATCCGCGCGGCGCACGCCTCGTCGCCCGGCTTGCGGCCGAAAGCCAGCCCGCGCCCCATCAGCACGGTTTCCATGCCGTTCTCGTCGGTCGCCACGACAACATTGTTGTTCAGGATCTTTTCGATCTTCATAGCGGTTCCCCCTCTGAACGGACGCCCAGACAGGCGTCCAGCGTCTGCCGCGCCGCGCGCACCCCGTCCTCGTCGCAGCGCCAAAGCTCGTATTCGCTGATGCCGGGCAGGCCCATCGGCACGCCCTCCCGCCGGTAGGTCATGCGGCTGTCCTCGATCCGTTTGGCCGACAGATGGAAGGCCTCCGCACCCGTTTCAGGCTGCAAAGCGGCGATGACCCGGGCGTTCACGCCCGCGCCGATCAGGATCTGCGGCGCGCCGCCGCTCCGTGCGACCAGCTCGCGCAGCAGAGCCGCGCCTTGGGTACAGCTTGCCTGCTGACCCGAGGTCAGGATGGTATCCACCCCCAGCCGCCGGGCGGCTTCCAGCGCCTCGAACGGGTCGCGGCACAGGTCGAACGCGCGGTGCAGGGTCACACCGCAGCCGCCCGCGAGGGCGATCAGCTCGGCCATGCGCGGCTCGTCCAGCGCGCCGTCGGGCGTCAGCACGCCGATGACGACACCGTCCGCACCCAGCGCGGCGAAGCGCCGCACCTGCCGCCGGAGCAGCTCAAACTCGGAATCCGAATACAAAAAATCACCGAAGCGCGGGCGCAGCAGCACGCGGATCGGCAGATCGACCGCCTCGCGCACCATGCGGAACAGATCCTCACTCGGGGAAACACCTCCGATGACCAGACTATCACACAGCTCAAGCCGCATCGCGCCGCCGCGCGCCGCGCAGACCGCCGACTCGACCGAGTCGACGCAGACCTCCAGCATCCTTGCCATTTTGCGCCTGCCTTTCTCGTTTCTCTCTTGTTTCTCTCTGACGTACAGCATCAGTATAGCATGCGCCGCGCGCCCGGTCAACGCCGCAGAATCTACTATTTACGGGAGAAAGCGATTTCATCCGCCCAGCGTAACATCCTGTTTTTGGTACCAAAGCAGGGCGTTTTCGAAATCAGAGTCGGTATAATCGGGCCAGAGCGGGTCGGCTACATAAAAATCGGAATAAACCGACTGCATGGGCAGAAAGCCTGAAAGCCGCCGCATCCCGCCCCAGCGGATGATGAGGTCGATGCGCGAAATGTCGCGCGAACGGGGGAAGCCGTCCTCGCGCAGATGGGCCAGATCCCACTGCCAGCCGTAGTTGACCAGAAAGTTGACGCGGATGCCGCCGCCGTGCACCGGCGTGCGCCGCGTATAGGGCAGCAGGGCGGGCGGAAAGCAGGGGGAGGACGTGTCGCCCAGCACGAGCAGGTCGGCGCCCTCTCCGGCGAGCAGTTCGACCGCGTCCACGCAGGCCCGCCGGAACGCCGCCTGCTGGGCGGGCGGCCGCTTGCAGTTGTCCTTGGTAAAGCCGTAGTACGTGAGCTCCTGCACCCCGGCCCGCTTGGCGGCTTGCAGCAGACGCAGGCCGGGCGCAAGCCCGTAGGCGTAGCCGTCCTGCTTTTCCATGCCGTGCAGCGCGGCCCAGCGGCGGTTGCCGTCCGGAATCACGCCGATGTGTGTCGGTTTATGCTGACTCATGTTGTTTCACCTCATGGATATTTTTGCCGGACACGCCCGGCCTGATACCCGGTGAAGCGGAGAAATACGGAAAAAAGAAAAATCGACAAACCCTTTGCAGAGCTTGTCGATTTTTGGTGCCGGTAGCCGGAGTCGAACCGGCACGGTGTCGCCACCGGCGGATTTTGAGTCCGCTACGTCTACCAATTCCATCATACCGGCGTTCTCCAATAGTATAACGGATTTCTCACCGCATTTCAAGCAATTTGACGAAAAATCTTTGGACGCTGTTCTTTTTCCCGGCGGCATGATATGATAGATACGTATAGGCAACACCGCACCCTTGCGTCTGCGGCGCTATTCGGATCTTTTGTGCCCTGACTTTGTTGCGTTTTCTTGTAAGACATCCAGTATTCCTGCGAAAACGCGTCGTGTCAGGACGCAAAATCTGCTCGAAAATCGCTCTTGCCGAATGATGCGGTGATGCCTATAGATCAAAAAAGCTGGTGGTATCTTCCATGTCCAATCAAAAAACCAAGGCGATTCTGTTCGTCCTCAGCTCGGCCTTCTGCTTCGCGCTGATGAACGCCTTTGTCCGCCTGTCGGGCGATCTGCCCTCGATCCAGAAGAGCTTCTTCCGCAATGCGATCGCGCTTCTGTTCGCGGCTGCTGTGCTCATGAAAAACGGCGGCAGCTTCCGCTGGAAAAAGGGCAACCTGCCCCTGCTGCTTGTGCGCGCGGGCTTCGGCACGATCGGCATTCTGTGCAATTTCTATGCGGTCGATCATCTGCTGCTGTCCGATGCGTCCATGCTCAACAAGCTCTCGCCCTTCGCCGCGATTGTCTTTTCCTTCTTTTTCCTGCACGAAAAGGTCAACGCGGTACAGATTTCGGCCATCTGCGCCGCTTTTGTCGGCGCGCTGTGCATCATCAAGCCCAGCTTCGACCTGATCGAGTTCCTGCCCGCCGTGATCGGTTTTCTGGGCGGCGTGTGCGCGGGTGCGGCGTACACGGCGGTGCGCGCACTCAGCCAGCGGCAGGAGCACGGCCCCTTCATCGTGTTCTTCTTCTCCGGCTTCTCCTGCCTGTCGGTCGTGCCGTGGATGGTGACGCACTATGTGCCCATGTCGGGCTTCCAGCTCCTCATGCTGCTGGGCGCGGGTCTGGCGGCGGCGGGCGGACAGTTTTCGATCACGGCGGCCTATGCCAACGCGCCCGCGCGCGAAATCTCGGTTTTCGATTACTCGCAGGTCGTGTTCGCCGCCGTTCTGGGCTTCTTCCTGTTCGATCAGCGGCCTGATCTGCTCAGCCTGCTGGGCTACTGCATCATCTGCGGCGTATCGGTCGCAATGTTCCTCTATAACAATCGAAAAGTAGAAAGAGTTTATTGATAAACCTTCGCAGAAACGATCAGCGAAGGGAAAGATAGTGTGAAAGAAAACCGTCAGGGTTGTCTTTCATATTTAATCACTAAGGATTTCTGAACTTTTGGAAGTACTGAAATCCGCATTCAGCTTGGCGAAAATTCGTTTTCGACAAGCTGAGAACGGCGGAATAACCGCCGTTTTTTTATGATATCAGGATGATAATAGGCGTAGGATGGCCTGACCGTCCGAGATGGTGCAGGCGGTCAGGGCGAAGGCCAGCGGGCAGGCCGCGCCCGGTATGAAGGGGCAGGAGACGGTCACGCCGCCGTCCGCCCGGGAGACGGTCAGCGTGCCTGCGGCCAGTCCCGCGTCCACCAGCGGGTCGCCCGTACGCATGGGCGGCTTTTCCGGTTCGGACGGATGGGGCGCGGCGTCGGCCAGTATGTATTGTTCAGGCGGATTGTCCGGCGCGAAGCCCTCCGCCCGCAGGGTCTGTCCGGACAGGAAACGCGTCAGCGCCAGTCCCGCGCCCGTGGGCTGGGGCACGCCGACGCGCAGCGCGCGGCCGTCCGGGGCGCAGCCGTACAGCCGCAGCACGCTGTTCGGGTGCACAGACAGGTCGGCAGTAAAGCGCAGACCGTCCCGCTCGGGCACGACCTGAACCGTCCCGGCGGCAGCGCCCGCATAGATGACCGGATACTCCATTCCATTCCCTCCCCGCGCGGACAAAAAAACACGCGCATCCATGATACATAGATACGCGTGGAAGGCTTGCATTATGCGATCGAATAATCGCCCGAGATCAGCACCTTGGTGCGCTCGGCGGCGCACAGGCCGCTCGACTGAGTGGTCGCGGTGTAGAGATGGTAGAGACTGAGCGATTCGCCCTGTGACACCTCGCCGACCTCGGACAGGTTGACGAGTCCCGAGCCGCCGCTCTCGATGCAGGTGGCGCTGCCGCTGCGCAGCACCAGCTCGGCGCCCGCGGCCAGATAGACCTTCTGCCCGGCGGACAGGGTGATGGTTTTCCAGCTTCCGCTCGAAGCGGTCGTGCCGCCCGCGGCGGCGACCCGGGAGAGGAAGACCTCGTCCGAGGCCAGCGCGGCGGCCGCCTGCGTGATGCGCGCGTCCAATTGATCGGACAGCGCGGAGATGCGGGCCGAAAGGGTGTCGGCCTGCGCACCGGCGGCGTCTTCGGCGGCTGCGACAGCCTTGGGTGTGACGACCGCGTCCAGATAGCTCTGGGTGATGAGCGGGTCGTCCGCCGAGCCGTACTCCGCCGCGACGGCGTAATAGCCCGAAATCAGCAGGCAGACCATCAGAATGGCGGCTGTGGTGGTGATGAATTTCTGTTGTTTCATCGTGAAATACTCCGTGTTCGTATCTTCTTGTTTCTCTTTTGTCTCAGCCCCGGGGCGCGCCGCCCTCGGTGCCCAGCCCGAAGCTGACGGCCAGCGCCTCGTCGATGCGGCGCATATTGGCCTCGTCCAGCGTGCCCATTTTTTCACGCAGGCGCTTTTTGTCCAGCGTGCGGATCTGCTCGGTCAAAACGACCGAGTCCTTGGTCAGGCCGAAGCTCCGCGCGCCCAGCGAGATATGCGTCGGCATTTTCGCCTTGTTCACCTGTGAGGTGATCGCCGCGGCGATGACGGTCGGGCTGTACCGGTTGCCTACATTGTTCTGGACAATAAGTACCGGCCGGATGCCGCCCTGCTCGCTGCCGACCACCGGGCTGAGGTCGGCGTAGTAGATGTCGCCGCGTTTGATGTTGTGGTCCACGATTTGTCACACTCCGATGAAAAATATTTTCGCAGCGGTTGACTGCAATCCTATTTTTCCCACAAAGCAGGCGATTATAACGGCGGAAAAAATTTCTTTGCCGCCCGCTTCATTCTATGCGGAGGGGACGGGATCGGTTTTTGTCAGCCCAGATAGATGCGCGGGACGCGGTGGGCGACGGCGCACAGCACCTCGTAGGAGATGGTGCCGGCGGCGGCGGCCAGATCGTCGGCGGTGACCGGCCCGCTGCCGAAGACGGTCACGATATCGCCGCGCGCGGCGCGCGACCCGGCAGGCAGGCGGAGCATCAGCATATCCATGCACACCCGGCCGATGACCGGGACGGTCTGCCCGTCTACGACGACCTGTGCGCGCCCGGAGGCGGTGCGCAGGAAGCCGTCGGCGTAGCCGATGGCGGCGACGGCCTCGCGGATGGTCTCGTCGGCGCGGTAGGTGCGGCCGTAGCCGACCGTGCGCCCGGCGGGCAGGTCGCGCACCTGCACGATGTGGGTCTTGACCGTCATGACCGGCCGCAGGTCGAGCGGCGTCGGATGGGACGGATCGGGCGGATAACCGTAGAGAATGATGCCCGCGCGCACCAGATCCATGTAGCTTTCAGTATATTCTACCACACCCGCGCTGTTGGCGCAATGCTTGTGGGGCAGATGCAGGCCGGCGGCTTCCAGCCCGTCGCAGACGGCGCGGAACAGCTCGAACTGGTGCAGGGTGAAGGCACGATCGTCCGCCTTGCCGGTGTCGGCGGCGGCGAAATGGGTGAAAGCGCCGTCGGCTTCCAGACCGGGCAGGCGGGAGATTTCGAGCAGCTCGGCGATGGTCGCTTCGGTCTCAGCCGCCTGAAATCCGATGCGCGACATACCGGTGTCGAGCGCGAAATGCACCTTGAGTGCGCGCCCTTCGGCGGCGGCCGTTTCGGAAAACAGAACGGCGGTCTCGTGATCGTAAACCGGGACGGTCACGTCGTGGCGGATCAGTGCGGGCAGGTCGGCCAGATCGACATAGCCCAGAATGACGATGGGCGCGCGGATGCCCGCCGCCCGCAGCTCGAGCGCTTCGTCTGCCGTAGCGACACCGAAGGCGGCCGCGCCCCGCGCTTCCAGCCGGTGGGCGACCGGAACGGCGCCGTGGCCGTAGGCGTTGGCCTTGACCACGCACAGAATGGGGTGCTGCGCATGGGTGCGAATGACGTCAAAATTGTGTTCCAGCGCGGCAAGGTCGATTTCGGCCCACGCGCGATTTTGTTTCATATCCATGGATGCTTCAGACTTCCTTTTGCTCGGTATATTCCTGAAAGAAGAGGGACAGCTTTTTTTCGCCGTCCTGATAGAGCTCGGCGCACACGGGCGCACAGTCGGACGCGCGCAGCCAGACCGTTTTGGCCAGCGCCGGGCTTTTATCCATCGTTTCATACTTCAGGCTGACCGCCCGCACACCGTCCAGTGTTTCGGCGGCGGTCTCGGTCGGCTCGCCCTCCGCCAGATCAGAGAACAGGGCGGCGATGGCGTCGGCCGGGGTCATGCCCGCCGGGCCGTCCATCTGGAAATCGAGCACAGCGTCGGCGTATTGCAGGGTGAATCCGCCGGGCGTATCACCCGAAATGGTTAGCCGCACGCCCGACAGGCTTTCGGGCGCGGTCACGGTCAGGATATCATTATCTCCTTTATTATACTCGTATTCGACCTGGTATTCCAGAGCCGATTCTCCCAGATTGGATAAAATTTTGACCGACATCTGCGCCCGGGGCAGGGCGGAAAAGTGTTCGCGCACGGTCTCCCCGGCCGGCGGTGCGTCGGACGCGCAGCCTGTCAGCAGGACAAGCAGGGCGGCGCAGCAGAGGAGGAATTGTTTCAGCGGTCACCACTCCCTCGAATTGAACTTGTGCAGCAGGCGGGGCAGCTCGTCCAGCAGGTCAGTCGGCGTCATGCCGTATTCGCTCAGGGCGTTCGCGCACCGGTCGCCCGCCTGCCCGTGCAGGCTGGCCGCCGCACGCGCCGCGCCGGCGGGCGGCAGACCCTGCCCGAGCAGAGAGAGCAGCATCCCGGCCAGCACGTCGCCCGAGCCGCCCTTGGCCATGCCCGGGTTGCCGGTCACGTTGCGCGTCACCGTGCCGTCGGGCGCGGCAATGAGCGTCCGGTGACTCTTGAGCAGGAGCACGCAGCGGTAGCGCGCGGCAAAATCGGCCGCGTCCTGCGCGGTCGGATGGGCGATGCCGGTCAGCCGGGCAAATTCGCCCGCGTGCGGGGTCAGAACGACCGGGTGAGCCGCGCTGCACAGTACATCTATATGTCCCGCGAGGGCGTTTATGCCGTCCGCGTCCAGAACGAGCGGGCAGGGCAGCTCCCGCACGGCGGTCAGGGTCAGGTCGACAAAGTCCTCGAAGTGTCCCAGACCCGGGCCGATCAGACAGGCGGCGGCGCGGGACGCCCCGGCCAGGGCTTCGCGCCAGTCCGCGCGGGTGTAGGGGCGGATGACCGGCTCGTTGAGCTTGACGGCGAGGATCGGATAGATGCAGTCGGGGACGGCGAGGGTCACGATGCCGCTGCCCATGCGCACGGCGGCCTGCGCCGCGAAGTAGGCCGCACCGGTGTAGCCGCGCGAGCCGCAGAACGCCCAGACCCGGCCGTAATCGTTCTTGCTCGTCTCGGGCGCGCGGGCGGGCAGCAGCGCGTCGGCCTGCGCGGGCGTGAAGTCTGAAACCTGCATAGAAATTTCCTCCAAAAAATTTGAAAAATGGTGTTGACAAACGGCGGTTCAATAGATATAATAAAGAAGCTGTCACCGAGAGTCAAGCGGATGCGGCAAGGAAAAATAAAAAATCGAGGTGTGGCTCAGCTTGGTAGAGCGCTTCGTTCGGGACGAAGAGGCCGCAGGTTCGAATCCTGTCACCTCGACCATAAGCAACGGTACTCATGAAAATGGGTGCCGTTTTTTCATGTCTGCACAGGGAAACCACAGGATTCGAACCTGCCATAAAATCGCGCAGCGTGACGAAGTCCGCGCCGCTGGCGCGAACTTCGAATCCTGTCACCTCGACCATAAGCAACGGTACTCATGAAAATGGGTGCCGTTTTTTCATGTCTGCACAGGGAAACCACAGGATTCGAACCTGCCATAAAATCGCGCAGCGTGACGAAGTCCGCGCCGCAGGCGCGAACTTCGAATCCTGTCACCTCGACCATAAGCAACGGTACTCATGAAAATGGGTGCCGTTTTTTCATGCCTGTACAGGGAAACCACAGGATTCGAACCTGCCATAAAATCGCGCAGCGTATCGGTAACCGCCGGAGACGCTCTGACTTTTTTATATGGAAATAACGCTTCGCGTTTTTGATGTGTGAAAACAATAGGACAGCTCCTCGAAAATAACGCTTGTGCGCCGGGCGAAAAGACTTTATAATGAGAGCAACAGATCAAACTGACACGAGAATATGGAAGGAGCCGAACGTTATGGGCATTCTGAGCCGTTTTACCGACATCATTTCCGCGAACATCAACGAGCTGCTTGACCGCGCCGAGAATCCGGAGAAGATGATCGACCAGTATCTGCGCAATGCGATGGAGAACCTTGCCGAGGTCAAGAAGGAGACCGCCGCCGTCATGGCGGAGGAGAGCCGCTGCAAGCGTCTGGTCGTCGAGGCTGAGGCCGATATCGAAAAATACACCGAGCTGGCCAAGAAGGCGATCGCGGCCGGAAACGACGGCGACGCAAAGGTCTTCATCGCCAAGAAGCAGGAGATCGAATCCCTGCTGACCAGCCGCCGGGCCACCTACGACGCGGCGCACGCCAACGCGCAGAAGATGCGCGAGATGCATGACAAGCTGGTCTCCGACATTGAGAAGCTGAAGGCCCGCCGCGCAAACATCAAGGCTACCATCTCGGTCGCCAAGACGCAGGAGCGCGTCAATAAGGTCAACGACGCGATGGACGGCGCGCGCGGCTCGGTCGCGGCGTTTGAGCGCATGGAGGAAAAGGCGCAGCGGATGCTCGATCAGGCCAATGCGGCGGCGGCACTCTCGGCGGAGCCGGAGGACGCGGCGGCGGCACTCGAGGCCAAGTACAGCGGCGGCGGCGACCGCGCGGTCGATGACGAGCTGGCTCGGCTGAAGGCCGAGCTGGGGCAGTAAGATGGGACGCGGCGGCAGAGGCGGCGGAGGCGGCCGCAGCTCGGGCGGCGGCAGCTTTGGCGGCTCCCGCTCCTCGGGCGGACGCCGGGGCGGCGGCGGTTCGCATCGGGGCGGCTTCGGCGGCTCAGGCGGCGGCTCGTTCGGCGGGCCCGGCCCTTCCTTTGGCGGCGGCTGGGGCGGCCCACCCCCACCGCACCACTACGGCGGTCCACGGATGTACCGGCGCGGCCCGGGCTGCTTCGGCGGCATGACGATGGGCACGGCGCTGATCCTCCTTGCGATCATCGTCGTTGTCTGCGTGTTCAGCTCGCTGCCCGTATCGAATGGCGGGACGGGCGACATCACCCGCTCGACCGTCGCGCGGGAACCGCTGCCCGCAGACGCGGTCACGACGACCGGATACTACACCGACAATCTGGGCTGGATCGACTCGGTCACCGATCTGGAATCGGGCATGAAGTCCTTCTATCAGGAAACCGGCGTGCAGCCCTATCTGTACCTGACCGACACGGTCAACGGCAATCCGTCCCCCTCGGAGGGCGAGATGCAGGAATTCGCCATGCAGCTCTATGACGAGCTGTTCACCGACGAGGCTCACCTGCTGCTGGTCTTTCAGGAGTATAACTCGAACGGGCAGTATTACGCCTACTGGGTCGCGGGCAAGCAGGCCAAGACCGTCTGCGATCAGGAAGCAATGGATATTCTGCTCGATTACATCGACCATTACTATTATTCCGACTATTCCGAATCCGAATTTTTCTCGCTTGCCTTTGAAAAGGCGGGCGCGCGCATGATGGAGGTCACGCCCAATCCGTGGGTGCGCATCGTGATGATCGTCGCGGTCGTGCTGCTGGCCATCCTTGCGTTCGTCTGGTGGCAGAAGGTCAAAAAGCAGAAGAATCTGGAGGCCGAGCAGACCGAGCGCATCCTGCGCACCGATCTGAACGATCTGGCCGGAGAGGACCCCGAGCTGACCGATCTCGAGAACAAATACAAATAAGACCGCAGGCCCGTCTCCCATGAGGCGGGCTTTTTGCGTGCGTTGTCCGGGCACGCATTGATCTCCCGTGAATTGCAGTCCGTCTTCTGTGCAACAAATCGTGGATTTTGTCGAACGACCCATGTATAATGGAATGAGACATTCAGCCGGACGGCTGAGAGAGGAGAAATGGATATGATCTATCGCTGCGGAAACGGCGATTGTGGATATATCAGCGAAGAAGCGGCGGTGCGCTGTCCGTCGTGCGGCGGCGTGCTCGCGGCCTGCGCGGAGGACGCGCTCTCGGGCGACGACTGGACCCGGCTGGGCATCCGGCACCTGCGGGAGAAAACCGGGGACGGGGCGCGCCGCGCTTACGAATGCTTGCAGCGCGCCGCGATGGGCGGCAGCGCGTGGGGCGTGAGCAATCTGGGCTGGTGTCTGGAGACCGGCACGGGCACGGCGGCCGATCCGCGTCAGGCGATCTGGCTGTACCGGCAGGCGGCCGAGCTGGGCTATCATCCCGCCTTCGCCAGTCTGGGCTACTGCTATGAAAACGGCATCGGTACGGCGGTCGACGAGGAGGAGGCCGCAGCCTGCTATCGCGAAGGCGCGGAGCACGGCGACGCGCGCGCCCAGTGTCTGCTCGGCATCTGCTGTCAGGAGGGCAAGGGCATGCCGCGCGACCCGCGGCAGGCGGTGTTCTGGTACGGCCATTCGGCCCGAAACGGCAATCTGGATGGAATGCTGCGGCTGGCGTGGTGTCTGGAAAACGGCGTGGGCGCGGCGGCTGACCCGGCGCAGGCGCTCGTCTGGTACGAAAAGGCCGCGGCGGCGGGCAGTCCGTTCGCCCAGCGGTGCGCGGGCATCAACTGCCGCTTCGGTGAGTGCGGCGCGAAAAAGGACGCCGGGGAGGCGAAGGCATGGTTCACCCGGGCAGCGGAGCAGGGAGACGTGCCCGCAATGTACCAGCTCGGCATGATGTACTGGCGGGGCGAGCTGCCGGGCGGCACGGCCGAGGCCGTGCCGTGGTTCCGGAAGGCTGCCGAGGCGGGCAACCCGGGCGCGATGTTCCGGCTAGCCTACGCCCTGCACACGGGCGACGGCGTCAGCCGCGATCTGGACGCGGCGGTCTCGTGGTACCGCCGTGCGGCGGCAGCCGGTCACCGGGACGCGCAGTTCAATCTGGCGGTCTGCTATGACACCGGCGTGGGTGTGGAGACCGACCCGGAAACGGCGGTGCACTGGTACCGCCGCGCCGCCAAGCAGGGCAGCGCGGAGGCCATGAACAATCTGGGTCTGTGCTACCGCAAGGGGCGGGGCGTGCCCAAAAATGAGGAAAAGGCGGTCGAATTGTTCCGCCAGTCGGTGCGCGCGGGCAACACGCGGGCGCTGCACAGTCTGGCGCTGTGCTGCCTGCACGGCATCGGCACGGACTGCGACTGCGAGCAGGCGGCTGCGCTGCTGCGGCAGGCCTACGAAAAGGGCGAGACGGTGGCCGCGTCCACGCTGGGCTGGTGCTATGAGAACGGCAAGGGCGTCCCGCAGGACTATGAGCAGGCGATCGAATGGTATCGCATCGCGGCGCAGGCCGGGGACACCGAGGGCATGTATCGCTTGGGCTGGCGGCTGGAGCACCGGAATGACCCGGCGCAGGATGAGGCCAACGAATGGTACCAGCGCGCGGCCGAGATGGGTGACGCCCGCGCTCAATACTGCATGGGCTACAACCTGACCCACGGCGTGGGCGTAGACGCCGACCCCAAGGCCGGGTTTGATTGGTACGCGCGCGCGGCGCGGCAGGCCTATCCGCCCGCCCTGTGCAGTCTGGGCTGGATGTACCAGCACGGGCTGGGCTGCGGCTGTGACCATGAACGGGCGGTCGCCTGCTTCGAGCGGGCGGCGGAGGCAGGCAGCGCGAACGCGCAGAACTGTCTGGGCGAGCTGTACCGCACGGGCGACGGCGTGCCGCAGGACTATGGCCGGGCGATGACCTACTACCGGCAGGCCGCTGAGCAGGACGACTGCTGCGCGGTCTACAACATCGGCATGCTGTACGAGCACGGCTGGGGCGTGCCCGCCGATGAAAAGGAGGCGCTTGTCTGGTATGAGCGCGCCGCGCGGCTGGGCAGCGCGGCGGCAGCTTGGGCGGTCGGCCGGTATTACGAGGCCGGGGTCTACCTGCCGCGCAACGGCAGACGCGCCCTGTCCCTCTACCGCGAGAGCGCGGCGCGGGGCGCGGGCGAGGGCATGTACCAGCTTGCCTGCTGCTATGCCGCCGGACGGCTGACCGCGCGCAGCCTGCGGCAGGCGCGGTTGTGGTGCCGACGGGCGGTCGAGGCCCATCCGGACGCGCCGGTCGACGCACAGGCACGCGCCCTGCTGGAGGAGCTGGAACGGGCGGACGGCTGATGCGCCGGACTGGAAACGTTTCCACCCGCCGGCTTTGTCGGCTCTCCCGGCATCGGAAAATCTGTTTGCAGGAAATCGTTCATTTTCCAACTTTGTTAAGAAAATAACGGACGATTTTGCAAAAATAATTGAAAAATATGAAGTTTTTCTAAATTTGACTATTCAATCAATAGAACGCCGCCCGCCGGGCGGCGTTTTTTGCAAAAACCTTTCGATCTGCGCACAAATCGTAGCGAAAAGATGGTTTGACATTTTGTTTCGCCCAGTTTACCATAATATATAAACCCAATACGCTCAAAAAGGGGATGGAATGAGTCATGAGCAGAATGTACATCGAAACCAAAAGCCACGCCCAGACCGTTGTTGAGGGCCTGTATCGGGACGTGGAGCGCCGCATCGCGGCCAGCCCTCCGGGTCTGTGCCCGGTCGATATGGCGCTGTCCTTCCTGCGCCTGTGCCATGCGCAGACCTGCGGCAAGTGCTCGCCCTGCCGCATCGGCCTGGGTCAGCTCACCCGTCTGGTCGAGTCGGTGCTCGAGGGCGAAGCCACGCTGGACACCATCGACCTGATCGAAAAGACCGCCCGCGTCATCGCGGACTCGGCCGACTGCGCGATCGGCTTTGAAGCCGCCGAGATGGTGCTGCGCGGCGTGCGCGGCTTCCGCGAGGACTATGTCGAGCACATCGTCAACAACCGCTGCATCACCGGACTGACCCAGCCGGTGCCCTGCGTCTCGCTCTGTCCGGCCAGCGTCGATATCCCGGGCTACATCGCCCTCATCCACGAGAAGCGATATGCCGACGCGGTGCGCCTGATCCGCAAGGACAATCCCTTCCCGGGCACCTGTGCCTACGTCTGCGAGCACCCGTGCGAGGCGCGCTGCCGCCGCAGCATGGTGGACGCGGCGGTCAACATCTGCGGCCTGAAGCGGTACGCCATTGATCAGGCGGGCGTGGTGCCCGCCCCGCCCTGCGCCCCCGAAACCGGCCGGCGCGTCGCGGTCATCGGCGGCGGCCCGGGCGGTCTGTCGGCGGCTTATTTCCTCTCCCTGATGGGACACAAGGTTGTCGTTTACGACAAGCTCGAGAAGCTGGGCGGTATGCTGCGCTACGGCATCCCGGATTACCGCCTGCCCCAGCACATTCTGGATGCCGATATCGATTGCATCCTGTCCACCGGCGTCGAGGTGCACACCGGCGTTGCGATCGGTCAGGATATCCCGTTTGAGCGGCTGGAGGACGAATTTGACGCGATCTATCTGTCCATCGGCGCGCAGAACGACAAGAAGATCGGCATTCCGGGCGAGGACAGCACGGGCGTTCTCTCGGCGGTCGAGCTGCTGCGCGCGGTCGGCAGCGGCAACCCGCCCGACTTCACCGGCAAGCGGGTTGTCGTCATCGGCGGCGGCAACGTCTCGATGGACGCGACGCGCACGGCGCGCCGTCTGGGCGCGGCTTCGGTCACCTGCATGTACCGCCGCCGCGTCGAGGACATGACCGCGCTGGCTGAGGAAATCGAGGACGCTGCGGCCGAGGGCTGCGAGATCGTCCCGCTGCAGGCGCCCGTCGCCATCGAGGCGGACGAAACCGGTAAGGTCTGCGCGATCGTCACCCGGCCCCAGCAGATCGGCCCGGTCGGCAAGGACGGCCGTCCGCGCCCGATCAACGCGGGCACGCCCGACCTGCACACCCCGTGCGACGTTGTCATCGTCGCGATCGGTCAGGGCATCGACTCCAAGACCTTCGAGGAGGCTGGTATCCCGACCGTGCGCGGCGCGATCTCGGCCCTGCCCGATTCGCTCGTACAGGGCAAGCCCAAGGTCTTCGCGGGCGGCGACGCGGTCACCGGCCCGGCGACTGTCATCCGCGCCGTTGCGGCCGGTAAGGTCGCGGCGGCCAACATCGACGCCTTTTTGGGCTATCATCACGAGATCAGTGTGGACGTGGAGGTACCGCCCGCCCGCCTGAGCACCGCACCGGCTTGTGGCCGTGTGCAGCCCGGCTCCCGTCCGGCGGCCGAGCGCGTGTGCGACTTCGAACTGGCCACCTGCGGCATGACCGAGGGCGAGGCCATGCAGGAATCGTCCCGCTGCCTGCGGTGCGACCACTTCGGCTACGGTAATTTCAAGGGAGGGAGACAGGAAAGATGGTAAACGCAACGATCAACGGCCGGGCCGTCTGCGTGCCCGAGGGCACGACGATCAAGGAAGCCGCCGAGAGCGTGGGCATCCGCATCCCGACCCTGTGCTATTTCAAGGATCTCAACGAGATCGGCGCCTGCCGCGTATGCTGCGTCGAGGTCGAGGGCGAGACCCGTATGCTGCCCTCCTGCAACAACCCGCTGCGCGAGGGCATGGTCATCCACACCAATTCGCCCCGCGCCCGCGAGACCCGGCGGGTCAACGTCGAGCTGATCCTGTCCCAGCATGACTGCCACTGCGCCACCTGCGTGCGCTCGGGCAACTGCGCCCTGCAAAAGCTGTCGAACGATCTGGGCATTCTGGTCAATCCTTACGAGGAAGACCTGCCGCACGGCATCCACGCCAAGTGGACGACCACCTTCCCGCTCTTCCGCGACGCGAAAAAGTGCATCAAGTGTATGCGCTGCGTGCAGGTCTGCGAGAAGATGCAGTCGCTCGGCATCTGGGAGCTGACCGGCTCGGGCGGCCGCTCGACGATCGACGTATCCTACAACCGCCGCATCAGGGACGCGGACTGTGCTCTGTGCGGCCAGTGCGTGACCCACTGTCCGGTGGGCGCGCTGCGGGAACGGGACGACGTCGACCGGGCGCTCGAAGCGCTGGCCGATCCCGAGAAGATCACGGTCGTCCAGATCGCGCCCGCCGTGCGCACGGCGTGGGGCGAGGCCTTCGGCCTGCCGCGGGAGCAGGCGACCGTCGCCCGCCTGACCGCTGGTCTGCGGCAGATGGGCTTCGACTACATTTTTGATACCGCCTTCTCGGCCGACCTGACCATCATGGAGGAGGCCGCCGAGTTCCTTGAGCGGCTCAAGGCGGGCGCGCTGGCACAGAACCCGATGTTCACCTCATGCTGCCCGGGCTGGGTGCGCTTCCTCAAGTCTCAGTACCCCGAAATGACGCCCCTGCTCTCAACGGCCAAGTCGCCCCAGCAGATGTTCGGCGCGGCGGCCAAGAGCTGGTTCGCGTCCCGTCTGGGCGTCGATCCCAAGAAGATTTACTGCATCTCGATCATGCCCTGTCTGGCCAAGAAGGCCGAGTGCGACCTGCCGACCATGCGAAACGAGGCCTACGGCAAGGACGTTGATCTGGTGCTGACCACGCGCGAGGTCGACCGCCTGCTGCGGTCGGACAACATCGACGTGTGCGCGCTGCCCGAGGAGCCGTGTGACGACCCGATGGGCGTGGGCACGGGCGCGGGCGTCATCTTCGGCGCGACCGGCGGCGTCATGGAGGCCGCGCTGCGCACGGCGTATTTCCTCGTGACCGGCGAGAACCCGCCGGCGGACGCCTTCCGCGATGTGCGCGGCGAGCGCGGCTGGCGCGAGGCTGACTTCGAAATCGCGGGACAACTGCTGCATGTCGCGGTCGCAAGCGGTCTGGGCAACGCCAGACGGCTGGTCGAGGCGGTGCGCGCGGGCGAGGTGCGCTATGACTTCGTCGAGATCATGGCCTGCCCGGGCGGCTGTTCGGGCGGCGGCGGACAGCCCATCCGCGACGGCGAGGAGCTGGCCTACACCCGCGGCGCGGTGCTCTACGGTCTGGATGAAATCGCTGACCTGCGGTATTCGCACGAAAACCCGTCCGTGCAGGCGCTTTACCGGGAGTATCTGGGCGCGCCCCTGTCCGAACCGGCGGAGACCCTGCTGCACACCGAGCACAGCGGCTGGTTCATGCCCGGCCATCCCGACTACGAAAAGCGGTAACTATCGTTTTTATACAGCAAAAAAACCGACCCAAATGGGTCGGTTTTTTCATTTCGGTTCCTGCGCGGTGGCCGGGTACAGGCTGTCGAAGTCGTAGCGGGTGACGAGGGAGCGCAGCGCGGAGACCATGTGGGTCACGCCCTTTTCGTCGAGCGGCGGATGGGTCGCCATGTAGTCGATGATGTATTGATTGACCGAACTTTTGTAATGCACCATGTCGGTGTAGTTGTCGTAATCGGTCGTGATGTTGTTGTGCTCCATGAAGCTGTAAAACCGGACGTTGGGCTTGTCCTTGTACCGGTTCGCCGTGTCGTAAAGCAGGTAGATCATCGGCTCGACCTTGCCCTCGCGGACGATGCTGTCCATGTAGAGGGTTGAATAGGGCGGAAAGTAGAGGTAAAACGTGGTCTCGGGATGGCCGTCAATCCACTTGTCCAAAATTTCCCAGTTTGCAAGGCGTTCCGCGTCGAACAGGTGCCGGTCGTATTCGACGTCGCTCTTGGGCGGCCGCTCATAGGAAGCGATCGCCGCCTGCAAACCGAATTTTTTGCCCTCCTCCCAGGTGAACGCCTCGTCGAGCTCGGCGTGCTTGCCGGTCAGGGAGGCCAGCAGGGTGGTCGTGCACGATTCGAGCAGGATGTCCTTGTTGAGCAGGTATTTGATGTCGTTGACCACGTTGAAATCGTAGAGATAGGCGGGCATCTCGTGCGCGTCGGTCGGGTCGGCCGACATCAGGCGGGGGTCTAAGCTCCAGTAGACCGTTTTGACCTCGTGGGTGGCATAGGCGGTCTCGAGCGCCAGATCAAAGTCGGAGAAGGTGCCGCCCGGATAGCTGACCTTGAGCGTCTTACCGCCGAAGGCTTTATCGAACCAGCTCGCGCGGAAGTTCGAGGTGACCGACGAGCCGATGCAGATCGCGTCATAATCCTGATTTTTGATCAGACCGGCGTTCTGGTATCGCTCGTTCGAGTAGACCGGCTCGACGCCGGGCAGGGGCAGATGGTACTGAAAGGCGGGATCGAGCACGAGCACGACCGCCGCGCACAGCAGGAGCAGCGCGGCCGTCGCGCCGATCAGCCGGAGGGTATAGGTTCGGTACATGGATCGGGCCTCCTCAGAAGTTGAAGTACAGGAAGGTGCCGACGCCGGTGAACGAGAGCACCGACCAGACCAGCAGCACGGTGGTCACGGCCAGCGTCCGGCCCGAGGGGCGGAAGCGTTCGCCCCGCGTGCGGTCGAGGGCGTTGCCCGGCACGAGCGAGAGCACCAGCGCGAGCACAAGGAAGAAGATCGTCGCGGTCAGGCCGAGCGTCTGGCTCTGCAGGCCGAGCACCTGATTGACCACCTTGACCTCGGTCGTCATGAAGCAGGAGTAAACGTCGTAGGGCAGACGGCTCCAGCCGCCGGTCAGCAGGCGGGTCAGGAAGAGGCGGGCCGAGGACAGGTCGGGCGCGCGGAAAAAGACCCAGCACAGGTTGACATACAGGAAGGTCAGGAGCCAGCCGAGCGGGCGGGGAAGATGCCGGTCGGTGAAGTGATCGCGGAGCTTATAGGCGACGAGCGCCAGACCGTGTAGGCCGCCCCAGACGAGGAACGTCCAGTTCGCGCCGTGCCACAGACCCGAGATCAGGAAGACCAGCAGGGTGTTGACGCAGGTGCGCGTGAAGCCCCGGCGGGAGCCGCCCAGCGGGATATAGAGATAGCGGGTGAAAAAGCGGGTCATCGTCATGTGCCAGCGCTCCCAGAAGGCCGCGATCGAGCAGGCACGGTAGGGCGAGTCGAAGTTGCGCGGCAGCGGAACGCCGAACAGACGGGCTGCGCCGGTCGCAACGTCGCAGTAGCCCGAGAAGTCGAAATAGAGCTGGAAGGTGTAGCCCAGCATGGCGACGAGGGCGGTCGAAGCGTTCAGGCCGGAGAGGTTGCTCCACGCCGCGTTCACCGCATTGCCCAGCGTGTCGGCCAGCAGCACTTTCTTGGCCAGACCGCAGGCGATCAGCGTCAGGCCGCGCGCCCCGTCCTCCCAGTCGAAGCCGCGTACGGCCGACCGGCGCAGCGCCGGGATGATCTCGTTATGGAAGGCGATCGGGCCGCTCATGACGCAGGGGAAGAAGGAGACGAACAGGCAGTATTCCGTGAGCGTATATGTTTCGGCCTGTCCGCGGTAAGCGTCTACCAAGTAGGCGACCTGCTGGAAGGTGAAGAAGCTGATGCCGAGCGGGAGCAGGAGGGAGAGCGGCGCAAACGACCGCCCGAGCAGCAGGGCGAGGTTGCTGAGCACGAAGTTTGTGTACTTGCAGAAGCCGAGCACGCCCAGATTGAGCACCAGTCCGAGGATGAGCACGGGACGGGAGGGCGCGTCGGTCAGCCGCCGCCCGAGCCGCCAGTTTATGAGCATGCTCAGCACGAGGACGGCCAGCCCGCGCCAGTCGTTCGCGCCGTAAAACACGAGCGAGGCGCACAGAAGGAACAGCGCCGCGCCGCGCGCGTAGCCGCGCCTGTTGAGGAAGAACCAGCCGCCTGCCGCGAGCGGCAGAAAGACCAGAAGGAACAGATAAGAATGGAACAGCATGGAGAGCCTCCCGAAAAGAAGTGTTCGCGTGTTGTCGGCCTTCATTATATCATAGGAAGCGCAAAAATTGAACACCGAACGCCGTTTTTTGCACGATATGCGGTATGCGCGGTAGGCCGCGCGCCGGAAAACGGCCTGTTCCTGCGGTTTCTTGTGAAAAATGACGGTTTTCCATCCGCCGGGGCCGGAAAATCTGTCTCCCCGTGCGGAGAACTTACGGGAAAATCGGTTGCATTTTATGTGAATCGGTGTATAATAATACTCGAAATTCATTTTTATGAAGGAAAATAACAGGAGGCATATCGCAATGAAGAGAAAACTTGCATTTCTGATGGCCGCATCCCTGATCGCCACCGGCGCGCTGGCCGGCTGCGGCGGCAGCAAGGACGCTGCGGCTGACGCAAACCAGGACGCTGCGGCTGACGCAAATCAGGACGCTGCGGCGGACGCACAGCAGCCCGCTGAGACCACCGGCGGCACCCTGCGCATGGGCACCAACGCGACCTTCCCGCCCTACGAATCGGTTGACGACAACAACAATGTTGTCGGCATCGACGCGGACATCGCGGCCGCTGTCGCGGAGAAGCTGGGCATGCAGCTCGAAATCACCAACATGGAGTTCGATTCCCTGATCCCGGCGCTGAACGCCGATCAGATCGACATCATCTTCGCCGGCATGACCATCACCGAGGAGCGCAAGGAGTCCGTTGACTTCTCCGATTCCTACGCGACCGGCATCCAGTCCATCATCGTTCCTGAGAATTCCGACATCGCTTCTCCGGACGATCTGGCGGGCAAGAAGGTTGGCGTTCAGACCGGCACCACCGGCGACATCTACTGCACCGATGATCTGGGCGAGGAGTGCGTACAGCGCTTCGAGAGCGGCGTTGTTGCGACCCAGGCACTGGTCAACGGCCAGATCGACGCGGTTGTTATCGACAACGAGCCGGCCAAGGCCTATGTTGCGGCCAACGAGGGTCTGAAGATCGTTGAGACCGCTTACGCGGTCGAGGATTACGCGGCTGCCATCAACAAGGGCAACACCGAGCTGATGGACAAGGTCAACGGTGCGCTCAAGGAGCTCAAGGACGAGGGCAAGCTGGACGAGATCATCAAGACCTACATCCACGAATAATCCGCTCATTCAATGAGGAAATCGAGGGACGGCGCAATGCCGCCCCTTCTTCCGTCAGGCGGGATTTTGGAAACGTATAGAAAGAGGGAGGAACTCACGTGCCAGTCATGAAATTCGCGGAGTGGCTCGCGGTCATGCCGGACTGGATGTCCGGACTGCCCACGGGGCTCCAGCGCACGATCTTCCAGGTCTTCCAGACCTTTGTGTTCGAGGATCGCTGGTATAACTTTTTCCTGAAGGGTCTGGGCATGACCTTTCAGATCACGCTGGGCGCACTCGTGCTGGGCGTCATCATCGGCGTTGTCATCGCGGTCATCCGCTCGGCGCACGATTCCCAGCGCGGCAAGAAGCCCGGCCTGCCCCTGCGCGTGGCGAACGCGGTCTGCCGGTTTTATCTGACCGTCATCCGCGGTACGCCGGTCATGGTACAGCTTCTGATCATGGGCTTCGTCATCATGGTGCCCAAGCTCGGCTCCTATGAGGCGACCGTCTGCGCCATCATCACCTTCGGCATCAACTCGGGCGCGTATGTCGCTGAGATCGTCCGCTCGGGCATCATGTCGATTGATCTGGGTCAGATGGAGGCCGGCCGCTCGCTCGGCCTGAACTACGCCCAGACCATGCGCTACATCATCGTTCCGCAGGCGATCAAGAACATCCTGCCCGCGCTGGGCAACGAGCTGATCACGCTGGTCAAGGAGACCTCGATCGTCATGGTCATCTCGGTACAGGATCTGACGCAGGCGGCCAAGGTCATCGTTTCCAAGACCTACGTCGCGATCGTGCCCTATATCAGTCTGGCGTGCATCTATCTTGTCATCGTCATCATTCTGGAGAAGCTGCTGGGTATATTTGAAAGGAGGCTGCGCGAAAGTGATCGACGTTAAAAATCTCGAAAAGGCCTTCGGCGACCACATTGTGCTCAAGGGCATCAATGAGCACATCGCCAAGGGCGAAAAGGTCGTCATCATCGGCCCATCGGGCTCGGGCAAGTCGACCTTCCTGCGCTGCCTGAATCTGCTCGAGCAGCCGACCGGCGGCACGATCACCTTTGAGGGCACCGACATCACCGACCCCAAGAACGACATCAACAAGATGCGGCAGAAGATGGGCATGGTGTTCCAGCAGTTCAATCTGTTCCCCCATATGACCGTCAAGGAGAACATCAAGCTCGCGCCGGTCAAGCTGGGCCTGATGAGCGACGAAGAGGCCGAGAAGAAGGCTCTCGCCCTGCTGGAGCGCGTCGGTCTGCCCGATAAGGCGAATGCCTACCCCAAGCAGCTTTCGGGCGGCCAGCAGCAGCGTATCGCAATTGCGCGTTCGCTTGCGATGAACCCGGACGTCATGCTGTTTGACGAGCCGACCTCGGCGCTCGACCCCGAGATGGTCGGCGAGGTGCTTGAGCTGATGCGTGAGCTGGCGCTCGAGGGCATGACGATGGTCGTCGTTACCCACGAGATGGGCTTCGCCCGCTCGGTCGCGACCCGCGTGCTGTTCATGGACGGCGGCGTGATCGCCGAGCAGAACGAGCCGGGTGAGTTCTTCTCCAATCCCCAGCATCCCCGTCTGCGCGAGTTCCTCTCGCAGGTGCTTTAAGACAAAGAGAAGGCGCGGAAACCATGGTTTCCGCGCCTGAGTCTGTAGATAAACCTTCGCAGGAACGGTTAGCGAAGGGAAAGATAGTGTGAAAGAAAACCGTCAGGGTTGTCTTTCATATTCAATCACTAAGGATTTCTGAACTTTTTGAAGTTCTGAAATCCGCATTCAGCTTGACGAAAATCTTTTTTCGACAAGCTGAGGCGCGGAAACCACGGTTTCCGCGCCTTTTTACGTCTGTTTTCAGTTGTGATAGGCTTTTTTGATGAGGGAGGACATACCGCTGTCGTACCAGACGTTCTGGCGGACGAGCACGTCGTCGGCCTGAAACAGGCTTTTCTGCACGAGCTGCAGCCGGAAGCCGTTGTCGCGCACCTTGACATAGGTGCTGGTGTTGTACGCGCCGTAGGGATAGGCGAAGAACAGGTTTTTGATCCCCAGCCGTTCGCGCAGGGAGGTATAGGCGCGCTGAAGCTCGCGGTCGAACTCGAAGGGGTCGAGTCCCGTGCAGTTGACATGATCGAGGTTGTGGGCGTAGACCTTCACATAGCCGCTTTCCTCCATCTCCCTGGCCTGTTCGGTCGTGAAGTAGCCGCCGGTCTCGTTTTCCATCTCGCGCACGATCGTGAAGATGGATGCCGGGGCCTTTTCCTGCACCAGCACCGGATAGGCGAGGGTGTAGTTGTCGAGATAGCCGTCGTCGATCGTGATGATGAAGTATTTCTTGCCCTTGACGGCCTTGCCCTGATAGTAGTCCTCGAGCGAGATGCACTCGTAGCCCAGCGCACGCATCTCCTGAATGTCGCAGCGCAGCTTCCACGGCGAGGTGTACAGGTTGGGGTGGGCGGCCAGCACGGCCGGGTCTTCCGAGAAACCGTGGTACATATAGACGATGGTGTTGCGGTTCTTCTCGAAATAGGGGCGCTCGGGATTCAGCTCGACCCGCTTCTGTGCGCCATTGTAGATGACCGACCAGCCGAAGGCGCGGCTCAGATCGCGCAGCTTGAAGTAGTTGTAGCCGCCGATGCTGTAGCCCTGGATATCGGTCGCTTCGCCGTTGACGTAGACGGTCTGGAGGGTGGGGCGGGCTGCGGCGCGCGCGGCGGTGACCGGGACGGCGGTCTCGTCCGCACCGTCGTAGCCCGTGTCGGCGGTCAGGCGGATGGATGAGGTTTCCGGATCATAGGTCAGGCCGCAGCCGGTCGCCCGGGCAAAATCGCGGGCGCGGATGTAATTATTTCCGCCGACCTGATAGGCGGAAAAGGGTGTTTTGACATTGTAAACGTAGAAGTTTTCGCTTGATTTTTTCGCGGTGGCCGCGGCGGCCGGGGTGGTCAGCAGAGCGGCGCAGAGCGCGAGCGCGAGGGGACGGGAAAGACGCAAAATGGGTTCAACCTCCTGAAAAGCAACAAAAAAGACGGTTCTCGATAGAAAACCGTCTCTATTTTTGTCCAAAATACACTTGACGATACCAAAGAAAATATGGTATAATAAATCGCTTATCGAAATTGGGGAAAAACACCCAATACCCGTACTAATCATAGCACGGTTTTTCGGGAAGCGCAAGCAATACTTGAAATAAATTGCCACGCCTCCGGGCGTATCAAATTACGGAAATTCAGAAACGGAGTGATGGGTTCAACATGATGGTCAAAGACGTACAGCATGGTAAAACCACCAGAAAGAGCTTCGCGCGTATCGAGGAAATCCTCGAGATGCCCAATCTCATTGAGATTCAGAAGAAGTCCTATGAGTGGTTCCTCGAAACCGGCCTGCGCGAGGTGTTCCAGGATGTATCGGCAATCACCGACTACACCGGCAATCTGGAGCTGACCTTCCTCGACTATTCCCTGGACGAGCCGAAGTACAGCATCGAAGAGTGCAAGGCCCGCGACGCAACGTACGCCTGCCCGCTCAAGGTGCGCGTCCGCCTGCGCAACAAGGAGACCGGCGAGATCAAGGAGCAGGAGATCTTCATGGGCGAGTTCCCGCGCATGACCCAGTCCGGCACCTTCATCTTCAACGGCGCCGAGCGTGCCATCGTCTCCCAGATCGTCCGTTCTCCCGGCGTTTACTACGGCCGTGAGCTCGACAAGACCGACAAGCCGATCCTCTCGGCCACCGTCATCCCCTACCGCGGCGCATGGCTCGAATACGAGACCGATATGAACGACGTGTTCTATGTCCGCATCGACAAGAACCGCAAGATCCCGATCACCTCGCTCATCCGCGCGCTGGGCGTCAAGACCGACGCCGAGATCCTCGAGATGTTCGGCGAGGACGAGCGCATTCTGGCCACCCTCGAGCGCGACCCCTCCAAGACGCAGGATGAGGCCCTCATCGAGATCTACAAGAAGATGCGCCCGGGCGAGCCGCCCTCTGTCGAGTCGGCCACCAACCTGATGGACGCCATGTTCTTCGACACCCGCCGCTATGATATTTCGGCGGTCGGCCGCTACAAGTACAACAAGAAGCTGAACATTGCCCGCCGCCTGATCGGCCGCAAGCTGCTCACCCCGGCCGTCGATCCGATGACCGGCGAAATTCTGGCCGACGAGGGCACGATCCTCACCCGCGAGCAGGCGCGCGAGATCGCCGCACGCGGCGTGCACGCCGTCACCCTCGAGTCCGCCGACGGCAAGGCCGTCAAGGTCTTTGACAACGGCATGGTCGACGCGGACGACTTCAAGGATTACACCGGCTTCACCGCTGAGGAGCTGGGTCTGAAGGAAAAGGTTCGCTTCTCCGTCCTCAAGGAGATTATCGAGTCCGGCGTGACCGGCGAGGCGCTCAAGCAGACCGTCGCCGACCGCATCCATGACCTGATCCCCAAGACGATTATCGTCGACGATATTCTGGCCACTATCTGCTACCTGATCGACATTGCCAACGGCATCGGCACGACCGATGACATCGACCATCTGGGCAACCGCCGCCTGCGCTGCGTGGGCGAGCTGCTCCAGAATCAGGTTCGCATCGGCTTCTCCCGCATGGAGCGCGTCATCCGTGAGCGCATGACCATTCAGGATCTGGATACCGTCACCCCGCAGTCCCTCATCAACATCCGTCCGGTGACCGCGGCCATCAAGGAGTTCTTCGGCTCCTCGCCGCTGTCCCAGTTCATGGATCAGAACAACCCGCTGGCTGAGCTGACGCATAAGCGCCGCCTGTCCGCGCTGGGCCCCGGCGGTCTGTCCCGTGACCGCGCCTCGATGGAGGTTCGAGACGTACACTACAGCCATTACGGCCGCATGTGCCCGATCGAGACCCCTGAAGGCCCGAACATCGGTCTGATCTCCTATCTGGCGACCTACGCCCGCATCAACGACTTCGGCTTCATCGAAGCGCCCTACCGCATCATCGACAAGGCCACCGGCCGCGTCACCGATGAGGTGCAGTATATGACCGCCGACGTCGAGGACGAATACATCGTCTGCCAGGCCTATGAGCCGCTCGACGAGAACGGCTGTCTGGCGAACGAGCGTATCACCTGCCGTATGCGCGACGAGATCATCGAGGTCGACCGCAAGGACGTCGACCTGATGGACGTTTCGCCCCGCATGATGGTTTCGGTCGCGACCGCGTTCATCCCCTTCCTTGAGCATGACGATGCGAACCGTGCCCTGATGGGCGCGAACATGCAGCGTCAGGCCGTTCCGCTGCTCAAGACCGAGGCTCCGGTTGTCGGTACCGGCATGGAGTACAAGGCCGCAGTTGATTCGGGCATCATCCCGCTGGCCGAAGGCGACGGCGTCGTCACCCGCTCGACCGCACGTGAGGTCTGCGTCCACTACGACAACGGCGAGGAAAAGAGCTATCACCTGACCAAGTTCCTGCGCTCCAACCAGTCGACCTGCATCAACATGCGCCCGATCGTCGATCTGGGCGAGCGTGTCAAGAAGGGCGACGTTCTGGCTGACGGCCCCTCGACCGACAAGGGCGAGATCGCGCTGGGCAAGAACGCCCTGATCGGCTTCATGACCTGGGAAGGCTATAACTACGAGGACGCCGTCCTGCTCAACGAACGTCTGGTTCGTGACGACGTTTATACCTCGATCCACATTGAAGAATACGAATCCGAAGCCCGCGACACCAAGCTCGGGCCGGAGGAGATCACCCGCGATGTGCCCAACGTCGGTGAGGACGCCCTGCGCGACCTCGACGAGCGCGGCATCATCCGCGTCGGCGCGGAGGTTCACGCCGGCGATATTCTGGTCGGTAAGGTCACCCCGAAGGGCGAGACCGAGCTGACCGCCGAGGAGCGCCTGCTGCGCGCGATCTTCGGCGAGAAGGCGCGTGAGGTGCGCGACACCTCGCTGCGCGCGCCGCACGGCGAATCCGGTATCGTCGTAGACGTCAAGGTCTTCACCCGTGAGAACGGCGACGAGCTGGCGCCCGGCGTCAATATGGTCGTCCGCTGCTATATCGCCCAGAAGCGCAAGATCTCTGTCGGCGATAAGATGGCCGGCCGCCACGGCAACAAGGGTGTTATTTCCCGCATCCTGCCGCAGGAGGATATGCCCTTCCTCGAGGACGGCACCCCGCTCGATATCGTTCTGAACCCGCTGGGCGTACCGTCCCGAATGAACATCGGTCAGGTACTTGAGGTGCATCTGGGCTTCGCCGCCAAGAAGCTGGGCTGGAAGGTCGAGACTCCGGTCTTCGACTCGGCTACTCTGCAGGACATCGAGGACATGCTGGTCAAGGCCGGCTACGACAAGGACGGCAAGAGCTGGCTGTATGACGGCCGCACCGGCGAACGCTTCGACAACCGCGTCACCGTCGGCTATATGTACTATCTGAAGCTGCATCATCTGGTCGATGATAAGATCCACGCCCGTTCGACCGGCCCCTACTCCCTCGTCACCCAGCAGCCTCTGGGCGGCAAGGCGCAGTTCGGCGGCCAGCGCTTCGGCGAGATGGAGGTTTGGGCGCTGGAGGCGTACGGCGCGGCCTACACCCTGCAGGAGATCCTGACCGTCAAGTCGGATGATATCACCGGCCGTGTCAAGACCTATGAGGCCATTGTTAAGGGCCACAACGTCCCGCAGCCGGGCGTACCCGAATCCTTCAAGGTTCTGGTCAAGGAGCTGCAGTCCCTCTGCCTCGACATCAAGGTGCTCGACGAGAATATGGAGGTCATCGAGCTGGCTGACGACGATGACGATGAGGTCGATTTCGGCCGTCCGCTCGCCGAGGTTCCGGCCTCCGGCATGGACGATGAGTTCACCTCCGCCGGCTTCGGCATCAACGACGCCGAGGAGGGCGACACCGACCTCGATTCCCTCGACACCGCCGACGGCGCGGACGCCTCCGATATGGGCGCGGACGACGATTTCCTGGGCGAGGACAACTACGGCGACGGCGACTTTGACGAATAACGCGGATACAGGAGGAGCTTTCTAAACTATGGGATATAATACGTTCAATGCCATTAAGATCGGTCTCGCTTCACCCGAGCTGATCCGCGAATGGTCCTACGGCGAGGTCAAGAAGCCCGAGACCATCAACTACCGCACCCTCAAGCCCGAGCGCGACGGTCTGTTCTGCGAGCGCATCTTTGGCCCAACCAAGGACTGGGAATGCCACTGCGGCAAGTACAAGAAGGTTCGCTACAAGGGCAAGATCTGCGACAAGTGCGGCGTTGAGGTCACTCGCGCCAAGGTTCGCCGCGAGCGCATGGGTCACATCGAGCTGGCCGCGCCTGTTTCCCACATCTGGTATTTCAAGGGCATTCCTTCCCGCATGGGTCTGATCCTCGACATCAGCCCGCGCATCCTCGAGAAGGTGCTCTATTTCGCAAACTATATCGTCACCGATCCGGGTGACACCCCGCTGATGCTCAAGCAGGTGCTGACCGAGACCGAGTACCGCGACATGAAGGAGAAGTACGAGGACGACTTCGAGGCCATGATGGGCGCTGAGGCCATCAAGAAGCTGCTCCAGCAGCTCGACCTCGAAAAGCTCTCGGTCGACCTGCGTGCCGAGCTGCGCGACGCCTCCGGTCAGAAGCGCATGCGCATCATCAAGCGGCTGGAGGTCGTCGAGGCCTTCCGTCTGTCGGGCAACAAGCCCGAGTGGATGATCATGGACGTCGTTCCGGTCATCCCGCCCGAGATCCGTCCGATGGTACAGCTCGACGGCGGCCGCTTCGCGACCTCCGACCTGAACGACCTGTACCGCCGCGTCATTAACCGCAACAACCGTCTGAAGCGTCTGCTCGAGCTGGGCGCGCCCGACATCATCGTGCGCAACGAGAAGCGTATGCTGCAGGAAGCGGTCGACGCTCTGATCGACAACGGCCGCCGCGGCCGTCCGGTCACCGGCCCGAACAACCGCGCCCTCAAGTCCCTGTCCGATATGCTCAAGGGCAAGCAGGGTCGCTTCCGTCAGAACCTGCTCGGTAAGCGTGTCGACTACTCCGGCCGTTCGGTTATCGTCGTCGGCCCCGATCTGAAGATCTGGCAGTGCGGTCTGCCCAAGGAAATGGCGCTCGAGCTGTTCAAGCCCTTCGTTATGAAGCGTCTGGTCAAGGACGGTCTGGCCTCCAACATCAAGTCGGCCAAGAAGATGGTCGAGCGCGCCAAGACCGAGGTCTGGGACGTACTCGAGGACGTCATCAAGGGTCATCCGGTCATGCTGAACCGTGCGCCCACCCTGCACCGTCTGGGTATTCAGGCGTTCGAGCCCAAGCTCGTTGAGGGCCGCGCGATCCGTCTGCATCCGCTGGTATGTACCGCGTTCAACGCCGACTTCGACGGCGACCAGATGGCCGTTCACGTTCCGCTGTCCGCCGAGGCGCAGGCTGAGGCCCGTCTGCTCATGCTGTCGGCCAACAACCTGCTCAAGCCGCAGGACGGCAAGCCGGTTACCGTTCCGTCACAGGATATGGTTCTCGGCTCCTACTACCTGACCATCGACCGCGACACCGAGCCGGGCGCCGGCAAGGTCTTCTCCTCGCCGGATGAGGCCCTGATGGCTTACGACGAGGGCGTCGTCGGTATGCATGCGCCCATCCGCGTGCGCATGACCAGGACGGTAAACGGCCAGACCATCTCCCGCATCGTCGATGCGACCGTCGGCCGTCTGATCTTCAACGCCCGCATCCCGCAGGATCTGGGCTTCGTCGAGCGCAACGACGACAACATCCTCGACCTCGAGATCATGTTCACCTGCGGCAAGAAGGAGCTCGGCAAGATCATTGACCGCTGCATCCGCGTGCATGACTTCAACAAGACCGCCGAGGTTCTGGACTCCATCAAGGCCATGGGCTACAAGTACTCCACCAAGGGCGCGCTGACCGTTGCGGTCGTCGATATGCTCGTCCCGGAGGAGAAGGACGTTCTGGTTCACGAGTCCGAGAAGAAGGTCGCTCAGATCGACCGCAAGTACAAGCGCGGCTTCATCACCGACGACGAACGCTACCGTCTGGTCGTTCACGAGTGGGAGGAGACTACCAAGCAGGTGGCCGCCAAGCTGCAGGAGAATATGAAGGCCAACCGCTACAACCCGATTCATATGATGGCCGATTCGGGCGCGCGTGGTTCGATCAACCAGATCCGTCAGCTCGCCGGTATGCGCGGCCTGATGGCGTCCACCTCCGGTAAGACGATCGAGATCCCGATCAAGTCGAACTTCCGCGAGGGTCTGTCGGTACTCGAATACTTCATCTCGGCGCGAGGCGCTCGAAAGGGCATGGCCGATACCGCGCTGCGTACCGCGGACTCGGGTTATCTGACCCGTCGTCTGGTCGACGTTTCGCAGGACGTCATCATCCGCGAGGACGACTGCGGCGCGACCAAGGGCATCTGGGTCGAGGACATCAAGGAAGGCAACCAGACCATCGAAACCTTCCGCGAGCGTCTGCTCGGCCGCTATCCGGTTGACGATGTACTGCATCCCAAGACCGGCGAGCTGCTCGTTTCCAAGGAGACCATGATGAAGGACGAGGAGGCTGACCGCATCGTCGAGGCCGGCATCACCCGTCTGCAGATTCGCTCCGTTCTGGAGTGCCGCGCACGCAAGGGCGTCTGCACCCACTGCTACGGCATGAACCTGGCCTCCGGCGATCCGTGCGGTCTGGGCGAGGCCGTCGGCATCATCGCGGCGCAGTCCATCGGTGAGCCCGGCACCCAGCTGACCATGCGTACCTTCCATACCGGCGGCGTCGCGGGTTCGGATATTACGCAGGGTCTTCCGCGAGTCGAGGAGCTGTTCGAGGCGCGCAAGCCCAAGAAGGTCGCAACGCTGGCCGAGATTTCGGGCCGCGTGACCATCGAGGAGTCCAAGCGCACCACGCTCAAGACCGTTAACATTATCAACACCGAGACCGGCGACACCCGCAGCTATCAGCTTGCTTCCTCCTCGGGCATCCGCGTCGAGGACGGCCAGACCGTCGAACAGGGCGAGCAGCTCAACGACGGCGCGCTGAACCCGCATGATATCCTGCGCGTGCTCGATCCCCGCGCGGTTCACGACTACCTCATCAAGGAAGTCCAGAAGGTTTACCGTCAGCAGGGCGTTGATATCAACGACAAGCATATCGAAGTCATCGTGCGCCAGATGATGCGCAAGGTGAAGGTCGAGGAGGCGGGCGACGCCAAGATCCTGCCCGGCTCGGTCGTTGATCTGCTCGAGTTCGAGGACTACAACAACGAGGTACAGGCGCGCATCGATGCGGGCGAGACCGATCTCAAGCTCGCGACCTGCAGCCCGACCCTCATGGGCATCACCAAGGCTTCTCTGGCGACCGAATCCTTCCTGTCCGCCGCCTCCTTCCAGGAGACCACCCGCGTGCTGACCGAGGCCGCGATCAAGGGCAAGATCGACCCGCTGACCGGTCTGAAGGAGAACGTCATCATCGGCAAGCTGATCCCGGCCGGCTCTGGCATGACCGAGTATTGCAGCGGCCACTACGAACAGACCGTCAATCTCGACTGAGACTGACGCATCCGTGTCAAATACAGAGGAACGTCCCCGTGGGACGTTCCTCTTTTGCATCCCGCAGGCCGCGTTTGGGCCGATCATTCAGCGGTTCATTGCGATAAAGAAGGAAAAATGAACAGCCGGACGTCCAAAAGCGCGGAATTTCTTGTGAAAAAGAGGAAATCCGTAAAAAAACACTTGACCAAACCGGGGACGCGGGGTATACTATTGGAGTATGCGGTATAGGAGGTAAAAACATGCTTTCTCAGTTATCGCAGGCGGCGAAAGTCGTCGGCGTGAAACAGTCGAAAAAGGCCATCCGCGATGGAAATGCGCAGACCGTCTTTGTCGCTGATGACGCCGAACAGCGCGTAATCCGACCCATCCGGGAGCTTTGCTCCGAGATGCAGGTGGAGCTCGTCGAAGTCCCCACCATGGTGGAACTCGGCGACGCGGCCGGCATTGACGTCGGCGCGGCTGTCGTCACCATCGTAAAAGAAGCTAATTAAACGGGAAACCGTTTAATATAGAAAAAATTTTTGAAGAAGGAGGAAATAGAATGCCTACTTTTAACCAGCTCGTTCGTAAGGGCCGTGAGACCGTCGTTGCAAAGTCCACCGCTCCCGCTCTCCAGGTAGGTCTGAACTCTCTGAAGAAGAAGGCCACTGATCAGTCTGCTCCGCAGAAGCGCGGCGTTTGCACCACCGTCAAGACCATGACCCCCAAGAAGCCGAACTCTGCTCTGCGTAAGATCGCTCGTGTTAAGCTGACCAACGGCATGGAGGTATCTGCCTACATTCCCGGCATCGGCCACAACCTGCAGGAGCACTCTGTCGTAATGGTACGCGGCGGCCGTGTCAAGGACCTTCCCGGCGTACGTTACCACATCATCCGCGGCACTCTGGATACCCAGGGCGTTGCAAACCGCAAGCAGGCTCGCTCCAAGTACGGCGCGAAGCGCCCGAAGGCTGGCAAGTAATCCGGCATCCGTTTCCGTAACTCCATAGAATTTGCCCCGTCTGCGGGGCCTGTTCGCTTCGGTCTTACGAAAACCAGCCTGATTGTCTGTCTGCATCAAAGTCTTTGTTCCGGATTCATATTCCGCAAAGCATCCGTTCGGCCATCCGGCCGACCCACCGCTTTGTCCGGAGCGTTTTCACAAAGATTTGCTCTTTGGGAAACCTCGGACAGGCGCAAAACGGCGGGTGACACTCCGCCGAGTACCAATGAAATCATTTCTATATGAAGGAGGGAAGCAAAGTGCCAAGAAGAGGAAATGTTCCCAAGAGAGACGTTCTGCCCGATCCGCTGTACAATTCCAAGCTCGTCACCAAGCTGGTCAACTCGATCATGCTCGACGGCAAGAAGGGCGTCGCGCAGAAGGTTGTTTATGGTGCTTTTGACATCGTTCGCGACAAGACCGGTCGTGAACCGCTGGAGGTTTTTACCGAGGCGATGGAAAATATCATGCCGTCTCTGGAGGTTAAGGCTCGCCGTGTAGGCGGCGCGACCTACCAGGTGCCGATGGAAGTACGTCCCGAGCGCCGTCAGACCCTGGGTCTGCGCTGGATCACCAAGTACTCCCGCGCGCGCAGCGAGAAGACCATGCGCGAGCGTCTGGCCGGCGAGATCATGGACGCTTGCAACAATCTGGGCGGCTCTGTCAAGAAGCGTGAGGACACGCACAAGATGGCAGAGGCGAACAAGGCATTCGCTCACTACCGTTATTAATCAATAACCGGCAGTTTTTGAAAGGAGAGCAAACATGCCTAGAGAGTATCCTCTGGAGAGAACCAGAAATATCGGTATCATGGCCCACATTGATGCCGGCAAGACCACTACCACCGAGCGTATCCTTTACTACACCGGTGTAAACTATAAGGTTGGCGATACCCATGACGGTACCGCCACCATGGACTGGATGGCGCAGGAGCAGGAGCGTGGTATCACCATCACCTCCGCTGCTACCACCTGCCACTGGTCCGGCTCCCAGAAGCAGTATCCGGAGCACCGCATCAACATCATCGACACCCCGGGCCACGTTGACTTCACGGTTGAGGTTCAGCGTTCCCTGCGTGTTCTGGATGGTTCGGTCACCGTATTCTGTGCGAAGGGCGGCGTAGAGCCGCAGTCTGAGACCGTTTGGCATCAGGCTGACGACTATCATGTACCGCGTATGGCGTTCGTCAACAAGATGGACATCATGGGCGCCGATTTCTTCAACGTTGTCAAGATGATGAAGGATCGACTCAAGTGCAACGCGGTTCCGATCCAGCTGCCGATCGGCAAGGAAGACACCTTCAAGGGCATTGTCGACCTGATGACCATGCGCGCCGAGGTCTACTACGATGACATGGGCAAGGACATCCGTGATGAGGACATCCCGGCTGATATGCTCGATCAGGCACAGGAGTACCACGACGCGATGGTAGAGTCGATCTGCGAGCTCGACGAGGAACTCATGATGAAGTACCTCGAGGGCGAGGAGATCACCGTACCTGAGCTGAAGGCTGCCATGCGTAAGGGCGTGTGCAACGTTGAGATCATCCCGGTTATGTGCGGCACTGCGTACCGCATGAAGGGCGTTCAGATGCTGCTCGACGCGATCATCGACTATATGCCCGCGCCGACCGATGTTCCCAACATCAAGGGCATCAACCCGGACACCGAGGAAGAGGACGAGCGTCCTTCTTCCGACGAGGCGCCGTTCTCCGCGCTGGCGTTCAAGATCATGACCGATCCCTTTGTCGGCCGTCTGTCCTTCTTCCGTGTTTACTCGGGCACCCTGAGCGCTGGCTCTTCTGTCCTGAACGCGACCAAGGGCTCCCGCGAGCGTATGGGCCGCATCCTGCAGATGCACGCCAACGCCCGTAAGGACATCGACATGGTTTACTCGGGCGATATCGCGGCTGCGGTTGGCCTGAAGAACACCACCACCGGCGACACCCTGTGCGACGAAAAGCACCCGATCATCCTGGAGTCCATGAACTTCCCGGATCCGGTTATCCGTGTTGCCATCGAGCCCAAGACCAAGGCCGGTCAGGAGAAGATGGGTATCGCGCTGGCCAAGCTGGCGGAAGAGGACCCGACCTTCAAGACCTGGACCGACGAGGAAACCGGTCAGACCATCATCGCCGGTATGGGCGAGCTGCACCTCGAGATCATCGTCGACCGCCTGCTGCGTGAGTTCAAGGTAGAGGCGAACGTCGGTGAGCCGCAGGTTGCTTACAAGGAGACCATCCGCCGCAGCGCTGACGTTGACATGAAGTATGCCCGTCAGTCCGGTGGTAAGGGTCAGTACGGCCATGTTAAGATCATTGTTGAGCCGAACGAGTCCGGCAAGGGCTACGAGTTCATCAACAAGGTCGTTGGCGGTGCGATCCCGAAGGAATATATCGAGCCTGTTAATCAGGGTATCCAGGGCGCAATGCAGGCCGGCGTTCTGGCCGGTTTCCCGGTTGTTGACGTCAAGGTTACTCTGTACGACGGCTCCTTCCACGAAGTCGACTCTTCGGAAATGGCGTTTAAGATCGCCGGTTCGATGGCGTTCAAGGAAGCCATGCGCAAGGCCGATCCTGTCCTGATGGAGCCCATCATGCAGGTCGATGTCATGGTTCCCGAGGACTATATGGGCGACGTTATCGGCGGCCTGAATGCCCGCCGCGGTCAGATTCAGGGCATGGAGCCGCGCGGCGGCGTCCAGGCGATCTCCGCTGCGGTTCCGCTGTCCGAGATGTTCGGTTACGCGACCTCGCTGCGTTCCAGCACCCAGGGCCGCGGCCAGTACACCATGCAGCCCAGCCACTACACTGAGGTTCCGAAGTCCGTTCAGGAAAAAATTATCGACGCACGCACGAAAAGCGACAACTAATAGTTGATTTTTTTGCGAAAGTATTTTAGAATAGTTCTATGAGTGAACTAATTCTTTCAAGTGATTGTCCGTCCCCCGGACGAAAGCACAACAAATAAGGAGGATTATCCAAATGGCTAAGGCAAAATTTGAGCGCAATAAGCCGCATCTGAACATTGGTACCATTGGTCACGTTGACCACGGCAAGACCACCCTGACTGCGGCGATCACCAAGGTTCTGGCAATGCAGGGCGAGGCTGAGTACCAGGCATACGACTCCATCGACAAGGCTCCCGAGGAGAAGGAGCGCGGCATTACCATCAACACTGCGCACGTAGAGTATCAGACCGAAAAGCGTCACTACGCGCATGTTGACTGCCCGGGCCATGCCGACTACGTTAAGAACATGATCACCGGCGCTGCGCAGATGGACGGCGCGATCCTGGTCGTTTCTTCCGCTGACGGCCCGATGCCCCAGACCCGCGAGCACATCCTGCTGGCCCGTCAGGTAGGCGTTCCCTATATCGTTGTATTCATGAACAAGGTTGACCAGGTAGACGACGAGGAGCTGCTCGATCTGGTTGAGATGGAGATCCGTGATCTGCTGTCCGAGTACGACTTCCCGGGCGACGATATCCCGGTTATCCGCGGCAGCGCGCTGAGCGTTCTGACCTGCGAGTCCAACGACCCGAACGCGCCGGAGTACGCTTGCATCCATGAGCTGATGGACGCTGTTGACTCCTATATCCCGGATCCCGAGCGCAACGAGAACATGCCGTTCCTGATGCCGGTCGAGGACGTATTCTCCATCACTGGCCGCGGCACCGTTGCTACCGGCCGTGTAGAGCGTGGCGTTCTGAAGATGGGCGAGGAAGTCGAGATCGTTGGTCTGATGGACGCTCCCCGCAAGACCGTTGTTACCGGTATCGAGATGTTCCGCAAGCTGCTGGACTACGCTGAGGCCGGCGACAACATCGGCGCTCTGCTGCGTGGTATCCAGAAGAACGAGGTCGAGCGCGGCCAGGTTCTGGCGAAGCCCGGCACCATTCATCCGCACACCAAGTTCCGCGGCCAGGTTTACGTTCTGAAGAAGGAAGAGGGCGGCCGTCATACTCCGTTCTTCAACAACTACCGTCCCCAGTTCTACTTCCGTACCACCGACGTTACCGGCGTTATCTCTCTGCCCGAGGGCACCGAGATGTGCATGCCCGGCGACAACGTTGAGATGGACGTTGAGCTGATCACTCCCATCGCGATCGAGGAAGGCCTGCGTTTCGCGATCCGTGAGGGCGGCCGTACCGTTGGTTCCGGCGTCGTTATCAAGATTAACGAGTAATTCTCGTCGATCCTGATCGAATTAAGCTGCTTTCAAAGCCCCTGCCTTTCGGCAGGGGCTTTTTGCGCGCCCGCAGTGCCGCGCCCGCACCCGGCCGCATATGCTGGGGTATGGGAGGTGTCCGCCATGAGCTTTCTCGGACAATGCATCATCGGCACGCTGGCCGCCATCGGGTTTATTTGCATTTTGAAAACGGTCTATGATATAATCTTTACAGGCTCCCTCGCCGCGTGGGGCAGGGCGGCGCTGTATCTGTACGGCGACGGCGCGGATGAACGCTGCGCCACCCTCATCGAGGCGGCGGAACAGATGCGGCGGCTCTACCTGCCGTCGATGGAGATCGTATTTGTGGAGACCGGCGATGCGCCGCCCGAGGCGCAGAATTATGCCGCCCGTCTGGCCGCGCGGCACGCGGTCACATACATCAATACCAGATAAACGGAAGGAAATGGACGACGTGCACGAACAGGAAACCATCTATGGCACGGTCACGCAGATCGTGTTTCAGAATATTGAAAACGGCTATGTCGTCCTACGCCTGACGGCGGACGACGGCGAGGAGATCACCGTGACCGGAACGGTGCCCAATCTGGGCTTGGGCGAGGAATTGATCTGCTGCGGGCATTGGGTGACCCACCCATCCTACGGCGAGCAGTTCACGGCTGACTCGGTCGAACGCCGCCTGCCCGAAACGGCGCGCGGCGTGGCCGAATACCTCGGCTCGGGCCTGATCCGGGGCATCGGGCCCAAGCTGGCCGCGCGGATCGCTGAAAAGTTCGGCGCGGAAGCGTTCGATATGCTCCAGAACGAGCCTGAACGCCTGACCGAGATCCGGGGCATCACGGCCAAAAAGGCGCGGGATATCGGCGCACAGTTCGTCGAGATGAGCGAAATGCGCCTGCTCATGGACTTTTTGACGGAAAACCGCCTGCCGGTCTCGCTCACGCCGACCCTGTACAAGCGGCTGGGCGTGGCCGCGATCGACGCGCTGAGCGAAAATCCCTATCTGCTCTGCGACGAGGTCTACGCGGTCGATTTCCGGCTGGCCGACCAGCTTGCCGAGAGTCTGGGGCTTTCGCGCCTCGCGCCCGAACGCTGCGACGCGGCCATTTTATATACGATGACCTTCAATCTGGACAACGGACACACCTTTATCCCGGTCGAAAAGCTGACGCAGGCGGTTGCCAACCTGCTGACCGACGACGAGGTTGTCTATGAGATCCCACGGGTCGAGGAGGGCGTTGCCCGGCTGGAGGGTGCGGGCCTGCTGGTGCGCGAATTTATCTGCAACCGGGACGCGGTCTATCTGCGCGCCCTGCGCGAGGCCGAGACCTACTTGGCCGAGACCCTGCGCCTGCTTTCCGAACGGGAATACGACTATGATTTCGATGTGGACGAGCTGCTCAGCGCGCTCGAGATGGACGCGGACATCGACTATGCGCCCTTGCAGCGTGCGGCCATCGCGGCGGCGGCCAAGCACGGCGTGACCGTGCTGACCGGCGGTCCGGGCACCGGTAAAACGACCACGGTGCGCGGCATGCTGCGGGTCTTCGAGGCGCTCGGGCTGAATGTCGTGCTGGCCGCGCCGACCGGCCGGGCGGCCAAGCGGCTCTCTGAGCTGTGCGGCATCGAGGCCAAGACCATCCACCGCCTGCTCGAAGCGGGCTATGTCGCGGGCGGCGGACGGCTGGCCTTCCAGCGGTGCGCCACCAATCTGCTCGAGTGCGACGTGGTCGTGCTCGACGAGGTCTCGATGGTCGACGTCGTGCTCATGCAGGCCCTGCTTGAAGCCATGCCCTATGACGCGCGGCTGGTGCTCGTGGGCGACCCCGACCAGCTCCCGCCGGTCGGCCCGGGCAACTTCCTGCGTGACCTCATCAATTCGCGCCGGGTGCCCGTCATCGCGCTGACCGAGATCTTCCGGCAGGCGCAGCAGAGCGACATCGTCATGAACGCGCACGCGATCAACGAGGGGCGCGCGCCCAAGCCCTCGGGCAAGGACGGCGACTTCTTCATCATGAAAAAGGACAGCCCGGCTGACGTGATGGCGACCATCGTTTCCCTCTGCCGCGACCGCCTGCCCCGGTATTACGGCCTGTCGCCCAGCCAGATTCAGGTGCTTTCGCCCGCCCGGCGGCAGGGCGCGGGCACGATCCCGCTCAACCGGATGTTACAGGAGGCACTCAACCCGCCCGCCGAGGGCAAGCCCGAGAAGCGCTTCGGCGACACGATCTTCCGGCAGGGCGACCGGGTCATGCAGGTGCGCAACAACTATGACATTGTCTGGGAAACAGTCGACGGCAAGGAAAGCGGCATGGGCATGTTCAACGGCGACGTGGGCGAGATCGTCCAGCTCTTCCCCGGACAGGAGTGTCTGGTCGTCCGGTTTGACGACAAGCTGGCGACCTACACCTTCGATATGCTGGGTGAGCTGGAGCTGGCCTACGCGATGACCGTGCACAAGGCGCAGGGCAGCGAGTTTGAGGCGGTCGTCGTGGCCGTTTCGAGCGGCATTTCCCGCCGCCTGCTGACCCGTTCCATCCTTTATACCGCCATCACCCGCGCGAAGAAGCTGCTCGTGCTGGTGGGCAATCCGGACACGATCAACCACATGATCGAATCGAACGCACGCAATAAGCGGTATTCCGCCCTGCGCGCCCGCCTGATCGGAGAAGACGAATGAATTGGCTGCTCAATCTCCTGTTTGCGCCCCGGTGTCTGCTCTGCCGGAAGCCCCTCGGCCCGGTCGAGGCCGGACGGTCGCAGCTCTGCCCGGACTGCGTCTCCACGTGGCGCACGAAATATCTGGCTGACGGCGGAAAGCCGGTCGCCGGCTGCACCCAGACCGACGCCTGCCTGCTGTACCGGGACGAGGTGCGCGGCCTGATGATCCGGATGAAGTGCAGCCGCCGCCTGCCGCAGGCGCGGCAATGGCTGGGCAAGCTGGTGGGTGCGCGCATCCTGCTGCACGCCGAGCAGTGGAAGCCCGACCTTGTGACCTATGTGCCGACCGCGCTCAACCACTGGTGGCGGCGCGGGTTCAACCTGAGCGAGGAAATCGCACGCATCGCGGCCAAAACAGCCGGGCTGCCGTTTGAAAAGACCCTGCGCCGGGCGTGGTTCAGCCGCTATCAGTCGCGCATCGACAGTGCCGAGGGGCGAAAGAAAAATGTGCGCTCCGCCTACAAGCCCCGGCCGGAGGTCGATCTGACCGGCAGGCGCGTCGTGCTGGTGGACGACATTCAGGCGACCGGCGCGACAGCTGAGGCCTGCGTCCGCCTGCTGCGCGAGCTGGGCGCCGCCGAGGTCTATTTTGTGTGCGCGGCGAAGACACCCGGGAATCGGACGAAAATGACGAAAAAACGCGAAAAACGGCGGGTTCAATCGTGAAAAATTGGTAAAAAATATTTTATAGGGTTGCATTCGTCCAAAATGTCGGTATAATATAAGGTAACTAAGACATTAAGGTTGTGACATCAGGAATGGGCAACTTTGCACAGAACATGAAAAGGCTGGTTGGTCGCTTTATGATTTTTTCGAGCGATATTGGTATTGATCTGGGCACGGCTTCCGTGCTCGTATATGTAAAGGGGAAGGGCGTTGTGCTCAACGAGCCTTCGGTCGTCGCGGTCGACAAGCAGACGGGCAAGATCCTCGCCGTCGGCGAGCGCGCGCAGAAGATGCTGGGCCGCACCCCGGGCAACATCGTCGCAATTCGTCCGCTGCGCGAGGGCGTCATCTCGGACTACGAGATGACTGAGCGTATGATCAAGGAGTTTATCCGCAAGGTCATGGGCTTCCGTCTGTTCAAGCCCAACGTCGTCATGTGCGTCCCCTCGGTCATCACCGAGGTCGAGGAGCGCGCGGTCATCGACGCGGGCACGCAGGCGGGCGCGAAGCGCGTCTTTCTGGTCGAGGAGCCGCTGGCCGCGGCCATCGGCGCGGGCATCGACGTCGCACAGCCCAACGGCAACATGATCGTTGACATCGGCGGCGGTACGACCGACATCGCGGTCATCTCGCTGGGCGGTATCGTTGAATCGACCTCGATCAAGGTCGCGGGCGATAAGTTCGACGAGGCCATCATCAAGTATATCCGCCGCAAGCACAACGTGCTGATCGGCGAGCGCACGGCCGAGGACATCAAGATGCAGATCGGCTGCGTCTATCCGCGTCCCGAGGAGGTCTCGATGGAGATCAAGGGCCGCTGCCTGATGACCGGCCTGCCGCGCACCTTCACCGTCACCTCGACCGAGGTGCTCGAGGCGTTCGAGGAGGTGACGACTTCGATCGTCGAGGCCGTGCACACTGTGCTCGAGCGCACTCCGCCCGAGCTGACCGGCGATATTTCGTCCAACGGCATCGTGATGACGGGCGGCGGTTCGCTGATCTGGGGCTTTGACAAGCTGATCGCGGCCAAGACCGGCATCCCGACCCACGTCGCCGACGAAGCGATCTCCTGCGTCGCCTACGGTACGGGCAAGTGCCTTGAAAATCTGGGCGCCATGCAGGACGGCACGATGAACCTGTCCCGCCGCCGTCAGATGATGGGCGGCTGATGAAAACCGAATGGAAGACCTGTGCGGTTCAGCGCAGGTCTTTCTTTTTTCCCAAAAACCGGTCGGTCTCGGCGGCGACCTCGTCCGACAGCACCCAAAGCCCGACGAGGTTGGGCAGGGCCATGCAGGCGGCTGAAATATCGGTCACGAGCAGCAGCTCGGTCAGCGGGATGCAGCCGGCCAGCCCGGCCGACGCGGCGACCGCCAGCGGATAGAGCACGCGCACGATATGCTTGGCCTTCAGCCAGCGCAGACAGGCCAGACCGTAGAAGCTCCAGCCCAGAATGGTCGACGCAGCCAGAAAGACGACCGTGACCCCAATGAACAGGGCCGCGCCCGGCCCGAGCACGGTCTGAAACGCTGTGACCGTCATTTGCAGACCGTCCGCGCCGCTTTGCTCCGCGTCGGTCACGAGCAGGACGAGAGCGGTCATCAGGCAGACCACACAGGTGTCCAGAAAGACCTCGCCCGCGCCCAGCATCCCCTCGGCGCACGGGCTATCGCTGTCCGCACAGCCGTGCGCGATCGGCGCTGAGCCCATACCCGCTTCGTTGGAGAAGATTCCCTTGGCGAAGCCGTCCGCGACCGCCCGGGCGGTCACCAGTCCGAGCAGGCCGCCGCCCGCCGCCATCGGCTCAAACGCGCCTGCGACGATCCGATGCACCGCGCCCGGGAGCGCGTCCGCGTGCGTGACGAGCACGGCCAGCCCGCCGAGCAGGTAGCCCACTGTCATGACCGGCACCAGCACCGAGGAGACGCGCGCGATCGTCTTGCCGCCGCCGTACAGGACGGGCAGCAGGCACAGACCGGCCAAGAGACCGATCAGCCCGCGCGGCAGGGGCACGAGGGGCGACAGCGCTTCGGCAATCGCGCTCCCTTGCGCCGCCGCGCCGGTGCCCAGCACCGAAACGACGCAGCACAGAGCGAACAGCCGGGCCAGATGGGGCAGTCCCGCGCCCTTGTCCAGATAGACCATTGGCCCGCCGAGCGGCGTGCCCGCCCGCGTGCGGTATTTGACGGCGAGCAGCAGCTCGCTGTATTTGGTGGCCATGCCCAGAAAGGCGGCCAGCAGCATCCAGAGCACCGCGCCCGGCCCGCCCAGCGAGATCGCCGAGGCCACCCCGGCCAGATTGCCCACGCCCAGCGTGCCGCCAAGTGAGGTGCACAGCGCCTGAAAAGGGGAGATGCCGTCCGATCGGGCGGCGCGGCTCTGCCGGAGCAGCCGGCCGGCGCACCAGAACTGCACGCCGCGTGAGCGGACGGTCAGCAGAAGGCCGGTCAGGCCGATGAGCAGCACGGTATACGGGCCCCAGAGGGCGTAGCGCAGCTTTAAAATCAGTTCCATGCCTCTTTTTTATGCGGGGAAGCTGGCTTCTATGCCCGCTTTGTGTTACAATGAGAAAATCAGAAACGGAGGGCGGAACGGATGACCGAGCAGGAGAAGTTCATGAAGGCGGCGCTGAAGCTGGCGCGCAAGGCGGCCGAAGAGGGCGAGGTGCCCGTGGGCTGCGTGGTCGTGTGCGACGGGAAGATCGTCGGCCGGGGCCGCAACCGCCGCGAGACCAAAAAGACCGCGCTGGGTCACGCCGAGCTGGAGGCCATCGGCAAGGCCTGCCGCAAGCTGGGCGGCTGGCGGCTGCACAAGTGCGACCTCTATGTGACCCTCGAGCCCTGTCCGATGTGCACCGGCGCGATCATCAACGCCCGCATCCGGACGGTCTACTACGGCGCGCCTGATCCCAAGGCCGGTTCGTGCGGCACGCTCGTCAACCTGTTCGAGCTGCCCTATAATCACCAGCCCGCCGTCGTCGGCGGATTGCTCGAGGACGAATGCGCCGGGGCGCTGCGCGATTTTTTCCGCGGCCTGCGCGAACGGAAGAAGCGGGAAAAGCAGGAGAGACAGCGCGCACAGGAACCGATAACAGAGGCATGAGCCATCGCCGTCCCGGCTTGCGGGACGGCTTTTTCTGCCCACAGTTCAAATTCATCTGACATGATGCAAGGTATAAAAAATATTGTGTAAAATATAATTGACAAAATGGAAGATATGCAGTATACTGGGAGCATCAAAGAGGTGGTCGCATGAAGAACAAAAAAATGAAGCTCGCGCGGATCGAGAAGGATCTGTCACAGGCGCAGCTCGCCGAGGCCGTGGGCGTCACCCGCCAGACCATCGGCATGATCGAAGCGGGCGGCTACAACCCGACGCTCAAGCTGTGCATCGCCATCTGCCGCGCACTGGACAAAACACTTGATGACCTGTTTTGGGAGGAATAACGTATGAAGCTGTTTCAGAAAAAGCCGAAGGACGAGCGCATCGTCTCCGAGGTCAACAAGACCTACAAGGCCGCGTGGTACGTGATGTCGGTCGGTTTCATCATTGACCTGTATCAGAAAATGGCGGGCGGCACGCCCGAAGGTATTTCGACCTTTCGCTATGTCGGGCTGGAGGTACTGATCTTTCTGGCGGCGGCAGTGCTCCAGATTGTGCTGCTCGTGCGCGGCGGTCTGATGGACGATAACCCGATCTATGCAGAGACCGACCGCTTCCCGCTCCGGCACTATCTGGGCATTTCGGCGGCGGACGGTGCGGGCGCCGGCGTGCTGTACTGCGTGTGCAGCCTGCTGTTCGGCGCGGACTATTTCAAGTCGGCCTTCGTTATCGCGATCTGCTTCGCCGGCATCTTCGTGTGCGTGCTCATAGGCTGCCTGATCGCTTTCTTCGTCACCTGGCGTGCGGCCAAAAAGCGCCGCGCGGCGCAGCTCGCCCAAGCGGAGGAGGACTGAACAAACCGAAGCCGCGGAATGCGTTTCCGCGGCTTTTGTCGTTTTGTTCACAGAATATTTACGGAAATGTGACAGTTTTGAGATGATTGAGCGCGGAAAAGTACGGTATAATCGTACATATTCTTTCGAAAATTATGGAAAAACAGAAACAGAAGGAGTGATGTGCTATGGCGATGGAACCGACGATGCTTTCCGTGACGCCCGAGATCGAGGCGCTCGCGGCGATGTGCCGCGAGAACACCAATATTGCGCCCGAGCTGTACCAGCAGTTCGAGGTCAAGCGCGGTCTGCGCGACGTCAACGGCGTGGGCGTGCTGGCCGGTCTGACCAACATCTCGGAGATCATTTCGAGCCGGATGGAGAACGGCGTCAAAACGCCCTGCGCGGGTGAGCTGCGCTATCGCGGCTACAACATCAATGATCTGGTCAGCGGCTTTTTGAAGGACGGCCGCAAGGGCTACGAGGAGACCGCCTATCTGCTTCTGTTCGGCCGTCTGCCCGACCGGCAGGAGCTGGCCGAGTTCAAATCGCTTTTGGCGCGCGGGCGCACCCTGCCGACCAACTTCACCCGCGACGTCATCATGAAGGCGCCCTCGCACGATATGATGAACAGCCTGTCGCGCAGCGTCCTGACGCTGGCCTCCTACGACGACCGCGCCGACGACATCAGCCTGCCCAACGTCCTGCGCCAGTGCCTGATGCTCATTTCGGTTTTCCCGATGCTGGCGGTCTATTCCTACCACGCCTACAATCACTATGAAAACGGCGGCAGCCTGTACATTCACTATCCGGACGACACCCTCTCGACCGCGAGCAACTTCCTGCGGATGCTCCGTCCCGATATGCAGTATACGCCGCTCGAGGCCAAGGTGCTCGATCTGGCGCTTGTTCTGCACATGGAGCACGGCGGCGGCAACAATTCGAGCTTCACCACCCACGTCGTCACCTCCTCGGGCACCGATACCTATTCGGCGGTCGCGGCCGCGCTGGGCAGCCTGAAGGGCCCCAAGCACGGCGGCGCGAACATTAAGGTCGTGCAGATGTTCGACGACCTCAAGCGGTCGGTCTCCGACCCGACGGATGAGGACGCGGTGCGCGATTATTTGAAAAAGCTGCTCCACCGCGAGGCCTTTGACCGGAAGGGCCTGATCTACGGCATGGGTCACGCGGTCTATTCGGTCTCCGACCCGCGCGCGCAGATTTTCAAGTCGTTCGTCCACCAGCTTGCCGACGAAAAGGGGCGGGACGACGATTTCCAGCTCTATACGATGGTCGAGCGGCTCGCGCCCGCGGTCATCGCGGACGAGCGGCGGATCTATAAGGGCGTCAGCGCCAACGTGGACTTTTATTCGGGCTTCGTCTATTCCATGCTCGACCTGCCGCTCGAGCTGTATACGCCCATGTTCGCGGTCGCACGCATCGTGGGCTGGAGCGCGCACCGGCTGGAGGAGCTGATCAATGTGGACAAGATCATCCGCCCGGCCTACCGCTCGGTCTCCGAAAAGCACCCCTATCAGCCGCTGGACGCGCGCTGAATGGAATACACTGACTGCCGCCCCGACCGGGGCGGCTTTTTTGCGTGAAAACGCTGCCGCGCATGATAAGGTGAGTTTTCACAAAAATGACCGGATACGGCATCCAAAATCCGGCTTTGCGTACAGGGGACAAACGCGCCGCGCTTCTTGTGAGACGGGCGGATTTCTGTTATAATACTTCTATATACCCAAAACGCCATGAAATGACGGTTTTATTGCCGGGAACGGCAGTTCAGAGCGGGCGCGCCCCGGCGCGGCTCATCACTTTGCATGAAGGAGTATTTTGTGTGAAGAATCAAGAACGAATTCGGAATTTTTCCATCATCGCCCATATCGACCACGGCAAGTCTACCCTGGCCGACCGCCTGCTCGAGCAGTGCAAGGCAGTCACCCAGCGCGAGATGGAGGAGCAGCTGCTCGATAACATGGATCTCGAGCGGGAGCGCGGCATCACGATCAAGGCGCGCGCTGTCCGCATGGAGTATCAGGCGGACGACGGCGAGATCTACCACATGAACCTGATCGACACCCCGGGCCACGTCGACTTCAACTACGAGGTCTCCCGTTCGCTCGCGGCCTGTGAGGGCGCGCTGCTCGTCGTGGACGCGGCGCAGGGCATCGAGGCGCAGACGCTGGGCAACACCTATCTCGCGCTTGAGCATGACCTCGAGGTCGTGCCGGTCATCAACAAGATCGACCTGCCCGCCGCCGATCCGGCGCGCGTCAAGCAGGAGATCGAGGACATCATCGGCATCCCGGCCGAGGACGCGCCCGAGATTTCGGCCAAGGTGGGCATCAACATCCACGCTGTGCTTGAGCGCATCGTCTCCGACATCCCCGCGCCCACCGGCGACCCGGACGCACCTCTGCGCGCCCTGATTTTCGACAGCCAGTACGACCCCTACAAGGGCGTCATCGTCTATATGCGCCTGATGGAGGGTCACATCGAGACCGGTATGCGGGTGCGCATGATGGCCACCGGCGCGGAATTTCAGGTCATCGAATGCGGCGTGATGCATCCGCTCGGCTTACAGGCCACCAAGCGGCTTGAGGCTGGTGAGGTCGGCTATTTCACCGCGTCCATCAAGAACGTGGCCGACACCCGAGTGGGCGACACGGTCACGAGCGTGGATCACCCCACGTCCGAGCCGCTGCCCGGCTACCGCAAGGCACAGCCGATGGTCTATTGCGGCATCTACACCGAGGACGGCTCCAAGTATCCCGACCTGCGCGACGCGCTCGAAAAGCTCCAGCTCAACGACGCCGCGCTCTCGTTTGAGCCCGAATCCTCGGTCGCGCTGGGCTTCGGCTTCCGCTGCGGCTTCCTCGGGATGCTCCACATGGAGATTATTCAGGAGCGCCTGGAGCGCGAGTTTGACCTCGATCTGGTCACCACCCTGCCGTCCGTCGTCTACGAGATCGTCAAGACCGACGGCTCGGTCATCCACATCGACAACCCGCACGAATATCCCGACCCGGCGGTTATCGCCGAGGCGCGCGAGCCGTTCGTCAAGGCTTCGATCATCACGCCGCAGGAGTTCGTCGGCAACATCATGCCCATGTGTCAGGATCGCCGCGCGGTCTTCAAGGATATGCAGTATCTGGACTCCACGCTGGTCGAGCTGCACTACGAAATGCCGATCAACGAGATCATTTACGACTTTTTCGACGCGCTCAAGGCGCGCACCAAGGGCTACGCCTCGCTTGACTACGAGATGAGCGACTACCGCAAGAGCGACCTTGTCAAGGTCGATATGCTCCTGAACGGCGATCAGGTGGACGCGCTCTCGTTCATCGCCCATCGCGAGAAGGCCTACGGCCGCGCCCGCCGCATCTGCGAAAAGCTCAAGGAGAACATCCCGCGCCAGCTCTTCGAGGTGCCCGTACAGGCCGCGATCGGCGGCAAGGTCATCGCCCGCGAGACCGTCAAGGCGGTGCGCAAGGACGTTCTGGCCAAGTGCTACGGCGGCGACATCACCCGAAAGAAGAAGCTGCTCGAAAAGCAGAAGGAGGGCAAAAAGCGTATGCGCACGCTGGGTACCGTTCAGGTGCCGAGCGAAGCGTTCATGGCGGTGCTCAAGCTGGATGAAGAATAACTTCGGTCTGTATCTGCACGTGCCGTTCTGCGCGTCCAAGTGCCGCTACTGCGATTTTTATTCCTTCGCGGGCAGCGAAGCCGAGATGGACGGCTATGTGCAGGCCATGCGGAAGCATTTTTCCGCGTTTTCGGCGCAGATGGCCGGGCGGACGGCGGATACGGTCTATTTCGGCGGGGGCACGCCCTCGCTGCTGGGCGAAAAACGGCTGACCGCCCTGCTGGACGGGGCGCGCGCCGCGTTCGACCTCGCGCCCGACGCTGAAATTACGGTCGAGTGCAACCCCGATTCGATGTCGGACAGCCTGCTGCGCGGCCTGCGGGACGCGGGCGTCGACCGCCTTTCGGTCGGCGTGCAGTCGGCGCACGACGACGAGCTGCGGCTGCTCGGCCGGCGGCACACCTTTGCCGAGGCGCGGGACGCGATTCTGCGAGCACAGGACGCGGGCTTTGGAAACCTCAGCCTCGACCTCATGTACGGCCTGCCCGGGCAGACGGCCGAGCGGTTTCTGGAATCGGTGCAGGCGCTTCTGGATTTCCAGCCCGCGCACCTGTCGTGCTACGGGCTGAAGCTCGAGCCGGGCACCCCGATGGGGCGGGAAAACCCGGTTCTGCCCGACGAGGACGCGCAGGCCGACCTCTACCTCGCCCTGTGCGATACCCTGCGCACGGCGGGATACGAGCACTACGAAATTTCAAACTGGGCGAAGCCCGGGTTCCGTTCGCGGCACAACAGCCGCTACTGGGTGCTGTCCGACTACCTCGGACTTGGCCCCGGGGCGCACAGCCTGCTGGACGGTCGCCGGTTCGCCTTCCCGCGCGACCTCGCCGCCTTCTGCGCCGACGTGCCGCCCGCCCCGGAGGAAACGGTCGCGGGCTTCGCGGACTGGTCGGAGTACCTCATGCTCGGCCTGCGCACGGCGGACGGCGTGCGCCGCGCGCCCTTTGAAGACCGGTTCGGCCGGTCGTTCGACCCCTTTGCGGCCCGGCTGGCCGCGCTTTCGCCCCATGGCCTGACCGCTCCCGTCCCGGATGGCTGGCGGCTGACCGAGCAGGGCTTTCTCGTTTCCAATCTCATCATCGGGGAGACGCTTTCCGCCGGAGAATGAGACGGATATAAAGTAAAAAACCAATTTCACACCACTTTTTCAATGCAATGGAGGATCAAACTATGCGTGCAGTGATTACGGTTGTAGGCAAGGACAGAACGGGTATCATCGCGACGATCTCGGACGCGCTGTATAAGTTCAACGTCAACATTCTGGACATTTCGCAGAATGTCATGGACGATATGTTCGCGATGGTCATGTTCGTGGACATCTCGAAGAGCACGGTCGAATTTGACAAGCTGACGAACGCGATGGAAGCGGTCAGCATCGAGCTGGGTATGAAGATCCACTGCATGCATGAAGATATTTTCAATGCCATGCACAGAATTTGAGTCCGAGATCACAGAATAATTTGAGGTGCATATAACATGGCAATGATCAATACCCGGGATATCCTCGAAACGATCAAGATGATCGAGGAGGAGCATCTCGACATCCGTACCATCACGATGGGCATTTCGCTGCGCGATCTGGCGTCGGACGACATCAACGTCCTCAGCCGCAAGATCTATGACAAGGTGACCTCCCGCGCGGAAAAGCTGGTTGCGACCGGCGAACAGATCGAGCGCGAGCTGGGCATCCCGATCATCCACAAGCGTATTTCGGTCACCCCGATCGCCATGATCGGCGCGACCACCAACGCAACGAGCTATGTGCCGATCGCGCAGGCGCTTGACCGCGCGGCCGCGACCACCGGCGTCAACTTTGTCGGCGGCTTCTCCGCGCTCGTGCAGAAGGGCTTCGCCAAGGGCGACGCGGTGCTGCTCGATTCCATCCCCGAGGCGCTGGCCACGACGAATTGCGTCTGCTCCTCGGTTAACGTCGCTTCGACCAAGGCGGGCATCAATCTGGACGCGATCGAGCGCATGGGCCGCGTCATCAAGGAGACCGCCGAGATCACCAAGGACAACGGTTCGATGGGCTGCGCCAAGCTGGTCGTGTTCGCCAACGCGGTGGACGATAACCCGTTCATGGCAGGCGCGTTCCACGGCATCGGCGAGCCGGAGACCGTCATCAACGTCGGCGTTTCCGGCCCGGGCGTTGTGCAGGCGGCCATCAAGCGCGCGGGCGACTGCCCGATCAACGAGGTCGCTGAGATCATCAAGAAGACCGCGTTCAAGATCACCCGTATGGGTCAGCTCGTCGGCACAATCGCGTCCGAGCGTCTGGGCGTGCCCTTTGGCATCGTCGATCTGTCGCTTGCGCCCACGCCGGCCATCGGTGACTCGGTCGCGCGGATCCTGGAGGAGGTCGGTCTGGAGACCTGCGGCGGCTGCGGCACGACGGCCATTCTGGCCATGCTCAACGACGCGGTCAAGAAGGGCGGCGTTATGGCGTCCTCGAGCGTCGGCGGTCTGTCTGGTGCGTTCATCCCGGTCTCGGAGGACGAGGGCATGATCGCGGCGGTGCGCGAGGGTGCGCTGTGCATGGAAAAGCTGGAAGCGATGACCGCGGTCTGCTCGGTCGGTATCGACATGGTCGCGGTGCCGGGCGATACCACCGCAGAGGTCATTTCCGGTCTGATCGCGGACGAAATCGCGATTGGTGTCGTCAATAACAAGACCACCGCTGTGCGCGTCATCCCGGCGGTCGGCAAGCAGGTAGGCGATACGGTCGAGTTCGGCGGCCTGCTGGGTTCGGCGCCGATCATGCCGATCTCCACCAAGTCCCCGGCGAAGTTCATCCACCGCGGCGGCCGCATCCCCGCGCCGATCCATAGCCTGAAGAACTAAGGCAGCGCCGCACCCAAAACGATGAAAGCTTCGCCAGCCTTCTCGAAGGCTGCGGGGTCTTGGGGCAGCGCCCCAAGTCGCTCGCCGCAGCGAGCGAAATTCCCCGTTGAAAAATCCGTGTCCGCCCGGATTTTTCATATCATGAAAAAATTCAAAAATCCCGGCCTTTTTCGCCGGGATTTTTTGTTTTAATGTAAAAAGCCGTCCCATTTTGAACTGCACCCCATTCGTTAGACAGTATGATATAATACTAACTAACAAGTGGGGTGTTTTGTTATGCCAAAAGGAATGCCAAACAAGAAATACACACCAGAATTCAAAAAGCTGGTGGTAGAAACTATGCTGAAAGAAAAACTTAGCTATAGTGAAACGGCAGAGAGATTTGAAATTCACCACAAACGAGTACAAGACTGGGAACGAATCTACCTGACAGAAGGACCAGAAGGCTTTGCCATAGAACGCCGAGGCCGCGACAGTACTGGCCGGCCAAAGAAACTGCCCAAAAAAGCGGCAGAGGAAGATCTGCTGGCCGAAGTACAGCGGCTGCGTGCGGAGAATGACTCCCTAAAAAACTTGCAAGCCTTGGTTTTGGAAGACGAGCGGCGCCAGCGCGGAAAACGCAGGTCGTTCAAAAGGTGAAGTCGGCAAGATCGCACCAAATCTGCTGAACAGGGACTTCTATGCCGAAAAGCCGAACCAGAATCTGCAAGAATTTGATTCCATGGAGCACTTCAAGCAAGAATTGATTGCTTATCTAGACTATTATAACAACCACCGTATCAAGGCAAAGCTTAAGGGCTTGCCGCCTGCTCGTCACAGACAACAAGCCCTTTCGGTTGCTTGAACAATTTTTACTTCGAAATATTGTCTAACTTTTGGGGGTCACTTCATTCAGGCCGGACGATTTTTTATAATATGTACTTACAGCGTCTCAAGCAGCTCGCTCAGCGCGGCGGCTGCGGCGTCCTCGTCGTCACCCGTGCAGGTGATCGTGATGGCGTCGCCGCTCTTGACCCCCAGACCCATCATGGCGAAGAGCCGCTTCATGTCGGCGGTCTTGCTGCCCTTCGTCATCGTGATGGTGCAGGCGTAGGTCTTGGCGGCCTTGTTCAGGATACCGGCCGGACGGGCGTGGATGCCCTCGGGGTCACGGCAGACAGTCTGGATCGTTTTCATTGGGGTAACCTCCTGTGGTTCTTGATCTGTGCGTATGTAAAAACAGTGTTATTGCAGCTTGCTCAGCAGGAAATCGACATCATTCGTCGTCTTCATCGCGTCCAGCACATCCTCGTCCTCGAGTATGGTGCAGATCTTGCCCAGCAGGTCGAGGTGCGCGTCGCCGACGCCCGCGATGCCGAAGATCAGATAAGCCTTCTCGTCACCAAAGTCCACGCCGTCCGGATACTGCATTACGACAACACCCGACTTCTTGACGGTGCCCTTCTTCTCGCTGGTGCCGTGCGGGATGGCAACGCCCATGCCCATGTAGGTCGTGATGAGCTTCTCGCGCTCGACCATCGCGTCGGCGTAGTCCGCGTCCACACAGCCCAGCTCGGCCAGCAGCGCGCCCGCCGCACGGATGGCGGTCTCCTTATCGACCGAGGGGAGACCGACGCGAATGCCGTCGCGTACCAGTACGCCGTCCATTGCGCCGGACGGTGCGGACGCGGCCGCTTCGGTCTTGGATGCAGCCTGTGCAGCGCCCGCCTGCGTCAGCGAAGCGTACAGACTGTCCAGATTGGGGTCGGAGAGGAAATTGCCGATCGTTACGAGGGTCGCATTCGGGGCGCAGGCACGGGCACGGTCGGCCAGTACCTGCTGGCAGACGACGATGTCGGCGTCCGCCGGGATCGCGTCCACGCTGGTGTTGGTGACGGTCAGATCGGGGCGCGCATCATGGATGCGGTTGCGGAAGCGGGTCGCGCCCATCGCGCTCGAGCCCATGCCCGCGTCACAGGAGAAGACGATCTTGCGCACCGGGCCGGACGGCACAGCCCCGTCGATCGCGGTGCCCTTGGCCTGCGCTTTCATCTGCTTCATCTGGTTCGTCGCCTCGTCCAGATTCTTCGCCGTGCTCATCCGGACGATGGGCGAAGCGATGACGAAGGAGACCGCCGCCGCGATGACAACGCCCAGCAGAACGGTCAGGATCGAATCACGGGGCGCCATCGCCATGTAAGCGATGATCGAGCCGGGAGAGGCCACGCCGGACAGACCTGCGCCCGTCATGGTGTAGAACAGGATCGCGGCCATGTTGCCCACGATGGGCGCAATGATAACGACCGGATTCATCAGGATGTAGGGGAAATAGATCTCATGGATGCCGCCGAACAGGTGAATGATGACCGCGCCCGGGGCGGACTGACGGGTGGTTGTGTCCTTGCAGAACAGGCAGTAAGCCAGCAGAACGCCCAGACCGGGGCCGGGATTGGCCTCGAGCATGTACATGATTGAGCGGCCGGTCTCAGCGGCCTGACTCGCGCCGATCGGGCTGAAGATGCCGTGGTTGATCGCGTTATTCAGGAACAGCACCTTGGCGGGCTCGACGAAGATCGAGACCAGCGGCAGCAGGCTGTGGCTGATGAGGAAGCCGACGCCGGCGGACAGGACAGTCAGGATCAGGGTCATGAAGGGGCCGATGACGTAGTAGCCCAGGATCGTCAGGATCAGACCGAGAATACCGACCGAGAAGTTGTTGACCAGCATCTCGAAGCCGGCCGGGATGCGGCCGTCGACCGCGCGGTCAAACTGCTTGATGACCCAGCCTGCTGCCGGGCCCATGACCATCGCGCCCATCAGCATGGTGTAGCTCGAGCCGCAGATGCAGCCGACCACCGCGATCGTGCCGATGACCCGGCCGCGGTCGCCCGCAACCATGTAGCCGCCCTGACCCGCGATCAGGATGGGCAGGAGGTAGGTCAGCATGGGGGAGACGATGGACGCCAGATCGGCGTTGGGGACCCAGCCCTTCTCAATGAACAGGGCGGTCAGAAAGCCCCATGCGATGAATGCGCCGATGTTCGGCATGACCATTCCGCTGAGGAATTTACCGAAACGGGAAATCTTGTTTTTCATGGTACAGCACTCCTTACCGTTTTGTGCGGAAGCGTTCTTCCGTTTGGGATCGGATGCGTTTCGTTAGAACAGGGTTTTCGCTGCTTTCGTTGGTCTCAGTATAACGGAAGAACCCGAGGCTTCGCAAGTGCCACTTGTGCGCTCGGTGGCACCGGCTGCTGGTTCCAAACACGCTGTTTCTGACAGTTTTACCGCGAATTGCTCTCCGAAATTATGAAAGCTGCACAAAGACCGGGACGAAAAGGGCCGTCCTGCCGCAGGGCTGGCGCCAGCCGCCCGTGCCAGAATTGCGATTGAAAGCGAATGATGTCGAAGCGGAAAAGATTTCGTGGATTTTTCCGGGATGCCGTGTTAAAATGTATGGTAGATAAACCGGCCGTGCAAACGCGCCGGTTTTTACGAAATCGGATGGTGTGCCGCCGGACGGGAGGAGGTGTCAGCCGTGGCCATGCCGGATTCTTTGCCCGCCCTGTCGGCCAACGGCCGCAGGCTGATCGAAGCTCTGACCGAGCTGCCGCGCGTCTGGCTGACTGCGGCGACGCTGGCCGGTGCGGTCGGCATCAGCCGCCGCACGGTATTGCGCGAGCTGCCCGGGATCGAGGCGTGGATGCAGGCGGCTGGGTTCCATTTCCTGCGCGCGCCCGGGCGCGGCCTGCTGCTCGACGAGGACGAGGAACAGCGCGCGCGGCTGCGCGCCTTGCTCGGACAGGCCGAAGCGCCCGCCGCGTTTGCACCGCAGGAGCGCCGTCAGCGCGTCCTGCTCGCCTTGTTTTCCAATGCGGAACCGATCAAAAGCTACGCGCTGGCGCACGAATTGGGCATCTCGGAGAACACCCTGTCAGCCGATCTGGACGCGGTCGAGGCCGAACTCACCGCCCAGCACATCGCGCTGCGCCGCCGTCCGGGCGTCGGCATCTGGCTGGAAGCCACACCCGAGGAACGCCGCCGCGTCGCGGGCGCGATGCTCAAGGCACAGCTTTTGGAGCAGGACTGGCAGGAGGTGCTGGATGGCAAGACGCCGTCCGACACCCCGCTGGCCGCCCTGCTCGATCCGGACATTACCCGCCGGGTCGGTTCGCTTCTGCGCGCCTTTGACCGGGACGAAGCCCTGCATTTTACCGATTCCCAGTTTCTTTCCCTGACCGTCCATCTGTCGTTCATTCTCCACCGTCTGCGCCCCGGACAGTTCGAGGGTGAGAAAACGATCGCGCCGACCGCGCAGGCCGGACGTCTGACCGAACGGCTGGAGCAGGCGTTCGGCGTGCGGCTCCCGCAGGCCGAGGTGGACAGTCTGGCCCTGTATCTGGACGCGTACAGCGGAACGGGGGAGCCGGACAGCCGGGAGATGAATCTGCGCTATCTGGCCGCCTGCCTGATCGGCGGCGTTTCCGAGGCGACGGGTGTCGACCTGTCCGCCCATTCTGCGCTGGTGGACGACCTGTGCCGCCATCTGCGCCCCATGCTGCTCCGCTTGGAAAACCATACTTATATAGAGAATCCCCAGCTTGCCCTGCTCAAGGCGCAGTATCCCGCGCTGTGGCAGACCATGCGCGCGGTCTGCGACGAGGCTGCGCAGACGCTGCCCGTTCCCGAGATTCCGGACGGCGAGGTCGGCTATCTGGCCATGCACATCGGCGCGGTGCTCGAACAGGAAAAAATGAAAAAAACACGGGTGAATGTAGTGGTGGTCTGCCCGTACGGCATGGCCTCCTGCCGCTTTTTGTCGGCGCAGCTCACCCGGGATTTCCCCGCGCTGCATGTGGTAGACGCCTGCCCGGTGCGGGAGCTGCAAGCCGACGATCTGTGGGCGCGGGGCGTGCAGCTTGTGCTGTCCACCGTACCGCTGCCCATCGAATACCCGAATGTCCGCATTCATCCGATCTTGCAGGAGCAGGATCGGGCGCTCGTGCAGGCTGCGATCGAAACGGCGCAGCAGACCGCCGCGAACCAGCCGTCCGCCCCGCAGACCCGTCCGGACGGGCGGGGGACACTGCGCTACGCCGCTGAATTGAGTGCCGCCCTGCTTGATTTAGTGGCAAATGTGACAGTTTCACATGTTTCCGTGCCCGGAAACCGGGACGCGCTCATTCACGCCGCCGCCGAACTGTTCTGCACCCAGCCGCAGGCCGTGCGCCGGGTCGAGCAGGCGCTTAGGCGCCGGGAAACGCTGGGTGACACCTATATCCAGCCGCTGCGCGCCCTGCTGCTGCACTGCCGCACGGACGATGTGTCCGGCTGTCGGGTCGGTTATCTGTGCGCCGAGCCGCCCGTCTACGAAAAGGGACAGATCATTCAGGGCGCGATCGTGCTCTTGGCGCCGGCTGCGGGCGAGCTGCCGCGTGAGATCATGCAGGCGGTCAGCGCCCTGCTGATCGAGGAGCCCGAGCTGATCCGCGCGCTGCGCGCGGACGCGGCCGGACGGGCTGCCGCCCTGCTCGAAGCCGGACTGAGCGCACGCTTCCGGCAGGACATGAGCCGGAGCGGCTGACAATGGAAGGACAACGCCCGGGCTGCTGAGCAGTCCGGGCGTTTTTGTATCAAAACAACAAAAAACGGTAGTCAAATTTGTTATATCAACAGATTGACAAGAAGATATAGTATTGATATTATAATTATAGCTTTCGTTTTAACAGTTTTCGCTGCACAGATTCAGAAAAGGAAGTGTGTGCTGATGATTTACACCGTTACCCTGAATCCCGCGCTCGACAAGACGGTCGAGATCCCCGGAATGGCGCTCGATACGGTCAACCGGATCACGGCGATGCGAACCGACCCGGGCGGCAAGGGCATCAACGTCTCCAAGGTAATCGCCAAGCTGGGCGGCACGAGCGTTGCGCTGGCGCTGCTGGGCGGCGGCACCGGACGCGCCATTGCGGACGCGCTCGAGGAAATGGGCCTTCGCTGTGAGCTGCAATTCGTCGAGGGCGAGACCCGCACCAACCTCAAGGTGGTCGATCCGGTGAATCATACCAATACCGACCTCAACGAGCCGGGCATCTCGGTCACGCCTGCCGTGCTGGATGGTCTGCTGGATCGCCTGATCGGTCTACTCCAGCCGGGTGATCTGGTCGTGCTCTCGGGCAGCCTGCCCAAGGGCGCGCCGGGCGACACCTATTATACCTGGGTCGCCCGCTGCAAGGAAGCCGGCGCGAAGGTTTTCCTGGATGCCGACGGCACTCTGCTGGCCGAGGGTCTGCGCGCCGCGCCCGATCTCGTCAAGCCCAATCAGGATGAGCTGTCCCGTCTGGTCGGCCATCCGCTTGAGACGGTCGAGGCGCTGGCCGGCGCGGCCGGTGCGCTGCTGGCGGACGGCGTTCAAAAGGTCGTCGTCTCGATGGGCGGCAAGGGTGCGCTGTATGTCACGCGAGACACCGTGCTCTACGCCGAGGGCCTCAAGGTGCCGGTCGGCAGCACGGTCGGCGCGGGCGACAGCGTCGTGGCCGCGCTCGCGGTTGCCGAGACGCAGGGTCTTTCGCTCGAGGATACCGTTCGCCTGTCCACCGCCACGGGCGCGGCGAACGTCATGTGCAGCGGCAGTCAGGCCGCCGAGCGCAGCGTGATCGAAGAACTGATGCCGCAGGTGGTTTTCCACCGTCTGCGCGGTTGAAATCGGTACAATAAACTGTTATAATAAAAAAGGAGTTTTTTGATATGAAAGCAAAAGCTGTCCGTCTCCACGCGGCGAACGACCTGCGTCTGGATGAATTTGAACTGCCCGAGATCAAGGACGACGAGATCCTCGTCAAGGTCGTCTCCGATAGCATCTGCATGTCCACCTACAAGTGCGCGATTCTGGGCACGGCGCACAAGCGCGTGCACGACGACGTTGCCGAGCATCCGGCCATCATGGGTCACGAGTTCGCGGGCGACATCGTCAAGGTCGGCAAGCAGCATCAGGATCGGTTCCAGCCCGGTATGAAGTTCACCCTGCAGCCCGCGCTGAACTACAAGGGCACCATGTGGAGCCCCGGCTATTCCTATGAGTTCTTCGGCGGCGACGCGACCTACTGCATCATCCCCGCCGAGGTCATGGAGCTGGGCTGCCTGCTCGAATACAAGGGCCGCGCCTACTACGAGGCTTCGCTGGCCGAGCCGATGTCCTGCAGCATCGGTGCGTTCAACGCGGCATATCACACCAAAATGGGCGTGTATCATCACGAAATGGGCATCAAGAAGGACGGCAAGCTGGCCATTCTGGCCGGTGCGGGCCCGATGGGTCTGGGCGCGCTGACCTACGCGCTGCACCGTGACGTGCGCCCCTCGATGATCGTTGTGACCGACGTCAATCAGGAGCGTCTGGATCGTGCGGCCCATCTGTTCCCGGTCGCGGAGGCTGCGGCCGACGGCATCGAGCTGCACTTCGTCAACACCGGCAGCATGGCCGACCCGGCTGCCGAGCTGCTGGCGATCACCGGCGGCACCGGCTTTGACGATGTGCTCTGCTACGCGCCGATCGAGCAGGTCGTCGAGCTGTCCAGCGCCGTACTGGGACGGGACGGCTGCCTGAACTTCTTCGCCGGCCCGACCGACAACAAGTTCAGCGCCCGCATGAATTTCTATGATGTGCATTATAATTCGACCCATGTCATGGGCACCACCGGCGGCAACACCGACGACATGATCGAATCTCTGGAGCTGACCGCCTCCAAGCGCATCGACCCGGCGGTCATGGTCACCCACATCGGCGGTCTGGACGCGGTGGCAGAGACGACGCTCAACCTGCCCAAGATCCCGGGCGGCAAGAAGCTGATCTACACCCATCTCGAAATGCCGCTGACCGCGCTGACCGACCTGCGCGCCAAGGGTGCGGAGGACAGCCGCTACACCGCGCTGGCCGACATCGTCGACGCGCACAAGGGTCTGTGGTGCCCCGAGGCCGAGGAATATCTGCTGGCTAATTTTGTAAAAGAATAAAAACCGTCGCGCAGGGCTGTCCGGTGCGGCGCGGGAAGGAGTGCGTTTCCGTGGAAGCTCGCCGCAATGCGATCGTGGAACTGGTAAACAGCAAGGGAAGTGTGAGTTTTGCTCAACTCAAGGAGGCCTTCCCACAGGTGTCGGACATGACCCTGCGCACCGATCTCAAAATGCTTGATCAGACCAAGCGGCTCGTGCGGGTGCACGGCGGCGCGAAGTCGGTCGAGCAGGTGATCGGCACCGACGACCTGCTGGGCCGGCGGACGGCGCGCAACGCCGAGGCCAAGGAGCGGATCGCCCATAAGGCGCTTGGCCTGCTGCGCCCCAACACGACGATTTACATTGATTCGGGCAGCACGGCGACCGCGCTGGCCCGGCTGATTCCGGATGAGCCGTATCTGATCTTCACGAACGGGCTGAGCTGCGCGGTTGAGCTGGCGCGGCTGACCCGCGCGCGGGTGACCGTTCCGGGCGGCACGCTGAACCGGTACAGTTTAAGCGTCTGCGGTGTGCAGAGCATCCGCGAGCTCGAACGGGTCAACTTTGATCTGGCCTTTCTGGGCGTGACCTGCTACAGCGCGGACACCGGCTTCACCTGTGGCGTGGACGAGGAAAGCCGCCTCAAGCAGACCGTTTTGCAGCACAGCGAGGAGGTCGCCGTGCTGATGGATTCGTCCAAGGTCGGCCTGAAAAACACATTTTCCATCTGCGGTCTGTCCGAGATCGACGCTGTGATCTCGGATGGGGCGCTGCCCGATGACTTTCTGGCGGATTGTGACCGCTGCGGCGTGACTGTGTATTGAGACGAAAAGAAGAACGAGAAAAACCGTCCCGGGATATGGGACGGTTTTTTCGTGTCAAATTAAAATCCCGGCCTGAACAGCCGGGATTTTGTAAAATTTCTCATGATTTCAAAATCCGGGCCGAACACCGGATTTTGACGGGGATTCCGCGTCTGCGGACGCGGCCAGCCTGCGCGGCTGGAGCGCGCCAAAGGCTCTGCCTTTGGAAATCGCAGCCTTCGAGAAGGTTGGCGAAGCTTTCCTTGTTGGGTGCGGTGCTTATTCGCCCTTGAAGGCGTCCCTGACCTTATCCCAGAAGCCCTTACGCTGCGACTGGTTTTCATCGGTCGTCGAATTTTCAAACTCGCGCAGCAGCTCCTTCTGCCGGTGGGTCAGATTGCGCGGCACCTCGATGTTTACACGCACGTACTGATCGCCCCGGCCGCGGCCGTTGACATTCTGAATGCCCTTGCCCTTCAGGCGGAAGACTGTGCCGGTCTGCGTGCCCTCGGGGATATCGTAGGATACCTTGCCGTCGATCGTCGGCACCTGAAGGGTATCGCCCAGCGCCGCCTGTGCGAACGAGATCGGGATCTCGCACACAACGTCCTGACCCTCGCGGGTGAAGATCGGATGGGGACGGATCGAAATGGTCACGATGACGTCGCCCGCAGGGCCGCCGTTGACGCCCGCGCCGCCCTGACCGCGCAGTTGGATGGACTGGCCGTCGTCGATGCCCGCCGGAATATTGACCTTCAGCGTCTTGCTCTTGCGTACCCGACCCGCACCGCCGCACTTCTTGCAGGGCTTGCGGATGATCTTGCCGGTGCCCCGGCAGTTCGGGCAGGCGCCCTGCGTCTGGAACATGCCGAGCGGGGTGCGCTGGGTCTGGGTTACAACGCCCGAGCCGCGGCAGTTGGAGCAGGTCTCGGGGCTGGTGCCCGGTTCCGCGCCCGAGCCGCCGCATTCCTCGCAGGTTTCGGTGCGGTTGATCGTGATCTCTTTCTCACAGCCGAAGGCCGCTTCCTCAAAGGAGAGCATGATGCGCTGCTGGAGGGTCTCGCCGCGCTGGGGGGCGTTGCGGCGGGAGCGGGTCGAGCCGCCGCCGAAGCCGCCGCCGAAGAACGAGCCGAAGATATCGCCCAGATCGCCCATGTCAAAGCCGCCGCCGAAGCCGCCCTGACCCGCGCCGTAATTCGGGTCTACGCCCGCGAAGCCGAACTGGTCATACTTTGCGCGCTTGTCTTTATCGGACAGCACCTCATAGGCCTCGTTGAGCTCCTTGAACTTTTCCGCCGCTTCCGGGTTGTCGCGGTTCAGATCAGGATGGTACTTCTTGGCCAGCTTGCGGTGCGCCTTTCTGATCTCGTCGTCCGAAGCGCCCTTGGAGACGCCCAGGACTTCGTAATAATCTCTTTTGTCTGCCATGTGTCACACTACCTCGCACGATGGAAAAATGGATCGTCGGAAAACACAGGAAAACGGAAAGAGCCGCAGGCCCTTTCCGTTCCGTATGCGTTTCGTTCGGATTACTTCTTGTCGTCGTCGACTTCGGTGAAGTCTGCGTCTACGAAGTCGCCCTGCGAGCCGGTCGGGCCGCCGGCCTGCTGGCCGCCGAAGCCCGCGCCGCCCATGTTCGGGTCGCCCTGCGGCGCCTGCTGCGCGTAGATCTTCTGCGCGATCTCACCGAACTTCTTGGAGAGGGACTCGGACGCCATCTTGATCATCTCGGTGTCGGTGCCCTTGAGCGCCTCCTTAACCTTGTCGATCTCAGCCTGAACGGCGCTCTTTTCCGAAGCGTCCAGCTTGTCGCCCAGATCGTTCATGGCCTTCTCGGACTGGAAAATGAGCTGCTCAGCCGAGTTGCGGACGTCGACCTCTTCCTTGCGCTTCTTATCCTCGGCAGCGAACTGCTCGGCCTCGCGCATGGCCTTGTCAATCTCCTCCTGAGACAGGTTGGAGGAAGCGGTAATGGTGATCTTCTGCTCCTTGCCGGTGCCCAGATCCTTCGCGGATACGTTTACGATGCCGTTCGCGTCGATGTCGAAGGTGACCTCGATCTGCGGTACGCCGCGCGGCGCGGGCGCGATGCCGTCCAGCGTGAAGCGGCCCAGCGTCTTGTTGCCGGCGGCCATTTCGCGCTCGCCCTGCAGGACGTGAATCTCAACAGAGGGCTGGTTGTCGGCCGCGGTCGAGAAGACCTGGCTCTTCTTGGTCGGGATGGTGGTGTTGCGCTCGATCAGACGGGTGCAGACGCCGCCCAGAGTCTCAATGCCGAGGGACAGCGGAGTAACGTCGAGCAGGAGGACGTCCTTGACCTCGCCGCCCAGAACGCCGCCCTGAATGGCCGCGCCGATGGCAACGCACTCATCCGGGTTGATGCCCTTGAAGCCTTCCTTACCGGTGATGTTCTTAACAGCTTCCTGAACGGCCGGGATACGGGAGGAGCCGCCGACCAGCAGAACCTTGGCCAGATCGCCCGGCTGGAGACCGGCGTCGCTCATGGCCTGACGAACCGGACCCATGGTCGCTTCGACTAGATCGGCGGTCAGCTCGTTGAACTTCGCACGGGTCAGGGTCAGCTCGAGGTGCTTCGGGCCGGTTGCGTCCGCCGTGATGTACGGCTGGTTGATCGAGGTCGAGGTCATGCCGGACAGCTCGATCTTGGCCTTCTCCGCCGCTTCCTTCAGGCGCTGCATGGCCATCTTGTCGCCGGACAGGTCAATGCCTTCCGCGTTCTTAAATTCCTTGACCATCCAGTCCATGATGCGCTGGTCGAAGTCGTCGCCGCCCAGATGGTTGTTGCCGGCGGTCGCCAGAACCTCAAGTACGCCGTCGCCGATATCCAGAATGGAGACATCGAACGTGCCGCCGCCCAGGTCGTATACCATGACCTTCTGCTCGGATTCCTTATCGACGCCGTAGGCCAGCGCAGCCGCGGTCGGCTCGTTGATGATACGCAGAACGTCCAGACCCGCGATCTTGCCCGCGTCCTTGGTCGCCTGACGCTGGGAGTCGGTGAAGTAGGCCGGAACGGTGATGACTGCCTGGGTGACCGGGGAGCCGATGTAGGCTTCCGCGTCCGCCTTCAGCTTCTGGAGGATCATTGCGGAGATCTCCTGCGGGGAGTACTGCTTGCCCTCGATGCTGACGCGGTAATCGGAACCCATGTGGCGCTTGATGGACATAACGGTGCGGTCGGCGTTGGTAACGGCCTGACGCTTTGCGACCTGACCGACCATGCGCTCGCCGGTCTTGGAGAATGCAACGACGGAAGGCGTGGTGCGCGCGCCCTCAGCGTTTGCGATAACGACAGCCTCGCCGCCTTCCATAACGGCGACGCAGCTATTGGTGGTACCTAAGTCAATACCAATGATCTTACCCATGATTCAAGACTCCTTCTATACAAAAAAGATGTGTTGATAAACGAAATTAGTTTGCGACCTTGACCATCGAATGGCGGATGACCTTGTCGCCCAGCTTGAAGCCCCGCTGGAAGACCTCGGCGATCACGTTTTCGCCCAGCGCTTCGTCGTCGACATGCATGACGGCGTTGTGCAGGTTGGGATCAAACGCGGTGCCCGCCTCGTCGGCGATCGGCTCAACGCCCAGCGAATGGAAGCTCTCCATGAGCTGGTTGTAGGTCATCTCGACGCCCTGCTTGTAGGCGGCGTCTTCGGTCGGCTGCGCCAGCGCGCGGCCCAGATTGTCGAGCGTGGGCAGCAGCGCGGTCACGGCGTAGGCGACGGCTTCGGCGTGCACGCCCTCGCGCTCGGCGCGGCTGCGGCGGCGGAAGTTGTCATACTCGGCGGCCATGCGCAGGTAACGGTCGTTCAGCTCGTCGTACTTGGCCTGCAGCTCGGCCAGCGCGTCAGGCGCTTCGGCCGGCGCGGCCTGCTCTGCGGGCTGTGCGTCCGGTTCGGTTCCCGCCTGCGTTTCTGCGGCCGCGGCCGCGGCGGTCTCGTCCGCCTTTACGGCTTCCTCCGCCTGCTGTGCGGGATTTTCTTTCTTCGACATGTTGATTATCTCCTCAAATTATTTATTCTCATCATAAAAGGTTTCCGCGATCAGCCGGTTTAAACCCTTGGCGAAGCGGGAGAGCCGCGCCGACAGCCCGGCGTAATCCATGCGGGTCGGGCCGACGATGCCGATAACGCCCTGACCGATGTCGCCGATGCCGTACTTTGCGTAGATCATGCTGGTGTCGGAGAGCGGGTTTTCGCCGTTTTCCGGCCCGATGAAGATCTGTACGCCGTCGATCTCGCGCTGAACGGGAACCAGATGCCGCTTGTCGTCCGCCATGTAGGAGAGCAGGGTCTGCGCCTTGCCCGCGTCGCGGTACTCGGGGAAGCGGAGCAGCTTGCTCGCGCCCTCGAGAAAGACCTTCTGGTTGCCCAAGTCCTCGATCAGCTCAGCGAGGAACTCAGCGACCGGCCCGAGCAGGGCGGAAAGCCCGGCCGCGCGGCGCACGACGTCGAAGCGTTCGGCGGTGATTTGCGCGAGGGGGATGGCGGTCAGCGTCTGGTTGAGCACGTAACCGAGCAGCTCGGCCTCGTCCTTTCGGACAGGGGCGGCGGTGTGGACGAGCTTGTTTTTGACCACGCCCGCGTCGGTGACGACCACGATGACGTAGGTGCTCTCATCGACCGAGATCAGCTCGAACTGCCGGATGGACACGCGCGACATATGGGGCGTGACCGCGACGGCGGCGTAATCGGTCAGCGCGGAGATCAGCCGTCCGGCCTCCTGGATCAGACGGTCCAGCTCTTTGGCCTTGAGGCTCATCAGCGCGGTCTCCTCCGAGCCGGTAGCCGGTTCGGCGTCCGCCTGACTCATCAGGTGATCGACATAGAAGCGGTAGCCCTTGTGGGAGGGCACGCGTCCGGCTGAGGTATGCGGCTTTTCGAGATAGCCCATTTCCTCGAGCTCGCTCATCTCGTTGCGGATGGTGGCCGAGGAAAAGGACAGGCCGGGCATGGCGGCGAGCGCCTTGGAGCCGACCGGCTCGGCCGTGCGGATATATTCGGCGATGATCGCTTTTAAGATTTGCTTCTTGCGTTCCGAAAGCTCCATGCCGATGCTCCTTTACTTGGAATGTCTGGGGTTAGCACTCTGTTTCCCTGAGTGCTAAACATAATATACCACCGCTGCCGCCCGCTGTCAATCGGGTTGTGTGAATTATTTGTGAATGATTGTGACCAAATTGCAAACATGATACCGAAAGTGGGCTGGAAAGGGCGTGGTTTTCGTGCAAAATGGCGAAAAGGACGCCGCCGTCCCGGCGTGTGGGGCGGCGGCGTTCTGTCGGGCGGAGAAATTGGCGGTTCGGGTCAGTCTCTGCCAAAAAGGCGGGCGGCCTGCGCGGCGAACCGGCGGCCAAAGAGCGGGAAGAGCTCGCGGCCCTGTTCCTCGGGGCCGATGCAGACCGGGCCGAGGTGGATATAGGGCTTGCCGCAGGCCGCGCCGCCCGAGTACAGCACCATGCCCTTGACCAGCATCTGCATGAGCGCGTGCTCGAGCGCGGTCTCGCAGCCGCCCTGAATGAAGTTGGCCGTTGCAAACGCGCCGCCCAGCTTGCCGCCCAGACGGACGCCGCAGGTGTCGAGCCAGCATTTGACCTGCCACGCGACGGTCGCGCCGTACACCGGGGTGCCGAGGATCACGCCGTCCGCCGCTTCCAGCACGACCTTGTGCGCTTCATAATGGTCGCGGTAGTCCGCGATGGGGATGAGATCGACCTGCGCGTCGGGCAGCTCGGCACGGATGCCTGCCCCGATCTCGTGCGCCATGGCTTCGGTTCGTCCGGTCTCGGAAAAGTAAACGATCGCAAATTTCATCAGTCTGCGCCTGCCTTTCTTGTTGTCATGTTTTCATCATACCGCGTGAAACGCGGCAATGCAAGCAACGATGCGGAAACGATTCAGACGGCGGGCGGGGCGGAGACCGGCTGCTTCCGGCGGGTGCGCAGGCGGTTTAGGCAGGCGCGGCAGACGGCCAGCAGCAGAGCGGCGCGGGCGAGGAAGCAGAGGGAGAGCGCCGCGCCGAACAGGGCTTCGCTGCGCTGGAGGAAATCGCCGATGGCGAAGACCCCGGCGGCGGTGTAGGCCGGATAGGGGAGGGCGGCGGCGCAGCGCGTGCCCAGCACGGCGGCGGCGCGCAGACCCGAGAGGGCGAGCGCGAGGGCAGCGCAGGCAACGCCGGTCAGGGCGGCACGGGTCTGGGGCAGGTCGGGGTCATCCCCGGTGAACAGGAGGACGAACAGGGCGTGACCGAAGACCGTGCCCTGCACCCGGAACAGACCGGCGGGCGCAAGCAGGGTGGAAAGGGTCAGGCGGGGCAGACTCCAGTCGGGCAGGGAGAGCAGGAGGGAGAGGGCAATGACGCCGCCTGCCGCCCAAGCGGACGGCACCGCCCAAAGGGCGAGCGCGGGCAGACCGTGTCGGGCGAGCAGCCCCGCGCACAGCAGGAGCACTCCACCCGCCAGCCAGACCGGCAGACCGGGCAAGGCCATTTCATGCAGAAAACCGGCGAGGTCAAATGCTGTGCGCACGGCCAGCAGGGCGGCAAGCACCAGAATCAGGCCGTCGGCCAGCCGCGCCGCCCCGTGCGGCAGTCGGTCGAGCAGGGCGAAGCCGTCCGCGAACCGGTATTTTCGCGCCAGCGCGAACCAGCCCGTGCCAATGAGTAGGGCGAGCACGCCCGCGGCCAGCGCGTCCAGCCACAGACCGGACGGGAGCAGCAGGGCGTCGGCCGAGAGAATCAGGAAGAGCAGTGCGCCCCGTCCGCGCGGAAAGACCCGGTCAGGCATGGGTGTCACCTCCCGAAAAGCCGGCGAGCCGACCCAGCCGGAAGTCGGCCTGTCCGTCCGGCAGAACCCGCCCGTCGTCCGTCAGGGTCAAAGCGGGCAGGGAGAAGTCCGCCCCCGCAAGGAGCGCATCGGCCGCTGCGCTGAGCGGCAGATCGGGCAGGTCGCCCTGCTCAGCGCGCAGGTCGAGCAGGTCTCCGAGCGCCTCGCCCGGGAGCTGGGCGGCGACCGCTTCCGCCCGGACGAGATCGTCGGCTTCCGCGTCCCGGGCAACGGCCAGCCGCAGAGTCAGGCGCACGTCGCCCCGGTCGAGCAGGCTCCCGACGAGCGGGCGCAGTCCGGCGCGCGCCAGCGACTCGTCTATAATAAAGGTGCGCGCGTGGCTGAAATAGAGCGAATTTGCCGTCAGCGCGTCCGCCTGTGCAAACAGGTCGTCCGGGCTGTCCCCGCGCGCGGTCAGGTAGGTCGAGGAGGCCGTACCCTCGAGCTCCTCCTGTCGGACGGCCTCGGTGGTCAGCTCGAGTCCGCCGTCCGCGTCCATCGAGACCCCGGCGGTCAGGATGGGCAGCAGGTCGCCCGCGTCAGGTGCGCCCGCGCAGCCGGTCAGAACGAGCGGGAGCAGGCACAGGAGCAGAAGCCGTTTCATGAAGCACCGCCCTCCTTCCGCGCGAGGAAGCGCCGCCGCCGCATCCGCCGCCAGGGTGCGCGGGTGTAGACGTCCTCGTCGTGTGTTTCCACCCGGGGCGCGAGGTTGAGCAGATAGGGCGTTCCGGCCGACCGCAGGGTGCACAGGTGGCCGAGCGTCAGCGCCAGCCCGAGCGTCAGCCCGTACAGCCCGGCGGCCGCGCCCGCGGCCAGCAGGAGGAAGCGGAGCACCATCCCGGCCGACTGGAGCTTGGGCACGGTCAGCGCGGTCACGGCGGCAACCGCGACGATGATGACAGCCGGGGCGGAGAGAAACCGCGCCGAGACAGCCGACTGCCCCAGCACCAGACCGCCCACGATCGACATGGTCGAGCCCATCACGCCGGGCGTGCGCGCGCCGGCTTCTTTGAGCACCTCAAAAACGATTAAAAGCAGGAAAATCTCCCAGAAGGGCGGAAGGGGCATCCCGGTGCGGGCGGCGGCGATGGCCAGAAGCAGGCGGGTGGGCAGAAGCTCCTGATGGAAGTGGAGCAAGGCGATATAGAGGCCGGGAATGGTGATCGAAAGCAGAAACCCGGCGACGCGCAGCACGCGCGCCAGCGCAGCCTGCCGCACTGAAATATAGTAATCATCGTTGGCCTGAAAGCATTCCTGCAAAATGCAGGGGGCGGTCAAAACGACCGGCGTGCCGTCCACCACGATGGCGACCCGTCCCTCGAGCATCCGGGCGACCGCCACGTCGGGGCGCTCGGTCGTCCCCAGCGTGGGAAAGGGCGAGCCGCCGTCGTCCCGGATACATTCCGCGATATAGTTTGCGTCCAGAATCCCGTCCAGCGTCAGCGCGTCCAGCCGCTTCTGCATCTCGCGCACGAGCGCGGGGTCGGTCACGCCCTTGATCCAGCACAGGCAGACGGCGGTATGGGTGTGCGCGGCGTAGCGCGAGAAGGTGAAGGTCAGCCGGGGGTCGTTGACCCGGCGGCGGAGCATGGACAGGTTGGTCATGAAGGACTCGGTGAAGCCCTCGCGCGGGCCGCGCAGGACGCGTTCGTTGTCCGGCTCGTCCCCTGCGCGCACGTCGAAGCCCTTGGAATTGAGGACGATCGGGCGGCTGTCGCCCTCGGTCAGCACGACCGTGTCGCCGTACAGCAGAGCCGTGAGCATGGCGTGCAGATCGGTCTCCACCCGGCATTCGTTGATCTGCAAGACCGATTCGGCCAGCGCCTCGGCCGAGGCCGACTTCAGTCCGGCGCGCAGGAGCGGGCGGACGATGGACTGGTTGATCGCCTGATTGTCGATCATGCCGTCGAAAAAGAAGACGGCGCAGCGCAGACCCTCGGGCGCGCGCAGCCGCCGGACGATGAAGGTCTTGTCCTGCGCGAAGAGCGCCTTCAGCCGGGCGACGTTCTCGTCGAGGTCGGTGGTAAATTGCAGGATTTCCAAAGAAAAGCCCCCTTTCCATGCGCTATTGTGCGCGGAAAGGGGGGAGGTTATGCGCCGATGCGGGCGGCAAGCGCGTCGCCGAACAGGCGGACGGCTTTCAGGGCTTCGTCCAGCGTGTCACCCGACGAGCCGACCTCGAGCAGCAGGGAGCCGGGACGCAGGTGGGTGTTGAACCGCTGCCGCCGCAGGTTGACCGGCCGCATCAGACCGGGGTAGGCGCCCTCCAGATCGGCCTGCAGGTTGACGGCGAAGTTCAGGTTCTGCCGCCAGTCCGGATGGGACAGGCCGCTTGCGTCGGTGCCAACGACCAGCATCATCCGGGCGAGGGTCTGCCCGCCGATCTCGGCCGCTGTGCGGTACTGGGAGCCGTCGTCCAGCACGACGGCGTCCCGGTGCAGGTCGATCGTTACCGGGATATCGGGATACTGCGCAAGCACCCTCTGCGCGGCAGTCAGCGACCGCCCGTAGGAGCCGTTGTAGGCCGGATCGTCGAAAATTTCGGTGATGTGGACGGTTTGGATGCCGTGGGCCTCGAGTGTGCGGCACAGCTCGTCGCCCACCCGGATGACGTTCTGTTCGGCGTTCCGGGTGCGGTAGGAGCCGGAGGGTTTGTAGGGGTTGTCGGGATCGGGCGTGTAGGCCTCGGTCGAGTGGGTATGGTAGATGAGCACCTGCGGTCCGTCGCCGGTCACCCGCACCGTGCATGGGTCGTCCAGCATGGCGGCAGCGTCAACAGTGTAGTCGGTGTCGTTGCGCAGCTCGACCGTCGCCGCCCGCCCGTCCTGTGCGGCGGGCGGGTCGTCTGCGGCGGCGGTCTCATCGGCCGGATAGGCGCTTTCGGCGGCAGTCTCCGCCGTGCCCGCGGCGGGCGCGGCCTGCCGGGCGGCGGACGGGACGCGGAGGGAATCCTCGGACAGGGTCAGCCCGGTCTCGAGGGCGAAGGAGGACGTGACGAAGGGACGGGAAGAGGAGAGCGCGTCGAGCAGGGCGTCGGCCTGCGCTTCGCCGCCCGTGTGGTGCCAGACCAGAAGCGCGGCGGCGCACAGCAGAGCGGCCAGAGCGGGCAGGGCGATCCCTGTGCGGCGGCGGACAGGACGGCGGCGGGACATGGGACTTCACTCCTTCACGATCGGGCAGCATCCGATCGGGGCGCTGCCGTGGCATATCCCATCATACGCGCGTCTGGCCGCGGTTATGCGGGAGGAACCGTCGTGTATCAGGAAAGGCACAGATCAATGTCGTCAACCGACAGGTGGGGATGGAGGGCGCGGTCGATGGCGTAGCCGATGACCCGGGAGACGTCGCCGACCTCCCGGTCGATGTCGCGCGTCGTGACAAACAGGGGGGCGGCGAGGTCGTCGAGCGCCTCGCAGGCCGCGCCCGACTGGGCGCGGATCTCATGCGCCAGCGTGCCGCCGTCCACCACGGTGGGCACGCCGACCGCCACGACCGGCACGCCCAGCGCATCCTGCGAGAAGGCCGCGCGGCCGTTGCCCACGCCTGAGCCGGGGATGATGCCCGCGTCGGTCACCTGAATCGTGCGGCACAGGCGGGAGAGCCGTCCGGCCGCCAGCGCATCGACCGCGATGACAGCCGCCGGGCGGACAGTGCGCAAAACACCCCGGACAAGCTCGGCGGCTTCCACGCCGGTCTGCCCCAGCACACCGGGCGCGAGGGCGGCGACCGGCCGCCAGGCCGAGAAGTAGTCGGGCGCGCTGCCGATCAGGTGGCGGGTGGCGACGACGTGGCCGATGGCCTGCGGGCCGATCGCGTCTGGCGTGATCGACCGGTTGCCCAGCCCGACGGCCAGCACCGGGCCGTTCCCCGGGAGCGGGTCGAGCAGCTCGGTCAGAAGGGCGGCGAGGGCCTCGACCGCGCGCGGGAAGGCGTCCTCCTCCCGGCGGACAAGCGCGCCCAGATCGAGCGTGCGGTAGCGCCCGCACGGCTTGCCCAGCGCCCGCGCGCCCGCCTCGGTCTCAATGTCCACGCCCGTGACGGCGAAGCCCTCGCGCTCGGTCTCGTGCCGGACGACGCCCGCCGCGTCCGCATGGGTCTCCAGCGCCTCGAGCGCCAGATCGGTCCGATATGCCATGATGAAAAACCTCCTTTTCCTTCTAACGTGCGAAAAATTTCGGAACAGTATGCGAAAAAATGAAAAAAAGACTTGCTTTTTTCCGGGAGGGATGGTATTATAGGACTACTGATGACTAGACGCTGAAGGAGGTGGAACCCATGCCGAATATCAAGTCCGCGAAGAAGCGCGTAAAGGTTACCAAGGCCAAGAACCTGCAGAACCAGATGGCCAAGTCCGCGCTGAAGACCGTTCTGAAGAAGTTTGACGCGGCTGTTGCCGCTGGCGATAAGTCTGCCGCCGAGGACGCTTACAAGGTTGCTGTCAAGGCTGTTGACCAGGCTGCTGCAAAGCATCTGCTGCACAAGAACAACGCCGCTCACAAGAAGAGCGCGATGACGCTGAAGCTGAATGCGCAGTAATTTTTTGGAAATTGCACGCGAAAACGCCGTTGTCTTTTGAGACAGCGGCGTTTTTTTGTGCATTTTGACGGTGGAAAATCGAGCCGAAATGAAATAACAGTGTACAATTTGGCACGCTTGTGCTATAATCGTTACGAACTTTCGCGTAAAACGCGAACAATTTTAGGAGGTTTCTCATGCGAAAGAAGCTATGGCGCTGTCTGGCGCTTGTGCTGGCGCTCGCGTCGCTGCTGACTGCGCCGGCCTGTGCGGCCGAGCTGCCGGGCCAGCCGGAAACGGTGCGCGCGGACGGCCTGCTGTACGTCCCCGACCATTCGGTCTATTTCGCGGACGTCGCCGCCGATTACAACTGGGCCTTTCAGGAGATCGATTATCTGGCCAATACCAATGTCGTTTCGGGCACGGGCAATTTCATTTTCAGCCCGGCCAAATCCCTGACCCGCGCGGACTTCATTCTGATGCTCTACCGCGCCTATGATATGGAGAAATACGTCGGGGAGGGCAACTTTTCCGATGTTTCCCCGAACGCATACTATGCCGACGCCCTGTGCGCGGCGCGCGCGCTGGGCATCGCGACCGGCGACGCGCAGGATCGGTTCTACCCGACGAAGGAGCTGACCCGGCAGGACGCGATGGTCTTTCTCAAGCGCACGCTTGACCGCACCGGCCTGACCTTCCCGGCGGGCGACCTGTCCGTGTTCTCCGACCGGGATCAGCTCGCGGCCTACGCGAGTGAGGCGGTCGGCGCGCTGACGCAGGCGGGCGTGATCGGCGGCACGAACGGGAAGCTCGCGCCGACCCGCGCGGTCACCCGCGCCGAAATGGCGATCATGCTGTACCGCGCGCTGCACCTGCAAAACAGCGCGGAAGGCCCGCGCTATGTCGCCCGGCCCGATGTGCGCATGGTCTGCGTGGGCAGCACGCTGTACGCCGATGTGCAGATCGTCGATTATGACCCGAACCGCACCTATGCCGGCCTGTTTACGCTGGTCAAGCTGACGAACGGGAAGGATGGCTACGCCGTGACGCTGGGCGAGCCGGTCGCGGCCGATGATACGGTCGTCTGGGACGGCGGGACGCTGACGGTGAACGGCGAAGTCATTCCGGTTGCCGCGAACTGCGAGGCCATCGAGCTTGAGCCGTACGCCAAGCGATCGGCCGGCCTGTGCTCGACCGGCACGGACTATGCTTCGGCCGCCGTTTCGGTGGTCGACGGCACGGCGCAGACCGTGTATTACCAGAAAAAGTGAGTGAAAACGAAAAAGACGTCCGTTTGGACGTCTTTTTTGTGTGTTTAGGGAATCCATGCCGCCGCCAGCCGCCGGACGGCTTCGGGAAGCTGTTCGCTGGCGATGCCCGCATAGCCCAGAATGACGGTCGCGGGCGGGCAGTCGGCGTTCGTGCCCACGTAGTAGCCGGACAGGCCGTACACCCGCACGCCCTGCGCGCGCGCCGCCGCGATCAGTCCGGCCTCATCCATCCCGTTGTCCACATGCAGTAGGATGTGCAGCCCGGCTTCCGCGCCCGAGACCGCGTACCGCCCGGCTAAGGGCGAACGCGCCAGCGCGTCGAGCAGGGTGTCGAGACGGGCCTTATACAGGTTGCGGATGCGGTTGACGTGCCGCTCAAAGCTGCCGGTCTCGAGAAAGCGCGCCAGCGTGTACTGCTCGAAGGAGGGCACGGTCGAGGCGTAGCCGCCGAAGCGGTCCCGGTAAGCCGGGAGCAGGCTGTGCGGCAGGACAAGGTAGCCGATGCGCAGCGAGGGCGCGAGACTCTTGGCGAAGGTGTTGAGGTAAATGACCCGGTCGTTGTGGTCAAGCTCCTTGAGCGCCGGGATCGGCCGGGAGGCGAAGCGAAATTCGGAATCATAATCGTCCTCAATCAGATAGCGTCCGTCCTCCTCGCCCGCCCAGCGCAGCAGGGCGGCGCGGCGGGCGGCGGGCGTGACCACGCCGAGCGGGAAGTGATGGGATGGGGTCAGATAGACGACCGAAGCGTCGGTCTGCTTGAGACGGTCGACGCGCAGGCCGTCGCTGTCGAGCGGGATGGGCGCGGTGACCGCGTCATTCGCCCGGAAAATGCGGCTGAGCTTGGGATAGCCCGGGGTCTCGATGGCATAGGTGCGCTCCCGCCCCAGAAGCTGGATGAGCAGGGTGACGAGGTATTCTGAGCCCGCGCCCACGATGATCTGCTCGCTGTCGACCGCAATGCCGCGAAATTCGTACAAATAGCGGCGGATCTGCTCGCGCAGGGCGGGCACACCCTGGGGCGCGGCGGCCAGCAGCAGGCTGCGGTCGTAGTCGGTCAGCACGGCGCGCAGCAGCTTGGCCCAGGTCGAGAAGGGGAAGCAGTCGGTATCCACAATATTGGTCTGGAAATCGAAGGCGCAGGCGGTCTCGTCGGACGCAGTCGTCGGTTCGGCCGGGCGGGGCCGGGGTGCGCGGGGCACGGCGTCCAGCCGCTGCACGAAATAGCCGCTGCGCGGCACCGAGCGCACGTAGCCCTCGGCCAGAAGCTGGCCGTAGGCGGTCTCGACCGTGATCTGGCTGACGCGCAGGTGTTGGGCGAGCTGCCGCTTGGCCGGCAGACGGTCGCCGCCCGCCAGCCCGCCCGCCATGATGTCCGACCGGATGGCGCGGTAGAGCTGTTCATAGAGCGGAATTTTGGAGGCGTGATCGAGGTGGTAGGTCAGCATATCAGATCAGTCCATTCGATTTCAGGATAAACAGGATGGCGGTCATCGTGATCGAGGACAGGGCGGTCGTCGCGACCACGATCGAGGAGGACAGCACATGGTCGCCCGCCATGTTTTTCGCCATGATGTAGCAGGTGACGGTCGAGGGCGCGCCGGTCATGATGACGAGGGCGACGAGCGCCTCGTTCCGGAAGCCCATCCAGACGGCGACCGGCAGAAAGACGGCCGGGATGAGGATGAGCTTGATGAAGGCGGCGGCAGCGGTGGGACGGAGCTTGCGCAGGGCACGGCGGCCCTCAAAGCCCGCGCCGATCGAGATCAGCGCAAGCGGGGTGGCCGGGGCGGCCAGCAGGTCGAGCGTCTTGGCCACCATGGGCGGAAAATCGACCGCAAGCAGGGAGAAGGGCAGACCGGCCAGAATGCCCAGAATGATCGGGTTGGTGGCGATGCCGGTCAGGGTCTTTTTCAGCCGTCCCTCCTGCGCCGCGCGGTCATTCGAGCGCACGGTCAGCACGATGACCGAATAGATATTGTAGAGCGGGACGGTCGCGACGATCATGAGGGGCGCAAGCCCGGCGTCGCCGTAGATATTCTGCACGAAGGCTACGCCCAGAACGGCCAGCGAGCCGCGGAACGAGCCCTGGACGAACGCACCGACCATGCTTTTGTCCTTCAGAAACAGCTCCGCGCCCAGCCAGATGACCAGAAAGTAGATCGTGGTTGAGACCGCGCAGAACAGGAAGAAGCGGGCGTCAAAGGTCTCGGTGATCCGTCCGGCGGCGATGTCGCGGAAGAGCAGGGCGGGCAGCAGCACGCGGAAGACCAGCTTGTCGGCGGTTGCGAGGAAGCCGTCCGAGAAGAAGCCGTGACGGCGGAGCAGATAGCTCAGAAAGATGACCGCGAAGATGGGAACGGTGGCGTTGAGACTGTAGATCAGGCTTTCCAATGTCAAAAACTCCTTTTGTATATGGGAAACGCCGTCTGGTCAGACGGCGTTTGCAAGAATTCAGATCATTCCTTGATTTTCAAAAAACGCTTGCAGCTTTTGCAGGCTCCCGGCCAGAACGGCGGTCTCGCTTTCAGACAGATCGCTGAGCGCCGCCGAGATCATTCTCTCGTGGAACTGCTTGTGATATTCGTAGATGGTCTGTCCGCGCGGCGTGAGCGCGACGTTGACGACCCGCTTGTCGGAGGCGTCGCGCGAGCGGGTGATCAGCCCCTTGGTCTCCAGCTTGTCGCAGGCGACGGTCAGGGTGGCCAGCGTGATGCCGACCGCCTTGGCGACCGCCGACATGCGGCTGGACTGCTGGTCGCCGATCTTCTCGATGATGTGGATCTCGGTGATCGAGATGTTGTCGCCCAGACCGGCGGTCAGGGAACGTTCCTCGATCTTGTTGATGCGGCCCCAGATGTCAACGAGAAAATGGTTAATGGCGTCATAATTCGACATATCGTTCCCTCCCTGTGCGAAAAATAGTTTATTAGGCGAACTAAGTATACCATAACCGACCGAACAGCGCAAGCAGGTCGGCGCGAAATTTGTCCGAATTTACGGAAATGGCGGGTCATCGGGCGGCAAAACGGGCGGATGCGAAACGGAATGCAAAGCGAAGCCGTCCACAGGCTGTGGACGGCTGGCATTTTTGAATGGATCAATCCTCGGACGCGGGCGCGGGTGCGCCGCCTTCCCCGGCGGGCTTGCGGCGGCGTGCGCCGCCCCGTCTGCGTCTGCGGCGGCGTGCGGGCTCACCGCTCTGGGTCTCGGGCGCGGCGGTCTCGACGGGCGCGTCGTTGGCCGCTTGCTCGGCCGGCTTGGGCGCGGCCTTGACCAGACGGGGACGCTCCCCCGCGTTCGGCGCGGCCGGACGGGGCGCGGGCGCTTCGGCCGGCTTGGAAACGGCTTTGACCAGCCGGGGCACGTCGCCGCCCTCACGGCGGGGCGGACGGGCCGGGCGCGCGGTCTCGGCGGGCGCGGCGGTTTCGGGACGTGGACGCGGCTCCCGATTTTCACGGCTTTCGCGATTCTCGCGCGGTTCGCGGTTCTCACGCGGGGTGCGGTTTTCGTTCCGGTCGCTGCGGGCGCGGCGCGGCCGTTCGCTCCGCTTCTCCGGCTCGGCGACGGCATCGGGCTTCTGCTCGACCATTGGGTCAATCTCGGGCTGACGGCCCTGCTGGTTCGGGCACTTCTTGGCGCGGCCGTTGCGCAGCATCTTGCACTCGGCGCAGGTGAAGGTCTTGGGCTCGTCGGGCGCGTCCTCCAGCTGGACGCGGCAGGTGCCGCGCAGCATCTGGGTGGACAGGACGGTGCCCCGGCCCTCGGGCGTCTCGACCAGGCTTTCGGGCTTGGGCGTGACCTTCTGCAGCTCGGCGTAGACCTCGTGCTCGTACTTCAGGCAGCACATCAGGCGGCCGCAGGTGCCCGAGATCTTGGTGGGATTGAGGGAAAGGTTCTGTTCCTTGGCCATGTTGATCGAAACCGGCTGGAAATCGTCCAGATAGGACGCGCAGCACAGTTCACGGCCACAGATGCCCAGACCGCCGATCATCTTGGCCTCGTCGCGCACGCCGATCTGGCGCAGCTCGATGCGGGTGCGGAAGATGGAAGCCAGATCCTTGACGAGGTCGCGGAAATCGACGCGGCCGTCGGCGGTGAAGTAGAACAGAATTTTATTGAGATCGAAGGTGCACTCGACGGCGACGAGACGCATATCGAGCTTGTGCTCCTCGATCTTCCTCTTGGCGATCTGGTAGGCCTCGCGGGCCTGCCGCTCGTTGCCTCGGGCGACCTGCAGGTCGGTGTCGGTCGCCAGACGAATGATCTTCTTAAGGGGGTTGACCACCTCGCTGTCCTCGACCTCGGTGTTGCCCATCGCGCACTCGCCGCATTCCACGCCGCGCGCGGTCTCGACGATGACGTGCTGGCCGGGCTTGACGGTCAGGCCGCAGGGGTCAAAATAGTATACTTTTCCGACTTTTTTGAATCGGACTCCGATTACAGTAATCAAAGGGGTGTTCCTCCGTTCGTTTATGGCCGTCGGCGCGCGGGCCGCGGCGGATGGCAGATCGTTTGCGCGCCCGCCGCCAGCGCGGCGCACTGGATCGCGGCGCCGGTGTTGACGTCGGCCCGGCGGGCGAGCAGGGCGGCGTGGTCGCACAGGGCGAGCAGCTTGTCGGTCGTGACAGCGCCCGCCAGCGCACGGGTCTCGTCGGCCAGCGCGGGCAGCAAGGGTCGGGCGACCGAGGCGAGCATGGCGTCGCGGAAGGCGGTCTCCAGCAGCGCCATCGCCTGCTGAAAGCCGGTTTTGTTCAGCTTCACAAAGCCGTTTGCCGCGCACAGCATTCCGTATTCGTCGCCGCGCGCCAGTGCGCGCAGAAAGGCGGCGGCCGGGGCGAGCAGGGCTTCGTCGGGCGCGTCGGGCGCATCCGGCGGCTCGAGCTGATAGATCGTGCAGCGGGAGCGGATGGTCTGCAAGAGTGCGCCCGGCTGGGCGGTCGTCAGGATGAAGAAGGCGTAGCGCGGCGGCTCCTCGAGCGACTTGAGCAGGGCGTTCTGCGCGCTGTCGTTCATCCGGTCGGCCCGGCGGATGACGAAGACCTTGCGGTCGCCGTCGTTCGGGAGGATGGCGGCCTGCGCCCGGATGCGGCGGGCGGTCTCGACCTTGATCTCCCCCTCGCCCTCGTCGATGACGATGCAGTCGGGGTGGGCGTCGTCCGTCAGCTTGCGGCAGGACGGGCACCGACCGCAGGGTGCGCCGCCGCCCGTGCAGAGCAGCGCGGCGGACAGAATCCCGGCGCAGGTGAAGGCGTCCTCCTCATCGGGCGCGGCCAGCAGGACGGTCTGCGGGAAGCGGCTGTTCAGCGCGGCGCGCAGGCTGGTCTTGGCCGAGGTATTGCCCGGCAGGGCGTCCCATGCGATCCTCACAGCTTTTCGAATTTCTCGACGTTCAGGACGAAGACGGTCGCGCCGCCGACCTGCACCTCGACCGGCATGGCCGGATGGAAGCCCGCGCCCAGATTGGCAGTTGTCGGGATGATCTGCTTGCGGGTGTTGGAATATTTGCGGATGAGCTCCATCGCCTCGTCCAGACGGCTCTCGTCCAGACCGATCAGAATGGTGACATTGCCCGCGCGCAGGAAGCCGCCGGTCGTCGCCAGCTTGGTGATCTGGAAACCGGCCTTCATCAGATGATTGATGACATTGTGCGCGTCATCGTAATTGATGATCGCAAGCAGCATTTTCATGGGAAAGTCCTCCTTATGTGCGGCATGTTCCATGCATGGTGGTGACGGAATCAATCATATTATACCATTGGGAAGTCAGAAATACAATGTGCGCCCGCGTGATTTCTTCACCCGGCCAGAGGACGGGCACGCCGGGCGGATAGGGCGTGACCGGGCGGGCGCAGACCGCGCCCTCGGCCTCGGCCAGCGGCATGGAAACGCCGGGGGAGAGCAGGGCTTCCCGCACCGTGCAGACCCGATGGGGCGCGGGCAGGGGCGGCAGGGGCGGCGGCAGGGGAGCCGCTCCGGTCTCCCGGCCGATCGCGGTCAGGGCGGCTTCCAGCCGGGACAGGTTTTCGGGCAGGTCGGCGGGCGTGACGATGCAGACCAGATTCCGCGCGTCGGCCATCTCACAGGCCACGCCGAAGCCGTCGTAGAGCCGGTCGGCCAGCCCGTCGCCGGTCAGCGTGGTGCCCACGGTCGAAACGGTCAGGCGGCAGGGGTCGAGCGGCAGGCCGTCCAGCATCTGGAACGGGGTGTTCCGCGCGATGCGCGCCTTGAGCGCCTGCACGGCCTCGGCGGTGCGGCGGTAGCCGTCATCCGCTTCGAGCGCGGCGCGTGCCCGGTCAAGGCTGGCGAGAAGCAGATAGGACGGGCTGGACGTGCCGAACAGGGCTGCGCCCTCGCGCAGCGCCCCGCCGTCCAGCTTCCCGTTCGACAGCAGCAGGGCGGTCTGCCCCAGCGCGAACAGGGTCTTGTGCGCGCTCATGACCGCGCCGTCCGCGCCGCAGGCGACCGGGGCGGGCAGGCCGACCGCCGGAAAATGCGCACCGTGGGCGCAGTCGACCAAAAGCAGGACGTTCCGCGCGTGACAGACCGCGGCAAGCGCGGGCAGATCCTGCGTGACGCCATAGTAGTTGGGTGAGGTTGTGAGAAAGGCGCGGATTCCGGGATGGGCGTCCAGCGCGTGCGCCACATCGTCGGGGTCGATGCGGCCGGGCACGCCGTATGGCTCAACCGTGCGCGGCACGACAAATTCGGGACGCAGATCGAGCATGGCGCAGGCATGCGCCGCTGATTTGTGACAGTTGCGGTCGAGCAGAACCGCGCCGCCCGCCGGGACGGCGGCGTAGAGCAGGGCGTGGATGCCCTGCGAGGAACCGCCGGTCAGGAAGTGGCAGTCGGCGGCGGCGTAGTACCGCGCGGCCTCGCGCTCGGCCAGCCGGATCGGCCCTTCGCCGGTGTACAGGTTGCCCGTTTCGTAGGTCTCGGTAAAATCGACAGCGGGCGCGTCGCCCCAGCCGTCAAAGACGGGCGCGCCCTTGTGGCCGGGCATATGGAACCGCGCGGTGTGCTTGTCGGACAGGGCGCGCAGCGCGTCATAAAGGGGTGTATTCATGTGTCGGACTCCTCTTTGATGTGCAGATTGCGTCGGAGGGGCGCGGGGCCGCGCCACGTGAACGCGCGGTCGGGATATTTTTCGTTGAACTGCCGCCGGGTCAGGCCGTCGAGATCGGCGGACGACAGAGAGGGGATCAGATGCTCACGAAAGGCCGGGTTTTCGGTCTCCTTTGCATGCGTGTTCATCGGGCAGACGGTCTGGCACAGGTCGCAGCCCCAGACGAGCAGGTGGGCGCGCACGAGCGTCTCCTCCTCGGGGGAGAGCGCGCCGCCCTTCTGGGTCAGGGCGGAGAGACAGCGGCTCTTGTCCAGTCCGACCGGGCAGGCGCGGGCGCACGCGCCGCAGGACAGGCAGGCCGCGGGCGCAGCCGCCGTCGGCTCGAGCAAAAGGTCGGTCAGGATGGTGCCGATGAAGACATAGCTGCCGTATTCGGGGTGGATGAGCAGGCCGTTTTGACCGATCACGCCCAGTCCGGCGCAGGCCGCCGCATAGACCTCGGGCAGGGGAGAATCGTCCGCCAGAATACGGAAATGGTTCTGTGGATACCTGTCCGCGAGCGCGTCGATCGCGGGTGCGAGCGCGTCCGCGATGACCGCGTGATAATCCCGCCCACGCGCATAAAGGGACAGATTGCCCGGTGTTTTTTCGGCCAGATAGGGGAAAAGACACACCAAAACCGACCGGGGCGCGTCCATCAGCCGGGTCAGCCCCAGCCGCTGACTGTCCGTCATACATGGAAAGAGTGTTTCGCACGCGCACACACCGGCGGCGCAGATTCCGCGTAAGGCGCACAAACTAGCCAGAATGTTCAAAATACGTTCTCCTTGCAAGGGTTTTTCTATAGTATAGCATAAAACTTTCGCGGGGGAAATGCTTGCATCGGACAGTCCGGATGGATTATAATAAGAACCATATTTGATGCTTTACTGCGGTAACGCAGTATATTTTTGAAAGGCAGGTCTCATCGTGATGACAGAAAGAATTTTCAACTTTTCCGCAGGCCCTTCGATGCTGCCGGTTCCGGTTCTGGAGCGCGCAGCGGCTGAGATGCTCAACTACAATGGTTCCGGCATGTCAGTCATGGAGATGAGTCACCGATCTAAGGTGTACGACTCCATCATCAAGTCTACGGAAGCCTCTCTGCGTCGCGTGATGGGCATTCCGGACAATTACAAGGTTCTGTTCCTGCAGGGCGGCGCGACCATGCAGTTCTCGGCGATCCCGCTGAACCTGCTGCGCACCGGCAAGGCGGACTACGCCGTCACCGGCAATTTCGCGAACAACGCCTACAAGGAAGCGAAGAAGTTCGGCGATATCCACGTCGCGGCGACTTCCGAGCCGGATAACTTCACCTACATCCCGTCCCAGGCCGAGCTCGACCTGCGTCCGGACGCCGATTATTTCTACATCTGCGCCAACAACACCATCTTCGGCACCGAGTGGAAGTACGATCCCGAGACCGGCGACGTTCCGGTCGTCGCGGATATGTCCTCCAACATCCTATCCAAGCCGGTCGACGTTTCTAAGTACGGCGTCATCATGGCGGGTGCGCAGAAGAACATGGGCCCGGCCGGCCTGACCGTCGTCATCGTGCGCGACGATCTGCTGGGCTTCTACCCCAAGGACAAAATGCCCGTCCTGCTCGACTGGAAGCTGATGGCCGACAAGGAGAGCATGTACAATACGCCTCCCACGTATGCCATTTACATTCTGGGTCTGGTGCTCGACTGGATCGAGCACGAGGTCGGCGGTCTGGTCGAAATGGAGAAGCAGAACGCGGTCAAGGCAAAGCTCCTCTATGATTACCTCGATTCCCAGTCCTTCTATCAGCCGGCGGCGCGCGCGGACTCCCGTTCCCGCATGAACGTCACCTTCCGCACCGGCGACGAGGCGCTGGACGCCAAGTTCGTCAAGGAGTCGATTGAGGCCGGCATGTCCAACCTGAAGGGTCACCGTCTGGTCGGCGGTATGCGCGCTTCGATCTACAATGCGATGCCCTACGCAGGCGTCGAAAAGCTGGTCGGCTTCATGGAGAAGTTCGCCAAGGACAACAAGTAAGGGGCTAAAAATCATGTATCAGGTCAAACTTTTCAATAAAATTTCCAAGGTCGGTCTGGATCATCTGGACCCGGCCCGCTACACCTGCAGCGAGGACTGCGAGCAGTATGACGCCGTGCTCGTCCGCTCGGCCAAGCTGCATGACACCCAGTTCCCCGCGAGCCTCAAGTGCATCGCGCGCGCGGGCGCGGGCGTCAATAATATCCCGATCGACCGCTGCGCCGAGGAAGGCATCGTCGTCTTCAACACCCCGGGCGCGAACGCGAACGCGGTCAAGGAGCTGGTCATCTGCAGCCTGATGCTCGCGTCCCGCGACATCGTGGGCGGCATTGAGTGGACGAAGTCTCTGGCCGGCACCCCGGACATCGGTCCGGCGGCCGAGAAGGGCAAGTCCAAGTTCGCAGGCCCCGAGATTATGGGCAAGCGTCTGGGCGTCATCGGTCTGGGTGCGATCGGCGTACAGGTTGCCAACGCGGCAGTCGGCCTCGATATGGAGGTCTGGGGCTACGATCCCTATCTGTCGGTCGACGGTGCGCTCAAGATGTCCCGCGCGATCAAGCACATCACCGACGTCAATGAAATCTTCGCAAACTGCGACTACATCACCGTCCATGTCCCGCTGACTCCGGACACCAAGCACCTCATCAACGCCGACGCGATCGCAAAGATGAAGGACGGCGTGCGTATCATCAATATCGCCCGCGGCGAGCTGATCGATGAGGACGCGATGGCCGCCGCGCTGGAGAGCGGCAAGGTCGCGCGCTACGTCGCCGACTTCGCTTCTGAGGCCATGCTGGCCCAGAAGAACGCGGTCATCATGCCCCATCTGGGCGCCTCCACGCCCGAGAGCGAGGACAACTGCGCCAAGATGGCGGCCTTCGAGATCCGCGAGTATCTGGAGAAGGGCACCATCCGCAATTCGGTCAACTTCCCGAATCTCAAGGTTCCCTATGAGGGCGGCTACCGCATGTGTATGATCCACAAGAACATCCCGAACATGATCGCCCAGATCTCATCGACCCTGTCGGCCAAGGGCATGAACATCGAAAACATGGGCAACCGTTCGCGCGGCGACTACGCATACACCATCATGGACGCCTCTCACGAGCCGGGTGAGGACGTGCTGGACGCCATCCGCGCCATCCCGGGCTTCATTTCGATTCGCGTCATCCAGCCTGAATAATCCGTTACTTTTCGAAACAAAGAGGGCGAAGCTGCGGCTTCGTCCTCTTTTTTGTGCGCCATGCATGGTTTCCTGCAAGAAATGTCGGTGAAATTGGTCACATTATGAAACATCCTTTCGGATTTGTGGAAATTCTGCAAAAGGGAACTGGGAGATTTTACAAAAAAGGGCTTTGCTTTTGCAGGAGGTTATTGTATAATTTGAATAAGAGATTTTTTTTCGCTCAAAATCCCGAATGAAAATTTATGAGGTGAAACGACTATGAATTATATGTCCGAATACGAACGCTGGCTCGCTTCTCCCGCGCTGACAGCCGAGGAACGTGCCGAGCTGGAAGCCATCCGGGGCGATGACGAAGCCATTAAGGATCGCTTCTTTGCGCCGCTTTCGTTCGGTACCGCCGGCCTGCGCGGCGTGCTGGGCACCGGCCTGTACCGCATGAATCGCTTCACCGTGGGCGCGGCCACTCAGGGCCTGGCCAATCTGATCGTCCAGAGCGGCCCCGAGGCCATGGCGCGCGGCGTTGCGATCGCCTATGACTCCCGTCATTTCTCGCCCGAGTTCGCAAAGCTCGCCGCCTGCATTCTGGCGGCCAACGGCATTCAGGTCAAGATCTATGACGAGCTTCGCCCGACGCCCGAGCTGTCCTTCGCCATCCGCTATTACGGCACGATCGCGGGCATCAACATCACCGCGTCCCACAACCCCAAGGAATACAACGGCTACAAGGTCTACTGGGAGGACGGCGCCCAGCTTCCGCCCAAGGAGGCTGACGTTGTCGCGGCCGAGATGGAAGCGCTCGACTTCTTCACCGACGTCAAGACCGGCGACTTCGACGCCTTCCGCGCCGAGGGCAAGATCCAGATGATGGACTGGCAGACCGACGAAGCCTACCTCAAGCAGGTGCTGGCCGTCGCGATCAACCCGGACTGCGTCGCGCAGGTCGCGGATGACTTCAAGCTGGTCTACACGCCCTTCCACGGCGCGGGCTACCGCCTGGTGCCCGAGATCCTCCGCCGCATCGGCTACAAGCATATCCTGTGCGTGCCCGAGCAGATGGTCATTGACGGCGATTTCCCGACCGTTAAGTCGCCCAACCCGGAGAACAAGGAAGGCTTCAACATCGGCATCGAGATCGCCAAGGCCAACGGCGTTGACCTCATCATCGGCACCGATCCCGACGCCGACCGCACCGGCATCGTCCTGAAGGACAAGACCGGCGAGTACATCACCCTGTCGGGCAATCAGGTCGGCGTGCTCCTGATCGACTACATCATCACCGCCAAGAAGCTGACCGGCACCATGCCCGAGCATCCGGCTGTCCTCAAGTCTCTCGTCACCACCGAGATGGCGCGCGCGGCCGCACTGGCCAACGGCGTCGAGTGCTTCGACACCTTCACCGGCTTCAAGTTCCTCGCCGAGAAGATCAAGCAGTTTGAGTCCACCGGCAGCCACGAGTACATCTTCGCGTTCGAGGAGTCCTACGGCTATCTGGCCGGCGACTACGCGCGCGACAAGGATGCGGTCACCGCTTCCATGCTGATCGCCGAGATGGCCGCCTACTACCGCACCAAGGGCATGACCCTGTACGATGCAATGCAGACCATGTACGAGAAGTACGGCTACTACACCGAGCAGACCATCTCGATCACCATGCCGGGCGTTGCCGGTCTGGAGCGCATGAAGGAGCTCATGGCCGAGCTGCGCGCCACCCCGCTGACCGAGGTCGGCGGCGACAAGGTCGAGTACATCCGCGATTATCAGACGGGCGTTCGTACCTGCGTCTCCTGCGGCAAGACCGAGCAGATGGAGCTGTCCGGCCAGAACGTGCTCTACTATGAGCTGGCGGGCGGCACCTCCTTCATCATCCGTCCCTCCGGCACCGAGCCCAAGGTCAAGGTCTACATCATGGCCAAGGCTGACAGCAAGGCCGCGTCCGACGAGAAGGTTGCCGTACTGGCCGCCGCTGCGCGCGAGATCGTCAAGTAACCAGAGAATAGACACACCCGCCCGCCTGCCGGGACGGGGAAGAAAGGGTAACCAGATATGCGGAAATTTCGTGGGCTGATCGTGACCGTCCTGATTTGGGTTGCGCTGACCCTTGTGCTCGGGGCCTTTTTCGCCATGCGCGGTGATCTCGAGCAGGCCGACCTGATCGCCTCCGGGCTGTACATGCTGTTCCTGCTCATCCTCATTCCGACAGCGCTGCCCCTGCACAGCTATCTGCTCGAAACGCTGCTCGTCCTGTATGCGCTGACGCTCGGCGTCGTGGACGTGGCGGCCTATCTCAAGATGAGCCATCCTGTGCTCGATGTGCTTTCGCCGCTCATGCTGAATCCGTTCCAGGGTCTGTTCTATTTGCAGAGCATGGATTCCTTCGGTCTGGGGCGGTTCGCGGTGCACGCCGTGATCGGCTGCTTCGCCGCCTTCCTGTGCCTCGCCGCGGGCGTCGGCGCCTGCATGGTGCAGCCCCGGGAATGGGATTAAAGCCGGTTCGCGGAGAAACATTCACGGGAAGCTGTTCGCCCTGCACGGACTGTGCGCGGCGTGTCCGCGTGTGAAAAACAAAAAGGGCAAAAAAGTTCAAAAAAACGGGTGACCGACCGGTCACCCGTTTTTGGCTTTTTACTGAAATTTTGAATAAAAAGGGCGGGAATGTGCCAAAATAAAAAGAAAACGCGGCATCAGGCCACGCTTTTGCACAACCCCGCCGCGTATCTAACGAAACTGAATCAAATGGCTCGACAGGCTTCATCGCCTATCGACAAGAAATATTATAGAAAAAACGGACTCGACCTGCAAGATGAATTTTTCATAAATTTTGCATGAATAATTTGTAAACGACTTGTATGAGTTGACGAAAGCGGTTTTTGAGCAAAACCCTTTACAAAATCCCGGTTTCATGGTAATATAAATTGTAATTTGCCCCACGCTTAGTCTCCGGGCACAGGACGCGTTTGAGCGCGCCGCCTTCACCGTCCGTGACCCAGCGTGCGGGGACTGAAATCTATTTTTTGAAAGGTGAATGCAACTATGATCCGCAAGGAAGACAAGACTGCCGTAATCGAGGCAAACCGTACCCATCCGACCGACACCGGCTCCCCGGAGGTTCAGGTCGCCATCCTGACCGCTCGCATCGCTGAGCTGACCGAGCACCTGAAGCAGCATCCGAAGGACAACCACTCCCGCCGCGGCCTGCTGAAGATGGTTGGCCAGCGCCGTTCCATGCTGAACTACCTGATGAAGAAGGACGTTAACCGCTACCGCGCCCTGATCGCGAAGCTGGGTATCCGTAAGTAATGCAGTAAAATCGAGGGGGGCAGCCATGCCCCCCTTGCTTGCTACTTGTACGCAGTCCGCAACACAAAGAAACGGCGGCACATGGGCGGCTTTAGCAATTGGAGGACGGGCCCGAACAGACCCGGACCCGCGCTCCAAGTGCTAATGCTGCATCGCCGCCGCATCCATTTCGAATGAGGAGGCTATCACATGAGCAACATCAACCATTTCGATTTCAAAAACCACCGCGTGTTTGAGACCACCTACGCGGGCCGTCCGCTCGTCGTCGAGACTGGCAAGCTGGCGCAGCTCGCAAACGGCTCCTGCCTCGTCCGCTACGGCGAGACCGTCGTTCTGGTCACCGCGACCGCTTCGGCCAAGCCGCGCGACGGTATCGACTTCTTCCCGCTCTCCGTTGACTTCGAGGAGCGCCTGTACGCCGTCGGCCGCATCCCCGGCTCCTTTATGCGCCGCGAGGGCCGTCCCTCTGAGCGCGCGATCCTGGCCTCCCGCCAGATCGACCGCCCCATGCGTCCGCTGTTCCCCAAGGATCTGAGAAACGACGTCTCCATCGTCTGCACCGTCATGGAGAACGATTCCGATAACTCGCCCGAGATCGCCGCGCTGCTGGGCGCGTCCATCGCGGTCTCCATTTCCGATATTCCGTTCGACTACGTCATCGGCGGCGCCAACGTCGGCATCGTGGACGGCGAGGTCGTCATCAACCCGACTGCCGAGCAGCGCAAGCGCTCCGAGATGGACGTTACCGTCTGCGCGACTGCGGACAAGATCGTCATGATCGAGGCCGGCGCGAAGGAAGTCCCCGAGGACGATATGTTCAACGCGCTGATGACCGCGCACGAGGAGATCAAGAAGATCGTTGCCTTCATCGCCGACATCAAGGCGCAGATCGGCAAGCCGAAGTTCGAGTACGAGCATCATGACCTCAACCATGAGATCTTCGACAAGCTCGAGGCCGAGTGCCGCGAAAAGCTGGAGTACTGCCTGGATACCGACGACAAGACCGTCCGCGACGCCCGCATCAAGGTCGTCCGCGACGCGTTCGAGGCCGAGCTGGGCGAGGAGTTCGTTGCCGAGCACGGCGGCGAGATCTCCGAGTGCTTCGACAAGCTGCAGAAGAAGATCGTCCGCCACTGGCTGGTTCAGGGCAAGCGCGTGGACGGCCGCGGCATGGAGGAAGTCCGTCCGCTGGCTGCCGAGGTCGGCGTTCTGCCGCGCGCGCATGGTTCCGGCCTGTTCACCCGCGGCCAGACCCAGGTTCTGACCGTCTGCACCCTGGGCACCCTGGGCGACGCGCAGGAGCTTGACACCATCTTCGACGAAAAGACCAAGCGTTATATCCATCATTACAACTTCCCGTCCTTCTCGGTTGGCGAGACCCGTCCGTCCCGCGGCCCCGGCCGTCGTGAGATCGGCCACGGTGCGCTGGCGGAACGTGCGCTGCTGCCCGTCATCCCCTCTGAGGAGGAGTTCCCGTACGCGCTGCGTCTGGTATCCGAGGTCGTTTCCTCCAACGGCTCGACCTCTCAGGGTTCGGTCTGCGGCTCTACGCTGGCTCTGATGGACGCCGGCGTGCCGATCAAGGCGCCGGTTGCTGGTATCTCCTGCGGCCTGATCACCGACGAGGGTCAGGAGACCACCTTCACCGACATTCAGGGTCTGGAGGACTTCTACGGCGATATGGACTTCAAGGTCGCCGGTACCAAGAAGGGCATCACCGCCATTCAGGTCGATATTAAGGTGGACGGCCTGTCTCCGTCCGTCATCAAGGAAGCGTTCCGCAAGTGCCGCGTTGCTCGTCTGGCCATTCTGGACGAGATCATGCTCAAGGCAATCGAAAAGCCGCGTGAGGACGTTTCCGCTTGGGCGCCCAAGATGATCACCATGCAGATCCATCCGGACAAGATCCGTGAGGTCATCGGCAAGGGCGGCTCGGTCATCCAGAAGATCGTTGCCGAGTCGGGCGCGCAGGTCGACATCAACGATGACGGCGTCATCACCATCGCAGCGGTCAAGGCTTCCGACGGTGAAATGGCCAAGTCCATGATCGAAGCGATCGTCAAGGAGCCTGAGGTCGGCGAGATCTACTACGGCAAGGTCGTTCGCCTGATGAACTTCGGCGCGTTCGTCAACCTGACCGCCAACAAGGACGGCATGGTGCACATCTCCAAGATGGCTGACCACCGCATCGACAAGGTCGAGGACGCGGTACAGGTCGGCGACATGGTCTACGTTAAGGTCATGGAGATCGACGACAAGGGCCGCATCAACCTGTCCATGAAGGACGTCAAGGAAGAGGAAAAGCTCTGATCTTCCATTGAAACTGCAAAAGGGACGCGAAAGCGTCCCTTTTTTATATTCGCAGGAGCGAATCATGTACTCTGCACGATGATGCGTTTCATATCATATTTTGGAAAATTAAGATTGAAACCATTCGATAAACTGGAAGTTGCAGGGCACAATATCTTATCGACCTGCCTTAGCCTGCTTATAAAGCAGAATGCCTTTGATAAGCAATAACAGGAACGTTACTGTTATCGCATACGGCTCTCTCGCCATAGCCAAAAACAAAACAGCAATGATACTGAGTCCTACAGAGATGAATGTAACCGCTTTTTTGCCCTTTTCAAACTTGAAATAGACCATCAGTATTTTCACGATTCCGGCAATCGTCAAGCTGATAAACAATGCCCAATAGATCCTGATTATGAAAGCATTTCCATCTACATATCCTAAGAGATTTACCGAATAGATATATCCATTGACCGGTTTGGGATACAGCGGAAGAAATATCAGCATCAGTGAAAACAAGTCAACAAACCCCAATAACAAATCGCATACGCCATTGAGATTTGATTTGTTTTCTTTTTCTGCTATGAAAATCAATTGCTCTCCAGATAACAAATCATCAATTGATACAGAAAAATAGCTGGATATTTCCTTTAATGAATCTATGCTTGGGTATCCTCTTCCGGACTCCCATTTTGAAATAGCGGTTCTGGAAACAAATAATGCCTCGGCTAATTCTTCCTGTGTCAAACCTCGACTCTTTCTTAATTCCTGAAGCTTTTCATGAAATTCCAAAACCTGCACCTCCCATACCAATTCTATTTTTCTTTTAATGCCAGCATAACTGCCGCTTTATAAAGCTTAAACAATCCGGCACTTAGCAGTACACCGCCTACGATATCCGTAAACCAATGTACTCCGGAAATCAATCTCCCAGTCACCATGAATACCGAAAAAGCGATTGCCGCAATCGTTATGATTCGTTTTACCCCAATGCCAGAAAGTCTACGCTGGATTTGCTCGATCAAGACAGGCATTACACTTAATACCAACAAGGTAGTTGAGGACGGATAAGAAGCCTCCATAATTCCTTCGATTAAAATCGGTCTGTAATTGATTGGGATCATTTCAAAAATCGCATATGCCAAGAACACGATGACAAAATACACACCCAAAATCATGATATCTGCATCCACCCTGAAAAGGCTTCTTCTTTTGATCAACTGTACAAGTCCAATCCCTGCGAAAATAAGGCATATTACGACAGGCACCAGCCCCATCCAATCGGTAATCGTATAAATTGCCATGTTTACCCCTGTGAAATGGTGAAACCAGCAATTGAATGTTGCAAATCCAATACTTGTTCCGTTTTGACCAAGCGGCTGCACATCCACAGACTGAATCAAAGCTGTCCATACTGCAAACATTGCAAGGAATATGCTTCCAATCAGCAAATTCTTCTTTTCGCTCTTTTTCATAATTCTACATCCTTTCTGTTTTGGCTTGTCTTTCCGACAACTCCACCTTATCAAAAAGTGTAAAACTATGAAAGAAACGCTCTTTCACATGCATGATACGATTCGTATCATGCCCGCAAATGCTTGTTTTTTCGATGTTTTTAGATTTTCTTTCCCTCTAAATTTCGATTTGTCTGACTGCTCGCTTTTTATGGTATTATATCATCGTTTCACGTGAATGTGAAGGATGAAAGGAAAAGACGAACTTTGATTATACTCTGTTTCATAGCCTTGTAGTGCTTCGGTGATTTTTGCGATTCCAGCGCATTTTTATCGGTTTCTTAGGAGCAGCACGAGACCTCCCCCGATTGGTCAGGGCGTGACGGATGCAATCATCCCGCTTGCGGACGCGGTATCCGTCACCGTCGGCGGCGTGACGATGCCGGTCGCAGCCGATTGACAACCTATATTTTGGGCGGCTTTGGGTCGATTCCGGTAATTTCTTGTTTCCTCCGCGTATAAAATATGCTATACTTGTCTTAGAGTCCGGAAGGGGAAACCCTTCCGGGCGTTTGCGAAAAAGACAAGAACGGTGGAATATAAAAATATGTATCAGAAAATTGTTTTGCCGAATGGCGTGCGCGTGATTGCGGAGGAGATCGACCATGTACGCTCGGCGGCGATCGGCGTTTGGATAGGCAACGGCAGCCGCTTCGAGCCTGCGCACCTGAACGGCGTGTCCCATTTCATCGAGCACATGATCTTCAAGGGCACGGAAAAACGCAGCGCCCGCCACATCGCCGCGGTCATGGACGCGATGGGCGGCCAGTCCAACGCCTTTACCTCGAAGGACTGCACCTGCTACTACATGAAGGTGCTGGACACCCATCTGCGCACAGCGGCTGAGCTGCTGGCCGATATGTTCCTGTGCTCGCGCTTTGCGGACGAGGACATCGAGCTGGAGCGCGGCGTCGTGCTCGAGGAGATCGACATGTACGAGGACACGCCTGAGGACGTCGCGACCGAGAAGCTGTTTGAGAGCTGCTTTGAGGGCACCGCGCTGGGCTGTCCCATTCTGGGCACCGAGGAGACGCTCTCGACGATGGATTCCAAGACGCTGCACGATTATGTGGACGAGTATTACCGTCCGGCGGACACGGTTGTCGCGCTTTCGGGTCATTATTCGCAGGAGGATCTGGACTACATCTGTGAGCTGTTCTCCGAGATGAAAGGCAGCGGGCGCAATCAGATCGAGCCTGCGGTCTATCAGCCGCGTGTCGTCGTCCGTCCCAAGGAGATCGAGCAGAACCACCTGTGCATCGGCTTTCCCGGCCTGCCCCTGTTGGACGAGCGGCGCTATGCCTATCAGCTCATGAACGCCATTCTGGGCGGCGGCATGTCGTCCCGCCTGTTCCAGACCGTGCGCGAGCAGAACGGTCTGTGTTATTCGGTCTATTCGTTCTGCACGAGCCATGTGGATACCGGTCTGTTCTCGATCTATGTCGGTCTGGGGCAGGAGCAGGAGGAACGCGCGGCGCATCTGATCTGCGACGTGCTCCACCGTTTCTGCGAGGAAGGCCCGACGCGGGAAGAGCTGAGCCGCTGCCGCGAGCAGCTCAAGAGCAACCTGCTCATGGGTCTGGAGAGCACAAACGCACGCATGAACCATCTGGGACGCCATGAGCTGTTCACGGATCGGGTGGCCGAGGCGGACGAGCTGGTCGCGGCGTATGACGCCGTCACAGCCGAGCAGATCCGCACGCTGGCGAGAGAGGTCTTTGACTTTGAGCAGGCTTCGATCTGCGCGGTCGGCCATACGGGCAGCGAGGCGTACTATCAGGGCTTGCTGCGATAATTTAGAAATTTCTTGAAATAATGCTTGACATTCTGACGTATTCTGTGGTATTCTATATAGGCAGTCGGTTGAACGGCTGTGGAATGCGCCAGTAGCTCAGCTGGATAGAGTGTTTGGCTACGAACCAAAAGGTCGGGGGTTCGAATCCCTTCTGGCGTACCAAAAAAAGACGAACATCTGTAAGATGTTCGTCTTTTTTTGTGCCATGAAGGGATTCGAAAGGGCTGTCCGCAGCTCCTTCCAAAAACGCACGAAAAAACGCACGAAAATCATTTCCGGCACAGTGCGCAGCCCATATTTTTTTGCGTCCTTTCGCAATGGCACAATTTATTATCCGTCCCGTGTCCCATGATCCTGTCTTTATTGCATAATTTTATCTTCATTTTTTGTGCATATTATGCACCAATCTTTTTGCCCAATTTCGTGCGGCACGCGAATAGCCTTTTTGCCCGTCACCTCTTATAATAAAGGCACAAACGGTTCACAAAAAGATGATCGCCCCTGCGAAGGGCGTTATAAAACACAAAGAAGGAGAATTGCTATGAAAGAAGTAAAAGTTGGCATTGTCGGTCTGGGCCGTCTGGGCTCCGTTCATGCCGAAAATCTGGCGTTCAAGATCCCGGGCTGCAAGCTGACCGCCGCCTGCTCGCTCGTTGAAAAGGAGCTGGAATGGGCGAAGGATTACCTCAAGGTCGATTTCGTCACGACCGACTACAAGAAGATGATCGACGAGGCCGATATCGAAGCGGTCGCGATCGTTTCGTCTTCGCCTGAGCACTGCTGGATGATCGAGTACGCGCTGGACGCCGGCAAGCACGTTTTCTGCGACAAGCCGCTGGGCTGCTCGCTGGAGGAGTGCAAGCGCGCCGAGGCTGCGGTTGAGCGCCATCCCGACAAGCTGTTCTTCCTTGGCTTCATGCGCCGCTATGACCCGTCCTACGCCCATGCCAAGGCGCAGATCGACGCGGGCAAGATCGGCAAGCCCTATCTCGTCAAGGCGACCGGCCTCGATCCCGAGGCGCTGGTCGAGAGCTGCATCAAGTTCTCCAAGACCTCGGGCGGCATCTTCATCGACGCGGCTTCGCACGACATCGACCTGATGCGCTGGTTCCTGGGTGGCGAGATCACCGAGGTTTACGCAGCCGGCACCACCTTCAAGCATCCGGAATTCACCGAAAACGGCGACACCGAGACCGGCATGGCGATGCTCAAGCTGGACAACGGCACGGTTGCCTTCCTGCACGTCGGCCGCACCGCGCCGCACGGCTACCACACTGAGACCGAGATCGTCGCGACCGAGGGTCACATCCGCGTTGCCGGTGTGCCGTGGAAGGATCGCACGATGGTCTACGACCAGTACGGCGCACGGCAGGAGATCATCGAGAACTTCCCGCAGCGCTTTGCCGAAGCCTACCTGCTCGAGATGGTCGATTTCATCGACTGCATCCAGAAGGACCGCAAGCCTGAGCTGACCGTCTACGACGGCACTAAGGCCACGATCGTCACCTATGCGATCACCGATTCCTTCCACAGCGGCAAGGCCGTGAAGGTCGAATATTGATCTGAGATCACATACAGAAAAAACCGGGCCATGGCATCCAAAACCGGACGCCATGGCTCTTTTTTGTGGTATAATGCAGATATATAGATCGCGGGGAGGGTACGTCGCATGAAGGTCACCATCAACAAAATCGCAGAGCTTGCCGGGGTGTCGCGCGGCGTGGTCGACAAGGTCATCCACGGACGGCCGGGCGTGCGCCCGCAGGTGCGGGAGCGCGTCATGCGGGTCATCCGGCAGACGGGCTATGTCCCGCCGCGTGTTTCGCTCGAACCGGTATGCAGGACGGTGGCCGTCATCATGCCGCGCACGACCGATTCCTATTTTGCCGCGCTCAAAGAGGCGCTCGACCGGCTGTGCCGCGCGCATGCCGACCTTGCGCTGCGCTATTTTTTCTGCGAGTCGACCGATATCGACAGTCAGCTTGCCGCACTCGACCATCCCGCCGACGCATGGCTGATCCGGGGCGTCCGCAGCGAACGCCTGCGGGAGCGGCTGAACCGGCTCGACCGCCCGATTTTCTTTCTGGACGCGGAGGTGCCCGGCATCTCCCCCGTCTGCACCTTCGGCGAGAACTACTATCAAAGCGGTCGGATCGCGGCGTCCCTGCTGGCGAAATGTATGAATTATCGCGGCAAAGCCGCTGTGATGGCCGGTTCGCCTGAGATTACGAGCCATTGTCTGCGGCTCGAGGGTTTTCTGGACTTTCTGCGGGAACGCTGTCCCGGAATCGAGGTCGTCGACCGGCTTTTTTCGCAGGATCAGAGCGTCGTGGCCTATTCACAGGCCTGCCGGACGCTCGACCAGTTCCCCGATCTGGAGGGCTTCTGCAATCTGGCGGGCTATGCGGGCGAGGTCGGGCAGGCCATCCTACAGCGGCAGCGAACGATCAAAATGGTCTGCTACGACAGCACGGCGGACGTCGCCGCACTCATTGAAAAGGGAATTGTCGAATTTTCGATCAGTCTGGTGCTCTCCCATCAGGCGCGCAGCATCATCGACACCCTGCACGCCTATCTGCTGCACGGCGTCGCACCGACAGCTGATTACATCGAAACGCCGGTCACTGTTCTGTTTGACGAAAGCCTGCGGGGACTGCTGCCCGAGGGACGGACAAAACAAGAGACACCATGAAGGTGTCACGGATTCGCCAGAAGGGATTCGCCCGGCTGCGGCCGGGCCACGGGCTGGAAAACATGCCACCGGCATGTTTTCTTGGACAGCTCTTTCGAATCCCTTCATGGCACAAAAAAAGACGAACATCTTACAGATGTTCGTCTTTTTTTGGTACGCCAGAAGGGATTCGAACCCCCGACCTTTTGGTTCGTAGCCAAACACTCTATCCAGCTGAGCTACTGGCGCATTCCACAGCCCGTTTCTTGACTGCTTAATTAGAATACCATATCACACGAAAGAAGTCAAGCATTTTTTAAAATTTCTTTTCATCCGCTGCAACAAAATTGGAATCCGTATAAAATAAATAAAAATCGAACGAAAACGAAGAAAAATTCATTGAAATTGTTCGTGGGGTGATATAATGGAGACACTGACACGCGGGACAGGGGGAGAAGCGCATGAAAGAACCGATCCATTCCAAAGAAAATGTGTACCGAAACCTATGGCGCACCGGCCTGCCGATCTTCGCCGAGCTGCTGCTCGTCAGCCTGTTTCAGATGGTGGATGCCGCCATGCTCAAGCCCTGCGGCACGATCTCGATCGCGGCGGTCGGCCTGACCGCTGAGCCGGTCAATCTGCTCGAATTTGCCTTTTTCGCCTTGCAGACCGCGGTCATCGCCCGGGCGGCCGGGCTGTATGCCAAGCGGGACTGGCCGGCCGTTCATCGGCTGCTCGCCGCCGTGCTCAAGCTGGTGCTCAGCGCGGTGCTCGTGCTCAGCCTGATTTTCGCGGTCTTTGCCGGGCCGATCCTGCGTCTGTTCGGCGCGGACGCGCAGACCCTGCCCATCGCGGTATCATATCTGCGCATCACCCTGCTGGCATTCGCGATGCGCCGGATCTACGGCGCGGTGACCGCCGTGCTTAAGGGCGTGGACGCGCCGCGCTGGTCGTTCGTGCTCAACCTGATCGCAAACGCGGTCAATCTGGTGTTCGACTACCTGCTCATCAACGGCGTCGGCCCCTTTCCACGCATGGGTGCGGTCGGTGCGGCCGTGGCGACAGTTTTGGGCTGCGTTGTCGGTCTCGTGCTCTCGTTTGTCGTCTGTGCCCGGTATTTCCACGCGCAGAACGCGCCCATGTCCGCCGCCGTCTGGCGTGAACCCGCGCGGGAGACGATCGACAGGATCTGCCGGGAGGCCGCGCCGATGGTGAGCGAGAAGGTCATGATCCGGCTGGGCATCTTCATTTCGATCCAGCGCATTGCGCTGCTCGGTGCGACCGCGTTTGCGACCTATCGCATCCTGATCACCTTGCAGCAGTTCTCCATGCTGGGCAGCGAGGCCATTTCGACCACCGTGCTCATTTTCGTCAGTCAGGCCTATGCGAACCGCGACCCGGATGAGGCACGCCGGTATACGCACGGCGGATTGTGTCTCGCAGCCGCATTCGCTTCGGTGTGCGCCCTGCTGTTCTTCGTGCTGCCCGCGCCCCTGATGACGCTCTATTCGGACGACCCGGCGGTCATCACCCGGGGCGCGTACGTGCTCCGGTTCATCGCGTTCTATCAGCCCTGTCAGGCGGTCGCGCTGGTCTACGCGGGCGCGATGCGCGGCTGCGGGCTGGCAAAGATCCCCTCGATGGTCACGACCATCGGTATCGTGCTCATCCGTCCGGTGCTCGTCTACCTGCTGACGCCCTCGTTGGGCGTGCTGGGCGCGTGGCTGGCCATTTCGGCCGATGAAATTTTCCGTATGATCGTTCTGCTGACCCGGCGCGGCCGCCTGTACCGCGCCTGCGCGCAAACGACATAAAAAATGACCGCCTTACGCATTTGAGGCGGTCGTTTTCTGTTCCAAAGTCTGCGCGATGAAGTCGGGCACATCGGTGCTCGGGATGTCCAGCGCAACGCCCAGTTCATCGTTCAGCAGGGCTTCGGCCTGCTGCATGTACTGGTTGTCGGTCTTGGGCGGACGGCGGCCGCGGTGCGCCATCTCCTGATTCTTATGATAGACCGTTTTGATGAGCTGGATCAGGTCTTCGCACGCATGGGAGCGGAAAAAATCCTTGTAGTGCGCGGCAAGCAGCTTGGGATCGTCCGGTTGGAAGTCATCCTCCCGGATCGCGGGGATGCGGGCAATCAGGTCAAGCGCCTGCGCGCGGGTCACGACCGGACGCATGAAGACCGGTGAATCGACCGGAATGTAGATCGTGCACGAGCCGTGCAGCGGCATGAGCCGATAAAACAGGGTGTCGCGCGCGTCCGGGGGCAGGTCGTCCCGCCTGCACACCTCCTCCACGCGGCATACGCCGGTGTTGCCGTAAATGATATGATCGCCTGCCTGAAACATTTCGCTGCCTCCTGTCGTGTTGTCGGATGTGGGAGCACAAAAGAAAAAGCGGCGATCTTCACAACTGGACTTACGTTTGTGAAAACCGCACGCTGTATATACATAGTATAGCACATTTTCCATGAAAATGTAAGGATGAATTGAAAAATTTATAAAAATGCAGGTGTTTGGACTGTGGATGCGTACAAAATACAGGAATTATGCCGATCTGAACGTCCAAAAAACGGGAGCGAAATTTGTGCGGAATGACGGAAGCGGTACGCTTGAAATACATAGAGGGTCAAGGTATAATAAGGGCATAGATACATAGAACTTCGAGGTATCAGAAGGGAGCGACCGCAGATGACATTTGACAAGGGGCTGCTGGGCGGCAGCACGCGGCTTTTGGTGCTTTCGCTTTTGAACGAGGGCGACCGCTACGGCTATGAGATCATCCGCACGCTGGCCGAGCGGAGCGAGCAGGCCTTCGCCTTTCAGGAGGGCACGCTGTACCCGATCCTGCACAAGATGGAGCACGCGGGCTGGGTGCGCGCCTACGAAAAGACGGCGGACGGCCGTAAGCGACGGTACTACGCGATCACCGACAAGGGGAAAAAGCAGCTTGCCGACGAGCGGGAGCAGTGGCAGGCGTTTTCGGGCGCGGTGACGCGCGTGATCGAGGGCGGCGCGCACGCCTTTGCCTGACGGAAGGGGGGACAGACGCATGAATCAGGCGGAATTTTTGAACCGTGTGGTGAAAAAGGTGCGTTTTCTGCCCGACCGCCCCGACATCCGGGAGGAGCTGACCGGTCATCTGCTCGACAGTAAGGACTGGCTGATGGAGACCGAGGGGCTGGACGAAGAGACCGCGCTGGCGCAGGCAATTGCGCGGATGGGCGACCCGGACGCGCTCGGGCGGGAGCTGAACCACGCGCACAACCCGTTTCTGGGCTGGCTGTGGTGGCTGAGCCAACTGGTCTGCGTGCTCACCTGCTGCACACTCGGCCTGCTGCTGGCGTTTTCGCTGGTCGCGGGTGGACTGGGCACGATTTACAATCTGGCAAATTACAGCACACCGGGCGACGAGGTGCAGCAGCTCATGCCGGTGCACGAAAAGCTCACGCTTGGGCCGCACCGCGCCGAGATCCGGGCGGTCGGCTGGACGAAGGACGGGGAAATCTACCTCTCCTACCGTACCTGGACGTTGGGACGGTATAGCTGGAACCTGTCCGCGCCGCAGGTGCAGTTCACGGACAAGGAAGGCCCGCACGGCGGGAGCGGAAGCGCAGCGAGCAGCCTGTTCATGAGCGTCGGGGCGTATACCTACGAAGCGACCGACCGGGGTGCGCAGACGCTCATCATCGGCTGGCCGGACTGGAACGGCGCACAGGGGCCGACCACGGTGACGGTCGAGCTGCCCGCATGGAAGGAGGGAGCGGCATGACGCGCGGCTGGAAAACGATCCGGAATTTCGCGGTGACCGCCGCGATCCTCGCAGCCTTTTTCTGGCTTTGGGGCGTGTATCTGTCGCCCGAGACCTGTGTCCTGCGCAGCATGGAGGAGCTGGGCTTCGCCCCGTGCGAGATCGTCAGTGAACTGACCTTTCCGAACGGCAATCGGGAATATCTGATGAAAAACACGCAGGGGAAATACGCCATCCACGGCGCAAAGCGGGTGCTCGGGCTGTTCTGGGCGACCTCGGGCGGCGCGACCGGCATGGATTTCGACAGTCGGGGGAAGAATTGTCCGGCCTACTTCACATGGGGCGGCGGGGCGGACAGCAAGTATGTGCTGTGCAAGCGGTTCGACCCGGCGATCGACAAGGTGGTCTGGTACGCCGAGGACGGCACACCCTATCCGGCGGGCGATTGGCACGACGACATTGTGTGGCGGCTCGTGCCCGAAGCCGTGCTGGGCGACCACTACACCGCGTGGTCGGGCGATCATCTGGTTTACGGCTTTGACGGCGTCAACGAGGTACAATATTGAACGAAAAAACCACGGCTTCTGCCGGTCGTTTCCGACCGCACAGACCGTGGTTTTTGTTATGCCCGCGACAGATATTCCTCGAGACACAGTCCGTCCGCCATGATCTCCCGCGCCGCCGCGCGGCCGACGTAGCGAAAGTGCCACGGCTCGTAGATGACGCCGGTCACGTCCGATTTGCCGTCTGGATAGCGGACGATGAAGCCGTATTCGGCGCAGTTTGCGCACAGCCATTGGTATTCGGGCGTGTCCTCCTGCCCCTCGTCGAGCAGTTGATAGTCCTTCGCGCACAGGTCGACGGCCAGACCGGTCTGGTGCTCGCTCGTGCCCGGCTTGGCCACGACGCTGGCCGCCGCGGTCACGGCGGCGGCCTCGCCCAGTCCGGCCGCCTTCTGCTTTTCGACCTGCCGCGCGAACAGGCTTTCCTGCTTCTCCTGCGTGCGGTAGGCCGAGCAGATCATGGGCGAAAGTCCGGCGGCTTCGCAGTCGGCCAGCATGTCCTCGAGCGCGGCGGCAATGCGTTCGTCCACCTGATAGCCGCGTACCTTTTCCAGCGTGGGCGCGTAGTCCTTGTCGAGCGGGTTGAGCGCGTTGACCAGATAGAGCGCCCAGCTATTGCCGTCCGGGCGGTTGTCCTCGGGCGGGTCGTAGAGCGGCGCGGCGGACGCGCCGTAGACCGGCCCCTGCGGCAGATGGGTCGTGGTTTCCGGACGGGTCAGCCCGGCCAGTACAATGCCCGCACAGGTGATGCCGGTCAGGCTCAGGAGCAGGACGATGCGGTCGATCCGCTGTCTGACGTTCCGTTTCATTGCGATGACCTCCTTTTTTGTCTGTCCTTAGGATACCGCGCGTTTGCATCATTCTTCCATCAGAGTATCGTTCTTTTTTGCATCTTTTTGAGAAATTTTACCCGGTTTTGCGGAGAAATACGGGTTACGGTGCGTATTTCTGCCGCACCTCCTGCACGGTGTTGCACGAGAAATAGCTCTGATACGGACTGCACCGGAGCAGCACCTTGACCGTGTCCGTGCCGTTGCCGTAGCTGACGATGACTGTCACGCTGAAGCCGCTTTTGTCGGTGGATTCTTCGAGCACGCCGCTGTCGAGCGCGGGCATCCCCCAGTGTGCGCCGAGCTGCTCGGCCAGCTTTTCAAGCAGGTCGGCGGTCAAGTTATAGGAGTCGATCGAAAAGGCATAATTCTTGTCATCCGTATCAAAAACGACCGTTTTTTCGTTGGATGTCAGCAGCGATTGCTGGCTGGTCAGCGAAAAGCGGAGCAGCTTGCCAGTCTCGTCGTCCAGTGTGAGCTGGCCGTAATAGCGGTCGGTTTCCACCGGAATTTCCCAGACCGGGAAACTGCGCCGCGCGTCGGCGTCCGACATCAGGAGCATCGGGCGCGCGTCGGTCTCGGACGGCGTCAGGGCGCTCAGGCCGAAGGCTTCCAGCAGGCTGTTGATCGCTTCACCTGCCGCGGTTGACGCCGCGTCGGCCGTCATCATCCGGGTTTCACCGCCGGTTTCGAGCATCATGCCCTCCTGCACGATGCGCAGCTTGTCGATGAGCGTCAGGCCGCTCGTCACGCCCAGCGTGACCGGCTCGACAAACGCGGTCTCGACATGCCCCAGCGTCACCCGGTCATAGCACGCGGCCAGACCGGCCGGGGCGGCCAGACACAGGGCGGCCAGACAGGCCACCAGCAGATAGGATTTGAGGGCCTGTTTCATGCTGCATCCTCCTTTCCGAGCAGGACGGTCACCGTCGTGCCCTGTCCGGGCGTGCTTGCGATTGAGATCGTCCCGCCGTGCAGCGCCGCAATGCGGGCGCAGAGGGTCAGCCCCAGTCCGACGCCACCCTGTGCCCGGGCGCGCGCCTTGTCGACCCGATAAAAGGCCTCGGTCAGCCGGGGCAGTTCCTCGGGCGGGATGCCGCGCCCGGTGTCGCGCACCAGAATCCGCAGACCGTCGTCCGTCCGATCGCACTTGAGTGCGATTAGTCCGCCCTCGGGCATGGCCTTGCGCGCGTTGTCGATCAGGTTGATGAGCAGGGTCTTGACGAGGTCGGGATCGACCGGCCAGACCGTATCATCCGGACGGCAGACGAGCGAGATATTTTGTTCGCGCAGCAGCGGGTGCATGACGCCGCCCGCGTCGGCGATCAGCCGCGCCATGCGGCAGGGCACGCGAGCCAGCTTCTGCTTGTCCAGTACAATCAGGTCGAGCAGCTTGACCGAGAGGTTTTCCAGCCGCTTGCCCTCGGTGAAGATGTACTGCGCCGCCGTCTGCCGCGTCTCATCGGTCAGGGATTGGCTGCGCAGCAGGTCGGCGTAGCCGATCAGTGAGGTCAACGGCGTGCGCAGCTCGTGCGCGAAGGAGGCGATGAAGTCCTCCTGCCGCCGGACGGAATCCTGCAAGGCCGCGATGTTGCCCTGCAATTGTTCGGCCATTTTGTTGAAATCTCCGGCCAATTGATTCAATTCGCTCGTGTCGCTGACCGGGGCGCGGCTGTCCAGCTCCCCGGCGGCCAGCCTGCGGGCCGCGTCGGCCAGCTCGGTCAGCGGACGGGTCAGCCCGCGCGCCAGCAGGGAGGCGGCGGCCAGACCGACCAGCACGACGACAGGCAGGGCGGCGGCGAAAATGCGCAGCAGGACAGAACGGGCGGCGTAGACCGCCGAAATATCCCGGATACATTCGACATAGATCGTCCGCTCACCCAGCGCGAACGCGCCGCCCGTGCGCACAGCGTAGCGGCCGGGCGCGGTGCGGCAGACCGAAACGGCCTGCCGGGCGGTCGTCGGCTCGGAGAGCAGCCATTCGTCCCGGGGCAGCGCCTGTCCGGTGTGGTACAGGACGGTCTCCTGCGCCGCGTCGTACAGACAAAGCCCGCGCCCGTCCTGCGCAAGCGTCTGCGCGGCCTGTCCGAGCAGCAGGTCGACCCGGGCTTCTTCCGCGCCCCGTCCCACGGCCAGCAGGGAATAGAGCACCATGCGGTGCTCACTCTGCGCGGCCTCGGTCTCGCGGGAGAGCTGCGCCGTGAATGAGCAGGCGATAAGCAGCGTGCCGGTCAGCAGGTAGACGCAGAGCAGGACGGTCAGGATCAGATAACGCAGTCGGTCACGATAGCGCATGGACAGCCCTCCCCGTTACGGCTCGTAGCGGTAGCCGACCTTGTAGACCGCGCGGATCTTGTCCTCCCAGCCGACCTTGCGGCGCAGCCGCTGGACGTGAAGATCGACCGTGCGGCTGTCGCCCAGCCAGTCGCTTTCCCAGACGCGCTCGTAGATCGTCTCGCGGTAGAGCGCAATGCCCGGATTGCGGGCGAACAGGAGCAGCAGTTCGTATTCCTTCATGGTCAGCGGAATGATCGCGCCGTCCCGTTGGACGGTGCGCGATTGTACGTCGATCGTCAGCCCACCGGTCACGATCTCGCGTTCGAGCTTGTGATAGCGGCGCAGAACGGTCTCTACGCGAGCCTGCAGCTCGATGATTTCAAAGGGCTTGACCAGATAATCGTCCGCGCCCGCCCGGAGACCGCGCACCCGGTCGGACACCGAGCCGCGCGCGGTCAGGAAGATGACCGGGATCTCACGCGGGCGGATGTATTCCATCAGGGAGAAGCCGTCCAGCCCGGGCAGCATCACGTCGAGCAGAATCAGATCGAAGGTCTCGCGCTCGATGCGGTCGGCTGCGGCCATGCCGTCGCTCTCGCACACGCAGCGGCAGCCCGCGCCGGAGAGACTCATCGCAATCAGATCGGCGATCGGCTTTTCGTCCTCGACGATCAAAAATTTCAGCATCAGGGATCACCTCAGATACAGCATACACCAGAATTGTATCAGATTTGTAACGGCTGTGTTTGAACAGCCAGATTCTGTAAAATTAGACGGGCGGCAGGCACACAGGTTCCCGCCTGACGCCGGTTTATTCGATATGCACAAAAGAACATCAAATAAACATATCAATATAGTATATAAATAGGATTAAAGATCAGAAAATGCGGGATTATAATAGGGGCATCAAAAAGAAAGAAGGCTTCGGCGGATGAATCGGTTCTTAAAAGCAATGTGCGCACTGGGCGAGCATAATATGTGTCACTATGGCTTCGCCCATATGCTCGTCGAGCAGGCCACCCGGAATTACACCAGTACGCGGCATAATTGACTAGCCTATATTTAAAATGAACAAAAATGATTGAATATAATTGTATATATTATACAAGAATAGTCTTGCGCACTGGTGAAAAAGAGGATAGAATAAAGGCATCAAAACGAAAGAAGGTTTCAGATCATGAATCGTTTTTTGAAGTCTCTTTGTGAGCTGGGCGAATATAATATGCGCCACGATGGCTTTGCGCGTATGCTGATCGAGCAGGCCACCCGGGACTGTACCGGCGCAAAGCGCGGCTGAGTACCCGTCAGAACGTAAAAAAACAGAATCGCCCCGAATCGGAATTGACCGGTTCGGGGCGATTTTTATGTGTGTGAAACAATCGATGAATTCCGGAATGGGCGCAGACATCTGTATACCCGAATCATTGCAGACAGGTTTGAATTGCTCCTTGCGTTCTTTTGGAGTTTCGATTTTGATGAAATCGTGCTTTTCGGATTTTTCCCGATATTCCAATCTTATCAGCTTGCGATTTCAATCCACGCTCCCCGTGCGGGGAGCGACGAACAACGCCGACTACTTCGCCCGCGAGGTTGTATTTCAATCCACGCTCCCCGTGCGGGGAGCGACCCCCGGCACATCATCGAGGTGCGCATGGGTCATATTTCAATCCACGCTCCCCGTGCGGGGAGCGACACGGCCCACCCGGGAGCCATGCCCGGGGGAGCAAGATTTCAATCCACGCTCCCCGTGCGGGGAGCGACGCCCTCTGGAGCCTGTATGTCAGAGAGGAGAGGGAATTTCAATCCACGCTCCCCGTGCGGGGAGCGACGTGCGGCGACGCTCAATCTTTCGTTCATCAAGGCGATTTCAATCCACGCTCCCCGTGCGGGGAGCGACCCGGCCATAAACACCACAGAGGCCGCCGAGCAGGCATTTCAATCCACGCTCCCCGTGCGGGGAGCGACAAGGAGAGATTTTAAATGGCAATCAATTACGCGGAATTTCAATCCACGCTCCCCGTGCGGGGAGCGACGGGAGACCTGCTCTGTACTGAGCTTGTCCGGTTCTGATTTCAATCCACGCTCCCCGTGCGGGGAGCGACGTAGTTACCACACATACAACTGCACATCTCACAGCATTTCAATCCACGCTCCCCGTGCGGGGAGCGACTCCATCATGCGGGCGCGGGCGCGGTATTTATAATTTCAATCCACGCTCCCCGTGCGGGGAGCGACGATACGGTGTGTCGATGGCGTATGTGATTGTGTGGATTTCAATCCACGCTCCCCGTGCGGGGAGCGACACGTAATCTCTAACTTTTTAGCCGTGTTAGCGAGCATTTCAATCCACGCTCCCCGTGCGGGGAGCGACACGCACATGAGCGCCTGTCCGCCGCCGAATATATACATTTCAATCCACGCTCCCCGTGCGGGGAGCGACACACAGCGCAGCGTGCGCACCGTCCCGTCCTCTTTCCAATTTCAATCCACGCTCCCCGTGCGGGGAGCGACCCGCCCCCATGGTATCAGATATGACGCTGTGGCGATTTCAATCCACGCTCCCCGTGCGGGGAGCGACTTACGAGGCCGTACACACGCCGTCCGGATCTTCGATTTCAATCCACGCTCCCCGTGCGGGGAGCGACCCGACACGATCAGATCTCCGTCTGTGTGCGTGTATTTCAATCCACGCTCCCCGTGCGGGGAGCGACGCGGCGGGCATCGACAAGGAGACCGCGAGATACATATTTCAATCCACGCTCCCCGTGCGGGGAGCGACAGGGGTGAGCGCTTGCAGGCGATCACAAGATATCTATTTCAATCCACGCTCCCCGTGCGGGGAGCGACCAGACGACCAGACCTGCGACGACCACGAGCGACGTATTTCAATCCACGCTCCCCGTGCGGGGAGCGACCGAGCGCGGTCAGGCTGACCGTCCACGGTGTTGTGATTTCAATCCACGCTCCCCGTGCGGGGAGCGACCCATCCGTCCCGGGCAAGCTGCTCGGCCTGCTGATATTTCAATCCACGCTCCCCGTGCGGGGAGCGACTATGCCGCGATACGGATACCTCCAGCGCCATCCAAATTTCAATCCACGCTCCCCGTGCGGGGAGCGACCCGAACTGCTCCATCTCCGCGTTAACGGACGTGGTATTTCAATCCACGCTCCCCGTGCGGGGAGCGACCCGATTCCGTGGCTGGTGAGCTTGTTTCTATTCCATTTCAATCCACGCTCCCCGTGCGGGGAGCGACCGACCGCCATCCAAGAGGTGGCCAAGTACGCCGCCATTTCAATCCACGCTCCCCGTGCGGGGAGCGACGCGCGGGGGGCGCCCAACCCGGGCTAGCGCCCGGGATTTCAATCCACGCTCCCCGTGCGGGGAGCGACTGTTTTACCCCCCCCCGGAGCGGCAAAAAGTAACATTTCAATCCACGCTCCCCGTGCGGGGAGCGACGGCGATTACCTCCTCTTTTCACATCGCGCAGCGTATATTTCAATCCACGCTCCCCGTGCGGGGAGCGACGGCCCACCCGGGATGCCATGCCCAGGCGAGCGAGATTTCAATCCACGCTCCCCGTGCGGGGAGCGACGCAGGTCGCCGTTGTGCTCGCAGTAACACGCGTTGATTTCAATCCACGCTCCCCGTGCGGGGAGCGACATGTCGCAGCACAGACACGTCTGACGCGATCCGGATTTCAATCCACGCTCCCCGTGCGGGGAGCGACCATGAGCGCGAGAAGGTTGAATTGGAGGACGTATGAGAATTTCAATCCACGCTCCCCGTGCGGGGAGCGACCCGCGCAGACGCAAGTACGGGGTCCATCCGCCGCCATTTCAATCCACGCTCCCCGTGCGGGGAGCGACCGTGCATCGTGCGTGCGATCTGGCCGACGGTCAGCTCATTTCAATCCACGCTCCCCGTGCGGGGAGCGACGTACAACTCGTCGCCCGACAAAAGTACCGTATATTATATTTCAATCCACGCTCCCCGTGCGGGGAGCGACCGTCAGCACGGCGGCCGACCGCCGCCGAATATATACATTTCAATCCACGCTCCCCGTGCGGGGAGCGACTGCCCCCGGGCGCGCGGCGGCTCGGCACGTACCAAATTTCAATCCACGCTCCCCGTGCGGGGAGCGACAAAAATATCGTGACCCTTTGCCCGAGATGCCACAGATTTCAATCCACGCTCCCCGTGCGGGGAGCGACACTACGCGGGGAGTACGAGCCGCCGAATTATACAAATTTCAATCCACGCTCCCCGTGCGGGGAGCGACGTCGTCCGGAAAAAACACCGTATATATTATCAAGAATTTCAATCCACGCTCCCCGTGCGGGGAGCGACCGATTTTGCTTGCCCACACGGCGAAAAAGTTAGATTTCAATCCACGCTCCCCGTGCGGGGAGCGACGTTTTGACCCCCCCCCCGCACGGCAAAAAGTAACAATTTCAATCCACGCTCCCCGTGCGGGGAGCGACCCACATGACCGCAGCACGATCTACAGAGATATCCATTTCAATCCACGCTCCCCGTGCGGGGAGCGACGCCAGATTTGCACCGACCCGGGACAGCAAAAAGATTTCAATCCACGCTCCCCGTGCGGGGAGCGACCGTAATCTCTAACTTTTTGGCTGTGTTGGCAAGCATTTCAATCCACGCTCCCCGTGCGGGGAGCGACGCATATAATAAGTTGCGCAAACGCGCCAAAATGGATTTCAATCCACGCTCCCCGTGCGGGGAGCGACCGACGCAAGCGCGGACAAGCTGCTGCATTGCGGATTTCAATCCACGCTCCCCGTGCGGGGAGCGACTATACGGTGTTTTTTCCGGACGACGAGTTATGCCGATTTCAATCCACGCTCCCCGTGCGGGGAGCGACATTGCTTAGGTTTATATTCAGCGAATTATTTCCTGTCAATTTCAATCCACGCTCCCCGTGCGGGGAGCGACGATTTTGCAAGATTTTGGTCTTGCACGTCCGCTATTTCAATCCACGCTCCCCGTGCGGGGAGCGACTATACGGTATTTTTTCCGGGCAGCGGATTGTGGCATTTCAATCCACGCTCCCCGTGCGGGGAGCGACCGCGACGACACCCAATATACACTACGGGTGGTGTATATTTCAATCCACGCTCCCCGTGCGGGGAGCGACGCAAGCTGGTGCGCGGCGGCTTTGATCGTGACGGCATTTCAATCCACGCTCCCCGTGCGGGGAGCGACGCAAAAAAGATGGCTGGATTCTCTGCTACTTCCCGATTTCAATCCACGCTCCCCGTGCGGGGAGCGACCCTGCATTGATTTTTCCTCTCTTTCCATCCGATAAATTTCAATCCACGCTCCCCGTGCGGGGAGCGACCCTGCATTGATTTTTCCTCTCTTTCCATCCGATAAATTTCAATCCACGCTCCCCGTGCGGGGAGCGACGGGCGGCCGAACTTCTTGACCGCCCGCCGGAACTTATTTCAATCCACGCTCCCCGTGCGGGGAGCGACGGCGACCAAACTTCTTGACCGCCCGCCGGAACTTATTTCAATCCACGCTCCCCGTGCGGGGAGCGACGATACGCTCTTCTCGCCCAATTTTTCGAGCTTAATATTTCAATCCACGCTCCCCGTGCGGGGAGCGACGCGAGGTCAAGCCCCGCCTCCGGCCGGAATACGAGATTTCAATCCACGCTCCCCGTGCGGGGAGCGACGAACGGTAAATACGGACGCGGACAGGGCTGTGCTCATTTCAATCCACGCTCCCCGTGCGGGGAGCGACCATTGGACGCGTGGCGCAGTCGATCGGACTGTATATTTCAATCCACGCTCCCCGTGCGGGGAGCGACTCCAAAAACCGTCCAAAAATGCACAAAAAAAGAGGATTTCAATCCACGCTCCCCGTGCGGGGAGCGACGCTACCGGTATCATGATAACCTGCTGCATGTGGATATTTCAATCCACGCTCCCCGTGCGGGGAGCGACGTTCTGCTCGGCTTTGAGGTCATCGCGGGATTTACATTTCAATCCACGCTCCCCGTGCGGGGAGCGACCCTGCGCGTGCCGTTCTGCGTCCCAAATTCCGTCATTTCAATCCACGCTCCCCGTGCGGGGAGCGACGTGTGCAAGGACACAGACACATCGAGCGCCATCCAAATTTCAATCCACGCTCCCCGTGCGGGGAGCGACCGCGCCAAAATGGCCGTTTTACTCGCGCACACGGCATTTCAATCCACGCTCCCCGTGCGGGGAGCGACTATACGGTGTTTTTTCCGGGCGGGCGACTGTGCCAATTTCAATCCACGCTCCCCGTGCGGGGAGCGACATTTCCCGGGGGCACGACGCGCCCCCGGGTAAAATATTTCAATCCACGCTCCCCGTGCGGGGAGCGACTTGCCCGACCGCCAAATGTGTGGTATTATGGTGATGCAATTTCAATCCACGCTCCCCGTGCGGGGAGCGACTGCAAAATCCGATATTATGCGCACAGCGCGCGTCAATTTCAATCCACGCTCCCCGTGCGGGGAGCGACATGCCGCCAAAGCAGCGGATTACAGCCAGAGCGCCATTTCAATCCACGCTCCCCGTGCGGGGAGCGACAGCAAACTGCAACAAAAACAGTCTGCAACTATAGTGTAATACAAACAACGAAAGCGCACAAGTGTCTGATGCACACTCGCAAAAGGCGGCTTTCGGAAGGGAAAAGCGCCGTGTGGTCTGTAAAAAACGGTGCGAAGGACACGGCGTTTTCCGGAGCGCTTGCGATTCGCACTAGACCATCAAAACGCCCTCTGCCTCATAGCCCGGTTTTGCCCCGAAGTGCTCAACCTTTTTCTGGTACGAATTTCCCAGGTAATACACCCGCAGGCTGTCCCGATCCATGTCGATGAGCGCGCAGAGCTGGTGGACAAGCCGCTTGGCCTGTGCGGCGTCCAGCACACACTCGAACACCGAGTTCTGCACACGCTGTCCGTAGTTAACGCACGCTTTGGAGACCTTGCGCAGGCGGGCCCGTCCGGCAGCATCCGAGGTGCTGACGTCATATGTGATCAAAACCAACATATTTTGTCACCTACTTCCACAAAAACGGCGGATATCCGTCCAGATCGCCGCGCAAGAAGCGGGCAAGCAGGAGAGCCTGCACATAGGGCACGAGTCCCCACGGGAGCTTTTCGTCCAGAAACGGATGGCGAAGCTCCTCTTTTTTGCGCATCTGCCAGTTTTCCAGCACGATTCGGCGGCCATCATCATTCAGATACACCGCACCACTCTCCCGGGTCTCAAAATGCTTCCCGGTGAGCTTACGGGTGTTGATGAGCGAGAGCGCCAGACGGTCGGCAAAGACCGGGCGCAGCTCCTCCATCAGATCGAGCGCGAGCGAGATGCGGCCCGGCCTGTCGCGGTGGAGGAAGCCGACATAAGCGTCCAGTCCAACCCCTTCCAGCGCGGCGGCGCAGTCGTGCGCAAGCAGGGTGTAGACGAAAGACAGCAGGGCGTTGACCGGGTCAAGCGGCGGGCGGCGGGAGCGGCCGGAGAAGGAGAATACCGCACGGTTTTGCAGGATCAGCTCATCGAACACACCGAAATATGCCTGTGCGGACTGTCCCTCCAGACCGCGGAGCTGCTCCGGGTCGGTACAGGCAGCCACGGCATGCAGGCTGCCTGCAAGCTGTGCGGACACATCCTTGATCCGCTTCACGTCCACTCGGTCGGGATGGTCGCGGGTCGCACGTTCGAGCTGCCAGCGGGCGTTATAGATCTTCCCGGCGACAAAGCCGCGTGCGATCTCACAGGTCTGCGCAGGTTCGTCCGCCGCGCGGTACTGCGCACGGCGAAGCAGGACATTGCCCTGATCCATGCCCGCGAGCCGTGCCAGAAACCGGCCGCGCGGGGTGAAAAAGCAAAGACCGATCCGCATTTGGGCACACTTTCCCATCAGGGCGGGAGAAGCGCCCTTGTAGCTGAAGCAGAGGATATTTTCCAGATTATGAAGGGGCATTCGGTGAAGCTCCCGCTCTCCGGACAGGACGACGATATTTTCTCCGTCCAGCGCAAGATAGCTGTCCTCAGACACGATGAACAGCGTGTTCAGCAGTTTTCGCATGATGCATCCTCCTCGATTCGTCCGGCCAGATAGGCCTTGGCTGAGCGCTTCCGGTATAGCTTGGGCAGGCACAGGTTTTTCAGGGAGCAGGCATTGCAGGATTTGGTCGGTCGGACGACCGGCGTATAGCCGCGCGAAAAATAGCCGTGCATTTCCTCGAGCATGGTGCGGACGGTCTGACGCAGGCTGTCGGTGAAATCGACCGGCTGCCGCCGCCGGGTCTCGCCGTAGAACAGTGCACCTGCCGGGATCGGGCAGGCCAGCATTTCCTCGAGACACATCGCCTGTGCGCAGAGCTGGAGCGCGTCCGCGTCGTGCGGCTTGGGCGCGCCGCGCTTGTACTCGATCGGGACAGGCCGCCACAGGCCGGAACGGCCGAACAGAGGGATGCCGTCCGGATCGGGATGGAATTCGACCACATCACACGCGCCGGAAATACCGAGCGAGGCGGAAAACACGCGCATGCCGCGCACGGTCAGCAGACCGGCACGCTGGCCGGTCTGCCGTTCATCGTGGCAGCGTTCGTGGAGCAGTTCCCCCTCGACCGTGCGCAGGTTGTCCGCCCACTGCTGCTCGATGTGGATGAGCGCCCACTGCCTGCGGCAGAAGGTGAAGTGCTGTAAGCCGGACAGTTGGAGGTATTCCGATTCGGGATAGATGGTTATATCATGCGCGTGCAGGTCACGCCCTCCGGAATGGCGGCTTCATCGACGGTTACGGTATAATCGCTGTAGGCGCGCGGCACGGTCACGCCCTCGTTTCGGGTGACGTGGACGGCTTCAAACAGCTTGTAGGCGGGCGCACAGCCGAGCTCGGTGTCGTGGCGGAAAACGATCAGCTCGCGCACGGCCATTTTGCCGCGTGCGGCCGAGCGGTCATGCTCGAACATATTGATGATCGACTCCCACAGCAGGGAGAGGTCGTCCTCTGAGAAGCCGGTGACCTTGCGCGCCAGATTGGCAGAAATGAAGCCTTCGGCACGGTAGAGGCCGTAGGGCACGATGGATTTGCGGCCCATTTCGGTGTTTTTCTTCTCGGCGTCGGCCTCGGTGGTGATCGCGGTGCGGGTGATCGTGATCTCACTCGGCAGGATGGGGTCGATCGAGCGGGCGAAGCCGAGCTGTACCGGGCCGCGCACCTGACCGCAGTTGAGTTTGTTCTTGACAAAGGTGGTCATGACCGCGCCGAAGGTGCGGATGTCAAAGAAATTCCGACACATGAAATCGCGCACCTTTTCATCGAGCTGCGGGTCTTTCTTTTTGGCTTCCTTAATCGAAGCCTCGTCTACGTCCACATAGGCGAGCGCTTCCGCGTCGCTGCGGTTGAGCGGCACGCCGTCCTTGATGTAGATGCGGTAGCCGGACGCGTCCTCGCGGGACAGCTCGACGTAGTTGCGGATCTTGCGCTTGAGGCAGACGTCGGTCACCAGACCGAGACCGGTTTCGGGATCGACGCGGGGCAGGTTGCCGGCGTCCGGGTCGCCGTTCGGATTGCCGTTTTCCACATCGAACAGAATCACAAATTCATAACGGTTTTTGATCGCTTCAGACATGGTTCAGTCCTCCTTTTTCGTAAAGCGTTTCTGCGTCTGCTGATAGTAGCCGATATAGAAGCTCTCCTGCTCGGACAGGGTGAGCCGGGCGGGGAGCTGGGCGGGCAGCAGACCGTAGAGCGCGGTGAGCTGTTTTTCAAACGAGATGCGCGCGCCGGTCTCCAGCTTGCGCAGGTGCGCCTGTGAGAGCGCGGTCAGACGGGAGAAGATGGTCGCGGGCGTCGCCGCGGCTGAGACAAAGTATTTGTCCTTGATGGTTGTGTTGATGTTGGGATTGGCTGCGCTCTGGATCGCCTCCAGCACGGAGAACAGGCGTCCCAATACATAAGGCAGGTAGTTGGTTTCTTCATTCAGTCCCACGGTGCACACCTCCTGTACTTCGGGGCTGGTGCTGTTTTTCAGTTTGATTGCTTTGAGCAGGGCGGCCTGTCCGCGCGTGACGCCGCGTTCAGCTCGGATGCGCAGCATGACGGCGGTGCGCAGCGCGGCGGGATAGGGGGTGTTATTCAGGATGGCCTGCATCAGACCGCCGACCAGAACGGGCGGGGCCGCCTTATCCTTGGATTTTTTATTGACCGTCTCCCAGAGCAATTGGCCGACCGAAAGCTGCGTGCTGGTGTCGAAGGCGGGGCGGACGATCTCGAGCCGCGCTTGATGCGCCTGCAAATTCCGGGCAAGCTGGCCGAAGGTATTGCGCCAGAAGAAACGGACGGAGAGTCGGGCGGCGTTGGGGGACAGGCCGAGCAGATAGAAGGGCTCGGCCGGGTCGATCGTGACCGCGCCGAAGTCATACGGTTTGCCGTGCACGAGGGCTTCGAGCAGGGCGGTCAGCTCCTCGTCCGAGACCGGGGCGGGGCTGTCCAGCAGGCAGGACAAGGCGATGTCGTTGTAAAGCGGTTCGCCGTTGGCCGACCATGCGATGACCGTGGTGTCTCCCAGAAAGGCCGTGTGCGTTTTGTCGGCCAGCAGGTGATTCAGCGCGGTCGTGTAGGCGAACATGGCCGATTCACTGACCGACGCGTTGTAGCTCTGCTTCTGGCCGTAGGAGGTGAAGGCGTCGGCGTTGTAGGAAACCAGCGCGGCGCCGCGCGATTGTGCACCGCGTACGCCCTTGATCGGGGTGTGCAGCCGTGCGGCGGGCGCGTACCGGCCGGTGACCGCGCACTGCATGACTGGGCCGTCGGCGTTCTGGGCGCGGTGTTGTTCCCACGCGGCGCGGATGGCCCCGTCCTCGTGTGCAAAAACGCCCTGCACACGGAAGACGAAGCTGCCCGGTTCGCTCAGCAGCTCACGCTGCGCCTCGACGACCGGATGGGCTGCATCCGGATTCCAATTCGTGAAAAATGCGTAGACCGCGCGCGCTGCCGGGGAGTCCACGCCCTCGAGCAGGGAGAGGTGGAGGGCGGCCGCCGCGTCAAAGCAGTCGCGCGCCCGCTTGGCGTTGCCCTTGGCGTCCAGTCCGAGCAGATAACCCGGGCCGTCGCACAGGAAGTTGACCTTGACGCCCGCGGTGCGGGTGACCTGTTCGGGCACGGATTTGACCACCGGGCGCTCCTTCCCCTTGGCGTCAGCCTGCTTGAGCGAGAGAATATCAGTCAGAACGCCGTTTTCGTCCAGACAGAGCGCGCCGATCACCTTGGCGCTGCTCCAGCCGGGGCGGGCGACTTTGCCCTGTGCGGCCAGCACCTCATAATAGTCCGCGAGAGCCTGCAGGATCATACCAGATGCACCTCGCTTTCCCGGGTGTCGATCACGCCGTCCTGCATGACGGCGCGGAAGAAGCGCGGCTGGATATTCGCCGGGTCGCTGTAATCCATGTCATACAGCATCCAGCCCAGATCCTTTTCTCCGCGCAGGGCGTCGGGCGGCTCGGGCGCGGAACCGGTGAAGCGGCGGAAGGAGACCGGGAACTCGCGGCAGCCGAAATACGGGGTGTGGAAGCACTGACCGCGCGCCAGACGGCGCTTGATGATGTCCTGAAACTTGCCCTCGTTGTCGCTGGGCGCGGCGCGATCGGTCAGGGTGAAGTGCGCGTCGATGATGTAGCGCACATCCTGCAAAAGCATGGAGGCGCGCTGCTGGATATCAGCGTGCGTGTCCAGATACAGGTCTTTTTTGCCGCCGGTCATGACGGTGTGCACATTGCGGGCCGGAATGACCGATTTGACCTCATTGCGGCGGATGTTGGTGAAGCGGATGGGGCGCAGCACGCGGATCGCGTCGATGTGCCACTGCAGGCCGGGGTGCCAGTATACGGCTTCGAGAATGCCGCGCGCGGCCGAGGGGGTCATCACGTCATAGGACACGCGCTCGGTTTTGAGCTCCGGGCGGGAGAAGCAGGCGTAATCGCCCCAGACCTCAACCTGAATCGCCATGGTCATCACTCCTTTCATAAAAATTCATACGTGATGTAATGATACTGATTTCGTCACCGTATGGTGCGGCTTTTTAGATGAAGATTGCGGCGCCCGACTCGACGTCCAACCCAAGACCGGTGCGCGGGTCGTACCGTTCGGGCTGTTCCAGAATAGCCAGATCGTCGCTGACCCGGGTCAGCGCGCCCGCGCCGTCCAGCGCCGCAAAATGCTGCGGATAGACGCTGACAAGGTAGGGCGACGCCTGACGCAGCAGACTGCGCGACCACGCGCCCTGCCGCAATGCGTCCGCGATCTCCGCGCTGCGAGCGTCCTGCGGCACGAGCACCGCGTGGGTGTCGGTCTCGATCAGGCGGAAGGCCTCGGCCGCCTTGCGGAAGGCCAGACTGCGCGAAAACATCCGAAGAATTTCCTTTTGATCGAGCAGGGTTTCATCCAGCGCGTGCAGCCGGTCGAAATAGTCCCGGATCGCGGTAGGTGAACCCAGATCGGCATACCGCGCCGCTGTTTCGCGCAGCATTCCCGCTGCCTGCTCCATGGACGCGGGCAGACGGCCGGGCAGTTCAAAGATGTGCACGATGCTCTCAGCCGGGGTGTGATCGCCCTCCCGGTTGCAGCGGCCTGCGGCCTGCAGGATCGAATCCAGTCCGCTGATCTCACGGTACACGGTCGGAAAATCCACATCGACGCCGGCCTCGATGACCGTCGTCGAGATGACCCGGCAGATTTGACCGGCCTTGAGCCGTGCGCGGATGGCGGTCAGCGCCGTGCGGCGGTCGTGCGGCGTCATCAAAGTGGACAGATGGTAGGTGCCCTCGCCCGCGCAGCGTTCATAGAGCGCCTGCGCCTTGCGCCGGGAATTGACGATGCAGAGCACCTGCTTGTGCGGCAAAAGTGCTTGCGCGAGCGCATCGAGGTCGGTTTTTCCGTCCATTTGCAGCGTGACCCGCTGAAACTGCCGATACAGATCGTCCGGCGCGTCCATGATCTCCCGGATGGGCAGACCGGCCGGGAAATACGGTTCGAGCGCGGGTTGGGTCGCGGTGCAGAGCACGGCGGTCGCGTGATAGTTGACGGTCAGTTCAGCGATGGCCTGCACGCAGGGCTTGAGATAGGGCAGGGGAAGCATCTGCGCTTCGTCAAAAATGATGACGCTCTGTGCCAGATTGTGCAGCTTGCGGCATTTGGACGAGCGGTAGGCGAACAGGGATTCAAAAAATTGCACGTTTGTGGTCACGATGACCGGCGCGTCCCAGTTTTCCGCCGCCAGCCGCATCCGTTCGGGAAGGGCTGTCCCCTCGGCGTCCTCGCGGCCGTTCACACCCGTGTGATGCTCGAGCACGTTCTCCGCGCCCAAAATCTCACGGAATTTATCCGCCGTCTGTTCGATGATGCTGGTGTACGGAATGACATAAATGATCCGCTGCTTTCCGTGCTGACGCGCATGTTCCAGCGCGAACGCCAGCGAAGAAAGGGTCTTGCCGCCGCCGGTCGGGACGGTCAATGTGAACAGGCCGGGCGTTTGTCCGGCGGCTGCGCGGCATTGGGTCAGAATTTCATGCCGCCTGCGGCAGATTTCGCTTGCGGACGGATCGAAACAGGCCAGCGCCCGCTCGAGCCGCGCTTGCAGCGTATCCAGATCGTCGAACTGTCCGCGCACGGGCGTGTCGGGCGACATGAACGCTTCGGTATCCAGAAAATCCGCGTCGACCAGACAGGAATAGAGCATCCGGATGAAGAACGCCTGCTGGAAGCCGGGCTGGCCGAGGGGCTGCATGACCGGAGCCGCCGCCTGCGGCGGGTCAATCTCCTGCGAAAACGCGCTGTAATCAGCGGTCTGCCGCTTGATGCGGCCAAGGAAGGTGGATTCGCTGTCCGGATCGGTGCGGCTGCCCTGATCGGGCAGACCGGCGTGATGTCCGGCGATGCAGAAGGCGGCCTGCGGACTGCGCAGACGGACACATTCCTTGCAGCCTGCTGTCGAATGATCGACCCTTCGTCCGTTTCCGGTCAGGTAAGCCTGAAATTCACGGGCGTATTTCCCGATATCATGCAGCAGTCCGGCCTGATAGGCCAGCGCGTCGGCTGCAAACGGTGCGGCGAAGGCTGCGGCCTGTTCCGCCGTTCCCGTGTTGTGCGCGATGAGCGGCTGCACGCGCCCGTCCTCGGTGCGGTGTGCCAGATAATCCATAACGACCTCCTTTGGAATCGAAAATAAATTCGATGCTATAATATTCATATTATAGCATATGGAACAGATACAGGAAAGAGATGGAAACAAAAACCGGCTATCCGTTTCGACAAAATTCAGTCCGGTTTTTTGGCGAAAAAAGCAGCCTGCCCGGGGAAAACCCGGACAGGCTGCAAAGGGGTGTTATGGCTGAAAGGGGAGTTGATTGCAATCCAAGGAGGGGATTACTTGCAGTACTTGGCAACGTGCGCGCGGGTGACCTCGGCGGCCTTGGCGATGTTCTCCTCGTTCGACAGCTTGTAGTAGTCGGGACGGAAGACTTCCATCGTGCAGCAGTCGCCCTCGAAGCCGATCTTCTTCAGGGTGTCGGCGTAGCGCTGGTGATCCAGGCAGTCGCCCGGCTCGCCCGGCCACAGACGCTTTTCGTCGTTGTTGTAGGCCGCGCCGCAGGGCATGTTCTCCATGCCGTTCAGGTGCCAGACGAAGATCTTCTTGCCGTCTGCCTTCTCAAGCGCCTCGAAGGAGGAAGCCATTGCATGGAAGTGGTACTGGTCGAGGGTCACGCCGACGAGCGGGTGATTGACTTCCTCGACGATCGCGTAAGCGTCCTCGAAGCGGTTGATGGACATGGTCGGGCAGCCGCAGAACTCAATGGACAGCTTGATGCCGTAGGGCTCGACCTTCTTGACCATTTCCTTCAGGACGGCGACGGCGTCGGCCTTGATCTCGTCCAGCGTAGCCGGAACGGTCAGATCCATCGACGGAACGACGACGATCATCTTGCAGTCCAGAATCTGGCAGCGGCGGATGATCTCATCGAGCTGCGCCATGACGGCGTCCTTCTCCTCCTGGGTCTGCTTCATGTTGAAGAAGATCAGAGCGTTGTAGGACAGCATCTTGAGGTGGGAGGTCTTGAAGAACGCGCCCAGATCCTCCAACGTGTACAGGCCGGCCGCCAGCTCGCGGTCGAGGCACTCGGACTGCACGTCGATGTAGTCGAAGCCGTACTTTTCACACAGCTTGAGGTCTTCCAGAACAGAGTGGTTGGCGCAGAAACGGTTGCAGCCTTCGTTAAAACCGATTTTCATGGTAACGTATCTCCTTTTGTGGATTCCAAATGACCGGAATTACTTCTTGTAGAAATCGGGGGTGCCGCCGGTAACGACCTTCTCGGCAACGCCCGAGGTCTGGGACTTGACGAGCGCGTCGGCCGTGATGGAAGCGACATAGCCGTCCCAAGCGGAGGAACCGCCGGTCTCGCCCTTGACCGCGTGATCAACCCAGTCCTGAATCTCGACGTCGTAGGAGTCGATGAAGCGCAGGATCCAGTTGTCCTCGATCTTGGTGGAGACGTTGTGGTCGAAGCGGACGGTCGGGAAGGACGGGCAGGGCAGGTTCATAACGCCGTTCTCGCAGACGACCTCACAGTTGATGTCGTAGCCGAAGCCGCAGTTGACGTTGACTTCCAGAACGGTCACGATGCCGCCCTTGGTCTTCATGATCATGACCTGCGGGTCCTTCAGGCCCTCATGCGCCTTGGAGGAGGTCTTGGGCATGATGCACTGCACCTCGTCCCACTCGTCGTTTACCAGCCAGGGCAGAACGTCGATCTCGTGGATGGCGGTGTCGGTGACAGCCATTGCGGTGGTGTAGTCGTCCGCAACGCCGTCCGCGCGGTGGGTGCACTTGACGACCAGCGGCGCGCCGAACTTGCCTTCGTCCAGCAGAGCCTTGAGCTGGTTGTAGCCGCGGTCATAGCGGCGCATGAAGCCGACCTGTACCAGATGCTTGCCCGAAGCCATCTCAGCGTCTACAACAGCCTTGCAGTCAGCAGCGGTGTTGGCCAGCGGCTTCTCGGAGAAGACCGGCTTGCCGGCCTTGATCGCGGCGATGACCGGATCCTTGTGGAAAGCGCCCGGGGTGGTGACGACAACGGCGTTGACGTCGGGATCGTTGATGGCTTCGTTGAAGTCGGTGTAGACCTTGGTGCCGGGGCCGGCGATTTCGGCACCCTTCTTCGCGCCCGCCTCAAATACGTCGCAGACAGCGACGACAGACGCGCCCTTGATGCGGTTCTGGATGCGCTCGATGTGTTCACGGCCGATCATGCCGCAGCCGACGACGCAGATTTTGAGTTCCATAAGATTGACCTCCTGTTTTTTTTCAATGTGATGCATCTGCGATGCATAATAGATTGGGTGAATGGATGGACTGATTTGTGTTTGTGCGGCCGGCCGGCGAACCTCCGGCGAGCCATCGGGGGACGGAAGCAGGCTCCCGTTCGCGCTTCTCTTTCTTACGAGGCCATTATAGCATTGCGTTCACGTGAACGCAAGAATATTTTCGAAAAACAGTGCATGAAAACAGATAGAAAATTTTGTTAAAATTTACGAATTTATTTTTATGATAGATGGTTGAAATGAAATGCGGGCATGTGCACGCATGAATTTTAGGATAGATAGAAAAAAGCAGACTCCGAACGGATGCCCGAACGGAGCCTGCTGCCGGAGAAAATATGGATGATAAAATGATGCGTGGTGGCTTGGATCAGCCCGCGATGCCGAGCGGGGAGAAGAAGATGTAGATGACGACGGCCAGAATCAGACCGGCGACGGAGACGACGTGACGGTACTTCCACGGCGTCAGATCGACCGCGCCGACGTCCGGAACGACGCACTCCTCCTGCGCCTTGTACTTGTTGAGATACCACATGATGAGCATTTCAACCGGGAAGAGGACAGCCATGGCGTACAGATAGTGGATCGGGTTCTCGGTGCCCGGGTAGCAGGGCGCGATCAGCAGGAACGCGCCGTAGCAGATGACGTGCACTGCGGTGATGAGCTTGGGGGTGTACTTGGGCAGACGGCGGAACAGGAAGACGCCCAGAATGGTACACAGGACGGGCAGGGAAACGAACTGGCTCATGGAGTTGAGGAAGGTCGTGATGCCCTGCGCGTTCATGACGAAGGGCGCAATGATGATCGAAACAATGCCCGCGATGGTGCCGTAGATCTTGCCGACCTTGACGCACTTGACGTCAGATGCGCTGGGGTCGATCGAGGAACGGTACAGGTCGAGGGTGAACATGGTGGAAGCGGAGTTGAGTACCGAGTTGAACGAGGACAGGATCGCGCCGAACATGACGGCGGCGAAGAAGCCGAGCACGGGCTTGGGGATGATCTGAGCGATCAGCGCGGGATAAGCGAAGTCGATCGCGGAAGCGCCTGCCGCCTGAATCTTGTCCTGAATGGAGGGCAGATAGAAGGCGATGATGCCCGGAATGACCAGATACAGCGGGCCGAGACACTTGAGGAAGCCGCAGAAGATCGCGCCCTTCTGACCTTCCTTCAGGCTCTTGGCGGCCAGCGCGCGCTGGACGAAGGACTGGTTGGTGCACCACCAGTAGAGGTTGTTGAAGAACATGCCGGTGATGATGAGCGGCCACGGAACCTCGGGTTCGGGCGCGTTCCATGCGGAAATCGCGTTCATCTTGGCCGGATCGGAGTTGACCATGAACTGCCAGCCCTCGACGATGCCGCCGCCGCAGCACTCATGGCCGAGCGCCCACAGGCCGAGGAAGGGAACCAGCAGACCGCCGATGATCAGGCCGATGCCGTTGATGGTGTCGGAGACCGCGACTGCCTTCAGACCGCCGAAAATGGCATAGCAGCCGCCGATGATGCCGATGATGACGCAGAGTACGGCGACGGCCTGGAACTTGCTCCAGCCGAACATACCGGAAATGTCGAAAATATTCTCAAATACGACCGCGCCCGAGTACAGAATGACGGGCAGGTTCAGAATGGAGTACATGACGACGATGATCAGCGAGAACATCGTCTTGGTGCCCTTGCCGTAGCGTTGCTCCATCAGGGACGGGATGGTCATCGCGCCCATTTTCAGGTAGCACGGCAGGAAGTAGTACGCCAGCACCAGAAGGGTGAACATCGAACCGACTTCCCACGCGATCGGGCTCATGTTGGAGACCCAGCTCTGGCCGTTCAGGCCGACGAGCTGCTCGGCGGAAAGGTTGGTCAGCAGCAGCGAGCCGGCGATGACGATGCCGGGCAGGCCGCGGCCTGCGAGGAAGTAGCCCTCAGCGGATTCGAGATTGTCGCCGCGGGTCTTCCAGCTCGAAATGACGGCAACCAGAACCGTGAAGAACAGGAACGAGATGCCGATCCACGCGAGTGAATTGAAAAATGCCATATAGATCCTTCTTTCTTTTTGTTGGAACGTGTCCTTAGCGTTAGGACGTGCCATGTGACGGAAAAACAACCACGTAAGAAAGAAAAGCGGGTGGCGGTGCTTTTCGGCGCCCGGAAAATGCAGGTGGATAGATGCGTTTCTCAATGTTGCGTTCACGTGCACGCAACAAGGGAAAAATATCAGGCGTTCGGACGAACCGGAATCGGGATGCACAGCCTGCGTCGGCTGGCGGAAGAACGGCTGTCCGCGCCTAGATGGTGATTTGAATTTACCACAGAGAATCGAAAAACGCAAGTAAAAAATAAGAAAATATACAGAAATCACGTATTTTTGTGGATTCAGATAAAAATACGGTGTATATTTTGGCAAATACAGACAAGACTCAAATCCGCACATATATGGATAAAGGGCGGGACGGCGGAAACTGTTGCAAAAGGTAGTTCAGATGCGTGCGCTTTCTGCGAATTCGCGTGCACGCGTGCACAAAATAATGTTTGAAAATCATGAGATATCAGAGGAAAATGAGGATTATAATTTGAATTTTGTGAGTTGATTAGGAGAGGAAAACAAACTGCGTGCGGAAAAACAGTTGCAATTTGCGGGAAAGGGTGGTATCCTGAAAGCACAGACGAATCTCTGCGGAAAGGAGGAAACGTATGTCGGTTACACTCAAACAGATCGCCGAGATCGCGGGCGTCTCCCGCGGCACGGTCGACCGCGCGCTGCACAACCGCGGCCGCGTCAGCGAGGAGGTCGCCCAGCGCATCCGCAAGATCGCGGACGATCTGGGCTACTGCCCGAATGAAGTCGGACAGGCGCTGGCCAAGACCCGCCGCCAGATCCGGCTGGGCATGATCATCCAGTCCACCGAAACGCCGACCATGCGCATCGTCGCGCAGGGCGCAGCGCGCGCGGCGCACGACCTGCATAATCTGGGTGTTGAAGTGCTCATCCGGGAGCTGAAGTCGGTCGATGCGGCGCAGGAGCTTGCTTGCATCCGGGAGCTGGTAGACGACGAGGGAATACAGGGTTTGGCGCTGACACCGGTGAATACGCCGGAAATCTGCACAAAAATCAACCGTTTGGTCGAAAGCGGCATTCCAGTCATCACGCTCAATACCGATATCCCGCAGTCCAAGCGGATGTGCTTTGTCGGTGAGGACAGCGTGTGCGCCGGAAAAACGGCTGCCGGGCTGATGGCGCTCATGCTGCCCGAGGGCGGCAAGGTCTTCGTCCTGACCGGTCACCTGAGCAATGCGACCCACAAGCTGCGCTGCACCAGCTTCAGCGAGGAGCTGATGCGCATTGCACCGGGCGTCCAGCTTCTGCCGATGCAGTCCTGCTTCGACCGGGATGACTATGCCTTCGAGCTGACCCAGCACGCGTTGGAGGAAAACCCCGATATCAAGGCGATTTATGTCGCGGCGAACGGCCAGCACGGTGTGTGCGAGGCGCTGCGGGCGGCCGGGCTGAACGGCCGTGTTCGGGTGGTCGCGTATGACATCACCCCGCAGAACAATGAAGACCTCAAGCGCGGCACGATCAGCTTCCTGCTCGACCAGCGGGCGCATGAGCAGGGCTACCGGCCGCTCAACCTGCTGCGGGATTACCTGTTTGCGGGGCGCAAGCCCGAGGACGAGTTCTGCTACACCGGAACGATCCTGAAAACCAAATATAATCTGTGATTTCCGAGCCGGGAACGCAGGCACGCGAACGCGCGCAGGGAGAATTTCCACAATTTTCTCTGCGCGCGTTTGTGTATTCCTCCGAAAATCCGAAAATCTGAAAAAAGCTGTTGCGTTCGCGTGCACGCAATGCTATGATGGAAGCATCAAAGAGATCTTCCGGAAGTGAGTGCTCGTGAACGCATGGAGATTTCGGAAAATATCAGAACATTTTAGGAGGTATACGCATGAAAATTGCATTCGACGTAGACGTGCTGGCCAAGCAGATGTCGATCAATGACATGGTGCATCAGGTGGCCGATTGGGGCTACAAGTACATCGAGCAGTCTCCGCATCCGCGCATCAATCCGTTTTACAAGCATCCGCTGTTCTCAAAGGAGTGCGAGGCGGAGTACCGTCAGGCACTGAAGGAGACCGGCGTTGAGATCTCCTCGTTCATCGTGGTTTACCGCTGGTCCGGCCCGACCGAGGAGCAGCGCCAGCACGCGGTCGCGAACTGGAAGCGCATGATCGAGATCGCGGTCGACATGGGCGTGCCGGTCATCAACACCGAGCTGTCCGGCGACCCGAATCAGGCCGAGCTCTGCAACGGCATGTGGTTCAAGTCGATGGAGGAGCTGCTGCCGATCATCGAGCGAGAGGGCCTGCGCGTCGAGATCCAGTCCCATCCCTATGACTTCTGCGAGCTGAACAACGAGACCGTCGATATGGTCAAGTCCTTCCGCTCCAAGAACCTGGGCTACGTTTATTCCTCGCCCCACGGCTTCTTCTACGATCAGGGCAAGGGCGACGTGCGCTCGATGCTTAAGTACGCGGGCGACGAGCTGACCCACGTTCTGTTTGCCGATACCTTCAACCAGACGCTGGACTGCCGCTACATCGCCAATCCGCCCTGGCTCAACGGCCGCGGCAAGGCGGACGTCACCATTCATCAGCACCTGATGATGGGCGAGGGCGACGTCGACTTCCCGGGCATCTATGAGACCCTGCGCGAGATGGACTTCGCGAACAAGCAGCTGAAGCCGGACGCGCCCAAGGTCGGCGGCGACAACATCGCCTGCGTTTCGATGTTCGGCTTCCCCGAGAAAATGGCCGAGCAGGCGCCTGCCGCGCGCGAGCAGATCGAGCGCGAGCTGCTGGGTAAGTAAAAATCAGAGAGCACAGCATATCACAGGTACGCCGCGGGAAAGTTCCCGCGGCGTGTTTTTTTAATCGGATACCTATTTATATATAGAATCCAAACGGGTGCAGACCGTCCGGTAGGGCGGTCTGCGTTTTTTGTTCCGCAGCAGCATACGGATTTATTCACCCATCGCCGCCGCCAGCTTCGCAAGCGCCTTTTTCTCGATGCGGGATACATAGCGCGGGAACTAATGTAAGTGATTTCGTCTTGAAAATCGCGCCGCTCATAACGGCGCAAACCATTGATATGACTGGGGTTTACCCAACTTCATCAAGTTCCGCGAAACGAAATTTGATGATGACCTGCTTCTCCTCGGTCAGCTCGATCCGGTCAATGAGGCTGACCAGCAGCTCCCGGCTGGCAAAGGCTGAATCCATGAAGCGCTGTACCAATTCTTTTGCCCTGTCCTCTGCGTGGACGGGGCTTTTCTTTCGCAGCTCCAGCTCCTGCTTCTTTTCGTCAAGAAGACTTCTCTCCACTTTGACTTTGCTGTAAATGCGTTCAAAATCCGTTTCCGGCAGCAGACCGCTGAGCCGGTCCATATAAACCTTATCCAGATTGGCCGTCAGGCTGTCGATCTTGCTCTGCACAGCCTGCAATTCCGTCTCCAGCGCGTTTTCCTTCTGCGCCTGCTCCACCGCTCGCTGCGCGATGGGGAGCAGTTCAGCGGGATGTAAATAGGCTTCGCAGACTTCCCGCACCTTGGCAATAACCGCATCGGTGACGGTCTTTTCCTTAATGGAGTGGCAGGTGCAGACGCCCGCCTTGGTGAACCGCTGATAGGTGCGGCAGACAAAGTACAGTACATCCTCCCCGGCGGCGTTTTTGCGGTTCAGCACCGCCAGCGGATAGCCGCACTCATGGCAGAAGATCATGCCCTTCAGCAGAAAGTCGTAAGTACGGCTTCGGGTGTGCTTGCGGCTGTTGACCAGCATCCGCACCTTGCGGAAGGTCTCGGCGTCGATCAGTGGCTCATGGGTGCCCTCTACGACGACCCAGTTCTTCCGCTCTTGGTGCAGGCACTTTTTGGATTTATAGCTGATCTTCACGCTGCGCCCCTGTACCATATTGCCGACATAGGTCTCGTTTTGCAGCATATCGGAAATCCGCTCGCTGCTCCACAGGCCGGTATAGGGACCGGGATTGGGAACCGGCAGCCCCGCATAGGTGGCCGGGGTTGGAACTCCTTCCGTGTTCAGTTGGGATGCAATCTGACGGCAGCTCATGCCGTCCAGCGCCATACCAAAGATCCGCCGCACCATGGGAGCCACTTCCTCGTCGATAACGATTTTGTTTTTCTCGGTGGGGTGCATTTTGTAGCCATAGACCGGCTTGCCGCCAATGAACTGGCCCTTCCGCTGTTTATCCCGCTTGACGCTCTTGATCTTCTTGGAGATGTCCTTGGCATACATATCGTTCATGATGGCTCGGAACGGGGTGATGTCGTTGGCGCTGGATTCCACGCCGGTGTCGATGCCGTCCAGCAGGGAAATGTACCGCACCCGCTTTTCTGGGAAGTACCGTTCCATGTAGTGGCCGGTCATGATGTAGTCTCGGCCCAGGCGGGACAGGTCTTTGGTGATGACCATGTTGACCTTCTTGGCCTCAATGTCCGCGATCATCCGCTGAAATGCCGGGCGGTCAAAGTTGGTGCCGCTCCAGCCGTCATCCACATAGGTATCGTAGACAGAAAGGCGATGTTGCTGGACAAACTCATTTAACAGCGATTTCTGGTTGGTGACACTTTCGGATGGCCCTTCGTTCTCATCCTCTTTTGACAGTCTGATGTATAATGCCACATGGTAATCCATGGGGTTGCTTATTTCTAAGTACATAGTCTCCTCCTTCGCCTGAGCGTGCAGCAAAACATGCCGGTGGCATGTTTGTCGTAGAAATAAGCGACCATTCATCATGCCTATCATACATGACGATTCGATGTGAACGCAAATTTTCCAAGCTCCCGTTTGAGGAATGCGGCAAAGGACGAATTTAGCAAATCCTGAATGGACTCCCCATCATCATTGTAAAAATAGCTGACCATCAGCTCCTGTGCTTTCATGGCACACCTCCTTTATCAAAAGCTATGAATCAATTTGTGAAAAAAGCACATCTCTCCTAACATGGCAAACCAGCTTGACAGCTCTGATTGTCCAGCATAAAATAGATTTGTCAGGAGGTGTCGAATATGGCTTCTATAGAATGGATGGAACCAAGAGTTAATTCCATCATGCGGCAGTTACGCATGGAGGACAAAGAGCGAGAGAACGAAGGCAAGCCACCTCTCAACTCTCCAGATGTAATGATGACTGGGGATTATGTTTTTACGCCGATTACTCCTCTTGACCGTATTGGCGACAGTGGACAATTGCTTCTCGCCAAAAAGAAATCCAATCGTAGCCAGCGATATTTGATAAAGCATGAGTTTACAGACTGCGCGGCAAATGAATTTGTCTATACAAAGTTGACGCAGGCAATGGGATTCAAAATGCCGGACGCCTTCCTTTTCCAACTTTCCAAAGGAGAAAAGCGACGCTACTTTAAGACGGAGTATATTCTCGGTGCTACATTCTTGAATCTTGTCATAGAGTCTCCCACTTATGAACAGATTCGGGAACAGGCTGCTAACTGGCAGGACTTTTTTCATTTCCAGGCAATGTACACGATGTGTAGAGAAGGAGACAGTTTTGAAGTTCCTATCGCTTCAGATGGATATCTCTACCGTGTAGATACTACAGACTCCTTTATCTTATCGGACAATATGCTTGCACAGGCCGGTATCAATGAAGTCATTGGAAACTCGGTACCCAAAGAGAACATCAGGAAATACATAGAACAATACGACTTTGACAATTGCTGGCAGTATTATAATTTCGATACAGAGCTTCAGCGCTTGCTCCAAAGATATGGCGAGGAATGCAGGGAACCTTATATGGAAACATTTTCTCTGATTCAGGAAATCAGTCCTAATTATATTGATGGCTTCCTAAATACCCTGTGTTACTTTTATCCTGATTTCATTGGAGATTATTTCAAGCGGTTTATTACTGCGCTGCAAAAGCAATCTGCAACGTTCCTAAGAGAAAAACGGTGAGGGGCTTCCTCACCGTTTTATCGTTCTATATTTCGTTGTGGTTGATTGATCGCCCTAATTTGGAATGGCCATTGAGGTGGTTTGTATCGGTTCCCCCGATAAAGTCGGTCATGATTTACGACCAAAACCGTATTGAATTGTCCCTCCAAACAATCGTTGATAAGCTGCGTCAAGCCGGGGCGTTTCGTCAGGTGTCCGGTGTAACCACGGTCCTCGTAATATCCCGCGATTTGAATGTTGTGGTGCAGGGCATATTGTTCCAACCGAATTCTTTGGGCTTCCAATGTATCGCACTGCGTTTCTGCGTTTCCTCCTTGATCTACCCGGCAATAAATCGCAGCTTTCATCAAACCACCTCTTTCATGTGTAGATTTTCGCACCAGACGAGCAAAAAAATCTTCGGATTCTGGCAGGTTGCCATATTTTCATTGGAACGCAAAACACCTCGCCGGATTAGCGAGGCGCTCTGCTACAGAATATTTAATTTATTGATTGAGCATCCATACCCCAAAGTTGAGATACGCAGCAAATGTTACCCAGAGGAGATACGGAATTTGCAGCCATGCGGCCGGCTTATCCACTTTCCGGAAGGACAAAATCATTAGCAGGATCAAAATCCACAACGCGATCAGCCAAAGGAAAGCGAAACCAAAGGCCTGCAAATTAAAGAAGATAATGCTCCAGAAGAAATTGAACGCCAACTGCACAAGAAACAGGAGCAGGCTGCGTGAGCGGGCATTGGACGCCGGAGCCAGATAGATTCGCGCGGCCCCGATGCCCATGAGGGCAAATAAAATTCCCCAAACGATGGGGAACACAATGCTCGGCGGAGACAATGGCGGCTGCTCGACGGTTGCATTGTAGACTTTGACACCTTTTCGCGTCAGCCAGCCGGAGAGTGCGCCGACCACTTCCGCCAGAACGATCCAGAAGGCATAGGATTTCCAAGTTGATTTTTTCATATAGAATCACCTGGGAATAGGATATGTAACAATCACCGCAGATTATACCTGCTAAAATCAACCCGATAGTTCGGTAAGGATTTCGCCAAAGTCCGTAAGAAATTCTCCCGCAAAATCGCACTTATCTTTTTCGGTGTTAATAATGTCGTAAAACTCCTGCGGCAGAGCAATCCTCGATGTTCTAAATAGTGCGTAGATCAAGTCAAATGCTCGAACACCGCAACCATTGTTGTAGAGCATTGTCAACATCTGCAACAAGATGTTCAACGCTTCGACGCTTTGATATTCTGCATACAATTCGCTAATCAGTGGGAGGGCAAGCGCACCCGACAAGTCGTTGATAGGGATATCGTCTTTCATATCTGTTGATTCCTTTCTTTTGTGGATTGGATATTTAATGTCGGGACTTTCGCCCCTTCTTGTTGTCAATTCAATAGGTTTTCTCCTTGTGAGGACGATGTCGAATCTGAGGGTATAAATTGTAATCGTATCATTGTCTGTAATGCGAAAATTGGCACCTGATCCTTTTAAGCATCAAGCTTCCGCCTCCTAAGCGGATGTTCTTAGGTTCGATTACACGAAATGGTGCCACAATTTTGGTAGAATTCTTCCTCAAACCGTTCCGTACTCTTACGGCGATTTGCATCCAGTATGTGACCATAGATCTCTGTTATCATGTCTGCTTGCGAGTGGCCTGAATCTCCCTGCACTGCCTTTATGTCCCCGCCTGTCAGAACCAATTTATAGGTGATACTGCTATGGCGCAAACTGTGAAAGGTCACTTTCGGAAGATTGCATTTCGCCAGAAGTCTTTGAAAATGTTTCGTAAGAACACCGCCTTGCAATGGCCGGTTGTCTTCATAAGCGAAAATCAGCCTCGGCAATTCACCGATGGCTGATTTTTTCTGTTCATTTTGCCATTCAAACAGGGAGTGCTTTAACGATGGTGGAAAATAGATGACGCGATTGCTTGATTCTGTTTTAGGCGATTTTAGAACGAGTACTGTTCTGCTGCGCGCGTCAGCCGGGAATATGCGTAAAACATCTCGCTCTTCTAACATCAGCATCGCGTCCTTACTAACCCGGCACAATGTCTTACTAATCTGCAATGAATTCTGTTCCCAGTTGATATCGTCCCATGTCAACGCCAATAATTCACCTCTGCGAAGTGTGCATACGAAAGAAAGTTCAATCGCTAACCGTAGCCACGACACGCTGCAATGGCACAAAAGGAGTTGGATCTGCTCCGGGGATAGGAATACCGATGGTGCTGATTTGGTTTTAGGGAACGCTGCTTTATGAAAGGGGTTGCGATCCACATATTCCCACAGGACAACTTGTTCAAAAGCGCTATGCAGTAGCTTGTGCACGCTTTTTAATGTGCTGGCCGAGACAGACTGTCCCTCATATTTGTGATATGGCCCGCAGTATCGTGGTTCGTTTTGAAATTCTATATAAAGTTTAGATACCAGCCGTGGCGTCAGCTCATCCAGACGAACGCTGCCAAAGTAGGGATTGATATAATTCTGAATCAATCCCCAACTGGATGTGTACATGGACAGTGACCATTTTGCTCTGCCGTATAACCATACATATTCCTGAATTAGCTGTTCTACCGTCTGTGGGCGATGAGCCAGTTCTTTCTTTATCTGCTGGGAATGCTCGACCACATATTTCCGGTGCAGCGCGTCTTTTTCAGTGCGAAAACTCTCCCACTTTTGTTTGCGGATGCCGTTTTCTTTTTTGTAGTAGACTACGCTGTAACTGTTGCCCCGCTGAACAATTGATGCCATTGTGGTTCCTCCTTCGTTTTTGATGTGAGAAATAAGAATAACATCACTCAAATCACGGTAAATCATGATTGATGAAATGAGTGATGTTTGATATAATAATATAAACAAGTTTTTACATGAGGTGGCAGGATGCGGAACAAAAAACCTCCTTTTGAAATCACAAATGCGATGATTGACCATGTTGCAGAGATTGCTGAGCTAGTTGGACGGTTGACCTCTACGAATCAACTTTCAGCCAACCCTACTTTGCGGCGCACCAATCGCATCCGGACAATTCATGGCTCATTGGCCATCGAGCAGAACACGCTGACACTGGAACAGGTCACGGCTGTTCTCAATGGCAAGCAGGTTCTGGCTCCGCCTAAAGATATTGCAGAGGTCAAGAACGCTTACGAAATCTATGAGCGATTGGACGAGCTTGATCCCTTTTCTGTGGATGACCTGCTGACCGCTCACGGTATCATGACCCGGGGGCTGGTGGATGAGTCCGGGGTGTTCCGCTCCAAGCCTGTGGGCGTCGTTGACCAGGAAGGGAATGTCCTGCATTTTGGAACTCTACCGCAGTATGTCCCGGATTTAGTCATGGAGCTACTAGACTGGGTGAAAAACAGCGATGTGCATATGCTGATTCGCAGTTGTGTGTTCCATTATGAGCTTGAACTGATCCATCCCTTTGCGGATGGAAACGGCCGTGTGGGCCGCCTGTGGCATACGCTGTTGCTCTCCAATTGGAATCTTGCCTTCGCCTGGCTCCCGGTGGAGTCCATCATCCATGATCGTCAAGAGGAGTATTATGCAGCCATCAATGCTTCCAATGATGCCGGAGAGTCTACGGTGTTTATTGAGTTTATGCTGTCAGCTATCAAAGCATCGCTCATTGATGCAATCAGAATGAGCGATGAAATGAGTGATGGAGCAATGGATAAGGCAACGATGCGCTGGAAGCAGATTGAGAAGTTCTTGGAAACGCATGAGTTTATCATGAACGCCGATGTGCGCAATCTTTGCAATGTGTCTGCGGCTACGGCAAATCGTATTCTTGCGGGTTTTACTACCGAGGGAAAATTGGTTAAGTGTAGAGAAGGCGGTCATTGGGTATATAAACTGTGATGGCAATGTTCAATTGAATCTATTTCCCTAGAGTTTGGCAATACAGGGAACCTACATGAAGAAAGAATCTTGTACGAACGACATTGGGTATGATACACTGAATTAAAAGTGATGCATTATCCCCTTTTCATGTCAAAAATCATCGTTGTTTAATCACTGCAAATATACAACATAGCAAATGATGTATAGCGTAATTTGTGCTTGATTGGGCTGGAGGGATACTTATGATAAAAGGGAAAGTAAAATCATATTCTGACTTTAATGGTTATGGATTTATCGCTGGTGAAGATGGGATAGACTATTTTGCTCATGTATCAAAAATTGTGGGGACAGATGAGCGCACATTAGATGTTGGTGACAATGTTGTGTTTATTCCGTGCAAAAATGCAAAGGGTGGCTATGCAGCCGAAATAAGAGTTGTATCTCATGCGAAGAAGGTAAATGCTCCATCTGTATTGAAGTTGAAGAAGAACCCATTTACACCACAGATGCCTATTACGGATGCTAGTAAGTTTGCAGGTCGTCGTGAAGCTATTTTTTCGGCAATTGATGCAATGTTCAACAATAAGAATATTTTGATTTCTGGCCCGAGAGGAATTGGTAAAAGTTCATTAGCATATCAATTGCTTTACTTGACTAGTGGCGAAAACGACTTGCTTGTTCGTTGTGGGATCACCGAAACAGATCTCTTTAATAACATTATTTGTGACTATCGTTGCATGCCAGGCAATACAATTACGGATATTGCAGCAGGATTGATTTCCTCATTGTGTGATAAGCTGAACATTGAACTTGATGCAGGAAAATCAACTACTTACGGTATAGATTTGACGATTTTTAATGCTAGCCATACCGATGAATATCAGCCACAAGCTTTGGCAGATACCTTAGCATCCTTTACACACCAAATCGAGAAGATTTTCTCTGAGAATAATGCTGTGCATAACGGAATAACATTCCTGATTGACGAGATTGACACGTTGGATGCAGAGACACCTGTTGCTGCTTTTCTGAAAGGAGCGGTAGAAAAATTTGCATTAGATTCCTATACCAGTTTTTATTTTTTGATTTCAGGAATCACTGGGACAGTAACTAATATGATAGCGCAACACCCATCTGTTAGTCGCTTGTTTGAAAATATAGCGTTATCACCGTTAACCGACGAAGAATTACAAGAATTGATATCGTCACATTTGATGGGAACTGGTGTGACTTCTACAGAAAACGCAATTGGACAAATAATCTCCTTTTCAAATAATTTTCCACATCCAGTACAGCTTATTGGCTATTATGCATTTAGATTTGATACTGATGGAATCCTTGATGAGCAAGATATAGATAAGTCTGTCAAGTATATCGTTCAGAACTTAAAGCAGCAGGAATTCGAAACAAAGTTTGGAAAGCTGTGCGCCGGAAAAAATGTTGAGATTCTGAGAACAATGGTATCCTCTAAATTTCCTTCAGTATCGATAACATATCTTGCACAAAACACAGGGCTCGAGTACCAAGAAGTTGCAGGAATTCTCGGTGGCCTCATACAAGAAGGGGTTGTAGAAAAATCTTTCCGAAATCAGTATAGATTTGTTGAGCCGATGTTTCCTATTTATCTTAAGATGATATTTGATATCGGTTAATTACAAATGATGAATGGCCGCTTATTTCCCTAAATTTCTCACCGCTTACAATAATGGCGGCGCTACCCTAAACTGCCCGATGCCCGGAAACCCTTGATTTTCAAGGCTTTCCGGGCATCGTTTACATTAGTTCCGGCGCGATACATAGGAGCGGGAGATGCCCTGTGCGGCGGCGATCTCGCGCTGGGTCATGGGTTCGCCGCCCGACAGGCCGTAGCGCAGGGACAGGATGGCGCGCTCCCGGTGATCCAAACAGGCGTCCAGACATTGATACATCTTTTGATAGCGGTCGCTCATCTCGACCTGGTGCAGCCGGTCGTCCTCCACGCTGATCATATCGAGCAGGGCAAGGGAGGAACCGTCGCCGTCGGCGTCCTGCGTTTCATCAAGCGAGACCTCGCCCTGCGTTTTCCGTCCCGCGCGGAAGTGCATCAGGATCTCGTTTTCAATGCAGCGGGCCGCGTAGGTCGCAAGGCGCACGCCCTTGTCCGGCCGGTAGGAGCTGACCGCTTTGATCAGTCCAATCGTGCCGATCGAAATCAGGTCGTCCTGATCGGAGGGGTCGGCGTAATATTTTTTGACGATGTGCGCCACCAGCCGCAGGTTGTGCTCGATGAGCGCGTCCCGCGCCGCGCCGTCTCCGGCTGCCATGCGCTCGAGATAGTACCGCTCCTCCTCCGCCCGGAGCGGACGGGGGAAGGCGCCGCCGCTGCCCTGCACCCGTAGCATCAGATACAGCGCGTTCATCCAAAGTCCCAACAGGATCATTTGCATCAGGCTCCCTTCTGCAAGAGTATATTCCGCGCGCGGCCTGTCTTATGTCGAGCCGGCGGCGATCGGCGGAGGACGTGCCGCTTTACAGGATTTTTGCACAGAACTGACCGGCCGATGATCGCGCGCGGCGGGATGCACATGGTAAAATAATTTCTGCCCGGATGAGAGGGGAGGGGAAGAAAAGCCACGGAAACTCGTCGGAAAACATAAAACGAGAGGATTCAGGAAACATATTCTGTGCAGATTGACTGGATAACGAAAATGCAAGCGGAAACACATGAAAATAAATTGGTTAAAATCAATAAAAAATCAATTCTGATTTCATTCAATCAGATGAAAATGACGGGAAAGGAAAGAAAGTCCATGAAAACGATTGCATTATAGAAATGTACATGTTATCATGTGCAATGTAGACAGTTCCCAGTTCGTTAGAAGTTGTCTGTTATTTCACTTTCACCATAGGCCGCGCACCGACCCGGATCTCATCAACCCGGAACGGTGACCGCACGGAATCAACAGCGGGTTCATGTACCCTCTGTTCATGTGCCCTCTGAAGGAAAATTAAATAACGCACAGCTTTCTCTCACCCACGGATTGGCAGCTGCACGGTCCATACCCAGTCCCGTGCTTCACCATTTTTGGAGGTGTAAGAAACCTTGTTACACATCACCGCGCATTCCGGCTGTGATGGCACGCCGGACAATTCGCTCGAATTCGTCCGCCACGCGCTCTCGACCGGTGCGGACGCGCTGGAGGTGGACGTCCGGAAAACAGAAGACGGCTCCCTCGCAATTTCGCATGATCCGATCCCGTCCGGCAGCGACAGACCGCTCTTATCTGAGGTCTTCGCGCTGATCGCCGATTCCAACATGCGCATCAACTGCGATTTGAAGGAGCCTGATTTAGAGAACGCTGTGATAGATCTTGCGGAAACGCAGGGTTTGTCCCAGCGGCTTATTTTTTCCGGCAGCGTTTCGCTTCCGCTCGTCCAGTCCCATCCCGACATCCACAGCCGGGTGGAAATTTACATCAACATTGAAGAGCTGATCCCCGACTTGTACGACCGGATCAGAAAATGCGATTCCTTTTCGGAAGCGGACGTTCCGCCCGAGCTGATCGCTGAGGCAGTCGAAGGCTGCCGCGCGTACGGCTTCCGGGTCGTGAATGTTTACTATGAGCTTTGCACCCCGGCATTTCTTAAGGGAATGCGGGACGCGGGCATCGGCGTATCGGCCTGGACGGTCAACGATCCCGAGACCGCGCGCCGGCTGGCACAGTCCGGAAGCATCGAAAATATCACGTCCCGCCGTCCCGGCGCCGTGCGGCAGGCACTCGAGGCGTGAGAACCGATTCGGAAACGCATCGCACCACCTGATTTTTATGACGGTTCCACACGCAAAAACGGCGCTGCTTCGCCCGGAAACGGCTGCGAAACAGCCCCGTCCCGCGCGCGGGACAAGCACAAGAGACAAGAGTAGGTGATTTCACAAAATGTTCAAATACTTAAACCCGAAACGTTTTTATTTTGCGGTCGGCAAAAAGAAATTCTGGGAATTCATCGTTCTGGCGGTCTTTATCCTGTTTTTCTACGGCCCACTGCTGAACATGTTCATGATCGCATTCGCGAATGAGTACGCCCCGCCCCATCTGCTGGCCACCGAATGGGGCCTCAAGTGGTGGCAATTCATCTTCGGACAGAAGAGTCTGGTATCCTCGATGGTGCAGTCCTTCGTGATCGCGATCATCACGACAGTCTGCTCCATGATCCTCTGTATCCCGGCCGCGTATTCGCTGGCGCGCTTCAAGTATCCGGGCCGCAAGCTGATCATGCTGTCCTTCCTGCTGACGAACGCCTTCCCGAAGATCGGCATCTTCACCTCGATCGGCGTTCTGTTCTACAAGTATAACCTGATGGGCACGCTGGTCGGCGTTGTCATCATCCATATGATCAATTCCATGATGTTCATGGTATGGCTGCCGTCCTCGGCCTTCCGTACCGTCCATCCGCAGCAGGAGGAGGCCGCCCGTGACGTCGGCGCAGGCCCCATCCGCACCTTCTTTAAGGTCAGCCTGCCGATGGCGATGCCCGGCATCGCGGTCGCAACGCTGTACACCTTCCTCGGCTCCATGGAGGAGGCACAGGGCACCCTGCTCGTCGGTCTGGCCAAGATCAAGACCATGCCGGTCGAGATGTACGGCATCATTCTGGACTACCCCGGTCAGGCAGGCGCCGTATTCGGCATCCTGCTGATGATCCCCGCGCTGATCATGATTATTGCGATGCGCAAGTATATCGGCCCCGACGCGATCGCGGGCGGCTTCAAGATGGGTTAAAGAACGACTGAAATTCGGAGGAAACAGTAACATGAGCGAGAGAAAAATCAAGCTTCAATTGAAAGATATGGCCAAGAAGTACCCCAATGGCGACGGCGTTGAGCATATCAACCTCGACATCTATGAGGGCGAGATCGTCTCCTTCCTCGGCCCATCCGGCTGCGGCAAGACCACGATCCTGCGCGCCATCGGCGGCTTCCATGACGTAACCGGCGGCGACATCACGATTGACGGCCAGTCGATCATCGCGCTGCCGCCCGAAAAGCGCCCGACCGCAATGGTATTCCAGAGCTACAACCTCTGGCCCCACATGACCATTTACGAAAACCTGGCCTTCGGTCTCAAGCTGCGCAAGATCCCGCAGAAGCAGATCGACGCCGACATCAAGGATGCGCTCAAGCTGGTCTCCATGTCCGGCTCTGAGAAGAAGTATCCGTCCCAGCTGTCCGGCGGCCAGCAGCAGCGTATCGCCATCGCGCGCAGCCTGCTGCTCAAGCCCTCGCTGCTGCTGCTCGACGAGCCGTTCTCCGCACTGGACGCGAAGATCCGTCAGCAGATGCGTGAGGAGCTGAAGAAGATCCAGTCCGATCTGGGCATCACGGTCGTTTTCGTTACCCACGACCAGGAGGAGGCCATGACGCTTTCTCACCGGATCGTCGTTATGAACAAGGGCAAGTTCGCGCAGGTCGGCACGCCCACCGAGATCTACGACCATCCCAATTCCAAGTACGTTGCATCCTTTATCGGTGAGATGAACTTCATCGATCAGGGGGACAAGACCATCGCGTTCCGTCCCGAGGATGTTAATGTAAATATAGGCGGCGACGGCATGATTACCGGAAAGGTGAGAACCATTATGATTCTCGGACACTACGTTTCCGTAAACGTGCAGTGCGGTGACGACGTCATCAAGTGCTTCGTCAACCGCGACATCTCAGACAAGCTGGAAGTAGGCGATCCGGTCGGTCTGACCTTCACCAAGTACCACACCTTCGACAAAAACGAGTGAGAGGAAAGAGAGGAAAAACTCGAATGAAAACGAAAAGATTGCTCGCGGCTCTGACCGCATCTGCTCTGGTTGCCACTCTGTTCGCCGGCTGCGGCGGTTCCGGCTCCGGCTCCGACAACGCGGCTGCTGATTCCGGTTCTGCGGATACCTCCAGCAGTGCAAGCGCCGGCAAGACCACCGTTAACGTCTGGGCGACCGGCTCGGACAACGTCCGCCAGATCTTTGAGACTCTGGTTGAAGACTTCAACACCAATTCCGAGTACAAGGACACCTACGAGGCCAAGCTGAACTTCCTGCTCAGCGGCACCGGCGGCGCGACCCTCCCGGATATGCTGATCTCCTCCTACAAGGCCAATCAGGAAAAGACCGACTTTGACGTCATGGATCTGGGCGACGAGGACGTTACCAAGGTTCTGTCCATGGTCGGTGAGGACGCAATCCAGCCTCTGGATTTCTCCAAGATCCCGAACGCGGAAAAGGTTTCTGCCAAGCCGATCGCTCTCGAAGGCAAGCTGCAGCCCTACCGCGGCACCACCGTCGTTCTGGCCTACAACTCTGACAAGATTCCGGAGAATGAGGTTCCGACTACCTACGACGAGCTTGAGCAGTGGATCAAGGATCATCCGGGCCGCTTTGTTTACAATACCCCGGGCACCGGCGGCGCCGGCGACTCCTTCGCTCGTACCACCGTTTACAACCTGATCGACGATCCGTCCGCTCTGACCAGCTCCGATCCCAAGTGGATGGAGCAGTGGGACGCTGGCTTTGAGAAGCTGAAGGAACTGCATCCCTACATGTACAAGTCCGGCGGCACCATTGTATACCCCAACAAGAACCAGGGCGCGCTTGACCTGCTGACCCAGGGCGAGATCGACATGTGCCCGATGTGGGCAGACATGGTTCTGTCTCAGCGCAAGGCCGGTATCGTTCCGGAGTCCGTCAAGATCACGACCATCCAGCCGTCCTTCCAGGGCTCTGTTCAGGGCATCTGCGTTCCGGCTTCCAGCTCGAATCCGGAGGGCGGCTTCGCGTTCATCAACTACATCCTGTCCGCTGATGCGCAGACCCTGCTCGTTCAGCAGATGGCTGCCATCCCGGTGGTTACCGACGGCGTTGACCTGTCCGGCGCTGAGGATCTGATGAACCTCGATACCTCCAAGTTCCGCACGATGGGCATCGGCGATCTGGGCACTGATTTCAACGCCCGCTGGGACGACGAGATCGGCACGCTCGGCTAAGCATATCCTCGCCTGAAACCGCCTTCAAAACTATGTGTCCGAGGTAATGAATTATGAACAAAGCCAAAGAAAGAAATAGAATGCTGATCGGTTACGCTTTGGCTCTGCCTGCGTTTCTGACAGTTATGCTCACGGTCGCCTACCCGATCGTGTCCAACGTCATCATGAGTTTTCAGGATGAGGGCACGGGAGCATTCACACTGGATAACTACAAGTATTTCTTCACCACCCCTGCGCAGCTCAAGAACATCGGCTTTACCCTGTATATTGTCGTTATGACCGTCGTTCTGGCCGTCGTCATCGCGTACCTGCTGGCGCTGTATCTGCGCTTTATCAAGTCCCCGATCTCCAAGGCCATCGGCACGCTGTACCTGCTGCCCCGTTTCATTCCGGGTCTGGTTGCGGTTTACGCTATGATCACCATTATCCGTGATTCCGGCGTCATCAACCGTATTTCGCTGCTCTTCGGTTATGACTTCAAGCCCGCGCTGATGTATCATGCAAGCGGCATGATCATGATGAACCTCTGGTTCAATATCCCGTTCGCCGCCCTGATGATCACCGCCGGTCTGGGTGCGATCCCGGATTCGGTCATCGAGTCCGCGCGCGACGTCGGCGCCTCCAAGCTCCGCGTCTTCCGCTCGATCATTCTGCCGCTGTCCGTCAAGGATGTCGTCATTGCCGGCACCTTCGTCTTCATGTCGAACGTCGGCTCCTTCACGACTCCGTACTTGATGGGCGGCAACTCGCCCAAGATGCTGGCCATCGCGCTGTTCGATCAGTTCAATAAGTACCTGAACTACAACCGTGCAGCCGCGCTGTCGGTCATCATGTTCCTGATCTGCTCTGTTTCCGCAGGCGTATATATCTATACCAACCTGAAGGAAAACGAGTGGGAATAAGTGCTCCAAAAACGGGAGGGCGCCGCAAGGCGCCCTCTCTTTTGCGTAAAATGCACAAAAAATATTTGTAACATGCAGATGTTTCTGTTCCGTTTCACTGAAAGTGTGGTAAAATAGAGAAGGAACAATCGAAGGGTGCGCGTTGTCTGCCGAGAAAACGGCGCGCCGAACGTTAGGAGCTTTGCTATGGACATTCTGCTGCAAGAAAAATTCACCTTTGTCCCGTCGGACGACCGAACCAACCGCTGTCTCGAATTTGAGACCGACCGCGATTACGACCGCCTGGAGTTCACCTGCCGGTATTCGCCCAAGGTCATCGAGGAGCCTGCGCTCGTACAGCGCGAGGTCGAGGCCGGGTTTGCCCGCAGCGGCTGGGTCGGCCGCGATCTGTTCCCGGGCGACATGGACGAGTGCAAGGTGCTCATGAATTTTGTCACCTTTTCCCTCGATTATGAGGGGAAGTATGTGGGCTGCGCCCACCGGCACGATCCCGAGCAGGTGATCGTCATTTCGGAGGCCGGTTCAACCCGGGGCTTCTTCGCGCAGAAGGCGGCCAAGGGCCGCTGGCGCATCGTGCTCAATGTGCAGGCCGTCATTCCGGAGCACGAGATCACGTATGAACTCACCGCCGTGGGCTGCGAGCGCCCGGCCTATGCGTACAGACCCTTCGAGCTGCACACCCATACCCTCCATTCGGACGGCCGCTTCACCGTGCCCCAGCTCTGTCAGGCCGCCGCCGATTACGGCTACGCGGGCATTGCCCTGACCGATCACAACACCGAGGCCGGACAGGCTGAGCTGACGCCCGAGCTGGCGCAGAAAACCCTGCCCGCCATCCGGGGCATTGAATGGACGACCTTCTTCGGTCATATGCTGGTGCTGGGCTGCCACGAATACGTCGACTGGCGCTTTGCCCTGCCGGAGGACATCGACGATTACACCGCCCAGATCCGCAAGGTCGGCGGCATCGCGGGCATCGCCCATCCCTTCAACATCGGCGCGCCCATGTGCGGAGGCTGCCACTGGGATTTCAAGGTCAAAAATTGGGACGATATCACCTATATGGAGATCTGGTCGCAGGAGGACCCGATGCACCGCACGAAGAATATCATGGCGATCGAATGGTGGACCGAGCTGCTGAATCAGGGTCACCGTCTGGCCGCAACGGCAGGCCGTGACTGGCACCGGTTTGACAGTGAGCCGGTCATCCTGTCCGCAACCTATTTGGGTCTGCCCGGCGGCGAGGTCACCGAGGACAACGCGATCGAGGCGCTGCGCCGCGGCCGCACCTACCTGACGCTCGGCCCGACCATGCAGATCGAGGTGCGGCAGGGAACGGACAGTCTGGGACTGGGCGAGACCGGCAAGGCCGGGCCGTGTCAGGTGCGCGTTGACGTCAGCGACAGCGAGCGCCGGGAGCACTGGGAGCGCTGGGGCATCGCAGTGCGCGAGGTGCGCGCAGTCGGGCCGAACGGCGCGATCCGCAAGCCCTACGCGGGCGGGCCGGTGCTGCTCGAGACCGAAGGCGACCGCTGGCTGCGCGTCGAGCTGTACGGCGAGTTGAACGGGGAGCATATGCAGCTTCTCGCGATCTCCAGTCCGGTCTATTTTGAATGATGCCCAAATTCCAAAGGGTATTCTTGTGAATGACTGACAAATTTCACAAAGACCCCTTGCGGATCTGTGGTTCTTGTTGTATAATCATATTAATAAGAAATGTGCAGAGATGAAGAGACACATGGGCAGAAATTCAGGAGTGATGACCTGGATTTGTTCGTGTGTCTTTTTTTCGTACTTTTAACCGCTGGGAACGGTCTGAATCTGTACGATTGCACAAAAAAGGGGAGCAGTGATATGCAATATGACGTAATCGTCATCGGTTCCGGCGTGACCGGCGCGATGACGGCCTACCATCTTTCTCGCTACCAGCTCCGCGTCGCCGTTTTAGACAAGAATCTGGAGCCTGCTGCCGAAACCAGCAGCGCAAACAGCGGTATCGTCCATGCGGGCTACGACGCCAAGCCGGGCAGCATGAAAGCCCTGCTGAACGTGCGCGGCAACGCCATGATGGGCGACGTCTGCGCCAAGCTCGATGTGCCCTTCAAGCGCATCGGTTCGCTCGTCGTCGCGTTCAGCGAGGATGAGGCCAAAACGGTACAGGAGCTGTACGAATCGGGCGTCAAGAACGGCGTGCCCGACATGAAGGTGCTCAACGCCGAGGAGACCTACGCGAAGGAGCCCGGGCTTCAGCCGGGTGTGACCTGCGCGCTGTATGCGCCTTCGGCCGGTATCGTCTGCCCGTATGAGCTGACGACCGCCGCGCTCGAGGTCGCCTGCGTCAACGGCGCGGAGTACCTCCGCCAGACCGAGGTCACCGCGATCGAGAAGATCGACGGCGGCTACCGCCTGACCGACGCGAAAGGCACGACCTACGAGACCCGCGTCGTTGTCAACGCGGCCGGTCTGTACGCCGACGCGGTTGCCGCGATGGCGGGCGACACCAGCTTTACCATCCGTCCGCGCAAGGGCGAGTACATCCTGTTTGAAAAGAGCATGGGCAAGGCGGTATCCCACGTGGTCTTCCAGACCCCGGCGGCCGGTTCCAAGGGCGTTCTGGTCTCGCCGACGGTGGACGGCAACCTGTATATCGGCCCGAACGCCAACTACGTCGAGGACAAGCGGGACACCGCGACCACCTACGAGGGCATGAACGAGATCAAGACCTGCTCGGCCAAGTCGGTCGGCGGTCTGGATATGCGTCTGGCGATTACGAACTTCGCCGGTCTGCGCGCCACCCCCTCGACGGGTGATTTCATCCTCAATGAGCCTGCGCCCGGCTTCTTCAACGCCGCCGGTATCGAGTCGCCCGGCCTGTCGGCCGCGCCTGCGGTCGGCGAATACGTGGTCGAGCTGATCCGGAAGAGCGGCGCGGTCTCGCTGGTCGAGAAGGACGGCTGGACGGCCTCCCGTGAGCCGGTCATCCGCTTCCGTGAGATGAGCACCGCGGAGCGCGCCGACCTCGTCGCGCGTGACAGCCGCTATGGCCGCATCATCTGCCGCTGCGAAACGGTCACCGAGCAGGAGATTCGCGACGCGATCCGCCGCCCGGCGGGCGCGCGTTCGGTCGACGGCGTCAAGCGCCGCACCAGAAGCGGCATGGGCAAGTGTCAGGGCGGCTTCTGCGGCCCCCGTGTCGTCGATATCCTTGCCGAGGAGCTGGGCTGCGATCCGACCGAAATCACCAAGTTCGGCGGCGCATCCTATATGCTCACCGGCAAGACCAGATAAGGGGGGAGACGCATGGAAAAACGCAGTGTAGTTGTAATCGGCGGCGGCCCCGCCGGTCTGGCGGCGGCCATCGCCGCCAAGGAGAACGGCTGTGACGATGTGCTCATTCTCGAGCGCGACAGCAATGTCGGCGGCATCCTCCAGCAGTGCATCCACGCGGGCTTCGGCCTGCATATCTTCGGCGAGGAGCTGACCGGCCCCGAGTACGCCTCCCGCTTCCACGAGCAGGTGGACGCGCTGGGCATCGAGTACAAGTGCGATACGATGGTGCTCGACATCTCGGCCGACCGTGTGGTTACCGCCGTCAACACCAAGGACGGCGTCATCCAGATCGAGGCGGGCGCGATCGTCCTCGCCATGGGCTGCCGCGAGCGCAGCCGCGGCGCGGTCGGCATCGGCGGCACCCGTCCGGCCGGTATCTATACCGCCGGCACCGCCCAGCGCTTTGTCAACATCGAGGGCTATATGCCCGGTAAGAAGATCGTCATTCTGGGTTCGGGCGATATCGGCCTGATCATGGCCCGCCGCATGACGCTCGAGGGCGCCGAGGTCAAGATGGTGCTCGAGGTCATGCCCTATTCGGGCGGCCTCAAGCGCAATATCGTCCAGTGTCTCGATGATTTCGGCATTCCGCTCCGCCTGTCGCATACGGTCGTCGAGGTGCGCGGCCGCGAGCGCGTTGAGGGCGTCGTTGTGGCGCAGGTCGATGAGAAGCGCCAGCCCATCCCCGAGACCTTCGAGTACGTCCCGTGCGACACCCTGCTGCTCTCGGTCGGCCTGATCCCCGAGAACGAGCTGTCCGCCGCGGCTGATATCGACATCAACCGGGTCACGAACGGCCCCTTCGTCGATCAGTCCATGATGACCCACACCCCGGGCATCTTCGCCTGCGGCAACGTCGTGCATGTGCACGATCTGGTCGACTTCGTCACGATCGAGAGCCGTCTGGCCGGCCGCGGCGCAGCCCAGTTCGCGCTGGGTCAGCGCAAGGAATCGGGACACACCCTTGACGTAAAGCCCGGCTTCGGTGTAAGATATGTCGTACCCTCGACGATCGACCCGTCCGCCCTGCACTACGACGAGAAGTTCCTCTTCCGCGTGGGCGATGTGTACCGCAATATGATTCTGGAGGTCAAGAACGACGGTGAGGTCGTTTACTCCAAGCGCGTCATGCAGGCGGCGCCCGGTGAGATGGAATCGGTCGAGATCACCAAACAGCTCGCGGAGAAGCTGACCGGCTCGACGGTCGAGATCGGCCTGCGTCCCGCAGACGCCAAGTGAGGGAGGGCATACGAATGGAAATCAGAAAAATGACCTGCGTTGTCTGCCCGCGCGGCTGCTCTCTTGAGGTGACGCTGGATGGGGAGCGGATCGTTTCGGTCACCGGCAACACCTGCAAGCGGGGCGTTGCCTATGCCGAAGCCGAGATCCTGCACCCCGAACGTATGCTGACCACCACGGTCAAGGTCACGAACCGCCGGTACATGATGCCTGTGCGCACCCGCACCGCCATCCCCAAGGACAAGCTCTTCGCGGCGATGGACGTGCTCATGCAGACTCGCATTGAGGCCCCGGTCAAGATCGGCGACGTCATCGTCTCCGACCTGTGCGGCACCGGCGTGGACGTGGTCGCGGCCGAGAGCATGGCCTAAGGGCAATCCTGCGGCAGACCGCAGTTTCGTAAAGATTCAGAAAGGCGAACGGTATGTCGAATCGAAATTTTCTGGAAGCACTGGGCCGCTGCCCGATCATCGCGGCGGTTCACTCGATCGAGGACGCGCACAAGGCGGCGTATGCGCCCTGTCGGGTGGTCTTCGTGCTGGGCGGCCGCCTGTTTGACGCGGCTGAGATCGTGTCTCTGCTGCGCCGGGCGGGCAAGCTGGTCTTCGTCCACCTCGATCTGGCCGACGGCGTCTCCAAGGACGCGAGCGGCGTGCAGATTTTGGCTGAGATCGTCCGGCCGGACGGCATTTTGACCACCAAAAACAACCTGATCCGCGTCATCCGTGATCATGGGATGCTGGCCGGTCTGCGCTGCTTCATTCTGGACGGGCAGTCCTATCACAAGGCGGTGCAGGTCTGCACGAACGTCAGCCCCGACTTCGTCGAGGTCATGCCCGGCATCCTGCCCGAGTCCCTCGTGCAGACCTTCTGCCGGGACACCGGCACGCCCGTCGTCGCAAGCGGCCTCGTGCGCACGATGATGGATGCGAACCGCGCGTTTTCCGCCGGTGCGAAGGGGATTTCGACCTCAGACCCGATGCTTTGGAGCCTGCCCGGCGTGCCGGGCGGCGATACAAGAAAGGAAGGCTAATGATGGCGAAAAAGATCCTGAGCCTGGCCCATCGCGGCTTTTCGGGCTATTATCCGGAGAACACCCGGGTCGCCTTTGAGGCGGCTGTAGAGAAGACCAACTGCGACGGCTTCGAGAGCGACGTGCATTTCTCGAAGGACGGCAAGCTGGTCATCATCCACGACCCGGTGCTCGACCGCACCTCGAACGGCACGGGCTATGTCAAGGACTATACCTATGAGGAGCTGCTGCAGTTCGATCTGGGCGCGTGGAAGGGCGAGGAATTCGCCGGCCAGCGCATGATGACCTGGGCCGACCTGCTCGACTTCTGCAAGCAGACCCACAAGGTCTGCAATCTGGAAATCAAGAACTACGAGGTCTTCTATCCGGGCCTGGAGGAAGCCGTCATCCGCGAGATCGAGCGCTTCCAGATGCAGGATCAGGTGTTCCTGTCCTCCTTCAACCATGTCTCGATGGAGGCCTGCAAGCGCATGAACCCCGAGATCCGCACCGGCCTGCTCTATGACAAGCCGGTTCACAACGCCGAGTTCTACTTCTCGCAGACCATTTCGGACGCCATCCATCCCCGTTGGTGCCTGCTCCAGTATCAGCGCCACCTGACCGATGTGTACCATCAGCTCGGCAAGGAGGTCAATACCTGGACGGTCAACACCGAGGAGGACGTGCGCGACATGATCTCGCAGGGCGTTGACTGCATCATCTCCAACTATCCCGACATGGCGGGCCGGCTGATCGCCGCGCACAACGCCGCCGTCGAAGCGTAAAGACAAAAGGGCCGCCGAACACGCGGCCCTTGTTGTTTTGTTGAAAATAAAGGATCAAAGGAGCGTTTTTCCCGATGGAGCTTTCCCGCAAACGATTGTTTTTGTTCGATATTGACGGCACACTTGCCGTGGGCGACGACTGGCTGCCGGGTGCGCCCGCGCTGCTCGACCGCATCGACGCGCTGGGCGGGCGGTCGCTGTTCATCACGAACAACTCGACCCGCAGCCGCGCGGCCTACGTCGAGCGTTTCCGCACGGTCTTCGGACGGGAGACCGACGAAGCGCAGTTCGTGACCGCGTCCTATCTGACCGCGCTCGCTCTGCGGGAGCGGTTCCCCGGGCGGAAGGTCTACGCGCAGGGCACCTGTTCGTTTCTGGAAGAGCTGCGCGCCTTCGGGGTGGACGCTTCGGATGACCCGGACTGTGACCCGGCCTGCGTCGTCGTGGGCTATGACAGCGAGCTGACCTATGCCAAGCTGTGCGCAACCGCCCGACTCCTGCAGGAGACCGAGCTGCCGTTCTTCGCTGCCAATCCCGACCTGCGCTGCCCGGCGCCGTTCGGCTTCATCCCGGACTGCGGTTCGATCTGCCGGATGCTGGCCGACACGACCGGACGGGAGCCGGTCTATTTCGGCAAGCCCGAGGCCGGGGTGGTCGCGCGCTGCCTGGCCGAGACCGGCTTTTCGCTGGACGAAACGCTGGTCGTGGGCGACCGGCTCTATACCGACATCGCCTGCGGGCTGGCCGCCGGGGCGGACACCTGCCTGTTCCTGACCGGCGAAGCGCAGAAATCCGACCTGCCGGGGACTACATTTCCGCCCGATTATGTGCTGGACGGCCCCGCCGACCTGCTGCGCATCCTAAATTCCGCGCTGGATGATTTTCAGGACTTGTAATTTGCGGCGGCATTGTATATAATGTTAGTATTGATGCAAATGTATTAAGGAGGTGTTTTACCGATGCTGAACAGTTACGGCGCAATTATTGCAAATCTGCTGCCCATCGTTCTGATGGTTGCTATTTTCTATTTCCTGCTGATCCGTCCGCAGAGAAAGCGCGATAAGGAAGAGCGCGAGATGCGCAACTCCATCCAGATTGGCGACGAGATCTCGACCATCGGCGGTTTCATCGGCAAGGTCGTCAGCATGAAGGACGAGACCCTGGTCATCGAAACGTCCGCTGACCGTACCAAGCTCAAGCTGTACCGCTGGGCCATCCGCGGCAAGGAGGCCGCTCCGGTCGATAAGGTCGAAGAGCCCAAGGCATAATTTTCCCGCGGCGCAAATAGATTTGAAACAAAGTCTGTTTGGGCGGGAGGAATATCCAAATGAAAAAAACCGAGAACATGCCCGCGGCGGGCGCGGGACTCTGCGCCGCCGTTCTGACCGGCCTGATCGTCACCCTGCTCGCCATGGCGGCGTGCGCGGCGGCCGTCCTGCTCGGCGGGCTGGATGAGACCCGCGTCAGCCTGATGACCGACGCCTGTCTCGGCCTCGGCAGCTTCTGCGCCGCCTTTCTGGCCGCGCGCAGAGCGTCCGGCAGCCGCCTGATCTGGGGTCTGGCCGCTGGGGCGCTCCTGTTTGGCTGCCTTGTCCTGTTGAGTCTCGCGTGGTTCGGCGAACCGGTGCGTCTTCTGCGCCTGCTCGTCAACGCCGCGCTGACCATTCTCTGTGCTGCGCTGGGCGGCGCGCTCGGCGCGCAGCGCAGAAAGCGCAGAAAACACAGACGTTGAAATCCATTTTACTTAGGAGGAATTTACGATGAAGCACATTAAGACCCTCACTTCCGCGACCCTCAAGCAGACCGCGGCCAAGGGCGGCTGCGGCGAATGCCAGACCTCTTGCCAGTCCGCTTGCAAGACTTCCTGCACCGTCGCCAACCAGAAGTGCGAGCAGAGCAAGTAATTCCAAATTCGGAAAAACGCGGGGCGTGCCGGAGGTACGCCTCGTTGTTTTGTGTTCCGGGCGAAACCCCGTCGTTTTGCGCGGCCGCGCCCGGTGACCCCAACTATATACGGAGGATTCTGAATTTTATGATCCATCGCTTTACCAAAAAAGGACTGAATTTCCTGCTCGACGTCAATTCGGGCGCAGTCCATCTGCTGGACGACGTTTCCTACGCCGTTTCCGGCCTGATCGACGAGCACATGACCGCTGCGTGCCCGGACGCGATCGTCGCCGCCCTGCCGCAGTATGACGCCGAGGCGGTGCGCGGCGCTTACGCCGAGCTGTACGACCTCAAGGAGAACGGTCAGCTCTTCGCGGACGACGATTACATCGACGTTTCCAAGTACATCCCGGTCGGCGCACCGGTCAAGGCGCTCTGCCTGCACGTCGCGCACGACTGCAACCTCAGATGCAAATACTGCTTCGCTTCGACCGGCGACTTCGGCACCGGCCGCAAGATCATGCCCTTCGAGGTCGCCAAGGCCGCGATCGACTTCGTCATCGCCCGCTCGGGCAAGCGCCGCAACATTGAGGTCGACTTCTTCGGCGGCGAGCCGCTGATGGCGTGGGACACCGTCACTCGCACGGTCGACTACGCCCGCTCGATCGAGGAGGCGCACGGCAAGAAGTTCCGCTTCACCATCACGACGAACGGCATCCTGCTTGATGACGAGAAGATCGCCTACATCAACGAGAACATGGATAACGTCGTCCTTTCGCTCGACGGCCGCCCAGCGGTCAACGACGAGATGCGCAAGACGGTCAACGGCGGCGGCAGCTACGATATCATCGTGCCCAAGTTCAAGAAGCTGGTCGACGCGCGCGACCCCAAGCTGGATTATTATGCGCGCGGCACCTTCACCGGCAAGAACCTCGACTTCGCTGAGGACGTTGTCCACATCGCGGACGCGGGCTTTGACCGCCTTTCGGTCGAGCCGGTCGCGGCCGAGGACGGCTGCGGCTACGAGCTGCGCGAGGAGGATCTGGACAAGATCTACGCCGAGTACGACCGCCTGACCGACATCATGGAGCAGCGCCGCAAGGAAGGGAAACCCTTCCACTTCTTCCACTTCATGGTCGATCTGAATCAGGGCCCCTGCGTCGTCAAGCGCCTGCGCGGCTGCGGCGCGGGCTATGAGTACGTCGCCGTCACCCCCGAGGGCGATATCTACCCCTGTCACCAGTTTGTCGGTCAGGAGGGCTTCAAGCAGGGCTCTGTGCTCGACGGCAGCTTTGACATGGACATTGCGCAGAAATTCGCCGCGATGAATATCTATACCCGCGAAAAGTGCCGCGACTGCTGGGCCAAGTTCTATTGCTCGGGCGGCTGCTCGGCGGCCAACCACAACTTCTCCAAGGATCTGAACGTCCCCTATGAGATGGGCTGCAAGATGGAACAGAAGCGCCTCGAATGTGCAATCTACCTCAAAGCGGCCGAGGCGATCACGGAGGATTTGTAAGAGACCACAAACCTGCTGGTTTCCCGCGAATTTATGTTGCAAAAGCGGCCGGGAGCGTCATATAATAGACGGCGTACAGAAAAAACAAACCGCAGTTTGCGTTTGAAAGGCAGAAGAATCATGCATAAGGTACGCATTGCTGTTCTGGGCACGGGCAAAAAGCTGCCCCGTCTGGTCAGTGCGCTTTTGGAAAAACAGATCATCCCGGCCGAGAATATTTTCCTTTCCCGGCACGACGGCCCCGACCTCGAACGGTTTGAGGCCTCGGGCTGCCGCCTGCTCCCGGACGACGCTTCCGCCGTCGTTAAGGGCGAGATCATCGTCATTTCCGCGCCCGGCCCCGAGCTGGCCGCCGTGCTCGCGCCGTTCTGCGGCTGCACCAACGCGCGGTATGTGATCGCCCTGTCCTGCAAGGCGACGCTCGATTACGTCTCCGAACGGCTGGCCAAGGGCACCCAGATCATGGCGGTCCAGACCAACACCGACGAGGAGACCAGCGAGATCACGGGCGAGGCCGCCTATACGCGCGCCTTCCCGCAGTACATGAAGCCGGTTTGCCGCGATATCGTGCGCGCCCTGTGCACCGAGCTGACCGAGGACGGAAAAACCGTTTAAGGCATAAAAAGCAAGAGCTGAGAATACGATGTTTCATCAGGATGTTCAAATGGAGGGACACGGATGAAACGGCAGCGTATTCTCAGCTTTTTTTCTTTGCGGATGCTCTGGGGCACGCCCCACTTCGTTTTTTTGACCATGATGCTGTTGGTCGGCGCGCTGGCGGGCAGCTTCACCGGCCTGCGCAGCGGGCAGGCCGAAGACATATTGTTAGAACAGTTGGCGGACGCGATGGTCGCGCAGGCGCGCCAGACCGGCTCGGCAGGCGGGCTGGCGCTGAACGCGGTGGTCACCGGGCTGGCGTGGGAGCTGGCCGCGCTCTGCGCCGGGGCGCTGCGGCCGCACAGCCTGCTGCCCTCGGCCGTCTGCGCGGCGCGCGGGTTCCTGATGGCCTTCTCGGCGGGCGCGCTCCTGAGCGCGCTGGGCTGGCCCGGGCTGGCGCTGGCCGCCTTGACGGGCGGCGTCAGCGCGGTCGTGACTGTGCCCTGTCTGCTGATGACGGCAGCGGCCTCATTTCTGGCCGGGCAGGAGGCGGGACGGGGCGGCTTCTGGTATGCGATGGGGCGGTATCGCGGCGCGGTGCTGACCTGCATCGGGCTGGCTCTGCTGGGCAGTCTGCTGCGTGTGCCCATGCTCTTTCTGGCCGCCCGCCTGCCGTTTTGAACGTTTTGAAAAACGAAAAAAGTTTTTTGCAGAAAAAGTCAAAAAAGGCTTGACGGAACCGGCTTCGTGCGCTATAATAAATATCGTCGCTGAGAGAAACGGATAAATCCGCTCGGGCGAACAAGTAAATAGCGTATGGAGAGTTGGCTGAGTGGTCGAAGGCGCACGACTGGAAATCGTGTGTGCGGTAATCCCGTACCCAGGGTTCAAATCCCTGACTCTCCGCCATAAAAATTCCCGGAATCGTTTGATTCCGGGTTTTTCTTTTCGTAGAGCAAGGATTTGTGGTCAGGGATTTGAACCCTGCGGGATTGAAAAACAGCTCGCGCCCGCGCTCCCCTATGTCCCTGACTCTCCGCCATAAAAAAACACCGAAACCGATTTGGTTTTGGTGTTTTTCTTTTCCTGCAGCAGAGCTTTTGGGATCAGGGATTCGAACCCTGCGGGATTGAAAAACGGCTCGCGCCCGCGCTTCCCTATGTCCCTGACTCTCCGCCATAAAACACCGAAACCGATTTGGTTTTGGTGTTTTTCTTTTCCTGTAGCAGAGCTTTTGGAATCAGGGATTCGAACCCTGCGGGATTGAAAAACGGCTCGCGCCCGCGCTCCCCTATGTCCCTGACTCTCCGCCATAAAAAACGCCGAGATTTTTGAAGTTTCGGTGTTTTTCTTTTCTGCAAAACGAAACGGCTGAACTGCTCGGAAGAGCGGTTCAGCCGTGTTTCTTGTCCGGAAGGGGCAATCATGCCTCATTTTCCCGGTTGCACTGAATCATGCGGTAGCCCACGCCGATGTGGGTCTGGATATACTGCGGGTGACTCTGGTCGACCTCGAGCTTCTTGCGCAGCGTCGCCATGAAAACCCGCAGGGAGGGCAGCTCGGCCGACAGATTGCCCGAGGATGTGCCCCAGATTTCGCTGATGATGTAGTTGTGGGTCAGCACCTTGCCGGTGTTCTTGGCGAGCAGGCAGAGCAGCTTATATTCGATCGGCGTCAGATGCAGCTCCTGCCCGTCACGGTAGGCGCAGCCCGCGGCGTAGTCGATGACCAGACCGCCGTTCTGATAGCGGGCGGCCTCGCCGCTCGTTTTCTGACTGTCATAGCGCACCCGCCGCAGGGCGACCCGCAGCCGGGCCAGCAGCTCGTCGACCGAGAAGGGCTTGGTCAGGTAGTCGTCCGCCCCGGCGTCCAGCGCGGCGACCTTATCCCGGTCGTCCGAGCGGGCGGATACGACGATGATCGGCATATTGCTCCACGAGCGCACCTTTTTGATGATGTCGATGCCGTCGATGTCGGGCAGACCCAGATCGAGCAGCATCACGTCCGGACGGTAGGAAAGGGCGTCCATGACCGCCTGCGCGCCGTTTTTGGCCCGGTGGAACTGGTAGTTCTGCGTTTCCAGCGTGGTGGCGATCAGGTTGCCCACGGCGGTGTCGTCCTCCACAAACAGGATCTGCGGTTTATTCATATGGTTTTACCTCCGATGCCCGCAGGGTGAAGCGGAAAATGGCGCCCTTCGGGTGATTGTCAATGACTTCAATGACGCCGCCGTGCGCGGTCACGATCGATTTGCACAGGGACAGCCCCAGCCCGAGGCCGCGACGGCCGTCGCCGCGCTCGTTGCCCGCGGTATAGAACATATCAAAGAGACGCTCCTTGGCGTCGTCCGGGACGCCCGGGCCGTCGTCCGCGACCGTGACGACGATGTTTTGCCCCGCGCGGCTGCCGGACAGGACGATGTGCGAGCCTTCCGGCGTGTATTTGATGGCGTTGTTGACGATGTTGATGATGACCTGCACGATCAGCCGGGCGTCCATATCAGCCATGAGCATATCGTCGGGCAGCTCGGTGCGGATGTGGCGGCGGCAGGCGTTGCGGTCAAGATGAGACAGGGCTTCGGCGAAGATGTCCTCCAGAAGCTCGGGTTCGATATTCATATGGACGCGGCTGCCCTCGATCTTGGTGATGGCAAGCAGGTTTTCGACCAGATTATACAGCCACATGGCGTCGTCATAGATCGCGGTGAACAGCCCCTGCCGCTTTTCCGGCTCGAGCTGATCGGCGCGCTCCATCAGAATGCTGGCGTTGCCCGAAATGCTGGTCAGCGGCGTGCGCAGGTCGTGCGAGATCGCCCGCAGCAGGTTGGCTCGCAGGGCTTCCTGATCGGCCTGCGCCTCGGCCTTCTGCTTTTCCCGCATGGTCAGCTCCTTTTCAAGCGCCAGACCGCATTCGTCCAGCAGGGCGACCATGAGGTTTTTCTCAAAGGAGAGCAGGGGACGCTCCTTCCGCACGGCGATGCCCACCACAGCCAGCGCGCCGCCCGTGCCTCGGATGGAGAGATAGAGACACTTCGCGCCCGGCAGGGTGTTGGTGGTTGCACCGGCGTGCTTGTTGTTTTTGAGCACCCATGCGGCGACGGCCTTTTCGGACGGCTCGAGCAGGGGAGTCAGGTCGGTTTTCTCATCAAAGGGGAAGCGCAGCGCCGGGAGCAGCCTGCCCTGCGCGTCGGCCGGATAGACCACGAGGTCGCGCTCGAGCAGGTGCCCGAGCTGCTGCGCCGCGATGGTCAGGATGGCGTCCGCGCTGTCCGCCGTTTGCAGCTTGTGGCTGGATTCCAGCAGGATGGCCGTGCGGTAGGCCTTGTCGGCGTTGATCTTGGCCTGCGCCTTGATCCGGGTGGTCAGCGAGCTGCTGAGCAGCGCCACGAGGAACATGATGCCGAAGGTGGCGAGATTGCTGGGGTCGCTCATCAGCGTGAAGTAGGGCGCGGTGAAGAAGAAATTAAACAGCAGGACGGACAGGATCGAGGACACCAGACAGTAGCTCCGGCCGGTGGTGACCATCGAGATCACAAGCACGCCCAGCAGGTACAGCATGATGATGTTGATGTCCGAAAAGCCCAGAAAGAGGAAGCCGTAGCCGCCCGCCGTGCAGAGCGCGAGCACGCCCAGCATTTTCAGCGTGTCCAGCGCGGAAAAACGCTCCTGATCGGCGCGCACGCCGAGCGGGTGGGACTTCTGCTGCCTGCCTTTCTGGTCGGGGATGATGTAAAGATCGAGGTCGGGCGCCAGATCGTTCAGCCGGTCAACCAGATTTTTCGTGCGGCGCAGACCGTTCCGACTGGGGCTGCGGCCCAGAACAACCTTGGAAATGCCGCTGATGCGGGCATATTCCGCGATCTGCACGGCCGGATCGTCGCCGTAAACCGTGGTGATCCTGGCGCCCAGCTCCTCAGCCAGCCGCGCGTTGGCGCTGATCCGGTTCCGGTCGGCGTCGGACAAACCGGCGAAAGCCGGGGTCTCGACGAACAGGGCGGTGAACGCACCGTGGAAGGCCTTCGCCATGCGGGCGGCGGTGCGGATGACCTTGGCGTTGGAGGGCGAGGCCGAAATGCAGATCAGAATGTGCTCGCCCGCCTTGGGCTTTTCATCTCCCTCGGGATAGGGCGCGGCGTCCAGCCGGTCGGCTGTCCGCCGGAGCGCGATCTCGCGGAGCGAGGCCAGCGTTTTATCGGTGAAGAAATCCGCCGCCGGTTCGGACTGCTCCGGACGGCAGACCTTGTCCTCCTGCAGGCGTTCGAGCAGGTCGGCCGGTTCCAGATCGACCAGCTCGACCTGTGCGGCCGAGTCGAACACGCTGTCCGGGATGCGCTCAGCGACCGATACGCCGGTGATCGCCGCGACCTTGTCGTTCAGGCTTTCCAGATGCTGCACGTTGACGGTGGTGTAGACGTTGATCCCGGCGCGCAGCAGCTCCTGCACATCCTGATACCGCTTGACATGGCGGCTGCCCTCCGCGTTGGTATGGGCCAGCTCGTCCACCAGAATGAGCTGGGGCTTGCGCGCGAGCGCCGCGTCCAGATCAAATTCCGCAATGTCCTGAGCAGGGATCGACCGGAGCGGCAGACATTCGAGTCCGTTCAGTAACGCCATGGTTTCGGGACGGGTATGCGGCTCGATATAGCCCGCGACCACGTCGATCCCGGCGGCTTGGGCGCGGTGGGCGGCCTCCAGCATGGCGTAGGTCTTGCCTACGCCTGCGGCATAGCCGAAAAAGATCTTCAGGCTGCCGCCGGTCTGCTCAGCGGACTGCCGGAGTCCGCCGAGCAGCAGGTCGGGTGCGGGACGGCGATCGTCCGGCATAAGGCTCTCTCCTTTCGGTCGGGGTGTTTTCCAATCCCTCTTATCTTACCTTGGAATCGGGCGGATTGCAACCCTTGCGCCCGGCCGTCTTGTCCTTTGGCCGCGCCATATTTTCATCCAGAAAACGACCCATGCGGTCGACTGCGAAATATCCGACCGCGGCGGTGAGCAGAAAACCGCCGATCAGCAACAAGCCCTCCATACCGTGTCCTCCCCCCTGAAAATCAAAAATGTATCCCTTCTGACTTTATTATAAACGGAAACAGCTAGGGGCGAGATTTGTATTTCGGACAGGGGATTAAGATTGCATTAAGACGGTAATCTGACATTTTCCGCGCGATCGCATCTTAATGGAATCTTAATCCCGCGTGCGGAACCCTAATAAAGTCCTCATTCCGGACATGCTATAATAAAACCAAAGTTTGATACCATCTGCATGAACGTCTTCGGAGAGGGCGGGCATATCTGCCACGGGATTTCCCCGGGAATCGATTCCGATGGGTGAGAAAGGATCTTATCTATGAAGTCTGTACTTTTGATCGGCTTGGGGCGATTCGGCCGCCATATGGCGCAGCGGCTGCAGGAGCTGCACCACGAGGTGCTGGCTGTCGACCGCAACGAGCAGCGGGTCAACGATATCCTGCCGCTTGTGACCAGCGCCCAGATCGGCGACAGTACGAATGAGCAGTTCATCATGTCCCTGGGCGTGCGCAATTTCGACCTGTGCGTCGTGGCCATCGGAGACGATTTCCAAAGCTCGCTCGAGACCACGGCGCTGCTCAAGGAGCAGGGCGCACCCTTTGTGCTGGCCCGCGCCGCGCGGGACGTCCATGCCAAGTTCCTGCTGCGCAACGGCGCGGACGACGTCGTCTATCCCGAAAAGCAGATGGCAAACTGGGCAGCGGTGCGGTACAGCGCCGACCATATCTTCGACTACATTGAGCTGTCCGGGGACTATTCGATCTTTGAAACGGCGGTGCCCGCCTCGTGGGTGGGGCGTACCATCGTCGAGCTGGCCGTCCGCCAGAAGTACCGCATCAATGTGCTGGCGACCAAGCACGACGGCAAGCTGGAGCCGCTGCCCGGCCCGACCCATTGCTTCCGGTTTGACGAGACCATCTTCATTCTGGGCAGCAACCGGGACGCACAGCGGTTCCTGAGCCTGTAAGCACACCTTTCTTCTGCGTTCAAAAAAGCTCCCTTTCGGGAGCCTTTTTTATTCTTCGATTGCATAAAATTCCTCGGTCGTACGGTCGAGCGCGTCGTAGAACGTCTGTCCGGCATCGGGGTCGGGCTTTGTCAGCAGGCTGACGGCGACCATCGTGACGGCCGCGCCCAGCATACCGATCGCGCCGTATCACGTGCCGCCGATGTTCCAGACAAAGTAGGTCATCAGCACGAGCGCTGTGCCCACGAGCGCCGCCGCGATGGCCGCCTGCCTGGTCGCGCGCTTCCAGTAGATCGCGCAGACCAGAATGGGGAAGAGGGGCATGACGATGGCGATGGCGAACATGATGAGGGTGTAGATGAGCTGGGGCGGACGCAGGGCGAGCAGGATGCTCACGCCGCCGATGACCGCGATCGTCAGGCGGATGACGGTCATGCGCTTTTTCTCGTCCAGCTCGACGCCCAGCGTGCGGTGCAGCAGGTCTTCATAGACGATCGAGCTGGAGACCAGCAGGAAGGAGTCCGCCGTCGAGATGCCGACCGCGCTCGCGCCGATGAAGAAGGCCAGCATAAGCAGGACGGCCAGCGTCGGATTCATGGATTGGATGACGTTTTGGATCATGTAGGGGATGATCAGCTCGGTGTCGCTCTGGGACAGGCCGGGCAGCAGGGCGATGCCGACCAGACCGATCAGCATGGTGCCCGTCCAGACGAAGGCCTGCAAAACCGGGGTCAGCAGCATCAGCTTGCGCTGGGTGTGCATATCCTTGCCCGAGTAGCCCGAGCGCACGAAGACGTGGGGCAGCATGATCGTCCAGCCGATCGCGCAGGAGAGCGGATAGCCCAGCCGCGCGCCGTAGGGCACCCAGCCGTCCGGCCCGGGGTAGGAGAACCAGTCCGGGCTGTTGTCCCGGATGGCCGCCAGCGCGCCGGACAGCGAGCCGCCGAACCCGGCGTACAGGCAGGCCGCCGCGATGATCCAGAGCAGGGAAATGAAGATCAGGCCTTGGATCGTGTCGGTCGTGGCGACCGATTTCATGCCGCCCAGACAGACATAGACAATGATGACCGCGCCCACGATGCAGATGACCGCCCGGTAATCGGCGGCGCCGCCGGTCGCGACCTGCGCGGCCTGACCGATCGACACCAGCACCGAGGCGATATACGGAAAGGACGAGACCAGAAAAATGAGCGCCAGAATGACGCGCAGCGCCGGGCTGCGGAAGCGGTCGTCATAGAAATCGGCGGGCGTGGTGTAGCCGCGCGCGTGGTTGAGCAGCCAGACCTTGTTCATCGTGAAGTGCGCGATGATTGGGAACAGGGCGATATAGCTCAGCTCGGAGACCCAATAGCCCAGACCGCCGCGGTAATAGCCGCCCGGCCCGGCAAAGAAGACCCAGGTGCTCATCAGCGAGGCCAGATAGGTCATGACCAGCATGGGCCAACTGATCGAGCCGCCCGCCGTCAGGAAGGAGCGTGCCGAGCGGGTGCGCGCCCGATGCTGCTCCCACGCGGCGACGGCCAGCAGAAAGAGCAGATAGGCCGCGAAGGTGATCCAAATGGTATGTTGCTGTAACAATTCCGTCCTCCTATTTCTTCAGGCGGTATCGGCGGAATACGCGGAACAGTCCGGTGTAGACGCAGATCCAGAGCGGCAGGACGGTCAGCGCGGCGTGCAGGATGAGGCCACGCGCGTCGTGATAGCCCGGGATGCCGGGCAGGTTGTAAAGCGCGAAGAACAGCAGAGTCAGCGTAAGCCAGCGCTTTTCGGTCTTTGTGAGCTTCATGGCGTCCTCCGTTACCGGGCGCAAACGTCGGCGACCGCCTGCCGGAAGGCGGCGTCGAGCGCGGCAGCAGTCTGCGCGTCCAGCTTGCCCTGCTCGGGCTGACGGCACAGCGCGTCATAGCGGGCGCGGACGCGATCCTCGAAGGTCGGGCAGCCGTCGGCCTTCCACGCGGGCACGCCCACCCGGCTGAACAGGGCGGGACGGGTGATCTCGGTGTAGTGGCGCAGGGTGTGGTCGGTCATGATGAAGCCGTCCGCCAGCTCCTCCGGGTCGCCGAACAGCTCGTCGACGTCCATCATCTCATCGTCCACCGTCAGACCCCGGCGCAGCCGCTGGGCAATGCCGAAGATTTCATCGTCGGCGATCAGGGTCAGCGGGCAGTTGGTCTTGGCGGTCTCGATCTGACCCGCGCCGCCCAGCACGGATGCGCCCGAAAGGGCCAGCATGTGCGCCAGCGAGGTGCGCTCGATCAGACTCTGGCCGTCGGTCGTCAGGCTGTCGGTGCCGGTCGCGTAGGTGTGCGCCCGGATGCCGTAGCCCTCCTCGAAGAACTGCATGCACAGCAGGCGGCAGAGCGCGGTCTCGGGAGCGGATTGCAGGGTGTAGGTGGTCATCATGTCCATCGAGAAGGGCAGGGGGGTCGCGACGACCGGCAGACCCGGGCAGAGCAGCTCGAGCATGACGATCTGGGCGAGCACCTCAGCGCAGCAGACCAGCGCGGTGCCCTGCGGGGTGACCGGCGTGTTCGCACCCGCGGTCGGCAGGGAGCAGGGCTGGACGGGCACGCCGGCCTGCGCGCAGCGCAGCAGGATCTCGGCGTCCATATGCTTGAAGGAGAGCAGGGGCACCGAGCAGGCGATGAAGCTGACGATCGGCTTCTCACGCAGCTTGTCCGCGCCGCCCGCGGCGGCAGCCGCCATGTCGATCAGGCCGCGCACGCTCTCCGTGCCGTAGGGCTGAATCCAGATGTGCTTTTTGGAGACGCGCAGCGCCCGGTCGAGGGTGTACAGATCGACCGCCTCGGGCGGCACGTCGGCGTCGCCCGCCACCGAGGGCAGGGCAACGAAGTCGATGTTGGGCAGAGCGTTGGCCAGCGTGAACCACGCCTCGGCCTCGTCCAGCCGGAAGGGGTGCACGTCGCCGTCCGGCGTGCGGTAGTTGGGCGCGCCCGTGTTCGTGCGGGTGTAGAAGCCGCCGTCCGGGTGCGGGAAGGGCAGGTCATGCGCGCCGCTCGGGGCATACAGGGTAAACTGCGCGGGCACGGCGGCAACCGCCTGCGCGATCAGCGCACGCGGGAAGCGCACCTGCTGACCCGAAACCAGACAGCCCTTCTCGGCCAGCGCGGCGCACAGCTCGGGGGGGTCAATAGTCACGCCGCGCGTTTCGAGCAGCTCCTCGGCGCGTGTTTTCATCAGGTTTAAGGAGGATTCCTCCATGATTGTTGCTTTGAGCATGGTTTGATCCCTTTCTTTCCGGTTATTTCCAAAATTCATATCCAAGACATTTTACATCTGTCCATGACATGTGTCAAGACAGATATCCGGACGTGATGCGAAAACCTGAAACCGGACGCGTGTTTTGCTTGACAGCCCGGGCGCGGAATGGTATCATATGGATATCTGATTGGGGAGTAGTTGGCGTTCCGCGGAACGTAACGGGGTCAACAGACTGGCTGTCTGCGGCAGCCTGGCGTCGTTTGAAATAATGAGACCGATCTGTCCGAAGGGGGACAGATGGGTCTTTTTTTATTGCTCTCCGCATATGTGAGAAATTGGAGGAATCAAATCATGCAGCTTTGGGAACTTATCCTCATTGCCGTCAGCCTGTCGATGGACGCGTTCGCGGTGTCCATCTGCAAGGGCTTGTCGGTCAGCCGGGTCAGATGGAGCCACGCCGCCACGGCGGGCGTGTATTTCGGCGGCTTTCAGGCGCTCATGCCGCTCATCGGCTTCCTGCTGGGCGTGCGCTTTCAGTCGCTGATCGTCTCGGTCGACCACTGGATCGCCTTCGTCCTGCTCGCCCTGATTGGCGGCAGCATGGTGCGCGAGTCGCGCGAGAGCGCGGAAGAGCTGGACGCGGACTTTTCGTTCCGGGCCATGCTGCCGCTGGCGGTTGCGACCAGCATCGACGCGCTGGCCGTGGGCGTGACCTTCGCGTTTTTGCAGGTCGATATCATCCCGGCAGTGCTGCTCATCGGCTGCGTGACCTTCCTGTTCTCGGCGGCGGGCATCCGCATCGGCAATGTGTTCGGGATGCGGTATAAGTCGGCAGCCGAGCTGACCGGCGGCCTGGTGCTGATCCTGCTGGGCGCGAAAATTCTGATCGAGCACCTGATGGGCAAGGGCTGAAACCTGCGGAAAAAGCAAAAAGAGAGGCGTTTGCCTCTCTTTTTTTGTTTTCTGTTCGGTTTTCGGTCAGTCCTGATATTTTTCCTTGTCGGGTGCCCAGCCGTCGAGCGGGTAGCGCTGGATCGCGCCGAAGATGCGCTCGCGCAGTCCCTTGTGGGTCTGCTCGAGCGAGCGGAGCAGCTCCTTGACCTCCTGCCGCTTGGTGTTGCCGTCGGCCGGGCAGGGATTTTCGACGATAGGCAGCTCCATCCGTCGGGCGAAGGAGCGGATATAGTATTCCGGGGTGTAGAGCAGGGGACGGATGAGCGTGATTCCCTTGCGGTCGAGATAGGTGACCGGCTTGAAGCAGGAGATGCGCCCCTCATAGACCAGCGAGAGCATGTAGGTCTCGACCACGTCGTCGAAGTGGTGGCCGAGCGCGACCTTCTTGCAGCCCGCTGCCAGCGCGGCCTCGTGGAGCGCGCCCCGGCGCAGCTTGGCGCACAGGGAGCACGGGCTGGGCTCCTTGCGGATGTCGAAGACGATCTGCTTGATCTGGGTGGGCACCCGGATGTACGCGACGCCGAGCGAATCGCACAGCGCCTGCACGGCAGAGAAGTCCATTTCCTCATAGCCCATTTCGAGCGTGATCGCGACGACCTCATAGGGCTTGGGGTAGAATTTGCGCAGGTTGGCCAGCGCGACGAGCAGCGCGAGCGAATCCTTGCCGCCCGAAACGCCGACGGCGATGCGGTCGCCCGCCTCGATCATATGGTAGTGGTCGATCGCCCGGCGGGTGTAGGATAAGAGTTTCTGCATGATAAAAACGTCCTTTCAGAACGGTGGGTTTCTCATTCCTTATATATATAACAGATTTCCCGTCGGACGGCAACAGGAAAAATATAAAATAGGATGTGAGAAAACGAGAGTATGAGAGAGTATAAGAGAGAAAACGGGAGTTCGTCCGAAGATAATCGAAAAAATCAAAAAAAGCGGTTGACTTTGCAAAACCGGTGTGGTTTAATATAAAAGGCTCGTTGAGAGCCCGTTCAAGTTGCTTAGAAATATTTTATAATAAATGGAGGAACGCATCATGTCCACTTTCATGGCAAAGGCAGAGACCGTTGAGCGCAAGTGGTATGTTCTGGACGCTGCGGGCAAGCCCCTCGGCCGTACCGCCGCTACCGCTGCCATGCTGCTGCGCGGCAAGCACAAGACCACCTTCACTCCCCATGTTGACTGCGGCGATTTCGTCATCATCGTCAACGCGGACAAGGCTGTCCTGACCGGCAAGAAGCTCGAGCAGAAGTACTACCGTCATCACACCGGCTACGTTGGCCACCTGAAGGAAGTGCAGTACAGCACCCTGATGGCTGAGAAGCCCGAGCTGGCAATGCAGCTGGCTGTTAAGGGTATGCTGCCCAAGAATTCCATCGGCCGTCAGGCTGCAACCCGTCTGAAGATCTACGCGGGCGCTGAGCACACCCATGCTGCGCAGAAGCCCGAGGTTTGGGACAAGTAAGGAGGATTATAGATTATGTATACGCCTAAGAAAGCTTATTTCTACGGTACCGGCAGAAGAAAGTCCTCTGTTGCGCGCGTCCGCCTCTTCCCCGGCGGCACCGGTGAGATCAAGATCAACAACCGTACCATCGACAACTACTTCGGCCTCGAGACCCTGAAGCTGATCGTTCGTCAGCCGCTGGAGGCCACCAACACCACCGATAAGTTCGACATCGAGTGCACCGTTGTCGGCGGCGGCTTCACCGGCCAGGCCGGCGCGATCCGTCACGGCATCTCCCGCGCTCTGCTGCAGGCGAACTCCGATGAGTACCGTCCGATTCTGAAGGCTGCTGGTTTCCTGACCCGCGACCCCAGAATGAAGGAAAGAAAGAAGTACGGTCTCAAAGCAGCCCGTCGCGCTCCGCAGTTCAGCAAGCGCTGATTTCCCTTCACAGGATTTCAAATTTGGTATCAAAAATGCCCGAAACACAATGTTTCGGGCATTTTTTTGTCCTTTGCACACCATTCAAAGGGCGGCGCTGGGCAGGTGGGAGACGAAGGCGCGCATTTCCTCGGGTGTGCGGATCTCTTGCATCTGCGCGCGGATCGCCGCCTTCTGCGCGGGCGTGCAGCCGGCGTAAAACGAAGCGGCCGACGCATCCGCCCGCATCAGGGCGTCAAACGTGCTCTCTGCGGTAAAATTATATGCCATCCAAATCACCTCGTCCCTAGTATGCGCCGTCACGCCCGGCGGTATCCGCGCCGTTTTAGCGGGTCAGAGCGCGCGGATCACGCCGCAGGCGATTTTTTGACCGGAATTTCCGGCGGGCTGGGTGTGGAAATCGTCCGGCCCGCTGTGGATGACCACGGTGCGGCCGATCACATCGGGCACGCGGAACCGGTCGGTCAGAACGGCCAGAAAGGCGCGGTCGCCGCACGCAAACAGGGGCGGCAGATCGCCTGCATGCGCGGGATGGGGACAGTCCTGCGGATTGTAGTGCCCGCCGGTCTCGGAGAAGTCCTGATCCGCGCAGGCGCTGCCTTCATGAATGTGCAGGGCGAAAATACCGGCGGCGCAGGGCGCGTCCCGGTGCGGCAGGCCGCGGATCTGCGCGACGACGACGACGCCCAGCGGATCGGGGTAAAACCAGACGACGCCGGTGAGTTCGGGCGCGGACGGGCCGCCCTGTATCCGGGCCGCAGCGGCCGGTCGGCCAAGCTCCAGACGGTTGCTCATGATCAAATCACCTCGTCTTCAGCCTATGCGCGCGGCAGCGCGCCTGTGCCTGCCGGAAGATGGAAAAAGGAGCGTCCGGTGGGGACGCTCCTTTGGATGGAACCAATCAGTCGAGTGCGTTGACGAACTGCTTGAACAGCTCGCCGCGCTCCATGAAGTTTTTGAAGCAGTCGAACGAGGCGCTGGCCGGGCTCATGATGACGATATCACCCGGGTGCGCGGTCGCGTAGGCCGTACGCACGGCCGACTTGAGATCGGGCACGTCGATGATCTGGGGCTGGTCGTACCGGCCGGTCTGCTCGACGCACTGGCGGATCTTGGGCGCGGTCGCGCCGGTCAGGATCAGCGTCTTGACATGATCGCAGATGGGCTCGCCCAGCACGTCGTAGGGGATGTGCTTGTCGTAGCCGCCCGCGATCAGGATGAGCTTCTGATCGAAGGAGTTCAGACCGGCAATCGTTCGCGTCGGGCTGGAGGCGATCGAGTCGTTGTAATACTTGACGCCCTCAAACTCGCGGACGAACTCGATGCGGTGCTCAACGCCCGCGAAGGTGGTCGCCACCGCGACGATGTCGCTGTCCTCGCACAGACCCTGCACGATGGCGGCCGCCATCATGACGTTATAAACGTTGTGCGCGCCCGGGATGCGGATGTCCTTGGCTTCCATCAGCGCACGATCCTGCCCGTTTTCCGCGATGTAAATGACGCCGTCGCGCAGGTAAACGCCGGTTTCGGGCTTGACCTGCTTGGTGCAGTGCCAAATCTCATGCGCGCCCGGGATATCGAGCCGGCGGGTGACCGGATCGTCCGCGCAGAGCACCAGCTTGCCGCCCGGCTTCTGGTGGGTGAAGATGCTGGTCTTGGCCTGTACGTATTCGTCAAAGTCCTTGTGGTAGTCCAGATGGTTGGGCGTCAGGTTGGTGATCGCCGCGACCGACGGGCTGTACTGCATCCCCATGAGCTGGAAGGAGGACAGCTCGACGATGGCCAGATCGTCCGGCTGCATCTCGCGCACCTCGGGCAGCAGGGGCTTGCCGATGTTGCCGCCCAGATGGCAGGTGTGTCCCGCATGCTTGAGGAACTCGTAGGTCAGCGTGGTGGTCGTGGTTTTGCCGTCTGAACCGGTGATGCCGATGATCGGGCAGGGGCAGACTGCGAAAAACAGCTCCATCTCGCTCGTCACCGTGCCGCCGCAGGCGCGGACGGATTTCAGCGCGGGGTGATCGGGGTGCAGGCCGGGCGTGCGGAAGACGATGTTTTCGGTCAAGTCATTCAGATAGCCCTCGCCCAGTGAAAAGGACACGCCCAGCGCGGCCAGACTCTCGTACTGCGCGCCCAGCGCGGCGGCGTCCTTTTTATCGTGTATGGTGACCGCGATGCCGGCGTCGCGCAGGATGCGGATGAGCGGAACGTTGCTCACGCCCGCGCCGATGACGGCAACGCGCTGATTTGAAATGGATTCCAGATATTGATCAAGTGCAGTCATGCGTATCATACTCCCTTATAGAATGCCCTCTTATTTTACTCTTTTTTGCAGCGAATTGCAAGGTTTCCATTGACTTTGCCCGCTGTTCTGTCGTATAATGAACTCCGTGAGTGATCCAGACGGTCGCGTGCCCCAACCGGCATGAGGAAAGTCCGGGCTGCATAGGGTAAGGATAGCAGATAACGTCTGCCGAAGGCAACTTCAGGAATAGTGCAACAGAGAGATACCGCCGGCTCCGGCCGGTAAGGGTGGAAAGGCGAGGTAAGAGCTCACCACGTCCCATGGTAACATGGGAGGTCTGTAAACTCTATCCGCAGCAACATCGACAGGGACCATAACTGACCCGGTTGTCCCGACTGATGGCTTGAGGCGCACGGTGACGCGCGTCCCAGATAGATGATCGTCCACGACAGAACCCGGCTTACGGGTCGCTCACACCTACATGAAGATGAGAAGAACCGCCTGTTTTGGGCGGTTCTTTGCGTTTTACAAGGGCTTTTCGGACGAAATGCGTCCGCTGCCGCCGCGGGGAGCACAGCGGAAAAAAGGCGCTTTGTCCGGGGTTTTGCCGGTTTTTGGTTGACAGTGTATGGCCGGACGTGCTATCATCCGTAATATAAAGTGGGAGTCTTGTCCTCTTTTGGGGACAGCCTTCCGGTGAGCGGCAGAGGTGGAAATTATGGCAATTTCAGAATATGATGCGTTTGGCCCGTGGATCTATGAAATCACGGCGGAGCATCCGCTCCCGCCCTTGTTCGTCCCCTATGTGCGGGACATGGGCGAACCGGTCATGTATTTTAAGATTCCGCGCGATATCGAGCGCAGAAAAGCGACGCCCGATATGGATCTGTACGACTATGTGGTCAGCGCCTACGCCGACCGGGTGCAGATTCTGACCCGGGTGGAGCATTCGGTGCGGGAAACCGTCGTACCGTATGCCGATATTCTGGGTGTTCGGCTGTACCGGAAGTTCCTGAACGGCGTGTGCACGCTCTACACCGCGCGGGAGCGGATCGAGATCACCTTTAACACGGTCTCGATTGGCATTATGTCTGCGTTTGTGCAGTATATCCGTTCGCAGTACGAGGCGGGGAAGCCGGCCGGCTGCGGATACCGCAGCGCCGCGGTCATCCCGGATGCGCAATTGCGCGACGTGCTGTTCGTCAACCTGCTGCGCGATTTGCGCGACGCGGGAGAGGAGTTTCAGGTCGGCGCGTTCGAGCAGGGCGGGCCGCTCACGCTCCGGAAGGCGGGGCTGCGCGAGCGCTTGCAGCAGATGCTCCGGCCGCAGTCCATGATGGGTGCGGTGCACCTGTTCGGTGATACCGAATTGCTCGTGATCGAGAAAGAGGTTCCGGACGCCCGCACCAAGGAGGACAAGTACGGCTATCAGTATACCTATTTGCCGGTGCGTAATGTGCACAGCGTGCAGATCGCGGAAAGCGAATCGTACCAGAACACGACCGAATGCCGGATCGGACTGGGGGAGCATGAGCTGCCCCTGCTGTTCCATGCAGATAATCAAAAGGGCATCCGATATTATGAGGATCTGCGTGCGCAGATCTCTTGAAAGACATAAAAGAGCCGTCCGGATGGACGGCTCAAGTTGTATTGGTAATGAAAAAAACAGATCCCCGAAGGGATCCGTTTTTGGTGCAGATGGAGGGACTTGAACCCTCACGCCCTTGCGAGCACTAGCACCTGAAGCTAGCGCGTCTGCCATTCCGCCACATCTGCGTGGGAATATGAAGTTTGCCTGAGGAGATTGGTGCGAGTGACGGGACTTGAACCCGTACGCCTTATGAGCACACGCCCCTCAAACGTGCCTGTCTACCAGTTCCAGCACACTCGCGTAAGATCTCCGAGCCGCTTTCCCTCGGCGACGTTGATAATTATACAGGATACAGACCGATTTGTCAAGGACAAATGCGCATATTTTTCCGGGAGACTCAAAAATATACAGGATGAAAAAACGGATACCCAGAGGTATCCGTTTTTTTGGTGCAGATGGAGGGACTTGAACCCTCACGCCCTTGCGAGCACTAGCACCTGAAGCTAGCGCGTCTGCCATTCCGCCACATCTGCATGGGAATGTGAAATTATATGCCAAGGAGAATGGTGCGAGTGACGGGACTTGAACCCGTACGCCTTATGAGCACACGCCCCTCAAACGTGCCTGTCTACCAGTTCCAGCACACTCGCATATCATTTTCCGAGTCGCTTTCCCCAGCGACAGTAGATATTATACCGGAACATCGATGAAAAGTCAACTATTATTTCAAAAAAATCGAGACAAAATATCAGCGGGAAAATCTTTGCTGTCCGAAGAAAAAAGCGTGCAAAAGGGGTTGACAATTCAAAACGGAGAATGTATACTATTCTCGTAAACGAAAGAAAGAGGTGCTCGAAGCCATGCGCATTACGCACGAAGCTGATTATGCGATCCGCGTCGCATATTGTCTGGCTGAACATGGCGGAAAGCTCGGCGCAAAGGACATTTCCGAAGCGACCGGCGTGACCCTGCGGTTCGCGCTGAAGATCCTGCGGAAGCTCATTCTGGGCGGAATGGTTCGCTCGTACAAGGGCGCGGCCGGCGGCTATGAGCTCGTCAAGCCCCCGTCTGAGATCAGTATGGGCGAGATCATCGAGTGTATCGACGGCCCCATCCAGATCAATCACTGCCTGTGTAATGAGTTTGAGTGTACGCGCGTTTCGTCCAAGGGCATCTGTAACTTCCGGAAGGTGTTCGGATCGGTCAATCGCATGATCCGCACCGAGCTTTACAACGTCACATTAGATCAATTTCTCAATTCGTAATTTCTTTTAAGGAGGAAAAATATTATGAAGTACGTATGTTCTGTCTGCGGTTATGTTTTTGAGGGCGACGCTGCTCCGGCCGAGTGCCCCGTCTGCCATGCCCCCGCTGCCAAGTTTGTTGCGCAGTCCGGCGAGATGACCTGGGCGTCTGAGCATGTTGTCGGCGTAGCGGCTGACGTTCCGGAGGATATCAAGGCGGATCTGCGCGCCAACTTCGAGGGCGAGTGCACTGAGGTCGGCATGTACCTGGCGATGGCTCGCGTTGCCCATCGTGAGGGCTATCCGGAAATCGGCCTGTACTGGGAGAAGGCTGCGTTCGAAGAGGCTGAGCACGCTGCCAAGTTCGCTGAGCTGCTGGGCGAGGTCGTAACCGCTTCCACCAAGAAGAACCTCGAGATGCGCGTTGAGGCCGAGAACGGCGCGACCGCCGGCAAGACCGATCTGGCCAAGCGTGCCAAGGCTGCCAACCTCGATGCGATCCATGACACCGTTCATGAGATGGCCCGCGACGAGGCCCGTCACGGCAAGGCGTTCAAGGGTCTGTTGGAGCGTTACTTCGGCTAAGCAAAAGCCTTGTAAAATAAGGATTTTTGAGAGAGGGGACACCGAAAGGTGTCCTCTCTTTTTTGCGTCCTCCGCCGTCGTGAGTGGATAAAGAGGTGGATGCCACCTTCTGCTTCTGCCTCCCAAACAGCCAAAAGTGGATAATGGAAAAGTGGATATTTGGATTATACACTTTCAGGTGTTCAGGAAACCAGATGTTTGAACTTAATTAAACATCTTCGAGCATCTTTTTTCATCTTCCTTGAACACCTTAACATCACCGCACATCTTGAAGCAAATCCAGTAGCAAAAAGAAGTTGAAATAAAGATTTTAATTGATAAACCTATCCGATTATATTGGATAGGTTTATTGCTATAATACAGACAGAAAGTGAGAGATGAAACAAGACCTCACAAAAGAAAAATAAAGGTGGCGACCTAAGAAATACGCAAGATGCCAAGAGCATCAGAAAGGAAACATAATGAAGAAGCAGTCTGCCGTCGTTCGTTTTACCATCAATTTCATCGCCAATGAGATTACCGGCACCAAGGCAAGTTTTGACAAGGCAAGTAAGGGTTTCGGCCCCGTCTATGAGGAGCTGGCTGAGAAGGTTGCCAAGCATCCCAACTTTAAGTTGGTCGTTAAGGAGCAGAAGAAGCACACTACCAAGGCCAAGCGCACCTACAATGGTATGGACTTTGACTTTATGAAGGCCTACATTGAAACTCGCGTGAATGCCGAGCGGATTATGTCCGAGTATGAGGCTGTTAAGAAGATGGCCGAGGATTCTGGCATCAGCGTTTATCCCTTCACCAAGAAGTGGTTCCTGGGTGAGTTCGATCCCGATAAGCAGGGCTTTGATATGGAGAAGGCCAAGAAGGAAATTGCTGACTACCGCATGGCTAAGGCTGTTCTCTCTGCTACCCCTGCTTCCGATGAGAAGAACGACGACCAGACCAACGATCTGGCTCTGGTAGACTAATCGAACCAACTGACAATAATTTTAGGAGGATATGAAAATGAAAGGCTACACTCTGAATCTGACCGCCAAGACCCTGACCATCACCAAGGCTTTTAATGACGCTGTTTCCAAGGGCGAGGGTGAGGCTTACGAACTCTACACCAAATTTATGCGCGACATTCCCGGCTTGACTGTCATCAGCAAGACCCACAAGACCCCTACCAAGTATGTTTCCAAGAGCACGGGCGAGAAATTTAACTGTAATCAGTTTAAGAACCTCAAATACGAGAATATGGAGGGCTTCATCAATGGCCTTTCCAACAGCGAAGATTATATGAAGTCCTACCTTTTCCTGAAAAACTGCGGAAGCCTCCCTCTGACCTCTCGCTATACTGCCGTCCGCCGTTGGTTCGTGGCACAGTTCCCCAACTTCCGCAAAGACCCTCTGTTCTATCTCTACAACAAGGTTGATGTGATTGAGGCTACACCTTTCTTCCAGCAGGCAAAAGAAGAAGCAGCGGAGAAGGTTGCGAAGAAGGCTATGGAAAATGCCGAGGAGGTTGCGTGATGAAAAGAGATTTTTTCAGCGACGAAGGTAAAAAGGCTTATGAAGTGTGCCTTCAACATTACATCGAAAGAGGAAACACCGAGGAATTGGCACACCAAATAGTCGATCATCTGAACGAAGAGGATATTCTTCGCACTTATGAGATTATCCAGCAGGAAAAGAATGTGGAAGAATCCTGCGTTATCCCAGCCTTTCCCAATCTCGAAAAAATGCGATTTAAGTCAAAAAGCACGCAAATTTTTTTGAGGTCTTAAATATAAAAAGAAGTCCAAAAAAACTTGCGTGGTATTCTCCCAAGGTCTCGCTATGCGGGGCAAGGTCAAAAATGGAACATCTTTCAATCTGAATTTACAAGAATAAGTGAAGGAGGAACAACAATGGAATTGATTGAAGGAAACTACTATTCTCCGCACGATCTCCAAACCTTTATGGAAGTCAGCGAAAGCACATGGAGCCATAGGCGGAACGAACTACTGTCAAATCTCAGCCTCTATTATGATTATGAAGTTGAGTATGAGGGACGAAAAACGACATTTCACATTTTGAAGAAACTGGGCGACTATCAGGGCATCCCAAACAAGCGGGACGCATCCAAGAGGAACAATACATACCGCTCCAAAATCGTGGAGGTTATCAAAGCAGATAATGTTCAGACCGCTTCAAATGTTGCCCGTATCATCAAAGATGACAGCGAAATCCAAGAACTGAATCATAAGTTCGGCACGGTTCAAGAATATACTCGACTGCGGATGCGGGAGATGTTTGGAAAATACCAAAACGACGGTGGAACTGACGGACGGATTCTCGAAAAAATATGGTGTCGGTTGGATTTGGAACATAATTGCTACATTCCGATGCCAGAAGATCAGATTCAAGCGTTTTATGAGTTTTTCTATGCCGAGAGAAAGGCTTCCGCTCCAATTGAGTTAGATGCTCTGAATGATTACGAAATCGGGCTTATTACCAAAGAGGATATGAACGCCATCATCGGCCAGCAGGCTTATTTCGGCTACGCAAACGCCCGCAGAGAGTTCAAGGCAAAGTATGGTTATACGCCCGTCAAAGTTCCTGTTTATGGAATATATGGATTCGACATTACTAATTTTGAAAGTGAGGACAATAACAATGTCAGTATTTGAAAAGATGGTTTCTCTGCCGGACTACTACCCCACTATGGAGCAGGACGGCTATGAGCCGTGGCAGGTTTTGGAAGCATTTCGGCGAACTCAACGAAAGCAACTTCAAGAGGAAGATGACTTCCCCCGCATCCATATTACAAGCGAGGTGAAGATCAAGTGAGAATTTCAAAAGACCCAGATAGGGACAAGAAGAAAAAGAAGAAAGAGCAATCTTGGTTTGAAAACTACATCTACGCAGTTATGGAAAAGAGTATGAAAGACTGCCTGAATAAAGCGTTGGATGACATTTTCAAAGATTGGAAATAAAAGCACGCAAAAATTTTTGGATTCCTATTTTTATATAGAAGTCCAAAAAATTTTGCGTGCTATTTTTATAGGCGGGAGCCGTAGCATTGACTGCGGTTTCCGCTTTTTTCGTTTTCTGCCGTCCAACGGGTAAAACTTCTCCTGCCGATCACAGCCAACAAAACCGCCTTCTGGATTGAAAATGCCATTTAGCGGGAGTAATGCCCACGCCTTTTTCTCATAAGCACCTTTTGTCCTAGTCTTCCCGGAATATAGCCCCCGGTCATCCGTCCAGAAAAACAAATGATTTCCCGCACACTTTTGGAGCAGAGAAAACCGGGCAGAAGACCGCCGAAAACAGGCTGATTTCGTCCAAGAAACAGATCAGCCCCTTTCCTGAACGCCGTCCTCTTTCACATACTCAATCAAATCTCCGGGCTGACATTCCAACAGGGAGCAGAGCGTGTCAATCGTCTTCCACGACACTAATTCTCCGTGCCGTATCTGTTGGAGGTAAGATTGCCCGATCAACTTCTCTTCACGGATTTTGGTGGATGAATACCCCTTCTTTTTCAGTTCAGCCATTATATCTACTTTGTAGCGGATTGCCATAAAATGAGCCTCCTTTCCCATTGTCCTTATTGTAGCAGAGATTAGCACTAAAAACAAGTGCTAATTTTACACAATAATAGCACCGCAATTTAGTGCTATTTGTCAATGGACGGCACTATATATTAGTGCTATAATAAAGACAGTTAAGGGAGATACCCAAACGCAAATAACATCCAAAAGGAGATACGATTATGAGTAAGAACGAACTGGTAGCCAAGATCGAAGCCCTGAACGAGTGGGAAGCCCTGATGGAAGAAGCCAGAGCCGAAGCGGAAGCCATTCGGGACAGTATCAAGGCCGAGATGTTGGAGCGTGAGGTTGAAGAACTGACCGCAGGGGCTTACATCATCCGATGGACTTCCGTCCTCTCCAATCGCTTCGACACTACTGGCTTCAAGAAGGTCTATGGCGACCTCTACAAAGCCTTTACGAAGCAGAGCACCAGCCGACGCTTCTCCATCTCTTGCTAAACCAAACACGCTCCACGGGCAACACAAAGCCCGTGGAGCAGTCCAAAAGGAGGACAGACAGATGAAACACGGATACGCACGATGCTCCACCAACGAGAGCAAGCAGGACATTGACCGTCAGGTGCGGGAACTGAAACAGGCAGGGGCAGAACGCATCTTTCTTGAATACGAACACGGGGACGTAGCCGTGAAGTGCCAACTGTCTTCGCTTCTGGAACAGGCACAGGAAGGGGATACCATCATCACTTTGGAAGTGTCCCGCCTTGCCAGAAGCACAAAGCAACTGTGTGAGATTATCGAAGTTATCCGCGCCAAACGTTTGCGGTTGGTGATCGTGGGAAGCATTACCGTGGATTGCTCCAACGGGCAGATCGACCCGATGACAAACGCCTTTATCCAGATGTCGGGGGTATTTGCCGAATTGGAGTTGCGTATCATCCGTGAGCGTGTGCGGTCTGGCATGGCAAATGCCAAGGCAAAGGGAGCCAAGATCGGCAGGCCGCAGGCAACCGCAGACGATATTCCCGCCGTGTTTCTTCGCCACTATCCTGCGTTCAAAAATAAGCAGTTGAATGTGTCTGAACTGGCGAGGGTGTGTGATTTGAGCAGAACGACAGTCTATAAGTATCTCAGCCTTTTGGAAAAGTAAAAGAACAGGGAGCCAAATCGGCTCCCTGTTTTTCACTTCATCTTGAAGTAAGCAATATTGTTTTCATCGAATCGTTCTATTTTGGATGCCTGACTCATCTGACGCAACACATATGACACATGGGTCATTCTACATGCTCGCAAATATTTAGTTGCCTGTTGGATTTCGCTTGGCTTGAGTGGTTTGTCTGCGTTTTTCAACGCAAACAAGATTTCTTTTTCACTTATTTCAGTCTTGTTAGGGAAAATGAGATTATTCTGTTCGTCAATGAACGCAATGACACCTTCGGCTGTCTCTTGAACATACCACCTCTTCGCAACTTCCTCCTGCGTATAGATTGTTTCCTCCTGTTTGTTGGGGACATCCTCCTGCTCACATTCTGTCTGCATAGTTTCTATATCCTCATACTTCCCCTCCAAAACTTTTTGTATCTTGTCTAGGATAGAAACTACTTGTTTGTCTATCATTTCTTCGTATTCCCGAATCTTTTTTTCATTGCCTTTCAGTCTCTCGTTGGTATCCAACGCACTGTAAAGCATAGCGTCAGCAGCGCTATTCGTAATCAGGCCAAATCCCAATCCATCAGAATCCGCAAGTTGTCGTAATGCTGTGTTGGCGGCAGGGATAAACTCATTTACATACAAGTTGAAGTCCTTATTCAGTAGGTTGCTGATTTGCTGGTGCTGTTCTCTTGTGATAGTTCCGTAGGTTCCTTTGTTTATAACTGTATTGGTGGCCAAGAATATTTTTGAGAGTTCCGCTGGATAGGTGTCTGGCACAACGAGGCGTATTTGGGCACAAGATTGTTTCAGCAAATCAAACAGTTTAGATACCAACTCCGAAGGAAGCGAACAAATAATTTTTTCATACTTTCCCTGCTCTGAATCCCATTCATTTCTTGCTTTTTCTTTCACAGATTCTTCCCGCTTCGACTTAATCACAATGAAAATCATAACAATAAGGAGAGCAGGAATTAGCAATAGAAGTTCCATTATTACACCTTCTTTAATTTTTCATCTCTCTTTTTCTGACAATCTACACACATATGGATTTTCTGTCGGCCAGCAAAAGCATACGCTTCCTGCTCTGTTTCAAAATGCTTTATGTGGTTAGGATGCGGATTGCTTTGGCCGCAGTATCCTTCGATATGAAGTGTCCCCGTATCCAAATTATAGAAATACATAGCACCTCTCCTTTGTTGTTATCCTCTAAAATATTATATTTCGACATACTCTGTTTGATTATAACATATATTCTTGGAGTGTTTCAATACAAAACAACAAATAATATTCTACTATCGTTTTCCGGGGTCAAGCTATCATATTTTCAGAGGTGATAGCAGATGAAAGAAAACTTTGTGCGGGAGCGAATTACGCAGCTTCGATTACAAAAAGGTGTGTCAGAATACCAAATGAGTTATGATTTGGGACACAGCCGAGGCTACATCTACAATATCTCCTCTGGAAAGGCGTTGCCTCCGCTGAAGGAGTTTTTTGCTATCTGCGATTATCTGGAAATCACCCCTCAACAGTTTTTCGATGACACAGACCAAAACCCCGAATTGGTTCAAAAAGCATTGGCAGGGATGAAGCAACTTGACGAAGATGATATGCTCATGTTGTTGGGCATAATTAACCGCTTGCTAAAAAAGTAAGATGGAGGCAGGACAGTGCCCAACTACGGAAATTACTACATCGGCATCCGACTTCTTCTTTTGAAAGAATACCTCCAAGCCAACGCAGGAAAAGACCGCATTGTAAAACGCAGAGAAATTGAAGAATACCTGATGGAAAAGGGCTATCCAGTAGAGAAGAAAACCCTGTATTCTGATTTTGCGGTTTTGGATAATGAGTTTGGGCTTCATTTGGAATACGACCCACATAAGAAGGGCTACCGCCTCTTAAATCCGCCCTTTGAGCCTTACGAACTGCGGTTGCTGGTTGATGGTATTCAGTCTTCCAAGTTCATCACCAGAGAAAAGGCACGGGAAATTACAGAGAAAATCAAAGCCCTTGCGGGCAAGGAAACCAAAGCAACCCTGAATCGACAGACCTATGTTGCGGATCGAGTGCGGAGCATGAACGACAGCGTTGTAAAAGACGCTGACCGCATCCATCAGGCAATCGCAGAGGATAGCCAGATTTCCTTCCGCTACTTCCACTATACCCCCGACAGAGCCAATCCTAAAAACTTTTCTTACGATGGCAACCGAGTGACGGTTAGCCCTTACGCCCTTTTGTGGAACAACGGCAATTATTATCTTTACGCCTATGACGGCAAGATGTTCCGCTATTATCGTGTGGATCGAATGGAACGTATCAGTTTCCCGCTTCTCCAAAAGAGAGAAGGGAAGGAACTTTTCAAAGAAAAGAACATCATAAGCCAAAAGGCAAAAGTGTTTGATATGTATGGCGGTAAGGAATACAATGTCCGTATCCGCTTCCGCAAGGAACTGGCAGATGCAGTAATAGACCAGTTCGGCAAGGATGTTATGATGATGCCCGTGGATGCCGACCACTTCACCATCACAGTCCCTGTGGAGATCAGCCCCACCTTCTTTGCGTGGATTGCTACTTTTGGAAGAAGGGTGAAGATTTTAGACCCCGCCCCTGTGGTAGAGAAAATGCGGGATTTCATTCAGGCATCCGCCGATATGTATAAAGATGATTAAAAGATAAGGGAAGGTGTTCGATCACCTTCCCTTTTGTTCGTTTATGTAAAAAGATGTTCCAAGATGTTCCCCGCAAATCAAAGACAATTCAAATTGCCCTGTAAAATCTCAATTCCACTTTTGGAAACCGCAATGTAATATCTCTGGGTCGTATGGATGTGTCCATGTCCCATTTGATTACAGAGCAAGTGCGTGGGGGTATTCATTTCCGCCATTAAGGTTCCGTAAGTATGCCGGAGAAAATGATATTTGAAATTGATGCCTAATTTGGCCTTGATTTCACGGGACGGGTATTTCATAGAATTGACGGTTTGAAGTGTTCCGTCGGGCAGACAATTCACCAAATCCGTAGAGGGGATTTTCCTGCCGTCCAGATCATCAATGAACCGTGTTTTCTGCTTCCGCAGTTCGGCAAACTGCTTTTCGTCTTCCGCCCTCTGTTGGAACTTCTTTTTCAAATGCTCTTGAAGCGTGGGACAAAGGAAGATTGTCCGTTTGGAATTGCGGGTTTTGGGAGAAACCAGTTTGATAAGGCCATCCTGATACTGCATTTGCCTGTCGATGATAATTGTGCCGTTCTCCAAATCGACATTTTCCCATTTCAGGCCAAAGGCTTCATTGATACGCAGACCGCAATAGCGTCCCAACAGGTAAGCGGTTTCTGCGTTTGTGCCTTTGAAATAATCATCCAGAAGAACAAGCTCCTCACGACTGAACGCCACAATATCGGTATCATCCTCTGTCTTCATCTTTGGCATTTTGATGCGGGTGTCTTTATTTACACAGAGTTTGTTGTAGGTATCTACTTCCAGATAATTGCGGGAATAGGCTTGCCCGAAGATCAGGTAAAACATTTTCAAAAAGGCTTCGGTGTATTGATACGAAAAACCTTCCACATAGTAAAGATCGGAGAGATAATCATTGACCTCCGCCGCCGTGATTTCATCCACGAACCGCTTGCCGTATTTAGAGCAAAGGTGATTATTCCAAAGGCTGTCCTGCTTTTGTTTGGTTCGGTAGGCTCTGTCTTTCCTGCCGTTTTCACAAAATTCCGCATACACTTCTTTGAAAGTCTTTCTGACCTTTGGAGCGGGTTTCTTGCCCTCCCGCTCCCGCTCGACCGCTTTGTTCCTTGCCCGGATAGCTTCTGTCTTTGTTTTCAGGGGATTGCCAAATTCGTCCTTTGCTTTGCGGACATCCTTCTTTCGCCCATCCGCCGTGATGGTATAGCGAAACGCCCAATTCTTATTTGCCAGTTGATAAACGCCTGTGTCATTGAGTTTAGCCATAGTGTGCCTCCTAAAAGTGGATATTTAAGTGGCACTTTTCTAAAATCGCTTGCTCTTGACTTTGCTATCATTAGGAGTGGAACGGGAGGGGAAAGCATTGAGTTTCCTGCGTTTCCCCATAGGACGCGAAGCGGCCTGCCCGTCGGCGAGACAGATGGCCCGCGACGAGGCCCGTCACGGCAAGGCGTTCAAGGGTCTGCTGGAGCGTTACTTCGGCTAAGCAAAAGCCTTACAAATCAAGACAAAATACGGCGGAGAGGGAAGTTCCCTCTCCGCTTTTTTATTGTTTCATGAAGAATGGCGGGCAGAAAAGTACCTGAAACACAGAAAGAGCGGCGAAAAGCCGCTCTTTCTGCATATTGAAAAGAGGGTTTGGGGAGCTGAATTATGCGCCAATCCAGTACCGCAAGCACGACCTTGCGCATATGCACGGCAAGCGGACCCAGTGATCGTGCGTTTGCGGTATCAAAAAGAGAAACCGCTGAAACATTGTTTCCTTGAAAGCGCAGAAAATCGGACGCTGCTCACGCGGCGTCCTCTTTTTTTGTCCGATTGTCCCCGTGCTCACGGCCGTGCTCAAAATCCGGGTGTTTCAAATCGGGCAGAGCCATCGAAAATTGAGCATGCTCAAGCACGGATCGACAAGTTTGACACAGTTGCAGTATGAAAAATGCACAAATTACACGGCTGTTTCTCAGTGGAAAGGGCGGAATTTGATCGGTTCAAAAATCCTTCATTGCAAGCCGCAGGTGCTTGTGATATAATCACAACAACAAAGCGGAAGATGATACGCTTTTCGGCAATTTCTACAAAACAAAGGAGGCGCTCTTACATGAAGAAATCACGGATTCTGGCTCTGTTCCTTGCTCTGATGATGGCCTTGACGACGACGGCTTCGGCTGTATCCGTCAAGTCCGGCACGACCAAGGTCATGCTGGACAGCAAGCAGCTTCAGGCGGAAAGCTATGAGATTGAGGGCTATAACTATTTCAAGCTCCGCGATCTGCTCTCTGCGCTCGATATCGGCGTGACCTTTGACGCGGCCACCAACACCGCCGTCATTGATCCTTCGGCGCATTACAAGGCGTCCAAGACCGAGCTGCTCGTCGGCAACTGGGCACCGGAGACCCGCGCGGCCATCCAGAAGGTGATCGACCGGAATGCCAACAAGGGCAAATACGTTGTTTTTGACTTCGATAACACGACCGTCATCAACGACGTTGAGGAAGCTCTGCTGGTTTACCAGATCGAAAATCTGGTCTTCGCCATCAAGCCCGAAGAGCTGTATGACGTGCTCAAGACCCAGATCCCCGATATGAACGCAGCGGTCGGTAAGAATGCCGCCGGTCAGGACGTGAGCTGCGAGCAGCTCGCGCAGGATATCGTTTCCGATTACAAGTGGCTCTACGCGAACTATAAGGGTCTGGCGGGCAGCAAGAGCCTGGACGAGATCCACAAGTCCAACCAGTATCTGGACTTCGCAGCCAAGCTGCGCTACATGTATTCGGCAGTCGGCGATACCTTTGACGCGTCCGTATCCTATCCCTGGGTTACCTACCTGTTCGCAGGCATGACCCCGGAGGAAGTCCGCAAGCTGGCGGGCGATTCCCACCGCTACTGGACTTCTTACGGCGAGTTCACCGAAGAGACCTGGACCTCTCCCGCGGCTGCGCCCGGCAAGGCCGGCGTGATCAGCACGTCGTATCTGACCGGCATCACCTTCACCGATGAGGTCGTCGATCTGTATCAGACCCTGATGGCCAACGGCATTGACGTTTACGTTTGCTCCGCATCCTTTATCGACGTCATTCTGGCGGCGGCGTGCGACGAGTACTTCGGCCTGAACGTTCCTGAGGATCAGGTTTACGCGATGCAGCTCAAGCTGAAGGACGGCCGTTACATCGCGGAGTACAACTATGACTTCGGCGGCAAGGGCATGTATGCGCAGACCCAGGCGGCCGGCAAGAGCACGGTCATCCGCAACTTCATCCTGCCCAAGTACAACGGCGCAGGCCCCGTCATGGTCTTTGGCGACAGCGCGGGCGACTTCAACATGATGACCGACTTCCCCGAGACTGAGCTCGGCGTCATCTTCAACCGCTATCGCAAGACCAGCGACCCGATCCAGGCGCTGTCTGTCAAGGCGGCTGAAACGATCGGCGCGGAGAACCCGGAGTATGTGCTTCAGGGCCGCGACAACAACATCGGCCAGCTGCTCCCGACCCAGTATTCCCGTATGCTCGGTTCGGATGAACTGGTGCTGGTACGCAAATAAGCAGTCAAATTGAAACAGAACGGAGCCGCACTTTGCGGCTCCGTTTTTTATGAAAAAAGCCCCGTTCCGGTCGGAAAATGAACCGGAACGGGGCGATGCGGCGGCGGATCAGGGGGAAACCGCCGCACAGGGGAAATATGGAGAAAGGATGGGGGGAAGGCGCGCCGCGCAGCTTCCTAACCCGGCGCGCCCGATTTATTTGAAAATTACTTGGTCTTGCGCTTGGCAGCGAAACGAATGTCGTTTTTCAGATCCATCATTTCGAGTTCGACCATACCATTGAAGAAATCCTTGAATTTCATTTGTAAACAACTCCTTTGATTCATCCGCATGAAAGTTTAGTGGTGATTGCGATTCATATTGCGTCTGGCTGCAAGCGAATCCTTCGTCAGCGCCATCTCTTCATAGAAGGCCATGTTGGACTCGATCAGCGCGTTCAGGTAATTGCGGATACCCATTTGGAATCACCTCTCTTTCATTTGATGGCTTTATTCTACTCGCATATTCACCAAAAGTCCAGTATAAAATTTGTTAGAATTAAACAATAAAATCCGGATTTCTCTGTATAACATCACAAAAGCAAATCGGAATATTCCAGAATATACCCAAAACAGCCTTATTGAAAGGATTTTGAAGTAAAAAAGGTTCCGGGATATAAACAAGGAAGGGGAAACAAAATGTGTGCAATCTGTATAGGGACTGTAAAATGCAGGAGGAAGGATAGAAACTTGCATTTCTGAGGCGGACAATTCGGGGAATTGACGTTTGCACACGGACAGTGCCGGTGGTATCATGGAAGGTACAAAAAGGAGGTGCCGTTTGCACATGACGGAGAAGGAAAAATGCGCGGCTGGGCTGCTGTATGCCCCGGAAGAACCGGAGCTGACGGCCGAGCGGCTGCGTGCCAAGGATCTCTGCTGGCGCGCCAATCAATTGCTGCCCTCGGCGCGGGACGAGCGCGCAGCGCTGCTGCGCGAACTGCTGCACGCGGACGGTGTGTTCACGATTGAACCGGACTTCTGGTGCGATTACGGCTATAACATCCATCTGGGGCGGAATTTTTACGCCAATCACGGGTTGGTCATTCTGGACGCCGCTCCGGTCGAGATCGGTGACGATGTGATGATCGCGCCGCAGTGCGGTCTGTACACAGCCGGGCATCCGCTGGACGCGGAGACCCGGATCCGGGGGCTGGAATATGCATATCCGATCCGGATCGGGGACGGCGTTTGGCTGGGCGGCGGCGTCAAGGTCATGCCGGGTGTGACGATCGGCGCGGGCAGCGTGATCGCGGGCGGCAGCGTGGTCACACGCGACATCCCGGCGGGCGTGCTCGCAGGAGGCGTGCCGTGCCGCGTGCTCCGGGAGATCACCCCGGCGGATCGGGAGAAATACCGCCGCTGAGACCGGCGCGTATTGCTCTCATATTGTGCAGGCTGCATAGTTTTAACCCCGATATATCCTGCGCAGATTGCACGAAAATGCGGAGAATCCATGAAGTTTTGTTAGAAATCGTGCGGAAATTCGTGATAAAATCGAAGTACCAAATCAAGGAGGTATCGCACGATGAAACGCATTCTTTCCGCCTGTCTGGAGCAGACGCTGCACTTCCGCCTGAAGGACGCGATGCCGCATGACGCGGCGGTTCGCATGGTACGCGAGGAATACACCCGCTACCGGGAGCAGCTCGATCGCAATCGGACGCAGTACCGCATCCTGTCTGAGCACGAGCAGGCGGACGGTTCCCTGATCGTCCGGCTCAAGAAGCAGTACAATAACCACGACTGCGGCAACTATCTGGATTAACAGCCGGAGAACGGCAAAACAAAAGGCTTCCCGATTGGGAAGCCTTTTTGTGTGATCGGTGCGCAGCCGAGCCGATGTGCTGAGCACGGAATGGCCGGTGCTCAGCGGAGCAAATACCGGTGCTCAGCCGTTGTCCTTGGCATACAGGATGCGGATTGCGTTGAGTACGCACAGCATGGCGACGCCGGTATCCGCGAAGACGGCCAGCCACATGGAGGCAATGCCCATCAGACCCAGAACCATGACGAGCAGCTTGACCACCAGTGCAAAGATGACATTCTGCCATGCGATTCGGCCGACCCGGCGCGCAATGTGGATCGACTGCGCGATCGCAAGGGGATCGGAGGTCATAAAGACCACATCCGCCGCCTCGATGGCTGCGTCCGAACCCGAACCCATGGCCGCGCCGACGTCCGCACCGGCGAGTACGGGCGCGTCGTTGATGCCGTCACCGACGTACATCACCGCGCCGTGCGCGTCCCGGATGGTTTGCAGGGCGGAGAGCTTTTCCTCGGGCAGCAGGCGGGCGCGGACTTCATCCAGACCGAGCTGTCCCGCGACCGCTTCCGCGCTGTCCTGCGCGTCGCCGGTCAGCATGACGGTGGTCAGGTCGAGCGCGTGGAGCTGCTGCATGGCGTCCTTCGCGGTCTTCTTGATCGTGTCCGAAATGACGAGCGAGCCCGCGAAGCGGCCGCCAGCGGCGACCAGAACCTCGGTGCCCATCGCTTCGGCCTGATAGCCCGAAAGGTCGATGCCGGCGGTCTCCAGCAGCTTGCGGTTGCCGCACAGCACGGCCACGCCCTCGATCATGGCGACGATGCCCTGACCCGCGATCTCCTGCAGCTTGGCAGGCTTGACCGGCTTCAGGCCGCACGCCTGCGCGGCGGAGAGGATGCTCTGCGCGATCGGGTGAGTGGAGTGCAGTTCACAGCTTGCCGCCAGCGAGAGCAGCGCCTCGTCGGAGACGCCCGCGGCCGGGTGGCTGGACTGAAGGACGAAGTTGCCCTCGGTCAGGGTGCCGGTCTTGTCCATGACGACGGTGCGCACCGACTTGAGCGCCTCAAGCGACGCGCCGCCCTTGAACAGCACGCCCAGCTTGGAGCCTGCGCCGATGCCGGCGAAGAAGGAGAGCGGTACGCTGAGCACGAGCGCACACGGACAACTGATGACGAGGAAGGTCAGCGCGGTATAGACCCAGTGACCCCAGTCGCCCGTGACGATCGAGGGGACGACCGCGGTCAGCACGGCGATTGCAACGACCGCCGGGGTGTAAACGCGGGAAAAGCGGGTGATGAAGCGATCCATCTTGGGCTTGCTGGCCGTCGCGTTTTCGACCGCATTGAGGATGCGGGTGACCATCGAATCGGACAGCGCCTTATCGACTCGGAGCTGCAGCGCGCCCGCCGTGTTGACACAGCCCGAAATGACCGCGTCGCCCGGGCGGACGGAGACCGGAACCGGCTCGCCGGTGACCGGGGAGGTGTCGATGCGGCTCTCACCGCTCATGACCGTGCCGTCAAGCGGGATACGGTCGCCCGGGCGGACGAGCAGCAGGTCGCCCACCTGCGCTTCGGCGGCCGGAACGGTGTGGACGACGCCCTCGCTGTCGATGCGCTGGACGACCTCGGGCCGCAGATCGACCGCGTCCATGATCTGACGGCGGCTCTTCTCGACCGCGCGGTGCTCAAAGTATTCACCGACGCGGTAGAACAGCATGACGCCGACGGCTTCGGCATATTCGCCCATGGCGACCGCGCCCAGCGTAGCGACCGACATCAGGAAGTTTTCGTCAAAAATACGGCCGGAGCGGATATTTTTCAGGGCGGTCAGCAGGATCTCGCCGCCCAAAATGACATAGGCCAGACAGAGGACGACCATCGAGATCATCGGCTGGAACCGCGAAAGTACCATGCCGGCGGCCATCAGAACCGCGCCGATCAGGATGCTGCGCAGATCGGCCGAATGATCCTCGGCTTCCTGCACGCGGGGCGCGTGCTCGTCCATCGGGACGATCTCAACGTTCGGCTCGATGGCGGTGCAGGCACGGCGGATCTGATCGAGACGCGCGTCCGGATCGTCGGCCACCAGACGGAGCTGCTGGGTGGCATAAACGACGACCGCGTCCGAAATGCCGGGCAGATTGCGGATTTTTTCCTCCATCTGGGCGGCACAGTGCGCGCAATCCACGTTGCGCATCTGGTAGACGCGGCGGATGCCGCGCGCGTCCTTGTTCAGCTCACGCGGCGGCGTGACCTCGTGGCTGTGATCGTGTCCGCAGCCACAGCCGCATTCGCCATCATGATGATGGTGATGTTCATGCGCGTGGTCATGTCCACAGCAGCACTCGTCCTCATCGTCATGATGGTGGTGGTGTTCGTGGTCATGTCCGCAGCAGCATTCGTCCTCATCGTCATGATGGTGGTGGTGATGTTCATGCTCATGGTCGTGACCGCAGCAGCACTCGTCTTCGTCATCATGGTGATGGTGTTCGTGCGCGTGGTCATGTCCGCAGCAGCATTCGTCCTCATCGTCATGATGGTGGTGATGCTCATGCGCGTGGTCATGTCCGCAGCAGCACTCGTCGTCGTCATCATGATGGTGATGTTCATGCTCATGGTCGTGACCGCAGCAGCATTCGTCCTCATCGTCATGATGGTGGTGGTGATGTTCATGCGCATGGTCATGTCCGCAGCAGCACTCGTCCTCATCATCATGGTGGTGGTGATGCTCGTGTGCGCCGTCCTCATGGGGCTGCGCATCCGGCGCGGGGGACGGCCCGCTGTCGAGCGACTGCAATATCTTTTCCAGGTCAAGGACTGCTTCGTCCGCGGTGTCGCGGCGGGAGGGTTCCTGGCTCATGATCCGTTCACTCCTTCAAAGAATATATGAATGATTGTTCATATGTTCATGTTACGCCCGGCCGGGCGGATTGTCAAGAGGGCGGAAGAAAAAAGATCAGGAAATCGGAGGAGACGCCGAAGGGTACGGCATCAAAAAGGACGGCGCGAAGGCCGTCCTTTTTGAATGTGTATACACTTACAGGCTCTTTTTCTTGGGCTCCTGCTCGCAGTAGGCGCAGCGGTAGCGGCCGTTTTCACTCAGGAGGAAGATGTGGTCGATTTCCTCCTCGACGCTGGTGATGCAGCGCGGATTTCTGCAGCGAATGACGTTCTTGAGCCGCTTGGGCATGACGAGCTTCTTCTTTTCGACGATCTGGCCGTCGCGGATGATGTCGATCGTGATATTCGGATCGAGATAGCCCAGCACGTCGAGGTCGAGGTCGATCAGGCTCTCGATCTTGATGATGTCCTTATGGCCGTGCTTGCCCGAGCGGGCGTTGCGGATCAGGGCGACGCAGCAGTCCAGCTCGTCCAGACCGGCGAAGTGGTAAATCTGCATGCCGGTGCCCGCCTTGATGTGGTCGATGACGATGCCGTTCTGAATGGAATCAATGTTGAGCATAGGTTCAAACCTCCTTATCCGTGAGACCGAGCAGGGTCATGATGAGGGCCATGCGCACGTAGACGCCGTTCTGCGCCTGCTCAAAGTAGGCCGCGCGCGGGTCGTCGTCGACCGACAGGGCGATCTCGTTGACGCGGGGCAGGGGATGGAGCACGGCCATATCGGGCTTGGCCAGCTTCATCTTGTCCGTGGTCAGGATATAGGTGTCCTTCAAGCGGATATAATCCTCCTCGTTGAAGAAGCGCTCGCGCTGGACGCGGGTCATATAGAGGATATCCAGCTCGGGCATGGCGTCCTCGAGCGAGGTGACCTCGGTATAGGGGATGCCGGCCGGGGCGATGGCCTCGGAGATGACGTAATCGGGTACGCGCAGCTCCTCGGGGGAGATCAGCACGAAGCGGATGCCCGGGTAGCGGCAGAGGGACTTGATGAGCGAATGAACGGTGCGGCCGAACTTGAGGTCGCCGCACAGGCCGATCGTCATGTTGTCCAGACGGCCCTTGCGGCGGTAGATCGTCAGCAGGTCGGTCAGGGTCTGGGTCGGATGCTGGTGGCCGCCGTCGCCCGCGTTGATGACCGGGATCTTGGAGTAGTGGGCCGCGCGGCGGGGTGCGCCCTCCTTGGGGTGGCGCATCGCGGCGATGTCGGCGTAGCCGGAGATGACGCGGATGGTATCCGCGACCGATTCGCCCTTGGCGGCGGAAGAGGAATCCGCGCTGGCAAAGCCGAGCACCGAGCCGCCCAGATTCAGCATCGCGGCCTCAAAGGAGAGGCGGGTACGGGTGCTGGGCTCGTAGAACAGGGTGGCGAGCTTTTTGTGGGCGCAGACGTTCTGATACGGGGTGGGATCGGCGGCGATGCGGTCTGCCAGCGCGAGCAGATCGCCGGTTTCCTCGACAGAGAAGTCGAGCGGATCGAGTAAGTGACGCATGAAAAGCCTCCTATCGTTTCGGGTGATGGACTTCACGAGTTGCGTGTCCGCAGGGGGAGCCGTTTCTGTTTCTTCTATTCATGATAGAACACACAGGCGGCAAAGTCCAGCAAAAAATACAGGGGAATGACAAATTTTTCACAGGGCGCGCAAAGAGCGGCGCCGGCCGGGTCGGGCCGCCGCCGCTGGGGATACGGATCAGGTCTCCGCGTCGATGTAGCTGTAAAGCGTGTACTTGGAGATGCCGTAGTATTTGGAGATCTTGTCGCCCGACTTGGTGATGAGGAAGGCGCCCGATTTGTTGAGGAACTGGATGGCGCGGATCTTGTCCTCCTTGGTCATCAGGGCGACCGGCTTGCCGACCCGCTTGACCGATTCCTCGATCAGCTCGTCGAGCAGCTCGCCCACGCTCTGCACGATGCGCTCGGGCTCCTTCTCGGCCGGGGTCTCGGCGGTCGAGAGCAGGGATTTTAAGCTGCTGTCGAACATGAGCAGACCGGTGATATCGAAGTTGATCGCGAGGATGTAGCGGATCTTTCCGGTGTCGTCGCGCAGGTAGATGGTCGAGCTTTTGAGAATTTTGCCGTCCTTCGTGCGGGTGAGGTAGCCCAGATGGTCGGCAAGGTCGCCGTCCTCCTGCTGCATGGCCTCGAGCACGACATGAGAGGGGCCGTCGCCCAGCTTGCGGCCGGTGACGTGGCCGTTTTCGATGGCGACGATCGAGTTTTCGAGGTCGCAGTCGGCCAGCGCGTGTACGACGACCTCGCAGTTGGAACCGAACTGCAGGGCGATGCCGTGCGCGATCTGGCGCAGCACATCCAGCGTAAGCTCCTGACTGATTTGCATGAGCGTCCCTTCCTCCTATTTCTTTTGTTTCCTCCATTGTAGCATAGCCGGCGGGTAAATTCCAGACAAAATTTTAGGCCAAAAAAATTTTTTGCGGGGTGTGAAAAACAGGCCGTCCGGACAGGTTTTCACAACCGATTTTGGTCGTTTGATCAAACTGCACAAAAGGGAGTCAGAATATTTTTCATTTAACCTAAAAATTTTTTAGGTAACCCCATTGACTTTCCTTCTGCACGTGGTAAGATGGAATCACAAAGCAAGAGCAATACCGGATGATGGAAGGTTGGGATATCAAATGGATCAGATCAAATGGGCGGTCAATCAGATGCCGGCTTCGGACGACGCGCAGCTGCCGGTCATGTCGCTCGAGAACGTCGCCAAGGCGCGCGCGTTCCACCAGAGCTTCCCGCAGTACGCGGTCACCCCGCTGGCAAAGCTGGGCGGCATGGCGCAGTACCTCGGGCTGGGCGGCTTCTACGTCAAGGATGAGAGCTACCGTTTCGGGCTGAACGCCTTCAAGGTGCTGGGCGGCTCGTTCGCCATGGCACGCTATATCGCAGAGCAGCTCGGACGGGACGTTTCCGAAATGACCTATGATTACCTGACCAGCCAGACCCTCAAGGACGAGTTCGGTCAGGCCACCTTCTTCACCGCGACCGATGGCAACCACGGACGCGGCGTGGCATGGGCGGCCAACAAGCTGGGTCAGAAGGCGGTCGTGCTGATGCCCAAGGGCACGGTGCAGACCCGCTTCGACAACATCGCCCGCGAGGGCGCCAAGGTCACCATCGAGGAGGTCAACTACGACGAGTGCGTCCGCCGCGCCAACGCGCTGGCTGAGCAGACCGAGCACGGCGTCATGGTACAGGACACCGCGTGGGACGGCTACGAGAAGATCCCGGCGTGGATCATGCAGGGCTACGGCACGATGGCGAGCGAAGCCGCCGAGCAGCTCGAGGCGGACGGCGTCAAGCGTCCGACTCACGTGTTCGTGCAGGCGGGCGTCGGCTCGCTGGCGGGCGCGGTCGTCGGCTACTTCGCAAACCGCTATCCGGACAACCCGCCCAAGTTCATCGTCATGGAGGCGCAGGCGGCCGATTGCCTCTATCAGGGCGCCAAGGCGGGCGACGGCAAGATCCGCTTCGTCGAGGGCGATCTGGCGACCATCATGGCCGGTCTGGCCTGCGGCGAGCCGAACACGATCTCGTGGGACATCCTGCGCAACCACGTGGCCTGCTTCGTCTCCTGCCCCGACTGGGTCTCGGCCAAGGGCATGCGGATGCTGGGCGCGCCGGTCAAGGGCGACCCGCAGGTCGTATCGGGCGAATCGGGCGCGGTCGGCATGGGTCTGATCTCGACCCTGATGCAGTCCGACGAATACAAGGAACTGCGTGAGGCGATCGGTCTGGACGAGAACAGTCAGGTGCTGATGTTCTCGACCGAGGGCGACACCGACCCGGTCAATTACAAGAAAATCGTTTGGGGCGAATAATAGAACTACGGAGCATGAGGAGGATATCAAAAATGGATTTACAGGCAATCAAGGCGGCGGCGGAAGGCTACAAGGCCGATATGACCGCGTTTCTGCGCGAAATGATCTCCCATCCCAGCGAGAGCTGCGAGGAGAAGGAAGTTGTCATGTGCATCAAGGCCGAGATGGAAAAGCTGGGCTATGACAAGGTCGAGATCGACGGTCTGGGCAACGTCATCGGCTGGATGGGCGAGGGCGACAAGATCATCGCCATCGACTCCCACATCGACACCGTCGGCATCGGCAACCGCGACAACTGGACGGCCGATCCCTATCAGGGCTACGAGGACGACGAGGTCATCTATGGCCGCGGCGGCTCCGATCAGGAGGGCGGCATGGCCTCCGCTGTGTACGGCGTCAAGATCATGAAGGAGCAGGGTCTGATCCCGGACGGCTACAAGATCATGGTCGTCGGCTCGGTTCAGGAAGAGGACTGCGACGGCATGTGCTGGCAGTACATCTATAATAAGGACAAGATCGTGCCCGAGTTCGTCATCTCGACCGAGCCGACCGACGGCGGCATCTACCGCGGTCATCGCGGCCGCATGGAGATCCGCGTCGACGTCAAGGGCGTTTCCTGCCACGGCTCCGCACCCGAGCGCGGCGACAACGCGATCTACAAGATGGCCGACATCCTGCAGGACGTGCGCGCCCTGAACGAGAACCCGGCCGATGATTCGGTCGAGATCAAGGGTCTGGTCAAGATGCTCGATCCCAAGTACAATCCCGAGCACTATGAGGACGCCCGCTTCCTCGGCCGCGGCACCTGCACCACCTCCCAGATCTTCTACACCTCGCCCAGCCGCTGCGCGGTTGCCGATTCCTGCTCGATCTCGATCGACCGCCGCATGACCGCAGGCGAGACCTGGGATTCCTGCCTGCAGGAAATCCGCGACCTGCCCCATGTCAAGCAGTACGGCGACGACGTCACCGTTTCGATGTACATGTACGACCGTCCGTCGTGGACGGGCGAGGTCTACGAGACCGAGTGCTACTTCCCGACCTGGATCAACAAGGAGAGCGCGGCGCATGTACAGGCGCTGATCGACGCGCACCACGCTCTGTTCGGTGAGGAGCGCATCGGCCCCGACGGCGCGATGCACCTGCGTCACCGTCCGCTGACCGACAAGTGGACCTTCTCGACCAACGGCGTCGCCATTCAGGGCCGCTACGGCATCCCCTGCGTCGGCTTCGGCCCGGGCGCCGAGAGTCAGGCACATGCGCCCAACGAGATCACCTGGAAGCAGGATCTCGTCACCTGCGCCGCCCTGTACGCCGCTGTTCCGTCCTTCTACAAGGAGGAGAACAAGACCGACGACGTCGCACAGTTCCGCGCGACTCTGACCGACAACGATATCAAGTAATCCACAACCTGTTGATAAAAAATAAAGGAGAGTTATACTATGGACGCTCAGCTGCAGGCTTATATTGACAAGCTCAATGCCCTCAATTTCAAGGAAATGTACGAAAACGACTTCTTCCTGACCTGGGAGAAGACCGACGATGAGATCGAAGCCGTCTTCACCGTCGCCGACGCGCTGCGCTACATGCGTGAGCACAACATCTCGACCAAGATCTTTGAGTCCGGTCTGGGCATCAGCCTGTTCCGCGACAACTCCACCCGTACCCGCTTCTCCTTTGCCTCGGCCTGCAACCTGCTCGGCCTCGAGGTACAGGATCTGGACGAGGGCAAGAGCCAGATCGCGCACGGCGAGACCGTCCGCGAGACTGCGAACATGATCTCCTTCATGGCCGACGTCATCGGCATCCGCGACGATATGTACATCGGCAAGGGCAACGCCTATATGCACGAGGTCTCCAAGGCCGTGCGTGAGGGCCATGCGGACGGCGTGCTCGAGCAGATCCCGACCCTTGTCAACCTCCAGTGCGACATCGACCATCCGACCCAGTGCATGGCCGATATGCTGCACATCATCCACCACTTCGGCGGCGTGGAGAACCTGAAGGGCAAGAAGGTCGCCATGACCTGGGCGTATTCTCCGTCCTACGGCAAGCCGCTGTCCGTTCCGCAGGGCGTCATCGGCCTGATGACCCGCTTCGGCATGGACGTCGTTCTGGCCCATCCCGAGGGCTACGAGGTCATGCCCGAGGTCGAGGCGGTCGCGGCCAAGAACGCCGAGGCGACCGGCGGCTCCTTCACCAAGACCAACTCGATGGCCGAGGCCTTTGCGGACGCCGATATCGTTTATCCGAAGTCCTGGGCGCCCTTCGCGGCGATGGAAAAGCGCACCAACCTGTATGCTGAGGGCGATACCGACGGCATCAAGGCGCTCGAAAAGGAGCTGCTGGCGCAGAACGCCGAGCACATGGACTGGTGCTGCACCGAGGAACTGATGAAGACCACCAAGGACGGCAAGGCGCTCTACCTGCACTGCCTGCCGGCCGATATCAACGACGTTTCCTGCGAGCACGGCGAGGTCGAGGCGTCTGTATTCGACCGTTACCGCGTACCGCTCTACAAGGAGGCTTCCTTCAAGCCCTACATCATCGCGGCGATGATCTTCCTGGCGAAGTGCAAGGATCCGCAGGCGATGCTGAAGAAGCTGGCCGACCGTGCAGCCGAGCGTCAGCTCAAGGCCGAATAAACATCCATTTTCGATCGGTGGCGGGGCCAGAAACCCCGCCACCGGACGTTTTCACCGAAATTGAGAAAGAGGTTTGACCCAGATGGGAAAGAGAATCGTGATTGCGCTGGGCGGCAACGCGCTCGGCAACAGCTTAAACGAGCAGATGGCGGCGGTCAAGCACACCGCGCGCGCCATCGTCGATCTGATCGAGCAGGGGCATGAGGTCATCATTTCGCACGGCAACGGCCCGCAGGTCGGCATGATCCACCACGCGGTCAATGAGCTGACGCGCGCGGTCGAGCAGGATTTCCCGATCATCCCGCTGTCGGTCTGCGTCGCGATGAGCCAGAGCTACATCGGCTACGACCTGCAGAACGCCCTGCGCGAGGAACTGCTGGGACGCGGCATCCCCAAGCCCTGCGCGACTGTCATCACGCAGGTCGTCGTTGACCCCAACGACCCGGCCTTCTTAACGCCCTCCAAGCCGATCGGCCGCTTCATGTCGGCCGAGGAAGCCGAGCAGCTCCGCGCCGAGAAGGGCTATCAGATCATGGAGGACGCCGGCCGCGGCTGGCGCCGCGTGGTCGCCAGCCCCAAGCCGCGCGATATCGTCGAGATCGAGACCATCCGCGCCCTGTTCAACGCGGGTCAGGTCGTCATCGCCTGCGGCGGCGGCGGCATCCCGGTGCTGCGGCAGGGCAACCACCTCAAGGGCGTGGGCGCGGTCATCGACAAGGACTTCGCAAGCTGCCTGATCGCCGAGCAGGTCGACGCCGACGTGCTCATCATCCTGACCGCGGTTGAAAAGTGCGCGGTCAACTTCGGCAAGCCCGACCAGAAGTGGCTCGACCACCTGACGTCCGATGAGGCGCGCCGCTACTGCGCCGAGGGTCAGTTCGCGCCCGGCTCGATGCTGCCCAAGGTGCAGGCCGCGATCAAGTTCGCCGAGTCCGCACCCGGCCGCCGTGCCCTCATCACCCTGCTCGAAAAGGCCCGCGACGGCATCGACGGCAAGACCGGCACGGTCATCGAAGGTTAAATTCAGCTCACCATCCTTTGTTCCCCGGAGGCTTCGGCTTCCGGGGATTTTTTGCGGCTTGCTCCGGCGGGACGGTTCTGGTATCATGAGGATATGAGAAGGGAGAGGATGACATGAGCGTTCGCATTTGGCCGCACACGACGGTCGACCCGGCGGTTTTGGAGGGCTACTTCGCCCGGCAGGAGGGGCGCGGCCTGCGGCTCGACAAGCTGGGACGCTGGCTCGTCTATTTTGACAAGGGCGAACCGCGTGAAATGCAGTACCGCATCGCATATTTTGAGGAGGAAGGGGAGGAGGCCGAGACGCGGCGGACGGAATATGCCGCGCGCGGCTGGGAGCACGTCTGTTTCACCGCGCCCAATGTGCATATTTTCCGCGCCCGGCCGGGCGTGCCCGCCCCGCGCACCGATCCCGAGGACTACGCGAAGGTCGTGCGCCGCGACGGATGGAGCCTGCTCATCACGGCGGGGCTTTCGCTGGCGCTCATCCTGCTTTTGGGCTCGTTCGGCGCACTGCGCGGCCTGCTGTTCGGCGGACAGCCGCTCTGGTATCTCTTTTTGGCGCTTGGTCTGCTGGCCGGCTGGGGCTTCGATGGCTGGGAGCACCTGCGTGCCCGGCGGCGGCTGGCCGCTCTGCGGCGGGGCGACAGCCCGATGCAGACGAACAGCTCGGGCGCGGCGCTGCTGTCCCAGCTTTCGGCCTGTCTGAGCCTGATCTTCAGCATTTTTGTGCTGATCCAGCCGTTTTACAGCCTGATCGCCGGTCAGGAGGATTTGGGTATGTGGCGGAAGGCCAATACGGAAATCATCCGGAGCGGCGCACCGGTCTGGCCGATGGACGAAATTCTGGACGGCACAGGCGTGCCCTATTATCCGGTGGACGGTGACAATGCATCGGGTAGTGTGTGGTATGAGGCGCGGCGCGCCGCGTGGCATGGCATCCTGCCGCTGGCGCACTGCGGCTATGAGCAGGAGATCGGCCGCTGCTGGGATGGCACGATATCCGAGCCCGATCTGCCCGATCACCTCTTCCGCGTGCGGTATTACGAGCTGCGCGGCGGCGTTCCGGCGGAGATCATGACCGGCTGGCTGCTTGACGAAATGGAGCTGGACGATCCGGAGAGCTATGAAGTGCCCGGGCTGGACGCGTGTCTGGTGCAGCAGGCTTCGCACGATCAGGCCACGCTGGTCGCCCGGCGCGGCCGGGAGCTGCTGGCGGTGCGGTACAACGGCACGCGACCCGAATATCTGCCGGACTGGGCGCGGATGTTCTGGAACACGTGAGAAAAACGGAAAACTGTTACCTTTTTACACAAACCGCGCGATTTGTCCCTATACAGCCCGTCTGACCCGGCGTAGGATAAAAGAAAACGACTGGGAAAGGGGAGAGACGGATGGGACAGACCGAAATGATGGGGCTGGTCGTGGATTCGCTGGCCGAGCGCGCGATCCGCGAGATCGCGGCCGATCCCCGGCGCGGCCTGCGGCGGATGGTCGATCTGGGCTCGGAGATGGCGCGCGGGCGCAGCCAGCGCGAATTTTTCACCCTGACGCAGGCCATGCTGTCCGACTCGGACAGCCCGTATTACGCCCTGCTGACCCGCACGGTGCGTCGCACCGCTCATGAGACGCTCAAGCGGTTCGCGGTCGATCTGGCGTGGAACTGCTGGACGGAGGGCGCGGCGCGTATCCGCCGCTTCGAGACTGAGACCGGCGTGCAGGCGCCGTGGTCGATCAGTCTGGAGCTGGACGGGCGGCTGGGACTGGAGCTGCTGACCGGCCTGCTGACCGACGCGCAGCGCGTGGGCTGTTGTGCCGTGCTCTGCTTCGCCGGGAACGAAGCGGGCGCGTATGACGGGCTGCGGCTGGCGCAGCGGTTTCCGGAGAACGCCTTCGCCCTGCTCGCCCCGCCCGCCGTGCTCGACGAGGCCATGACCGCCCGGGCGGCGGACTGTCCGAATGTGATCGTTTCGGTCGAGACGGCGGCGGGCTATGCCGACGCGGCCGCCCGTCTGCGCCGCGCGGGCTGTCTGTTCGGCCTGCACCGGTTTTACCGGGACGCGCACGAGGCGCACGACATCCTTTCGGGCGCGTGGATCGAACGGGTGCTGGGCGAGGAAGGGCTTTGCGTCACCGCCGTCGCCCGGTCGGACTGCCCGCCTGAGACCGCCGAGCAGGTCGGGCAGTACATGCTGAACTGCCGCACCGGCCAGCGCTACGCCGTGGTCGCCCTCGACTTTTTCACCGACGAGCACCGGGTTGACCGCATCATGTCCGAGGGACGGGGACGGTTTTTCGGCGTCTGCGCGGACGGCACGGTCATCGCGCACCGCGCGGGGAAGCCGGTGCGCACGGCGGCGAACATCCGCGCACAGGACTTTGTTTCCATTCTCCGCGCCGAATCATTGTAACAAAAAAGAGACCTCGAAAGGTCTCTTTTTTCATTTCTGATCGGCGCAATCGTCCAGATCGCGCAGCACCTGCCGCGCCAGCTCGACGAGCAGCTTTTTCAGGTTCGCAAGGTATTCCTCGGGCGTGTACTGCACGCCGTCCGACAGCCAGCGGATGAGCGAGGCCAGAAAGGCGTCGGTCAGGAAGGTCTGGAAAAAGGGCGAGGGCGCGTCCTGATGGAACACCCGCCGCAGAAACTGGTCGATAAAGGGTGACATGACCTCGGAAAAGTATTCCCGGAAGGAGTTCTGTCCCTGAATCTGCATGGCGCTGCGGTAAAATTCGTGTTCGCGGTAGAAATAGTCGCAGATGCCCTCGAGAAAGTCCCACGGGGAGTCGTAGCCGGCGGTCGGGATGGTCTGGATGAACTCGGTGTAGAAGATCCAGCTCACCAGATCGTACTTGTCCTTGAAGTGGTAATAAAAGCTCTTGCGGCTCATGCCGCAGGTCTCGCAGATATCGCCTACGCTGATCTTGGAGAAGGGCTCCCGCGCCATCAGCTCTTTCATGGTCTGCGCCAGCGCGCGCTTGGTGATGTTGGAATCAGACACGTGACCGCCTCCCCGGATCGTAGGATTATCCTACATTCTATCACACTTTTTCCGATTCCGCAAGCCACCGGCTCAGCCCGTCCGGGGTCATTAGACCGCTCATGACCGCGACGCCCGCCGCGCCCGCCGACAGGCAGGCGGGCGCGTTTTCGGGCGTCACGCCGCCGAGCGCCCAGACCGGCAGCTCGACCGCCGCGCAGACGTCGCGCAGGAAGTCCAGCCCGCGCGCGGGCACGCCCGCCTTGCAGGCGGTCGGAAAGACGTGTCCGGCCGTCAGGTAGGTCGCGCCCAGCGCCTGTGCCCGCCGCGCCTCGGAAACGCTGTGCACCGAAACGCCTACCGTATCAAAGCCGCGCGCCCCGTCCGGATCGGCTTCCAGAATGGGCAGGGGCAGGTGAACCGCCGGACAGCCCAGCCGCCGGGCGGCGGCCGGATAACGGTGCAGGACGCAGGGGACGTCCGCTTTGCGGCAGATCGCCAGCGTCTGCGCGGCCAGCGCTTCGTAGTCGGTCTCGGACAGATCCTTTTCCCGCAGGACGATTGCCGCCGGGCGGGCGGCGGCGACCCGCGCAAGCTGGGTCAGGAAATCGTCCGGACACAGGGCGCGGTTCGTAATGCACAGAATTCGATCAAACATAAAGGTAGTCATTGAGCACCGGCTGAAGCCCCTCGTCCGCCATGTCGTCGTACATCGTTTGCAGGCTGCGGTCGTCGTTGATCTCGAACTGCTCGTCGCCCGCCTGCGCGTCGGACTCCTTGCCGGTGTACTTGCTCTCGTGGTCGCCGATGCCGGTCGAGACGCCCGCGGAGATCTTGGTGGCCGCGATCTTCACGATGCCGTTGCGGAAGGACGCGCTCTCGCGGGAGGAAACCGTGATGCCGACGTAGGGCAGGAAGATGCGGTAGGCGCAGAGCACCTGACAGAGCTGGCGTTCGTGCACGTCGAGCGGGTTGATCTTGTCGTTGTTGATGATGGGACGCAGACGGGGACAGGACAGCGACATCTCGGCGTGCGGATACTTGCGCTGCAAATAATAAACGTGCAGCGCGCTGGCCAGCGCGTCCTTCCGGAAGTCGGCCAGACCCAGCAGGGCGGAGAAGCCCACACCGCGCATCCCGCCCATGAGGGCGCGCTCCTGCGCCTCGAAGCGGTAGGGCCAGACCCGCTTGTGACCCATCAGGTGCAGGGTCTCGTATTTGTCCGTATCGTAGGTCTCCTGAAAGACCGTGACATAGTCCGCGCCGCATTCGTGCAGATAGCGGTATTCGTCGCTGTTGACCGGATAGATTTCCAGTCCCACCATGCGGAAATACTTGCGCGCCAGCTTGCAGGCCTCGCCGATGTATTCGACGCCGCTCATCGCGCGGCTCTCGCCGGTGAGCAGGAGGATCTCCTCCATGCCGCTGTCCGCGATGACCTGCATCTCGTGCTCGATCTGCTCCATGTTCAGCTTCATGCGGTTGATGTGGTTATAGCAGTTGAAGCCGCAGTAAACGCAGTAGTTTTCACAGTAATTGGCGATGTAGAGCGGGGTAAAGAGGTAGACCGTGTTGCCGAAGTGCTTGCCGGTCTCGAGCCGCGCCCGCTCGGCCATCCGCTCGAGAAAGGGCTCGGCCGCCGGGGAGAGCAGCGCTTTGAAATCCTCGACCGAGCAGGTCTCATGCTCGAGCGCGGCCTGCACGTCCCGGGCGGTGTACTGGGACGGGTCGTAAGCGTTCATTTGCGTCATGACCTGCGCCATCACGTCGGACTGGATGCGCTCCATGCCCGGCATATATTCCATGTGGTTCGTGCGGCTGGACGGGTCGGTCTCGAGCTTGTGCTTTTTTTCGAGCGCCTCAGGCGAGAGAAATTCCGAATCGACAAAAAACTGATTTTCCATGACCGTTTCCCCCTTAGTCGCGCAGGAAGCCGGTCAGGGGATCGGAGGCGGAAGCACCGCGGGTCAGCACCCGGCCAAGGCCGGAGAGATAGGCCTTGCGGCCGGCCTCGATGGCCTGTCGGAAGGCGGAAGCCATCAGGGTCAGGTCGCCCGCAGTCGCCAGCGCGGTGTTCGCCATGACGGCGGCGCAGCCCATCTCCATCGCCTCGCAGGCCTGAGAGGGACGGCCGATGCCCGCGTCCACGATGATCGGCAGGTCAAGCTCGTCGATCAGAATTTGAATAAATTCCTTGGTCGCCAGACCCTTGTTCGAGCCGATCGGCGCGGCCAGCGGCATGATGGCCGCCGCACCCGCATCCCGCAGATCACGCGCGGCGTACAGGTCGGGATACATGTAGGGCAGGACGATGAAGCCCTCCCTGGCCAGCGTTTCAGTGGCCTTGATGGTCTCCTGATTGTCGGGCAGCAGGTACTTGGAGTCCCGCATGATCTCGATCTTGACGAAGTCGCCGCAGCCCAGCTCGCGTGCCAGACGGGCGATGCGGACGGCCTCCTCAGCCGTGCGCGCGCCCGAGGTGTTGGGCAGCAGGGTGACGTTCTTCGGGATGTAGTCCAGAATGTTCTCCTGCTCGCCGGTGTTGGCCCGGCGCACCGCCAGCGTGATGATCTCCGCGCCCGCGTCCCGTACCGCCGCCTCGATGAGCCTCAGCGAATACTTGCCCGAGCCCAGAATGAAGCGGGAATCAAATTCATGTCCGCCCAGAATCAGCTTATCGTTTTCCATTGCAATCAAAGCTCCTTTTTTATGTCAGAAATCAGGGTTGTTCCTCACCCAGAATCAGCCGCAGCGCCATATTGGCCTGATGCCCGGCGCAGACCGAGACCCGGGGCGCTTCCAGCCCGCGGCCGGGCGCCGCGCCCGTCTCGCCGTCGCCGCAGAGATAAAGGCGGCTGGTCAGCCGGCGGGTGACGATCGTGTTGGCCGTGTCGTGACCGGCCATGCCGCTGGCCGCGACGATCCGCGTATCCGGACATTCGGTCAGCAGGCAGTCGACCAGCATGGCCTTGGCGTCCGGGTTGTCGAAGGCCTCGCAGACGATCGGGTCGTCCGCAAAGAGGGAAGCCGCGTTTTCGGGCGTGACCCGGACGCAGTCGGTCTCGATGCACACATAGGGATTGACCGCGCGCAGCCCCTCGGCCAGCGCTTCGGTCTTGGCGCGGCCCAGATCGGCTACCCGGTACTGCTGGCGGTTTAAATTGCTCGGCTCGACCACGTCGAAGTCGACGAGATGCAGGCAGCCCACGCCGGTGCGCGCCAGCGCGTAGGCAATGTGCGAGCCCAGTCCGCCCAGTCCGGCGATGCCGACCCGCGCCGTGCGCACCTTTTCGTAAACGCCCGGGGTCAGGCGGGCGGCCAGCATGTGCGAGAGCACATCCGCGGGCGGCATGACGCCCTTCTGGATGACCGTGACGCTGTCACCCTCGGACAGGGGCAGGTCGTCCGCCGTCTGGTAGCCGTTTACGATGACGACCCGGTCTGTCCGGTCGGGCACGAGCGCGAACAGGGAAGCGCAGCCGGTCTCGACCGGTGCGCCGTTTACCGTGATGCGCATGGGGTTCAGCCTCCTCCGACGAAGTGGACGATCTCGATGCGGTCGCCGTCGGAGAGCACGGTCTCGCCGTAGGCCGCGCGCGGGACGATCTCGCCGCCGCGCTCGACCGCCAGCCGTCGCGCGGCTAAGCCCTCGCGCTCGAGATAGGCCGCGAGGGTCAGTCCTTCTGCGTCCGGGATTTCCCGGCCGTTGATGATAATCATGAAATTTTGACCTCCTTTTTGCGTTAAAACACGAAAAAAGGCCGCACGAAAGTTCACACCCGAGGTGGTGTGCCCCTTCGTGCGGCCGAAATTTCTGCCGAAACGATACTACTAGGATAAAGCGAAAAAGCAAATTTGTCAAGCCCCGGGCGAAAAAATATGCCTTCCAAAAAAATCGTGAACGATTTGCAAAAACAGGGCAAAACCCTTTGCAAAAAGACGCGCTATCATGTAAAATGGATTCAAGAATACTCAGCACACAGGAGGATATGAAGATGGATACTCCCAAGTATAAACGTGTCCTGGTTAAGATCAGCGGCGAAGCGCTGGCGGGCGACAAGCATTTCGGCCTGAACTTCGACGTCATCGGCCCGGTCTGCGACGTTATTAAGCGCTGCGCCGATATCGGCTGCGAGGTCGGCATTGTCGTCGGCGGCGGCAACTTCTGGCGCGGCGTCAAGGACGGCGGCGGCAAGATGGAGCGCACCCGCGCTGACCACATGGGTATGCTGGCCACCACGATCAACGCCCTCGCCCTGTGCGACGCGCTCGAGCAGCGCGGCTGCGAGGTGCGCGTGCAGTCGGCCATCGGCATGAACCAGATCGCCGAGCCCTATATCCGCAACAAGGCGACCCGCCACCTGTCCAAGGGTCGCGTCGTCATCTTTGCCTGCGGCACCGGCAACCCCTATTTCTCGACCGACACCGCCGCCGCCCTGCGCGCGGCTGAGATCGGCGCCGAGGTCATCCTGCTCGCCAAGAATATCGACGGCGTGTACGACTCCGACCCGGCCAAGAACCCGGACGCGAAAAAATACGATCATCTGAGCTATATGGACGTGCTGAATCAGGGACTGGGCGTTATGGATACCACCGCGACCTCGCTGTCGATGGATAACCATATCCCGATCCTCGTATTCGCCCTGTCCGATCCCGAAAATATTTACCGCGCGGTGACCGGCGAACAGATCGGCACCCTTGTCAAGGAGGAGAAGTAAATGAAAGAGACCCTGAAGCTTTACGAGACCAAGATGGGCAAGACCATCGATGTGCTGTCCAAGGAGCTGGCCGCCATCCGTGCAGGCCGCGCCAACCCGGGCGTTCTGAACAAGATCATCGTCGAATACTACGGCGCGCCCACCCCGCTGCCCCAGGTTGCGGCGGTCTCCACCCCCGACCCGCGCACCCTGCAGATCCAGCCGTGGGACGCTTCCATCCTGCGCAAGATCGAAAAGGCCATCCAGATGTCTGATCTCGGCCTGAACCCGCAGAATGACGGCAAGTCCATCCGCCTGACCTTCCCGCCGCTGACCGAGGAGCGCCGCAAGGAGCTGATCAAGCAGGCCTCCAAGACTGGCGAGGAAGCCAAGGTCGCCATCCGCAACATCCGCCGCGACGCGATCGACAAGTTCAAGGACATGAAGAAGAAGAACGAGATCACCGAGGACGGCGAGAAGGACGCGCACGAGCAGATGCAGAAGATCACCGACAAGTACATCAAGGAGATCGACGGCATTGTCGCCAAGAAGTCCAAGGAACTGTCGGAAGTTTAAATGACACTTTGGAGGGGGCGGCCTTGCCGCTCCCTTTCGTCGCATAAACGAGAAGCGGCGCAAAACGTTTTCATTAAGGAATTATGCTTTATGGGGATTTTTGACTGGGCCAAGGGCGGAAAAAAGCCCAAGGCCGCGCAGACAGACCGCCCGGTGCCCCGGCACATCGCGGTCATTATGGACGGCAACGGCCGCTGGGCCAAAAAACGGGGTCTGCCGCGCCAGATGGGGCACAAGACCGGCGCGGAGACCTTCCGCACCATCGCGACTTACTGCCGCGATATCGGGGTAAAATATTTCACGGTCTACGCCTTTTCCACCGAGAACTGGAAGCGGCCGCAGGACGAGGTCGACGCGCTGATGAACCTGTTCCGCGCCTATCTGACCGAGGCGGCGGAAACGATGGTCGCGCGCGGCGTGGCCGTGCGGATCATCGGTGACCTGTCCGTCCTGCCGGACGATTTGAAGCAGCAGATCGCGGACGTGCACGCGCTGGCCGACACGCTGGGGCCGGACGCGGCGACCGCTTCGCTCTGCATCAACTACGGCGGCCGGGACGAGATCAAGAACGCGGTGCGCGCGATCGCGCGCGAGGCCGCCGAAGGCCGGCTCGACCCCGAGACCATCACCGAGGACGACATCTCCGCCCGGCTTTACACCGCGCGGATGCCCGATCCCGATCTCATCATCCGACCCTCGGGCGAGATTCGAATCTCAAACTTCCTGCTCTGGCAGTCGGCCTACGCCGAGTACTACTTCACCGACGTGCTCTGGCCCGACTTTTCAACCGCCGACATGGACGCGGCGATCGACGACTTTAATCGCAGAAACCGCAGGTTCGGAGGGGTCTGATCATGAAAAAACGTGTTATTTTCGGTGTTGTGGGTCTGATTTTCGTCCTGCTCGCCCTGTACCGCTTCCCGCCCATCGTGCTCGAGGCCGCGCTGGCCGCGCTCTCGGCGCTGGCGACCTACGAACTGCTCGGCTCGACCAGGCTCGTGCGCGACCGGGTCATGCTGGCGCTCGCGGTGCTTTATTCGCTGACCTATGCCTTCTCGCTTTCGACCATGGCCAAGGCTCAGCCCTACAGCGCCATGCTCTCGCATATCCTGCTGACCGTCTTCCTGCTCGCCCTGTTCGCCCGCCTGCTGCAAAAGCACGCGACGGTCGGCGCACAGGAGGCGGCGTGCGCGGCCTTCGGCGGCATCTGCCTGCCCTATCTGCTGCTCTCGCTCATCCGCATCTTCCAGATCCCGCAGATCGGCCCCTTCCTCGTCCTGCTGCCCCTCGTCGCGGCGTGGGGCTCGGACACCTGCGCCCTGTTCGCGGGCATCCTGTTCGGCAAGCATAAGCTCGCGCCCGTCGTCAGCCCCAAGAAGACGGTCGAGGGCGCGGTCGGCGGCGTGGTGGGCGCGACGGTCATCATGCTGGCCGTCGTCGCCGTCTTCAACCGCTTCACCCCGGTCGATATCCCGTTTTTCGCGGCGGCGGTGCTGGGCGCGGTCGGCGCGGTCATCGGCCAGCTCGGCGACCTGACCTTCTCGGTCATCAAGCGGCAGACCGGCATCAAGGACTACGGACACATCTTCCCGGGACACGGCGGCGTGCTCGACCGCTTTGACAGTGTCATCTTTGTCGCCCCCGTGGTCGAGCTGGTGCTCCAGATTCTGGAGCAGCTCGGCTGACCGGGTACTATCTCGTGTTGGAGTATGAATACAATGAAAAAGCATCTTTCGATTCTGGGCTCGACCGGTTCGATCGGCACCCAGACCATTGACATTCTGTCCTCGATCGACGCCGAGGTCGTCGCGCTGACGACCAACCGCAACGTCAGACTGATCGAGGAACAGGCGCGCGCCCTGCATCCCAAGCTGTGCGCCGCGTTCGACGAACAGGCGGCGAAGGCACTGAAAACTGCGCTGGCCGACACCGATATCGAGGTGCTGTCCGGCATGGACGGCCTGATCGCCGCGGCGACCCACCCGGACTGCGACACCGTCGTGACCGCGGTCGTCGGCATGGTCGGCCTGCTGCCCACACTGGCCGCGATCGACGCGCGCAAGGACATCGCGCTGGCCAACAAGGAAACGCTGGTCTGCGCGGGCGGACTGGTCATGGAGGCCGCGCGGCGGCGCGGCGTGCACATCCTGCCGGTCGATTCCGAGCACTCGGCCATCTTCCAGTGCGTGCAGGCCGCGCAGGGCAATCCGCTCGCCAAGATCATCCTGACCGCTTCGGGCGGCCCGTTCTTCGGCAAGACCGCCGAGGAACTGAAAACGGTCACGCGCGAGCAGGCGCTCCACCACCCGAACTGGTCGATGGGCGCCAAGATCACGACCGACTCGGCCACCATGATGAACAAGGGTCTGGAGCTGATCGAGGCGATGTGGCTCTACGGTCTGCCGCAGGAGCAGATCGAGATCGTCGTACACCGGGAGTCGATCGTCCATTCGCTCATCGAATTTGCGGACGGCGCGGTGCTCGCTCAGCTCGGCGTGCCCGATATGCGCCTGCCCATCCAGTACGCGCTGACCTATCCGGCGCGCGTGCCCTGTAAGGTTCCGAGGCTCTCGCTGGCCGAGGCCGGCAAGCTGACCTTCTGCGCACCCGACGACGAAGCCTTTCCGGCCATGCGGCTGGCACGCGCGGCGGCGGCACGCAAGGGCAGCGCGGGCGCGGCGCTCAACGGTGCGAACGAGGCGGCGGTCGGCCTGTTTCTGGACGGCAAGCTGCCCTTCTGGCGCATCCCGGGGCTGGTCGAGGCTGCGATGGCCGACGTGCCCTTCCGCGCAAAGCCCACGCTGGACGAGATTCTGGAGACCGACCGCGCCGCGCGCGAGGCCGTCCTGCGCCGGGTGGAATGAATCCTTTTTTACCGGCTAAGAGGTACGATATTGCATGTTTGAGAACATTTTCTGGATTTTCATTGCACTTCTGGGCTTCGGCCTGCTGATTACCGTGCACGAGGCCGGGCACTGTCTGGCCGCCAAGCGCGGGGGCGTGCAGGTCAACGAGTTCTGGATCGGCATGGGTCCTAAGCTGGTCTCTCACAAGTTTGGCGAGACGACCTATTGCCTGTGCCTGCTGCCGATCGGCGGCGCGTGCGTGATGGAGGGCGAGGACGCGGACTCCGAAAATCCGCGCGCCTTCGGCAACGCCAGCCGCTGGACGCGGTTCTGCGTCCTCATCGCGGGCGTCTGCATGAACTTCCTGCTCGGTCTGGTCATTTTGCTCTGCGCGACCGTGCAGGTCAAGCAGGTGGCTACGCCCGTTATCGGCGCGTTTTACGACGGCTTCACGCAGGAGGGCGAAGACGGCCTGATGGTGGGCGACCGCATCCTCTCGATCGACGGCTACCACGTCTTCACCGGCAGCGACGTTTCCGAGGCGCTGCGCCGGGGCGCGGCGGACGGCAAATTTGACTTTGTCCTGCGACGGGACGGCAGGCGCGTGCGGATCGACGGTCTGGCGCTGCCGAACGACGTCGATCTGGGCGAGGGGCGGAAGGGCTACGGCCTGTCCCTCGCGGTCGAGACGCTCACGCCGCTGACCCGGCTGCGCTACGGCGCGCTGCTGGCGGTCAACGATGCGCGGCTGGTCTGGCACAGCCTGGGCGACCTTGTGACCGGCGCGGTCGGCGTCGACCAGCTCTCCGGCCCGGTCGGCGTGGTCGCCGTGACGGCGCAGACCGCCCGCCGGGGCTTTACGCCCTTTTGGCTGCTGATGGCCTTCATCTCGATCAATCTGGGCGTCATGAACCTGCTGCCCATCCCGGGTCTGGACGGCGGACGCCTGCTCTTCCTGATCGTCGAGACCGTCCGGCGCAAGCCGCTCGACGCCCGCGTCGAGGGCTATGTCAATCTGGCCGGTCTGGCCGCCCTGTTCGCCCTGATCCTGTACGTCACCGGACAGGACGTCATGCGGCTGTTCTTTTAACAATATTTGAATCATCGAGGTGATAACACCTATGAAAACAAGACAAATCATGGTCGGCTCGGTGCCGGTCGGCGGCGGCGCACCCATCGCGGTGCAGTCCATGACGAACACCGACACCCGCGACGCGCAGGCGACCCTCGCCCAGATCCGCGCGCTGGCTGACGCGGGCTGCGACATCGTCCGCTGCGCCGTGCCCGATCTGGAAGCGGCGCACGCGCTCGAGAAAATCTGCGCGGATTCGCCCCTGCCGGTCGTGGCCGACATCCATTTTGACTATAAGCTGGCGCTGGCTTCCATTTCCGCCGGTGTGCAGAAGATCCGGCTCAACCCGGGCAACATCGGCTCGGACGACCGGGTGCACGAGGTCGTCAAGGCGGCGCGCGCGGCGGGCATCCCGATCCGCATCGGCGTCAACTCCGGTTCGGTCGAGAAGCACATTTTGGAGCGCTTCGGCGGGCCGACGCCCGAGGCGCTGGTCGAGAGTGCGCTCTATCACGCGCGCCTGCTCGAAAAATTTGACTTTTACGACATCTGCCTGTCGATGAAGTCCTCCTCGGTGCCCTATACCATGCAGGCCTACCGGCTGGCCAGCGAGGCCGTCGATTATCCGCTGCATCTGGGCGTGACCGAGGCGGGCACCGAATACATGGGTACGATCAAATCGGCCGCCGGTATCGGCGGACTGCTTGCGCTGGGCGTGGGCGACACCATCCGCGTCTCCCTGACCGACGACCCGGTCAAGGAGATTTACGCGGCACAGGCCATTCTGAAGGCGGTCGGCCTGAACGACGACGGCGTGAACGTCGTCTCCTGTCCGACCTGCGGCCGCACCCGCATCGACCTGATCGGCATTGCCAAGGAGGTCGAGCAGCGCGTCGCGTCCATCCGGGGCAAGAAGCTCAAGATCGCCGTCATGGGCTGCGCGGTCAACGGGCCGGGTGAGGCGCGCGAGGCCGACCTCGGCATCGCGGGCGGCGACGGCGTCGGCCTGATCTTCCGCCGGGGCGAGATCCTGCGCAAGGTGCCGCAGGAGCGTCTGGTGGACGAGCTGATGCAGGAAATCGAAAAGTACGAGTGCTGAACAGGGCCTTCCGGCCCTTTTTGGCGTTTTTAACAGGAGCATTTGGATTATGGCAAAAACGCTTTCCGAGCTGTTTGACCGCTGTAAAAGTAAAAAATTTGCCGGTGTGATGGCGGGCGAGGTGCGCTCGCTCGCGGTCAGCCGCGACAAGCAGCAGATGATCTGCCACGCGGCATATGACGCGCCGGTCTCCCGCGCCGCGCTGGACGGGCTGGGGCGCGAGATCGCACAGGCCTACGGCCTGACCCGCTTCTCGATCGCGCCGCGCTACGACATGGCCGACGGCCTGACCGACGCCTACATCGACCAGCTTCGCGACGACCTGTGCGAGGCCATGCCCTCGGCAAACGGCCTGCTGGCCGACAGTGACTGGACGTATGCCGACGACGGTCTGCGCATTTCGATGGGGGAGACCGCCAAGAGCTATCTTTCGGTTGCCCTGCGCCAGATGCAGGAGCGCATCGAGGCCGAGACCGGCTGCCGGGTCCCGGTCGAGGCCGTGCCCTTCGACGCGGACGAGACCGCCCGCATTCTGACCGCGCAGAACGAGCAGCGCGCCGAAGCCCTCAAGGCCGCGGCGCACGACCTGCCCGCGCCCGCGCCGTCCGCCGAGAAGCCCAAGCGCCGGCCGGTGCAGCGGCAGACGGGCGAAAACGGCTATGTGCGGCAGAAGGCCATGCAGGTCAAGGACGAAGACCTCATTCTGGGCAAGCTGTACGCCGAGGAACCGGTTGCGATCGCGGACGCGCTGCATGAATTTGACCGCGTGACGATCAAGGGCGACGTCTTTTTCGTCGATCACAAGGAGATCAAGTCCAAAAAGTCGGGCAAGGAATGGGTCAAGCTGGCCTTCGACATCACCGACCATACCAATTCCATCCGTGTCTCCAAGTTCATGGCCAAGGAGCAGGCGGGCGAGCTGGTCTCGGCCATCAAGACCGGGATGCACCTGATCGTGCAGGGCAAGATCAGCTTCGATTCCTACGAAAAGGAGAGCATTCTCGAACCCACCGCCATCGTCAAGGCCAAGAAAAAGGTGCGCATGGACAACGCACCCGAAAAGCGCGTCGAGCTGCATCTGCACACCAACATGAGCGCGCTGGACGGTGTTTCGGACACCAAGGATCTGATCAACCGCTGCAAGCTCTGGGGCTGGCCGGCCATGGCAATCACCGACCACGGCTGCGCGCAGGCCTTCCCGCTCGCCCTGCACGTGGTGGACGGCAAGGAGGAAGATTTCCCCAAGATCCTCTACGGCGTGGAGGCCTACTATGTCAATGACGCGGCGGCGGTCTCGGTCGTGCGCGGCCCGCTGGACGGCAGTCTGGACGGGGCGTTCATCGTTTTCGACCTCGAGACCACCGGCTTAAAGCCCCAGACCGAGGAAATCACCGAAATCGCGGCGGTTTTGGTGTGCGAGGGCGAAATCAAGGATTCGTTCCAGACCTACGTCAACCCGCACAAGCCCATCCCGCCCGAAATCACCGAGCTGACCGGCATTTCGGACGAGACCGTGGCTGACGCACCCGAGCTTTCTGAGGCCATCGCCCGGTTCTTCGACTTCATGGGCGACCGCGTGCTCGTCGCGCACAATGCGGGCTTTGACCTGTCCTTCCTCAAGGCGGCCTGCCGGAAGCTGGGCATCGAGCGCGAATTTACCTACATCGACACGCTGGAAATGTCCCGCATCCTGCTGCCCAACCTGAGCCGCTACAAGCTGAACATTCTGGCCAAGGAGCTGGCCGTCGGCCCGTTCGAGCACCACCGCGCGAGCGAGGATGCCGCCGTGCTGGCGCGCATCTGGATCAAGCTGGTGGACAAGCTGAAGGTCGAGCAGCGCGCCCGGCGCATCTCGGACATCAATCCGCTTTTGGCCGGTCTGCGCGCCAAGGAGGGCGGTCTGAAAAACCTGCCGCGCTACCATTTTATCATTCTGGTACAGAACCAAATTGGTCTGAAAAACCTCTATAAGCTGATTTCCTACAGCTTTTTGGATCATTTTTATAAAAAACCGCTCATGCCGCGCTCCGAGCTCATCAAGCACCGCGAGGGTCTGGTCTTCGGCTCGGCCTGCGAGGCGGGCGAGCTGTTTCAGGCCATTGTGGCCGACAAGCCCTTCGAGGAACTCAAGCGTATCGCGGAATTTTATGACTACCTCGAAATCCAGCCGATCGGCAACAACCGCTTCATGCTCGAAAAGGGGCTGGCGGCGGACGAGGAACAGCTCCGCGACTTCAACCGCACCGTCCTCAAGCTGGCCGACGCGCTGGGCAAGCCCTGCTGCGCGACCGGCGATGTGCACTTTCTCGACCCCGAGGACGAGGCCTACCGCCGTATCCTGATGGCGGGGCAGGGCTTCTCGGACGCCGACAAGCAGGCGCCGCTCTACCTCAAAACGACCGAGGAAATGCTGGAGGAATTTTCCTATCTGGGCGCCGACCGGGCATACGAGGTCGTCATCACCAACCCCAAAAAAATCGCCGATTCGCTCGAACCGGTGCGCCCCATCCCGCGCGAAAACTACCCGCCCAAGATCGAAGGCTCGGCCGAGGAGCTGGAGACCATGTGCCGCGAGAAGGCCAAGCGCATGTACGGCGACCCGCTGCCCGAGATCGTGCAGGCCCGGCTCGACCGCGAGCTGAAATCCATCATCGGCAACGGCTACGACGTCATGTACATGATCGCGCAGAAGCTGGTCGCCAAGTCTCTTGAGGACGGCTATCTGGTCGGCTCGCGCGGCTCGGTCGGCTCGTCCCTCGTCGCGTTCATGTCCGACATCACCGAGGTCAACTCGCTCGCGCCCCATTATCTCTGCCCCGCGTGCAAGTATTTTGAACTGCACGAGAACGAGGGCGTGGGCTGCGGCGTCTGCCTGCCCGATAAGGTCTGCCCAAAATGCGGCGCGAAGCTCAAAAAAGAGGGCTTTTCGATCCCATTCGAGACCTTTCTGGGCTTCAACGGCGACAAGGTGCCCGATATCGACCTCAACTTTTCGGGCGAATATCAGCCCCGCATCCACAAATACACCGGCGAGCTGTTCGGCCACGACCATGTCTTCCGCGCGGGCACGATCGCGACGGTCGCTGAAAAGACGGCCTACGGCTACGTCAAAAAATACATGGAGGAACGGGGCATCGAGTGCTCCCGCGCCGAGGAAAACCGTCTGGCGGCAGGCTGCACCGGCATCCGCCGCACGACCGGCCAGCATCCGGGCGGCATCGTCGTTGTGCCCAAGGAGGTCGAAATTTACGACTTCTGCCCGGTGCAGCACCCGGCCGACGACCCCGATTCCGATATCATCACCACCCATTTCGAGTACCATTCCATTGACGCGAACCTCCTGAAGCTCGACGAGCTGGGTCATGATGACCCGACAATCATCCGCCATTTGGAGGACTTGACCGGCGTCAATGCGCAGGATATCCCGCTCGACGATCCCGAGGTCATGAGCCTGTTCACCTCGAACGAAGCCCTGCACTACGTCGACGACACGCCCGACCCCATTCTGGGCGATCTGGGCTGCGTGGCTGTGCCCGAGTTTGGCACCAAGTTCGTGCGCGGCATGGTCAAGGACACCCATCCGACCACCTTCGACGATCTGCTCTGTATCTCGGGTCTGTCCCACGGCACCGACGTCTGGCTGGGCAACGCGGCCGATCTGGTCGCGCAGGGCATCCCGCTGAACGAGTGCATCTGCTGCCGCGACGATATCATGAACTACCTGATCGGCAAGGGTGTTCAGCCCAAGCTGGCCTTCCAGACGATGGAATCCGTCCGAAAGGGCAAGGGCTTAAAGCCCGAGATGGAGGAGGCCATGCGGGCGCAGAACGTGCCCGACTGGTACATCGACTCCTGCAAGAAGATCAAGTACATGTTCCCCAAGGCGCACGCGGTTGCCTATGTTATGATGGCCTTCCGCATCGCGTGGTTCAAGGTACACAAGCCGCTGGCCTTCTATTCGGCCTATTTTTCGATCCGCGCCAAGGGCTTTGACGCCGCCTGCATGATCAAAGGCGACAAGGTCGTGCTGGAAAAATTCGCCGAGCTGCGCCGCAAGGAGGCCGACAAGACCATCTCGGCCGCCGAAAAGGACATGGAGACCACGCTCGAGGTCGTCCACGAGTTTTATAAGCGCGGCTTTACGTTCAAGCCGATGGATATTTACGAATCGGACGCGGTGAATTTCATCGTGACCGACGGCGGGCTGATCCCGCCCTTCACCGCCATGCCGGGCATCGGCGAGCAGGCCGCGCAGAACATCGTCGAGGAACGCAAAAACGGCCGCTTCCTCTCGGCGGAGGAGCTTTCGGTGCGCTGTCCCAAGGTGTCCAAGGCGGTCATCGACCTGCTCGACCAGATTGGCGCGCTGAGCGGGATGCCGAAATCCACCCAGATCAGCTTGTTTGCGTAAAAACAGTGCAAAAAATTGGGTGAAATCCGTGCGCATCCCGTTTTTATCCTTGACAGGATTAGTTTCTCGTGTTAATATTTTAACGCGATAAAACATTTGAGGAGAATTCCGTATTATGATGAACCGTTTCCAGATCTCTACGCCCGAGGGCACGCGCGACCTGCTGTTCCAGTCCGCCAAGGCCCTCCGTACCACCGAAAACCAGATCCGCGACGCGCTCGAGGCGCGCGGCTACAGCGAGATCATCACCCCTTCGGTCGAGTTTTATGATGTGTTCGCGCAGGCGAACCCCGCCCTCGATCAGGAGAATATGCTCAAAATTGTCGACCGCTCGGGCCGCATCTGCGTTGTCCGTCCGGACAATACCACCCCGATCGCCCGCGTCGCGGCTACCCGTCTGGACGGCGCGGCTCTGCCCGTGCGCCTCTACTACAGCCAGAAGGTCTTCCGCTCGGTTTCGGGCGACCACGGCCACAAGAGCGAGTTTTTGCAGATCGGCGCCGAGCTGATCGGCGCGGACGGCCCCGAGGCCGATCTGGACATCCTCTCCGCCGCCTTTCAGGCGCTGGACAAGACCGGCGCGAAGCGCTTCCGCATCGAGCTGGGGCACGCTGAGATCTACAAGGCGCTCATCGACGAGCTGGGCGTTGACCGCCCGACCGCCGAGTCCATCCGCCGCCTGATTGAGAACAAGTCCTTTGCTGCGCTGGGCGATGCGCTCGCACCCTATCAGGACAAGCCGGCCTCCCGCGCTCTGCGCGCCATGCCCCAGCTCTTCGGCGGGGCAGAGGTGCTCGACGCGGTCGAAAAGCTGACCGGCAACGTCCGCGTGCTGGGCGCGGTCGCCTACCTGCGCCGGGTTTTCGCTGCGCTGACCGAGGCGGGCTACGGCGAATCGGTCATGATCGACCTCGGTCTCGTGCACGAGATGGACTACTACACCGGCATCATGTTCCGCGGCTATCTGGGCGGCGCGGGCGCGGCCATCCTCTCGGGCGGCCGGTACAACGCGCTGTGCGCCAACTTCGGCAAGGATCTGCCCGCCGCCGGCTTCGGCATCGACGTGGAGAGCGTGGCTGAGGCCATGAACGGCGCGGACACCGAGGCCGCGACCGTCCGTCACGGCACGATCCGCATCGCGCTGACCAAGGGCCGTCTGGAAAAGAAGACCCTCGCCCTGCTCAAGGCGGCGGGCTATGATACCACTGAGCTGGAAAACCCCTCCCGCAAGCTGATCTTCAGCCTGCCCGACTCCAATATTGAGGTCGTGCTGGCCAAGGCCGCCGACGTCATCACCTACGTCGAGCACGGCGTGTGCGACATGGGCGTCGTCGGCAAGGACACGATCATGGAGAAGGGCGGCTCGTTCTATGAAATGGTCGACCTCGGCTTCGGCAAGTGCCGCTTCGCCGTCGCGACCAAGAAGGGCAAGGACGTTTACGGCGGCTACCGCACGCCGGTCATCGCGACCAAGTACCCGGCGGTCACCAAGGCCTTCTTTGCCAAGAAAAATATGGACGTCGAGACCATCAAGATCGAAGGCTCGGTCGAGCTGGCGCCCCTGCTCGAGCTGGCCGACGCGATCGTCGATATCGTCGAGACCGGCTCGACCCTGCGCGAGAACGGCCTCGAGGTCGTTGAGGACGTTGCACCCATTTCGGCCCGCGTCATCGTCAACCTTGCGTCCGCCAAGATGAAAAAGGCGGCCATCCAGCAGGTCATTTCCGATCTGGAAAGCGGTTTGGAGGAATCATAATATGTTTTTAAAGACTGTCATCGCCGACGGCGCGGCCGAAAACCGCGTCATCGCCGAGATGAAGGCGCGTGCCAGTGCGGCGCGTGCCGATATTGAGACCATCGTGCGCGGCGTCATGGACGACGTGCGCATGCGCGGCATGGAGGCCGTCGAGGAATACGCGGTCAAGTTTGACGGCGTCAAGCCCTACGAGATCGCGCAGTCGGTGCTGGACGAGGCCTACGCGGCCTGTGACCCGACCCTGCGCGCCGCGCTCGAGCGGGCGGCGGAGAACATCCGCGATTATCACGAAAAGATGCTCGTGCGCACCTGGGAATACCAGCGTGCGCCGGGCGCGGTGCTCGGTCAGACCGTGCGCGGCCTGCACCGGGTCGGCCTGTACGTGCCGGGCGGCACGGCGGCCTATCCGTCCTCGGTGCTCATGAACGCCATTCCGGCCAAGGTCGCGGGCGTTAGGGAACTCATTATGGTCACCCCGCCGACCGAAAACCTGTCGAACGCGGTGCTGACCGCCGCGAAAATCGCGGGTGTTGACCGCGTCATCGCGATCGGCGGCACGCAGGCCATCGCCGCCCTGACCTACGGCGCGGGCTTCATCCCGCAGGTCGACAAGATCGTCGGCCCGGGCAACGCCTTCGTCGCCGCGGCCAAGAAGCTGGCCTTCGGCACGGTCGATATCGACATGATCGCGGGGCCGTCCGAGGTGCTGGTCATCGCCGACCACACGGCCAACCCGACCTACGTCGCCGCCGACCTGCTCTCGCAGGCCGAGCACGACAAGCTGGCCTCGGCCGTTCTGCTGACCGATTCGATGCCGCAGGCACAGGCCATTTCGTGCGAGATGGAGCGCATGGCGCGTGAGCTGCCCCGTTGGGACATCATCAAGGAGTCGGTCGCGGGCTATGGCTGCGCGGTCGTCTTTGAAGACCTGAAGGACGCCTGCGCGATGGCGAACGTGGTTGCGCCCGAGCACCTCGAGGTCGTGACCGAAGCGCCGCGCGAGCTGCTGCCCTACCTGACGAACGCGGGCGCGATCTTCCTCGGCTCGTACTCGCCCGAACCGCTGGGCGACTACATGGCAGGCCCCTGCCACGTCCTGCCGACCTCGGGCACGGCCCGCTTCTTCTCGCCCCTTTCGACCGACACCTTCCTCAAGAAGACCTCGGTCATCGAGTATTCGCGCGAGGAGCTGGGCAAGCTGTCGGACGACATCATTGCGCTGGCAAAGTGTGAAAAGCTGGACGCGCACGCCAATTCGGTTGTGGTGCGCTTCGCGGAACCGAAGGAGGACAAGGCATGAGAGGGGAGACCACCATCCGGCAGGCCACGATCTGCCGCGAGACCAAGGAAACGCAGATCGCCCTGTACCTCAATCTCGACGGCGGCGAGCGCAAGATCGAGACCGGCATCGGCTTCTTTGACCATATGCTCAACAGCTTCGCCGTGCACGGCGGCTTTGGCCTGATTTTAAACTGCAAGGGCGACCTTCAAGTTGACGGTCACCACACGGTCGAGGACGTGGGCATCGTGCTCGGGCAGGCGGTCGCGCGGATTCTGGGCGACCGCGCGGGCATCGCGCGCTTCGGTTCGGCCTATGTGCCGATGGACGAGGCGCTCGGCTTCTGCGCCCTCGATATCTCGGGTCGGCCCTATCTGGTGTTCGACGCGCCCATGCCGCAGGCGATGTGCGGCCAGTATGACACCTGCCTGACGGTCGAGTTCATGCGGGCCTTCGCCACCCACGCGGGCATCACCCTGCATTTGAAGTCGATGTACGGCGACAACGCCCACCACATCACCGAGGCGCTCTACAAGGCGCTGGCGCGTGCGCTGCGCGAGGCCGTCCGGGAGACCGGCGGCGAGGTGCTCAGCGCGAAAGGAGTGCTGTAAATGCTGGGGAAGCGGTCGCCGGGTATTGGCGTGGAACAGCTTTTGGACAAATCGCTCACGGGCGCGTTTCTGATGCAGACCTACGGCGCGGAGAAGCGCATCCGGCTGGACGTGCCGGCTGAGCATGCTCAGAAAAATGTGCGCAGCTTCTTCCTGAGAAACGGACGCCTGCTCGACCCGTCCACGCTGGGTGAGCATGCTCAGCTTGCCGCCATGATCGGTGAGCACGCGGACGACCTGAACCCGACCGTCATGCTCGTGCGTTTCGGCGAATCGGGCGGCAAGACCGAGGTGACCGTCCGCGCCTTCGCCAAGGAAGGGATGCAGAAGCAGCACAGCGCTGAGCGCGCGGTCGGACTGCTGGAAGACTTCCTGACCGGTGCGGACGGCGTTTTGGACGCCATTTTGAAGGAATTTGACCTTTGAGGATATCTGATATATGAGTTATATTGCGATTGTAGATTATGGCGCGGGGTGACCGCTTGAAAAACCTGCCGGTGGCAGATTTTTCACCGGTCAGCGGTCTTTTGCGGTATTAGCAAAAGGCCGGAAAAGGACAAGCCCGAGACAGGAAAGCATTTTCCGCGGGCAGAGGCGCAGAAACGGGCGCCATAATAAGAGGTAAAGTATGAGTTATATTGCGATTGTAGATTATGGCGCGGGAAACCTGATGAGCGTGCACAACTCGCTCGATTTCCTGGGGTATGAAAACCGGATCGCGTCCACGCCGGACGCGATCGAAGCGGCGTCCGGTGTGATCCTGCCCGGTGTGGGCGCGTTCCCGGACGCAATGGATGCGCTGCACGCCTCCGGTCTGTATGACGCGGTGCTGCGCGCGGCGGCGGAAAAGCCCTTCCTCGGCATTTGTCTGGGGATGCAGATGCTGTTCGAGGAATCGGACGAGGTGCGCCCCTGCAAGGGTCTGGGCCTGCTGCCCGGTCGGATCGAGCGCATTCCGACCACGCTCAAGCTGCCCCAGATCGGCTGGAACGGCCTGTCCGTCCTCCACCCGAACGCGCTGACGAAGGGGCTCGCCGAGGGCGACGCGGTGTACTTCGTGCACAGCTTCATGGCGTGCCCGGCGGATCGCGCCGATCTGGCCTGTGTGACCGACTACGGCGTCGAAGTGCCCGCGATGGTTGCGCGCGGCACGGTCTTCGGCTGCCAGTTCCATCCGGAAAAGAGCGGCCCGGTCGGCCTGAACATTCTGAAAAACTTTGCGAAACTGACGGAGGTGGGCGCATGAGAGTATTGCCTGCAATTGACCTGAAGGACGGCCAGTGCGTCCGCTTGAAAAAAGGAGATTACGGCACCGCACATAAGGTGGCCGAGGACGCGGTCGAGACCGCGCGCGGCTTCCTCGCGGCGGGCGCGGAGCTGATCCACATGGTCGATCTGGACGGCGCGAAGGACGGCAGCCACGCCAATTATGACGTCGTCCGCCGGGTCATCACCGAGACCGGCGCGGCGGTCGAGCTGGGCGGCGGCATCCGCACGATGGCCGACGTCGAAGCCGTGCTCGCGCTGGGCGTTTCCCGTGTCATCATCGGCTCGGCGGCGGTCAAGCACCCTGAATTTGTGCGCGAAGCGGTCGCGCAGTACGGCGACAGGATCGCGGTCGGCATCGACGCGCGCGGCGGCACCGTCCGCACCGAGGGCTGGCTCAAGGACTCGGGCGAGGAGTACCTCGCCTTCGCGCAGAAAATGGAGTCCTACGGCGTCAAAACCATTATTTTCACCGACATTGACAAGGACGGTATGCTGGAAGGCCCGAATTTCGACCAGCTTGCCGCGCTGCGGAACGCGGTCTCCTGCGGCATCGTCGCCTCGGGCGGCGTTTCGACCCTGTCCGACATCGCGCGTCTGCGCGACGCGGGCGTTGACGAGGCCATCGCGGGCAAGGCGGTCTACACCGGTGCGCTCGATCTCAAGCGCGCGATCGAGGAGGCGAAGGGCTGATGCTGGCGAAACGAATCATTCCCTGTCTGGACGTCAAGGACGGCCGGGTGGTCAAGGGCGTTAACTTCGTCGGCCTGCGCGACGCGGGCGACCCGGTCGAGCTGGCCAAGTTCTACTCGGCGCAGGGCGCGGACGAGATCGTCTTTCTGGACATCACCGCGACGAGTGACGACCGCGCGACCATCGCGGACGTGGTGCGCCGCACCTGCCGGGAGGTCTTCGTCCCGGTCACCGTGGGCGGCGGCATCCGCACGGTCGAGGATTTCAAGGAGATTCTGCGCGCGGGCGCGGATAAGATTTCGGTCAATTCTTCCGCTGTGCGCAACCCCGACCTGCTGAACGCGGCGGCCGAGCGCTACGGCAGTCAGTGCGTCGTTGTCGCGATCGACGCGCGCCGCACCGGCGTGACCGAGAGCGGCTTTGAGGTGTATGTGGCGGGCGGCCGCACGCCGACCGGCATTGACGCGGTCGCCTGGGCGAAGGAGGCCTACGAGCGCGGCGCGGGCGAAATTCTGCTGACCTCGATGGACAAGGACGGCACGAAATCGGGCTTTGATCTCGAGCTGACCGACGCAGTCTGCCGGGTCGCGCCCATCCCGGTCATCGCCTCGGGCGGCTGCGGTTCGCTCGACCACTTTTCCGAGGTGTTTGAGCGCACGGGCGCGGACGCGGCGCTCGCCGCTTCGCTCTTCCACTACGGCGAGCTGACCATCGCACAGGTCAAGGAACATCTGGCGTCTCACAACATCCCGGTGCGCCGGTAACCGAAAAATTTTACAGTGCATCGCTTAAAAGCATTGCTTCGACCTGTTTCTTGGTGTATCATATCAATATGCGCCCGTTGGGCGCGGAACATACGAAAGTTTGGTGAAGACGGAACATGGATATGGATTTGAAACGATTTTTTGCCAAAGGCGACCTGATCCCGGTCATTTGTCAGGACGAGCGCAATGGCGAGGTGCTCATGCTGGGCTACGCAAACGAGGAAGCTCTGCGGCGGACGATGGAGAGCGGCACGGCGTGGTTCTTCTCCCGCTCGCGGCAGAAGCTCTGGAACAAGGGCGAGACCTCGGGTAATTTCATCTTTGTTTCCAAGATCCTGTCCGATTGTGACGACGATACCCTCATTTATCTGGGCGTGCCCAAGGGGCCGGTCTGCCACACCGGGCACCGCACCTGCTTTTTCACCACGCTTTGGGAAAAAAGCGGAAAGGAGGAACAGGAATGAACGCATTTGAAGCGATGGAAGCTGTGATCGCACAGCGGCGCGCCGAGCCGATGGAAGGCTCCTACACCTGCTACCTGTTTGAAAAGGGTCTGGACAAGATCCTCAAAAAGGTGGGCGAGGAGTGCGCCGAGACTATTATCGCCGCCAAGAACGGCGACAAGGACGAGCTGGTCGGCGAGATCAACGACGTGTTCTATCACATGATGGTCATGATGAACGCGTGCGGCGTGAGCCTCGCGGACGTCTGTGACGAAATGGACAAGCGAGCGGCCAAGATCGGCAATCTGAAGCAGTTCCACGTATCGGATCACAACACCTGATTTTTTTCAAAGGGATACCCCAGGAGATTTTGGAGACACCGGCAAGCAACATGAGAAGAAACGATCGGGAAATCACCGACGCCGACGAGATCCGCGCGATCATGCAGGAATGCAAGGTCCTGCGTCTGGCGATGAACGGTGAGGACGGCACGCCCTATATCGTGCCGATGAACTTTGGCTTCGGCTGGAAGAGCAACCGGCCGGTGCTGTATCTGCACTGCGCGGAGGAGGGGCACAAGCTGGATTTGCTGCGCCGCAATCCGCGCGTCGCGTTTGAAATGGACTGCCGCCATGCGCTGGTCGAGGGAACGACCGCCTGCGGCTGTACCTACGAATATGCGTCTATCATGGGCACGGGCAATTGCGAGATCGTCACGACCGACGCCGAGAAGGAATTCGGCCTGCAATACCTGATGGAGCACATGACGGGCAAGACCTGCGCGGGCTTCGAGGAAAACCTCTTTAACCGCACGACCGTTCTGCGCGTGCGCACCGACAGCCTGACCGGCAAAAAGCATCTGCGATAAAGCAACCGAAATAAAAGCAGCCTGCGGGCTGCTTTTTTGCGTGTATGTGCGGATTTTTTCCGAAAAATGTTGTTTCAGCCGTGGCGTTTTCACGCAGAGTATATTATAATGTTGCTTAGACTGTAACTGTAATTCAAGGAAGTGTGAAAAAAACCATGCGTTTCATTCAGCTCGGTGAGGACACCGAATCCAATATTTTCAACCAGCTCGACGAGAAAAAGCGCGAGCTGGCCGCGCGCGGCGTCGACGTCATCAATCTTTCGATCGGCACGCCCGATTTCCAGCCCGACGCGCACGTCATGCAGGCCGTGGCGGACGCCGCCATGCAGCCTGAAAACTACAAGTATTCCATGGCCGACACTCCGGCGCTCATCGGCGCGGTGCAGAACTGGTACGACCGCCGCTACGGCGTGCACCTCGCGCCCGACCAGATCCAGTCGGTGCTCGGCTCGCAGGAGGGCATCGCCCACATCGCGTTCCCCTTCGTCGGCGCGGGCGATCTCGTGCTTGCGCCCGACCCGGGCTATCCGATCTTCTCCTTCGGCCCGATGATGACCGGCGCGCAGATCGGCCTGTATCCGCTCTACGCCGAAAAGGGCTGGATTCTCGATTTCGCTGATATCCCGGACGAGGTCGCTGACCGCGCCAAGCTCATGGTCGTCTCCTATCCGAATAATCCGACGACGGCGGTCGCGGATTATGATTTCTACGTCGCGCTTGTCGCGTTCGCCAAGAAGCACGACCTCATCATTCTGCACGACAATGCCTATTCCGACCTCGTCATGGACGGCAAGAAGGGCATTTCCTTCCTCTCCGTGCCCGGCGCGATGGACGTCGGCATCGAGTTCAACTCGCTCTCCAAGACCTACAATCTGACCGGTATGCGCGTGTCCTTCGCGGTCGGCAACCGCGACCTGATGGCGCGCTTCCGCGCCTTCCGCTCCCAGATCGATTACGGTATGTTCTATCCCAATCAGGCCGGCGCGGTCGCCGCGCTGAACGGCCCGCAGGAGATCGTCGAGCGCAACCGCATGGGCTATCAGGCCCGCCGCGACGCGCTGTGCGGCGGCCTGCGCCGCATCGGCTGGGACGTGCCCGACTGCGAAGGCACCATGTTCGTCTGGGCGAAGATCCCGGAAAAGTTTACCTCCTCGGCCGAATTTGTGCTCGAGCTGATGGACAAGACCGGCGTTATCTGCGTGCCCGGCCTGAGCTTCGGCCCGCAGGGCGAGGGCTACGTCCGCTTCGCGCTCGTCGTTCCGCCCGCGCGCATGGAGGAGGCCGTCCGCCGCATCGAGGCCAGCGGAATTTTGAAGTGATCTGTCCGAAAGGAGTTCTGATATGAAACTGATCTCGTGGAATGTCAACGGCCTGCGCGCCTGCGTGGGCAAGGGCTTTTTTGAGTTCCTCGCGGCTGAACAGCCCGATATGATGTGCCTGCAGGAGACCAAGCTCCAGCCCGAACAGGCGCCGCAGGTCGAGGGCTATCATGAATACTGGTGCTCGGCCGAGAAGAAGGGCTATTCGGGCACCGCGCTCTTTTCCAAGACCGAACCGCGCGCTGTCACCTACAATCTGGGCGTTGACCTGCACGACCACGAGGGTCGGGTCATCACGGCGGAATACGACGACTTTTATCTCGTCACGGTCTATGTGCCCAATTCGCAGGACGGCCTCAAGCGGCTGGACTACCGGATGCAGTGGGAGGACGATTTCCGCGCCTATGTCAAAAAGCTGGACGAAGCAAAGCCGGTCATCATCTGCGGCGACATGAACGTCGCGCACCAGGAGATTGACCTCAAAAACCCCAAGACCAACCGCAAAAACGCGGGCTTCACCGACGAGGAACGCGCCAAGATGACCGAGCTGCTGGGCGCGGGCTTTGTGGATACCTTCCGCGCGTTTTATCCCGACCTCGAGGGCGTGTATTCGTGGTGGAGCTACCGCTTCAAGGCGCGCGAGAAGAATGCGGGCTGGCGCATCGACTATTTTCTGGTGTCCGAGCGCCTGATGCCGCGCGTCAAGGACGCGCGCATCCTGACCGACGTGTTCGGCTCGGATCACTGCCCGGTGGTGATCGAGCTTGACTGACCGAGAGGACGAGCCGTTTTGGCCCGGCATGGCCGGGTTTTACGGCGACGCCGAGGAAACGGAAGAACGGCCGCCCGCCCCCTATGACCGGCCAGACTTCGACGCGGTCTGGGAGCCGGACGCGTCCGACGATCCGCCGTGCGACCCTGTGACCGGCTTGCCGCTTACGCCCTGTCTGTGCTGCGGTGCGGAGACCGTTCCGGAAGGCAGCGTTCCGGGGACAGTCTGCCCGGTCTGCGGCTGGGCGGAGGACGGCTTGCTCGCAGACGAATGGGAGCCGAGCGCACAGAACCACGGCCTGAGCTTATATGAAGCGCGCATGAATTTCCGCGCGTTCGGCGTGACCGCCCCGTGGGAATTGTGGGAAAAGACAGAAAAAATGAATGGAGAGACAGAAGAAGATGCTGAATTTTAGAAATGATTACAGCGAGGGCGCCCATCCGAGTATCCTCGCGGCCATGCAGGAAAACAACCTGATCCCCGAGATCGGCTATGGCAAGGACGACCACTGCAAGCACGCGGCCGATATGATCCGCGAGCGGTTTAGCTGCCCGGGTGCGGACGTGCACTTTCTGGTCGGCGGCACCCAGACCAATATGACCTTCATCGCCTCGGCGCTGCGCCCCTTTGAGGCGGTCATCTGCGCTGGGACCGGTCACGTCAACACCCATGAGACCGGCGCGATCGAGGGCACCGGCCACAAGGTGCTGACCGTGCCTGCGGAAGACGGCAAGGTCACGCCCGAGGCCGTCCGTCTGGTCGTGCGCGACCATCCGGACGAGCATATGGTGCGCCCCCGTCTGGTCTACGTGTCCCAGTCGACCGAGGTGGGTACGGTCTACACCCGCGCCGAGCTGACCGCCCTGCGCGCCGCCTGCGACGATCTCGGCCTGCTGCTCTATCTGGACGGCGCCCGTCTGGCCAGCGGTCTGACCGCGCCCGGCTGCGACCTGCTCCCGGCCGACCTGCCCCGCCTGTGCGACGCGTTCTACATCGGCGGCACCAAGAACGGCGCGCTGTTCGGTGAGGCGCTCGTGCTGGTCAACGACGCGCTCAAACCCCATTTCCGCTATATGATCAAGAACCGGGGCGGCATGCTGGCCAAGGGCTGGCTGCTCGGGATGCAGTTCGAGGGTCTGCTGCTGGGCGACCTGTACTTTACGCTCGGCCGCCACGCCAACGCGATGGCGCAGCGCCTGACCCAGGGTCTGCGCGCCAAGGAGATCGAGCTGGCCTATGATTCGCCCTCCAATCAGGTGTTCGCGGTGCTCAATAAGGACAAGATCTTCGATCTGACCGTCGACGTCGCGTTCGAGGAATTCGCCCGCTGGGACGAGACGCATGACGTCGTCCGCTTCGTCACCTCCTGGGCCACCAAACCCGAGGACATCGACGCCCTGCTCAAGCTGCTGTAAACAGAAGAGAAATGAAAAAGCAGACGTATTTGCGCCTGCTTTTTGCATATCATAAAAGGTTATTTTTGCGGATGGGAGGAGTCCGGATGGGCGACCCTTTGTCTTGCGCTGTGCGTGTGGGTTTGGTAAAATAGAAGGAGTTTTGTGGAAGATGGGAGCGTGCCCGGGGGTTCGGCGTACAAGGCCGGGCGGTGCGGGCGCGGCATTCCGGCCTGCATCGCGGCCGGGCAACCATCAAAAACGGAGGAATGACCATGTATACAGCCAAGCAAATGATCGTGATGCGCCGCGACCTCAAGATGCGCAAGGGTAAGATCGCCGCGCAGGCGGGTCACGCCTGTGTGACCGTCACCCTGATGGCGCTCGAGCGGGAGGACAGGCTCTCCCAGATCCGCACGCAGGGCGACTGGGTCGGGCTTGTCCCGTCCGACGCGCCCGCCACCCCGTTGAGCGACTGGTTTGAAAAGGGCGTTGCCAAAATCTGCGTCTATGTCGATTCGGAGGAAGCACTGCTCGAGATCGACCGGAAGGCCAAGGAAGCGGGCATCCTGTCCGCGCTGATCTGCGACGCGGGCATGACCGAGTTCCACGGTCAGCCGACCTACACCTGTCTCGCGCTCGAGCCGCAGACGGCGGACAGGGTCGACCCGATTACGGGCGATCTGCCGCTTTATTAAAACGCAAAAAAATGCACCCCGAAGGGTGCATTTTTGTTTGCCTTGCAAACGAAGGGCTTACTTCGCCAGATACTTCTGCAGGGTTGCGCGGACAGCGCCCGGGCCTGCGACAAGCTCCTTGACCATGCCCTCGATCTTGGTCGCCAGACCGGCTTTCACCAGATCGGACGCGAAGACCGCCGGGTTGGACAGGATGCCGCTGAGCTTGCCCTCGACCGTCTCGGGCTTGCCCAGCTCGATGCCGGAGAGCTGCTCCTGCAGGGCGGCGAGCATCGGGTCGGCCGAGACCTCCATGGCCTCGCCCTTGTCGTCCACGCCCAGCAGGTAGCGCAGCCAGCCTGCGATGGCCAGCGGGATGAAGGTCAGGTCGGTGACGTTCAGGGTCTCGGAAGCGATGTAGGACTTGATGGTCTCACCGAAGCGGATCGGGATCTTTTGGGAGGTATCGGTCGCGATGCGCTGCGGGGTGTCCGGAATGAACGGGTTCGGGAAGCGCTGGCCGATGACCTCGTCGATGAACTTGGCCGGGGAGAGGATGCCCGGGTCGGTGACGACCGGCATACCCTCGTCGTAGCCGATGCGCTCGACCAGACCCTTCAGCTCGGCGTCCTGCATCTCGGCGGCGATGCTGGTGTAGCCCAGCAGGCAGCCGTAGACCGCCAGCGCGGTGTGCAGCGGGTTTAAGCAGGTGGTGACCTTCATGCGCTCGGTCTGGTTGACCGTGTCGCGGTCGGTCATGTAAACGCCGGCCTTCTCGAGCGCCGGACGGCCGTTCGGGAAGTTGTCCTCAACGACCAGATACTGCGGGATCTCGGCGTTGACGAAGGGCGCGATGAAGGTGCCCTTGCCGGTGACGATCGGCGCCATGTCCTCGATGCCGTCGGCCGCCAGTGCGTCCTCCACGACCTTGGCCGGGCGCGGGGTGATCTTGTCGATCATGCTCCACGGGAAGGCGACGCGGGACTCATCGTCCATGTAGGCGACGAAGCCGTCGTCGACGAAGCCGTTTGCGTGCCATGCGTGGACGATCTCCATGACCGCGGAACGGAGCTTCTCGCCGTTGTGCGAGCAGTTGTCCATCGAGGTCAGCGCGATCGGATACGCGCCCGCGTTGTAGCGGTCGAGCATCAGAGAAGCGACCATGCTCATGGCGTGACCCGCGTGCGCCGGGCCGTTCTGCATGTCGTTCTGAACGACCGGGAAGAGGTCGCCTGCCATATTGCGCAGGGCGTAGCCCTTTTCGGTGATCGTGAAGGAAACGATCTGCAGGGAGGGGTTGACGAAGGCCGCGCGCAGCTTGGCGATCTCCGCCGGGTCAGAGGTGTCGGCCTTGACGCTGTCCGCGATCGAAGCGACGATCTCGCGCTCGGTCGAGCCGTCCGGCTTGAGGCCGACCATCATGGTCAGCTCGTCGTAGGGCTTGTAGATCTTGTCGATGATGTCATAATCGAAGGTGTCCGAGGCGATGATGCCGGCCTCGGCCAGACCGTCGTTCAGCAGCTTCTGCTGCAGGCGGGCGATGAAGCCGCGGAAGATGTTGCCCGCGCCGAAGTGGATCCAGACGGGCGCCTTGGCGGTCGCTTCACGCATTTTGGAAACGTCGAACTGCGGCAGGGTGACGCCTAGGGCAGCCCAGTCGGCAGAGGACAGGGAAGCAAGGTTCATTTTCATAGGAGATCGTTCCTTTCAAAGTTCTTGACGAAGGTTCTTTTTTGGAAACGCTTGGGAGGATCAGGCCAGACCGGCCAGCATGGGCAGACCCAGACTGATTGCGGGGATATAGGTGACGAGCAGCAGGCCGAGCAGGATCGCGACGTAGTACCAGATCATGTAGGGCATGGTCTTGGCGAGCGAGGTGCGCCCGACCTTGATCGCGACGAACAGGGTGTTGCCGACCGGCGGGGTGATGTTGCCGATGCACAGGTTGTAGACCAGGATCAGACCGAACTGGATCGGGCTCATGCCGAAGGTCTTGACGATGGGCAGGAAGAGGGGGGTGAAGATCAGGATGGCCGGGGTGACGTCCATGAAGGTGCCCGCAATCAGCAGGATGACGTTCATGATCAGCAGAATGATGATCGGGTTGGAGGTCAGGCCGAGCAGGGCGGCGGAGACCGCCTGCGGGATCTGGGTGAACGCCATGACCCAGCCCAGAATGTTGGATACGCCGATCAGGAAGACGACCATGCCGCTCATCTTGGCGCTCTCGACCACGATGTTCCAGAAGGACTTGACCGTGATGTTGCGGTAGCAGATGCCGAGGATCAACGCGTAGACGACCGCGATGGCCGAGCCTTCGGTGGCGGTGAAGACACCCGCGACGATGCCGCCGATGACGACGACGATCAGGGACAGGGCGGGCAGCGCCTTGAGGGTGCAGACGCCGAGGTTCTTCCAGTCAAACTTGCCCGGGGTGCCCTTGTAGCCCTTCTTCTTGGCCAGCACGATGCCGACGATGATGCAGCACAGCGCCCACAGCAGGCCGGGGACATAGCCGGCGAGGAAGAGCGCGGCGACCGAGGTGCCGCCCGAGGCCAGCGAGTAGGTGATGAGCGCGTTGGAGGGCGGGATCAGCAGGCCGGACGGGGCGGAAGCGCCGTTCGTCGCGGCGCAGAGGGCGGGATCATAGCCCTGCTCCTCCTGACCCGGCTTGACCATGCTGCCGACCGCCGCGGCCGCCGCCGAGGCCGAGCCAGAGATCGCGCCGAACAGCGCGTTCGCGCCCGCGTTGGTGACGAGCAGCGCACCGGGCAGCTTGCCCAGAATGGCCATAACAAAATCGACCAGACGCTTGGCGATACCGCCCTGATTCATCAGGTTGCCCGCCAGAATGAAGAAGGGGATGGCCGTCAGGCTGAACTTGCTCATGCCGACGAAGGTGCGCTGCGCCGCCGTGACGACCGCGACGTCGAGCGGGACGGTCTGCAGAATGGCGGTCAGGGACGCAATGCCGATGGAATATGCGATGGGCACGCCGAAGGCCAGCAGGACAAGCAGCACGCCGAGAATGATGAATAACGATTGCAGAGCCATGTTATGCCGCCTCCTTTTCCGATTCGCCCTTGAGGATGTCCGCGATGTTCAGCGCGGTGTAGATCATGTTGAGCACGCCGCACAGCGGGAGAACGACGTAGAACACGCCGATCGGCACGCCGAGGGACGAGGTCATCTGACCCATGGCCAGATTCGTGATCTGCACGCCGCCGAAGACCAGAATGATTGCCGAGAACAGGAAGGCGATCAGCTCGCCCAGGCAGAGGAAGGTCTTCTGCATACCGGGCTTCATGCGCTCGACGAGGATCGGGATATTCATGTGGCCGCGCTCCCCGGTGACGAGAGAGGCGCCCAGCAGGCTCATCCACGCGAAGAGGTAGGAGACGAGCTCCTCTGACCACGAGGACGGATTGGACAGGATGTAGCGGGTGAAGACCTGCCAGCAGGTCAGGATGACCATAGCCAGGAAGCTGACGCCTGCCAGAACGTTCAGCGCCCGGGTCAGGACGGTACGAAGGGTTTTCATCAGTCAGGCACCTCCTCAGGACGCGGCCGAGGGATACTCGGCGTTCTTCTCTTGGATCTTCTCATAGATCGGGCGCAGGTCGGGGTGGGCTTCGAGCACCGCCTCGTGCATGGGCGAGCAGATATCCTGGAAGGGCTTGGTGTCCGGGTAGAAGAACTGGACGCCCTGCTCATTGGCCGCCTTTTCCTTGGCGTTTTCGACCGCGCTGACCCATTCCTCGCGCTCGACCTGATTGACCAGCTTAAAGCCCTCCTCGAAGACCGCGCGGTCCTCAGCGGGCATCTTGTCCAAAAAGGCGCAGTTGCCGATCAGAATGTCGGGGATCATCTGGTGCATGTCGTAGGAATAGTATTTGCAGACGTCGCCGTGGCCGTTGTCGGTCAGAGCCATCTCGTTGTTCTCCGCGCCGTCGATGATCTTGGACTGGAGGGCGGTGTAGACCTCGCCGAAGCCCATCGGGGTGGCCGAGCCGCCCAGACGGCGCATCATCTCAACGTTCGTCGGGGACTGCTGGACGCGGATCTTCAGACCCTTGAGGTCGGCGGGCGACTCGATGGGCTTGGAAACGGTGTAGAAGTTGCGGGTGCCCGCGTCGATCCAGGTGACGGCCTCGAAGCCGGCCTTCTTGGTCGACTCGAAGATCGGGTCGGTGATGGATTCGTCGTCCATCGCGGCGTGATAGGCCTCGCTGGAAGCGAAGAGATAGGGCATGTTGAACAGGGTGTAGTTGTCCGAGAAGGTCTCGAGGATCGAGTTGGACGCGACGCAGAAGTCGATCGCGCCGGTCTGGGTGAGCTGCACCATGTCGGTCTGGGAGCCGAGCAGCTCGCTCGGATAGACCTCGACGTTGTACTTGTCGCCCAGCTTGCTCTCCACGTACTCCTCGAAGGCGGTCAGCGCAATGTGCGTCGGGTGGTTCGTGGACTGGTTGTGGCCGATGCGGACGATCGTCCGATCATCGCCGTCCGAGCCGCAGCCGGACAGCGCGCCCGCCGCCAGCGCGGCGGTCAGCGCCAGTGCCAGCGTTTTTTGGAAGCGTTTCATCGGGTTCCTCCTATCTGTTTTCTCAATATACAGTAGTATGCCCGGCTGGAGCCCGTGTTCCCGCACGGACTCTGGATCAGAGCATTTGCGCATGGCCCTCTCCCGCTTTCCCGGACGGGGAAGGCCGTCAGCGCGTTATTTTTGAAGCCGGGGATTCGGCCCGTGTTTTCCCTGCACAGGCCGGCCGGCTGCAAAAACCGAAGGATGATTATTTCGCCTTCTCGCAGGCCTCGAACAGGCCGTTGAGGTAGGCCGCGCCCAGCGCGCGGTCGTACAGGCCGTAGCCCGGCTTGCCGGTCTCGCCCCAGATCATGCGGCCGTGGTCGGGACGGACGTAGCCGTCGAAGCCCGCGTCGACCAGCGCCTTGGTGATGGCGTACATGTCGAGGCTGCCGCAGGCGGACAGGTGGGCGCGTTCCTCGAAGGAGCCGTCGTCCATGACGAAGACGTTGCGCATGTGCATGAAGCCGATGCGGTTCATCTTGGCGTACTTCGAGACCATCGCCGGGATGTCGTTGAACTTGGCGCAGCCCAGCGAGCCGGTGCACAGGCAGAGGGTATTCGAGGGGGAGTCGACGATCGACAGGTAGCGGTCGAGGTTGGCCTCGCAGGTGATGACGCGGGGCAGGCCGAAGATCGGGTACGGGGGATCGTCCGGATGGAGGGCCATCACGACGCCGCATTCCTCGGCAACCGGGATGACGCGCTTGAGGAAGATTTCAATATTCTTCCACAGGCCTTCCTCGCCCAGCTCGCCGTAGGCGCGGATGAGGTCGCGCACCTGATCCTGCGTGTAGCTGGCGTCCCAGCCGGGCAGGTTGATGTCGTCGGTCAGCGGGTCGAGACCCTTCATCTGCTCCCAGTACATGACAAGGCTGGTCGAGCCGTCGGCCGCCTGCTTGTCGAGCTGGGTGCGCGTCCAGTCGAAGACCGGCATGAAGTTATAGGTGACGCACTTGACGCCGTACTTGGCGCAGCGGCGGATGTTCTCGCAGTAGACGTCGATGTGGGCGTCGCGCTTTTCGGTGCCCAGCTTGATGTCCTCGGAGACCGGGATGGACTCGACAACGTCGAAGACCAGACCGTGCGCCTCGCACTGGGCCTTCATCTTGGCCAGGCTCTCCTCGGGCCAGACCTCGCCCGGCTTGACGTCATAGACGGCCGAGACGATCGAGCGCATGCCCGGGATCTGGCTGATGTACTCGAGAGAGATCGGGTCGGATTCGCCATACCAGCGGAAAGACATTTTCATAGGGGTATTTCCTCCTTTTTATTTCTGTGCGGCGAAACGCCGCTGAGTTTACGGTTTTCTTTATTCTGCAAGGCCGAGATAGGCGGCTGCATTGTTGAAGCAAATGTCCTCGACGATCTGCCCGAGCAGCTTGTAGTCCGCCGGGGCGCGGCCGTCCGCCACCCAGCCGCCGATCAGATTGCACAGGATGCGGCGGAAGTATTCGTGGCGGGGGTAGGACAGGAACGAGCGGGAATCGGTCAGCATCCCGATGAAGCGGCTGAGCACGCCGATGTTCGCAAGCGAACGGAGCTGGGCTTCCATGCCGTCAAAGTGGTCGTTGAACCACCACGCCGAGCCGAACTGGATCTTGCCCGGGGCGGACGCGTCCTGGAAGCAGCCGGCCGCCGCGATCAGCTTGTCGTTGTCGGCCGCGTTCAGGGTGTAGAGGACGGTCTTGGACAGCTTGCCGCGTCCGTCCAGACGGCCGAGCAGAGCGGCCAGCGAAGCGGCCGGGATGGGGTCGCCGATCGAGTCGCCGCCGACGTCCGGGCCGAGCGTGCGGAACAGCCGCCGGTTCAGGTTGCGGATCGCGCCCAGATGGAGCTGCATGACAAAGCCGCGATCTGCATATGCTTCTCCTAAGAAGTCCATCAGGTCGGACTGGTAGGCGGCGATCTCGTAATCGATCAGCGGTTCGCCCGCCAGCGCCTTGCGGAAGGCTTCCTCGGCCGCGCTCTCGTCCCAGACCGTGAAGTCGGGCGAGCCGAAGGAGTGGTCGGAGATGCGGCAGCCGGCCGATGCGAAATAGTCGAGGCGGCCGAGCAGGGCGGTCTTGATGTCGTCGATCGTGCGGATCTCAACGCCCGCGGCCTGTCCGAGCGTCTCCACATAGGCGGCGAAGCCGTCGTTTTCGATGTGGAGCGCCTTGTCCGGCCGGAAGGTGGGCAGCACCTTGACCGGGAAGGTTGGGTCAGCCGCCAGCTTCTTGTGCCAGACGAGGTCGTCCGCCGGGTCGTCGGTCGTGCACAGGGCGCGCACGCGGCTCGCCTCGATGAGCGACCGCGCCGAACCGGCCGGGCTTTGCAGGACGGCGTTCGCCTGCGTCCAGAGCTTGTCGGCCGTGGCCGGTTCCAGCAGCTCGTCCGCACCGAAAAAGCGCTTCAGCTCGAGGTGCGACCAGTGGTAGATCGGGTTGCCGATCAGGCGGGGCATGACGGCGGCGAAGCAGTCGAACTTCTCGCGGCCGGGCGCGTCGCCCGTGATGCAGCGCTCGGGAACGCCGCAGGCACGCATAACGCGCCACTTGTAGTGGTCGCCGCCCAGCCACGCGTGCGCCAGATCGTCAAACCGGACGTCCTCGCAGATCTCACGGGGATTCAGATGACAGTGATAGTCGAAAATGGGCATCTTTTCTGCGTGCTCGTGATAGAGGATGCGCGCAGGCTCGCTTTGCAGCAGGAAGTCTTCGGTGATGAAGGTTTGCATGGTCGTTTTCTCCTTTTCCGATCCGAATATACCGGGACGCCGGACGGCGCCGTTTCCGAAAATCCCGGTTTCCTTTGTTAACAATATTATATCAGCGGCGTGAGGTGAAAACGTGGCATTTCGCGCTTGAAATGTGGTGAAAATTGCGATATAATATAAACATACACAAAACGAAAGGCGGTGTTTTGGCGGAAATGCACAAAGACGTTTTTACCCTCCGTCAAACCATGCAGGAGGAGGATTTTGAGTTTCATCACTACCTGGATGAGATCCCGCCGGTCGTGGAGTTCCACGAGCATCCCTTCTACGAGGTGTTCTTTTTTCTGTCCGGAAACGTCAACTATATCATCGAGGGCCGCACCTATCAGCTCCGCCCGGGCGACATCCTGCTGACCACCAGCCGGGACATCCACCGCCCCGAGATCTTCCCGGGCAAGCCGTATGAGCGGTTCGTCATCTGGCTGGCCGATGATTTTCTGGACAAGTTCCATGAGCGCGGCGAGGATCTGTCCGCCTGCTTCACCGACGCGGCGCAGAAGAAATACCGCCTGATCCGGCCGGACGAGAAGACCCTCATGCACCTGCGCGCCCTGTGCGAGCGGCTGACCGCTCTGCAGGAGGAGCACGCCTTCGGCAGCCGCCTGCTGTGCTACACCGGCATCACCGAATTTCTGGTCTATCTCAACCGCGCGTATTTCGATACGCCCGATTCCATCCGCCGGGACGTCACCGAGAGCGAGAAGATCAATCAGGTTCTGGCCTATATCAACGAAAATCTGGCCGAAAACCTCTCGCTTGACCGGCTGGCGAGCACCTTTTATATCAGCAAGTTCTACCTGAACAACCAGTTCAAGCAGTACACCGGGCTGACGCTCTATCAATATATCATCAAAAAGCGGGTGACCGTCGCGCGGAACATGCTCCGCGCGGGCGTGCCGGTCATGGACGCCTGCATGCGCTGCGGCTTCAATGATTATTCCAACTTCCGCAAGGCCTTCAAGCGGGAATTTGACCGCAACCCGAGCGATTTCATCGAGCGCAGCCGCTGAAACGAAAAAAACGCCGTCCTCCGAAGGGAGGACGGCGTGAATTTTTTGATTCTGATTTTGCGCAGGGAAAAGAAAAACCGCTGATCCGAATGGATCAGCGGTCTGTCCTTGGTGGAGACGGTGGGGATCGAACCCATGACCTCTTGACTGCCAGTCAAACGCTCTCCCAGCTGAGCTACGCCCCCGTGACGATGACTATTATACGGGATACGACAGGAAATGTCAAGCACTTTTTTGAGAAAAATTTTTTGGAAGAGGGGCTTGCCATTTGCAAAAAACTGTGTTAAAATAATAAAGCTGTCACGGCAGCGTATCACCAAATACGGAGAAGTATCGAAGTGGTCATAACGAGCTCGACTCGAAATCGAGTTGGCGGTAAAACGTCACGTGGGTTCGAATCCCACCTTCTCCGCCAGAAAAAGAATCCTCTTTTGGAGGGTTCTTTTTTATTTGTGGGATTCGAAAGGCGGCTATTGAGAACCTGCCGATGGCAGGTTCGAACCCGCCGTGGCGCGCCCGCAGGCGCGGAATCCCACCTTCTCCGCCATAGAAAAACCCTCTTTGGAGGGTTTTTCTTTTTTCGTGGGATTCGAAAGGCGGCTATTGAGAACCTGCCGTGGCGCGCCCGCAGGCGCGGAATTCCACCTTCTCCGCCATAGAAAAACCCTCTTTGGAGGGTTTTTCTTTTTTCGTGGGATTCGACAGGCTCCCTAAGGACGACTTCGCCTTTCTGGAAAAGGGACTCAAGCAGCGCGTTATGGCGCTCAACCTGTTCATACAGGACATCTACGGGGAGAAACAGATCATCCGCGACCGGGTCGTGCCCGAGGAGTTCGTCTACGCCTCGAGCGGCTATCTGGCCCAGTGCGAGGGCGTGCAGCCGCCCAAGGGCGTTTACACCCACATCGCGGGCATCGACCTCGTACAGGGCAAGGACGGTTCCTGGTACATCCTCGAGGACAACCTGCGCGTGCCCTCGGGCGCGTCCTATCCGATGATCGCCCGCGACCTGTGCCGCCGCAGCAGCCCCGAGACCTTCCGGCAGTACCAGATCGAGGACGACCGCAACTATGCCCAGCTCCTGCGCAAAACGATGGATCACGTGAACACCGGCGGGCACACGGTCATCCTGACGCCCGGCCGCTACAACGCCGCCTACTTCGAGCACTCCTATCTGGCCGAGCAGACCGGCGCCCATCTCGTCACCGGCAGCGAGCTGATCGTTGAAAACGACCACCTCTATTTCGTTGATTATTCGGGTCGGAAGGAGCCGGTCGGCGCGGTCTACCGCCGCATTTCGGACGATTACCTCGATCCGATGAACTTCCGCGACGATTCGGTCATCGGCATTCCGCACCTGTACGACATCTACCGCAAGGGCAACGTCGCCCTGCTCAACGCGCCCGGCAACGGCGTGGCCGACGACAAGGGCATCTACTACTTCGTGCCCAAGATGATCAAGTATTATCTGGGCGAGGAGCCGATCTTACAGAACGCGCCGACCTATCTGCCATTCTATCCTGAGGACATGTCCTATGTGCTCGACCACTTCGACGAGCTGGTGCTCAAGGATGTGGCCGAGGCGGGCGGCTACGGCGTCGTCTTCGGCAGCAAGATGACCGCTGCGCAGAAGGCCGACTTCCTCGACCTGCTCCGGCGGGAGCCGCGCCGCTTTATCGCGCAGGAGGTCATCGACTTCCGCGATCTCGATATCATGGACGAGGGGAAACGCGTACCGCGCAAGGCCGACCTGCGGGCCTTTGTGCTGCTGGGAGAGGAGCCGATGGTCTGGAAAAGCGGCCTGACCCGCTTCTCCCGCAACCCCGATTCGTTCATCGTCAATTCGTCGCAGGGAGGAGGATTTAAGGACACATGGGTATTATCTCGGTAGAAAACACAGACCGCCTGTACTGGCTCGGCCGGTACTCCGGGCGCGCGCCTCGCAGGCCCCGCTCGTTGAGCTGCAAAAGGTGACCGATAATATTCTGGCCTTCTGGGGCATCGCGGACGACAGCATCGACAGCGAGAACGTGCGCAATCTGATCAAGGTCGGCAAGCGGGTCGAGCGGCTCGACCTCTACGCCCGCCTGCGGATGCCCGTGCCCGAGATGCAGCGCGAGTTCCACCGTCTGGCCGGACGCATTGGGCGCACCTGCCTCAAATACAACGAGGCGCGGCTCGCACGGCTCTCCGAGCTGGTCGAAGCGCCCGAAATTGACTACGCGCAGGTCGTTTTGACCGTCGAAGCCCTGCTGGAGGACTGAGTCCGATGAAGGAACTGCATTTTACCTACCGGATGCGGCTGTCCTTTGACCCGCCGGTCGAACAGCACCGCTTTACGCTCAAATGCGTTCCCCATTCCGACGCGCGGCAGGAGATTACGGCGCTCACGACCGACGTGTACCCCAAGGAGTTTTTGTCGGACGACACGGACGCCTTCGGCAACCACTGCATCTACGGCTATTCCGCCGGACAGCACGACCATTTTTCGGTCGAGGTGACCGGACGGGCGCGCACCGGGCTGTCGCCCTTCACGCCCGCGCCGCCCGCGCACCAGCTCGGCCTGTTCAAATACCAGACCGCCATCACAGCACCGGGCGAAGCCCTGACCGCCTTCGCCGCACAGTTTTCCTTCCCGGCGGATATGGGCGCGCTCGACCGGGCGTGCGCCTTCATGAACGGCCTGCACGACCGCTTTGTCTATACCCCGGGCGTGACCGACATCCACACGACCGCCGAGCAGGCCATGGCGCTCGGGCAGGGCGTGTGTCAGGACTACGCCCACATCCTGCTCTCCCTCTGCCGCATGGAGCAGATTCCCTGCCGCTATGCCGTCGGGATGCTGCTGGGCGAGGGGCTGAGCCACGCATGGGTCGAGATCGCGGACGGCGAACGCTGGTACGCCCTCGACCCGACCAACCGCCTGCTCGTCGATGATCAGCACATCAAGATCTCGGCGGGCAGAGACTATACCGACTGCACGATCAATCAGGGCCTGTTCGTCGGCCGCACCCGGCAGACGCAGCAGGCCGTCGTGTCTGTTCAGGAGGAGAAGAAACCTTGATCGAAACAGTAGCAAAGGTGGGGATGCCGGTCGATGAGACCCTGCGCATCCGCAAAAACCGGCTCGAATCCACGTCGGGCGGCCGGGGCAAGCGGGTCAGCATCGTGACCGGCATCCACGGCGACGAGCTGGAGGGGCAGTACGTCTGCTACGCCGTCGCCCAGCGCATCGCGGAGCACCCTGAATATTTGAAGGGCACGGTCGACCTCTATCCCGCCCTCAATCCCTTCGGCATCGACTCGGTCACCCGGGGCATCCCGGCCTTTGACCTCGATATGAACCGCATCTTCCCCGGCCGCCGGGACGGCGATATGAACGAATTTGTCGCCGCCCAGATCATCCGCGATCTGGAAGGCTCCGACCTCTGTCTGGACATCCACGCGAGCAACATCTATCTGACCGAGGTACCCCAGATCCGCATCAACGAGAAGCACGCCGACGTGCTCGTCCCGCTGGCCGAGCGGGCGAATGTGGACTTCATCTGGGTACACGGGGCGAGCACCGTGCTCGAATCCACGCTGGCCTACAGCCTGAACAGCCGGAACGTGCCCACGCTGGTTGTGGAGATGGGCGTCGGCATGCGCATCACCCGGGAATACGGCGAACAGCTCACCGACGGCATCTTCCGTCTGCTTTGCGAGCTGGGCGTCTGGACGGGGCCTGCGCCCGCTGTGCGCACCCCGGTCATCTCCCGCGACCCGAATGAGGTGACCTTCCTCAACGCGCCGGTCTCGGGCATCTTCATCAAGACCCTCTGCCACGGCGCACAGCTCGCGCCCGGCGACGAAATCGGACAGATCGTCGACCCGCTGCGCGGCCAGCTCCTCTGCCGGGTGACCGCGCCCGTTTCGGGCTGGCTGTTCACCGTGCGCGAATACCCGGTCGTCGATCAGGGGTCGCTCATCGCGCGTATTCTGCACACCGAACCGGAAGGAGGGGACAGCCATGGAGCGTGAAACCCTGTTTGAAATCAAGGCGCTCTACCGCGACGACTTCCGCATCACCGGCTTCACCTTCGGTTCGGGCGAACCTGCCGTCTGCGTGGTCGGCAGTATGCGCGGCAACGAGAACCAGCAGCTTTTTGCCTGTTCCAGTCTGATCCGCCGCCTGACCGAGCTCGAAAAGAGCGGGCGGATCGTTCCGGACAAGAAGATTCTGGTCATCCCGTGCGCCAATCCGTACTCCATGAACATCAAAAAACGGTTCTGGAGCATCGACAACACCGATATCAACCGCATGTTCCCGGGCTACGATCAGGGCGAGACCACCCAGCGCATCGCCGCCGGTCTGTTCGAGGCCGTCCGGGGCTACCGGTACGGCATCCAGTTCGCCTCCTTCTATATGCCGGGCGCGTTCGTGCCCCACGTGCGCATGATGAAGACCGGCTACGAGAACGTCGAGCTGGCGCGGCGCTTCGGCCTGCCCTACGTCGTGCTGCACACGCCCCGCCCGTTCGATACGACGACGCTCAACTACAACTGGCAGATCTGGGAGACGAACGCCTTCTCGATCTACACGACGAACACCGCTCGGGTCGACAAGGCCAGCGCCAAGCAGGCGGTCGACGCGATTTTGAATTTCATGGCCGATCAGGGCGTCATCCGCTATCAGGGCTGCGGCGGCTACCGCTCCCGCGTCATCGAGAGCGAGGACTTTGTCCCGGTGCGCGCCGAGAACGCCGGGTTCTTCGACGCTTACGTCGAGCCGGGTGAGGAGGTCGCGCGCGGCCAGCTTCTCGCCCGCATCTGGGACCCCTATCTGGGCGTCGAGCTGAGCGCCCTGCACGCGCCCGTGCACGGGACGGTCGCCTTTGTCCACGACGAGGACATGACCTACGAAAGCACGGCGGTGCTCAAGCTGATCCGCGCACCCGCGTGGAACGACCTGTAAACGAAGAAAACCACCCCAAAACGGGTGGTTTTTTGTTTAAAATAAAACCGCAAAGAGGACGTACAGAATAGGCTGATGCAGGAGGTAAACGAGCAGGGAGTGCCGCCCGAGCGCGGCCAGCGGACGCACCGACCGGCGCAGCAGGGCGCAGTCCGGCAGGCGGGAAGCGGTCAGATGATAGAGGAAATAGCCGCACAGGAAGAGGAAAAACCACGGCACGAGCGGGAAATAGTCGCTCGAATGGAAATTGGGGTAGGGGAAGCCCAGAAAGGCGGTCAGCGCGTTCCGGTAGAGCCAGGCGGGCAGGGATGCGACCGGATAGGATGCGACCGAGAGCACCCCGGTCTGCGCGTGGTAGCCCAGCGTAAACAGGGCGAACGACGCCGCCAGCCCGAGCGGGGCGGGAATCCGCCGCAGGACGCGGTCGAGCGGGAGGGTGAGCAGCATGGACGCGCCCAGCAGGGTCAAAACGCCGAAGCGCACCGGGTCGTCCGGCAGGACGAATCGGGTCACGAGCGAGACGAGCGCACCGCCCGCGAGGACGGTCAATCCGCGCCGGAGCGGCCGGCGGCCGAGCGGCCAGCAGAAGCCCGCCAGCAGGATGAACGTCCAGCAGATGCTCTGCTGCCAGAAAAACGCGCCCCGCCCGAGATACCACACGAACGGGAAGTGGTACAGGTAGACCAGATCCCAGACCGCGTGATAGGCGATCATGCTCAAAAGCGTCAGCCCGCGCAGACTGTCCAGAAGCGCGTAGCGCGGCCGGTGTTCCATCGGCGTTCCCCTCCATTCGGTTTCAGGATACCTCTTTCGGCGTGCCCCGTCAACCTGAAAATTTTTTCACAAAGGGGTTGACAGGGGAGTTAGTCTATGCTAACATATACCTGTAAGTTAGTTTAGACTAACTTCATTCCCATCCAAATTCTCATTCCCGCCCCGGCGGGCATCAAGACGGCCAACCTGCTCTCCTGCGCCCGCCGCGCCGTGCCCGACCTGCCCGACCGGCTGGCGGCGTACACGGCCGCATTCGCGAAGCGCGGTGTGCGGTGCCGCAGCAAGGCGCGCGCCTGCGTCGCGGACGGCATGACGATCCTTGAGCTGTTCGCGGGCTGATCAATAAAAATTGAACCGATATGGAGGGTATTTGACCATGAACAAGATCGCAGTTATTTTCTGGAGCCAGACCGGCAACACCGAACAGATGGCGCAGGCCGTCGCTGCGGGCGCGAAGGAGGCGGGCGCGGAAGCCGTGCTGCTGCACGTGTCCGAAATCGGCGCGGACGAAGCCGCCGGGTACGACCGGCTGGCGCTCGGCTGTCCCGCGATGGGTGCGGAGGTGCTCGAGGAGACCGAGTTCGAGCCGTTCTTCACGGCGCTCGCGCCCAAGCTGGGCGGAAAGCGGGTCGCGCTGTTCGGCTCCTACGGCTGGGGCGACGGCCAGTGGATGCGCGACTGGGTGCAGCGCGCCGACGAGGCGGGCGCGTACATCGTGCATGACGCCGGGCTGATGGTGCACGAGACCCCGGACGACGCCGGACTGGCGGACTGCCGCGCACTGGGCGCGGCGCTGGCCAAGGCTTAATTTACTTTGGTATGACCCGCCCGCAGGGCGGCATACATAGATTCCACCTTTCTCAAAGTTTGGCGGAGGCTCCGCTCCGCCGTGTATGCGAAAAGCCGCGAGCCGCCCGTACTTCCGGCTCCCGGCATACCTCCTTGTTGTGACGAATCGGAGCATCCCCGGTGCACGCGGAACAGACCGGGGAAATGAAAAAAGACGCCGAATGGCGTCTTTTTTTTACATGAAATAGGGCGCGAGGCTGTCCACCCGGGAAAGGGGAAGGGCGGCCTGCGGGAAGTCGCGCATGAGGCGGACGGCGCAGCGGCGGCAGAAATCATCGCAGAGCGCCGGGTCGTCCCGCATCTGCTGCTTGAAGCCCCAGACGTGGGTGAACCAGCTCTGCCCCGCGCCGAAGAGCGCGTCCAGATCGGAAAAGGAATCGAGGGGCACGCCCTCGCGCGCGGCCAGCATGGCTAAAAGCCGCTGTTCGGCAAAGACCATGTAGGTCAGGCTGTCGTCGGCGGGCGAGGCGGCGCGCATGAAGTCGATCGCGGCGTCGCAGTACAGCCGGGTGAAGGCCGGGTCACCGAAGTAGGCGAGTGCGGTGTTGGCCGGGCGGACGCGCCAGTCGAGCGACGCGAGGTCGAAGGGGCGGTGCAGATGAAAGGCGGAGGCGTCCGGGTAAATTTCGGGCGTGACGTCCTCGCGGTGGATGGTGATGAGCGGATGTCCCTCCCAAAAGGCGGACAGGTCGCGCCAGACGATGAAATCGGTGTCGATCATGACGCAGGGCGCGTCCATCTCGCGCAGGGCGTACAGCTTGCCTGCCGCCCAGAAGCAGACCGGATCGACGTTCCGGTCGACCCCGTCGAGCACCGGGCGCACGCCGCCGTCCCACAGGCCGGTCAGACCCAGACGGTCATAGTACGCGGCGGCTTCGCTGTCGCACACCATCGAAATCGTGCCGTTTTCCTGCCGCCAGAGCAGGGCGGACAGGGCGGTCGTCAGCAGTTCAAAGGGTTCGACCGCGTAGGGCGCGTCCGGACGGCGGGCGAAGCCGGGCGCCGTCCAGTTGACATGAAAGGCCTGCATCAGATCAGCTCCAGTCCGTAGCCCGCCGCCAGCACGCCAACGCCCGAGCCGGCCCGCGAGGTGACAAACGAGGTGCGGTAGGAGGTCGTGAACGAGGTCAGATAGGACGTGCGGTAGGAGGTGATGTAAGACGTCGTGTAGGACGTTACGTAGGACGTCGCATAGGACGTCATGTAGGAGGTCGCGTAGGACGAGGCGTAGGAGCCGGAACCGGCCGGACGGGTCAGGAAAACGGTTTCCGCGCCGCCCGTCGGGGCGACCGCGCCCGCCATGATCGGGTAGGCCGTGCGTACCGCCTCGACCTCATACCAGCCGACGTGCACCGGGTCGCACAGGAAGACGGGCGTGGGTGCGCCGGTCGGAATCTCGAAGGACTGCACGAGCACCTGCGGCTCCTCGGCCGGGGCGGCAGGAACCGGCGGGATGGCCGTGGGCGCGGCGGCGTCCGCAGGCGCGGGTGCGGGCGCGACGCGGGGCGCATCGGGCGGCTCGGGGATGGGATCGGGTGCGGGCTGACCGGTCGAGTGCGGTGCACAATGCCGGATGAAGCTGTCCTGATCGAATACAACGCCGTCGACCTCGTACAGGTGCGCGGGATCGAGCTCCCGGATGTGGTTCTTCTTCTGCTTGGCCATGGTGCGCGCCCTCTTTCTCCAGATTCTTTTCAAGTTACTTTTATTATAAAAGCATTCCGTCCGCCACGCAACCTTTTTTCCGGATTTCGGACGCGCTTTACAGACAGCGTTTTTGCGGGTATAATGGAGACAGAATTTAGACCGAAAGGAAACAATATGGACTTTTTGACCGAAAATCAGAGTGTTTGGGAACGTTTGCAGGCCGAAACCCGGCCGATCGTGCTCTACGGCATGGGCGACGGGGCGGACAAGATCCTGCGCGTCTTCGACCGGTACGGCATCCGCGCCGCCGGGGTCTTCGCCAGCGACGAATTTGTGCGCGGACATTCCTTCGCCGGGTTCCGGGTGCAGAGACTGTCCGAGGTCGTCGAAACGCTGGGCGAGGACATCGTGGTCGTCCTCTGCTTCGGCAGTCAGCGCCCCGAGGTGCTCGAGAAATTTTACGCGCTCGACGCCCGGTTCGACGTGGTTGCGCCCGACGTGCCCGTCGTGGGGGAGAGCCTGTTCACGCCCGATTTCGTCCGCGCGAACCGGGAAAAGCTCGCCCGCGCCTATGACCTCATGGCCGACGAGACCGCGCGGCGGTGCTTCGTCGAGACCGTCCGCTTCAAGCTGACCGGGCGGCTGGCCTGCCTGCGCGCCTGCGAGACCGGGAAGGACGAGGCCTTCGGCACGATCCTGCGCCCCGGGGCGGACGAGCACTTCGTCGATCTGGGCGCGTACAACGGGGACACCATCCGCGAGCTGCTGTCCTACACCGGCGGGCGGTACGGCTCGGTTACCGCGCTCGAGCCCGACCCGCGCAGCTTCCGCAAGCTCGAACAGTACGTCGAAACCGATCTGGGCGGCCGGGCGCGGCTGATTCAGGCGGGCGCGTGGTCGGAGGACACCGAACTGGCCTTCGCCGCCCGCGCCGGACGCAACTCGGCACTCTCGAAAAACGGGAAAACGACCGCCATGCGGTCGGTCGACAGCGTGGTCGGGGACGGCCCCTGCACCCTGCTCAAGCTCGACGTCGAGGGCGCGGAGCGCGCCGCCCTGACCGGTGCGCGCGAGACCCTGCGCCGCTGCCGCCCCCGCCTGAACGTCGCCTGCTACCACCGCAGCGAGGACATCTTCGACCTGCCCCTGCTCGTGCACGCGCTCTGCCCCGGACACCGGCTTTTCCTGCGCCACCATCCCTATGTCCCCGCGTGGGACGTGAACCTTTACGCCGCATTATAAAAAAAGCTGGAAATCCGGTGCGGGACGCGGTATACTACAAGGTAGAGTAGCCCGCACGCGGGCAGAGCAAAGGAGCGAAAAATATTATGGCATGTTTTTACTGTGACGAGCATCACGAGGGCCGCGAGGCCATTATGTTCCCGGTCGGCAAGATGAAGGCCGGTACCCTGTACCTCTTCAAGGATCAGGCGCACAAGGGCCGCTGCGTGCTGGCGCTGAACACCCATCATAAGGAGCTGTTCGAGCTGGACGACGCCGAGCGCGACCAGTACATGGCGGACGTCGCTGCGGCGGCGCAGGCCATCAAGAAGCTGTGGGGCTGCACCAAGATCAACCTCGGCTCCTACGGTGACACCAATCCGCACCTGCATTTCCACATCGTCCCCAAGTATGAGGGCGGCGCGGAGTTCGGCGGCTCGTTCGCGATCGCGTATGACCAGCCGGTATACCTCGAGCAGGCCGAGTACGACGAGATGATCGCCGCGCTGCAGAAGGAACTGAACATCTAAATGATGTCCAGGGGAACCCGGTTCCCCTGGATACGAAAAAGTTCCTGTGAGTACTCGAAACTTTTTCGTTACCCCAGGAAATCCGCGCCGCCACGGCGCGGGGTCGGGGTAAAAAAGCCAAATGCGATTCGGCTTTTTTGTATTTGACGTCGCTTCGCTCCAGAAGCGGCGCATATTCCGAAGCGATTCGGCAGATTTAGACGGAGACCCGGCCGGGTCTCCGTTTTTTTGAATCCATTGTTAAATTTCCCGCGCCGCTTGTGTTTTGGACGGATTCGGGCTATAATGTAGACATTGTATAGCTTGGAGGAATTTATTGTGCTGATCCGATCCTTACTCAGCGGCGACCTGCGCAATTTCGTCATTACGCTCTGCCTCGTGCTCCCTGCCGTCATCATCTGTCTGACCGTGCACGAGTGTGCGCACGGCCTGATGGCACGTGCGCTGGGCGACCACACCGCCGAACGCGCCGGACGGCTGACCCTCGACCCGATGGCGCACATCGACCCGATGGGCTTCCTGTGTATGCTGCTGCTGGGCTTCGGCTGGGCGACCCCTGTGCCGGTCAACGTCTCCCAGTTCCGCATCAAAAACCGCAAGGCCGGTATGGCTCTCGTCGGACTGGCCGGGCCGCTGTCCAACTTCATTGTGGCCATTCCCTGTTACATGCTCGCGATCTGGCTGGCTGTCCGGGGCGGAAACGCCACCTTTATCACGACGCTCCAGATGTTCTTTTCCTACATCGCGGCCCTTTCGGTCGGCCTCGGGATGTTTAACCTCATCCCGGTGCACCCGCTCGACGGCTCCCACATTCTGGATGCCTTCCTGCCGTTTCAGTATCAGGTGAAAATGCAGCGCTATCAGCCGGTCATCCTGCTGGCCGTCATCGCGCTCGTCTATTTCGGCATCTTCGATGTTTTCATCGGCGGTGCGCAGAACGCCCTGTTCCGCCTGTCGCTGACGATCGTCAAGCCCCTGCTATGAGTGAGATGACCTTCCATCTGGACGCGTTCGACGGCCCGCTCGACCTGCTGCTCCACCTGATCGCCAGGAACAAGGTCTCGATCTATGACATTCCGATCGCGTCCATTCTCGAACAATATCTCGAAATCCTGCACGCGGCCGAGGGGATGGACTTGGACGTGGCGGGCGATTTCATCGCGATGGCCGCCCAGCTCGTCTATATCAAGTCGCGGATGCTCCTGCCCCAGCCCGAGACCGGGGCGGACGAGGATCCGCGCACCGAGCTGGTCGAAACCCTGCTCGAATACCAGCGAATCCGCGAGATGACGCCCTATTTCCGGGCGCAGACCGACCGCGGGCGGGACATCTTCGTCAAGGAGCCCGAGCCGCAGCAGGGCAGGCCGGCCGTCGCATACTGCCACAAGCCCGCCGACCTCGTCCGCGCGGCGCGCGCCATGCTCGAAAAGGCGCAGCGCAGACTCCCGCCGCCCGCGTCCGCGTTTTCCGGCATCGTCGGCCGTGAGCCTGTGCCGGTCGGCGGCAAGATCGCCGCCATTCTCAAAAAAATTCTCAGCCGCTCCCGCCTGCGCTTCCAAAGCCTGTTTGAGGGCGCGCGCAGCCGTTCCGAGGTGGTCGCCACCTTTCTGGCCGTGCTGGAGCTGTCCAAGACCCGCCGGGTCGCCATCGAGGGCGAGGGCGACAACGTGACGCTGCGGCTGCTGGAGGACGAACCCTATGACCCAACTTGAAGCCACGCTCGAAGCCATCCTGTTCGCCGCGGGCGACGCCCTGTCGGTCGACCGGCTGGCGCTGGCCGCTGACGCCGAGACCGACGCGGTCGAGCTGGCGCTCGCCCGGCTGACGCAGACGCTCGACGAGCAGCACAGCGGCATCATGCTCGCGCGGATGCAGGACAAGGTGCAGCTTTGCACCCGCCCGGCCTTTGCCGGGGCCATCCGCCGCGCGACCGAGTCCCGCCGTCCGCCCTCGCTGTCCTCGGCCGCGCTCGAAGTGCTGACCGTCGTGGCCTACCGCCAGCCGGTCACCCGCGCCTTCATCGAGCAGATGCGCGGCGTCGATTCCTCGGCCACCGTGGCCGGTCTGCTCGAAAAAGGGCTGATCGAGGAAGCCGGCCGTCTGGACGTGCCCGGCCGTCCGGTGCTCTTCCGCACGACCGATGTGTTCCTGCGCACCTTCGGCATCCAGAGCCTGCGCGAGCTGCCCAGCCTGCCCGAGCTGGCCGAGGGCGAACAGTTAACGCTCGCCCTGCAGGAGGCCGCGCCGCCCGAAACGGAGGGGTGAATGTATGGGAAACCTCCTGCGCATCCTGCTTTTGACCGTGCTCTGCATCGTGCTCGGGCTTCTGCTGCTGGCGCTCCTGCTGATGACGCCGCGCACCGGCGTGCACCTCTTTGCCGGGAATGGCCGCGCACGGATGATGGTCTTTTACGGGCCGCTGCACAAGGTGCTCGACCTGTCCAAAGACCGGAAAAAAGCGAAAAGCAAGCCGAAACAAGAGGAAAAGGACGAAAAACCGGCGGGAGAAAAACCGAAAAAGCCGGGCGTGAACCTCAAAAACCTCGACATCGGACAGGCGGTCACCGACGTGCTCGACCTGCTCGGGCAGGCGAAGGACATCCTGCGCATCGACATCCTGCGCGCCGATGTGACCATCGCCACGGGCGACGCCGCCCGCACCGGCCTGATTCTCGGCTATTCCGCCGCCCTCGGCGGCATGATCTACCCCTTTTTGGAGCAGACTTTTCATATCAAGGACTTCCATGTCGCCGTGGACGGCGACTTTCAGGGAGAAAAAACCCGGTACGAAATCGAGCTGAGCGCTTCCTTCCGCCCGATCGCCATGCTCTGGCTGGGCGTGCGGAGCCTGCCCCTCATGTACCGGTATTACCGCACATTGACACAGAAAATGGAGGCGAATGCAGCATGAATGAGCATCCCATTCAAAATCTGATGAGCGAGACCATGGAGAAGATCAAGAGCATGGTCGACGTCGATACCGTGGTCGGCAGCCCGATCACCACCCCGGACGGCACGACCGTCATCCCGGTGTCCAAGGTCACCTTCGGCTTCGGCGCGGGCGGCAGCGACTTCTCCGCCAAGAACCAGTCGGAAGGCGCACCCCTGTGCTTCGGCGGCGGCGGCGGCGCGGGCGTGACCGTGTCCCCGGTCTGCTTCCTCGTCATCTCGCCGGCCGACGGCGCACACATCCTCGGCATCAACGCGCAGGCCTCGACCACGGCTGACCGTCTGGTCGAAATGCTGCCCGGCGCGGTCAGCAAGGTGTCCGGCTTCTTCGCGGGACGCAAGGAGAGCGCCCCGGCGGAAGCGTCCGCGGCAGACGCGCCCGCGTCCGACGAGGACCCCAAGCCCGCCGAATAAAAAAGTTCCCAATTTCGCCGTATATTTCCCGAAGCCTGCTCGTACCCTATATCTATGAGCAGGTTTTCGTGTGCCCGTTTTCGAATGGGCCGGAAGGATACGGAGGAATGGAAGATGAAACAGTGGCTTGCGGCACTGGCCGCCCTCGGTCTCGGCCTTGCCCTGTGCGGCCGGGCGGACGCGCTCTCGGCGCGCAGCGCGATCGTACTGGACGGGCTGACCGGCGAAACGCTCCTCGAGCAGAACGCCGACGAGACCCTGCCGATGGCCTCGACGACCAAGATCATGACCGCTCTGACCGCCATCGAGCTGGGCGATATCGACCGCGTTTACACGGTCAAACCAGCGTACACCGCCGTCGAGGGCTCCTCGATGTATCTCGAAACCGGGGAGACCCTTTCAATCCGCGACACCCTGTACGGCCTGATGCTGATGAGCGGCAACGACGCGGCGCTCGCCATCGCGGGGGAGTACGGCGGAGAGGAAGCCTTCGTCGCCGCGATGAACGAGAAGGCGGCGGCGCTCGGCCTGTGGCACACCCACTTCGACAACCCGAACGGGCTGGACGGCCCGACCCACTACACGACCGCGCGGGAGCTGGCGAAGCTCGCCGCCTACGCGATGGAAAACGAGACCTTCCGCGAGATCGTGTCCACCCGCACCTATACGAGCGGGACGCGCACGATGGTCAATCACAACAAGCTGCTGCGGCTGTACGAGGGCGCGGTCGGCGTCAAGACCGGCTTCACCAAGAAGAGCGGACGCTGTCTGGTCTCGGCGGCTGAGCGCAACGGGCGGCGGCTCATCGCGGTCACCTTAAACGCTCCGGACGACTGGAACGACCACATGGAAATGCTCGACGACGGCTTCGCCCAATACGAGGAGGTCACCCTCCATCAGGCCGACGACGAGGTGGGCGAGGTGCCCGTCGAGGGCGGGATGCTCCGCCGGGTCGGGGTGGACGGCGACCACACCGTCCGCCTGTTCCTGACCGCGCGGGAGCAGGAGAACCTCGAGACCCGCATCTTAGGCCGCCGCTTCGTCTATGCGCCGGTCACAGAAGGCGGGCGGTACGGCACGGTCGAATACCGGCTGGGCAGCGCCGTGCTGGCGAGCGACACCCTGCACTACGGCGTCGGCACCGAGCAGCTCGCGCCCGCGCCCTCCCGGCTCGAGCGGCTGCTCGGCCTGTGGCGGGGACTGTTTGACAAAGAATAGAGAATCATTTAGGAGACATCAAATGAAAGAACGCATCCAGAAAATACTGGCGCAGGCCGGCCTGTGCTCCCGCCGGGCGGCGGAAGATCTGCTGCGCGACGGGCGGGTCACGGTCAACGGCAGGCCTGCCGGACTGGGCGACAGCGCCGACCCCGCGCGTGACAAGCTGGCCGTCGATGGCCGTCCGGTGCGCGCCGCCGAGGAAAAGGTTTACCTCATGCTCAACAAGCCGCGCGGCTTCGTGTCCACCATGAAGGACGAACGGGGACGGCGCACGGTCGCCCAGCTCACACAGGGCGCGGGCGCGCGCGTCTATCCGGTCGGACGGCTGGACTACGACTCCGAGGGCCTGCTGATCATGACGAACGACGGCGACCTGACCCTCCGCCTGACCCATCCCTCCCACGAGGCCGGGAAGACCTACCGGGTCAGCGTGCGCGGCGACCTTGCCCGCCTGCCCTCCCTCTCCGAGCCGATGGTGATCGACGGCTACACCATCCGCCCGGCCGAGGTGCACGTTCTGAGCCGCACCGAGGACGGCGCCGCCAAGCTCGAAATCACCATTCATGAAGGCCGCAACCGCCAAATCCGCAAAATGTGCGCACAGTGCGGACTCGAAGTCCGCCGCCTCAAGCGCGTTGCGGTGGGAAAAATCGGGCTTGACCCCGCCCTTGCCCCCGGAAAATGGCGCAGGCTGACCCCGGATGAAATTGCCTATTTGAAGGAATTTTAACGCCATCCTGCAAAATCCATGCAAAAGTTCTTGCATTTTTCCGCAGAGTCCCATACAATAGAATCAGCCCGCTGCATCGCAGACTGCCGGTGCGGCGGATTTTTTTGCCGTGCGGACGGCGCAGTCCGCCCGGCAAGCCAGAAGGGGAGAAACAAGAAACGAATGAATGATTTAATGAATCGCATTCAGTGCAATCTGCCCGAGTTCTCCAAGGGACAACGGCTGATCGCGCGATACATCACCGAACACTACGACAAGGCGGCCTTCATGACCGCCAGCAAGCTGGGCGCGACCGTGGGCGTCAGCGAATCGACCGTCGTGCGCTTCGCCACCGAGCTGGGCTACGACGGCTATCCGCACCTGCAAAAGACCCTGCAGGAGATGATCCGCAACCGTCTGACCGCCGTGCAGCGTATGGAGGTCACGAACGACCGCATGGGCAACCGCGATATCCTGCAAACCGTCCTGTCCGCCGACGTCGAGAAGATCCGCATGACCCTCGACGAAATCGACCGCGACGCCTTCCACCGCGCCGTCGAGGCGATTTCCGCCGCCCGCCGCATCTATATCCTGGGCGTGCGCTCGTCCTCAGCGCTGGCGAACTTCATGGGCTTCTATTTCTCGCTCATCTTCGACAACGTCCAGCTCGTGCACACCAACACGGTCAGCGAGATTTTTGAGCAGATTCTGCGCATCGGCAAGGAAGACGTCTTCATCGGCATCAGCTTCCCGCGCTACTCCAAGCGCACCCTGTCCGCCATGAAGTATTCCAAGGATCAGGGCGCACAGGTCATCGCCCTGACCGACTCCCGGCTCTCGCCCCTGACCCGGTACGCCGACAACGTGCTCATTGCCAAGAGCGACATGGCCTCCTTCGTCGATTCGCTCGTCGCGCCCCTGTCGGTCATCAACGCGCTGATCGTCGCGGTCGGCATGAGCCGTCAGCAGGAGATCGAGGGCACGTTTGAAAAGCTCGAATCCATCTGGGACGAGTATCAGGTCTATGAAAAGCTGGAGGGCGAATAAATGACGATCGCTGTCATCGGCGGCGGCCCCGCCGGTCTGATGGCCGCCGGTCTGGCGGCTGAGGCGGGCGCGTCCGTCACCCTGTTTGAAAAAAATCCCAAGGTCGGGCGCAAGCTCGCCATCACCGGCAAGGGTCGGTGCAACGTCACAAACAACTGCGACGTGCAGACCGTCCTCGCCAACGTGCCGGTCAACCCGCGCTTCCTCTATTCCGCCCTCGGCCGCTTTTCTCCGGCCGACGCGATGGCGTTTTTTGAAAAGCTGGGCGTGCCCCTCAAGACCGAACGGGGCGGACGGGTCTTCCCGGTGTCCGACAAGGCCATCGACGTGGTGGACGCGCTCTTTTTCTGGGTCAAGCGGGCGGGCGTGACCATTGTGAACGAACCGGTCGAGGACATCCTGACCCGGGACGGGCGGGTGACCGGTGTGTTCGCCGGAAACCACGACCACAAGGCTGACCGCGTCATTCTGGCGACCGGCGGCGCGTCCTATCCGCTGACCGGCTCGACCGGCGACGGCTACCGCTTCGCCAAGGCGCTCGGGCACACGATCGTCCCGCCCCGTCCCTCGCTCGTCCCCCTCGTCGAGGACGGCACGGCCTGCCAATCCCTCATGGGGCTGTCCCTGCGCAATGTCGCCATCACGGTGCTTGAAAACGACAAGACCATCTATCAGGACTTCGGCGAGATGCTCTTCACCCACTTCGGTCTGTCCGGCCCGCTGATCCTCTCGGCTTCGGCGCACATGCGCCACTTCGGCAGTAAAAATTACCGCATCGAGATCGACCTCAAGCCCGCGCTCGACGAAAAGACGCTGGACAAGCGGGTGCTGGGCGACTTTGAAAAGCACAAGAACAGCGACTTTGTCAATGCGCTGGGCGAGCTGCTCCCGCGCAAGCTGATTCCGGCCGTCATCGAGGCGGCGGGCATCGACCCGCGCGTCAAGGTGCACTCGATCACCAAGGCCGAGCGGGCGTCCCTCGTGCGGGTGCTCAAGCACTTCCCGATCCGCATTTCGGGCGCGCGGCCGATCGCTGAGGCCATTGTCACGACCGGCGGCGTGTCGGTCAAGCAGGTCGACCCCAAGACGATGGCGTCCAAGATCACGCCCGGCCTGTACTTCGCGGGTGAAATTCTCGACGTGGATGCCTATACCGGCGGCTTCAACCTCCAGATCGCCTGGGCGACTGGGCGGCTGGCCGGTCTGTCCGCCGCACAGGAGGATGTATGAATATGAATGAAAAACCGATCGCCGTCGCGATCGACGGCCCGGCCGGGGCGGGGAAATCGACCATCGCCAGGGCTGCCGCCCAAACGCTCGGCTTCGTTTACGTGGACACCGGCGCACTCTACCGCACGATCGGTCTGGCGGTCTGCCGCCGGGGCATTTCGATGGACGACGCGGACGGCATCGTCTCCGTCCTGCCCGAAATCCGGGTGGAGCTGACCTACCGCGACGGCGCACAGCGCGTCCTGCTGGATGGGGAGGACGTGTCCGACGCGATTCGCACGCCCCAGATCTCGGCCTACGCGTCCAAGGTGTCCGCCGTGCCCGCCGTGCGCGCCTACCTGCTCGATTTGCAGCGCGGCATGGCAAAGAAGCAGGCGGTCATCATGGACGGCCGCGACATCGGCACGGTCATCCTGCCCGACGCGCCGGTCAAAATTTTCCTGACCGCCTCGCCCGAAGCCCGCGCCGCCCGCCGCTGCGCTGAGCTGCGCGAGAAGGGGCAGGACGTGACCGTCGAATCGGTGCTGGCTGATATGCAAAAGCGCGACGCGCAGGACGCGGGCCGCGCCGTCGCCCCGCTCAGACAGGCCGAGGACGCCGTGCGGGTCGACACGAGCGACCTGACGCTCGATCAGAGCATCCAGACGGTGCTGGACGTCATCCGCACCCGTCTGGAAACAAAATGAAGTAACTGAGGTATGAAACCCATGTCCAAATTCCATTCCTGGTTCCAAAAGCTCGCCCTGCCCGTCGTCGAGGCGGCCTTCCATCTCTATTTCGGCCTCAAGGTCGAGGGACGCGAAAACCTGCCCGCGGGCGGCTGCGTGGTCTGCCCCAACCACTGTCAGTATTCCGACCCGCCGATCGCGGCGGTCGCCGTCTCGAACCGCCACACCATGCGCTGCATGGCCAAGAAGGAGCTGTTCTCCATCCGGGGTCTCGCGCCCCTCATCACCTGGCTGGGCGCCTTCCCGGTCGACCGCGAGCGCGCCGACCTCGCCGCCATCAAGACCGCCCTCCAGTCGGTCAAGGACGGCAGCAAGCTCATCATCTTCCCGCAGGGCACGCGCGGCGCGTCCGAGGACGAGGCCAAGGACGGCGCGGCCATGCTCGCCATGCGCACCCACGCGCCCATCGTCCCGATGTACATCTCGGAAAATAAACATTTCCGCTCACACGTCGTCGTGCGCATCGGCAAGCCCTTTTTGCCCGAGGGCGGACGAAAGGACTACGCCGCCCTGTCACACGAGATCCTGCGGCGCATCTACGCCCTGCGGGACGGGGTGGACGGATGAGCGGGGTCACCGTCGCCGGGTCGGCCGGCTTCTGCTTCGGTGTGCGCCGGGCGGTCGATCTGGCCGAGCGGGAGGCCGCCGCGCACAGGGAAATTTATTCCTACGGCGAGATCATCCACAACACCCATGAGACGAACCGGCTGGCCGGACTGGGCGTGCGGTGCGCCGGGACGCTCGAGGAAATCCCGGACGGCGCGTCCGTCCTCATCCGCGCCCACGGCGTCACCCAGGCGGTCTATGACGCCCTCGCGGCCAAGGGCTGCGCGGTGTTTGACGCGACCTGCCCCTTCGTCGCCAAAATTCACAGGATCGTCGCGGCGGAGTCGGCCGCAGGCCGCAGAATCATCATTTTGGGTTCCAGAAACCACCCGGAAGTGCTCGGAATCGCCGGTTGGTGCCAAAATGCGGCGGTTTATGAGACTTCTGAGCAGGTTTTGGAGGGGATCGACACGATCGACCTCCCGCCCGACACCCCGGTCAGCGTGGTCGGCCAAACCACCCTCAACCGGGCAAGTTGGGATATTTCTGTGAAGATTCTAAAAAAAAGGTATACAAACTGCAAAATATTTGATACAATATGTAATGCGACGGACGAGCGTCAGACAGAGGCTCGTTCACTTGCCGGAAGATCGGACTGTATGATTGTGATCGGCGACAAGAAAAGCTCGAACACCAAGCGCCTGTACGAGATCAGTAAGACGCTGTGCCCCCACGTCCTCCTGATCGAGGATGCGGCCGAGCTGAAGGAAGCGGACGTCAAGGCCCTTAAGGGACGGGTCGTGGGCATCACCGCAGGCGCGTCTACTCCGGCATGGATAATTAAGGAGGTCAGTAACATGATGAGCGCAGAAACGAAAATCGATACCACTGAGGATTTCGCCGCAATGCTGGAGGAATCCTTCAAAACTTTAAATAATGGAGATAAAGTCACCGGCACGGTCATTGCGGTTTCCCCGACCGACGTTCAGGTCGATCTGGGCGTAAAGCACACCGCTTACATCCCGGTTTCCGAGCTGTCCGACGACCCGGCCTACAAGGTCGAGGAGAACGTCAAGCCCGGCGACGAGATCGAGGCTGTTGTTGTCCGCGTCAACGATCAGGAGGGCACCATCACCCTGTCCAAGAAGCGCGTTGACCAGCTCAAGGGCTGGGAGACCATCGAGGCCGCCAAGGAAGAGCACACCCCGGTTGAGGGCGTCATCATCGAGGAGAACCGCGGCGGCGTCGTTGCGACCGCTCATGGCGTTCGCGTCTTCATCCCCGCTTCCCAGACCGGCGTGCCCAAGGAAGAGTCGATGGCCAAGCTGCTGAAGACCAAGCAGACCTTCTATGTCACCGAGATCAACCGTCAGCGCAAGCGTGTCGTCGGCTCCATCCGTCAGGTGCTGCAGGAGGCCCGCAAGGCTGCCGCCGAGAAGGTTTGGGAGACCATCGAGGTTGGTTCCGAGTACGAGGGCACCGTCAAGAGCCTGACCTCTTACGGCGCGTTCGTTGACATCGGCGGCGTGGACGGCATGATCCACATCTCCGAGCTGTCCTGGGGCCGCATCAAGCATCCGTCTGAGGTCGTTGCCATCGGCGACACCGTCAAGGTCTATGTCATCGCGCTGGACAAGGAGAACAAGAAGATCTCCCTGGGCTACAAGCGTCAGGAGGACAATCCGTGGAATATCTTCACCTCCAAGTATCAGGTTGGTGACGTTGCCACCGTCAAGATCCTCAAGTTCATGCCCTTCGGCGCGTTCGCTGAGATCGTTCCGGGCGTTGACGGCCTGATCCACATCTCCCAGATCGCTGATCACCGCATCGCCAAGGCGGAGGAAGCGCTGACCATCGGTCAGGAGGTCGAGGCCAAGATCATCGACATCAACGACGAGAAGAAGAAGGTTTCCCTGTCGATCCGCGCCCTGCTGATGGACGAGGCCGACGAGGACTGATTTCCCGTCCTGCTGAAATACGCACTGCAAAGGAGCGTCCCTTTTGAACTGCACCCCATTTGTTAGACGGTATGATATAATACTAACTAACAAGTGGGGTGTTTTGTTATGCCAAAAGGAGTCGCACACAAACGGTATACACCGGAATTCAAGAAAATGGTTATAGAGACCATGCAGCAGGAAGGGCTAAGCTATTCAGAGACCGCCCGAAGATTCGAAATCAACAGTCATCACCGGGTGCAGGACTGGGAACGAATCTACCTGACAGAAGGACCAGAAGGCTTTGCCATAGAACGCCGAGGGCGTGGCAGCAAAGGGCGGCCAAAGCAGTTGCCCAAAAAAGAGGTGGAAGAAGATCTGCTGGCCGAAGTACAGCGGCTGCGTGCGGAGAATGACTACCTAAAAAACTTGCAAGCCTTGGTTTTGGAAGACGAGCGGCGCCAGCGTGGAAAACACAGGTAGTTCAAAAGCTGAGGCAAAGACATTCTCTGGATATCCTTCTTTCAATCGCTCAATTGCCCCGTGCAACTTTCTATTAC
>JAFBIW010000019.1 GCA_021531865.1 Butyricicoccus pullicaecorum | reverse complement strand
AGTGGGGCAACAAGAAGTACATGAATATGAAGCACTTAGAGGCAACTCTGGAAGACGTCTCTATTGCCGGCTGACCTCTTTCAGCTGGAGTCTGCAAACTAATTTGCGCATAACTCTTGACAGCACCATTTTCTTCGCCCAGACAGCAGCCCGTTTTATTGTTTTTCCAAAAATGACAGTAGCGGCAGTCGTTTGGCTTGTCTGGGGAATAGACGATTTTACTCAAAAATCAAACCTCCAATCTTTCAGATTTACCCATGAATTTTGGGCATAAAAAAAGAGCGTCTATCCATCCCCGATACAGGGGCAAATAGACGCTCTATGTACATGGTAGTATTCAATTTTATTTCTTATAACGGCTTAGCACTCGGAACATCCGCCTTTTGAATTAGTAAGGTTTTTATCACGTTTTTTCGCCTAATTAGCTGGAAGCGCATTTTCATCAGCAAAAACGGCCCTTTTTCTGCTAATGATTAGCAGAAATTTTTGTCTTATCACTGCAGTTCGATTTTTTAGGGCTTGTCAAAAATCAGAATTTGAAGTAAAATTTGAAAACATTATTTCGTCTCAGCAATCACACTGGAATTTCTTAAAAAAAGCCGAAAACCCTTGAAAACAAAGGCTTTCGGCGTTGTTAGCTGGCGTCGCAAAAGGAACTTGAACCCCCGACCCCACGCTTAGGAGTACGGCGTACCATTTCGTAAATTGTTCATGTCATATCTTCCTGTATTGTTTCTTCTCAAATTGTGCTGCCTGGAGGCAGGTCAATTTGCACAAATTCCCCTGAAATATGCTGCCTTACAACAGCTTTTCAAATGTCGTATTAGCAAGGTATTAGCAGGAACCCCTTGTAACGAAGGGTTTTCGGGGGCCATTTCAAAATGCTGTTAGCACAGATGGAGGATAATCTTATGAGCACCAACACACCCAACGAAAAAGGAACGCCCCAAAGCAGAACATACACCGTGAGTGACATTGCATCCATTCTCGGTATCGGCCGCGCCTCCGCCTATAAACTCGCCAACTCCGGATTGTTCAAGGCAATCCGCATCGGCAACATGATCCGCATCTCCAGAAAGTCCTTTGAGGATTGGCTGAAGGCAGAGGGGCTGGACGACGAAGTGGAGTAGAGAATTGCAAGGGCTCCCCAGCACTAGCAATTAGCTAGGGGCCCTTTGTGTCGATGAAATATTGCTTACTTGGCCAGATGTATTCCACCACCTAGCCATTCGCCAGTTTCAATCCATATTTCATAATAAAATAGCCAGAGGGATGTCCAAGGGATTAAGGTTTCTGCCCAAGAATCTGTGTAGCTCCATTCGTTATATTTGGGGTAGTAAAGACACAAAGAGCCGTCAGAATACATATGAGGGACTCTTCGCTTATTTTCATATCGTTCAATCCTAGGATTAACAACGAAAATATCTACCGATTTTTTGTTTTTCCTGGCAACAAGTTTTATTTCGTACTCAATTGATGCGGAGGTTGGCTTTAGTTTAAGAAGCAATTCTACTTTTCCAGAACAAAATTTTGTTTGTGCGGTCGGAAACGAGCGTTTAACTTCCTGACAGTGTTGTAGCAATTCTGGAAAGGTGTAGTGCTTTTTTTGAAAAAAGCGTTGGTATCCCATTTTGTTTTATTACCCGCCAAAAAATGTATTTTTCTTTACAGAGACACCTGAATTCTTTGTGTTTAGTGTCCCTGCAGAAGAAACTGACAAGCTCCCTGCATTTCGAGATTCATTTAATACCGCTGCATATTCTTTGATTGCAGAGTCTGTAATGGTCTCTCCAAACATTCTCTTTACCACCTGATTGATATCTTTATTGATTCCATATTGAGTCAACTCATCCACATCTTTAGTTAATGCCTTCATCATATCCACAAAATCTTGATAGTTAGACCCTTCTTCCCACTTTTCAGTCAGTAGCTCATCTACTACCGGATTTCTTACTGGAAATGGTTTTCCATGACTAGCAGCAATTAATTTATTTACATAAGTACAAAAAGAAGCGATAATTTGTAAGGTGTCGCCCGTAAAACTGGTAATGCGCCCCATCAATGTGCAAATCACAATACTTCTAACTGGTTCGCTATGAGTTTTATCACAGTATATATCACGATATCTTTTTACTAACTGAACGGCTCGCCGAAGTGGTTCTAGCCGTTTAGCAACTTCTTGCTCAGATACTTTCTCGACTTGGAATTGCGCCCTTTGTTCACTCATCTCATGTAAGATTTGAGTACGAGCTTGTTTTTCAAACCACTCGGCAAACCCAATTGGGTTGCTGTGATGATACCAATTTTTCAATTCTTTATCTGGTACAACGATTTCATGGGTTTCAGGATTAACAAGCTTTCCCGGCATAATGTCCATGTGAAAATCGTTTGCATAATTTACTCGTATGCAACGCTTTTTCTTTTCCACCATTTTGTCATGTATTCCGTCACTAGAAAGGATTCTAAATACATGATCATATAGTTGGTGAGGAGTCATCGCAGAATCAGCTGGGAGTTCTGCAACAAAATCCAGATCATATTCTTCGCTGCTAAGAGGCTTTACGGTAGTCTTTAGTCTAAAAGACCCCTGAGGATATACATTAAGGTCTATCTTCTGAAAAGCGTCGTCTTTCGTAATTATTTTTGCAATAGTTTCGTATCGATCTGTTGCTTGTTCATACAAACTTGGAGTGAGTTGAAGTTTTTGGCATATTCTAAGTAAAAGTTCTTCTGTATATGTTCTCATGTCCATTATTCTCCTATAATCCATGCTGCATTTGTGCCAAGATTTTTTTCAATACCATTACAACACTGAGATCTGAGTTCCTCAACGGAAGCAAGACATAGCATCTCTGGGTTCCTTTGTACAGCATCTCGAATAATATGTTTCTGATCGGCTGTTAAGACCAACTCAAATATATCAGAATATAACAATTCATCACAGGCGAGGTATGTGGAGTACTTTATGCCGTCATTATGTACGCCTACTTTACGATATTTAAGGATTTCAAATGATTGTGCAGGTAACAGCCCAGTATCTATTAACTCCTCTTTAAATTCACGCTGAGGGTCATATTCCCGGTTTTCCATGGACATAAACCACTCCATAAATGTTAGAAGATATTTTCCCTTAATGCGAATTCGTAGATCGTCTGTTTCATCTGTATTTCCCATTTTAGTATCAAGATTGAATTTCATTCTCTCTAACACTGGTTTTGCTTCGGGATAGTATTTATACACACCACCGACAGGCTGGTATTGGCGCTTTAGTCTGTTTCCTTTTACCATTAAGTACTTTCCATCTACTTCTATGCGAAACAGATAGGAAATGGACAATCGTACTTCTTTGTTCCAATAGCCAAGATGTTGTAGCCAAAGATGTAATCCTTGCCCATGAAAATCTATTGCTTCAAAGATTATCGAAACAACTGAGCCTAAAATTGTCGATGCAATTGCCCCTAAACATACCACTATAGGTGCCTGCTGAACAGCGCCCCAACATGTAAGGATACAGCAAACAATAAAGGCTACGATCATGATAATTGCCTTTTTCACGCGGCGCCCCTCCCAATTATATGTTTCCAATATTGTACCATGCTTTTCCAATCCAGACAATCAATTATTTAGTGCTATAGGTTAAAAGCCTATGGCATTTTTTATGCTCGATTGATTTTTATTGTCGCAAAAGGAGTCGAAATCCCATGCTTTTTCGTCCACAATCAGCCGAGAGTTCACTGCTCATAGGTTTTCCCCTCCGGGGTATCCGGGCGGCATAGAGGTCGCCTTTTCCCCCAAAACGAACACTTGTCCCAACCGCCGAAAGGAGGTGATACCATGGCGGTATTTCGCATTGAGAAAACCCGCGACTACACGGTGATGTCCAACCACCACCTGCGCAACGTGGGGCTGTCGCTGAAATCCAAAGGGTTGCTCTCCATGATGCTGTCCTTGCCGGAGGACTGGAACTACACCACCAGAGGCCTGGCAAAAATCTGCAAGGAAGGCACGGACAGCATCGGATCAGCCCTGAAGGAGCTGGAACGAGCCGGTTACATAGTCCGCAATCGGCTCCGGGACAGCAAGGGCAAGATCGTGGATGTGGAGTATGTCATCTACGAGACGCCCCATCCCCCGGACACGGGCCAGCCGTGTGAGGACGAGCCAGATACGGCTTGTCCAGATACGGAAAACCCGGATATGGATAACCCATGTCTGGAAAACCGGCCGCAATTAAATAAAGAGAAAAGAAATCCTGAAAAACAAAATACTGATTCATCAAATACGGAAGAATCAAATCCTATCCAATCAAGCCCCCAAACCCCCGCAGGGGCCAACCGGACCGGACGGGACTGGATGCGGGAGCGAGAGAGCTATCGGGAACTGATTTTAGAGAATATTGAGTATGACTATCTATGCCGGGATGACCGGCTGGATCGGGATATGCTGAATGAGTTGGTGGAGCTCATGGTGGATACCGTCTGTTCCCACAGGGAGACGATCCGCATTGCCGGGGACGACTATCCGGCGGAGGTGGTCAAATCCCGGTTCCTGAAGCTGAACAGTTCCCACATCGAGTATGTGCTGGACCGTATGCGGGACAACACCACCTATGTCCGCAACATCAAGAAATACCTGCTGGCTGCCCTGTATAACGCTCCGGCCACCATCGACAGCTACTATGCGTCCCTGGTGAACCACGATCTGTACGGCAGCGGAGAAAGGAGATGATGACTTATGCAGGAAGAAGTCACCCAGCGCACCGTTGCCCTCTGTGTGGAGGCCACCAAGCTCTCCGCCGGGATGCTGCAGCAGGCCATGAAAAAGGTGCTGGACGAGATGCAGAAAGGAGTGACAGGCCACAAGACCAAGCTGCACCACGGAAAGCAGACCCTCCGGCAGCTTATGAAGCACAACACCGGCGTTTCCAACATCGAGATCACCGACCAGAACATCCGGGCCTTTTCTGCTACCGCCAAGAAGTACGGCATTGACTTTGCTCTGAAAAAAGACACGAGCGGCGAGATACCCCGCTATCTGGTGTTCTTCAAGGGCCGGGATGCCGACGTTATCACAGCGGCCTTCCGGGAGTTCTCCGCAAAGAACCTGGAAAAAGAGAAAAAGCCTTCTATCCGCAAGGAGCTGGAGCAGGCAAAGCAGCAATCCAAAGTCCAGCACCGCCAGCGGGAGAAGGTCAAGACCAAAGACCGGGGTGTAGAATTATGACGGTTGACTGGAAAAAGAAACTGCTTCCCAACATCCCGTATCTGCTGTTCGTGTATCTCTTTGATAAGCTCTGCCAGGCGGTGCGCCTTGCGCCCGGCCTTGACGCCTCTGAAAAGTTCCTGCATTTGAGCCAGGGCTTTACGGAGGCGTTTTCTTATGCGGCGCCCAGCCTGCATCCGCTGGACCTGCTGGTGGGCATCGCCGGGGCGGTCATCGTCCGGCTGGCGGTGTACGCCAAAGGGAAAAATGCCCGCAAATACCGCAAGGGCATTGAGTACGGCAGCGCCCGATGGGGCACGGCGGCGGATATTGCCCCCTATGTCGATCCGGTCCCCGACTGGAACATTCCTCTGACCCAGACGGAAAAGCTCACCATGTCCAGCCGACCGAAAAACCCCAAGTACGCCCGGAACAAAAACATCCTGGTCATCGGCGGCAGCGGCAGCGGCAAGACCCGCTTCTTCGTCAAGCCCTCCCTCATGCAGATGCACAGCAGCTATGTGGTCACCGATCCCAAAGGGCAGCTTTTGTCCGAGGTGGGGACCATGCTGCGCCGGGGTGCCCCAAAGCTGGACGAGAACGGAAAGCCTATGCGAGATGCCCACGGGAAGGTCATCTATGAGCCGTACCGCATCAAGGTCCTCAATACCATCAACTTCAAAAAGAGCATGAAATACAACCCCTTCGCCTACATCCGGTCGGAGAAAGACATCCTCAAATTGGTCAATGTCATCATCGCCAACACCAAAGGCGACGGGGAAAAATCCTCGGAAGATTTTTGGGTGAAGGCCGAGCGGCTTTTGTACTGCGCTCTGATCGGGCACATCTGGTACGAGGCGGAGCCGGAGGAGCGAAACTTCCTCACGCTGCTTGAGCTCATCAACGCATCCGAGGCCAGAGAGGACGACGAGGAATTTCAGTCGCCCGTGGATATTCTGTTCGCCAAGCTGGAGAAGGAGTACCCGGACCACTTCGCCGTGAAGCAGTACCGCAAATTCAAATTGGCCGCCGGCAAGACCTTAAAATCCATCCTGATTAGCTGCGGTGCCCGCCTTGCCCCCTTCGATATTGCGGAGCTGCGGGAGATCATGTCGGACGATGAACTGGAGCTGGATACCCTGGGCGACCGGAAAACGGCGCTGTTCCTCATTATGAGCGATACGGACACCACCTTCAACTTCGTCATTGCCATGCTGCAAAGCCAGTTGTTCAATCTTCTGTGCGACAAGGCGGACGATGTGTATGGCGGCAGGCTGCCCGTACATGTGCGGTGCCTGCTGGACGAGTTCGCCAACATCGGACAGATACCCAACTTCGACAAGCTGATCGCCACCATCCGAAGCCGGGAAATCTCGGCTTCTATTATTTTGCAGTCCCAAAGTCAGTTAAAGACCATCTACAAGGACGCCGCAGATACCATTGTGGGCAACTGCGACACCACCTTGTTTTTGGGAGGCAAGGAGAAATCCACCCTGAAAGAAATCTCGGAGCTGCTGGGCAAGGAGACCATCGACAGCTTCAATCAATCCGAGAACCGGGGCAGCCAGGTTTCCCACGGCCTCAACTATCAAAAATTAGGAAAGGAGCTGATGACCCAGGACGAGATCGCGGTGATGGACGGAGGCAAGTGTATCTTGCAGCTTCGGGGGATACGGCCGTTTTTCAGCGAAAAGTTTGATATAACGAAGCATCCCCGCTACAAGTACCTTGCCGACGCCGACAAGAAAAATACCTTTGACATTGAACGGTACATGAAACTCAGGTCGGCCATCGTGAAGCCGGACGAGCCTTTCGATCTGTACGAATTGAAAGCCACCGACCTTCAACCCGACAATTCAACTGAACGAAAGGAGAATTGACCTATGGATTTCTTCGCAAAATCGATTGAGGTTTTGCAGACTTTGGTTATTGCGCTGGGCGGCGGCCTGTGCGTGTGGGGCGGTATCAACCTTCTGGAAGGTTATGGTCAGGACAATCCCGCTTCCAAGAGCCAAGGCATTAAACAACTCATGGCTGGCGGCGGCGTTGCCCTCATCGGCATGGTGCTGGTTCCCCTGCTCTCCAACCTTCTGACCGCTGGTTAAAGGAGGGATTCCATGAACAGAAACAATCGTTTTCGACGCCCTACGGCGCTATTGCTCTCCCTGGTACTGTGTGTCGGTTTGGTGCCCTCGGCCTTTGCCGCCCAGCAGAACAGTTACCATGATCCGGCTGACCATTGGCAAGAGGCCAACAACAGAACCAACGAGCTGGATGCCAACGCCACCGTGACCCATGAAACTTTCACCTGTGGAGAATGCGGACAGGCAACTTCATTTTTAGCCTTCCGCACTCCCGAATACACCCGTGATGGACAGACGGCTATGACCCGAAATGTCCGCTATTCGGATGGCACAATGATCGGCGGCGAAGGGAAAGGCTCTATCCTGGACGGTGTTCCCGGTAAGGATGCCACCTATACCGGGTATCATTGGACCAAAGCAGTTTGTGAAACCTGCGGCGGAATCAATACCAATATGAGCAAAACCGACTACTGCTATCAGAACAATGTGTACTGGCTATACGACTGCGCCAGCAACTTCTTTGAGGAATTGCCGGAAACAAAGACCATTGAGCAATCAGACAGCAGCTACCATCGTGTGACCATTACCAGCGGTGAATACTACTGTGGGTTCTGCTACGGCACCTACAAGGAAACTTCCTCCTCCCTGGAGCGGCACAACATAGAAACGGCCATCCGGCCTGAACTGGCCCATGACCGCTTTGTGGAAATGGATTCCTGTGCCGACTGCGGATATGCCGAAACCAACTATACCGCCGCCAAGTCTGTTGTGGCGGACTATTTCGGCGTGGTGGACGGCCAGCCCCACACCGTCACCGTGTCCGATCTCTCCGAGGCTGGTGTCACCACCGCCATCCGCTACGGCCACACGGCGGACGGCTGCACCCTGACCAGCGCCCCCAATTACACCCAGGCCGGAGACTATGCGGTGTACTATGAGATCACTTACACATTCCAGAACACCGACATGGTGGAGGACGGCGTGGCCTATGTCCATCTGCGTGACGAAAGCACCGAGGAAACAGAGGGTGACGGTACCTGCGGCGAGGACCACAACTGGACGCTGCTGGACAGCGTGGACCCCACCTGCCTGACCCTAGGCTATGACCGCTATCTGTGCGTAGACTGCGGTAAGATTGAAAAGCGGGACTATGAGGCTGCCTTGGGCCATGCGTTCCAGAGTGTTGTCATCCGGGACGCCGCCTGCGAAACCCTCGGAAAGGTGCTGGAGATCTGTGAGCGGTGCGGCACCGCCCAGGAAAGCACCACCCCCAAGGGGGAGCATGAGTTCTCCACTACCGTTGTTCCGGCTACCTGCACCAGCCCCGGTTATACCCTGCGGGAGTGCGCTGTCTGCGGAGAGCGGCACATTGAGGACATCACGGCGGCATTGCCCCACAACTATATTGCCAAAGTAACCCCGGCCACCTGTGAGGGCGGCGGCAAGACACTCCATATCTGCGAGGGCTGCGGCAGTTCCTTTGTCACCGACTACACCGACCCCTTGGGCCATAGTTGGGACGGGGGCACCGAAGTCACCGGCTCCACCTGCACCGGCGAAGGTCTGATCGAGTATCGCTGCGTCCGCTGCGGCTATCACCGTCTGGAGGGCGACGCGGCGGCGGGCCATGTACCCGGCGAGGCGGCTACCTGCACCACGCCCCAGCTCTGTACCAAGTGCGGCGCTGTGATTGTCAACGCCCTGGGCCACGACTACCAGAAGGAAGTTACCGCCCCCACCTGCACGGAAATGGGCTACACCACCTATACCTGCTCCCGCTGCGGCGACACTTACAAGGGTGACTACACCGATGCCGCCGGACACAAGCCCGGCGACTGGATCGTTGACCAGGAACCCACCACCGACAGCGAGGGCAGCAAACACAAGGAGTGTAAAGTCTGCGGCGAAACTCTGGAAACCGAAGAAATTGAGAAAATCTACAACCAGGCCACCACGGACACCCACGGCGAGGCCGTTGTGGGGGGCTATCTGGTGATTGTCACCGATACGGATACCAAAAACCCCGTAGCCAATGCCTTCGTTGCACTCCATGCGGATCATACCTTGCCTGTCCGGCTTCCTTCCGGGCGGCTGCTGGACTATACCGACCAGACCACCATCACCGTTTTGCTCACCAAAGACAAGAGCGCCGTGGCAAATATGTTTATCGCTGTAACGGATCGTCAGGACAACTATTGCGAGGATAGCACCGATGCCAACGGTCAGATTACCGTCCCCGACACCACCGGCATGACCAACGAGGATGGCAATGCTACCGTGGGCTGGGAAGATGAGGATGGCGACCGCTGGACCATCACCGTAAAGGTGGAGGATCACGAAACCGGGCGTCCCATTGAGGATGCGGAAGTATCCATCGGCAAGGGCGGCAACATCACGGTTACTCTGCCGGATGGCACCGATATGGACGAGGATAACCGGATCACCGTCACGGTCACCGACCAGAAGCGTGAGCCCCAGGAAGGCTTGACTGTTATCATCAAGGGCGACCTGGGCCAGAAGGAAACCGGGGAAACCGACGAGAACGGTAAGCTGACGGTTCCCGCTGTTGTGGAGTCCGAGTATCACGGGGCCTATGTGGTGGGCTACACCGACGGCACCTTTGGGCCGGACCGGGATATGACCCGGAGCGAGGCGGCCACCATCTTTGCCCGCCTGCTGGCTCAGCGCAACGGGGAGCGTATCACCGCCCCCACAAAAACCAATTTCCCGGATGTACCTATAAACGCATGGTACGCCGGATATGTGTCCTATCTGGCCCGCTATGGCATCGCCGTGGGCTACACCGACGGTCTGTTCCACGGAGACGAGCCCATCACCCGTGCAGAGTTCACGGCGATGGCGGTGCGGTTCTTTGACACCTATGGAGACGGCGATCCGGCCATCATGGAAGAATACAGCGGCTTTTGGGATGTGTCCCCCGGCCATTGGGCGGCGGGTTACATTGCCGACGCCGCCCGGTATGGCTGGGTGGTAGGCTACGGTGACGGCACTTTCCATGCCGACGATGAAATCACCCGCGCCGAGGTCGTTACCATTGTCAACCGCCTGCTGGGGCGTGAGGCTGACCAGGAGTATATTGCCGACCATCCCCGTGGGCTGGTACTGTTCCCGGATGTGTCCAAGAGTTATTGGGCCTACTATGACATTCTGGAGGTAGCCAATGGGCATACGGCATCTATGCAAGATGCGGAAACTTGGCTGAAAGCATGACCATATATTCCAAATCCGGCGGAGGCTTTCGCTTTGCAGCGGGAGCCCCCGCAAAGGAGGTGATCTCCCTTGATATTGGATATGATCCAGGAGTGGTTCAAGGAACTGCTCATTGACGGTATCATTTCAAACCTGACCGGGATGTTTGATACCCTGAATACAAAGGTGGGCGAGATCGCCGGAGAGGTCGGCATGACGCCCGCCGCCTGGAACAGCAGCATCTTCAACATGATCCGCAACCTTTCGGAGACGGTGATCGTCCCCATCGCGGGCATCATCCTCACCTTCGTCATGTGCTACGAGCTGATCCAGCTCATCATCGAGAAGAACAATCTCCACGACTTCGACACCTGGATTTTCTTCAAGTGGATTTTCAAGACCTTCTGTGCGGTGCTGATCGTCACTAACACCTGGAACATCGCCATGGCGGTGTTCGATGTGGCGCAGAATGTGGTCAGCCAGTCGGCGGGGGTCATCATCTCGGACGCGGGCATTGACATCTCCGGCGTGGTGGGCAATCTGGAGACCCAGCTTGCCGACTGGAGCGTGGGCGCCCTGCTGGGGCTGTGGTTCCAGAGTGTATTCGTGGGGCTGTGTACGCAGATTCTTTCCATCTGCATCTTCCTGGTGATCTACGGCAGAATGATTGAGGTGTATTTGGTCACCTCAATAGGACCCATCCCCTTTGCCACGATGGTAAACCGGGAGTGGGGCTCCACGGGGCAGAACTACCTTCGCTCCCTGCTGGCCCTGGGCTTCCAGGCCTTCCTCATTATGATCTGCGTGGGTATCTATGCGGTGCTGGTGGAGGGCATCTCCACATCCGGCGACAACATATCCGCGGCCATCTGGGGTTGCATGGGCTATACGGTCCTGCTGTGCTACACCTTGTTCAAGACCGGCAGCCTTGCAAAATCCCTGTTCGGCGCCCACTAAAGGAGGTGTGAAATATTGGCTTATGTAACGATCCCGAAGGACCTGAGCCGGATACAGAGCAAGATCCTGTTCGGGCTGACCAAACGACAAGTGATCTGTTTCGGAGCGGCGGCGCTGGTAGGCGTGCCGCTTTTCTTTTTGGCAAAGGCGAGCCTGGGGACCACCACGGCGGCGCTTTGCATGATCCTGGTGATGCTGCCCTTTTTCCTGTTCGCCATGTACGAGAAGAACGGGCAGCCGCTGGAAGTGTTCCTGGGCCATCTGATCCAGAACAAATTTATCCGGCCGAAGGTACGCATTTACCAGACCAACAATCTCTATTCCGCCCTGGTGCGGCAATCCCAACTGGAACAGGAGGTGAAGCGGATTGCGAGAAAAGGCAGAAAAACCGGCAAAGCGTAAGCTCACCCGTGCCGAGCGCAGGCAGATCGAGGCGGTGATCCGGCAGGCCAAGGGCGACGGAAAAGCCCATACGGTGCAGGACAGTATCCCGTTTCAGAATATGTTCCCCGATGGCCTGTGCAGGCTGGAGGGCGGGACCTTCTCCAAGACCATCGCCTTTGAGGATGTGAATTACCGCCTGGCTGGGCCGGAGGATCAGCGGAGCATCTTTGAAAGCCTCTGCGACTTCTACAACGGCTACGACCCTTCCATCGGCGTCCAGGTTTCTTTGGACAGCCGCAGCGGAGGCAGCGCCGCCGATGAAATGTTCGGCATCACCCGGCAGGGCAACGACCTGGACCCCATCCGGGACGAGGCGGTGGACATCCTGCGGATGCAGTATAAGCGAGGCAACAACGGCTATGTGAAAACCAAGTATGTGACCCTGACCATCGAGGCGGAGAACCTTCCGGCAGCGCGGGCGCGGTTTGCCCGCATTGAGACCGACACTCTCAACCGCTTCAAGGTCATGGGGGCGGCGGCTCATGTGCTGGACGGAAAGGAACGGCTGGAGCTGCTTTACAACATCCTCCACCCGGAGGGCGGGCAGTTCGCCTTTGAATGGGACTGGCTCCCGGCCAGCGGCCTTTCGGTGAAGGACTTCATTGCTCCGTCCTCCTTCCACTTCGGGGAGACCCGCACCTTCCGCATCGGCAGGCGGTACGGGGCGGTGTCCTTCCTGCAAATTCTGGCACCGGAGATGCACGACCGTATCCTTACCGACTTCATGGAGGCGGACGGGAATATCATGGTGACTATGCACATCCGGGGCATCAACCAGAACGAGGCCATCAAAATGGTCAAGCGGAAGATCACCGACCTGGACGCCATGAAGATACAGGAGCAGAAGCGGGCGGTGCGCAGCGGCTATGATATGGACATACTCCCCAGCGACTTGTCTACTTATGGCGGCGCGGCGAAGGACCTTCTCACCGACCTCCAATCCCGCAACGAGAGAATGTTCAACATGACCTTCCTGGTGCTGCATACGGCAGAGACCCGGCAAAAGCTGGAGATCGCCGTATCCCAGGCTGCCAGCATCGCCCAAACCTATAACTGTCTTCTGACCCGGCTGGACTTCCAGCAGGAGGACGGGCTTATGAGCAGCCTTCCCCTGGGCCTCAACCGCATCAAGATCGAACGGAGCCTGACCACATCGGCCCTGGCGGTGTTCGTCCCCTTCGTCACCCAGGAGGTGTTCATGGGCGGCGACGCCATGTACTACGGCCTCAATGCCCTTTCCAACAACATGATCCTGCTGGACCGCAAGCAATCCCGCTGTCCCAACGGCCTTGTGTTTGGCACGCCCGGCAGCGGCAAATCCATGAGCTGCAAACGGGAGATCACCTTTATCATGCTGATGACCCAGGATAATGTCATCATCTGCGACCCGGAGGACGAGTATTCGCCCCTGGTGAAGCGGCTGGGCGGTCAGGTGATCCGGCTGTCCCCGTCCAGCACCGACTATGTGAACCCCCTGGACATCAACCTCAACTACTCCGAGGAAGAAAACCCGCTGGCACTGAAATCCGACTTCGTGTTGTCCTTCTGCGAGCTCATCATGGGCAGCAAGATGGGACTGGAGGCTATTGAGAAAACGGTCATCGACCGGGCAGTGCAGATGATCTACCAGCCCTACTTTGCTGACCCCCGTCCGGAGAATATGCCGATTCTGGGAGACCTAATGAACGCCCTGCTGTCCCAGCACATCCCGGAGGCCGACCGGGTGGCCCAGGCATTGGACCTGTATGTAAACGGTTCGCTGAACTTCTTCAACCACCGCACCACCGTGGACATCTCTAACCGCCTGGTCTGCTTTGACATCAAGGGCCTGGGCAAGAACCTGAAAAAGCCCGGTATGCTTATTGTCCAGGACGCGGTGTGGAATACCGTCACCATCAACCGGGCCATTGGCCGGTCTACCTGGTACTTCGTGGACGAGTTCCACCTTCTGCTGAAGGAGGAACAGACCGCGGCGTACAGTGCCGAGATTTGGAAACGGTTCAGAAAATGGGGCGGCATCCCCACCGGGGCGACCCAGAACCCCAAAGACCTGCTTTCCTCTCCGGAGATTGAAAACATCCTGGAGAACAGCGATTTCATCTATATGCTCAACCAGGCTGCGGGCGACCGGAAGATACTGGCGGAGCGGCTGAACATCTCCTCCGAACAGCTTGCCTATGTGACCAATTCCGAGCCGGGTCACGGGCTGCTGTTCTTCAACAATGTCATCCTGCCTTTTGCGGATGACTTTCCCAAGGATACCGAGCTTTATAAGCTGCTCACCACCAAGCCCAGCGAGGTGGAACACGAAACGATGAACAAATAAACTTTACTATACTTTATTTGATGAAAAGAGTGTGATAAAATTGAATTAGAAAAGAGGTGCTGTTATGGCCAAAAATACATTGGATGAAACAAGAGCATTAAAGGTACTTCTTGCTCAAGTGCGGGGATTCTGTGAAAGCATTCAGGATATACTTCACAATCAGGATGCAGCCGAAATCGGCAGATACTCCAGCTTTAGAGATATGGCCTACACATATAATGATTTGGCTGAAACGGCACGAGTTTTATTACGAGTACCATCTATGTTTTATACATTTAATGTAGATGAGATGACAGGTTTCGGGGATACGGTGTGGCCTATACAAAAGAAGATTCTCGAACAAGTATGGGTAAGTGCCAGACTATTATGTTCCAGTTTGGAAGGCAGCCTTGATTTTGTCGATGATGAATTCGATAATCTCGAAAACTTCATTCAATCTCGGTTGCGTACAGTCATATTTCAAAAACCTCAAAAAGAGGTTGAGGTTCAAAACGCAATTGAAGCATTATTGTTAGGACGCGGCCTAAGTAAAGGAACCGATTATGACAGAGAAACAGGGAAATTTGAGTTTTCAGGTAAAGAATACATTCCAGACTTTATAATTCCCAAACTGCAACTCTGCATTGAGGTTAAATTGTTGAGAGATGGTCGGAAGTCAAAAGTCATTGAGGAAATAAGCGCAGATATTACAGCCTACGCCAAACAATATGAACGTCAGTTGTTTGTCGTATATGATTTGGGTGTCATTCAAAATGCAGATGAGTTTAGACGCGATATTGAAAACTCAGGAAATGTGAAAGTGGTTATAGTAAAACACTAAATATGTTGGTGCAATGCCCGCCTCAACTGAGGTGGGTTTTCTTATGCCCAAAATTCGGAAAGGAGCATGATATGGAACAGGAAAAGCTGTATGTCATTGAGGAAAAGACCTACGAAGCCCACATCGACGAGAAAGTGCATCTCTACGGGCTGCTGCACCAGCTGGCCTTTCTTGCCGGGAAGATCAAGGACCGCCGGGACATGGAGAACCTGATCGACACCGCCCGGCGGTACGGCGAGATCGCCGACCAGATGTTTGACCGCTGGAGCATCCCCGGCCGCTATCTGGTGTTCGGTGACAAGGCCGACCTTGCCCGACTGAAGGCGCTGGAGCTGTGCGAGCTGGACGCCTTTTATGTGGACTGCGAGGACGACGAGGACCAGCCCCATGCCTGACCGCCTCACCCATGTCAGCCTGTTTTCCGGCATCGGCGGGCTGGACCTGGCGGCGGAGGCGGCGGGCTTTGAAACGGTCTGTCAATGCGAGTGGGCGGACTATCCCTATTCCATCCTGCAAAAGCATTGGCCGGATGTGCCGAAGTTCCGGGACATCACCACATTCACGAAGGAGGCGTTTTTTGAGAAAACAGGACTTGAAACCGTCACCATCCTCTCCGGCGGATTCCCGTGCCAGCCCTTCTCCACCGCAGGAAAGCGGAGGGGCTTTGTGGATGAACGCTACCTGTGGCCGGAAATGTGCCGCGTTATTGCCGAACTGCGGCCCCGTTGGGTGCTTGGGGAAAATGTTGCTGGCTTCATCAATATGGGGCTCGACAAAACGATTTTTGACCTGGCAAAAGCGGGATACGCTGTTCTCCCATTCGTATTTCCGGCTTGCGGCGTCGGCGCATGGCATGAGCGCCAGCGAACTTTTATCGTCGCGGCTGATGTTTCCCACACCCCTTGCCTCCGACAAATCCACGGGGCGGGACGCTGCCAACCTGGATGTGTTCCTGTCGGAGGGTGGGATACTCCGCAAGCGGAACAAGGACGGGTCGATCTGGAGCCTGTCCCTGTCGGCGACGGTGTTCTATCTGACCCCGGCAGCGTCGGAGGGCTACCGTTCCACCCTGAAACCGGCGGCCTTCCGGGACAAATCCCCGTCCTCCAACCTGTCGGCCCAGGTGATCCGGCAGGAGCAGCCCCGTTCCGAGAAAGCGGCGCTGAACCCGGATTGGGTGGAATGGCTTATGGGATTCCCCCCGAAATGGACGGACGCATCCTATGGCGTGCCGAGCCTGAAAGAGTCCCCCGCATGACAGAGGACACCGGCAACCGGGCGTTGCGGCTGAAAACCCTGGGGAACGCGGTCTGCCCGCCCCAGGCCTATCCCATTTTCCAGTACATCGCCATGATCGAAACCGGGGCCTGTGTCAACATCTGCCCCTATGGAACAGGAGGTGACGCACCTTGAAAGAATGGAAAGCCCCCGAAAAGGAGGCACAGAAGATGACCCGCGACGGGGCGGTATCCGTCAATCTGGTCACGGGCGAGACCACCTACCCCGACCACCGGGAGCCAGAACAGGACCATTCCGCCTCCGGCGACACGGCGGGCGCCGCTGGAAAAGCGGTGGATCGTGCGGAACTGCACCGGGAACAGGCAGCAGCCAAGAAAAAGCGCCGGAAACAGCGCAGGGCCTATCGGGAGGGCGAGGTGGCGGCAAGCCGCCCATCCTCCCGATTGCAGTTTTCCGAGGCAGACCGGGCGGTGCCGGAACTGCAAGGGGCCATTCGCAAGTCGGATAAGGCGGCAGACCGGCTGGATGCCGCCAGGGACGCGATCCCCAATAAGAGTCCGGGAAAGCCCCACACCAATCCGCTGTCCCGCCCCATCTAGGAGGCGGGCGCAGCCATCCACGGCAAGGTTCGGGAGGTGGAGCAGGAAAATTCCGGCGTCCAGTCGGGCCACCTGGGGGAACGCAGCTTTGAGAAGGCTGTGGGCTACGGAAACCGCCGTGTCCAGAACTGGCGGGCAGAACGCAAACTGAAACCCTGGCGGGATGCGGCAAAGGCGGAGCAGGCGGCGGTCAAGGCCAATGCGGATTTCTACTATCGGAAAGCCGTGGCGGAGAACTCCCAGCTTGCATCCAATCCCGTCTCCCGCCTGTGGCAGAAACGGAAGCTGCAAAAGCAATATGCGGCGGCATACCGGGCGGCGGGCAAGACCGCCCAGGCTGGGAAAACAGCGGAGGCCGCGGCAAAGGCGGCTAAGAAAACCGCCCAGGAGTCCAAGCGCACCGTCCTTTTCCTGAAACGGCATTGGAAGGGTGCGTTGATGGTGGGCGGCATCGGCCTTCTGCTGGTGATGCTGCTGGGCTCCCTGCAATCCTGTTCCTCCATGTTCGGCGGCGGGGTGTCCAACATCATGGCGTCCTCCTATCTCTCCGAGGATTCCGATATGCTGGCGGCGGAAGAAGCCTACTGCGCCAAAGAGGATGAATTGCGGGAGTACCTGGATACCTACGAGGCCACCCACGATTATGACGAGTATCACTTCGACCTGGACGAGATCGAGCATGACCCCTATGTGCTGATTTCTATTCTGTCGGCACTCCATGAAGGGGTGTTCACCATTGACCAGGTACAGGGCGACCTTCAAACCCTCTTTGACAAGCAATACATTCTCACCGAAACCGTGACCACGGAGACCCGCTATCGGACGGAAACAAGGACGGACAGCGAGGGCAACACCTATACGGTTCGGGTGCCCTATACCTGGACCATCTGCACCGTCACGCTGGAGAACTTCGACCTCTCCCATGTGCCGGTCTATATGATGGGCGAGGAACAGCTTTCCTTGTATGCCACCTATATGTCCACCCTGGGCAACCGCCCCGACCTGTTCCCATCCTCCGGGTATGTGAACAAGTACATCGAGAACCCGCCCACCGCCTGGGAGGTTCCCGCTGAATACTTTTCTGATGAACGCTTTGCAACACTTATTACCGAGGCGGAGAAGTATTTGGGTTATCCCTATGTGTGGGGCGGCAGTAGCCCCAGCACATCTTTTGATTGCAGCGGCTTTGTCAGTTATGTGCTGACCAACAGCGGCCTGTGCAATACCGGGCGGCTGGGTGCCCAGGGGCTCTACAACATCTCCACCCCGGTATCCGATCCCCAGCCCGGCGATCTGGTGTTCTTCGTGGGCACCTACGACACCAGCGGCGTGTCCCATGTGGGTATCTATGTGGGCGACGGGATGATGCTGCACTGCGGCGACCCCATCCAGTATTCCAACCTGAACACAAGTTACTGGCAGTCCCATTTCTACGCATACGGCAGACCGCCGTACAGCTGATGGAGGTGATGAAGTATCAACATGGTTTCCTACGGGGGCGGCGCTAACAGCACCGCCCTTTTGATTGGGCTGCACCAGCACCGTATCCCGGTGGACCTGATCCTCTTTGCGGATACGGGGGCAGAGCATCCCCACACCTACGCCTATCTGGAGGTGATGGATGACTGGCTGAAGGACCACGGGATGCCTCCCATTACCAGAGTGTATAAGACCACCCGTGACGGGAAACGGCTGACGTTGGAGGATGAATGTCTTCAAAGTTGCAGCCTACCGTCCATTGCCTACGGCTTCAAGCGGTGTTCCCTGAAACACAAGATTGGGCCGCAGGAAAAGTTCTGCAATCATTATCCGCCGTGTCAAAAGGTGTGGGCGGCGGGCAAACGGGTGGTCAAGTTCATCGGTTACGACGCAGGCGAGGGCTACCGCAGCGACAAGGTGCTGCTGGGAGACCTGGCCGACCGAAAATACAGCAAGTGGTATCCCCTGATGGAATGGGGATGGACACGGGACGATTGCATCCGGCAGATCGAGGCGGCGGGGCTGCCCCAGCCGGGAAAATCGTCCTGTTTTTTCTGCCCCAGCATGAAACCCGACGAGATAACCGCCCTGCGGGAGCAGCATCCCGATTTGTTCCGCCGCGCCCTGGCGCTGGAGGACAACGCCCGGCAAAACCTGAAAACGGTCAAGGGCCTGGGGCGGAACTATTCCTGGAGAGAACGATTTGGAAAGGAGTTTTGCACACATGGCAACGGTTGAGAAGATTCGCAAAGACATCGAAAAGACGAAGGAGAAGATCTCCGCCCAGCAGAAGCGCCTTCGGGAGCTGGAGGCACAGCTCACCGAGGAAGAAAACCTGGAGATCGTCCGCATGGTCAAGGCGGTGCGGATGGACAACAAAGAACTGACTGCCTTCCTGAAGGCCTATGCCAGCGGCCTGATCACCCTGCCCAACGGGATGATGGAGGCGGAGGCAGCGGCGGACCCTGACGACGCAGATGTGGAAGGAATGGAGGATGGCGAAGATGAAGCGTAACAAAGTTTTCCGCCTTCTGGCATCCCTAACGGTGGTGGTCCTGTGCATGACCGCCTTCTCCGTCACCGCCTTTGCGGGCGGCGGGGATGGCGACTATTACACCGGGGAACCCGCCGAGACGACCCCGGAACCCACCGAGGAACCCGCCACCGGGGGCATGGAGCCGGAGGGCCAGCCCCTTACCCCGGAGGGCAACGCCACGCTGGTGGACGATTATTACGGTGACAAACAGCTTATCACCGTGACCACGAAAGCGGGCAACTATTTTTACATCCTGATCGACCGGGCCAACGAGGACAAGGAGACCGCCGTTCACTTCTTGAACCAGGTGGATGAAGCCGACCTGATGGCGTTGATGGAAGATGGGCAGACGGCGGAAAAGCCCGCGGCTTGTACCTGCGCCGAGAAATGCCAGTCCGGTGCGGTGAATACTGCCTGTCCTGTCTGTGCGGCGAATATGAGCGAGTGCGCCGGAAAAGCACCGGAGGTGGAGCCGGCGCCTGAACCGGAGCCGGAGAAGGAGTCCGGCAGCGGCGGCGCCCTGGTGCTGATCCTGCTGCTGGCGGCCCTGGGCGGAGGTGGAGCCTTCACCTACATCAAGTTCATCAAGCCCAAGCAGGGCGCAAAGGTCAGCGCCGACCCGGACGACTATGAGTTCGAGGACGAGGAATACGAAAACGAGGATGAACCAGAACATCACTAAATAGAAAAAAACTAGGTCCGCTATGACGGACCTAGTTTTTCTTAGCCAAATTTAGTGGTTCGTCTGCGTTCCAGTCCATTGCGCTTCGCAATATCCTGAATACGGCTCTTGGGAACCTGCCATTTCTGAGCCAAGTCTTCGTACGAATAACGCGGCTTTCCACTTCCAGGAAAACGCTCTTCGCAAAGATCATTAACGATAGAGTTTTCGTCGTGAAGATCCATTCTGCGCTCCAAATCGCTGACACGATCTTCCAATTTTTTGGCCATAATGCAGCCCTCCAATCCGTTTTGTATATTCATATTGTATATCTGAATCAAATGGATGTCAAGGAATTTTTGCACCGAAAGGAAATAATACAATGAAACTAATTATTACTGAAAAACTTGGTGTTGCGAAAGCTATCGCGTCGGCCCTGGGTGTCACATCCAGGGCCGATGGCTATTTTGAGGGCGGCGGCTGGCTCATCTCCTGGTGCATCGGGCATCTGGTGGGGCTGGCGGACGCGGCCGCCTACGATGACCGCTACAAGAAGTGGCGGTATGAGGACCTTCCCATCCTGCCCGACCCCTTCCGCTATGTGGTGTCCGACGAAAAGGCCGCCCAGTTCTACATTCTCCGTTCCCTGATGGAGCGCCCCGATGTGACGGAGCTGGTCAACGCCTGCGACGCGGGGCGCGAGGGCGAGCTGATCTTTCGGCTGGTCTATGAGGCCGCCGGATGTTCCAAGCCCTTCTCCCGCCTCTGGATCTCTTCGATGGAGGACGCGGCGATCCGGGATGGCTTTGCCGACCTGCGCCCCGGCGCGGACTATGACCCGCTGTATCAGTCGGCGCTTTGCCGTCAAAAGGCGGACTGGCTCATCGGCATCAACGCGAGCCGCCTGTTCTCCGTCCTCTACCACCGTACTTTGAATATGGGGCGGGTGCAGACGCCCACCCTGGCGATGCTGGCCGACCGGGACAGCAAGATCGTCCTGTTCCGCAAGGAGAAATACCATCATGTGCGGCTGGCGCTGGAGGGAGCCGAGGCGGTTTCTGAAAAAATCCTGGCTATGGAGGATGCCCAGGCCATCCGGGACGCCTGTTACGGTCAGCAAGCCGTGTGTGTATCTCTGGTGCGGGAGAAAAAGGTGGAGAAACCGCCCAAACTGTACGACCTGACCACCTTGCAGCGAGAGGCAAACCGGGTATTCAGCTACACGGCCAAGCAAACCCTGGACTACGCCCAATCGCTCTATGAAAAGAAGCTGCTGACCTATCCCTGCACGGACAGCCGGTATCTGACCGGCGACATGGCGGAGACCGCCTCTGTGGTCCTGCATTTGGCGGCTCGGGTGCCGCCCTTCGACGCCTGCCCGGAGTTTTTCCCCGATGTTGCGACGCTGGTGAACAACAAGGAGGTATCCGATCACCATGCTCTGATTCCCACCCTGGAGTTGGAAAAGGCGGATGTTCCTGCGTTGCCTGTGGGCGAGCGCAATATTCTTCTGCTGGTCTGCTGCAAGCTGCTGTGTGCGGCGGCGGAGTCTTTCGTGTATGAGGTGGTCACGGCCACCTTTGAGTGCGGCGGACATACCTTCACGGCAAAGGGGAAGCAGGTGCTTTTCCAGGGCTGGCGGGCCATCCAGGAGGTATTCCGTTCCTCCCTGAAGGAGAAGCCGGAGGATGAAGATACCGAGGGTGTCCTTCCGGCTTTGACCGAGGGACAGGTTTTTGAGCCGGTCGCCGCCTCCGTCACCGAGCACTTCACTTCGCCCCCCAAACCCTACACGGAGGACACCCTTCTGTCGGCCATGGAGAATGCGGGCAAGGAAGATATGCCGGACGAGGCAGAACGTAAGGGCCTGGGCACCCCGGCGACAAGGGCGGCCATCATTGAAAAGCTGGTGTCCGGCGGATTCGTGGAGCGCAAGGGCAAGAACCTGATCCCTACAAAGGCGGGCGTCAACCTGGTCACGGTGCTGCCGGAGGTGCTGACCTCTCCCAAGCTCACAGCGGATTGGGAGCAGCGGTTGAACGAGGTGGCAAAGGGCCAGGCATCGCCGGGGGACTTCATAGACGGGATCGAGGCAATGGCGGCGGAGCTGGTGCGGAAATACTCCCACATTTCCGAGGATGGGCAAAAGCTCTTCCAGCCAGAGAAGGAGACGGTGGGCCTCTGCCCCCGCTGCGGCAAGCCGGTCTATGAGGGCAAGAAGAACTTCGCCTGTTCGGACCGGGCCTGCCAGTTTGTCATGTGGAAGAATGACCGTTTCTGGACCAGCCGCCGTAAGGAAATGACCCGGAAGATGGCGGCCGACCTTCTGAAAAAGGGTCGTACTTCCGTCAAGGGACTGTGGTCGGAGAAGAAAGGTTCCACCTATGACGCCGTGGTGATCCTGGACGATACCGGCGGCAAGTATGTCAATTTCAAGCTGGAGTTTCCCAAACGAAAGGATGGTGTGCATGGCAAAAAGTAAAGTCGAGGTCAACTTCATGGAGCATTTGAAGCCGCTGCTCCCCGCAGGGGGTGACGCAAGCGAGCTGGAGGCAGCGGCCCAGGCGCTTGCCGGACTTTCCCCGGAGGACCGTGACCTCCTGGCCGCTGTCCAGGAGTCTCCCTTCCGACTGACCACCCTGGAGCAGTTCCGGGAGTTTCCCGCGAATACCGAGTATTTTGTCCTGGAGCCCAACATCCGCAAAGTGGAGGATGTGGGCTGGCGCTATCTGGCGCAGCATTTGGACGTCCTTCTGCCCCCGGAGCTGCTGGACGCCATTGATCCCGTTCCCTTCGGCAATCATGCCATGCAGGAGGAACAGGGCTGTTTTACGAGCCGAGGCTATCTCACCATTTCCGGCGACGAGTGGGAACATGAGCGCCCCAGAGAGAGGCAGACGGAGAAAAAGCCCTCCATCAAGGAGCGGCTGGAGCAGAACCGGAAGGAATGTGCCAACCAGAGCAAGGCGCAGCCCCATCGGGAAAAGCCTGCGCCGGAACTGTAAGGAGGTGTCGCTATGCCCCATTACGACTATGACAAAGATTATCCCTTTGCCGCCTTTATCACCAACCTAGGCAAGTACAACGAGGGCGCCCTGGTGGGCGAATGGGTGAAGTTCCCCACCACGGCGGAGGAACTGAAAAAGGTCTTTGAGCGCATCGGGATCGGTGCGAAAGACGACTTCGGGCAGACCTATGAGGAATGGTTCATCACGGACTACGACTGCTATGTGGACGGCCTCTATGACCTGCTGGGTGAGTACGCCAACCTGGACGAGCTGAACTATCTGGCTTCCAAGCTGGACGACATGAGCCAGGATGAATATGAGCGGTTCCAGGCTGCTATGGAAATCGGCGACCACACGGGCAGCATCCAGGAACTTATCAACCTGACGGAGAACCTGGACTGCTACGACGTTTACCCCGACATCCACGACCACGACGATCTGGGCTGGTATTACATCGAGGAACTGGACGCCATGCAGGTGCCGGAGCATCTGCACAACTACATCGACTATGAGGCCTACGGGCGGGACATCGCCCTGGAGGAAAGCGGCCAGTTCACCGACCTGGGCTATGTGCGGGATACCGGGGACAGCTTCCACGAGTATTACGATGGTGAGCGCGGCAGCATCCCGGAGGAATACCGGGTGATGACCTTCCAGGACGACATCCCCGAAGAAGAAATTTCGGAATGGGCCATGGACCTTGCCTACGATATGGACGAGTTTTTCCGGCAGCACGACCCGCAGTATGCCGCCGAGCACCCGGAAGAACACGCAGCGAAGGAAGAAATCTACGAAAATCTGATGGCTGGGCGCATCTCCGCCCTGGACGAGAAGCTGGCCGCCCTGGGGCAGACCCAGGAGGACTATCTTCCTTCGGAGATCGAGAAGTTCAAGGACGCCACCGGCTATGAGGAATGTCTGGATGTGGACCCCCAGGCGATCCGGGAGGCAACCGAAAACCCGGATCAGTCCCATGTGGACGAGATGCTGGCCTTTGCGGAGCAGGCAAACCGGGAGTATGAAGCGGAACTGTACGGCCAGCAAGCGGCGCCCACCCCGGATGACCGGGAGACCGGCGAGACGGTGCGAACCCCCAGGGGCACCTTCCATGTGACGGATATGAGCCGGGAACAGATGGAGGCGGCCGGATACGGTTTCCACCATGAGTCCGAGGACGGGAAGTATCTCATCATGGCCAACGGCAGCCGCGCTTTTGCCATCCCCAGCGGAGAAACCCCCGAACATACCGCGCCGGAGAAGCTGACCGTTCTGGTGGTGGAACCCATGAAGGAGCCCTATGTGAAGGAGATCGACCCCGGCCTCCATGCGCTGCAAGCGGAGGTGGGCGGCGACATTGCCGCCTCCTATCCCTTTGACGATCCGGTGGGGCTGGTGCTGAACGATGAAGGTAAGCTCATCGGTCTGGACCTGAACCGCTCTCTCCGGGACGAGCATGGGGAGATTTACGACATTGTGGCAGGCACCTTCTTGGTGGTGGGCCTGGGGCCGGAGAGCTTCGCATCCCTGCCCCCGGACATGATCCAGAAGTACACCGAGCAATTCAAGCGGCCGGAGCTGTTCGCCAGCATCAACGGGCAGATCGTATCTGTCCCCGTGGAGCCGGAAAACCCGCTGCGCACGGCGGAAATGACCCTGGAGGATGACTACGGCATGATCGACGGGATTATCAACAACGGCCGCCGTGGTGAGGAATTGGAGAAAGCCCAGACCGAGGCGCGCAGGACCACGCCGGAGAAAAAGCCCTCTATCCGGGAGCGACTGGAGGACGCAAAACGGGAGTGTACGGAACGGAAAAGCCCGGACAAGCCTGCCCCGCAGAAGAAGCCCCCGGAGCTGGGCGACTTATGAGCCGGAGCAAGAAATGGCGTCTGGAATGGTCGTTCTTTCTGGGCGAGAACGGCAGGCGCCAGTATAACAAGCTCTGCAAAGGCTGTGCCCATCCCTGCAAGCAGAGTTTCCGGACAGTAGTAGTGTCCTGCCCGCACTATCTTTCCCGTCGCTCTAAAAAGTGCGGGAATTAGGGCTAAAAATGGGAAAAGAAACCGCCTGTAGCAGCTTTTCCGTGTAGGGGCAGTATGATTTCCCATGTGGGGGCGGCAGGGTGTGTCTGCATAGGAAAAAAACGGATTTTCACCTTTAGACAAAATAGGGGCGCCGTCATCGGATCAAAGTGTCCGGTGGCGGCGCTCTCTTTCAAAAGGTAGCAACAAGTTAGTCATAAACGGTTTTCTTTGAATATCGCATTTAAAAGTGAATATGATAAGTGGTAAAGGAAGTGGTCTTATGCAGCATTTATATGGTGTTTCTTTTAGGGGGAAAATGCTTTATTTTTCTGGTTCAATTTCTGATGATAGGGTTAAAGAAGTAGAAGAAATCGCAAACCAAATAGATTATACATTAGAGGAAGATGCCTTTTGCAGACAATTAGGGAATGCGATTAGATCTAAACTTGGCATTGAGTTTAATCATCAACCCGTAGAACATATTTTTAGAGTTAGAAAAAAATAAGCGGCTACCTACCTTTTATGGTGGTAGCCGCTATACTTTACTTTAAATGGTTTCTAAAGTTTCTTTTGGAATGTCAAAAGCATTTTCAAGTATTTCATTAGAAAATTTCCTGTATTGGCTGGATGTGTATGGGAACTTTTCTGAAGAAAAATCAAAAGACCACCTGCTAAATACTTGATCATAAAAATCAAAATCTTGCACTCCATTAACGCCAAGTTGCCGTGTAAGTGCAATAATGAAGCCATTAAGTGAAATGACAGAGAAAAGTTTTGATGTGTCGTCATCCCAATACTTTCTCATGTTTTTCCTGACAGCCCCAAAATATTCACGTAGTATTTCAGAACAATATTTAACATAGTTTTGAAGTTCACGATCATCAATCGACAAAAGCTTTTCTTTATCTCCAGTCCAATATTCAAATAAGCTATGTTTTCCTTCTGCGGGTTTTACAGTAACTAGATACCGTAATGCAAAACGAACAATCGATGCCGTTTTAATTCTTCCAGAATCCAAAGAGGAAACTTGCATAAGTCCCCTAAAGATACCTTCTTTATTGAGTGCTTCAATTACGGACTGTGCAATGCTCTCATCATCAATTGGATTCTTAATACGCTTAATTTGCGTTAAAACGGTTCTAGGAACTTTAGTTGCATTAGAGTTAATATCATCAAAAATTTCACTTTGAATTCTTGCACGTTCTTCAGCTTTTACATCTTTGTCAAATACTAGTCCAGTAACAAGAAGATGAAGTTGCTGCCTTAATTCGGCGATCCTGCGCTCTTGCTTGCTGTCAACGCCACTAACATAATGAGCATAAATGCGATGCTGTCCATCAATAACGCAAATGCTATTCATTTCTTTTGTAAGAATGAGCTCGCAGTTGCTTTCCAAATCGTTTATTTCATCAATCCCGACATACTTTTTAGATTGATCTCGGAAAGCAATATCATCGGGTAATGCAACAATAATATTGTTATAAAATGCTTCGCCCTTTTTCTCGAGAAACTCTCTTATTTGTTTGATTTTGCTTTTTTTAATCAATCTTTGATATAACCATATGGAGTCTTCCCAATTGTCTTTTCGCAAAACGAAGCAGGTGTTCAATAGATCTTCGGCTGACATCATGAAAGAAACAACCCGCACCTTATCAGTAATTCCTGTAAATTCTCTAGGATAAATAATAGGTGCAGTAATCTTTTGCGTATCACTCCCGCTAGAAATTTTACCGATTTGGTTGTTGGTCAATTTTAAAAATCTAAAAATCTCATTTCGGGCAGAATGTTTAATGCAGTCAACAATCCATTTAAAGTAATTAAATGTTTGCGGCAAAACGAATGTCAGATTCCCAAAACGGTAATAGTCATCCGGTGTGAGCATTGGATCATTTAAAGGAATATATAGGCCAAATAACTTAATTCGGTCAGGATTGTACTTTTGGAGCAGATCACTTGATCCAGGAAAAAGTTCTACTAATTTGCTAATAAAGTCCGGAAGATTATCCCGTATCTCGCCAACCGCTTCATTTTTGGTTCGGATATGATCCGTGATACCTGTTTTCTGAACAGTATCTTCACAAACAAGCCAAATGTTTTCAAAAATGAATAAGGCATCGACCTCGACTTTACGATGGCCAATATACATCTCCTTATCATTTGTTGCGATGTATGTAAACCCCGCCCCGGTAAACATATTACGAATCTTACGCTTAAATGAAGCCTTCTGTCGCTTCAGCTGCTGCTCCTCGGTAGGAGGAGATTTTTTCTTTTTAGTGCTTTTCGCCATTTTTTTCCTCCCTAATTCTTTTGAATTCCTCTGGCAGTTTAGCAACTGCGGAATTTGGATTCGGTGCCACAACAGGTTTATCTTCTCTGATTCGCAGCGTGCCATTTATAGTATCTCTTAAACGCTTGTGGGCTGTTTTATAATACTTCGGCGTTATTTCAGATCCTGCAAATCTGCGGCCTTCAAGGATTGCCGCAGCACCTGTTGTGCCTGATCCTGCAAACGGATCTAAAACCATTCCATCTGGGAGCGTCAAGGCTTTGATAAGCCTTTGGGGTATGGCTATTGGAAACTGGCAGGGATGATCTGTTTTTTCCACATGCTTTGCGCTGACATTTGGAATTTCCCAAACATCGGATGGGTTTTTTCCAAGTGGATTTCCACTTAACTTACCTTTGTTGGGCCCTCTATAAGCTTTTTTGCCTGGATATTTTTGAGGAACACGAACTTCATCGAGATTAAAAATTTTCTGTTCACCTTTGGTAAACCATAGAATTACCTCATGGCGACCGCTGAAACGATTTATACTATTTAGGCCGTGTCCAAATGTCCAAATAATGCGATTGCGCAGAGTGAGCGGAAAATCTAAATCTTTGCTTAATGATGTAAACAAATCATAGACAAGATAATCCAGCGGTATTACGCACTTGTCGGAAATATGATAGCCAATTTGCCAGCATACACTCCCGCCAACTTTAAGGACCCTATACATATCATTGAAAATATTTGTGTGTAGGGTTTTAAATGTTTCAATGTCGTCATGAGGATCCTCATATGCTTTCCCAATACAATACGGAGGAGAGGTCACAACCAAATCGACTGACTCATCCGGCATACTTTTAAGAAGATCTATACAATCACCGTTAAAAAGAGTAATTCTATTTCCGCTGCGAAAAGATTTATATATCCTCATACATTCACCGTCTTAAAGGGTCTTACTTTTGCAAAGTGTTAGCAAGTAAGAAAGGCTCACAATAGAAATCTATACCTTACTGCTTTTTATATAACTCGGAGCGACATAACGAAAACTAGAACTCTTCATTTTTTGCAAGAGTAGTGTCGCTATATGGTAAATTATATGATATGTTCAGTATAATTGCAATCTGTACTAGCGAGATATACCCCGCTAATTTGAGCCGTTTTCTTTCATCCAGTAGTAAAATTCCGCTGGTTGCTTTTGGTTATTTAAGTTCCATTTCTTGTGTCTTTTCTTTCTTTGCCGGTTGTTTCAATAGGCTGCTCACATTTCGTCGCAAAGCATCATACTCCTTTTCTTCCCGCTGGATCTTCCGAAGTTCCGCCTGCAGTGCGGTCTTGCGAGTGGTGAGCTCATTTAGTTCCGCTTTTATCTTTTCGGCGGAAGGAAGTTTGGTGAGCCCGGCCTTCTTAATCTCTCTGGCTGCCGCCTCGAATAAGATGATCTCGCTCTCAAACCCACGCAGGAATTTTTCCTTGTCCTTTGACGCCTTGTAGCGGTCATGGATGGGTTTCAGTTTGCGATAGGTTTCGATCTGCTTTCTCAGGAGGGCAAGGTCGGTGATCTGCTGTTCCACATCCCGCAGGCTTTCCCTGGTACGGATGGATGTGGCGGCAACGGCGTCGCACCGCTCCACCAATTCCTCATAGCTGCCGATGCCGTGTTCGGTGAGAAAGTTCATGGTGGCAGCCGCCCGTTTCAGATTCTCAATGGTCGCCCACCGCTGGTATCCGGCGCTCTGCTGGGCCTTGATATTGTTCTGAATATCAATAAGCAGGCTGACCTTCCCATTGCGCTGCTGGGGCTGCCTGGAGGGCCTGGGGCCTCCGGCGATTCGGGTGGCAACGGTTTCTTCCGTGTAATCGGCGCCCAGAGTTTTGAGCCGGGTAAACCGCTCCTGATCCGGTGCCCTGGCGGAGATATACTTTCCACGCTTGATCTCGTATCCTTCCCGCTGCAACCGGACAAGTAAATCTTCCAGGCTGGAGGACACGGGAATCAGCCGGTCGATGGCGGCTTTCAGCTTTGCCTTGTAGCTGGTGCCGTTCTGTGCGGCCTGATGTTCAATGTAGCTCTTACCCTTGTCCCGGCCAGGGACGATGACGGACAAGCCGTGTTCTCTGCACAGTCGATCACCGGCCCGGCGTATCTCATGGTAGCTGCGCTTATTGGAATGGTAGTGTTTGTGGTCGGTGAAATTGACCGCATTGAAAATCAGATGGTTGTGAATATGTCCCTTATCAATATGGGTGGTGAGTACAAACTCGTACTTGCCACCCAATATTTCTTTTGCCAGCTGCATCCCGATCTCATGGGCTTCCTCGGCGGAAACCTCCCCAGGCTCAAAAGCTTGGATTAGGTGGCGGCCCAGGTGCGTGCCCTTGTCAATGGCATGGCGGCGTGTCCATTCAAATTCAATGTCGGCAGTCTCGGCGGCGCATCCGAAGGAGGACACCAGCAGTTTCCCGTCCGTCTTGTCGGGATTGCAGATATAGTCAATGGCCGCTTTCAGCGTTGACTTAATAGGATGCGTCTTTGTAACTGCCATATCTGATCCAGCCTTTCCCGAATTTCCTCCATGTCGGCCTGATATGTGGCGCCTCCGGCGTTGACTCGCTTGGCGATCTGATTGATGTTCCGGCCAATGGCGGACAGGAGCTTGTTCATCTCCTTAATGTCCCTGGTATCCACATAGATGATGTATCCGTCAATCGCCATCTTCCGTAGGTAGGCACCGATCCGCTTTGTCTGGAGCTGGGCCATCTTCTGTTCCATCAGCTCTCTTTCCTCGGCGGTGACATAGAATTTCACCTGGATATTCCGTTTCCTGTTTGCCATCGTGGTATCTCGCCTCTTTTCGCATCAGGGTTTGGGATGTTCCCAACAAGCATTTTTCAGGTTTAGGGGCAGGGTTCCCTAAAGCCAAAAATCGCAAGTGGGTACTCACTTGCTGTGCTTGCTATCGTTTCTCCCCCAACCGTTTTTCCCTCTACTAATACTACAATTCACACCCCCAAAAATGGCAATCTACAAGGGAAAATTTGAAAAGGAAAACGCCGCAACCACCATAGGTTACGGCGTTCAAATATTCATCAGAAAATCAATCTTTTTCGCTTTCAACTTCCACCACTTCTTTTGCGGTAGCTGCCACGATCCGGAGCCCGGCATCGCTCATACTGTCCAAAAGCGTATCAAGCTGGCGGCGCTGCGTAGACTTCTCGGCTTCATTATCCGGGAAGAAAAACTGATCCACCGATATATTGTAACGGGCAACAAGCTCATAGAAAATTTGGAGGCTTGGATGCTGCCCTTTATTCTCGATATTGGCAAGATAGCGGGGAGAAATGTACATCTCATCGCTTACTTGCTTGCGACTTTCTTTGCGTTCTTTACGAGCCGCCTTAATTGCTGCCCCAAACGCTTTGAAGTCATATTTTGGTACAGGTCTCTTTGCCATCTTAATTCACCCAATTACATTCTACGGTTCACCTTTCTTTTTGAATATGTCTATACAGTTCCCTTATATGACTTATATAATTCCTAATTTGTTTACAATGGATACCTTGAAGTATTCGGTTGACCGTATATAATGATAATCAAAGAACGCCTATAAGGAGGAAGAACAAGCTATGGACTACATCTCTTGCCCTGAAGCCGCAAAAATATGGGGCATCTCTGAGCGACGAGTACAAAAGCTATGTGAAGATGGGCGTATTCCAGGTGTTGTAAAATTCAGCCGTATGTGGATGATTCCTAAAACTACTGAAAAACCAGCAGATGGCCGGAGCAAGAACGGAAAGAAGGGTAAAAATGCAAAAGATACTCTATGTTGAAGATGATTTGAGCCTGATTGATGGACTGCAATATACATTGGAAGCAAGTGGGTATATGGTGGACAATGCCAAGACGGTAAAAGAAGCTTTGATTCTTTTCCGAAAGAACATCTACGATTTGCTTTTGTTGGATGTTACGCTCCCGGATGGCACCGGCTTCGATGTTTGCAAAGAGGTACGGAACAGCTCAACTGTTCCCATTATATTTTTGACAGCTTCGGATCAGGAGATCAGCATTGTCCGAGGACTTGATATGGGTGCCGACGATTATATCACCAAACCGTTCAAGCTGAATGAACTTCTATCCAGAATTAAGGCAATCCTGCGCCGTTCCTTGCAGTTTTCCAAAGCAGATACCCTTTTGGAAGCTAATGGCGTTCGTGTGGATACGGCAGAGCGGCTCGTCTGGAAAAATGATAAACCGCTTGATCTCCCATTGGTGGAATACAAATTGCTGTGTCTGTTCATGCAAAATCCCAATCACCTTATGCCGCGCGAAATGATTCTGGATCGGATGTGGGATGGCAACGGCAATTTTGTGGACGATAATACTCTATCTGTGTATATCCGGCGGCTGAGAAACAAAATTGAGGACACACCCAATCAGCCTAAATACTTGCTGACGGAACGAGGTATCGGCTATAAATGGGTCGTTGAGTGAGGACAAGGTATGGGCAAATTAGGGAAAGAAACAAAGAATCTACTGTTGGCAATCACCGTCATCTGCCTTATTTCATTTCTACTTGCCGCAGGACTTTCGTTTTTACTTGCAAAGGACTTCCAACATGAGATGTTGCTCCATGACTATGGTGTTTCCGGCTACCAGCTGAACCATGAGGATAAATTGCAGATTTCAGCTTTTACTGCTCACCTCAACGAAAGCGATATAGAACGAGGCAAAGAAGCGCTGGCCTCTATTGGATACAGTGAAGCAACATCTATGCAGCTATTGCCCACTGTTCGGGAATATCGCAATCAGACGATGCTGTATCTATTCTTGCTGCTGTTGTTTCTGTTCGGTATGGTATATCTGGTTCTGCTGTTTTATCTGCGACGCCAGCATAGAGCTATTGATGATGCAGGAAGTAAGATTCGAGAATTTTTGGATGGCAATTCTATGTCCAGAATTGAATGTTCCCAAACCGGTGATTGGTATAGCCTTTTCCATGATGTCAATGAAATGGCGACTATTCTCTCCGCCCATGCAGAGAGCCAGAAGCAGACAAAGGAGTTCTTACAGGACATCATTTCGGATGTATCACATCAGATTAAAACGCCGCTATCTGCTTTGAAAATGTACCATGAAATCATAAGTAGTCATAAAGGAGAAGCCGAAACGGTGGCGAACTTTTCGGAAAAATCTCAACGAGAGATTAAGCGAATGGAGAACGTCATTTATACACTGCTCAAACTGGCGCGCTTGGATGCGGGAATTATACAGATGGAAAAAGCAGAAGAAAATGTTTCCGCTCTCATGCAAGATGTTTTGGAACGATTTGAAACATGGGCAGAACAGGATCACAAAGAGATCACCCTTTCGGGTAAGGATGATATTTCTCTTAATTGCGATGCACTATGGATGTCGGAGGCGATTGGAAATATCGTCAAAAATGCTTTGGAACACACACAACCGGGCGGTCACATTTCGGCGCAATGGACACAATCACCCCTGTTGACTCAGATCGTCATTACAGACGATGGCAAAGGTATCCACCAAGAGGACTTATATAACATTTTCAAACGGTTTTACCGCAGTCGTTTTTCTTCGGACGTGCATGGAATTGGATTAGGACTGCCGCTGGCTAAATCTATCGTAGAGGCTCACGGCGGAACCATTGCCGTAACCAGCACTTTAGGAGCAGGCACCACGTTTACATTGAATTTTTTCAACCTTACAGATGTGTAAGATGGATGTCACTTGGAAGTAAGTCATGGGGGGTATGATGTTGTCTGTAAGGAGGTCTTGAATATGAATATTCTTGAAGTACAAGACCTGTGCAAAACCTATGGCACAGGCGAAACAGAAGTTCACGCTTTGAACCATGTATCATTTTCCGTCCGAAAAGGCGAGTTTATTGCCATCATTGGCGAATCGGGTTCCGGCAAAAGTACCCTGCTGAATGTGATCGGCGCTCTGGACAGTGCCACTTCCGGCAAGGTCTGGATCGACGGTCAGGATATTTTCTCAATGCCGGAGAAAAAACTGACCGTGTTCCGGCGGCAACACATCGGTTTTATCTTTCAGTCATTTAATCTGATCCCGGAACTGAATGTAGAACAGAACATTACTTTTCCGCTGCTGCTTGACTACAAGCGGCCAGACCAGAGGTTTGTCAACGAGCTGCTGAATGTTTTGGGACTGACCGAACGCCGTCATCATCTTCCCAGTCAGCTCTCCGGTGGCCAGCAACAGCGTGTCGCTATCGGCAGGGCTTTGGTTACACGACCTGCACTGATTTTGGCGGACGAGCCGACCGGCAATCTGGACAGTAAAAATAGTCAGGAAGTCTTGGCTCTCCTGCAAACCATGTCGGCCAAGTACCAGCAAACCATTTTGATGATTACCCACAACAAAAATCATGCAAGTGCGGCAGACCGCATTTTCAATATGTCTGATGGTGTGCTGAAGGAGTTGGGGGCGAGCCGGAAATGAAACACTACCTCGACTTGGTTTCTATCTCCAACAAGGTTCACCGCAGGCAAAGCCGCATGACACGCATTTGCATTGTGCTGGCGGTTTTCCTGGTTGCAGTCATGTTTGGACTGGCCGATATGTATTTGAAAAGCATGACGGATGAAACCCGGCATCAAACTGGAGATTGGCATTGTAAAATCACAGCTATTGACGAAAAAACATCCGAATATATTGCTGCCCGCCCTGAAATAGACTTGTCTGGCTGGCAAGGCAACATTCCCGCAGAAATCGGCTGCACAGTGGCAGATCAGCCCGTTTCTGTTGCAGGGATAGACGAGACAATATTTTCTGAAATTTATTTAGGTTCTGTCCTTTCAGGTGAGTTCCCTGAGATAGCTGGACAGGTAGCTGTTTCATCTACATTAGCACAAACAGCAGGAATTTCGGTGGGAGATACTCTTACTTTGAACTCTCCTGATGGGAGTACAATGCAACTGGCGATTACGGGAATTATGGATGATGATGCCGCCAATATGATCTCGGGAAGTGCCAGTGCAATCCTTTTGACACCTGAAGGGCTGTCAAGCATTCAAACTGCGGATCTAAGCGGCAACTGGCAGTATGTCGTTCGGTTCTCGCTGCTCACTAATGTTGGTTCCAGCATTGCTGATATTCAGCAGCAAAACGGCATATCTGATGCACAAATCACCCAAAATGAAGAACTGCTCAGTATGCTCGGGCAGCTGCCGGGTTCCAATATGTCGCAGATATACACAATGGCATTTCTGCTTTCTTTGGTGGTAATGGGAACTTGTGTTATGATGATTTCCAGTAGTTTGAATAGTAATGTCAGCCAGCGCATGGAGTTTTTCGGTTTACTGCGCTGTTTGGGAGCCACTCGTCGCCAAGTATTGCGCTTTGTGCGCCGTGAGGCTTTACAGTGGTGCATTACCGCCATACCCATTGGTATCGGGTTAAGTATCGTGGTGGTTTGGGGACTGTGTGCAGTCATGCGGCAGCTCAGCACTGTATGGTTTGGTTATATGCCTATCTTTGGCATTAGCTGGCTAAGCATTGGTGTGAGCATTGTATTGGGACTTATTACCGTTCTATTGGCGGCTCGGACCCCCGCAAAAATGGCAGCAAAGGTTTCCCCATTGGAGGCTGTCACAGGCAATACACAGCAGGAATCCTCGTTCCGCCATGCGGCAAACACTCGGCGGTGGCATGTAGAGGTAGCACTTGGTATCCATCATGCCAAGGCCAAACGGCGCAGCTATATTCTGATGACAGGTGCATTTGCAATCTGCATCACCTTGTTTTTAGGGTTCTGTACGCTGGTTCCCTTTATGGAAAACGCATTTATGCCGAAAGAATGGTCTCCCGAGCTTTCCATTGTCAGTGACACAAATACTTGTTCCATTCCGGCGGATCGAAGGGATGCCGTAGCGCAAAATTCCGCTGTTAGTCGAGTGTTTGGCAGAATGTTTGCTTATGATGTTCCTGCCCAAATTAGCGGCGCAATCCATAACAGCAATCTAATCTCCTATGAAGAAAATCAGTTCCGCTGGGCGCAAGATCAACTAATTGCAGGTTCCATAGATACTGTAACGAACACGCCGGGACAGGTCTTGTTTGTGGCAAACACAGGAACAGAAGTGCAGGTGGGAGATACCATTACACTGACAATAAACGGGAAGGATCAAACAGTTACGGTAGGGGGTGTTTTGTCTGACAGCCTATTGGCTCGTGCAGAGGGAACGGAAACACTGATCTGCTCCGAGGAAACTTTTTCGCAGCTGACGGGTGAGACTGGATATACTATCCTGGATGTCCAGTTCCGCTTTGGTTCTGATGAAGAAGATGTTGCCGAGGTTGAAGCATTGTTCGGTGAAGGAGTCACTTTCACTGATGTCTTAATCCAAGCACAGCAACAACGCGGCCTTTATTATGCTTTTGCAACATTGGTATATGGTTTCCTGTCAATCATTGTAGCCATTACGATTTTCCATATTATGAATACCATCAGCATGGGTGTTTCCGCCCGAACTCGTCAATATGGAGTAATGCGTGCCATTGGCATGAGTAATCAACAGCTTACACGCATGATTTCTGCAGAAGCTGCCTCGTATGCCATAAGTGGTGTCATATTGGGATGTATTTTCGGATTGCTGTTTCATTGGTTCCTGTACTCCAGCCTTATCACTCGCACATTCGGAAATCCCTGGGGTGTTCCGTGGCTGGAATTGTGCTTGATCGTAGGCGTGATTCTCGCAACCACGGCGCTGGCTGTACGAGGCCCAGCAAGAAGATTACACGCTATGTCGATTGTGGAAAATATCAGTTCACAGTAAAACAAACGGAAAACTTAACACCATCATAAATCTGAAAGGCTGTCTCGCCAAAACTGGTAGGACAGTCTTTTTGATTTGCCTTACACATGAGTAAGCTGGAAGTCATTTAGAAGTAAGGTTGATTTTCTAAACTGAGAACAAATAAAAGTGTTTCTGCCGGACGACGGCAAAGAAAAAAAGCCGTCGTACAGCAGCCCTTTGACACGCCCATACACTCAGCGGCGGCTTTGAGCAATCAAGATGAAGTGACCCCAAAAAGTTAGACAATATTTCGAAGTAAAAATTGTTCAAGCAGCCGAAAGGGCTTGTTGTCTGTGACGAGCAGGCGGCAAGCCCTTAAGCTTTGCCTTGATACGGTGGTTGTTGTAGTAATCGAGATATTCAACGAGCTCCTGTTTGAAGTGATCCATAGATTGGAATTCTTGCAGATACAGAAGTTCACTTTT
>JAFBIW010000018.1 GCA_021531865.1 Butyricicoccus pullicaecorum | reverse complement strand
GCATCTGCAACGGCGCGAATGCGACCCAGCCGTACGATACCGACGCGATCGCGGCCTGCATCATCGGCGGCGCATCGTTCAGCGGCGGCAAGGGCACCATGGCCGGTACCATGGTCGGCGCGCTGATTATCGGCGTACTGCGTAACGGCTTCACCCTGCTGGCGATTGACTCCGCGCTGCAGAACGTAGTTCTGGGTCTGGTTATCATCCTGGCGGTATTCATGGACGTTACCCGTGAGCGCATGGAGGCTAAGGCTCGCCGCATGGCTGCTGCCAACGCTTCGAAGTAAAATTCGCTCTCAACTTCTCTTTTCTTTTCATACAGGGGAAACGTACCCCGGAAAGCAGTCGTTTCCCTGCTTCCTCTGCTTTCCAAGCGCAGCTGCGGCGGGAGGATTTATCCTCCCGCCGCGTTTTTCTGCACTGTCCGCCGCAAAAAGCTGTGGCGTGCCCGGGAGATGTGTGGTAAGATAAAAACAGAAATTTTTGATACAGGAGGGAGATCGTTGTATGAGATATGAGATCAAGGGCGGTTCGTTCCCGGTCGTTATTTGCCAGGTGGAGAGCGGCAAGCAGATGATCACCGAAAAGGGCTCGATGGTCTGGATGAGCCCCAATATGCAGATGGAGACCAGCGGCGGCGGCCTCGGCAAGATGTTCTCCAAGGCGTTCTCGGGCGAGAGCATGTTCCAGAACATCTACACCGCCAGGGGCGACGGCATGATCGCCTTCGGTTCGAGCTTCCCCGGCCAGATCAAGGCCATCGAGATCGGCCCCGGCCGGGAGATGATCCTGCAGAAGAGCGCGTTTCTGGCGGCGGAGTCGAGCGTCGAGCTGTCCGTTCATTTCAACAAGAAGATCGGCACCGGCCTGTTCGGCGGCGAGGGCTTCATCATGCAGCGCCTGTCGGGTCACGGCATCGCGTTCGTCGAGATCGACGGCGAGCTGATCGAGTATGAGCTGAAGCCCGGCCAGCAGATCGTCGTGGACACCGGCAACGTCGCGGGCTTCGAGCCGGGCGTGCAGATGGAAATTCAGCAGGTGCCCGGCCTGAAGAATAAGCTGCTCGGCGGGGAGGGACTGTTCAACACCATCCTGACCGGCCCGGGCCGCATCTGGCTGCAAACCATGCCGATTTCCAACGTGGCCATGTCCATCCGTCCCTACCTGCCGACCGGTAACGGCTGATCTGCCCCGGAATAAGACGTAAAATGCCGAGAAAAAGACCGTATTTCATTCGAAATACGGTCTTTTTAAGACCGCGTCAAGGGACGTTCGCAAAAAGGGTTCCTGTCATATGAAATCAGGCAGCCATGCGCAGCGTTGCCTCAATGGATTGCCGTTTTGGGTATTATAGCACATGAACAGAAAAAGAAAAAGGGCAGGATGCCCCGCCCAATTCATTCTTCATCGTCTTTGATGTATTCCATATTGTCCTCGGAAAACTCGTTATATCTGGAAGCAGTGCTTACCTTGAAGATGCTTTTGTAGTTGATGATAGCATGGTGGAAACACAGACTTTCGATGATGAAACTGTGCAAAATGCAATCGACAATTACAGTCCCAATAATGCTGGAAAAATTGACTGGGAAAAAGGTTCCTGCCCGTTCTTTATTGACAATAGATTGTATTTTGAGGAACTGACCGCTGATACTTTCTTGAGCGAAATGGAAGGTGAGTGGTTCGGAAAAGAGTATTCGGCAGCAAAGAAAACAAGACAGATTGTATTTACAAGCGATTCGACTGCGGATGTTTGTGAAATTGGCGATAAAGTTTATGAATGGAAGTATACTTCCCAATAGTTTTCTGTTTTGTAGTCGAGATACCGATCAACTCCCATAGCGAGAAACTGCTCTTTCGCCCGTGCGTTGCCTGTCACAATCACTCGCAGCCCCAGGGCCTTGGCGATGGGAACCGCCATCTGACCGAAACTGCCAGAGCCACCGGGAATCAGAATCGTTTGACCAGGCTTTGCTTCCAGCTCTTCCACGATAGCCTGATAGGCCGTCAAACCGGTCAGCGGGATCGCTGCGGCAGTATTGAAATCATATCCCTCCGGCATTTTGGCAACGGCATCCTGCTCTACCGCTACATATTCTGCGAAAGCACCGATTGGCGGGTGTAGACTCGGTCTCCTTTTTTGAATCCCTCAACCTTGCTGCCTGCCTGCTCCACAATACCGGAGCATTCATTGCCCAGTGTCAGTGGCATCGGATAATCCTGAATCAGTTTTACGCTTCCTGTCAGGATCAGCAGTTCCACCGGATTAACTGCCGCAGCCTTTACCTGGATCAGTACTTCAGAATCTGAAATCTGAGGCTTCGGGATGTCGCTCAGGGTCGTATTGATTTCTTTTGAGTAGTTTTTGATTTGGACCGCTTTCATGTAAGACCTCTCTGCATGAATTTTGTTTTATAGAATCTCTCTTGCTTTTTTTCGCAAGAACCGATAAAATATTAGATGTAATAAATCAAGTTACATCTTCTTTAGTGTAGCAATTGTCAGATGTAAAGTCAATCATTACATCAATAATGACGTGTTTGTTTTTGAAAGGATATAGAGTATCTATGCAGATCAGTATAAAATGTTCCGTTGCGGTTCACTGCCTGATTTTTATTCATGAAGCGAAAGGTATTGCAAAAGTGACCAGCAATCTTTTGGCTGAAAGTACAGGGAGCAATCCCGTTGTAATCCGCAACATTCTCAGCGCCCTGAAAAAGGCAGGGCTTATTACGGTGCCCCGTGGGACCGGCGGTGCAGAATTGTGCGCCGACCCATCCCAAATCACCTTATACCAAATCTATTCTGCACTGGAGCCAGATGGCGTGACCTCCATCATTGGAATTCATCCCTGTGATGGCCGCCCTTGTCCGGTTGCGCAAAATATTCGCAAAGTGTTGGAGCCGCCGTATCATAAAATTGAGGACGCCGTTAAGAATGCGATGGAAGAAATTACGCTGCAATCCATGATTGATGATTTTCATGGCATAGTTCAGCAAAGCTCTACCACCGAAAGGAGCTTACAATAAAAAACAGCCATGGCAAATACCATAGCTGTTCTATCATTGAATGCTAACTGTACTATTTTGCGAAAATGAGATGCTATTGGGACTGAACAGGTATTGAATAATTTGCTTTGCAAACTGCTTGCTGATTGTCGTATCCCACTCTGCCAACCGGATGACCTCCGCTGTTCCGGACTCAAAATCAAACGAAATCTCACCCCATTCGCCGTCGTTGTCCACCTGATACAGGTAGACAGCGGCAGCGATTTTCTTTTTGCGCTTGGTCTGGGATTTTAATAGCGTATCATCAAGTTTGCAAAAGTGCATAGAAAATAGACAAGCCATCAGAGGTCCTGTAAAATGAAAGTTGCCGAGTCAATCATTCGCTGGGAGCGGAGAAGAGGGAATGTTCAGGCAGTCGGGGCGGCTATATCCCATTTTTCGTCACCGAGCGTAAGCGCAGTAAAGCCGCGCTCATTCAGGTGGTTCAGGAGGCCTTTGTGCAGGGCGTCTCCACTCGTAAAATGGAGAAGCCAGGTCAGCGAGATGACAAAAGGACTCAATCATTCGGGAGTCCTTTCCCGGAGCCTCCTGGCCGCGCTGCAAGGTACATTTCATGCGGAATATCTTGCCGCAGAAAGAGAAGCAGTCTTTCGCCTCCGTGCTGAAGGAAATCTGGCTGGCTCCCACTGCGGAACTGGCCAGAAAACGGGCTTATGAAGTCATAGATACCGATTCAAAGCGTTTGGAGGACTCTCTGGCTTTTTACGCATTCCCGAAACTGGACGCCCGGAAGATCTCGTCTTCCAACATGATGGAACGCCTGAACCGGGAGATTCGCAGACGGATCAGCGTTGTCGGAATTTTCCCGAACGAGGAGTCCAATGTCCGGCTGGTCACCACATACCTGATGGAGTATACAGAGGATCGGTCTGTTTCCAGGGCTTACCTCAGCCAGCAATCCATTGAGGCAACGCTGCGCATGGCTGCTTGATTTCATATGACAGGAACCCTTTTTGCGAACATCCCTTGACGCGGTCAAAATCGGAATCAGGGCAAATAAAATGGTGCTGTGCGGCTGCTGTTTGATTTCGATTTTTGGGGATTTCCCAATGCGGCTTAAGATGAATTGGGGTCAAATTGGGGTCAAACACGGAAAAATACTTTCGCCTGTGAAAGTGCAAACGGGCGAAAAAGTGTAGAAAAAGACCGTATTTCAATTGAAATACGGTCTTTTTAGTGGGTGCAGGGACAGGACTTGAACCTGCGACCTCCGGGTTATGAGCCCGACGAGCTACCAGCTGCTCTACCCTGCGATATTGGTTTTTCACAACTGCCTTACTGAACAGTGCTTAATTATAATATCACAGGGCGGGGGTAGTGTCAACCCCAAAATTCAAATTTTTTAAAAATTTCTTTTACAGGCCGTTTTGCTCCATCGAACTGCCGCATTTGGGGCAGAAGGTGAAGTCCTCCTCGGTCGTATAGCCGCAGCGCGGGCAGCGGCGCAGCCGCGCCGACTGGCTGCCAACCAGCGTCAGATCCTGTGGCTCGATCGTGACCGGTTCTCCGTGCGCGATGGCCCGGCCCTTCTCCGGGTTGAGCGCGTACACCGCGCCGCAGCAGCTCGTGCGCACAAAATACCGCCGATTCCATTTCAAAACCGGTAAAAAGAACAAAGACAGGCACAAATAGGTCATGAACACCTCGTACCGCCCGTACCGGCCGCAGCGCGGGCAGACGACGGTCTGGTGAAAGTCAAACTGCTTTTGTCCCTGATTGACGCCGCAGATGAAGAACATGGTCAGGCCTCCTTACCGTTTTCACGTTCTTCATTATAGCACGTTCCCGCCGAATGCACAGTGGTTTTTCACAAAAAAATGCGGTATCATAGGAACGGAGGGGAATTCTATGAAAAAATGTGTCATTGTGCCCGATTCCTTCAAGGGTTCGCTGGACGCCGGGCAGGTCTGCGCGGTCTTACGGCAGGCGGTGCTGCGCCGCGCGCCGGGATGTGAGGTAGTCTGTGTTCCCGTCGCGGACGGCGGCGAGGGGACGGTAGACTGTTTTCTGGAAGCGTTGGGCTGTACGCGGGTCGAGACCCGGATGCACGGCCCGTACGGCGAGCTGCTGACCGGTGCGTATGCCCGTCAGGGCGATACGGCGGTCATCGAAATGGCGCAGGCCGCCGGGTTGCCGCTCGTCGAGGAGCGGGCGAACCCGTCCCGGACGACGACGTGGGGCGTGGGCGAGCAGATCGCGCAGGCGATCGACGCCGGATGCACCGAGATTTTGCTCGGACTGGGCGGAAGCTGCACGAACGACGGCGGCTGCGGTATGGCCGCGGCGCTGGGCGCAAGGTTTTACGACCAAGCGGGCGTGTCATTCGTTCCGACCGGCGGGACGCTCGACCGGATCGCGCGGATCGACCGGGAGCCGCTGCGCCGCCGTCTGGCCGGGGTGCGGGTGACCGCAATGTGTGATGTGGACAGCCCGCTGTACGGCCCACAGGGCGCGGCCTGCGTGTTCGCTCCGCAGAAGGGGGCGGATGACGCGATGGTGCGGCGGCTGGACGAAAATATGCGCGCGCTCGCGCGCCATCTGGGCGAGGAGACCGCGCACACGCCGGGTGCAGGTGCGGCGGGCGGCATGGGCGCGGGCGTGCTCAGCCTGCTGGGCGGCGTGCTCAGGCCGGGCATCGAGGCTGTGCTCGATGTGGTCGCATTTGACCGGCTGCTCGCGGGCGCCGATCTCGTGCTCACCGGCGAGGGATGCTTCGACCGGCAGAGCCTGTGCGGCAAGGTCATCGACGGCGTGGCGCGCCGCGCCGCCCGGCAGGGCGTGCCGGTCGTGGCGCTGGTAGGTACGATCGGGGAGCCGGACGCGATTGAAGCGGCCTATGCACGCGGGGTGACGGCGGTGATCGGAATCAACCAGAGCGGCGAGACGCTTGCGCAGGCCAAAGCCCGCGTGCGGGACAATCTGGCACGGACGGCAGACGCTGTGCTGCGCCTGTGGGAGCGGGAAACGGTGCTCAGGTGACGGATCGCCGTGCTCAGCGGGCGGGAAGTCGTGCTCAGATCAAGAATCGCCGTGCTCAGCGGCCCAGAAACCGTGCTCAGCCGGTAAAATACCGTGCTCAGTCCGAAAACGCACATTTTCAGGCGGAATTAAGTATAAAAAGTGCCGTCCCACATGAAACGCAGGACGGCGCTTGCAGACAGATATGGAATGAGATCAGCTTGTGGACTGCATTTTCAAGATGATGCTGCGCTGCCATTTCTCGCCCCGGTAGCGGTGTACAAAGCAGACCGTGCGGAAGGCCCAGTCGAGGATCATGGCCATCCACACGCCGACCATGCCGAAGCCGCCCAGTGTGGCGAGCAGGTAACCGCCGCCCACGCGGAAGACCCACATGGAGAAAATCGCGACGATCATGCAGTATTTTACGTCGTTCGCCGCGCGCAGGGCGTTGGGCAGGGTGAAGGACAGCGGCCAGATGATCATGCAGAACACGCCGTGGATGGTGAGAACGATGGTCGCGAGCCGGGCGGTCTCGTCCGAGAGGTGGTAAAGCCAGGTGATGACCGGCAGGCTGAGCAGGATCAGGCTGTTGAACACGATCATGGCGCCGTAGGCGACGGCCATCAGGCGGCGGGTATAGAACCGCACCTGTTCAAAGTCGTCCGCACCCACACAGCGCGCGATGACCGTGACCATGGCCAGACCGATCGCCGTGCCCGGCAGGGACTGGAAGGTGCAGACGGTCGAGCCGACCGCGTTGGCCGCGATCGAGACCGTGCCGAAGGTCGAGACCAGACTGAGCATCATGATTTTTCCAAGCTGGAACATACTGTTTTCGAGTCCGTTCGGGATGCCGATGTACAGGATGCGGCGGATCAGGCCGCCGTCGAACCGGCGCAGATCGGCTGGGCGCAGGTGGATGGGTAGGGACGGATCGCCCCGGCGCAGAAGCTGTATCATCAGAAAAGAGGCGAGCACGCGGGAGAGCAGGGTGGGGATGGCCGCGCCGGACACGCCCATGCGCAGGCCGAAGATGAGCACAGCGTTGCCGCAGATGTTGACCGCGTTCATGATGAGCGAGACCGTCATCGAAATGCGGGAGTTGCCCATCGTGCGGAAGAGCGCCGCGCCCGCGTTGTAGACCGCGATAAAGGGCGCGGCCAGCGCGACGATGAACAGATAGGTGTGCGCGTAGGCATAGACGTCCGGTTCGATCGCACCGAAAACCGTGCCCAGAATGAAGCCGGAGAGCAGGTACAGCAGGACGGAGACGGCCGCGCCCAGCACGGCGGTGAACAGGAGGAGCTGGTTGCCCGCCTGCTCGGCTCGATCGGGGTCGCGCATGCCGAGGAACTGTCCCGCAACGACCGCGCCGCCGGTCGCCAGCGCCGCGAAGATATTATTGATGAGGATCATGACCGAATCGACCAGCGAAACGCCTGAAACGGCGGCTTCGCCCACGCTGGCGATCATCATGGAGTCGGCCATGCCGACGGTCGTATTCAGAAACTGCTCGATGAACAGCGGGACGATGAGCACGAGCAGATCGTGGCCGGAAAACAGGGAGCCGCGCGGCGCACGGCGAGAAGGGGAGCGCATAGGACACCTCGATAGAAGGAAGATTCCCTATTATTATACAGCAGGAAAATCGGGCGGGCAATGTAAAATTCCATGCAAATATGATATGATAAGGAAGATCAAACCGGAAAATCGCCCGAAGACAGGCGGTGGCGTCCGGAGTACGGGGGAAAAACGATGAAACAAACAGAGCAGAGAACGCGCCCGGTCGTGTGCGAGGGCGCGATGGATATTGAGACCGACCGGCTGATCGCCGCGCTGACCGACGCTGAGCCGGTGACGCTCGGCGTATGGAAGTGCGTGCGCGGCCTGCTGGACGGCTGGCCGACGGTGGTTGTGCGCACGAATCAGGGCATGGCGAACGCGGCGGCGGCGACGGCGTTGGCAATCGCGCGGTTTTCACCCTGCGCGGTGTTCAGTCAGGGCACGGCGGGCGGACACGACCCGGCGCTGCACGCGGGCGATCTGGTGATCGGTGCGCGGTGCGTCAACATGGGCGCGGTCTGCGCCCCGTTCGCACCGGCAGGCGCGGGCGTCGACCTGCATGCGTGGCGGCCGCTCGGGCTGGAGCGCGCGAGCACCGCTCCGGGCGACGGCCCCAAGGACACGGTGTTCCCGGCGGACGCAGGACTGCTCGCCGCCGCGCGGGCGGCGGCGCGGAGCTGGCCGGGTCGGGTGGTCGAGGGCGTTCTGGGCTCGGCCGACCAGTGGAACAACGAGCTGGACCGCATCGCTCTGCTGCACGAGACGCTGGGCACGAGCGCCGAGGAGATGGAGACGGCGGCTGCCGCCCAGATCTGCCTGTCGCACGGGATACCCTTTCTGGGTGTGCGCGTGCTGTCGAACAGCGCGGTGCACGACGAGCCGTTCGACCCGGGGACAGCCGCTGCCTGTCAGGACTTCGTGCGCGCCGTTCTACGCTGTTTCCATGAACGCTGAAAATGGCTAAAATGACATAAAGAAGCCCGTTTCCCACCGGAAACGGGCTTTTTGGCATACAGAGGTCAGATCAGGAAGATGGCCGCGACGGTGGTGGCCGCAAGGCCGCAGAGCACCGGAATCAGGTTCTTGCGGGCGAGGTCGGTCGCCTTGACGCCGCAGATCGCCGCCACCGGGATGCAGCCCCACGGGATGATCGTACCGCCGCCCACCCAGATCGTTGCGATCTGGCCGAGCGCGGCCAGCGTGGGCACATCGACGTCGCCGATGACCGAGAAGGTCTGCGCGATTGAGCCGCACAGCGGCAGGCCGGAGAAGCCCGAGCCGTCCAGACCGGTAATCGCGCCGACGCCGGTCTCCAGCAGGACGAGGGAGACCTTGTTCAGCGGGACGTGACCCGACAGCCACAGGCCGATGTCGCCCAGCAGGCCGGTCGCATTTTCGCCCAGCACGCTCTGCGCGAAGCCTTCGCTGCCCATGAAGAAGAAGGCGGCGATGACGATGACGGGCGCGAAGATTTTGATGGCGAACAGGAAGCCGTCGCGCAGGTTGTCGGTCGCGGCCTCGAGCGCGCCGCCCAGCCCCTTGTCGGCGATGGTCATGACGCACATGAGCAGGAGCGCGGTGCCCGCGACGAGCGCGGTCGCATCGCCGCCCACGATGCCGAAGGCCACCATCAGGCCGACGTCCAGCAGGAAGGCGGCGGGCATGAGCACGGCCATAGCGATGGCCAGCCCGCGCTTTTCAATCACGCGGTCGGGCGCGTCGTCGATGACCGAAGCTTCCAGCACGCCCGATTTCATCTCCTGCCGCATCATCCAGAACGCGACGCCCAAGGTGACGATGCACATGACCGCCCACAGGGGCACGGACGCTCGCATGACCGCGACGGTGTCCACCCCGGCGGCGGTCGCCGCGATATCGGGCGCACCCTGAATGAAGAAGTCGGAGGACAGACCCGCGCCGTGGCCGAAGAGGTTCATGGCGACAGCCGCCCAGATGGCGGGCAGGCCGACCCGTCCGGCGACCGGCAGCAGCAGCGCGCCGATCAGCGCGACGGCCGGACTCGGCCAGATCAGCCAAGAGACGATCAGCATGGCCAGACCGATGATCCAGAAGGCCGAATTGCGCGTGCGGATGACCCGGCGCACCGGACGCATGATCATCTCGTCCGCGCCGATCGAGATCATGGCGCGGCTCATCGAGACCACGAGCGCGATGACGACGATGATGCCCAGCAGCTCGATGCAGGACTGGATGATGGCGGTGTTGAGGGTCTGCACGGCCTTGACCGCGCTGCCCGAGTACAGGTAGCCGATCAGCAGGATGCCGAAGGTGCAGGGAACGACGATCTCTTTTTTCATCAGCATGGCGGCCAGCACGACGACGGTGACCGCCATATAAGCAAAATGCAGGGAAGTCAGTGTGACCATATGAGGCCTCCTTATTTTGCGGCGAACACGCCGGTCAGTCCCAGAGCGGACACGCGCTGCGCGATCTGTGCGCGGTCGGTCGTGTAGGAGCCGCGTGCCTGCATTCGTTCAAACAGAACCGAGCCGGAGAAGGTGTATTTCTTGCCCATGCCTTCCTCGGTTTCCATCTGCTCGCGGACGAAGGCAATCGCATCACCGACCGCCGTCTCGCGCGGGAGGATCAGGGCGTCCCGCCCGTCCGCCGTGCGCGCGGCGTTATAGCCGGCCAGCACGCCGGTGACGATGGCCTCGGTGTGGCCGACCAGCAGACCGGCCTTCTCGCCCGCGCAGAAGAGGTTGTCGACGCCCTCGACCCGGAGGGTATCGTCGCGCGGCGCGAGCGCGAAATAGCGCATGGAGTTGCCCTGACCGCCCGCGTAGGGATCTTCATACCGCGCGTTTTCAAAGCCCGGGATGCGGCGCAGCCGGTCGAGCGTGAAGTAGGGGGTCATCAGCTTGGCGTGGCCGGTGTCAAGCAGGACGACGTTCTCGGCGAAGGCCTTGAGGGCGTACTGCTGGCAGGCTTTGATCGACAGGTGGTTTTCGATCAGCTCGGGCGGCAGGGGAATGACCGCGACGCCGTCCCGGTCGAGCTTCCCGACGATCTCGGGCGCGAGCGATTCCTTATACAGCTTGCATGAGCCACTCATCGCGCCGATCGAGCCGTCCGCCTTGCGGCCCATTTTTTCGGGCACGCCGCACAGCCCGGTCAGGCTGACGCGCCCGCCGAAGCTGGGGCAGCGCAGGATGCACATGGCGCAGCCGTTGCCGTATTTCGTGCAGTTGGCCATCGGCCCGGCCGTGCCGGTCGTGTCGAGGAAGACGTCGCCCGCGAAGGTGCGGCCGTCGGCGGTTTCGACCGCGCGCAGCGTCCGTCCCTCCATCTGCACGGCGGTGACCCGGGCCTTTTTGACGATCGTAACGCCCTGCTCGGCTAAGTACCGCTCGACGGTCGCGGGCGTTTTGGCGATATCATACAGGCTGGCGTGCGCGTGGCCGGGGAAGTCGATATTGACGTGGCGGCAGCAGCCGTCCACAAGCTCGAAGAGCGCGCCGCCGCCCAGCGCGATCATCTCTTCCGCCGCCGTGTAGCGGCCGTTGTTGCGCATGATGCCGCCGACCAGACCGGTGCCCAGCAGCATATCGGTGCGTTCGAGCAGGATGACGGAAGCGCCCTGTAAACGGGCCGCGTAAGCGGCGGCGCAGCCTGCCCAGCCGCCGCCCGCGATGACAACTTTGCTCATGTTCCTTGCACTCCTTATCTTGCACTCCTGACGGAGAAAGCGGGATTTCACTTTCATTCTACCAAGGCCGTCGGACAAGAGCAAGAAAAATGTCGAGGTTTTTGTCAGTGTTCTCCGGAAACGGACTGACTTGCGGAAAAAAGTGTGGTATAATGAGGGCGTATCAAGTTGGAAGGAGAATATTGACAATGGCTTCCTTTTTTATCACGACCGATAACAACGGCGATCTGCCGCTGTCTTATCTGCATGCGCACGACGTGGGACTGATGAGCCTGAGCTACATGGTCGACGGACAGACCTATGACACATTCCGCCCGATGCCTGTGCACGAATTTTACGAGCGGATGCGGGACGGCGCGATGCCCACGACCGCACAGGTCAATCCCGAAAACGCGCGCGCTGTCTTTGAGGACGCGCTGCGCACCCACGACGAGGTGCTGCATCTGGCCTTTTCCTCCGGCCTGAGCGGCAGCTACCAGAGCGCCCGCATCGCGGCGGACGAGCTGATGGAGGAACAGCCGGGCAAGCGGATCGTCGTCATCGACACGCTGGCCGCCTCGCTCGGTCAGGGACTTTTGACGCACTATGCCGTGCAGATGCGCGACCGGGGCTGCTCGCTCGATGAGACGGCGGCCTGGGTCGAGGAGAACAAGCTGCACTGTGTCAATATTTTCACGGTCGACGACCTCTTTCATCTGTATCGCGGCGGCCGGGTGTCCAAGACCACGGCGGTGGTCGGCTCGATGCTGAACATGAAGCCCATCCTCCACGTGGACGACGAAGGCAAGCTGGTCGCCGTCGGCAAGGTGCGCGGCCGCAAGCGTTCGCTCGAGGAGCTGGTCGGCCGGATGGCGTCGCTGGTCGGTGGGTACGAGAATCCGATCGTCTGCATCTCGCACGGCGACTGCCCCGAGGACGCCGCCTACGTCCAGCAGCTCGTGCGGGAGCGGTTCGGCGTGCAGGAATTTCTCGTCAACGAGGTCGGCCCCTCGATCGGCGCACACTCCGGCCCGGGCACCGTCGCCCTGTTTTTCCTGGGCGACCGGCGGTAAAAATTGTTTACAATTGACCGGTCGCGTCCGGCTTTACGCCGTGAGGACAGTCTGCTATAATATAGGCAATCCCCAAGCTACCGTATTCGTTGCCCCGTGAAAGGAGGCAGTTTTCCATGAAAAAATGGCTAGCGCTTCTCTGCGCCTGTGCGCTGCTGGCGGCCGCCGCCGGCTGCCGGAAGCAGCCGGACGATGTACCCGCGCCTGCGCCCGCGGACGATCCTCCCGCCCAGACCGAGCAGGTCAACCTTTACCTGCCCGACGGGCAGGCCATGTACGTCATTCCGACGCCCATGTCACTGACGACCGAGGACGATATGGCGCCTGTGCTTGTAAACGCGCTCATCAGTCAGGGCGCGCTGCCTGTCGGCGTCGAGGTCAAGGGCTGCACGGTCGAGAACGGACAGATCGCGCTCGACCTGAACGGCGCCTTTGCCGACGCCGTCCGTGAAAACGGCACGGCGGGCGAGATCATGCTGCTGGCGTCTGTCGTCGATACCTTCCTCGATTATTATGATGCGCAGGCGCTGACCCTGACGGCGGACGGCGCGGTCATCGAGACCGGACACGCCATCTACGACGAACCGTTTACCGCCCTCTTCGAGATCGAGGACGCGCAGGCGGCACAGTAACCCAAAAGCTGACCCGAAAGCGTCGGAACCATCCGGTTCCGACGCTTTTTTTGCCGCCATGCCGGAAAAACAGGAGGGGATGCGGGGGAAAACCGCCGGCAGTTTACAGGCATCCCGCAGGACAGTCTATGCCGGCCGGGGCGGCTGCGTGCGGCGTCAAAACAGAGGGCTTTGATTTGTGCAGACTGACGGGTTCTGCCCTGCCGTCTGCCGCGTAAAAATAAGAGTGTGGGGGACAGCGCGGGAGGTCGTGCCGGAGCGCCGGGCGCGGGACGGCGGGGAAGGTCGGACGGCCGGTTCCCGTGCGTCCCCGACAACGCCCCGCAAAGCCTGTTTCGTTTTGAGCGTTTCTTAGAGGTGATGTGGTATATTTGTGTAATTTGATGAATTTAACAGATACAAAACGATAAAAATTGTAAATAAAATCAAAAACCGATTGACATTCCATGAGGATCAGGCTAAAATGAACTGTATCGAAGGCAAGCACGGAGCTCGATGGACTCCACGGATCGGTGAAAGTGAGGGAGAATCATGAAAACCGTAAATATGTCATCGAATGAGCGTTATTTAGAAGAGCAGATCGCAATTATGACCGGCTTGCTTGCACAGATGGCGGATGGCTATGCCATGGCGCGTATCCGCATCCAGATCCGCCAGCTCGAAGCCGCGCTGGATACCTGCCGTCCGGCATAAAGATGCACCGCAGCCTATGGACAGCTTCAAAAAGCACGCGTTTGCGTGCTTTTTGTTTTGCCTGAAGCGCAAGTTTCCGGGAAAGACCTATACAATGTGCCCAATCCGATTCCGAAAACTTTTACGCTGACGGGCAGATTTCCGGAAAATTTACAGGCCATTGATTTTCGGGGGAGGGCTGTGCTATAGTATTGATATACCGATTGCGGTAATTTGCGGAAATCCGGGTACCAAACGGGTCTCCTGCGCCGCATCTCGATCTGCGAAGACCCATTTTTTTTACGCACCGCTTCCTGCGGCGCGGCATACTACTTTGAAGAAAAGGGGAAAACAATCAATGCCCAAAAGAAAACAGGCAATTTTAGAGGCTGTTGAGCTCTACCTCAAGAGTGAGTTCCAGACCACGCCCGCGCAGGCAACGCCCGATCAGCTCCATACCGCGGTATCCCGCGCCCTGATGGCCGAGATCGCGGATCGCTGGCTGGTCAGCGCGGAAAAGCATCAGAACACCCGCCATGCGTACTATTTCTCGGCGGAGTTCCTGATGGGCCGTATGATTTACAATAACCTGCTCTGCCTCGGCATGACTGAGGAGATCGGCAAGCTGCTCGAAAAGAACGGCGCGTCTCTCGACGCCTTTGAAGAGGTCGAGGACTGCGCGCTGGGCAACGGCGGTCTGGGCCGTCTGGCGGCCTGCTTCCTCGACTCGGCCGCGACCCTCAACCTGCCGCTCGACGGCTACGGCATCCGCTACAAGTACGGCCTGTTCAAGCAGCGCATCGAGGGCGGCTTCCAGAAGGAAGAGGCCGACGACTGGACCCGCTACGGCGATCCGTGGAGCCTGCGCCGCGAGGACGAGGCCGTCCGCGTTGAGTTCGCCGACCAGACCATCATGGCCGTGCCCTACGATATGCCCATCATCGGCTACAACACCGACAACATCGGCACCCTGCGCCTGTGGCAGGCTGAGCCGGTACAGGCATTTGATTTCAACCTGTTCAACGCCCAGCAGTACGACGCCGCCGTCGCCGAGCGCAACCGCGCCGAGGACATCTCCCGCGTGCTGTACCCGAACGACTCGACCGACGAGGGCAAGATCCTGCGCCTGAAGCAGCAGTATTTCTTCTGCTCGGCCTCCCTGCAGGACATCATCCGCAAGTACAAGAAGACCTACGGCAACGATTTCTCGCACTTCGCCGAGATGAACGCCATCCAGCTCAACGATACCCATCCGGTTATCTCCATCCCCGAGCTGATTCGCCTGCTGACCGACGGCGAGGGCCTGTCCTTCGACGAGGCACTGGCAATCTGCAAGCAGGTCTTCTCCTACACGAACCACACCATTCTGGCCGAGGCGCTGGAGAAGTGGAGCCAGCACCTGATGGAGCGCACCATTCCGCGCGTCTTCCACATCATCGTCAAGCTCGACCAGTATCTGGGCGGCGAGCTGCACCAGAAGGGCATCTCGGGCGACAAGGAATACTCCATGCGCATTCTGCAGCACGGCACCGTCCACATGGCGTATATGGCGATCTACTGCTCGCGCTATGTCAACGGCGTTGCCCAGCTCCACACCGAGATCCTGAAGAACGATGTGCTGCATGACTGGTACCAGATCTACCCCGAGCGCTTCCAGAACAAGACGAACGGCATCACCCAGCGCCGCTGGCTGGCGCTGTGCAACCCCGAGCTGTCCGACCTGCTGACCCGTCTGCTGGGCGACGAGAGCTGGAAGACCGACCTGTCCAAGCTCAAGAGTCTGGAGAAGTACGTCGAGGACGAGAACGTCATGCGCGAGCTGTGCCAGATCAAGCTGCACAACCACGAGAAGCTGGCCGCCTTCGTGCAGAAGAAGGACGGCATCACGATCGACCCCAACACCTGCTTCGACGTGCAGATCAAGCGCCTGCATGAGTACAAGCGCCAGTTCCTGAACATTCTGGCCATCCTCGAGCTGTACTACGAGATCGCCGAGGGCAGCCTGACCGACTTCACCCCGACCACCTTCATCTTCGGCGCGAAGTCCGCGCCCGGCTACGCGCGCGCCAAGGGCATCATCAAGCTCATCAACGAGGTTGCCGCCCTGATCGACCGCGACGACCGCGTCCGCGGCAAGATCAAGGTCGCGTTCCTGTCCAACTACAACGTATCCTACGCCGAGAAGATCATTGCGGCGGCCGACGTTTCCGAGCAGATCTCGACGGCCGGCAAGGAGGCCTCGGGCACCGGCAACATGAAGCTGATGGCGAACGGCGCGGTCACGCTGGGCACGCTGGACGGCGCGAACATCGAGATCGTCGAGGAGGCCGGCTCGATCAACGAGTATATCTTCGGCGCGACCGTCGAGGAGATCCGTTCGGTACAGGATCACTACAACCCGAACGGCATGTACCACAACGACTACAAGATCAAGCGCGTACTGGACGCGCTCGTCAACGGCACCCTGAACGACGGCGGCTCGGGCATCTTCCGTGAGCTGCATGACTCGATCGTTTACGGCGCAAGCTGGCACCGTCCCGACCAGTACTTCCTCCTGCTCGACTTCGAGCGCTATCTGGAGGCCAAGAAGCAGGTCGCGCGCGATTACAAGGATCAGATGACCTTCGCGAAGAAGCGCTGGATGAACATCTGCAACAGCGGCAAGTTCTCCTCCGACCGCACGATCGCGGAGTACGCCAAGGATATCTGGCACATCGAGAAGGTATAAATGCTGACGCTTCCAGGGGAACCCAGTCCCCCTGAATACAAAAAAGTTCCTGCGAGCACTCGAAACTTTTTTGACACCCCCGGAGAATCCGCGCCGCCACGGCGCGGGGTCGGGGTAAAAAGCCAGAGAAGCTCCGGCTTTTTTGGATCATATGTCGCTTCGCTCAATACAAAATAGTTTAACGCAGAAAAAGGCTCCCGCTCGGGAGCCTTTTTGCGTGTTCAGTTGACCGTGATCATGCGGATCATGCCGCCGTTTTCCGCCGTTTTGTCGGCGTACAGGGTAAAGTTGTCGTAGTCCGCCTTGGCCTGTCGCAGGGTCACGACCTTGTCGAGCCGGGCGACATAGACCGGGAGGTTATCGGCCAGCCGGTAATAGCCCTTGTCGGTGCGCACGCCGTCGTAGCCGTCGAAAGCGACGAGGCCGACCGTGCCGACCCGGATGGGCTTCTTGGAGGCCAGCTTCATTTCGCCCGTGTTGCTCAGCGCGGCGCGCGGCAGGGCGAGCGGGGTGGGCTTGCCGGCCAGATCCTTGACCTGATCGTCCACGTCGAGCGTGACGGTCTGCGGCTTGCCCTCGCTGTCGAGGTACTGAATCTGCACCTTGTAGTCGTAGATCGGGATGCGCTGGTAGTCCGGGCTGTCCGGGTCGCCGATCTCGCGGTAGGTGACGGTGGACGCGCCCTTGACCGCGCCCCAGATCCAGCCTTCGCCGGTGACGTCGCCCATGACGATCGCGACGACCGTGCCCGCGCCGTCGGTGATGACGGTCTCGATGTCCTTCGAGGAAACGGTCTCGACCCCGATCTCGGACAGATTGAGCTGATACATCGGCGCGTCGTCCGAAACGCGCTCAAAGACCTGCACATCGGGCGCGACCGGGCTGCTGCCCAGCACACCGCGCGAGACGATCCAGTCGCCGTAGTTTTTGCCGTTCTTTTCCTCAGCGACGACGTGCAGATAGCCGTCCATCGTCTGATAGAGCCGCACCATCTGGCCGACGATCGCGTCACGCACCGGCTTTTCGACCGGGCCTTCGATGCTCTGGCCGTTGAACAGCCGGACGGTGACCTTGTTTTCGGTGCAGGCGGTCATGATGCCGGTCATCTGGGTGGACAGCTCACTGGCGGGGATAGCCGCGCGGACGTGTCCGTTGACGTCAAAGAGCAGAGTCAGCTTCTTGCCCAGCTCGGCGGTGTCGAAGGTGGGCGCGGCGGTCTCGGAGACCGCGAACTCGGTCGAGAGCACCTTGACCTTGTCCGGGAAGCGGAAGGAGGGCGAAGCGTCCTCGTACAGGCCGGTGATGCGGGCGTTGGAGACCAGCGCGGTCTGGGTCGAGGGCTTGAGGGTGACGACGTCGTATTTCTTGAGGTCGGACACGCTGATCGTCGAGCCGTTGCGCTCGATGCGGTAGCCCTTGGGGATGGCGCAGTCGTCCACGCCCCAGACGTAGCTGTCGCCCTGAATGAAGGAGGCGTCGACCGCGATCAGCTCGAGGTTGTGATCCTTGTCGTAGTACAGGTTGACCTTTTCGCCCGGCAGGATGTCGAACCACGCTTCGATGTAGTCGTGCAGCTCGCCCTCGGCGACGACGGGCACCTTGCGGCCCACGTTGATCGAGCCGGAGTCGGTCACAAGCTGCTGGCGCTCGGCGCGCACAACGGTGTAGGTGACGCGGTCGCTGACCTCGGGGAGGAAGGAGCGTACCTTGGCGGTCGCGGTCTTGTCGAAGAGCACGGTGCCGCGTGCGCCGACCAGCGCGGCATCCAGCGAACCGGCCGCCGGACGGTTCACGATCTCGCCGTTTTCATAGAAGCGGAGCTGACCGGCGGGCAGGCCGGGGTCGGTCTCGGCGGTGGCCAGCAGGATCGAGTTTTCGACCGGCGTGCCGCCCGAGAGGGCGGCGTACAGCTTTTCGCCGTCCTTGGTGGGCGTGCGCAGGGTGTTGCGCAGCAGAACGGCAGCCTCGGCACGAGTGACCGGCGCGTTCGCGTCCTTGGCGGGCAGGCCGCTGTTCAAGCCCAGCGACTGTGCCTTGGCGATGTAGTCGGCCGGCCAGACCGGGCCGACGTCGGCGACGGTGTAGTCCAGCATCCGCAGCAGCATGGTGCAGGCCTCGCCGTAGGTGACCGTCTTTTCCGGGGTGAAGGTGCCGTCTGCATTGCCCCGGATGATCTGCTTTTTGGCCAGATCGGGATGCTTGGCGGTCGCCGCGATGTAGCCCGACGCCCAGTGGGTGTAGAGCACGTCGGGGAAGAGGGTGTAGCTGCGGTAGGCGGTCACGTCGGGCACGCCCATGGCCGTGACGGCCAGTTTGGTGAACTCCGCCCGGGTCAGGCTGCGCGCCGGTTCAAACTTGCCGCCGCCCACGCCCTGCATGATCGAAAGCGCGTCCAGCGAGGCGGCCGCCTGCGCGGTGTCCGGGTCGGTGATGTCGGAAAACGCCGCCCCGGCCGTGCCGCCCCATGCGAGGGACAGCGCGAGCGTCAGGCAGGTGATTTGTTTTTTCATGAAAAAATGACCTCCTCTATGATGGCGTTACTGGGTGCGATGGCGTTACTGGGTGCGCAGGGCCTCGACGGGCTGGAGCTTGGACGCCTTGCTCGCCGGATACAGGCCGAAGATGATGCCCAGCAGCGCCGAGAACAGGAACGCGCCCACGACCAGACCGGGCGAGGGCAGGACGGTGAACTGCTCGACCTCGGGCATCCAGCTATTCATCTGCTGCGCGAGCAGCAGGTTGCCGATGACGGCCGAGCCGAAGCAGCCCAATAGAATGCCGATCAGGCCGCCGCAGCACGAGACGACAGCGGCTTCGATCAGGAACTGACCGATGATGTCCCGCCGCCGCGCGCCAATCGCCATGCGGATGCCGATTTCCCGGGTGCGCTCGGTGACCGAGACCAGCATGATGTTCATGATGCCGATGCCGCCGACGAGCAGGGAGATGGCCGCGATGCCGCCGCCCAGCAGGGCGAGCTGGTTGGACGAGGCCTCAACCTGATCCATGTACTGCGAGGTCGAATCGCAGTCAAAATAGCCGTTGTTCGGGTCATACCGGGTGGACATGAAGTCCTTGAGCGCGTCCACGACCGGCTGGATGTCCTCCTTGGAGGCCGCCTGAATGAAATACTGGCGGTCGCTGTCGCTCGAACGCATCATCTGGCTTTGCAGGGTGTAGGGCAGGACGATCATCTGATCCTCCGAATTGAGCTTGCCGCCGTACTTGCCCTTGTACACGCCGACGATCTTGAAGCTCTGCCCGCCGATGCGGATGGACTGGTCGATCGGGCTCATCGCGCCGAAGAAATACTTGCGGATGGTCTCGCCAATGACGCAGACCCGGGCGTTCGTCTTGCAGTCGGTCTCGGTCAGGTCGCGCCCGGCCGAGACCGTGCGGTTGGTGACCATGCCGTAGTCCTCGTTGCCGAAGTAGATATAGGTATAGGAATTGTCGCTCTTGAGCGTTTTGGAGCGGTACTGCACGCCCTTGCTCTGCCAGTCGTAGTACTGGCTCTGGGGAGACCAGCCCTTGATGCGGTCGGCCAGCTCGCCGTCCAGATAGCCCTCCATGGCCTTCCAGTCGGCCGATTTAACGCCCCACGCATGGACCTGAATCTGGTTCGTGCCCATGGCCTCGAATTGCAGGCGGGTCAGGGTCGCCATGCCCTGAATGGAGGCGACGAGCGCGATGACCGCGCCCACGCCGATGATGATGCCCAGCATGGTCAGGAAGGTGCGGACTTTGTTGTGCGCGATGGATTTGAGCGCCATGCGGATGGTTTGTATCCAGTTCATTCAGTCCAGACCTCCTTTTCCCGGGCCGTCCGAGACGATGCGGCCATCCTGAATCGTGACGATCCGCCGCGCCATCTGGGCGAGGTGGTTGTCGTGCGTGATGAGGATGATCGAGGTGCCCTGCTGGTTGAGGGCGGAGAGCTGCTCCATGATCTCGCGGCCCGAGGCCGAGTCGAGGTTGCCGGTCGGCTCGTCGGCCATGATGATGGGCGGCTTGGCCGCGACGGCGCGGGCGATCGCGACGCGCTGCTGCTGGCCGCCCGACATTTCGGCCGGGCGGTGATCCATGCGCTTGCCCAGACCGACCGCCTCAAGGGCTGCAACCGACAGGCGGCGGCGCTCGGCGCGGGGCATCCCGCGGTAGATCAGGGGCAGCTCAACGTTTTCGAGGGCGGTCAGGTCGGAAATCAGGTTGAAGCCCTGAAAAATGAAGCCGATCTCCCGGTTGCGGATGCCAGAGAGCACCGAGGGCTTCATGTCGCTGACCGCCTGCCCGTTCAGATAGTAGGTGCCGTAGGTCGGGATGTCGAGACAGCCCAGAATGTTCATGAGGGTGGATTTGCCCGAGCCGGACTGCCCCAGAATACACAGGAATTCACCCCACGGCACGGCCAGAGAGACGTCGTCCAGCGCGCGAACCTCGTTTTCCTTGCCTTCGTTGTAGATTTTGCTCATGTGGCGCACGTCGATGAGCAGGTTCCCGCCGGTCTCGGGCGGGGCGGCTGTCCGCCGCTTGTGTCCAAACATAGCGCGCCTCCTTAACCGACCGCGACGGAAGCATCCATGTTCATATCCTCGTTCATATCCTCGTACAGGTCAGCCGGGCCGGCGAGCAGCACCTCGTCGCCCTCGCTGATGCCCGAGAGGATTTCGGTATTCGTCGAATCGGCGATGCCGACCTCGACCGGCACGAGTACGAAGCCCTCGGGCACCTCCGCACCCTCCGGGATGGGCTGCGCGTTGTCGAAGGTCTGTCCCTCGGCCGGGCGGACGAAGACGGCCGTGCCGTCGAGCGTGTTGACGACCGCCGAGGAGGGCACGGTGATGCAGTCGACCGACTGGGCGGTCGTGATCTTGTAATCGACCGAAAAATCAGGGCGCAGGGTCTGCCCCTCGACCGGGTCGATCGAGATGACCGCCGGGAAGGTGGGCATCGAGCCGTTGCCGCCCTGCTCCTTGTTGGCCTCCATCGCCACCGAGAGCACGGTGCCGGTAAATTCGAGCGTTTCACTGCCGAAGTACATGGTCATCTGGGCGGACTGACCGGCCTGCACGTTGGCCACGTCGGTCATCGAGATGTCGGCGTTGACCACGATGTTATTCGGGTCGGCGACCACGCAGGCGGGCTGATCACCCGAAAACTCGGCGCCCTCGGTGACGTTCATCGAGAGGACGACGCCGTCGATCGGGGAGATGATCTTACATTCGTCGATGCGCTTTTGCAGGTCGGCGACGGCCTCCTGCCGGGTTTTGACCAGCTCCTGCGCCGATTGCAGGTTCATCGCCGTTTCCTCGTTCGTCAGGCGCAGGATGGTCTGACCGGCGGTGAAGGAATAATAGCTCGGGTTGCAGGCGGCGGCCGCCTTGCCGGACGCCTTGGCGACGATCTGCATCTCCCGGCTGTAGGCCAGCTTGCCCGCTTCGGTCGGGGCGATGTTCAGGCCGTTCGCCGCGATGGTCGCCGTGGCCGCCATACCGGCCTTGAGGGTGCCCGGGTTGCGGAAGGTGACGGTCGCGCGGAAGAGCTTGCCGCCCTCGTCCGAGATCTTCTCGATGCGCTCGACCTTGTCCACCCGACCGGTGACCGTGCCCATCGTCTGCGGGATGGAAACCGTCGCGGCCGCGCCCGCCTTGAGCGAATCAATATAGGCGTAGCTGAAATACAGCTCGAGCTTCATCGTCGTGTCATCGACCAGCGTGCCCAGCACGGTGCCGGCCGAGACCTCCTCGTCCGCCTGAATCCGGACTTCATCGCCGAAGGCGGTGGTCGAGCCACCCTCGTCGTGGCTGTCCGCGCCGGTCTCGCCCGGCGGCAGCATCCGTCCCGTGAACGGCGCGGTGACGGTCAGGTCGGCGATGGCCTTGTTCGCGGCGGTCACGCTCTTCTGCGCCTCGGTCAGCGCGGTCTGCGCCGCTTCCAGCTCCTTGCGCATATCGGTCGGGTCGATCTCGGCCAGAACGGTGCCCTGCGAAACCGGGTCGCCCGGCTGTGCGTGGACGGCGAGCACCTTGCCCTTCAAGTCCTTGCCCAGCTCGGCGCGGTTCTTGGCGGCGGTCATGCCGCTGCCCTCGATGTAGGTCTCGAGCATCCCGCGCGAGGCGAAGGCCGTCTTTTCGCCCGCCTCCTCAGCGGCCGTGCGGGTCGAGCGCACGACCCAGACCGCGCCCGCGATAAGCGCGGCCAGCAGGGCGACGATCAGACCGATGCGCACCGGCCTCGGCAGACGGCGGCGGGGACGGTTCATCTTGTCGGCATATTTGTTGCGCACCGGCGCGTCGGTCTCCGGCGGCGTCGGGGACGCTGCGGGCTCTGCGGCGGCCTGCCGGACATCCAGATCAGTCATTTGGGGTTTCTCCTCTCTTTCTTCCAGCGTGTATGAACTGTATGAATGTATTTAGTACAGTTTAGTATACGGCGATTCTATGGCAAAGTCAAGCGAGATTGCCAGAAGATTACCATATTGTAATTTAGACGATACAAATTGGAAAAAAGTTCCGGCCGTTTGTGCAAACGCACAAAAAAAGGACGGTGCGAAGCCGTCCTTTCCGTTTTTTTGATTGGTCTCAGCAAAGCTCGTCGTAGAGCGCCTCATACTTGCGCGCCGAGCTGTTCCACGAGAAGTCCATCGCCATGCCGCGCTTGACGATGCCGTTCCACGCCTTGCGGTTGTCGTAGTAGGTCTGCTCGGCGTAGTAGATGGTGTTGAGCATCTCGTCCGCGTTGTAGTTCGAGAAGGAGAAGCCGGTACCGGTCTGCTCGAACTCGTTGTAGGGCTGGACGGTGTCGCGCAGGCCGCCGGTCTCGCGCACGATCGGCACGGTGCCGTAGCGCAGGGAGATGAGCTGGGTCAGGCCGCAGGGCTCAAACAGGGAGGGCATGAGCATGGCGTCCGCGCCTGCGTAGACCTTGTGGGCGAAGCCCTCGTTGAAGGCGATGTAAGCGCGCACCTTTTCGGGCTGTACCTCCTGCATGCGGCGGAACAGACCCTCGTAGCGCGGGTCGCCCGTGCCGACGACGACGAGCTGGATGCGGGACTCGACCATGCGGCCGATGACCCAGTTGACGAGGTCGAGACCCTTCTGGTCGGTCAGGCGGGTGACCATGGCGATGAGCATGGTATCCGGCTCTTCGGGCAGACCGAGATCGCGCTGGAGCGCAGCCTTGTTCTCGGCCTTGCCCTTGAGGTAGTTGCGCGCCGAGAAGGGCACAGCGATGTCCTTATCGGTGGCCGGGTTGTAGAGGTCGTAGTCGATGCCGTTGACGATGCCGCGCAGCTCGCTGCTCTTGGCGCGCAGCAGGCCGTCCAGACCCTCGCCGTAGAACTCGTACTGGATTTCCTGCGCGTAGGTCTCGGAGACGGTGGTGATGCGGTCAGCGAAGACCAGACCGCCCTTGAGCATATTGGCGTCCTTCTTGAACTCCATGCGGTCGGTGGTGAAGACCCAATCGGGCAGGCCGGTGTAGAGCTTGAGGGTGGGCATATCCCAGACGCCCTGGAAGCGCAGGTTGTGGATGGTCATGACCGTGCGGATGCCGTGATAGAAGGGGTTGTCCTTAAAGACGGTGTGCAGGAAGACGGGCAGCACGCCGGTCTGCCAGTCGTGGCAGTGGATGACATCGGGATGGAAGCCGATCGTCGGCAGGATGGACAGTGCGGCCTTGGAGAAGAAGCAGAACTTCTCGATATCCCAGTGGATGTCGCCATAGGGCTTGGCGCCGCCGAAATAATACTGGTTGTCGATGAAATAGTAGGTCACGCCGTCGAGGTCATAGGTCATGATGCCGACGTAAACCGAACCCAGACCGCCCAGATCCATGTAAAAATGGGAGACATACTGGAATTCATTGCGGTACTTCTCGGGGATGGCCGTGTAGTTCGGGATGATGACGCGCACGTCGTATTTCTCCCGGTCGAGCGCCTTGGGCAGCGCGCCGACGACGTCGGCCAGACCGCCGGTTTTGATGAAAGGAACGCTCTCGGATGCGACAAACAGGATGTTTTTCATATTGTGAACCCTCCGTAGACTGAAGTTGCGGAATTGTGTTGCTTCGGTTTCCTAATCATTCCTAATTCTATTATAGCACAGTGTGCGGTGAATTCAAGGCAATGTGACGAAAAAAACCGCCCGACGTGCGGCACGGACGGTGATTTGTCACAAAAGGTCGGAGGCGGCAAGCGGACGGACGGAAACAGACGGCGGCGTATCGCCGGGGACGCAGACCGCGCAGCGGGCGCCGTCCGGCAGGGGGACGAGCGCGAGGGCGTACCGGACGCCGCGCACAGGCGCGGCCAGCCGGGGCGATGGGAAGCCGGTCAGCGGGATTTCCCGGATGGGCAGGGACAGCCCCAGCCCGCAGCACTTCATGACGGCCTCCTTGCACATCCACAGGTCGAAAAACCAGTCGGGATGGGCGGAGAGCATGGCCTGTTCCTCGGGCGTGCAGTACCGCGCGGGCAGGCCGGGGCGAACCGGGCGGGGCAGCTCAATATCAGCGCCCACGGGCGTGTCCGCGACCGCGCAGAGCACCCGGCCGCCGCTGTGGGAGAGCGAAAACGCGAAGCCGGGCAGGGCGGGCAGGCAGGGCTTGCCGTGCGCGTCCGCCGCGCGGACGAGCGGGAGGGGGACGGCCGGGTCGAAGGCGCGTGCCGCCGCCCGGAGCACGAGGTCGGCGGTCACCGAACAGGCGCGGGCACGCGGGTCACGCAGACGCTCGGCCGCCGCCAGCCGGTCGGGAGAGAGCAGGGCGGCAGCGCCCGGGGCTTCGGGCGTCAGTTCGGCGTGCGCGGTGTAGAGCAGAACATCAGCCATGGCGGTCACCCGGGGAAGCGGGCAGGTCGACGGTGAAGGTCGTGCCCGCGGGGGAGGATTCGAAGCGGATGGACGCGCCGTGAATCTCGCAGATGTGCTTGACGATCGACAGGCCGAGGCCGGTGCCCGGCACCTCGCGGGAGCGGCTGGCGTCGGCGCGGTAGAACCGTTCAAAGATATGGGGCTGTGCGGCGGGGGCGATGCCCGGGCCGTTGTCGGCGACGGTCAGCCGCGCGCCCGCGTCGGTCGGGGTGAGGGTCAGTCTGACCGCACCGCCCGGCCGGTTGTATTTGATCGCGTTGTCGCACAGGTTGGTGATCACCTCGTCCAGCATGACCGGGACGCCCGAAACCGTGCAGGGCGCGCCCGAAAGGGAGAGGGTCACGTTCTGCGCCGAGGCCTTGCTTTCCAGCCGGTCGATCGCCGCCTGACACAGGGTGTACAGCTCGACCGGTTCAAAGTCCAGACTGCCCCGTCCCTCGTCCAGCCGGGAGAGCTTCATGATGTCGTCCACCAGCGCGAGCAGGCGGGCGGCCTCGTCATGGATGCGGGCGGCAAAGCCGGGCACATCCTCGGGGCGTGCCAGACCGTAGCGAATCATCTCGGCGTAGCCGAGCACCGAGGTCAGCGGGGTTTTCAGCTCATGGGTGACGTTGGCGGTGAAGCTCCGGCGGGACTGCTCGGCGGCGAACTGGGCTGAGACGTCGAGCACCAGCAGGACGACGCCGCGCACGCCGCCGTCTACCCGCACCGGGCTGAAGGACAGACGGAGCTGGATGCCATCGCGCGCAAAGTCGTAAACGGACGCATCGCCCGCGAGCGCCTGCGCGGCGGCCTGCCCGATGGGCGGCTCATGCGCAAAGACGGCGAGCGGCGTGCCGACGACGGTTTCCCCGGCCGCCAGCAGGCGGCGGGCGGCGCGGTTGCAGGTCAGGACGGTCAGCCGCTCGTCGAGCACGATGAGTCCCTCGTCCATGCCCGAGGTGATCGCGTCAAATTCGATCTGCTTGCGCCGCAGCTCGTCCATTTGCCGGTCGATCTGCCGGTTTTGGGCGTCCAAACGGTGCAGCAGGGGGGAAAGCTCGTCATAAACGACGGCGGCCAAGGGGTTTTGCAGGTCGATCGCGTTGATCGGGCGCACCAGACGGACGGTCAGCCGGTCGGCCAGCAGGGCGGAGAGCAGGAAAATCACAATAATGACCGCCAGCATCGCCGGGATGGTCTCGAAGGCCGAGCGGGTCAGCAGGTCGGTCGTGTTGGCCACGCGCAGCACCGTGCCGTCCGGCAGGCGGATGGCGCTGTAGCAGGTCAGCGATTGGAGGGTGGCCGAAATGCGCACGGCCTGTCCGTTGCCGGTGCGCTGTGCCTCGCGCACCTCGGGGCGGTCGGCGTGGTTCTCCATTTGGGAGACGGGCGCGTTGGAATCATAGAGTACCGTGCCGTCTGCCGCGATGAGGGTGACGCGGGAGAGGTCAGACTGCCCGAGCGCGTCCAGACAGACGGCGGGGTCGGCCGCGTGCAGGTAACCGGCGGCGGCGATGGCGGCCTGCCGGGAGGTCTGCTCGGCCAGCTCGTCCAGACCGGCGCGCCAGCGCAGGGCGAACATGGCCGTGCCGGTCAGCAGGGCGACGAGGGTGGCCAGCGCGAGCATCCGCCGGAAGATGCGCTGCTTCATCCGACGTCCGCTCCGATCTTGTAGCCCACGCCGCGCACGGTGTGAATCTGCGCGCCCGCCGCGCCCAGCTTCTGGCGCAGGGTCTTGATGTGCATATCGACCGTGCGGCTTTCGCCCTCAAAGCCGAAGCCCCAGACCGATTCCATGATTTTCTCACGGGTCAGCACGAGGTCGGCGTTCTGGAGCAGATAATGGAGCAGGTCGAACTCCTTGAGGGTCAGGATGACCGGCTCGCCCGCCGAGGTGACGGTGTGGCGGGCGTTGTCCAGCACGATATCGCCCAGGGCGAGCACGCCGTCCTCGGCCTGCCGGGGCGCGGTGCGGCGCAGGACGGCCTTGATGCGCGACATCAGCTCCATGACGCCGAAGGGCTTGGTCAGGTAGTCGTCCGCGCCGTCGTCCAGCCCGCGCACCTTGTCATACTCGGCGCTTTTGGCGGTCAGCAGGATGACGGGCAGACTGGCGGTGCGGGAGGTCTCGCGGAGCTGGCGCAGGATGGAGAGACCGTCGGTCTCGGGGAGCATGATGTCCAGCAGGACGAGGTCGGGGCGGGCGGCGGAGAGCCGGGCGAAGAAGGGCGTGGCGGAGTCGAAGCCCTCGGCCTCGAAGCCCGAGGCACGCAGGGCGTAGAGCACCAGCTCGCGGATGTTGACGTCGTCCTCGACGCAGTAAATGATCGGCATAATAAAAAATCCTCTTCTGGTTTGTGAAAAATGTGAAATGTTTAAGTTTATTATAGCGCCGCAAAGTGTGCAGAGCAAGCGGGATTCGGGTCTGATACCCCTGATTATAGGGGGAAACTGTAAAGGGGGGCGGACGGTGCAGGTAAATTTCGAGTAAAATCGAAAAGGGATTGACAAGCGGGGGAAGGCATGGTACAATAATACCTGCTTATTGGACGCGTGATACGGAGAGGTATCGAAGCGGTCATAACGAGGCGGTCTTGAAAACCGTTTGTCCGAAAGGGCGCGTGGGTTCGAATCCCACCCTCTCCGCCAAATTCTTTTGGCGGAGGTACAACTGCAAATCCTTTGACACGGAGAACTACCCAAGTGGTGAAGGGGCTCCCCTGCTAAGGGAGTAGGGCGCGAAAGCGTCGCGAGGGTTCAAATCCCTCGTTCTCCGCCAAGAAATCAACCTCGGAATCGTTCAGATTCCGGGGTTTTTCTTTTTGCTGTACTCAAGCGATTTTTCCTACAATCTGCACAATTATAATTCGCACGATTTGTCAGTATACGACACATGCCGGGGCAGTTGACTTCAATTCGAGAGCTTGGTATAATGTCTGTAATGAATAACGAACAGATATTCGAGCATCTCAACCCGCAATTGATGTGTATTATTTTTGCTTGAAAACGTGTGAAAATCTTCTATAATAAAAGAAAAGGAGTGCTTTTCGTGATAAAATATGACAAACTTTTCCGGGCATTGGAGGCAGCCGGTATCAATACAACACAAATCCGCAGAGATAAGATCATGAGCCAGAACGCCTACTACGGAATTCGCCAGGGCAAATTAAATCTTACGCTGTCCACGATCGACAAGCTGTGCGGCCTGCTCCAGTGCCAGCCGGGAGACTTAGTGGAGTGGGTGCCGGACGATGACGGAGACGACGAGGATTGACGGCGGCGCTTGCGGTGAACTTCTCAAACGCGGTTAGGTCGGCGACGCCAGACTGTATTTTGGGGTATGAAAAAGCCGCCCGGAACAAGTCCAGACGGTTTTTTTGTGTATTACGCGCGCGAATCAAATGCTAGCAGTTCGCGCGGATGAATGCCGAGTGCATCGGCAACAGGTACAATCATGGCAGCTCGTGCATTTGCCCATAGGCATCTACCTGTACTGTATTGCTCTAGGCTTCGCGCGTTTACACCTGCGGCATCAGCAAGGGCACGGACGGACGAAAAGCCTTTATCGTGCATAAAAGACTGGAAATCCATTACAATACACCTCCACAAATATAGTATAACACGTAAAAATGCGTAAATCAAGAAAGGACGGGAAAACCCAGAAAATACAAACGTGTAGAGGATATGGATCGCGGAATCGAAGCGTACTTTGAGGCGTGCAAACCGGAGTACATGCTCGATGAGGATGGCAAACCATGCCTGGATCGTAAGGGAGAGCCGGTTATCCTGTCAAACCGACGGCCGACTATGGCAGGGCTTGCGCTTGCGCTTGGGTTTGATTCGCGGGAGATTCTTTTTCGTTTGCGCGGGAAATCGAAGCATTGACCGGAGATATGCCCTGAAAACGCAGAAAAAAGCAGCCGTTTTGGCTGCTTTTCTGCATTTTAGACGGGCTTATGCCGGGGCTCGCGGTTGGCCAGGATGATACCCGCGCAGACCAGCAGGAGGGCGCAGGAGCCCTGCACCGTCCAGCTCTCCTCGGACAGGCAGACGGCCGAGATGACCGCGCCGAAGACCGGGATGAGGAAGCCGAACAGCGAGACCTTGCCGACCGGCCACTGCTTGAGCAGCGCCGTCCAGACCGTGAAGGCGACGGCCGAGAGCGCGGCCATATAGGCCAGCAGGGCAAGGCCGGGCAGGGTGACCGTGCCGATCGAGCCGTGACCCGCGTAGCCCAGCGCGAGCAGGAAAAGGCCGCCGAAGGTGAGCTGCCACGCGGTCAGGATGATGGGGTCGCGCCCGGGCGTCATGACCCGGGAGACGAGCGCGCCCATACCGGCCGACACGGCCGAGAGCAGCACGAGCCCGTCCCCCAGCAGGGAGAACGCGCCCAGCTCGCCGCCCAAACCCAGCAGCACGACGCCCGAAAAGCCCAGAATACAGCCGACCGCCTTGGGGCGGGTCAGCTTGTCGTCCGCGAGGAACAGATGGGCGAACAGGATGGCGAAGAAGGTCTGCGTGCCCGAGAGCAGCGCGCCCTTGGTGCCGGTCGTGTGGGACAGGCCGATGTAGTAGCACACGTACTGGATCATGCTCTGAAAGAGGGAAATCGACAGGATTGCGCCGATATTGGAGCGGTTCGGCAGGAGGGGACGGCGTCCGAGCGCGGCCGCGACGAGCAGGGTGATGAGACCGGCCAGCGTGAACCGCCAGCCCGCGAAGACGAGCTGGGAAAAGGCGTCGCCGGACGGAATCCCGAACAGGGCGTAGCCCAGCTTGATGCAGGGCGCGGCGCTGCCCCAGAGCGCGGTGCACAGGACGGCGGGCAGGATGAGCCCGAACAGCTTATTTTGCTTTGGCATGGTGTGGTTTCTTCCAATCTGTTGTTTTTCCTTACATTATAGCGTAGATCGGGACGAAATGCAATCGGCAGGGGTCAGAGCAGGGCTTTGAGCGCGCGGATGTAGGAGGGGTCGCAGCCGCAGCAGCCGCCGACATACTGCACGAAATCGAGCGCGGGCGCGACGTCCTGCGCGAAGGTCTGCGCGTCATAGGGCGCGACGGTCTCGCCGTCGTCCGACAGGATGGGCTTGCCCGCGTTGGGCTTGAAGATCAGGGGCAGGTCGGTCTGCTCGGAGAAGGAGCGGATGACCGGCAGCGCCAGATCGGGGCCGAGCGAGCAGTTCATGCCGATGGCGTCGATGTGCAGCGGGGTCAGCCCGTCGATGATGTCCCGCACCGAGTTGCCCATCATGGTCTTGCCGACCTTTTCGAAGGTCATCATGCAGTAGACCGGGACGGCGTACTGCTTTGCCACTCGGACGGCAGCCTTCATCATTTCGAGGTCCATGAAGGTCTGGAGCATGATGCAGTCCGCGCCCTCGTCCATGCCCGCGCCGATCTGCTCCTCGAAGATGGCCTCGGCCTCGGCGGCGGTCAGGTCGCCGTACGGCTCGAGCAGGAGGGAGAGCGGGCCGATCGACAGCGCCGTTTTGACGCCCGTGCCCGCAGCGGCCTCCTTCGCCAGCCGCGCGCCCGCCCCGACGACCTCGGAAACCGAATAGGCGGACGAGCGGGAGACCGCGTGCGCATTCGCGCCGAAGGTGTTCGTCAGGATGATCTGCGCGCCCGCGTCGATGTATTCCCGCGCCAGCTCCCGCACGAGCTCGGGGTGCTCCACGTTGTATTTCCAGACCGGGTCCTTGGCGATGCCGTTCGCCTCGGCCTTGTGCCACAGGCTGGTGCCGACCGCGCCGTCCAGCAAAACGATGTCTTTTTTCATGACGTGTTACCTCCCAACAGTCTGCGGCCGCACAGGCACGGCCGCTTGCTTACCGCTTTCAGTATACACCTTTTATCCATATTTTCATAGTATTTTTATATGAAAATAGGGAATTTTTTCGGTTTGGACGGCAGGGTAGGATCGGGAAAAATAGTTCAAAAAAATTGCAATCCCGTACAAGAAATCGGGCGCGCCCGGTGGTATCATGAGAACAGTGAAAGGAAGGTTGCAGACCGGCGGTGTGTGGCCCGTCTGCACGAAAACATTTGATTGGATTCGGAGGATTTTGAACATGAGCACTCTCAATGAAGTGAGCACGCCTGAGGAAATGAGCACGCTGGAACAGATCAGCACCTGGCTGCAGCAGGGCCGCGCGCCCAAGGTCAAGGCTTGCGTACAGAAGGCGCTGGACGAGGGCATCCCGGCAAACGAGATTCTGGAAAACGGTCTGCTGGACGGCATGAACATCATCGGCCAGAAGTTTAAGAATAACGAAGTATTTGTTCCCGAGGTTCTGATCGCCGCGCGCGCCATGACCAAGGGCATTGAGCTGCTCCGTCCCCATCTGGTTGCGGACGGCGTCGAGGAAAAGGGCACCGTCGTCATCGGCACCGTCAAGGGCGACCTGCATGACATCGGCAAGAACCTCGTCCGCATGATGATGGAGGGCAAGGGTCTGAAGGTCATCGACCTGGGCGTTGACGTACCGGTCGAGAAGTTCCTGGATGCCGCGCGCGAGAATAACGCGCAGGTCATCGCCTGCTCCGCCCTGCTGACCACCACCATGGGCGAGATGCGCAGCGTTGTCGAGGCCGTCGAGGCTTCCGAGATGAAGGGCAAGGTCAAGATCATGGTTGGCGGCGCGCCGATTACCCAGGCGTACTGCGACCAGATCGGTGCTGACCGCTTTACCCCGGACGCGGCTTCCGCGGCTGAGGTTGCGCTCGAGCTGTGCACTGCAGGCTGATCATCAAGTCGGATACATAAAAGGACAGACGCTCCCGTCGGGGCGTCTGTTTTTTTGTGCCCGGAACCGGACAAAAAAGAGCCGCAGCACGGGCTGCGGCCTTTGTTTTGTGTCAGAATTGCATGAAGGACATGCAATCCACATAGTAGTCCATAAATTCGGGGCTGGCCGAGAGCGAAAGCTCGACCGCATTTCGGGCGAGTGCCTCGGACTGCGCGCGCAGCGCCCGGCTGCACAGCAGCATATACGCGCCGCCCAGCGCGCCGTTGCCGATGAAGTCGGTCTTTTCGCGCAGACCGGCCGGAAACAGACCGATCTGCACGGCGGAGTCGAAGTTCATCGAGCTGCCGAAGCCGCCCGCGATCGCAAAGCGGGAGACCTCCGCCGCCGGGACGGCTTCGTGCTCCATCAGGGTGATGAGACCGGCGCAGATGGCCGATTTGGCGAGCTGAATCTGGCGCACGTCGCGCTGGATGATCGAAACGCCGCTGTCGCCGACCGGCCAGTCTTCCTCGAGATAGCCCGAGTCGTCGATCGCCTCGGTCTCGAGCATGACGGCCAGCGCGTCCAGAATGCCCGAGCCGCACACGCCGACGGCGGGCGCATCCTGCACGGTCTCATAGACGGTCTTGCCGTCCTGCCGGGCGACCGCGCGGATCGCGCCGGGCGCGGCGGGCATACCACAGCTCAGTCCCGCGCCCTCGAAGGCCGGGCCTGCCGCCGTCGCGCAGCAGAGCAGACGGCCGTCCCGTGCGAGGGCCATCTCGCCGTTCGTGCCGATGTCGGCCAGAAGCTGCACACCGCCGTCCGTCAGCCCGGCGGCCAGAATCGCGCAGGTGATGTCCGCGCCCACATACGCGCCCACACAGCGGGGCAGATAGACGGGCGCGCCCGCCAGCGTGCGGCGGCTCATGCAGCCGAAGTAGGACTGCACATCGAAGGGGACGACGGCAAGGGAGGCCGGGTCAAGCCCCTCGTACAGGTGGAGCATGGTGGCGTTGCCGGTGACGACCGATTCGGCGACGCGCTCGATGTCGGTCTCGCGCAGACAGGCGGCGGCCATGTCCTCGAGCTGTTCGGCGATGCGGTTCGACAGGGTTTCAAGTCCGGCGGTCTTGCACGCCTCAATGCGGGAGATGACGTCCGCGCCGTAGCCCCGCTGGGCGTTTTCGGCCAGCCGTTCGGCCAGCACCGCGCCGGTCGCCCGGTCGACGAGCTGCATGGCGACGGTCGTCGTGCCGATGTCGACGGCGAAGCCGTAGCCGGTCTCGGTGCGGTCAAACGCGGGCGTTTCGTGCCACGAGACGATGCGGGACGCGCCTTCCTCGTGCAGGGTGACGGTCAGGTCGCCCGCGATCCGGCACGAGCAGGCCAGACGGATGCCCTGCGCCCGTTCCTCGTCGGAGAGCAGACGGGTCTCGGCCTCATCGACCGGGCTGGCATCGCCCGAGACCTGCACCCGGCACTTGCCGCAGGTGTGGTTGCCCGCGCAGGGCAGGGCGAAGGACGGGATGTATTGCCGCAGCAGGTCGCTGACGAGCTGCCCGGGCGCGGCGGGTACCGTGCGGCGGGTGCCGCCGGAACAAATGGTCAGTTCAAACATGAAGCAGTCTCCTTTTCGGTCGTTTGGATAAGGCAGGTGCTGGCGGTGACCTCGATGCGGTCGGCCAGCTTGACGCCGCCGCCCGCAAGCTCCCGCCGCCTGGTCTGGAAGGAAAGCGCCCCCGTCGCGCCCTGCGCGCGCAGACGGGAGGCGGTCAGGTCGTGCAGGCGGCCAACCGCCCATTCGACCGCCTCGTCTTCCTCGACGAAATAGCGGGGCGGCTGGCCGGTGCACAGGACTTCGTAATCGCCCTGCCGGTCGTCCTCGGGGGACAGGCCGTGCGGGCGCACCTCGGCCGTGGCCGCAGCGCTCATCTGTCCGGTGACCGCGCCGACCGCGTTGGCGACCGGGGCGCAGTCCGGGATGATGCAGTCCGCGCCCAGCGCCTGCGCGGCGGCGGGCAGGAAGAGGTGAATCGGGCCGCCGATGCCGATGAGCGCGGCGGTCGAGCGGAAGGCATAGTGCAGCAGGGACGAGCCGCCCGACGCCCGGTTTTCCCATTGCAGACGGAGCAACTCGCGTATGCCGTCGTCCAGCCCGTGCAGGCGGTAATGGGGCGAGGCGTGCTCGAGCAGCATCTGGGAGACGGCGTAAAAGACCTCGCGCGAGATGTATTCGTAGACGCTGTCGCAGAAGGCTTCTGGCTCCATGCCGACCGAAGCGGCGGCGAAGCGGACGGCCAGAATGGACGCGTCCCGGCGAAAGCGGGTGTAGTCGCCCTTGACGTGCATGACGTCGGTCGGGGTCAGACCGGCGCGCAGGATGACCCCGGCGCGTTCGAGCGTCCCGGTGCGGAGCTGGTACTTGTCCGCGCCGATGGCGTCCGCCGCCTGCTGCAGGCTGAGCGGCCCGGCCTCGAGCGCCCGGCAGAGCGTCTGCTCGGTGCCTGAGAGGGAGAGCGTTTCCCAGTCGGCACGGTTCAGGGTCAGAAATTCGTGCAGCGGGATGGAATGCGCGGGCGTATCGCGCACCTGCGCGCGCAGGACGGGCACGATCTCGGGATGGGCGTCGGCCAGCACGCAGAGCGGAATGATGCGGTCGGGGCCGAGGGAGAGTGCGTTCCGCTTGTCCCAGCGCACCGCGCTGTCGCCGCCCAGCGCGAACGAGGTCGAAAACAGTCCGCTGACCAGCGTTTTCCACTTGCCCACCCGGATGCCGTCGTGCGACAGCAGGGGCTTACCGTCCTCGATGAGCGCAACGTCGGTCGTGGTGCCGCCGATATCGACGATGACCGCGCGCGCCTGCCCGGTCAGGGCGCTGCCGCCCAGCGCCGAGGCCGCAGGCCCTGAGAGCAGGGTCTCGACCGCGTGCTCGGCGGCGTATTGCAGACCCATCAGGCTGCTGTCCGAGCGGACGATGAAGAGGGTCGCGTCGATGCCGCGCACCTCGAAGGCGCGCCGGACGGCGGCGAGGAAGTCGCGGGTGACCGGGAGCAGTCCGGCGTTGAGCACCGCGCTGGCCGCCCGTTCCAGACTGGACAGACCGCCGAACAGGGTGCTCGCGCAGACGACGGGCAGGCCGGTCGCCGCACCGAGGATGGACGCCGCCTTGCGTTCGAGCACGCCGCCGTTGCGCATGCCGTAGATTTCGCAGACCGCGCAGCCCTCGACATCAGAGAACCAGTCGGCAGCGTGCGCGCGCAGGAAGTCCCAGTCGGGCTCCTCCAAAACCTGACCGGTGATGGTCGTGCGGCAGGGAAGGTAGCGGATGTCGTCCGGGTCGGTGAAGCCGTAGTCCGCGCCGAAGCGCTCGATGCCCCGGCGGTCAATGCCCATCAGGAGCAGACGGGTGCGGCGGAACTTGCCCTCGACGCAGGCGTTGGTGGCGAGGGTGGTGGACAGACCGGCCACGGCGGCCTGCCGGCACAGGTCGGGGTCGAGCCCGTCGAGCGCGGCCAGAATGCCGCGCGTCAGGTCGTCGTAGGTCGTCAGCGCCTTGCTGCGCCCCAGCACCCGGCCTGACTCAAAATCGTAAAGGACGGCGTCCGTGCAGGTGCCGCCCGTGTCAATGCCAATGGCGAGTTTCATGGTCTTTCTTCCTTCTCTTTTGAGACTCTTAATCCTATTATAAAAAGGCGTGTGACCGAAGTATAGGAATATCGTCTGCCGGTTGTGACAAAATTGACGGAATTTCGCACGATCCTCCAAAAGCGCGCCCGGCTCTTGCGTGCGGCGCTTTGCAGGGCGTATACTGAAGATACTCATGTGAAAAAAAGGGGAGGACGTTTCCGTCATGCGAATTGCGATCATTGGCTGCATGGTCATGAACCGTGAGATCAGCCGTCTGGTGTCTGAAAGCAGAAATCCCGTGCGCGTCTGGTGGCTGCGGCAGGGCCTGCACGACACGCCCGACATTCTGCGCACCGAGCTCCAGCGCGCGCTCGACGAGATCGAGCGGGAGAACAGCCTGCTGCCCGAGAACCTGCGCTTTGAGGCCGTCGTGCTGGCATATGGCCTGTGCTCGAACGGCGTGCTCGGCCTGCGCAGCCGGTCGCTGCCCGTCGTCGTGCCCCGCTGCGACGACTGCATTTCCCTCTTCCTCGGCTCGGCCGACCGCTATCGCCAGCTCTTCCACGACCTGCCCGGCGTCTACTGGTACAACGCGGGCTGGATCGAACAGGCCTTTACCCCCTCGACCGAGAATTACGCCCGCCAGCGTGCCATGTACGCCGAGGAATACGGCGAGGAAAACGCCGACTATCTGATGGAATGCTCGAACGGCTGGATGAAGAACTACAAGCACTGCGGCTACATCACCTGCCCGCTGGGCGACTGCCCGGCGCACGAGGCCTACGCCCGGCAGGCGGCGCAGGACTTCGGCTGGGAATTTACCAAGGTCGAGGGCAGCATGGACTATCTGGACGCACTCGTCAACGGCCCGTGGGACGACGCCCGCTTCCTGACCTGCCCGCCGCACAGCCGGATCGAGGCCGACTACTCCAACCGGAAATTCCGCAGCGTCCCGGCCGGTCTGGACGATCGGGAGCAGGGCTGACACGCGCTCAAGCCTTGTCTATATTTCATAAAACGGGAACATTTTTATTGTGTAAAACGTGCAAAACAGAGCGTTGGACGGCGGAACGGAAAGAAAAGACAATATTCCAAAGAAAGCAGAAGATTGTGCAATCCTCCCGCGCGTTCAAAATGCTATACTGATTGCAACAGGAAAGGAGAGACACACATGAATCAGAACGATCCCAAGTGTGCCTGCCGGGGCGGAACGCTCATGCGTTTCGTGCAGCCCATTCTCCTGTCGCTGCTGAGCGAAGCGCCCGACCACGGCTACAATCTCGTGCACCGGATCGGTGAGACCGCCCTGTGGCAGGACGCCGTGCCCGACGCCGCCGGGGTCTACCGGGTGCTGCGCGATATGGAAGCGCGCGGACTGGTGCAGAGCCATCTGGACGCCGACTCGATCGCGGGCATGGGCAAGCGCGTCTTCGCCATCACCGACGAGGGCCGGACGTGCATGGGCAACTGGCTCGTCACCCTGCGGGCCTACCGCGACGGCGTGACCGATGTGATCGGCCGGCTGGAGCAGGCGCTGCCGGACGCACCCGCCGAAGGCTGCTGCTGTCAAACCAAAAAGTGAATGAAAAGCGGAAAATTGCTTTATTAAGGATCAAGGAGGAAACATTACCATGAAGGATTTACTGTTCCGTACCCTGCGCCATGAGGAGACCGAGCGCGCACCCTGGGTTCCGTTCGCGGGCGTGCACGCGGGCAAGCTCAAGGGCTACACCGCCACCGAGATGCTGACCGACGCGGACAAGGCGTTCGAGTCGCTGATGGAGGTCAACCGTCTGTACAAGCCGGACGGCCAGCCGGTCATTTTCGACCTGCAGATCGAGGCCGAGTGCCTGGGCTGCGACCTGACCTGGGCGGATGACTGCCCGCCGTCCGTTTCCGGCCACCCGCTGGACGGCAGCGACGAGGAGCCGCCTGAGACCCCCTGCGACTGCAAGATTCCGACCAAGGAATCGGGCCGTATCCCCTACGTTCTGGACGTCATGCACCGCATGAAGGAAGCGGTCGGCGAGACCACCGCCCTGTACGGCCTGATCTGCGGCCCCTTCACCCTCGCGTCCCATCTGCGCGGCAACAACCTGTTCACCGATATGTTCGACTTCGAGGAAGAAGTCGAGAGCCTGTTCGCTTTCTGCAACCGCGTGTGCATGAAGATGGCCGATTACTATATCGAGGCCGGTATGGACGTCATCGCGATCGTCGATCCGCTGATCTCCCAGATTTCGACCGCACACTTTGAGCAGTACATGACCGCACCCTACACCGAGCTGTTCGCCCACATCCGTGAAAAGGGCGCCTTCTCCTCCTTCTTCGTCTGCGGCGACGCGACCCGCAACATCGAGGTCATGTGCCAGACCGCGCCCGACTCGATCTCGGTCGACGAAAACGTCAACCTCCTCGCCGCCAAGGAAATCTCCGACAAGTACAACGTTGCGATCGGCGGCAACATCCCGCTGACCTCCATCATGCTGCTGGGCAATCAGCAGGACAACATGAAGTTCGCGGTCGACCTGCTCGATTCGGTCAAGGTCAAGAAGAACTTCATCCTCGCGCCCGGCTGCGATATGCCCTACGACGTACCGGTCGAGAACTGCATCGGCGTTGCGCAGGCCGCCCTCGAGACCGACGCCGTCCGCGAGATGGTCAAGAACTACCAGGCCGAGGAGATCGACACCTCGAACGTCGTTCTGCCCGATTACGCCAACCTCGAAAAGCCCCTCGTTGAGGTCTTCACCCTCGATTCCGCCCAGTGCGCCGCCTGCGGCTACATGATGGGCGCGGCCAATCAGGCCAAGGAGACCTTCGGCGACGCGATCGACATGGTCGAGTACAAGTTCATCTACAAGGAGAACGTTGCCCGCTGCGTCAAGATGGGCGTGCCCAACCTGCCCTCCATGTACATCAACGGCGAGCTGAAGTACCGCTCCATCATCCCGACCAGGGCCGAGCTGGAGCAGGCCATCCAGGAAGCCATCGAGGCGTGCAAGAAGTAATCGCATGAGCAGGCTGTATCTGATTACCGGCTTTCTGGGCGCGGGAAAGACGACATTTCTCAAAAACTTCATCCGACTGTTCGCCGGGCAGAAGATCCAGCTCATCGTCAACGAATTTGGCAAGGAGGGCGTCGACGGCGCCCTCCTTTCTGATCTCGGGGCCTTTTTGCAGGAGATTTCGGGCGGCTCGGTGTTCTGCTCCTGCCGTCTCGACCAGTTCGAGAAGGTGCTGCGCCAATCGGCCGACGTCCATGCGGACGTGATTCTGGTCGAGGCCTCGGGCCTGTCCGACCCGACCGGCGTGCGCCGCCTGTTCGGTCAGACCGACCGCTTCCCGCACATCACGTACATGGGCGGTGTGTGCCTGATCGACGCGGTGCGCTTTCCCAAGCTGTACGCGACCGCGCGCACCTGCGTCAAGCAGCTTGCCGCGAGCGACGTCGCCGTGGTCAACAAGCTCGACCGCGCGACTCCGGAGCAGCTTGCTGAGACTCTGTCCCTCATCCGGGGACAGCGGCCCGACCTGCCGCTCATCCAGACGAGCTTCGGAAAGATCGACGCCGGACTGCTCGATCTGCTGGAAAACGCCCGGGCGCTGCCCGCCGGCGACCTGCCCCTGACAGCCGACCTGACCTTAAAGCAGGTGAATATCCACATCGCGCCGACGATCTCGGCCTATGCCCTGCAAAAGTTCATCGAAATGTTCATCGAGAACACCTTCCGTGTCAAGGGCTTCATCCAGACCTGCGATGAGGGTCTGGTGCTGGCCGACTGCGTGGGCAACGTCGTCTCGATCGAGCCGATGACCCTCGAAATCCCGGACGAGAAAAAGGGCTGGCTGACCGTGCTCTCGGGCGCGGGGATGCCGGTGCGAAGCGCGGTCAAAGAGGCGTGCAAGTGGTACGAGGCGGACATTCTGGGCGTGGAATAAGATAAAAAAGACACAAAAAGCAGCGGAATGTTTGAAGTGACCCCAAAAAGTTAGACAATATTTCGAAGTAAAAATTGTTCAAGCAGCCGAAAGGGCTTGTTGTCTGTGACGAGCAGGCGGCAAGCCCTTAAGCTTTGCCTTGATACGGTGGTTGTTGTAGTAATCGAGATATTCAACGAGCTCCTGTTTGAAGTGATCCATAGATTGGAATTCTTGCAGATACAGAAGTTCACTTTT
>JAFBIW010000017.1 GCA_021531865.1 Butyricicoccus pullicaecorum | reverse complement strand
GTTTAGCTGTACAATTTTCTCAGACATGGTTTGCTGTCTCCTTTCGGAATGGTGTGTCACGACTTCATTCTACCAGAGATCTGCAAACCATGTCTTTTTATTTTTGCGAAACTTATTGTACCTTATCAAGAAAATTGTTACTACTTAATCTCCGTATCCCCAAAGCCGAAGTCGGAATGTGAAGGTTGTCCTTATGGGCGGGATCATCCCTGCATCGGCTGGTGTACCAGGAAGATTATGAAGGAAGTGGGGGTGCGTTGATATGTATGAGTATGAACGCAATCGCCGTGACAAGCCGAAATGTTGCAAAGACTGCGAGTATTATCAACCCCGATGGAAGTACCGCTTCTGCTATTTTGTCAGATGTCCGTATAAACTGAAGGATACGACTTTCCGCAGAACCCCTCTGAAAAAAGAGTATTTCCCGCAGAAAGAGGTGGTGAGGATGAGTGACGTATGATTATTTCTATGGGCAGTAAGCGGAGATGTTCGCATTCTACCGTGTTCCGAAGGTGCTATTCACCGAGGATTGCTTCTGGAATGTATCAACCGATGCCAAGCTGCTTTACGGTATTCTGCTTGACCGCATGAACCTCTCAGCCCGGAACGATTGGCTGGACGAGGAAGGCCGCGTCTATATCATATTCACCATAGAAGAAATCAAAGGTGCGTTAGGCTGTGCTGAAAAGAAAGCGGTGAAGCTGCTGGATGAGCTGGAAATGCTGAAGCAAAGAAAAGAAAGTTGCAGGTCGAATATGAGCAGGAGTCGGGAACCTTTATTCCACCCTCTGCCAAGACCGTAAACGATCTTCTGGAAGAATATATGTCTATCTACGGTGTGAACACCTGGGCGATGTCTACTTATGAAAGCAGAAAGAGCCTGATTGCCAATTATATTCGTCCGCTTATCGGTGATATGAAACTGGAAGATGTTTCTCCGAGAATTATGGACAAGTATTACAGAGATTTGCTTTCTGTAAAAGCTGTGTCTACGAAGTATGTGAAAGCTCGTAACGAGTATCTGACACCGCATACGGTCAGAGAGATTCACAAGGTTCTGCGTAATGCGTTCAATCAGGCGGTGAAGTGGGAATTGATGACCAGAAACTCCGTAGAACACGCTACGCTGCCGAAAGAAGAACATAAGACCAGAGACATCTGGACAGCGGAAGTTCTTCTGAAGGCTCTGGAAGCCTGCGACGATGATATTCTCCGTCTGGCAATTAACCTTGCCTTCTCCTGTTCTCTGCGAATGGGAGAGCTTCCGGGGCTGACATGGGACTGTGTAGACATTTCTCCTGCGAGTATCGAACTTGGTCAGGCAAGCATCTTCGTTGAAAAGGAGTTGCAGAGAGTAAATCGTGAAGCGATGGCAGATCTGAACGGAAAGGAGATTATGTTCAAGTTCCCGCCAACTTTTGCAAGCACTCACACGGCGTTCGTTCTCAAGACCCCGAAAACGAAAATCAGTGTTCGCAAGGTCTTTCTGCCGAGAACTGTGGCAGAAATGCTGGTTCAGCGCAAGGCAGACATCGAAGAACTGAAAGACCTTTTCGGTGACGAGTTCATCGACTTCAATCTGGTGTTCTGTTCTTCCAATGGCAAGCCGATTGAGGGTCAGATTATCAACCGTGCTTTCAATAAGCTGATCGAGGAGAACGGTCTGCCGAAGGTAGTTTTCCGCAGTCTCCGACACTCCAGTATCACCTATAAGCTGAAACTGAACGGCGGCGATATGAAATCTGTTCAGGGTGATTCCGGTCACACACAGGTCAAGATGGTGGCAGATGTTTACTCTCACATTATCGACGATGACCGCAGATTAAACGCCGAAAGACTGGAAGCTGCATTTTACTCTGGCAGACAGGCTACACCGGAACCCGTACAGACAGTTGCACAGGAAAGCTCCACTGATGATAAAGAGTTGCTCCTGAAGCTCCTGCAAAATCCAGAAATGGCAGCACTCTTGAAATCGCTGGCCAAGACCCTATAACAACCGCAAGGGCAGAATCTTTTACATAATCGTAGAAGGTTCTGCCCTTGCTTTTTTGTTTTTACATAGCGATTCAGTCCGAAAAAATAAGCTGATTTTCAAAAGATTTCTGCTTGAAAAAATAGAGCTGAGATGCTATAGTAACAGCACTTAATTCTACGCAAGAATCACCTTGCGGTAGTGCCCGAAAGATTCGGATTTCCTATTACTTGGCATAACGAGCAGATACATAGTGACATTAGATTGTACTCGCAACGTCCGCCAAAAATCGAAAGCCTTGCTAATTTCGAGCCAATCGGACGGTGTAAAATCCCTCTGAATTAGCTATCACAGCGTAGTATCAGATGAGATTTGAAATGCTGAAAAACCCTGTATTTCCAAGGATTTTCTTGTACTGTGTTTCACTTCCCGATGTCGATTCGGGTCTACCCCTAAGCGGAGGGCCGCGCGTTTGAATCGCGCCGGAGACGCCAAAAACACCGCCGAAGATCCTGCATTGACAGGTCTTTCGGCGGTGTTTTTCCATGCCGCTTAAGCAGCCATACTCTCCTGCCGCGATTCCAAACGATGAAAATCAAAAAATATATCCATGAGAACAAAAAAACGGATACCCGAAGGTATCCGTTTTGGTGCAGATGGAGGGACTTGAACCCTCACGCCCTTGCGAGCACTAGCACCTGAAGCTAGCGCGTCTGCCATTCCGCCACATCTGCGTGTTGCTGTTTTTTCGATCAGCAGCAAATATTATTATACAGATTTTTCGGCAGATTGCAAGTCTTTTTTTTCAAATTTTCTGATTTTTTCCGAAAACAGTCGCATCGGTTCCGTCGTCTACATCCGTTTCCAGGCAGCAGCAGCCCTTTTGCTCCCGTTTGGCCTGATACAGTGCCCGGTCGGCGCGCTCGATCAGGTCATTCGCGCGGGTTTCGTCGGTGCGCCACAGGGCAACGCCCGCCGAGCAGGCCGGCGTCAGGCCGCAGTCCAGACGGCGGCTCCGAAAACTCGCGGAGATGTCTTCTCCCTTTTTCAGCGCGGCCGAGGCCGAGCGCATCCCCTTGAACACGACGACGAACTCATCCCCGCCGCACGGCGTCCAGCTCCATGCGCAGGCTGTGCTTGGGCTGCAAATACACGGTGAACTGTTCCTCGGCCAGCGCGGCGACCTCGTCCTCCACGATCAGGATTTGTTTCTGTCCCATCATCTTTTTCAGTTTCCCGCCCGACTGCACCGCGCGGGATGTCACAGAAAAAGCTTCGACAGATCCTGCCGTCCGCACGCTGCGGCGATCCGGGTGGGCAGACCGGACGCGGCGCGGATCAGATACCCGACCTCGTCTTCTACCGTCATGCCAAGCTCGCGGCAGAGCAGCCGCACCGCCTCTTTCACCATGCGTTCCAGCTCGGTCGCCGATCTGTCGGTCAGGGCGGCGCACAGGGCGTTCCGCTGCGTTTCGGACACGTTCAACGGCCGAACCGGCTGACCGAGCAAGGCCAGACCGACCGTGTTGGTCAGCACCGGCTCACAAAGATTGAACAGAAAGTCCTCGTAATCCGGAATCGCACGTTCATACAGGCCGATCAGATCGGCGCGCGCAAAGCAGTTCAAAAAATCGTTTTCGATCTGCAGGCGGTGCAGATAGGCCTCCACGTAGTGCACGCCCTTCTGTTCCTCCGGCACCTGACACAGCAGCCAATAGTCCACGCTGCACGGCACGTGATGCGCCTCATAATAAATGTCGTATCTTTTGAAAAACAGGCCGAGATTTTGAACCGTGGACAGATAATATACGTTTCGGACGGGCGGCAGCTCCTGACACAGCAGCTTCCACGCAACGTGCGCCGCTCTCTGCCGCTCCCGCAGCACACGCCGGCCGCGGTTCAGCAGGTCGGACAGGTCACCGTACAGCAGTTCTTCCCGGGATGCGCCCGCTTCGACCGCCGCCCCGATCGTATAAACCAGCGACGCCAGCAGATCCTGCGCCCGCTCGACCGACAGCGAGGTGCTGTCCATGCCGTTCCACTTGGCCGCCTGCGCCCGCAGGAGCGTCCAAAACCGGCTCATGATCTGCTCCCGCTCGGCTTCGGAAAAGGAAAACGCCGCCGTCAGGCCGTTTGGATATGCCGTCAAAATAGATCACCCGCCTCGTCTGCACCGGATTCGTCGAACCCGCTCCGCGCATACCGGCACAGCGCGTCCAGCGAGGTGCCGATCAGATATTCCGCCGACCCGCGCGCCCTCCCGTTGAACACGGAAACCATCAGGTCGATCAGCTCGTCGTCGGTATACAGATCCATCGCGTCGCTTTTGTAGGCGTAAAACGCTTCCTGCAGCTCGGCCAGCGTCGTCTCATAGGTCTCCGGCTCCAGATAGGGCGAATCGCAGAACGCATAGATCAGCTTGGGCAGAATGCCGCCGCCGAACTCGATCCGCCCGGCATTTTGCAGCGCTTCCGACCGGCACTGCACCAGTTCCCCGATCTCGGCCTCACTCAATTGCAGTCCAAACTGCGCCGTGTATGCATTGCACGCCCGAAGCTCCCGCTTCGCCTCCTCGACGGCAAGCGGCGCCTGCCCGCGAAACAGCTCCAACATTTGATCCATTCTCTGTGACTCCTCTCCGCTTAATATATTCTTTATACACGGAAGCCGCAGATGATACAAGACTTGCTTTTTTCCCGAAAATGTGGTAATATAGAACCATCGAAGAAGGAAATTTCTTCGATTTTTTTCTTTTGTGCAGACAAAAGCAGCCGCTTGGGAACGGAGACTGTGCTCCGCCCAAGCGGCTGTTTGATATTTCAGCGAAAAAATCAGAACGCGATCTTCTTGGCCAGATAATGCGTCAGATCGTCAATCTTGATGCGCTCCTGCTCCATCGTGTCGCGGTCGCGCACGGTGACACAGCCGTCCTGCTCGGTCTCGAAGTCGACGGTGATGCAGAACGGGGTGCCGATCTCATCCTCGCGGCGGTAGCGCTTGCCGATCGAACCGGCGTCGTCAAAGTCCACCGCGAACTTTTTGGACAGCTTCTCCCATACCGGCATGGCCTGCGCGGTCAGCTTCTTGGACAGCGGCAGGACTGCGGCCTTGTACGGCGCGAGCGCCGGATGCAGGCGGAGCACGGTGCGGACGTCGTCCTTGCCGTTCTTATCCTGACCAACGACCTCCTCGTCGTACGCGTCGCACAGGAAGGCCAGCGCAACACGGTCGGCGCCCAGAGAGGGCTCGACAACGTAGGGAATATACTTCTCCCCCGCTTCCTGATCGAAATACTCCATCGAAACGCCCGAGGTCTTCTGATGCTGGGTCAGGTCGAAGTCGGTGCGGTCGGCGATGCCCCACAGCTCGCCCCAGCCGAACGGGAACAGGAACTCGATGTCGGTGGTAGCATTGGAATAGTGGGACAGCTCCTCGGGATCATGATCGCGCAGACGCAGGTTCTCGTCCTTCATGCCCAGAGAAAGCAGCCAGTTGTGGCAGTAATCCTTCCAGTACTTGAACCACTCGAGGTCGGTGCCCGGCTTGCAGAAAAACTCCAGCTCCATCTGCTCGAACTCGCGGGTACGGAAGGTGAAGTTGCCCGGGGTGATCTCGTTGCGGAAGGACTTGCCGACCTGACCGACGCCGAAGGGAATCTTCTTGCGGGTGGTGCGCTGGATGTTCTGGAAGTTGACGAAGATGCCCTGCGCGGTCTCGGGACGCAGATAGATCTCGTTCTTGGCGTTCTCGGTGACGCCCTGGAAGGTCTTGAACATCAGGTTGAACTGACGGATCTCGGTGAAGTTGTGACCGCCGCAGTTCGGGCAGGCGATCTGGTGCTCGTTGATGTAGTCCATCATCTTCTGGTTGGACCAGCCAGCCGGGTTCTCGCCCGTGGTATCCTCAATGAGCTGATCGGCGCGGTGACGGGTCTTGCAGTCCTTGCAGTCCATCAGCGGGTCGGAGAAGCCGCCGACATGGCCGGAGGCGACCCAGGTGGTGGGATTCATCAGGATAGCGGAATCCAGACCGACGTTATAGGGCGATTCCTGAACGAACTTCTTGCGCCATGCAGCCTTGACGTTGTTCTTGAACTCCACGCCAAGCGGGCCGTAGTCCCAGGTGTTCGCCAGACCGCCGTAGATCTCGGAGCCGGCGTAAACGAAACCGCGGCCCTTGCAGAGGGCGACGATCTTTTCCATGGTTTTTTCGCTGTTTTTCATATTTTATTTTCTCCTTTCGGCGTATATGGCGTATACGCACACAGTGTACATATGAAATTCTACCATTTTATCGGCCAAAGTCAAGGAAAAATGAATAAATTCAGGATGTAATTTGAACGAAATCCGGTTTTTCATCGGTTTGGCCCGTTTTCCGCGTCAGACGGACGGCTGTTTGTGTAAAATAACGCCGGTTTGAAAAGAGCAGCCGCGAAGGTCTTGACGGCGCCGCCCGCGCATGGTAAACTAATATGAATCCTGTGGTGCACACCGCACCGTCCGGGAATAAACCATCCGGGTGCAGCGCAGTTGACAGTGCGCCTGCTTCGGGGGCGTTGTCCCGTCTATCCACGATGGAAACAGCCGAAGCCCGGAAGCCCTTGCAGCACGGGCATTTTCAGGATTCTCCCCGACCAGTCAAACCGAGAAGAAAAACCGCTTTGACCACATAAATGACCACAGACAGGAAAAAAACTTTGAATCGCGCGATTTTCGTGCTATAATCATGACAAGCACATATCCGGGTGTAGCGCAGTTGGTAGCGCGCCTGCTTTGGGAGCAGGATGCCGCAGGTTCGAATCCTGTCACTCGGACCATGGCGAGTGTTCTTATAGCATTTGAAAAGCTGTAAGAACACTCGCTTTTTATACAGCGAGTTCACAGGGGGCGTAGTTGACGACTACGCCTTTTCTTGTATTTACGGACACTTCCGGGATCGGCAGGGGCAGCACCGTTGGAATCTCAATCGTTCCGACGCAGTTATAGTGGATGCGAAGCCGCTGCTCCCATACGCCGTCGATCTTCTCAGCATTGAACACTTCGATCTTCTCAATCAGTTCGTTCAGCATCCTGGGCGTCAGTTTTCTCGCTCTGGTGTACTTGCGGACAAGACCGATAAACATATCCGTTGTCATGGAACGGCTGCTCTGCTTCTCTATTTCGGAGCGGAGCTTTTTTATTTTCTCCGACAGTTCCTTTTGCTCGTCCTCATACCGCCGGGACATTTTTGCGAAGCGGTCATCAGAGAGCTTGCCGGAAACATTATCCTCATAGATACGTTCAAAGAGGCCGTCCAATTCTTCATCACGGGCAAGGAGCGTTTTCAGTTCCTTTTCCTTCAGCTTGCGGTCTGTCTGTTCCGCCTGCTGGGAATGACCGATCACCGCTTTTACAAATTCGTCCTCATAGAGACTGGCGAATTTCGTTAAGCGTCATATCTCTCCCAGCACCACTTCCTCCAGGAAGTCCACACGGACATAATGGGTAGAAGTACAGGTGCCGCGGTTGCCCTTGTAGTTGGAGCAGTTGAAGTAGCTGCAAAGGCGGGAAATATATTCGTTCCTGCCCTCAAAGCTGGCAGCAAGGTCATTGAGTATCGTTGCAAAGTTTGTCATACAGACGGCAACCTCTTTCTCCATAAGGGCGTTGGCGATACAGGCGGCAAGGTAGCTTTTTCCTGTCCCCACGCCGCCCCAAAACAGGTAGCCGATATTTTCAGCCTGCATGGTTTCCCAGCTCTCCACATAAAAGCGGGCGGTTTCGGTCTGTGGGTTTCTGCCGTTGTCATGCTCAAATGTCCAGTTCCGCATAGCAGGGTCGGTAAAGCCCCGGCGTTTCAAGTCCTCCACTTTTTCAAGGTGCTTCTGTCTGCTTTCGGCGGCTTGTTGCTTTTCACGGGCTGCCCGCTGGCAGTCGCAGTCTGTTGGGTGGCGGTCACGCCCGAAACAGGTCTTTCCCTCTGCAAAGTAGGCTTCTTTGGGCGTATGGCACTTGCCGCAGTATAAAAGCCCGTCCTCGCCTGTGTAGTCCTCTGCTTCGGCGGTAGTGGCTGTAATGTCCGTAATCATAGCTTCAATCTCGTTTTTCATAAGCTCTCGCCCTCCTTGCATGAATAATCGGGTATGCCCTGTTTCGGGGCAGCCTTAGTTTCGCCATAGTCCGGCACTTGAAAATACTCGTCTATGGTGCTTAGTGGGACAAACTTTTCTTCAATCAAGTATTCAAGGGAGATTTCCCGCTTCCACCTCGCCGCCAGCATACGGGCAGCGTCAAAGGACGCATGGCGAATAACAATCCGGCAATAGGTATCATGTGCCTTGCTTGACTTTAGAATAAGAGACTGCTCACCCGCAAGGTCTATGCCGAGGTGCCGCCGCGGGTGGAATATACCCTCACCGAGACGGGCTACAGCCTGAAACCGATTCTGGACACCATGTGGGCTTGGGGTACGGATTATAAGGCGAAGAACGGCTGAACGATTTTTCCCGCTTGATGCGCTTTAAAAAGGTGAAAAAGTCCGGAGAGCAAGCTGCTTGCTCTCCGGACTTCTCGTTTTACGCCTCCATGCTGTGTGCATGTTCATAAGCCCGCCGGATATTCTCCCACCGCTGTGGATCGGTTTCGCTGCCCTGCACGCACCACGCCATGAACTGTTCGATGTCCTTGATCTCCAAGCCGGACTTTTTTAAGCACTCGATCACGCGGAGGGCTTCCAGCTCTTTTTCTCCGAATTTTCGGCTGCCGGAATCTCTTTGGATCGTGGGGAACAGTCCTTCCTTGTCATAATACCGCAGTGTGGATATGGGCAGACCAAACAGTTCGGATACCTGGCCGATGGTATACAGGGAACTCCCTCCAAAAGAACTGAAAAAATCTCAAAAATAATACTTGACCTAAAGTGAGGTTTAGGTACTATCATGAGTTTATCAGCAAAACAGTCACAAAGCAAGACACAAAAAGGAGTTTTTTATGAGCAAGAATGTTTTGATTATTTCTTCCAGCCCCCGTAAGGGCGGTAATTCCGAAACACTGGCTGCATCCTTCGCAAAAGGCGCTGAGGAAGCCGGTCACAAGGTAGAAACCGTTTATCTTCGGGAGAAGAATTACGGTTTCTGCAAGGGCTGTCTGGCTTGTCTCAAGGTTGGCCATTGCGTGATCGACGATGACGCGGTGGAGATCGCCGCCAGGATGCACGATGCGGATGTGCTGGTATTTGCCACGCCCGTGTACTATTACAGCGTCAGCGGTCAGCTCAAGACCATGCTGGATCGTGCCAACCCTCTCTTTGATTCCGATTACGCCTTCACAAAGGCATATCTTCTGGCAACTGCGGCTGAAGATGGGGCTGATACTGTGGAGGGAACCATCAAAGCCGTACAGGGCTGGGTGGACTGCTTTGAACGGTGTGAGCTGGCAGGCACCGTCTTTGCCGGCGGCGTCAACGGCGTAGACGACATTGCCGGACATCCGGCACTGGAGGAAGCCTATCAGATGGGTAAGGAGATTTGATTCATGGCAGTAAAACAAACAGCGGGCAGAGACGCCTTGGGTGAATTTGCCTCCAAGTTCGCGGAATTGAATGACGATGTGCTGTTCGGTCAGGTTTGGAGCCGGGAGGACAAGCTTTCCCTTCGGGATCGCAGTATCGTAACAGTGGTTGCTCTAATGGCGCAGGGACTGACGGATTCCTCTTTTCAGTATCACCTGCAGTCCGCAAAGAACAATGGTGTGACCAAAGCAGAGATCGCGGAGATCCTGACCCATGCGGCGTTTTATGCCGGTTGGCCCAAGGCGTGGGCGGCGTTCCGCATGGCAAAAGAAGTGTGGGCGGAGGATGATGTTGCCGATGATGCGAAGGCCGCACACGAAAGCCGGATGGTTTTCCCCATCGGTGCGCCCAACGACGCCTTTGCAAAGTATTTCATTGGGCAAAGTTACCTTGCGCCGGTCTCCACGGCACAGGTGGGTATTTACAATGTGACCTTCGAGCCGGGGTGCCGCAACAACTGGCATATCCATCATGCGCAAAGCGGCGGCGGGCAGATTCTTATCTGCGTGGCAGGCCGTGGGTTTTATCAGGAAGCCGGAAAGCCTGCGCAGGCGCTTCATCCGGGGGATGTGGTGAATATCCCGGTGGGTGTGAAGCACTGGCACGGTGCGGCGCCGGATAGCTGGTTCTCCCATCTGGCGGTGGAGGTTCCGGGCACGGAGACTGCCAATGAGTGGCTGGAGGCCGTAAACGACGCAGAATACGCAAAAGCGACAACCGAGGAGGTTTGAATTATGGAGAAGCTGAATTTGACACAGGAATGGGACAAGGTGTTTCCCAAAAGCGATAAGGTCGATCATCGAAAAGTGACCTTCCATAACCGCTACGGAATTACGCTGGCAGCGGATCTGTACACGCCGAAAGGCTCAGAGGGTAAGCTGCCCGCCATCGCCGTCAGCGGACCTTTCGGCGCGGTGAAGGAGCAGTCCTCCGGGCTGTACGCACAGGCCATGGCGGAGCGGGGCTTCCTGACCATTGCCTTCGACCCGTCCTTTACGGGGGAGAGCGGCGGCAGTCCCCGTTATGTGGCTTCCCCGGACATCAACACGGAGGACTTCTCCGCGGCGGTAGACTTTCTTTCCGTGCAGGACAATGTGGACCCGGAAAGGATTGGGATCATCGGTATCTGCGGCTGGGGCGGCATGGCGCTGAACGCGGCGGCCAATGACACCAGAATCAAAGCAACCGTCGCATCCACCATGTATGATATGACTCGGGTAAACGCCAAAGGGTACTTTGACTCCGAGGACAGCGAGGAAGCACGCTACGAAAAGCGCAAGGCCTTGAATGCACAGCGGACGGCTGACTACAAAAGCGGAACCTATGCACGGGCAGGCGGCGTGGTCGATCCGCTGCCGGAGGATGCGCCCTTCTTCGTGAAAGACTATTACGACTATTACAAGACCAGCCGTGGGTATCATGCGCGGTCGCTGAACTCCAACGAGGGCTGGAATGTCACCTCGACGCTGCCTTTCCTGAATATGCCGCTTTTGCAGTACAGCCACGAGATCCGCAGCGCGGTGCTGCTGATCCACGGAGAGAAGGCACATTCCTGCTACTTCAGCAGGGACGCCTTTGAAAAGCTGACCGGTGACAACAAGGAATTGCTTATCATCCCGGGCGCGGTGCATACCGACCTCTATGACCGGTTAGATGTGATTCCCTTTGACAAGATGGAAGGATTCTTCCGGCAGTATATGGGCTGACCGCTTCAGAGGAAAAGCAGAAATCTGGTGCGAACCGGTCAGTGATGAAGAATATAACGAATTGGAGAAATGCTGAAATGAGCAAGAAACTGGTAGCCTATTTTTCCGCAAGCGGTACGACGAAAAAGGCCGCGGAACGTTTGGCAAAGGCCGCGGGTGCGGACCTGTTCGAGATCAAACCTGTTGTCCCTTATACCAGCGCTGACCTGAACTGGATGGACAAAAAGAGCCGCAGCAGCGTGGAAATGAATGACCCGGACTCCCGCCCGGAAATCGCAGAAACGATGCCCAACATGGCCGATTACGACACGGTATTCATCGGGTTTCCGATTTGGTGGTATGCCGCGCCCCACATCATCCATACCTTCGTGGAAAGCTACGATTTTTCCGGAAAAACGCTGGTGCCCTTTGCCACCTCCGGCGGCAGCGGCATGGGAAGAACCGTAGACGAGCTGAGAAAACTCTGCCCGAACGCGGACTGGAAAGCCGGGAAGCTGGTCAATGGCGTATCCGATCAGGCACTTGCTGCTTGGGCGGCTACCTGAATGAAAGGAGCATGAGCGGATCTGGAAGTACCAGGCAGAAGAAGTCGAGATCGACGCCTTCAAAAAGGCTCTGTCTGCACTGTCTGCCGCCCTGCCCGAGGATTTCACATCCGAGCGTCCCACGGGTAAGAAGGAAATTGGTCTGACCGTTCATCCGGACAACGAAGAGAAGTCCGAAATCACGATCGAGCTGTACCGTTCCGACGGCACGCATTGTCTGGCCGTTGTGGACGGCGAGCCCTTCGCCCGGATCGCGTGCACCGGACGCGGTCGACCTGATCGACGCGGTCAACGCCATCGTTCTGAACTGGCCCGGCCACCCGAAACAAGCGCATCTTCCCTTTGCCGGAAGGTGCGCTTTTTGTGTCCCTCTCCTGTGGGGACGGCCTATAAAATGAACACATTCCCCTGCATTGCACACCTTTCTTTCCCCTGTAATCTCTGCTACAATAAAATAAAAAAGGGAGGGCTTGCCGTGCTGCGCATGGAGATCGCGCTGTTTCTGGTGCTGGCCTTTGTGGCCATCGTTTACTTTTCCGCCGGGCGGCGGCACACGCCGCTGCACCAAACCTTTTCCATCCTGCTGATCGTCGTGCTGTGCCATCTGGTGTTCGACGGAATCACAGTCTACACCGTCAATCATCTGGAAACCGTGCCCCGGCTCTGGAATGACGCCTTCCATCGGCTTTTCATCGGCACGATGATCCTGATTTCCTTCCTGTTTTACCAGTATATTGCGATTCTGGTGGAAGAGGAGACCGGAAAGCCGCGCCGGCTGGACCCCGCCGCCCGGGTCTATCTGGCGATCGCTGTGTTGGGCGACCTGCTGCTGCCGATCCATTACGCGGTCACACCGGACGGCAATTATTCGGACGGCATCCACATGATCTTCTGCTATCTGAGCGTCGTGTTCTATTTTCTTCTGGGCACCGGACTGCTGCTGACCAACTGGAAGCGCATCGAACCGAAGAAAAAGATGGCGATCGGTATCGCATCGCTGGTCGAGCTGATCATAACGACCCTGCAGGCCATCGATCACACCTGGCTGATCAGCGGCATGGGCATCACCCTCATCACGCTCGCCTTCTATCTGATCCTCGAAAACCCGGACATCCTGCGCGCCGAGCTGACCGAGCAGAAGATGTCCATGCTGTACCTCAAAAGTCAGGTCAACCCGCACTTCCTCTACAACACGCTGGACACCATCCGCATCCAGGCCCAGCTCAACGGGGACAGCAAGGTGGCCGACCTGCTCATGCGGCTCGTCGATTTCTTCCGGCTCAGCGTCAAGGTCGACCGCCCGATGGTCTCGCTGGACGACGAAATCGAGCTGCTCGAGGCCTATATGGAGCTGATGTGCTACCGATATCCCACGCTCCGGTGTGAATACGACATCGACCCCGAGCTGGGCGGTGCGCCGGTGCCCAACTTCATTTTGCAGCCCATCGTCGAAAACAGCCTGCTGCACGGCCTGAAAAACATGGGCTACCGGGGCGAGGTACGCATCTCGGCGCAGGTGTCGGCGGCGCACGCGGGCTGCATGGAAATTGCGGTCTCCGACACCGGCAGCGGCTTTGCCGTCGGGAAAAAGGAAGCGATCAACCGGATGCTTTCGGACTATGCCAAGCAGGCGCCCAAGCTCACGGGCAGCAGCATCGGCATCCTGAATGTGCAGAAGCGGATCAAGCTGCTCTGCGGCCGGGCCTACGGCCTGTCATACACGGAAAATGAGGGCGGCGGCGTGACGGCGCATATTTTGCTGCCTCTCGGGGAGGAATCGAAATGAAAAAGCTGCGCGTTTTGCTCGTCGACGACGAAATCATGATCCGGGAGGGCTTCAAGCGGCTGTTCGACTGGGAAGCGCACGACTGCGAGGTCGTGGGCGAGGCGGCCGACGGCATGGAGGCGCTGACCCGGATCGACACCCTCTGCCCCGATCTCGTCATTATGGACATCAATATTCCGATCCTCAGCGGCTTGAAGGTCATCCAGCTCAGCCGCATCCGCCATCCGGACACCGCCTTTGTCATCGTATCGGGCTATGACGATTTTTCGTACTGCCGCGAGGCGCTGCGCCTGCAGATCACCGACTACATTCTCAAGCCGGTCAACTACGAGGAATTCGGCACCTGCATCGACAACCTGAAAATCTCCCGCTTTGAGCGGCGGATCGCGGCGGCGGACGAGCCCGAAGCGCGGGAGGAACGGGCCATCACCGGCCTGACCCGATATGTGCAGGCCCATCTGGCCGAGGAGGTCAGCCTTTCGGTGCTGGCCGAGGAATTCCACCTGAACGCACAGTACATCAGTCAGCTCTTCAAAAACGAGATCGGCGTGGGCTTTCTGGCCTATCTGACCAACATCCGCATGGAGCATGCAAAAAAGCTCCTGCTGTCGACCTCCCTGTCGATCGCCGAGGTGGCCGAGCGGTCGGGCTACGGCGACTACCGGGTGTTCACCAAGGCGTTCAAGAAGTCCGAGGGCGTCACGCCGTCCCAGTACCGCCGGGATTTCCTGGACAGCAGCGCGGAAGGCTGAGCGCCGCCGCTTTTCACCGGAAACAGAAAGGAGCCTCTCCATGGAGTTTATCACGCTGACGCCCGAAAATCTGGCGCAGGAGCACCTCTGCTGCATCATCCGCACGAGAAAGCCCCATCCGGGTGTGGAGGCCAATCGGCAATGGCTGGCCGACCGTCTGCCCGAGGGGCACGTGTTCCGCAAGCTGGACGTCAAGGGCTGCGTGTTCATCGAATACGCCCCGCTCGAGACCGCGTGGGTACCCATCGTGGGCGAAAACTATCTGTACCTCTACTGTCTGTGGGTCACGGGCGGCCCCAAGGGCTGCGGCTACGGCCGGGCGCTGATGGAGTCCTGCATCGCCGACGCCAAGGCGCAGGGACGTTCCGGTATCTGTATGCTGGGCGCGCGGAAGCAGAAGGCATGGCTCTCCGACCAGTCCTTCGCGGAAAAGTTCGGCTTTGCGGTCGTGGACACGACCGAGAGCGGCTATACCCTGCTGGCGCTTTCGTTCGACGGAACCAAGCCCGCCTTTACCCCGGGTGCGAAGCGGGGAACGATCGAAGCCGGCGAACTCACCGTCTATTACGACCTGCAATGCCCCTATATCCCCCAGCGGATCGAAACGCTGCGCGCCCATTGCGCCGAACAGGCCATTCCCGCCCGCTTCATTCAGGTGGACTCTCTGGAAACGGCCAAGGCCCTCCCCTGCCCCTTCAACAACTGGGCGGTGTTCTATCAGGGAAAATTCCAGACCGTCAACCAGCTTGACACAGCCGCCCTCGAACGCATCCTGAAACGCTGACCCGATCCATACCGAACCCAACCGAGACACGCCGCGCGGCGTGTCTTTTTTTGAATCCCGGTTGACAAGCGCCAGAAATGGTGCTATCTTAATTCCTATAAACCAAGTAATTTGATATGTATATGAAGACAAACGAAAGGCAGGTTTCTCCGAAAACATGACAGGAACCGATGAAAAGACCGCCCTCATCGCCATGAGCGGCGGCGTAGACAGCACGGTCGCGGCCTGGTGCATGCGCGAGCAGGGCTTCCGCTGCATGGGCGTGACCATGCGCCTGTACCGCAACGCCGACCTCGGCCTGAACCAATTCCGCACCTGCTGCGCCCAGCGGGACATTGACGACGCGGGCGAGGCCGCGTTCCAGCTCGACCTCCCCCACATGGTGCTCGACCTGACCGACCGCTTTCAGGCACAGGTCATCGGCAAATTCGTCCGCACCTACGAGGCGGGCGGCACGCCCAATCCCTGCATTGACTGCAACAGGTACATGAAGTTCGACCACCTGTTCCGCTTCGCGGACGAACAGGGACTGCGATATGTGGTGACTGGGCACTACGCCCGGGTCGAATTTGACGACGGCAGTGGGCGCTGGCTGCTGAAAAAGGCGTGCGATGCGTCCAAGGATCAGAGCTATGTGCTCTATTCGCTGACGCAGGCGCAGCTTGCCCGTATCCGCTTCCCGCTCGGCGCGCAGACCAAGGCGGAGACCCGGGCAATCGCCGCCCGGCTCGGCCTGTGCAATGCGAAAAAGCGGGACAGTCAGGACATCTGCTTCGTCCCGGATGGGGACTACGCCGCGTTCATGGAGCGATACACCGGCAACCCCTATCCCCCGGGCGATTTTCTCACGCCCGACGGTAAGCCGGTCGGCCGTCACCGGGGCGCGGTGCGGTACACACTGGGACAGCGGCGCGGGCTGGGGCTGGCGCTGGGCGAGCCGGTATATGTCTGCGGCAAGGACATGGCGGCGAACACGGTCACGGTCGGCCCGGCGCGTGCGCTGTATACCGACGTGCTCGAGGCCGACGACCTCAACTGGATCGCCGTTCCGGGGCTGGACGCGCCCCGCCGCGTGCAGGCCATGACCCGCTACCGCCAGTCTGTGCAGGCCGCGACGGTCTACCCCGCGCCGGACGGCCGGGTACACGTGCGGTTCGACACGCCCCAGCGCGCCGTCACCCCGGGTCAGGCCGTGGTCTTCTACGACGGCGACGTGGTGGTCGGCGGCGGCACGATCCGCGCGGCGTGGAAGCAGACGGAGGATACGCCATGATCTATTTGGACGATACCGCCAACACCCCGGTCGATCCGGCCGTGCTCGCGGCCTTCTGCGCGGCGGAAACGCGCTATTTCGGCAATCCCAACGCCGACCACCCCGCCGGACAGGCCGCGCGCGCCGCGCTGGCGCGGACGACCGAAGCCATCGCCCGCCTTCTGGGCGTACAGCCGGGCGAGATCATCTACACCTCGGGTGCGACCGAAGCGAACGATCTGGCCGTCAAGGGTCTGGCGCAGGCGGCCGCCCCGGCCGGGCGGCACATCCTCACGACCGCGCTCTCCCACGCCTCGGTGCGCGGCGCGCTCGACGCGCTGCGGCAGGCGGGTGACACGGTCGAGCGGGTGCCGGTCGGCGCGGACGGAAAAATCGACCTCGCCGCCCTGCGGCGGATGCTGCGGGCGGACACCGTCCTGCTCTCGGTCTGCGCGGTGGACAGCGAGCTGGGCGCGGTGCAGCCCATCGAGCCGCTTGCAGACCTGTTAAGCGCATATCCGAACTGCCGCCTGCACGTGGACGCGACCCAAGCCGTGGGCAAGCTCCCGCTGACGCTCGCGGGCGTGGACGCCATGAGCTTCGCCCCGCACAAGTTCAACGGCTTGAACGGCGTGGGCATCCTGTACAAGCGCAGCCGCGTCCCGCTCACGCCCCAGATCGGCGGCGGCGCGGGCGCGACCCCTTACCGCAGCGGTACACCCGCGCTGGCGCTGGCCGTCTCGGCCGAAAAGGCGCTCGAGCTGGCGCTGACCCATCAGGCGGCACGGGTGCGCGCCGTGCGGGAGCGGAACGCGCTGCTGCGCGCCGCCCTGCTGCGCTATCCGGCCGTGCGCATCAACAGCCCGGCTGACGCCGTGCCCCACATCCTGAATCTGAGCGTCCGGGGCGTCAAGGGCACGACCTTCCAGCGTGCGCTGGCCGACCGGGGCGTGTGCGTCTCGGTGCGCTCGGCCTGCTCGTCCGACGGCGCGCCCTCCGAAGCCGTTCTGGCCGTCACCGGTGACCGCCGGAACGCCCTGTCTTCCTGGCGGATCAGCCTGAGTCATCTCACTCCGCTGCCCGCGCTGACCGAATTTCTCCAGATTTTCGACGTGTGCTGCAAGGAGCTGATCCCGTGAAAGAACCCCTGCCCGCAAAAAAGACGACCCATCCCCTGCGTCGGGGACGGGTCGTCTTTTTGCATATATGGCAATGTTACAGGCTTGCGTTACGCCGCGTGATTCATCTTAGCCGCCTGACGCTTTTCGCGCTCGAGCAGCTCAGCCATCATGCCGTCATACTCGTAGTCCAGCTTGTAGAACATCAGGACAACGACCATGGCCGCGCACAGAACGACGATGCCCCAGATGTAGAGGTTGTAGATCATGTGGATGGCACCCTCGGACTGGAAGGTCACGCCAGCCGCCGAATACAGGAACATGATGATGTGGGCGCGCTTCTTGGCGTCGCGGGTCATGTAGGACAGCGAGGTGCAAAAGGGAAGCTGGAGCATGGTGTAAACCACGGTCAGCATGAAGTTAAAGGTGACCGCCAAAATGGACAGCAAAATCCGTGCCCGCAGGTCGAGCTTCTCCATGCGTGTCCTTCCTTTCGGCCGTTTCAAAAAGCAAGATTCATGAATATTTTAGCAAGGCCGGCGATTGTCAGTCCGAATAATCCTGCTATAATTGAGACATAAGCAAGGTAAAACAGTCGATTATTTCAATATTTTCCTTATTTTCTGTATATAAGCCATCCTATTTGGATAGCAAAATCAAGTTAAAATTCAGGATTTCATTGTATCGACAGGAGAAAGCGCATATGATTTCTGCAAATGAACGCGCGGTCATCCGCGACCTGGCCAAGAAGCTGGCCGATCTGGCGAACCAGCCCATCATGGAGGAGCGCCGCAAGCTCTGGTACGCCCACAACGATTTAAAGACCGACCAGCCGGTCATCTGTCACGAACGGCTGGGACGAGGACTTCATGCGGGATTACACCATGAAGCTGATGACCGACGGCAAGGGCACTCCCTTCGAGATCATCCTCAAGGACACCCACACCATCCAGCACGATCCCGACCGCTTCCGCAAGTGGACCGATCTGTGCCGCGAATGCGCCGCCAAGGTTTACGGCTGATTCATTCCGCCTTTCCTGTTTTCTGCATATTCTCCCCGCACCGCCGCTTTCGCGCATGAAAGCGGCGGTTCTTCTTTTCAGATCGGGAACTTGCGGAACTGGGTGGGCGACAGGCCGACCTTCTGGGTGAACATATTGGCGAAGCTGGACGCGCTGCCGTAGCCCACCCGCTCGGCGATCTGCTCGATGGGCAGGTCGGTCGTTTTCAGCAGGCACTTGGCCATGTCCATCCGGATCTTCTGCGCGTACTCCATCGGCGCACAGCCCGCGTACTGCTTGAACACGCGGGAGAAATGGAAGGGTGACAGGTTGACCTGACGCGCCACGTCCTCCAGCGTCAGCTTTTCGCGGTAATGCTGCTAGATGTAGGCCATCGCGTGCTTCATGGGCGAGTCGTCCCTGCCGCGATCTCAGCCGGGCCTTCCAGCTCGATGAGCATGTGATACAGCATGGCCGAGCAGCGCGCGTCGCGCATGGGCTGGTTGTACTGGTATACGGCGTAAAAAATGAGAAAAGCCGTGCAGAGCACGGCTTTTCCCATTGGTGTGTGTGAAAGGATCCGAAAACGGATCAGGACAGTACGCGCCGTCCGTGAGGCGGACGGCAAGAAAAAAAGGTGAGGCGGGACGGATGGCGGAATCATCCGTCCGGTGTGAAAGTGAGCGCACATCCATCAAACTTCCTTGTGACAGGCACAGCTTGCATTCACACAAAAAGCCGCATCTCTTTCCTCAGAGGTGCGGCCAAACGATCGGTTACGAAATGCACCCTCTTAAAGCCCGAAGAGGTCTTTTGTGCGTCATACTCAGGCAGGTCTTCTGGCTCGGGATTCAACACAATTCCCGTCTTCCCGGAGCGGAACGCTCCAGTGACATCGTGGGAACCGCTTCCCCCATACACAGCTACGGCATAGCGCAGGATTCTCACCTGCTTCCCTTTTCACCCCGCATCCTGACAGCGACACGGGACACCTGAATACCACAATATGAAGTTGATCTTGTGCTATCTTCAGTATACCACTCTGCTCCGAAAAGTCAACTATTTTTTCCCTTCGAACAGGGAGCGTCTGATGTAAGCGGACGGGTGTGCCCGTCCGCGCGGTCATTCCTCGACGTCGATGCCGCTCTGCTCGGCGCTCGTGTCGGCCTTGATCGGGGCTTCTGCCCCTCCCTGCTTTCCGCCGTCCCCGGTCTTGCCGCCCAGAACGGTCTCGGGGTCGATCGTCTCATCTGCCTCGTACAGCTCCAGGTGGATGTGCGCGCCCTGCGCGGCCTCGGCCGCGTTCTTCGTGCCGACCGTACCGATCACGTCGCCCGCGCGCACGCGGCTGTCCGTCTTGACCTTGACCTTTTCATCCAGTCCGCGGTAAACCGCCGTCCTGCCGTCCGTCAGCGTGAGCGTCACGCAGGTGCCGTACAGCGTGCCCGTCTCGACCGTGCGCACCGTGCCGTCCGACACCGCGTAGACCCGCGCGCCCGCTTCGGCCGCATAATCGGTGCCCGCGTGCACGCGCCAGTCGCCCAGCGTTTCATCCCGCACTAAGGTATCGCCCGAAAAGGCCTTGACCACCCCGCCCGCGACCGGACGCACCCAGATCGGCTCGACCGGCTCGACCGGGGCGGCAACCGGAACATCGGACGCGGACGCCGCGCCAGTCTCCGATTCCTCGGGCGGCTCGGTCTCCGGCTTCCGCTGGGCCTCCGGCTCTCCGACCGGCTGCACCGGAACATCCACGTCGGGCAGAACGACCGCCGCCGTCCCATCCGTCAGCTCCGTGTCCGTCGGGGTATAGACCGTTTCATCCATCCCGCCGGTCTGCGCCGCGCCGGGCGCAAAGAACAATACATAACCCGATACCACGATCACAACAAGGCAGACCGCGAGGATTATGTAGAATCCCCGGTCGTTCTTCTGCTGGCTCGTGTATCCCATCGAATGCTGTTTTCGCATGTCTGGAACACCTCCGAGCCTAGTATCGCCCGGTCAAGCGCCGGTTATACCTCCAAAGACGTGATTTCGGTGCCCGGATAGTAGTGCGCGAGGATCTGCCGCCAGCTCTTCCCCTGCTCGGCCAGATACCGCGCGCCCCACTGGCTCAGGCCCACGCCGTGCCCGTAGCCCACGGTCGTGAAGGTCAGCCGGTTGTCCTGCACGGAAACGGTGAAATTCGTCGAATTCAAGCCCAGCATGGTGCGCAGCGCCGTGCCCTGCACCCGCACGCCGCCGAATTTGACCGTGATGATCCCGCCCGCCTCGCTGCGCTCAGACGCCTTGAACCAGTCGGCGGGATCACCCGTCAGGTCGGCCGCGGGGAAGGTCTGCGCGGCGCGTTCCCGTACCTCGTCGGCGGTCAGGGTGACCGTGCCGTGATATTTGGGGCAGCCTTCTCCGCCCGGACTTTCGACCGACTGCAAATACGGGATCTCACTGCCCCAGACGTCAGCGGCGGTCTCGGTGCGTTCGCCCGCCGCCGCGCTGAACACTGCGATGATCGGTTTTTTGTCATAGGTCACGATCTGACCCGCCGTGTCCTGTACGGCCTGCTCAATGGCCGACCGGTTGGCCTCGGCCGACTCGCCCCAGCGGGCCGAAGCCTGCACGGCCAGATCGACAAAGGCGGCGCAGTGCGCCGGGTCGGTGCAGACGTCGGCGTCCGGATGCTGGGCCGGGCGGCCGGCCTCGCGCTTATAGACCGCGTAGGTGCGCGCCGCGACCGCCTGCGCCCGGATGGCCTCAACCGGAAAATCGGGCGAGATCTCCCCCGCCACCACGTCGGCAACGTAGGTCTCAAGCTCCATTTCCCGCATCTCCTGCCCGTCCTGCACCGTGATGCGCCCGGCGGCGGACAATTGTCCGTCTTTGGCGTTTAAATCCGTATTTTCTGCATCAGCCGCGACCTTATCTTGCGGGATCGGGAGCGGCTCTTCCGCTTCGAGCCACGCGCAGATCACCGGCAAGGCATAGATTAGTACGGCCAGAAGCAGGCCGATACCCAGCACTTTTTTCATTTTTCGCCCTCCTGACTTCATTCTTTTGTACTTTTAGCAGGTTGACATCTTTGCAGGATTATAGTATCATTATTTCATTATGATAAGTTTAACGCAGATAAGGAGTAACCAGCCATGGTCAACCAGATGAAAGAGATGGACCCCGAGATGATCCGCGCCATCTGCGAGCAGCTTCAGCCGCTCCATCGAGTCAGCAGAGACGTCTTTACCAAATACGGCGTCAAGCGCGGCCTGCGCAACGCGGACGGCACCGGCGTGCTGGCGGGCATCACCCGTCTGGGCAACGTACATGGCTATCTGCTCAACGAGGGCGAGCGCGAGCCGATCGAGGGTCATCTGACCTATCGCGGCATCGACATTTACGATCTGCTGTATGCCTTCCAGAATGAGGACCGCTTCGGCTTCGAGGAGGTCGGCTATCTGCTGCTGTCCGGCTCGCTGCCCACGCGGGAGCAGCTCGACCGCTTCACCGAGATGATCGGCGAGGCCCGCTCCCTGCCCGACAACTTCACCGAGGATATGATCATGCGCGCGCCCAGCCGGGACATCATGAACAAGCTGGCCAGCGCCACCCTCGCCCTGTATTCCTATGATCCCAATCCGGACGATATTTCAACCGAAAATATCCTGCGGCAGGGCATCAGCCTGATGGCCAAGTATCCGGTCATCATTTCCCACGCCTATCAGGCGCGCCGCCGCTATTTCGAAGGACAGTCGATGTATCTGCACGTGCCCGACCCCAAGCTGTCCACGGCGGAGAACATTCTGCGTCTGATCCGGCCGGACGAGTCCTACACCGACGACGAAGCCAAGCTGCTCGACCGCTGTCTGATCCTGCACGCGGAGCACGGCGGCGGCAACAACTCGGCCTTCGCGACCCGTGTCACCACCTCCTCGGGCACTGATACATACTCGTCCATTGCGGCGGCAGTCGGTTCGCTGAAGGGCCCGCGGCATGGCGGCGCGAATCTGAAGGTCGTGCAGATGTTCAACGACATCAAGGAGCATGTCGCTGACTGGAAGGACGAGGACGAGGTCTACGCCTATCTGCTGCGCATTCTGCGCGGCGAGGCGAACGACGGCTCGGGTCTGATCTACGGCATGGGGCACGCGATCTACACCCTGAGCGACCCGCGTGCGGTTTCGCTGAAGGCGGCCGCCCGTCCGCTGGCCGAGAAGAAGGGTTACAGCGCCGAGTTCGAGCTGATCGAGACGGTCGAGCGGCTGACGCCCAAGGCCTTCGGCGAGGTGCGCGGACAGGATGTGAAGGTCATGTGCGCCAATGTTGATATGTATTCGGGACTTGTCTATAAAATGCTTGGCATTCCGGAAGAAATGTTCACGCCGCTCTTTGCGACCGCGCGTATTGTCGGCTGGATCGCGCACCGCATGGAGGAAGTCGCCTTCGGCGGCCGCATCATCCGTCCGGCGTTCAAGCCGCTGTCCAAGAACGTCAAATACGTCCCGATTGCAAACCGCAAGTAACAGAATTTTCGCCGCACCCAACACCGAACGCTTCGCCAGCCTTCTCGAAGGCTGCGGGGTCTTGGGGCGGCGCCCCAAGTCGCTCGCCTCAGCGAGCGAAATTCCCCTTTTGAAAAATCCGTGTCCGCCCGGATTTTTCATATCCTGAAAAATGCAAAATCCCGGCTGTTCAGGCCGGGATTTTCTGTTCTGATATAAAAAACGTCCCATTCGGTTGGGACGTTTTTTTCTTCCGCATTTCTGATTTGACCGGAATCTGTCCGGAGAACGGTAAAAATAAGGAGCTATTTCGAAAAAACCGTCCGGCCTGAACAGCCGGACGGTTTCTGGTTTTCATGTGATGAAAAGCCGAACCGAATATCGGCTTTTCAATGGGGAATTTCGCCCATTGCGATGGGCGACTCGGGGCTCTGCCCCAAGACCCCGCAGCCTTCGAGAAGGCTGGCGAAGCTTTCATTGTTGGGTGCGGCGCGGTTTTCAATCCTTCGGCTCGTACTGTTCGCGTACCTTCAGATAGGCCAGAATGGCCTCGACCGTGCCGTCAAAGCCCAGCTTCGCGCTGTTGAGCGACAGGTCATAATTCCGCGCGTTCTTCCACTCCTTGCCCGTGTAATACTTATAATACCGGGCACGGTAATCATCGGTCTTCGCGATCAATCGGATGACCTCGCGCTCAGGCAGGCTATTGACCTTCATCGCCTCGCGCAGGCAGAAATCATCGGGCGCATACACAAACACACGGGTCACACCGGGTACCGTGCGCAGGATATGATCGGCACACCGGCCGATGATCACGCACGAGCCCTGCTCCGCCAGCCGGCGGATGATCTTCGCCTGATAATTGAACAGGTTATCATCCCGTGTAAAGCCCGCGCTCTCAGGCGAAACGATCTGATCGCCCTGATAGCCGCCCTTGAACAGCGCGCGCAGGTCGATCCGCTTCTTTTCGTCCTGAAACAGCGTCGCGTTTACGCCGCTGTCCTCAGACGCCATTGTAATGATCTCGCGGTCATAATATGGAATATCCAGCCGCTCCGCCAGCATCTTGCCGACCGTGCGGCCGCCGCTGCCGTACTGGCGCGCGATCGTGATAATGGTCTTTTCCATGCGAACAAGGCCCCCTCCGTAATGTTACACAAGAAATTCCGTGTTTCTCTGTCCTTATTTTAGCAGATTCTGCCAAAGGCTGCAAGCATTTTACTCGCCCAGATAGGCCTTCTTGATGTCCTCGTCGTTCATCAGCACCTTGGCGTCGCCCGACTTGACGATGCGGCCGGTTTCCAGCACGTAGGCACGGTTCGCGATCGAGAGCGCCTTCTTCGCGTTCTGCTCGACCAGCAGAATGGTCACGCCCTGCTTGTTGACCTGTTCGATGATCTTGAAGATCTCGCCGACGAACAGGGGCGACAGACCCATCGAAGGCTCGTCCATCAGCAGGATGCGGGGATGCGCCATCAGCGCGCGGCCCATCGCGAGCATCTGCTGCTCGCCGCCCGAGAGTGTGCCGGCGAGCTGGCGGCTGCGCTCCTTCAGGCGGGGGAAGCTGGAATAGACCCGCTCAAGCTCGTCCGCGATCTCCTGCTTGTCGGAGCGGGTGTAAGCGCCCATTTTCAGGTTTTCATAGACGGTCAGCCCGGCGAAGACGCGGCGGCCTTCGGGCACATGCGCCATGCCCTGACGCACGATCTGGTGGCCGGGCATGTGGGTGATGTTCTTGCCCTCGAGCTCAACCGAACCGGACTTGGCGGCCAGCAGACCGCTGACCGTGTGCAGGGTGGTGGTCTTGCCCGCGCCGTTCGCGCCGATCAGCGCAACGATCTCACCCTGATTGACCTCAAAGGATACGTCCTTGAGGGCGTGGATCATGCCGTAATAGACGTTCAGATCCTTGACGGTAAGCATTGCCATTTTGGATGGTTCCCTCCTTATTCGCCCAGATAGGCGGTGATGACCTCGGGGTTGTTCAGAACCTCCTTGGGGGTACCCTCCGCCAGCAGCTTGCCGAAATTGAGCACGTACAGATATTCGCAGATACCGGTGACCAGCTTCATGTCGTGCTCAATGAGCAGGATGGTCACGCCGTATTTTTCACGCACGAGCTTGATGGTCTCCATCAGCTCGCCGGTCTCGTTCGGGTTCATGCCCGCCGCAGGCTCGTCGAGCAGCAGCAGCTTGGGATCGGTCGCCAGTGCGCGGGCAATCTCGAGCTTGCGCTGCTGGCCGTAGGGCAGGTTGGAGGCCAGCACATCGGCCTTGCCCTCCAGACCGAATACCTTGAGGATGTCGAGCACCTTTTCATCCATCGCGCGCTCCTTCTTGCCATAGGAGCCCAGATGCAGGACGCTCTCGACGAGCGAATAGGTGACCTCGTTGTGCAGGCCGACCTTGACGTTATCGAGCACCGACAGCTTGCCGAACAGGCGGATGTTCTGGAAGGTACGGGCGACGCCCATCTTGCAGATCTCGTGCGGCTTCTTGCCGATCAGGTTTTCGCCGCCCAGACGGATGCCGCCGTCGGTCGGACGGTATACGCCGGTCAGCATATTGAAGACGGTGGTCTTGCCCGCGCCGTTCGGGCCGATCAGGCCGACCAGACCGCCCTTTTCGATTTCCATGCTCAGGTCGTCGACGGCGCGCAGGCCGCCGAACGAAATGCCGAGCTTTGTAACTTCAAGCATTGCCATCTCAGTCCGCCTCCTTGTTCAGTTTGCTGTCGCGCTTCGCCGCGCGCTTTTCCATCAGACGAACCTTGAGCTTCGAGTTGTTGAACAACATCATGGCGATCAGCAGGATCGCGTAGATCAGCATGCGGTAGTCGCGCACCGCGCGCAGCAGCTCGGGCAGGACGGTCAGCAGGGTGGCCGCGATGATCGAGCCCCAGATGTTGCCCAGACCGCCCAGAACGACGAAGACCAGAACGAGGATCGATGTATTGAAATCGAACTTGGCCGCGGTAACGGTCGAGAAATTCATGGCGTACAGAGTGCCGGCCATGCCCGCGAAGGCGGCCGAGATGACGAACGCCAGCAGCTTGTACCGGGTGACCGAGATGCCGACGCTCTCGGCGGCGATGCTGTTGTCGCGCACCGACATGATCGCGCGGCCAGTGCGGCTGTGGATCAGGTTGAGCACGAGGAACAGGGTGATGAGAATGAGCACGAAGCCCGAGGTGAACGTCGAGAGCTTGGCGACGCCCGAAACGCCCATGGGGCCGTTGATGATCATTTTGCCGCCCTCTGCCAGTTCAAACTTCGGCTCGAGCAGGCTGACATGCAGACCCTTCGCGTCGCGGCCGATGTAGAGGACGTTGACAATGTTCTTGATGATCTCGCCGAAGGCCAGCGTGACGATGGCCAGATAGTCGCCCTTCAGGCGCAGGACGGGCACACCGATGATGACGCCCGCGACCGCCGCCAGCAGACCGCCCACGATCATCGCGAGGGCAAGGCGCAGGGGCGCAAACGGGATGACGTCAGCCAGCGAGGTGGTGACAACGATGCCGGCGAACGCGCCGACCGACATGAAGCCCGCGTGGCCGAGCGAAAGCTCGCCCAGAATACCGACGGTCAGGTTGAGCGAGACCGCCATGACGATATACGCGCAGATCGGCACGAGCTGACCCTTGAGGGAGCTTGTGATATTGCCGGTCAGGATCATGGTCTGTACCACGGCAAACGCCAGAATGACGATGCCGAAGGAAATAAGATAGTCGCGGCGTCCGGCCGTCAAGAGATTCTTTGTCTTTTTCATCTGGGACACCTCAAACTTTCTCGCTGACATGCTTGCCCAGCAGGCCATCCGGCTTGACGAGCAGCACGACGATCAGAACGGCGAATACGATCGCGTCCGAAAGCTGGGTCGAGATATAGGCCTTGCTGAAGATCTCGATGACGCCCAGCAGGATGCCGCCCAGCATCGCGCCCGGGATCGAGCCGATGCCGCCGAAGACGGCCGCGGTGAACGCCTTGATGCCGGGCATCGAGCCGGTGGTCGGCATCAGGGTGGGATACGCCGAGCAGAGCAGGACGCCCGCAATGGCGGCCAGACCCGAGCCGATGGCGAAGGTGACCGAAATGGTGGTGTTGACGTTGATGCCCATGAGCTGAGCCGCGCCCTTATCCTCGGATACGGCGCGCATGGCGGTACCCATCTTGGTGTGGCCGGTGAACAGGGTCAGGCCGACCATGATGACAATACAGCTTACGACGGTCACGATGGTGACGGCCGAGATGGTCAGCTCGCCGCCGAACAGCTTGATCGAGCCGCCGGCGACAGCCGAGAAGGTCTTGGGATCGGACTTCCAGATGAGCAGCGCGGCGTTCTGCAGGAAATAGGACACGCCGATCGCCGTGATCAGGACGGCCAGCGCGGGCGCCTGCCGCAGCGGCTTATAGGCCAGCCGCTCAATGACGATGCCGAGCACGGTGCAGACCAGAATGGCCAGCACGACCGACACGAGGGGTGAAAGACCCAGATAGCTCGTCGCGCAGAAGGATATGTAAGCGCCCACCATGATAACGTCGCCGTGGGCGAAATTCAGCATCTTGGCAATGCCGTAGACCATGGTGTAGCCCAGCGCGATGATCGCGTACACGCTGCCCAGGCTGATACCGCTGATCAAATAGGATAAGAAGGTCATGCGATACACCTCATTCTTTGTTTCTATACCCGGAAAAAGTTTGCAGATTGTGGGCCGGGGCGGTGGCTTGGCGACCGGCGTCAAGCCGTCGCCCCACCCCATAATGGGGCACGGGAAAAACACGCAAAGGAGGGCCGTCGCTTTGGGAAGCTCGGCGCCCTCCTTCACAGTGTCACTTCATTGTGTGCGGTTTCCGAATTACATGCCAACGTAAGCGCCGTTCTGGATCATCATGCCCTTGGGCTCCTTGGAGACCGCGCCGTCGGTCCAGGTCATGGTCTCACCGGTCAGGCCGTCGAAGGTCAGGGAGCTGAACGCCTCGATCAGCTTGTCGCACAGCTCCTCAGCGGACATATCCGCCGTGCAGCCGGCCTGCTCGAGCGCCGCCTTGTAAGCGTAAACGCAGTCATACGCGTCCGCCGCGAACTGGTTGGGCACGTCGCCGAACTGGGACTTGTACTTTTCAACGAAGCTCTTGGTCTTCTCGTCCTCCGCGTCCGCGTTGAACGGGGTCAGCAGCATAACGCCCTCGGCCAGAGAGGTGTCGAAGCCCTCCAGAGTCAGGATGCCGTCCATGCCGTCAACGCCGAAGAACTTGGGCGCGTAGCCCATGTCGTGCGCCTGCTTGAGGATCAGGGAAGCGGGCTGGTAGTACATCGGCAGGAACAGCAGGTCAGCGCCGGCCGACTTGGCCTCGCCGAGCTGTACGGAGAAGTCGTTCGCGGAAGCGTCGGTGAAGGTGGTAGCGGAGACGATCTCCAGGCCCTTCGCGTCGGCCTCGGCCTTGAACTTCTCATAGATGCCGGAGGAGTAAACGTCGTCGTTCTTGTAGATGACGGCGATCTTGGAGCCCAGCTTCTGGTCAGCGATGTACTGTGCGGACGCGGTGCCCTGGTTGGGGTCAGCGAAGCACATCTGATACATATTGTCCTTATCCGCGGTGACAGCGACCGAGGAAGCGGACGGAGTCAGGGCGAAGATGCGGTCGGCAAAGGTCTCAGCCGCAGTCGCCTCACAGGGCTTGGAGGTAACGGAGCCGAGCGAGATCTGCATGCCCCAGTCCTTCAGGGCGTTGTAAGCGTTGACAGCCTTCTCTGCGTCATGCTCGTCGTCCTCATACTTCAGCTCGAACTGGATCGCGCCGCCCTCGGCGTTGATCTCGTCAACCGCGATCTGCGCGCCGTTCTTGGCCGCGTTGCCGTAAATGGCTGCCGCGCCGGTCAGCGGGCCGGTACCGCCCAGCTTGAAGACGCCGCCGGCCGCGGAGGTGGACGCGCCGTCCGCCGCGCTGTCAGCCGTGTTATCTGCCGCGCCGGTGTCACTGCTGCCGCCACAGCCGGCCAGCAGGCTGGTGCACATCGCAGCAGCAAGAAGCATACTCAGTGCTTTTCTCATGATGGATTTCCTCCCTAGATTTTATGCAGACTGTTGTCTTCGGCAGGACTACACCTGTCCTTGTTTCAACAATCTGTTTGTATTATACACCCGCCGCCGCAGGAAGTGGTAATGTTTTTTGCTTTTTTTTTACATTTTGGCACTTTCACGATTCTCTGCGGTAATTCTCTGACGCATTTCGTCATACTGACCGAAGCCGCCCGTCAAAATGCACGATTTCCTTCATCAAACCGCAAATTTTTCAGGCGATCCTCCATTTAACCGCAGTTTTTTCGGAATCCTGTCCGATGCGTCCCGATTTTTCCGAATTTTTTTGTTTCACGGCAAAAAAGCGGTGGAACGCAGAAAAAAAAGGCGGTCTGCGCCGCCTTTTTCCTCATTCCGCTTCCAGCTCCGCCAGCAGAGCCGGGAGCGTTGGGCCGTATCCGTGCGTGAGGTACGAATGGACATAGCGGTTTGCGAACTGCACCCGCTCGCGGCCGGTCAGGCCGACGACGGACGCGAAGCAGAACGCGCCGTTAAAATGGTCACCCGCGCCGGTCGAGCGCACCGGCTGTTCGACGAACCGTGCGGCCTCGCGCACCATCCCCCGCGCCGCGCACAGCACGGTCTCGCGCAGGGTGTGGATCAGAACTTCGTCTATGCCGAACCGCGCCCGCAGCGCCTTCCCGATCGCAGGGAGCGCCCGCTCCCCGTCCAGCACCGCATCTGAAACCGTATGCGCCTCGTTCTCGTTCATGCTGAGCACGGCGGTGCGCTTCCCGGCGAACCGGCCGATCAGCCGCAGGACGGCTGCGATCTCCTCGGGCGCGCGGCGCGCGCAGTCGCACAGGTCGAAAAAGGCGTACCGTCCCTTGTCGGCGGGCGCGTCCGCGAAGGCGTGGTCGAACACGGCCTGCCAGAGCGCCTGCGCGAAGGGCAGCTCGCTCCAGTTGACGAGGGCGCACACATCCGCCCGGGCGAACAGCGCATCCGCCTGTCCGTCCGCCGCCCGCTGGGCCAGCGCCCACGGGTCGCCCGGCAGAGTGAAGCGGGGCGCCAGAAAGACCTTGCCGTCCCGGAACTCAAGCGCGGTCGACTGTCCGGGCGGCGCGAAGGCGTACAGCCGTGCGGGCACGTCCGCGAACAGCGGGTCGGGCGCATCCGCGCCCAGCGTGCCGATGCACACGGTATCCAGCCCCAGACCGCCCGCCGCGTCCGCGATCTGCGGCAGGTTGCCGCCCGCGCGCACCGACTCGACGGCCAGCTCGACCGAGCAGCTCTTCCCGGCGTGCGCGCACAGGTATGCGCCGAAATCCGCGATCGTTTCAAAATATGCATCCGCCTGTCCGTCCGTCCCGACCCGGCACACCGGCCGGACAAGGGTATCGACAAAGCCGTCGAACCCGGCCGTCATCGTCCGCCCGGCGGCGTTCGGCGCACAGGCGCGGACGGCCTGCGCCAACGTCCGCATCACAGACCGGCCGCCGCTGCCTCGTCCACAATGACGAAGCAGTTCGGATGGTTTTGCAGGATGCTGGCCGGTACCCGGTTCGTGACCGCGCCCCGGCAGGCTCGGGCGACGATCTCGGCCTTGTGCGCGCCATTTGCCAGCAGAACGACCCGCTTGGCCGCCATGATCTGGGCGATGCCCTGCGAAATGCCGTATTCGGGATGGAATTTCTCCCCGAAGTACTTGGGCATGACCTTTTTGGTGGTCTCGGACAGCGGAATGATATGGGCGTTCAGGCCGAAGTCCACGCCGTCCTCATTGAAGCCCAAATGGCCGTTCATGCCGATGCCCAGCACCGACAGGCTGAGCGGCCCGTACTGCGCAATGTACGCGTCGAGCGCGGCGCGCTCGGCTTCGATGTCAGCTGCCGCACCGTTGATGATATGGGTATCCAGAAAGGGCTTTTCGAGCCGTCCGAGCAGCTCGGTGCGGTTGAACCGGGCGCAGGAGCCTTCATCGTCCGCACCCAGACCGACCCACTCGTCGAGCGAGACATAGCGCGCCCGCGAAATGTCGATCTCCCCCGCGTTGACCCGGTCGGCGAAGCAGTGCACAAAGCCCAGCGGCGTGTCCCCGCCCGGGAAGCTCAGCAGAGCGTCCGGCGTTTCGCACAGCACCTCGGCGGCCAGCGCGGCCGCCCGGCGGCTCATGGCCTCGTAATCCTTACAAACGATGATCTCCAATGCGGTTTTCCTCCTTAAATCATGCCGATCTCGCGCAGATAGTTCAGGTTGCGCTTGGCTGACTCAAAGACCTGCGCATTGGTCGCGCACGGCTTGTCGGACTCGACAACGCCCACACCGGCAAAGCCGATCGCGTCCAGCGCCCGGCCGACTGCGGTAAAGTCGATGACGCCGTCGGGCAGGTCGCACATGACGTCCATGCGGAACGCCGCGTCCGAGCCGAGATGCTCGTCCATGACCTTCTGCCAGACCGCGCCGTCCATCTGCTTGAAGTGCAGATATGCGATCCGGTCGGCATATTTGCGGATGAAATCGACGACGCAGGGGTCGCCCGGACGGCCGTTTCCGTTGGCGTAGGCGTGGTGTCCGGTGTCAAAGCAGAGATTCAGCCCAGTGAAGTCCATCAGACGGACGATTTCGTCGGTGTATTCGATCATCGTTCTGATATGCGGATGGTAGACGACCTCAATACCAAATTCGTTCCGGGTGTACTCACCCATCTCGCGGATCTTGGTCAGGAACGCGTCCCACTCGGCCGCGCTCAGCTCCTTCTTTTTCTCACTGAACGCGCCCACGTCGGACTCGTCCATCGTGACCAGCCAATGCGCGCCCAGCCCGGTCAGGCGGCGGCACAGGGCTTCGACGCGGGGACGGAAATCGGCGAACGACGCGCCCTTGTCAAACTGGTAGCAGGCCGTGCCCGCGCAGACACGCAGCCCGCGCGATGCCAGCTCCTCCCGCAGCCTGCCCTCGTCGGTGGGCAGGTAGCCATCCGGCCCCAGCTCGAGAGCCTTGTATCCGGCCGCGGCGGCCTGATCCAAAAACAGCTCGTACGGCGTGCCTGAGGGCGTGCCGTCGGCATACCACACGCCCCACGAGCAGGGCGCGGTCGCGATCGTGATCTGTTTCATCGCGCGCCTCCTTACTTTTCCTCGCGTCCCATGACGCGGATGATCTCTTCAAACAGCTTGAGGTCGGCCACCGCATCCTCGAGCACGGTCTTGGGTTGTTCGCCGGTGCGCACGCAGTCGGCGAACAGGCGCAGCTCGGTCTGGAAAGCGTCCCGGAAGTCGGGGCCGTAGGTGGTCGTCTTGGTGTCCTTGCCGGTCGATTCGATGACCTGCACCGTGGCGGGCTGATAGCGGATGTAGGGCGTTTCGTACTTGACGAGCACCTTTCTCGTGTTCTGGAAAATCTCGATCGCCGCGTCGAACTGGACGATATTCTGGTTATTGATCAGCTCGTAGGTCGCGAGGAAGCCGTCAAACTCCATGACGACGACCATGTGCTGACCGCCCGCGTAGGTCGAGACCGACTTGATCTTCTTGGGCACGCCGAACAGCTCGCGCACGGCCGAGAAGCTGTGGCAGCCCAGGCCGGTCAGCATCTGGTAAGCCTGCCGCTGGGCGTCGGTCGCGTCCGCGCCGATCGCACGGTCGAGGTGGGCGCGGCGGCGCGCGCGGCCTGCTTCGATCACGTCAGCCGGTACGTCCTTGGGGTAGAAAATCGGACGGGTCTGGCCGATGAAGAAGGGGCCTTCGCAGATGATATCGCGGAAGCGCAGATATTCGGTCGGGAGCGGCTTTTCCTCCAGAATTTCCTTGGCCTTGAGGAAGGGACCGGCGTAGCGGCGCATATAGCCCACCATGACGATCTGCTCCGGGTACTGCTTCTTCAGCGCGACCAGCTCTTCCAGCTCGCCCGCGCACAGGGTCACCGGCTTTTCGACGAAGACATGCTTGCCCGCTTCGAGCGCAAGCCGGACGTATGCGCCGTGGTACTGGTCGGGCGCGAGCACGAGGACGGCCTCGACGTCATCCGACGCGATCAGCTCCTCGGCAGACAGGTAAGCGTGCGGCACGTTGTATTTCTTCTGAATGTAGGCAACGAGCGAGGGCGACACGTCCGAGACCGCCGTGACCTCGTACAGGTCGGACAGGTCGCTCAAAATGGGCAGGTGCATGAGCTGCGAGACCTCGCCCAGACCGATGACACCGATTTTCATGACGGAATTCCTCCTTAATTTTGTTTCTGTTACGCGAGAAAACCGCGGTATTTTTTCGCCAGCGCGAGCAGCTCGGGCTCGGTGCAGTAGGCAGTCAGGCAGCCCACGGCGGTCACGCATTTGCCCCCCGTGATGTTGCCGAACAGCACACTTTCGCGGAAGCTGTAATCGTGATACAGACCGTACAGCAGACCGGCCAGAAAGGCGTCGCCCGCGCCGGTCGAATCCTGATGCGCAAACTCCGGGATGTTCGGGATCACGTGCTCCCGGCCGTTTTCGCGGATCAGACAGCCGTCCTTGTCCAGCTTGACGATGACGTTTTCAAAATAATCGCTCAGAATCTCTGCCGCGCGGGCGGGCGTGTCCGCCCCGGTGATCTTGAGCGCCTCCTTCTGGTTTGGCGTATAATAATCGGCCAATTCGATGTATTCCCGGTAGTTTTCGATGCTCAGATCGTCCAGCCAGCCGGTGTCGAAGACCAGCACCGCGCCCTCCTGCTTGAGCCTGCGGTAGGCCTCGAGGTAGCCGAGCTGCATGGTGACCAGCTTGGCCCCGCGCGAGGCATGATAGACCGCCTCCTGCATCTCGTCCGTGACCGGGCCGCTCTCGCTGTACGACAGGAAGGTGCGGTCACCCGGGGTCAGCGCGGCCACCGAGATGTTGAGCGGGATGCGGTCGCCGTGGTACAGATTGACCGGCGAAACGCCGTTTTCGGCGAACGCGCGGCGGGCGAAATCGGAAAACATATCGGGGCCGAGCAGGGTTTGCAGGCAGGTCGGGACACCCAGACGGCTCAGGTTGATCAGCGTGCCCGGCGTACCGCCGCCCATCTGCACGCTGAACGACCGGGCGTACAGCTCCTCGCCCTCCTCGGGCAGGCGCGGCAGGCCGCTGAACACCAGATCGACGTTGACGTTGCCCGCTCCGGCGACAAATGACATAGCTTCGCCCTCCTTACGCCTGCCAGTACGGCGTGTTCAGCTTAAAATACTGCTCGGCCAGCCGGGTCGCCAGCGAATAGGAATTGACCAGCGGGTGGAGCATCAGGCAGTCGACCGCCGCCTGCTGATCGTGCTCGACGATGGCCTTGGCCGCCAGCCGCTCGTAGCACTTGACCCGGCGGATCAGCTCGAGCGCGCGCGGGTCGGGATCGGGTACCTTATGCGGCACAACGCCGTCCGGCGTGATGTCACAGGTGATCTCAACGATGTCGTCGTCCCGCAGCCCCGGGATCGCGCCCTGATTGGGCGTGCACAGGATCATCGAGCCGGTCTTACCCGACTCGGTCAGCTCGATGAAGCGGAGGGCAACGCCCGCGTAGCCGCCCGCGTCGGGCGCGAAGACGTCGAACTTCCACGCCTTGGTGCGGCGCACGCCGGTCTCGTTGGCCATGTAGGCGTCCTCCCGGCGGCCGTACCACTTCTCAAAGCAGGCCAGACAGCCTTCAAAATCGTTTTCAATGTCCATCTGCGACAGCTCGGCCGTCATCTGCCGGTTGATGTCCTCGATGACCTCGCCGCGGGTCACGCCCGCCTTCAGAATGTTCTCGACCGCCTGCTCACGGTAGTAGAAATAATACAGGTACTCGTTGAGCACGCAGCCCATGTGCTCGAGCAGATCTTTGTGGAAGAAGCGCATATCGGTCTCGGTATAGGCGTCGTCGCGCGCGATCAGCTCGGGCACGATGTTGCGGCCGTCGAGCAGGATCTCGCGGAAGAAGGACAGGTGGTTCAGGCCGTAGCACTCGCCGGTGACCTCCTCGGGCTTACGGCCGTACAGGTCGGCAAACTGGTGCAGCATGCCGCTGGGCGCGTCGCAGATGCCGTAGGTGAAGTCGTAGCCCATGTCGCGCAGGGCCTGCGAGACCACGCCCGCCGGGTTGGTGAAGTTGAACACCTTGACGGTGGGCTTGGAGTGTTTCCGAATCAAATCGCAGTAGCCGGCCAGTGCGGGCACGCTGCGCATGGCGAAGGACAGACCGGCCGCGCCCGTGGTCTCCTGCCCCAGAATGCCCAGATCGAGCGCGATGCGCTCGTCCCGCACGCGGGTGTGATCACCGCCCACCCGGATGGTTGTGATGACGTAATCGGCGTCCGCGACCGCGTCGACCGGGTCTTCCGTCAGCCGGAATTTCAGCGTCGGATTGAGCATTTCAGAAACATGCGCGGCCAAACCGCCGTAAATCCGTAACTTCTCCGGATCGTTGTCCATAAAGACGAGTTCGGTGATGTGCAGGTCGGCCGCGCGCTGCGCAATGCTCTTGGCCAGAAACATGGAGCGCACCCCGCCGCCGCCGATGACTGTTAATTTCATAGTTCTTTCCTCCCGTTCACAAGGCCGCGATCCGGCCTCTGTTTTCCTGTTATCCCCAGTATAATCCCCCTCCGTCCGCCCCGCAATCGCCAGAAACAACAATATTTGTTTCCTTAAACCATTTACGAAACACGTATCTAACAAAAAGCCGTCCCGCAGCCATAAAAAACAGGACGCGCTCTGCGGCACGCCCTGTGTTTCCTCTGTGTTTTCAGTTTTGCCCGGCCCGCACCCAGTCCTCCAGAAACCGCTGGGCCAGACTGTCCGGCTTGATCCGCCGCCGCGCTTCCTCGATCGGATACCACGCGGCCTCGTCCACCTCGGCGGTCATGCCGTCCAGGCAGTCCTCCTCGGCCACGCATGTGAAATTGAGCATCAGCGTGTTGGTATTTGGGAAATACTCGCTCCGGTTGTAGTGGAGCTGCCCGACCGTCAGCCCCATTTCCTCCCGCACCTCGCGGCGCACGGCGTGCTCCGCGTCCTCCCCCTTGTTGATATACCCCGCGACTAAAATGTACGCCGGACGGCCGTACTGCTTGATGAGCAGCACGCGGTCCCGCCCGGGTGACAGGACGATCATGCTCACGGCTGTGCTGAAAACCGGAAAGCGGAACGCCTGACAGGCCGGACAATAGGGGATCATGCCCTCATTTTCCAGAAACCGTTCCTCCAGCTTCGCCCCGCACTCCATGCAATACTTCATCGGTGTGACCCCTTCCTTTTATTCTGTATCCTAGTATACGCCGTTCGCGGCCGTCCCACAAGGCGGCGGGCGCAAAATAGAAAAAGACGGCCGATCTTACGTCGATCCGCCGTCTTTTTGCATCATATTCCAGCTTTCCGGACGCCTGCGTCAGCTCCGGAACTGTTGGCCGAAGCCGGCCGGTCAGTGCGCCTTGGACAGGCCCAGCTTTTCGAGCTTGCCGAGCGAACGCGCGGTATTGAGTACCAGAACCGCAGCCGCGAGCACAGCCAGCGCGCAGCCGGTGTAATACAGCGCGGAGCCGGCCGACGCCGTGCACAGCAGGTGAATGCCGCCGGCCATGACCAGCAGACCACATGCGATCACAATCCACATCTGCGAGAGAATCTTCTTTTCGTTGCGAACATTCATTTTTGATGACCTCCTGTTCGTTTTCCTTTTGTTCGATCTCTATTATATCGTTTAAATCACCAAAAATGAATACCTTTATTTAGTTGTTATGTCCAAACCACTTTTATTTTCTTATTTGTTTTCGCCAATTTACTTGACGGATTTTAAGCAGTATTGATAGTTCCCGGTTTCTATGCTACAATAAAACCAGAAACACAGTCACGGAAACGGGGGAAAACAGGAAATGGACCAGACGGATCGCAGGATCCTGGACATTTTACAGCGGGACGGCCGCATTACAATGAAGGCGCTGGCCGGACAGATCAATATGAGCGTCCCGGCGGCCGCCGAGCGCGTGCGGCGGCTGGAGGAGCAGAAGGTCATTCAGGGCTACCGGGCCGAGATCGACCTGAACGCGCTGGGCTGTCAGGTCGAGGCCGTCATTCTGGCGTCCGCCCACGCCGGGCAGGAAATGCGGCTGCGCGAATATGTGCAGGACTGCCCGGCCATCACGGACGCGTGGGATCTGGCCGGGCGTGTCGGCCTGCTGCTCAAGGTGCACTGTGTCGATATGGCCGCCTTCCGCGCCGTCGTGCGCGAGCTGCAGGATATGAGCACGACCGAATCCTATCTCTATCTCAACTGCCTCAAGGAGCACGGACGGCCTGCGGACGGATAAAAACACGCAAAAAAGGAGAAAAGCTGCGGCTTTTCTCCTTTTTTATGTTCTCGATGCTTTTATTCCTTTTTGAGCTTGCTTAAGTAGCGGTACACGCTGGCCTGCGAGCAGCGCAGCGCCTCGGCCACGTCCTTGACCGCGCCCTTGAGCAGAAAAACGCCCCGGCTGTCCAGCTCGCCCACGACGGTCATCTTCTCCTCCTGCGTCAGGCGGTCGGCCTCAACGCCCATCTCGCGCAGCACCTCGCCGACCGCGTCGCTTGCCAGATCGCCCATCGAGGTGTGGAAATTCTCGACCATCTCGTGCGCGGGCGCCTGCGTCCGGGTCTCATCAAACTGAAAATTGGTCTCGACAAAGGTGTCCGGGTGGCACAGCCCAAGCACCTTGTCGCTCAGCTCACGGTAGCGCGTGCCGTCAAAGTTGATGCACAGCAGGCCGATCAACTCGCCGTCCTCCCCTTTGATAAACAGGGTCGAGGAGCGCAGCAGCTTGTCATCGGCCGACAGGCCGCGGTAATTGAGCCGGTAATCGGAGGACAGGTAGCTCTTATCCTCCAAAATCTGGAGGGCGACGTTGGTCAGGGGCGCGCCGACCTCCCGGCCGCTGACATGGCGGTTGGCGATCGCGATGATCGCCTTGTCGGGATCGGTTAAATCGTACAGCGCGACCTCATAATCCGGCCCAAGCGCCCGGCCCAGAAACTCGGTCAGCTTCATATATTGCTGGAGCAGAATGCGGTTCATCATGCAGAGGTCACTCCCTTTCCCCTTTCTTGCCCGGCGGCAGACGAAAAAACGTCCTCGCGTGAAACAGGCAGAAAATGACTGTGTTTTTGTTATTTTACCATAAATTCCAGACAAATGTAACTCTTTTTCTCTGCCGCTCCGCCGGATGCTGCCGTCGCTGTAATAAATTTTTCTCAAATCGGGCCGTAATTTCTTATCAATGTCTAAAGCTCGATTCCATCCGATTGAAACCGGAAAAGCGGTAAATTCGCCGGTTTTGTCCGTTTCCGATCTATCTTAGTTATACTCTATCATATTCGCCCCGCATTTTTAAGAATATTTTCTTGTTATCTTCCACATAAATTCACCCGTATTTATATAAATAATACATAAAATTCGATTTACTTCTCGTGAATTTAATAAAATTGCATAAAACGCATTGACAAACCTATTGAATGGTGATAAATTTATTCTCAAAGGAGGTAACGAGAAGATGAAAAAGGTTATTTCCACAGAACATGCGCCCGCCGCGATCGGCCCCTATGCACAGGCCGTCGCCGCAAACGGCATGGTTTACACCTCGGGCCAGCTCCCGATCGATCCCGCGACCGGCGCCTTCCCTGAGGGCATCGCCGCGCAGACCCGCCAGTCCCTGACGAACGTCAAGGCGATTCTGGCTGAGGCCAGCGTCGGGATGGACCGCGTCGTCAAGACCACCGTTTTCCTGAGCGACATGAACAACTTCGCCGCAATGAACGAGGTCTACGCCGAGTTCTTCAGCGAAGGCGGTTATCCGGCCCGCTCCGCGGTCGAGGTCGCCCGTCTCCCCAAGGACGCGCTGGTCGAGATCGAGGTCGTCGCTGTTCTGTAAAAACACCCAATGAAGCAGACGTCCGTTCGGACGTCAGGCACACCGCATCCACGCAGTTCAAGGTGCTGTCCGCTAATCGCAGCCGGTCCTTCGGAAGCCGCTGCGACAACCGGGGTACCTCCACAGAAGAAAGGCGAAACGCCAAAAAATGGAGGTAATTTATTATGTCTGAGAACTATCCGCTGAATGTCCCCGCTCCCCATCATTTTTCCTTCGCGGTACGCGACATCCCCAACGTAACCGTTGAGCAGCGCGAGCGCGCCCTCAAGGCCACCCATTACAACGAGTTTGCATTCCCCTCCGGCATGCTGACCGTCGATATGCTGTCCGACTCGGGCACCACCGCTATGACCAACCATCAGTGGGCGTCCCTGTTCCTCGGTGACGAAGCCTACGGCCGCAACACCGGCTACTACGTCCTGCTCGACACCTTCCGCGATATCTTCGAGCGCGGCGGCGAAAAGAACTGGAAGAAGATCATCGACCTCGTCCGCACCGACTGCCGCGACGTAGAGAAGATGATGGACGAAGTTTACCTCTGCGAGTACGAGGGCGGCCTGTTCAACGGCGGCGCGGCGCAGATGGAGCGTCCGAACAGCTTTATCATCCAGCAGGGCCGCGCGGCTGAGTCCGTCCTGATGGAGATCGTCAAAAAGATCCTGGCCCAGCGCCATCCGGGCAAGGTCTTCACCATCCCCTCCAACGGCCACTTCGACACCACCGAGGGCAACATCAAGCAGATGGGTTCGGTTCCGCGCAACCTGTACCACAAGGAGATCCTGTACGAAGTACCCGAGGGCGGCTCCTACGAGAAGAACCCCTTCAAGGGCAACATGGACATCGAAAAGCTGGAGCAGCTCATTCAGGCCGTCGGCCCGGAGAACGTTCCGCTGATCTTCACCTGCATCACCAACAACCCGATCTGCGGCCAGCCGGTTTCCATGGGCAACATCCGCGAGATCAACCGCGTTGCGCACAAGTACGACATCCCGCTGATCTTTGACGTTGCACGCTGGGCTGAGAACTGCTACTTCATCAAGATGAATGAAGAGGGCTACGCCGACAAGTCCATCGCCGAGATCGCTTCCGAAATGTTCTCCTACTGCGACGGCTTCACCATGTCCGCCAAGAAGGACGGCCACGCCAACATGGGCGGCATGCTCGCCTTCCGCGACAAGGGTCTGTTCTGGCAGAAGTTCTCCGACTTCAACGAGGACGGCTCGGTCAAGACCGACGTCGGCGTTCTGCTGAAGGTCAAGCAGATCTCCTGCTACGGCAACGACTCCTACGGCGGCATGTCCGGCCGTGATATCATGGCGCTGGCTGTCGGCCTGTACGAGAGCTGCGACTTCAACTACATGCATGAGCGCGTCCAGCAGTGCGAGTACCTGGCGCAGGGCTTCTACAAGGCCGGCGTCAAGGGCGTCGTTCTCCCCGCCGGCGGTCATGCCGTTTACATCAACATGGATGAGTTCTTCGACGGCAAGCGCGGCCATGACACCTTCGCAGGTGAGGGCTTCTCGCTCGAGCTGATCCGCCGCTACGGCATCCGTGTCTCCGAGCTGGGCGACTACTCCATGGAGTATGACCTCAAGACCCCCGAGCAGCAGGCTGAGCTGGCCAACGTCGTTCGCTTCGCGATCGACCGCAGCCGCCTGACCAAGGAGCATCTGGACTACGTGATCGCCGCAGTCAAGGCGCTCTACGAGGATCGCGCGACCATCCCGAACATGCGCATCGTTTGGGGTCACAATCTGCCGATGCGTCACTTCCATGCATTCCTTGAGCCGTACGCGCCGTCCGCCGACCAGATCTGAGTTCCTGATCTCCCCAGCGTCTGACGCTTTCGACAATCTTGCGTAACCTGCGCCGCGCGGAAAGCGCGCAGGATCCCCTAAGCCAAGGCAGCGCCCGCGGAAAACTGAACAGTTCCGCGGGCGTTTTTTTGAAAAGCTGCATCCAAAAAGAGGTATATAAAGGGGTGTAAAAAAATATGAGTAATAATCTTGAGAAACGTGATGGCTTCCAGTCAAAATGGGGCTTTATTCTGGCCTGTATCGGCTCGGCAGTCGGCATGGGCAACATCTGGCGCTTCCCGATCATGGTCTCCAAGTTCGGCGGCCTGACCTTCCTGATCCCGTACTTTATCTTCGTCGTTC
>JAFBIW010000016.1 GCA_021531865.1 Butyricicoccus pullicaecorum | reverse complement strand
TCAGCGCGGCCTCGACGGCGTTCTTGTCGTCCGGGTTGATGATGGTCGCCATGGAGGCGCGGTTCAGGGTGCCGTCCGGATTTACGGCAACCTTACCGGAGGTATCAGGAACCTGCTTTACACAAACAATCGCTTTCATTGTACTGTATTCCTCCTATTCCTTACTTGCCCAGAATGTTGCCGGAGATGACGACGCGCTGGATCTCGGAGGTGCCCTCGTAGATCTCGGTGATCTTCGCGTCACGCATCATGCGCTCAACCGGGTAATCCTTGGTGTAGCCGTAGCCGCCGCACATCTGAACCGCCTTGGTGGTGATGTTCATCGCAGCCTCAGAAGCGAACAGCTTGGCGGTCGCAGCATCCAGGGTGAACTTTTCGCCGGCGGTCTTCTTGCTGGCAGCCTTGTAGGTCAGCAGACGGGCAGCCTCGATGTTGACGTGCATATCGGCGAAGACGAACTGGGAGTTCTGGAACTTGGAGATCGGACGGCCGAACTGAACACGCGCCTTGGCGAAGTTGACAGCCTCTTCCATCGCGCCCTCGGCAATGCCCAGCGCCTGCGCAGCGATGCCGATACGGCCGCCGTCCAGGGTCTGCATGGCGATGTTGAAGCCCTTGCCTTCCTTGCCCAGCATGTTCTCCTTGGGAACGATGCAGTCGGTGAAGACGATCTCAGCCGTGGGAGAGCCGTGCAGGCCCATCTTGGACTCGTGCTTGCCGACGGAGAAGCCCGGGAAGGAGGACTCTACGATGAACGCGGAGATGCCCTTGGTGCCCTTGGACGGGTCGGTCATCGCGAAGACAACGAAGACCTCGGCAACGTAGCCGTTGGTGATGAAGATCTTGGAACCGTTCAGTACGTAATGGTCGCCCTCGAGGACGGCGGTGCAGGTGCCCTTGGAGGCGTCGGAACCGGCGTCCGGCTCGGTCAGAGCGAACGCGCCGACCTTGTGACCCTCGGTCAGCATGCGCAGGTACTTCTGCTTCTGCTCCTCGGTGCCGTGCTGAATGATCGGACCGCAGCACAGGCCGTTGTGGGTGGCGACGATGTCACCGGTGGAAGCGCACTGCTTGGACAGCTCCTCGATGGCGATGGCGCTGCACAGGTCGTCCGCGCCGGGGCCGCCGTACTGCTTGGGTACGACCATGCCCATTACGCCGAGGTCAAACAGCTTGTCGATGTTTTCACGGGGATACGTGCAGGTCTCATCGGTTTCAGCAGCGATGGGCTTGACTTCATTTTCGGTGAAGTCCTTCATCATCTGGCGGACCAATTCCTGCTCACGGGTCAGATGGAAATCCATGTTCAAGTCTCCTTTTAATTGTTGATATATGTGCCGATGCCGGCCTGCGCCGGCTTTCTGCCTGAACTGCGTCCGGACACAGAAAAGCGCCGCTGATCCCTGAGAAGAAGCGCGGTGGAGTCCGGTTTTTGCACGGCCTGTCCCATAAAACACGGAAAAACCGGTGTGAAATGCGCAGGTGCGGCGCGGCCGGTTTTGGAGGTTAACTGGTGGGTTGCCATTATGTTTTGTACACATTCGTGTTAAGTCTTGTTTTTTCGTTTTTCAATATACCACACCCTGTTCCATTCGTCAACCGTTAAAATTGCTGTATTTTCACAATGTATTTCATACATGTCGCAATTTTTCGGTGTTTTGCTGTCGAATCCGGTTGCGCAGGACGCGCCCGGGCGCGTATAATCGAATCGACCCGTTTTCCGATCCCGCAGAATGGAGGCGAAGCCTGATGAAACAAGACCGCGCAGGGCGCACCTGCATCCAGATATGGAGCCGTCTGCCGATCCAGCACAAGATGGCCTGCCTGCTGGGTGTGTTCCTGCTGCCCATGCTCGCGCTGACCGCCGTGCTGTCGGTCGAATTTTATTCCTACCGCGAGCAGGCCGACGCGATCATGTCCGATTACGCGTCCTGCGTCAGCTACGCGACCGCGTTCCAGACCGAAAATGAGCTGATGGAGCAGCTTCTTTACGCGCCGCCGGGCGACGCCCTGCTCGGACGGCTGGCCGACGCGCAGGCGGTCTCCGACCGGGAGCTGGCCGGGCTGACCGCGGGCAGCGCCTACGACGGCGCGCAGGCGCTCGGCCTGCGCCGCGCCCTGAGCCAGTCCATGTCCCACTACCGCGCCGGACAGGCCGCCTTCCTGACCGCCCTGCGGAGCGGCAGCTTCGACGCGGACGCCTACCGCCGTCTGGCCGACCAGCGCGTCTACATCCAGGGCTACACCGCCGACCTGACCGACGTGCTGCTGCGCGCCGGGCGCACGAGCTACCTCGATCTGGGCCAGCAGCTCGCCCTGCGCAACTTCACCCTGATCTTCGTGCTGATCGCCGCCATGCTCGGCCTGACCGTGGGCGTCACCCTGCTCGTGCGCAACATCGTCACCCCGGTGCGCCGTCTGAGCGAGGCCGCCGGACGGCTCGAGCGCGGCGACTACGATGGCCCCGACCCGGTCTGTGCGCAGGAGGACGAGATCGGCCAGCTCTCCCGCGCGTTCGCCGCCATGCGCGCCCAGATCTCCAAAAACATCCACGCCCTCGAAGCCGAGGCTCAGCTTGAAAAAAACCTGCGCCTGCACGAGGCCGAGGAAGCGCGCTTAAAGCAGCTCGTCCAGGAGAGCCGCTTCGCCCACCTGCAGAGCCAGATCAATCCCCATTTCCTGTTCAACACCCTGCAAACGATCTCGACCATGGCCGGGATGGAGCAGGCCGCCGTGACCGAGGACATGATCGTCCGACTGGCCAAGTTCTTCCGCTACACCCTCGAGACCGACGCCGTGCTTCTCCCGCTCGGGCAGGAGCTTGATCTGGTGCGCGACTACATCTCGCTCCAGGAAATGCGCTTCGCTGACCGCATCACCTTCGAAATGGACTGCGACGCGGCCTGTCAGGACGTGACCCTGCCCAAGTTCACCCTGCAGCCGCTGGTCGAAAACGCCATCGTCCACGGCCTGCGCGACCGCCCGGCGGGCGGCCGCATCCGCATCACCACCCGCAGCAGTCCGCAGGGCTGCTGCATCACGATCACCGACAACGGCTGCGGCTTCGCCGCCGCTGCCGCCCGTCCGGCCCAGCACCGCGGCATCGGACTGGACAACATTGCCGAGCGCCTGTCCATCCGGGGCGGCGCGCTCCACATCCGCAGCGTCCCCGGACTGGGCACCGCCGCCCGGGTCTGGATCTACCCCGCAAAGGAGGAAGAACAACATGCTGAAAATTCTGGTGGCTGAGGACGAAGCCCTCAGCCGCATGACCCTGATCCACTACCTGCGCGCCCGGCTGGGCGAGGACGCCCTCATCGAAGGCGCGGCCAACGGCCGCGAGGCCGTCGAGCAGGCCGAGCGGCTCCACCCCCAGCTCATCTTCATGGACATCGAGATGCCGGTGCGCAGCGGCATCGAGGCCGCCGAGAGCATCCTGAGCCGCCAGCCGGCCGCCCGGATCATCTTCCTGACCGCCTTCGAGCGGTTCGACTACGCCGTGGGCGCCATGCGCGCCGGCGGCGCGGATTACCTGCTCAAGCCCTTCCAAAAACACGAGATCGACGCCTGTCTGCAAAAAAATCTGGGCGTTTCCCTGTCCGACGCGCCCGCGCCGTCGCCCGACGCGGGCGGAAGCCCGTCCTCCTTCCAATCCCAGTGCGACACATGGCTCGCGCACCACTACACCGAGGACGTCTCGCTCGAACAGGCCGCCGCCCACATGGGCATGAGCACCTTCTACTTCTCTCGCCTGTTCCGCGCCACCTACAACCGCACCTTCCTCGAATACCTGACCGCCTACCGGGTCGAGCGCGCCGCCGCCCTGCTCGCCTCGACCGATATCCCGGTGCGCGAGATCGCCCCGCGCGTGGGCTACGTCGACTCCAATTACTTCTCCAAGGTCTTCAAGCGGCAGCAGGGTCTGACCCCGACCGAATACCGCCAGCACGTCCGCGAGGGGTAAAATCCTTGTGTAAAACAGACAAAATTCGATGACCGTTTTTGACAGCCACGGTTTTTTTCCCTGCGGACGGCAAGGATTTCCTGTGTTCACACTTTGTTCACATATTCTATAATGGGGGAGGAAAACAAGCGATGCTTCTCAAACGCAGCGTCTGTGCGCTGCTTTTTATCCCGCTTCTGCTGACCGGCTGCGCCCGAACGGACGGCGGCGAAACGCCCGTCCTGCACCTGCGGCTGGCCTCGGCGCGCAGCGATAATTTCGTGACAAATCAGGCGCTCGCCCGGTTCTGCGACGCGGTCGCGGACGAGACCGGCGGCCGCATCCAGATCGAGCCGTACTGGGGCGGGACGCTGGGCGACGAGGCCGCGGCGCTCGACCAATGCGCCTACGGCGGCATTGATTTCGTCCGGGTCTCGGCCAGCGAGGCCACCCGGTACGCGCCCCTGCTGACCGCCCTGCAAATGCCCTATGTCTATACCTCCGAAAACCACCTGTTCCGCGTGCTCGACGGCAGCGTCGGACAGACGGTGCTCGATTCGCTCGACGGCTCGGGTCTGACCGGCCTGACCTACCTCTACGCCGGGTTCCGCTGCTTCTTCAGCGTGCGGCAGCCGATCGGCTCGCTGGCCGAAATGGACGGCCTGCGGCTCTCGATCTCGGCTTCACAGGCCATGGTCGAGCTGGTCGAAAACGCGGGCGCCGAGGCCGTGCCGCTGACCGGCGACGATCTCGCGCTGGCGCTGCGCACGGGCGCGGTGGACGGCGCGGAGGACAACCTGCCCACCTACGTGGACAGCGGATACTACCGGCTCGCGCCCTATTGGGTCTACGACCGGCACTCCTACAACACCGACCTGCTCGTCGCCTCGTCCCGGACGATGGCCGGGCTGAGCGAGGCCGATCAGGCCATCCTGCGCCGGTGCGCGGCCGACGCCGCCGCATGGCAGCGGGAGCACTGGATGAGCGCCGAGGTGCGCGCCATGATGCACGCCTCGCACAACGGCTGCTCGATGGCGCTGCTCGACGAAACCGAGGCCGAACGGATGCGGCAGGCCGCCGCGCCCCTGTACGACACCCTCTCTGACGAGGCGCGCCGCCTGACCGAACGAATTCAGGCCTACGCCGATCCGGACTGACCCAAACGGCCTGCGGGAAGTGGTAAAAAGACGCCAGACGGCGTTTTTTGATAGAGTTTTTCACAAAACACAGAGGAGGAAAAACAACATGAAAACCAAACGGCTTCTCGCGGGTCTGCTCAGCGCAGTCCTTGCCTCCACGCTCTGCCTGTCCGGCTGCGGCGCAGACTCCGGCGTCATGGACGCGGCCAACGCCAACGCGGTCACCGGCGGCGACAGCAGCCTGCCCGTCATCACGTGGAAAATGGGCTCCACCTGGGGCAGCGGCAACATCCATTTCTCGGTCGATCAGCGTTTCACCGAGCTCGTCAGCCAGCTCACCGGCGGCCGCTTCACCATCACGAACTACTCCGAGGGCGAGCTGTGCGCCGCAAACCAGCTCTTTGACTACGTCCAGAACGGCACGATCGAGTGCGGCGGCGACTGGGGCGGCTACTGGAGCGGCAAGGACACCGCCTTTGAGCTGCTCTCGACCTGCATGGATAACTTCACCGCCCTCGACTACTACACCTGGATCTATCAGGCCGGCGGCATGGACTGCTACAAGGATCTGTACGGCCAGTACAACATGGAATACTTCCCGATCGTCACGAACGGCACCGAATCGGGCATCCGCTCGGTGCGCCCGATCACCTCGATCGCCGATATGCAGAAGATGAAGATCCGTCTGGGCGGCGTCATGGCCGGCCGCGCAGCCAAGAAGCTGGGCATCAACATCACGACGGTCGCAGCCTCCGAGCTGTATGAATCCCTGCAGCGCGGCGTCATCGACGGCGGCGAGTTCTCCGGCCCGTGGGCGGACGACTCCCTCAAGCTGCAGGAGGTCGCAAAATACTGGTGCGCGCCCGCGTGGTACCAGTCCTCGGGCGTCAACGGCGTCATGATCAACAAGAACGCGTGGGACAAGCTGCCCGAGGAATATCAGGTCGCGATTGAGACCGCCGCCAAGACCTGCTGCGGCGAACAGCTCGCCCGCTACACCTGGAACGACATCACGACCGCCAACAAGATGCTGACCGAGGACGGCGTCATCGTCACCGCGCTCAACGAGGATGACTGGCAGACCATCCGCGAGACCTGCCGTCAGGTCTACGAGGAGGAGGCCGCCGTCAACGAGAACTTCAACAAGGTCTATTCCTCCATGATGGAGTACCGCGACATCTCGGCCACCTATCGCGATATGCTGGGCGATTACAGCTGGGGCTTCAACTACGACGACGCCAACTGATCCGAGGTGTGAGACAATGAAAGCTGCAAAATGTATCAGCAAATGGATCGACACCGTCAACGACTGGATCGGCCGCATCTGCGCCTTCGCCGTGCTGTCCACCTTCGGCGTCATCATCTGTGAGGTCGTCCTGCGCCGCCTCTTCCACAACCCGCAGATCTGGACGATGGACATGATCTGCATGACCTTCGGCTGCTATATCATCCTGATCTGCGCCTACGGCTTCCAGAAAAAAGCCTTCGTCGCGGTCGACGTCCTCTATGCCCGCCTGCCCACGCTCGGGCAGCACATCCTGCACATCTGCACCTACCTGTGCTTCATGGTGCCCTTCCTGTTCGTGCTCGTGCCCGAGAGCTGGCGCTTCTTCTACCGCGCCTACGTCTCCGGCGAGAAGGGCTACTCGGTCTGGGCGCCCCCGACCTGGCCGGTCAAGCTCTGCCTGTTCATCGGCCTCGTGCTCATGTGCGTGCAGGGCGTGTCCGAAATCCTCAAGCACATAATCGCCATCGGGGAGCTGCGTACGTCCGGCGGCGCGTCCCTGACCGAATCCGAAGCAAAGGAGGGCTGCTGAGATGATGCAATATTTGAATGAGCTGGTGCTGTCCTCGGGCATCACCTCCGACACCATGGCCATCATCCTGCTGGCCGCCCTGTTCGGCCTGATGATCGTCGGTCTGGCGCTCGGCCAGGAGCTGGCCTTCGTGCTGGGCGGCGCGGGCGTCATCATCGGCTACCTCGCCTGGGGCTCCTCGGGCGTGACCATCGCCATGACCAAGATGTACGACCAGATGCAGAGCTATTCGATGGTCGCCATCCCGATGTTCGTCCTGATGGCAAACTTCCTGACCCACTCCAAGGTCGCCGACGGCCTGTTCCTCTCGATCCGCTACCTGCTCGGCCCGGTCAAGGGCGGTCTGGGTCTGGCCGTTATTCTGGTCTCGACCGTCTTCGCCGCCACCACCGGCATCGTCGGCGCGTCCGTCGTCACGATGGGTATGCTGTCCATCCCCGTCCTGCTCAAGTGCGGCTATAAGCCCTCGCTGGCCTGCGGCATGGTCTGCGCGGGCGGCTCGCTCGGCATCCTGATCCCGCCCTCGATCATGCTGGTCTCGATGGGCTCCTATGCCGAGGTCTCGGTCGGCAAGATCTTCTTCGCCGCCATCGTGCCCGGCCTGCTGCTCTCCCTGTGCTACTGCATTTACGTCTTCATCATCTGCCAGATCCACCCCGACTACGGCCCGGCCATGACGGCCGAGGAGCTGGCCGAAATGCCCATGCGCGAGCGCATCACCGGTTCGCTCATCAACCTCATCCCGCCGCTCATCCTGATCATCGGCGTACTCGGCTCGATCTTCGCCGGCATTGCCACCCCGACCGAGGCGGCCGGCGTAGGCGCACTGTTCTCCCTGATCCTCGCGATCTTCTACAAGCAGTTTAGCTGGCAGATGCTCTATGACTCGGTCATCGACACCGCCAAGACCACCGCGATGGTCTTCATCATCCTGTTCGGCGCATCCGCCTTCACCGGCATCTTCATGTCGCTCGACGGCGATCAGCTCATCGCGAACTGGGTCGTCAGCATGGGCATCGGCAAGTGGGGCGCGTTCGCCATCATGATGGTCATTGTCTTCATCATGGGCATGTTCCTCGACTGGCTGGGCATCGTCATGATCGTCTTCCCGATCTTCCTGCCCATCATGGACATCTTCGGCTTCGACCGCCTCTGGCTGGTCGCCGTCACCGCCGTCATGCTCCAGACCTGCTTCATGACCCCGCCCTTCGGCTTCGCCCTGTTCTACATCAAGGGCATTGTGCCGCCCGAGGTCAAGATCATGGATATTTACAAGGGCGTTATTCCCTTTATCCTCATCATCGTTGCGGTCGTCGTGCTCGTGACCGTCTTCCCGGGTCTGGCTGTCGGCCTGCCCGCGCTGGTCGCCGGCTGACGCCGCCTCCTGCAAACCTGCCTTTCTCTATTCCAATATTCTCTCTTATACGGAAGCGGCTCCCCTCGCGGGAGTCGCTTTCGTGTTTTTCCCGTCCCCTTTTCCATGCAGGCGTTCTGTGCGATCATAGCCGCAAACGGCTATGATCGCGTGAGTTCACGATTCTGGCATGGCGGCGAAAAAAGCGGCAATATGGCTTAAATTTTGCAGGCCGCCATGCTATAATAACAAGGAACGAATCAGATGGAGGCGCAAGATGACCATTCCGGGAGAAAATGAACTGCTTTTGACCTGCCGCCCCCGGGCGGACGGGGTCGAAATTCTGCGCTGCGAGACCGCCGACCCGGCCGTGCGCCTGCCCGACGAGATCGGCGGAAGGCCGGTGACCGCCCTCGGCCCCTACGCCCTGTCGGCCCGCCCACCCGTCCTGCATGACGCGGACGGCCTCTTTTCCGCGCGCGTGACCTGGGGCGGCACGCCGCCCGTGCACGATGCCCGGGCGATCGAAACGGTCATCCTGCCCGCCGGGCTGCGTGCCATCGGCCGCTACGCCTTCTATGACTGCCGCGCCCTGTCCGCCGTGACCCTGCCGGTCACCGCCCGCGAGATCGCGCAGGGCGCGTTCATGAACTGTCTCGCCTTCCGCACCGTCCGCCTGACCGGCCCGGCGGACGCGCCCTCCGGGCTGGAGGAGCTGCTGGGACAGACGGCGGGCGAGGTCGAAATTGAGCTGGACACGCCCGAGGGTGAAGGCCGCCTGCTCTTCCCGGCCTACCACGAGGAACTCGAATCGCTGGACGCGGCGCATATCTTCCAGCGCCGCATCGAGGGCGCGGGCTACGCCTACCGCCAGTGCTTCACGAGCGGCGTGCTGGACTTCGCTCCGTATGATGACACGATCGAACGCCTGACCCGCCTGCACGCCTACGGCGACGCCTGCCGGGTCGCCCTGCTGCGTCTGCGCTGGCCGCTGCGTCTGCGCCCGGCGGCGCGGGAGCGCTACCGCGCCCTGCTGGCCGACCACTGCGCCGACGCGCTCACCGTCCTGCTGGACGGGCGTGACACCGCCGGACTGTCCTTCCTGCTCAGCCTGCCGGACATTATAAAAAGTGAGGCGATCGACGCCGCCTGCGCCAAGGCGCGGGAAACCGGTCAGACCGAAGCCCTCGCCCTGCTGCTCGGCCGGGGCCGCGCCGCGCTGGGCGCGGCGGGACGCAAAACCTATGATCTTTAACCCGCCCGAAAGGAGGACGCTATGGCACAATCGGAGGCATTCGCTGCGGTCGGACGCAAAATTCTGACCGCCGCCCGGAACGAGCTGTATCTGAGCCTGCCCTTTCTGGACGCGGCACTGGGCGCGCTCGACCTGCGGGATGACTACGACACCCCCTCGCTTGCGACCGAGGGCGCACACCTCTACTATAACGGCGCGTACCTCGCCATGCAGTACGAGCGCGGGCGCAGCCGGGTCTGCCGCGCCTATCTCCACCTGCTGCTGCACTGTATGCTGCGCCACCCGGGCAAGAAGCACGGGCGGGACGGCGAGCTGTGGGATCTGGCGTGCGACATCGCGGTTGAGCACGTGCTCGATTCGCTCGACTACCGCTGTCTCGACCGCCCGTCCGTCAGCGTGCGGCGGCAGAACCTCTACCGCCGTCTGGCGGACGAGATGCCCGTGCCGACCGCCGAGGCGGTCTACCGCGCCCTGCGGCGGGACGCCCTCCCGGTTTATGACCGCGCGGCGCTGGCGAAGGAATTTCTGGCCGACGACCACGCGCTGTGGGATCGCACCCGCGAGGAGGAAAACGAGCGCTGGCAGCAGCTCGCTGAGCGCACCCAGACCGGCATGGAGACCGTCTTGAACGACGCCGCCCAGGGCGGACAGGCCGTTTTGGAGCAGCTTCGGGTCGAAACCCGCGAAAAAACCGACTACCGCGCCTTTCTGCGCCGCTTCGCCGTGCTGGGTGAGGAAATGGGCGTCGATCCGGACGCCTTCGACTATGGCTACTACGCCTACGGTCTGCGGCAGTACGGCAACCTGCCCCTGATCGAGCCGCTCGAGACCCGCGAGACCCGCCGCGTGCGCACCCTCGTCATCGCCATCGACACCTCGATGTCGACCTCGGGCGACCTCGTGCGCGGCTTCCTATCCTATACCTATTCCATTCTGCAAAATACCGAGAGCTTCTTCCGCCGGTTCGACCTGCGCATCCTGCAATGCGACGACCAGCTCCGCGCCGAGCGGAAGATCACAAACGCCCGCGAGATGGCCGACTACATGGAGCACTTCGAGCTGATCGGCCAGAGCGCGACCGACTTCCGCCCGGTCTTTCAGCGGGTGGCCGCATTGCAGGCGGCCGGGGAGCTCACAAACCTGCGCGGCCTGCTCTACTTCACCGACGGACTGGGGGTTTACCCGTCACGACGTCCGCCCTTTGACACGGCCTTCGTCATGCTGGCCGGGCAGGGCTTCCCCGAGCGCGTGCCGCCCTGGGGCATCCGGGTCGTACTCGACGCGGACGAAATCGAACTGTCAGGAGAACGCTTATGAACATCAAACGCGCCAAAGAGGAAATCCAAAACGCCCTGCGGGCCTATCTGAGCCGGGACGAATTCGGGGAATACCGCATCCCGTCCATTCGCCAGCGCCCCATCCTGCTGATGGGCCCGCCGGGTGTGGGCAAAACCCAGATCATGGAGCAGATCGCCGCCGAGACCGGCGTCGGACTCGTCGCCTACACCATCACCCACCACACCCGTCAGTCCGCCCTCGGCCTGCCCTTTATTGAGCACCGCACCTATGGCGGGCAGGAATACGCGGTCACCGAATACACGATGAGTGAAATTCTGGCCTCGGTGCACCGGCTGATGGAGGAAACCGGCGTGCACGAGGGCATCCTGTTCCTCGACGAGATCAACTGCATCTCGGAAACCCTGACCCCCATGATGCTCCAGTTTTTGCAGTGCAAAACCTTCGGCAACCAACCCCTGCCGCCCGGCTGGGTGGTCGTCGCGGCGGGCAACCCGCCCGAATACAACAAGTCGGTGCGCGAGTTCGACGTCGTCACCCTCGACCGCGTCAAGCGCATCGACATCGAGCCGGATTATGCCGTCTGGAAGGAATACGCCCGGGCGCGCGGCGTGCACGGCGCGATTTTGTCCTACCTCGACCTGCGGCGCGACCACTTCTATCAGGTCGAAACCACGGCGGACGGCCTGCAATTCGCCACCGCGCGCGGCTGGGAGGACCTGTCCGAGCTGATGCAGTCCTATGAGGCGCTCGGCCTGCCGGTCGACCGGGAGGTCATCGGGCAGTATATCCAGATGCCCCGCATCGCCCGCGATTTTGCAAATTATCTCGCGCTTTACAACAAATACCGGGGGCGCTACCGGGTGGACGAGGTCTTGCAGGGCAAGTGGGAGCCGGTGCTGGCCAGCGAGCTGGCCGCCGCGCCGTTCGACGAAAAGCTGTCGGTCTGCGGCCTGCTACTGTCCGGACTGCGCACGGCGGCGCGGCAGGTGAAGCGGCTGGACGGGCTGACCGACGCATTGTACGCCGATCTGACCCGGGTGAAGGGCGCGATGACGACCGCCCCGGTTTTGGACGCGCTGCGCACCGCGCGAGACGACCGGCAGAGCGCGTTTGACCGCGCCCGGCAGGCGGGCACGGTCGATCCCGAGACCCGGAAAACGGCCTTGGGTGCGCTGCGCACGCTGGACGATTACCTGCACGCGCTCGAAGCTGCCAAGCCGGCGGACAACGAAGCCGCGTTTGCGCAGCTCAAGGCGCTGTTCGGGGAACAGACGGCGAAGCGGAGCGAGGCCGCAGCGCAGACGGGTCAGGAATTTGACGCGGCGTTCGCGTTTTTGGAGGCCGCATTGGGCGAAAGTCAGGAGCTTGTGCTGTTTGCAACCGAGCTGACCGCCGACCCGAATACCTCGTGGTATATCCAGAACTTCGGCTGCGACGCCTACTTCCGGCAGAACCAGAAGCTGCTGTTCGACGATACAGAGCAGACGATTCTGGACGAAATCCACGCGGCGCGCGCGCCCGAATGAGAAAACCGCCGTGCGGTTTTCCGAACGCTTCGCCAGCCTTCTCGAAGGCTGCGGATTCCAAAGGCAGAGCCTTTGGCGCGCTCCAGCCGCGCAGGCTGGCCGCGTCCGCAGACGCGGAACAGAGAACGCTTCGCCAGCCTTCCCGAAGGCTGCGGGGTCTTGGGGCGGCGCCCCAAGTCGCCCATCGCAATGGGCGAAATCCCCTTTGAAAAATCCGTGTCCGCCCGGATTTTTCATATCATGAAAAAAACACAGCTCCCGGCTGTCAAGGCCGGGAGCCTGCACAAAATGAACCCATTTCCAGAGGTGAAAAAACAAAATCCCGGCTATGAAAGCCGGGATTTTTTATATCAAAACCGCTTTTTAGGACACATCCTCGAACTGGCTGTTATACAGGCTGGCGTAGAAGCCGCCCGCGGCCAGCAGCGACTTGTGGTCGCCCTGCTCGATGATGTCGCCGTCCTTCATGACGAGAATCAGGTCGGCGTCCTTGATGGTCGACAGGCGGTGGGCAATGACAAAGCTGGTGCGTCCCTGCATCAGATTGGCCATGGCCTTCTGGATGAGCTGTTCGGTGCGGGTATCGACGCTCGAGGTTGCCTCGTCCAGAATCAAAATCTTGTTATCCGCCAGAATCGCGCGGGCGATGGTCAGAAGCTGCCGCTGACCCTGCGAGATATTCGCCGCGTCCTCGCTCAGCTCCATCTGGTAGCCGCCCGGGAGGGTCTGGATGAAGTGGTGCACATGCGCCGCCTTGGCCGCCGCGATGACCTCTTCATCGGTCGCGTCCAGACGGCCATAGCGGATGTTCTCCATGATCGTGCCCTTGAACAGCCACGTGTCCTGCAGAACCATGCCGAAGGCCTCGCGCAGCTCGGAGCGGTTGTAATCGCGCACGTCGTGGCCGTCCACCCGGATCGCGCCGCTCTGCACGTCATAGAACCGCATGAGCAGCTTGACCATCGTGGTCTTGCCCGCGCCGGTCGGGCCGACGATCGCAACCATCTTGCCCGGCTCGATGTGCGCCGAGAAATCGTGGATGATCGTCTTGTCAGGCTGGTAGCCGAAGCGCACATGGTCGAAATCGACCGCGCCGCGCAGATCGTCGATGGGGGCGGGATGCGCGGCCGTAACGGCCTCCTCCTCTTCATTCAGGAATTCGAAGACCCGCTCGGCGGCCGCCGCCATGGACTGGAGCATATTCGACACCTGCGCGAGCTGGTTGATCGGCTGGGTGAAGTTGCGCACGTACTGGATGAACGACTGGATATCGCCCACCTGAATCGTACCCGCCGCCGCCAGCGCTGCGCCCAGCACGGTCACGGCGACATAGCCCAGATTGCCGACAAACTGCATGATCGGCTGCATGAGACCGGCGAAAAACTGCGATTTCCACGCCGATTCATACAGCTTCTCATTCGTCCGGCCAAAGGCCTCGATGACGGCCTGCTCCCGGTTGAAGGCGCGCACGACGTTGTGGCCGCTGAAGGTCTCCTCGACCTGACCGTTGATCGTGCCGAGATATTCCTGCTGTGCTTTGAAAAACTTCTGCGACCGCGAGACGACGAGCAGGATCAGCCCGAGCGACAGGGGCAGCAGCAGAACGGTCACGCCGGTCAAAAGCGGGCTGATCGTCAGCATCATGATGACGACGCCCACGATCGTCGTGACCGAGGTGATGAGCTGGGTGACCGACTGGTTCAGGCTCTGCCCCAGCGTGTCCACGTCGTTCGTCACGCGCGAGAGCACCTCGCCCACCGTGCGGGACTCAAAATACCGCATGGGCATCCGGTTGATCTTGGCGATGATGTCCCGGCGCATCCGCCAGCAGAGCTGCTGGCTCACGCCGGTCATGATCCAGCCCTGCACGAACGAGAACAGCGCACTCACACCGTAGAGCGCCAGCAGGCCGATGAGGATCGCGCCGATGCGGCCGAAGTCGATCCCGCCCGTGCCCTGAATTTTCAAAACCAGACCCTGAAACAGGGTGGTCGTCGCCATACCTAAAATCTTGGGGCCGACGACGCTGAACACCGTGCTGCCCACGGCGAACAGGAGGACGCCGAACAGCGCGAATTTATACCGGCCGCTGTAGGCCAGCAGGCGGCCGATCGTGCCCTTGAAATCCTTGGCCTTTTCAGCCGGCATTCCCGGGCCGTGTCTTCTCGGATGACTCATGCCTGCATCCCTCCTAACTCCTTCTCCGAAAGCTGGCTGCGCGCGATCTCCTGATAGGTCTCGCAGGTGCGCATCAGGGTCTCATGCGTGCCGATGCCGACCACCCGGCCCTCGTTGAGCACGATGATCTGCTCGGCGTGCAGGATGGTCGAGATACGCTGGGCGACGATGATATGGGTCGCGCCCTTGAGCTCGGCGCTGAGCGCGCGGCGGAGAGCCGCGTCGGTCTTGTAGTCGAGCGCCGAGAACGAATCGTCAAACAGGAAAATCTTCGGCCCCTTGGCAATCGCGCGGGCGATCGACAGGCGCTGCTTCTGGCCGCCCGAAACGTTCGAGCCACCCTGCGCGATGGGCGAAGCGTAGCCCTCGAGCTTGCCCTCGATGAATTCCTCGGCCTGCGCGATCCGCGCCGCCCGGCGCATCGCCTCGTCGGTGATCGCATCGCCGCCGAACTTCAGGTTGGAGGTGATATCGCCCGAGAACAGCACGCCCTTCTGGGGCACGTAGCCCAGCAGGTCATGCAGCTTGTGCAGGGACAGGTCGCGCACATCGACGCCGTCGATCGTGATGCGGCCGTAGCTGACGTCGAAAAAGCGCGGGATCAAATTGAGCAGGGTCGATTTGCCGCTGCCGGTCGAGCCGATGATCGCGGTCGTCTGACCCGGGCGGGCGGTGAAGGAGATGTGCTCGAGCACATCGGCGTCCGCGTCCGGATAGCGGAAGGACACGTCCTCGAAGCGAACCTCGCCCTTCCATTCCTGCACCGCATCGTCCTTGACCTTGGCCTTGTCGCGGATGGCGGGTTCGGTCGAGAGCACCTCGTTGATGCGGTCGGCCGCGACGCCCGCGCGGGGCAGCATGATCGAGATCATCGCCAGCATCAGGAAGGACATGATGATCTGCATGGTGTACGAGATGAACGCCATCATATCGCCGACCTGCATCCGTCCCAGATCGACGCCCTGTGCACCGAACCAGACGATGCCGACCGTCACGACGTTCATAATCAGCATCATCGAGGGCATCATGCAGGTCATGACCCGGTTGGCGAAGAGCTGGTTGCGCATGAGGTCGGTGTTCGCCCCGTCAAACCGCGTTTCCTCGTGCTTCTCGCGGCTGAAGGCGCGGATGACCGGCAGGCCGGTCAGAATTTCGCGGGCAACCAGATTGAGCCGGTCGATGAGCACCTGCATACGCTTGAAGCGGGGCATGGCGAGCTGCATCAGCACGACGACGAGCAGCAGCACCGCGCCCACGGCCACACCGATGATCCACGCCATGCCGGTGCGGGTGCGGCTGACGCGCAGAACACCGCCAATGCCCAGAATCGGCGCATAGAGCACCATGCGCAGCAGCATGACAATGACCATCTGCACCTGCTGGATGTCGTTCGTCGAACGGGTGATGAGCGAGGCGGTCGAGAATTTGGTCATTTCCTCATTGCCGAAGGACACGACCCGGGTGAACAGTTCGCGCCGGAGGGTCATGCCCAGCTCGGCCGCGGTGCGCGAGGCCAGCAGGCCGACCAGCACGGCGGCCAGCACCATCACAAGGGACAGCCCCAGCATCTTCGCGCCCGTCGTCAGCAGGTAGCGCATCTGCAGGTCGGCCAGATCATAGCCCAGCGCCTCGTACTCGCTTTGCGTGAACAAAATGGCCTTCTGCGTGATCGTCGAGCCGTCCATGCCCGACATCTGCTCCCGCATCCCGGTCAGCAGGCCGCGCAGGTGCTCCCGGGTCAGCGCACCGCTTTCCAGACCGGCGCGCAGGTCGTCCGCGCTCTGCCCTCTGGCGGCCAGCTCGGACAGGGCGACCATCGGCATGGACAGAATTTCGTCCAGCCGGTCGAGGGTCGCCTCGCGGTCGGTCGTGCGCACATAGCGCCCGGCGCCGTCCGCTTCATAACAGGACATGACCTCCTGCCTCTGCGCGTCCGACAGGAACAGGGTCAGGTCGTCCATGGTTTCCGCGCGCAGCTCGCGCGGCGCGGCGTGGTCGATGCCGCTCTGCTGGATGCCGACGTCCACCAGATTCGAGGTGTACTGCGGCAGGGTCAGGTCACAGCTCGCCTGCAAAACGAGCAGGACGATGATGACCGCGACCGACTTCCATGACCGTTTCAAATAGCCAAAGATATGCAGCATTTGGGTCTCCTTTCCGAAAGTCCGGAAAGGACGGGCACGGCTTTCCCGCGCCCGTCCCCCCGGCAGACTTCTGAATTTATTATACGTCCAACAGTTGTCAGTGTCAACCGTCATCCGCCGCCCGGCGCGATTTCTGCGCATCCGACAAAAGTCGGAGACCGGAAGCGCCCGGTTTTGGAACGTTTTGTCCGACGGCGCGAAAAGGCCCGGCTGAGAAGCCGGGCCTTACGCTTATTGATCTTCCACGGGAACGGGCGTCGCATTCAAGTGCTTGTCCAGCTCGGGCCGTTTTCCGCAAAAGTGGACGAGGTAGCGCTCCATGCACTCCTCCACAATCTTGACCGCCTCCTTCCGGCCATAGACCTCGGAAATCGCGGTCTGACGGCCTTCGAGCTGCTTGTACACCTCGAAGAAATGGGCGATCTCGCTGCCGATATGGGGCGGCAGCTCACCGTACTCCTTGTAGAAGTTCCACGTCGGGTCGTGCTCGACGACCGCGATGATCTTATCGTCGCAGCAGCCGCCGTCATTCATGCGGATGACGCCGATCGGGTAACACTGCACCATGACGCTGGGGTCGAGGATCTCGGAGCACAGGACGAGCACGTCCAGCGGGTCGCCGTCGTCGGCGTAGGTGCGCGGGATGAAGCCGTAGCTCTCCGGATAATGGGTCGAGGTGTAGAGGATGCGGTCGAGACGGAGCAGACCGGTGCGCTTGTCCAGCTCATATTTCTTCTTGCTGCCCTTCGGGATCTCGATGACGGCGGTGAAGCACTCGGGCGCGATCAGTTCCGGGCTGATATCATGCCAGATATTCATAAAAAATCAATTCCCCTTTCTCTGTTCTCTCTAAAAAAGCGCTCATAAAAACCATGCGCTCCCGGCCAATCCGACCGGAAGCGCAAACTTACCCCTTAATACATTTCCTTGATGTATGCCATAACGTCCTCGCGGGTGCCGCGGAAAGGCCCCGGAGTCTCCATCTTGAGCGAAACCAGCGCGGCGGCGTATTGCAGCGCGGTGGGCACATCGGCGCGCAGGCGCTCGGTGATGTAGCCGGCGAAGCAGGTGTCGCCCCGGCCGGTGCGGCCGGACAGGTTGCGGGCGACGATCGGGCAGGTGTAAATCTCCTTGCCGTCGTAGATCATGACCTCGGTGTTGTGGGTGATCATGACCTCGCGTGCGCCCCAGCTATGCAGGATCTTGGCGGCGACCGCCCGATCCTCCATGCCGGTCAGGATCTTGGCCTCGGCGGCGTCGGTCTTGAGGAAGTCGATATCGTGCATATAGGTCAGCTTATCGGCCCAGTCGTGGAACTGCATGGACTTGTCTTCCTCGACGTGGCGCAGCAGGCACTGTACGTCGACGGCGACCTTGGCGCCGGTGGACGCGGCCTTGCGGAAGATCTCGCCGCTGAAGTCGCCGTAGACCAGACCGGCGAAGTGGTAGATGCTGGTGTCGATCTGCGGCAGCTCCTCAAACAGGAAGGGGTCGCACTTGCCCATCGAGCGGCAGTCGCGGCGTTCCTTGTCGGCGGTGAAGTACTTATTGCGGATGGCGCAGGTCTCCCTGGACTCCTTCCAGAAGACGTCCGCGCCGGTGCCCTCGAACACCTTGACCGGGTCGGCGTCCTTGGGGTTGAGCTTGGTGAAGATCGCGGTCGTGTTGCCGCTGTTCGCCGCGGCGAAGCCCGACTGCACGATCGCGCCGCCGACCTCGCGGCGTTCAAAATCCTGATAGTCGATGTTCTGGTCGAGCGAGATCGGGCCGACGACCAGCGTATCGTAATGTTTCTGCATGATGATCCATCTCCTTCTCTATTCTTCTGCGACGGGGACGCAGACTCAATACGGCGTGGATTCCAGCCGGCTCACACCGTCCGTCGCGGTGAGCTTCTCCAAAAACAGCGATTGATCGTTCTCCACGCGTGCGCCGTTGAAGCTCAGGGTCAGCGTCAGGCGGTAGCCGCCCTCGTCCAGCTCCTCGAACTCGGTGTGGGTGATCGCGGCCGACTGCTGCACGGCGTAGCAGTTGACCGCGTGCAGTATGCTGCCCAGATTGGTGCAGTCGATCGAAACGAACATGCTGGCGTGGCGCACGACGTTCATCTTGCGCTGGAGCGCCTCAAACGCGGTCAGGATGATGTAAACGGCCAACGCGCCGCCCAGCGCGACGAAATAGTAGCCCGCGCCCGCGGCGAGTCCCAGACAGGCGACCGTCCAGACGCTGGCGGCGGTGGTCAGACCCTTGATGGTCAGGCCCTCGCGCATGATCGTGCCCGCGCCCAGAAAGCCGACGCCCGAGATGACCTGCGCACCCAGACGGGCGGGGTCGGGCGTTGCACCGAACGGGCGGAACTGCATGAAAAGCATGTGGCTCGTGATCATGACGACGCACGCGCCCAGCGCGACCAGCATATGGGTGCGCAGACCGGCGGGACGGTGACTGCGTCCGCGCTCCATGCCGACGATCACGCCGATCGCCATGGCGCAGGCCAGACGCAGGATAATCTCCCAATGCGAGAGCTGCTGCAGCACGAGCTCGGTTGTGTTGTTCATAATGAGAGGGGTCTCCTTTCCAAATGATCTGCCGGGAAGCCCGCTCTCCGCGCGCACGTCCTTACACGAGCAGGTCAGCGACCTGACGGATATCCGAAATCTCGTCGTCCGCGCCGCTGCCGCAGGTGTCCATCGTCGAATCGCTCAGGCCGGTGAGCGCCGAGTCGATGTGGATCGTGCGGGCGATGCCCGCGCGCTGCGGGCCGACCACGTCGCGCGAAATGGTATCGCCGACGTAGACGCATTCCTCGGGGCGCACCCGCAGGTTGAGCAGGGCGATCCAGAAGATCTCACGCGCCGGCTTGCGGAAGCCGGTGACGCTCGAAACGGTGACGTTATCGAAGTATCCGCGGATGCCGTATTGCTCGAGCATGTCGAAGACCGAATAGAACGAGGCGTTGTTGGAGACGATGCCCAGCAGATAGCCTGCGTCCTTCAGCCGTCCGAGCATCTCGGGCACGCCGGGACGGAGCTTGCGCACATAGAAGGTAACTTCCCAGATCCGCGCGAACAGCTCGGCATTGTCCCGGATGCGCGCGCGGTCAAAATCAAAATCTGCAAAATAGTAATCGGACCAGATGTCCGGAACGGGGATCTCACAGTGGCGGGTCTGGCTGTACTTTTTATACCGGTTGACGCCCGCATTGAGCTTTTCCCAGAAGGCCTCGGGCGAATCGGTGACGGCGAAGCCCAGCGCGGTCAGCGCGTCCATCAGCTTGCGGGTGACGTTGCGCTCGCTTTCCGCGTCGCTGTAGATGTCCTCCAGCGTGCCGCCCATGTCGAACAGAACGGCGCGCGGCTTGGCCTTGCGGCGGCAGGACGCCCAGACGGCGTTGTGGTCGGACAGCTCCTCGCCCGGGAAGGCTGCGAGCGGCGAACCGGGCTTTGCCCAGTCGATGTCGGCGCGGCGGGTCGAGACCATGCCGTGACCGGCGCAGTCGAAGCCGCGCGCGAGCAGCCAGTCGAGCTGGAGCAGCAGGCTCCCGCCCTGCATGGGCTTGCGCCGGGTCGGGGTGTTGACCGGATTGAAGGAACGGAATTCGTAGCCGAAGGACTCGGCCAGGGGCAGCAGGGCCTCCATCGCGGGGACATCGCGGGCGGGCGCGCCCGCCTTCTGCTCCTCGTACATCGCGATGGCTTCGGGCACCTTGGCCCCGTCGAAGGTATTCGTATTGAAATCGCCGCCGATGATGACCGGCACGTCCTTGCCGAACAGGCGGTCGGCTTCCTCGAGCACGGCGCGGGTCTGGCGGGCACGGCCGTTGCTGTCGGTGCGGTTTTCAAGGTGGACGCAGACCGCGCCCACGTCCCGTCCGCCGACGTCCAGCAGGGCGAAGATGGCCAGACGGCCGCCGATGCGCTTCTGGCGGTCAAAATACCAGTTATACGCCTCGGGCAGGTAAAGCGCCCTGGCCCAGCGGATGGGCCAGCGCGAGAAGATCGCGTTGCCGTGATAGCCCTTGGGATCGTCCGGGTTGACCAGCTCGATAAACTCCAGCCCGAAGGCATAGTTCATCCGCAGGCGCTCCGCGATCTCCAGGGCGTTGTCCCGGCAGCCGCTGCGGCAGCAGCCGTCATCCAGCTCGTTGGCCAGAATGATGTCGGCGTCCGCCAGCGCGGGACAGTCGGTCAGGAAGGCTGTCGTCTCGTCCAGATAGACGCCGCGCTCCATATTGAATACCAGCGCCTTGAGCGGCAGGCCGTAGTCCACCGGTGCGGGGCGCAGGTTATGCACGGTCAGCTCCTCGGTGAACTGCTCCATGCCGGCCATGACCGCAGCCTGGCCTTCTTCTGGGATTCGGTTGGAAATCCGAATCCTTTCCTCGTATGGAATCGCTTTCATACGCAGCCTCCATTCTAATATATTACGATATCGTCCCGTTTTTCGCAAGTGTACAGAATAGGCAAAAAAACGGGAGGAAAATTTACAGGCTGGAACGAATTCCGCGGCAAGTGCCGCGAATGATGAGTTCCGGCTCTAAAATGTCATGATATTCGGCGGTGTCGCCCTCGATGCGGGCGATCAGGCGGTTGACCGCCATCCGTCCCAGCGTGCGCTTGTGGTGGGAGATCGAGGTCAGGTTGATCCGGGGCAGGCTGGCGTAGACGATGTTATCGTAGCCCAGCAGGGAGAGATCCTCCGGGATGCGCAGCCCCAGCTCGCTCGCGGCCTGCATGACGCCCAGCGCGAAGCGGTCGGAATAGGAGAAAATGGCGGTGACGGGCGGGCGGGCGGCCAGAAACTGGTGGGCCAGCTCGTTGTAGCGCCGGTTGTCGTCCATCTCGGGCGGACACTCGACGACGATGCCCTCGCATCCGGCCTCGGCCATCGCGCGGCGGAAGCCCTCGGTACGCAGGCGGTTGGTGTTCGACGTCGTGCGGCCGCCGATGAAGGCGATCTGACGGTGACCGAGCTGGGTCAGGTACCGGCCGCCGATGTAGCCGCCGCGCACGTTGTCATTAGAAACGTAGGTGCAGCCGCCGTTGTGGTTGTCGCCCATGCACACGAGCGGCAGCGAGCCGCACAGCTCCTGCACGCGCGCCATGCTCTCGGGCGTGACCGGCGAGATGATGAGTCCGTCGATCTGCTGGCGCAGGAGCTGCTCGGCGGCCTCGTATTCCCACTCGGTCGAACGAGTGGTGTTGCAGACCAGAATGTGATACCCCTTGGCCCGGGCGGTCATCTCGATTTCGAGCGCGATCTCAGAGAAGAAGGGGTTGGACACGTCGGGGACGATCAGGCCGATGACCTGCGTGGACTGCTTGACCAGTCCGCGCGCGGCCATATTGGGCACATAGCCCATTTCCTCGCACAGGTCGCGGATGCGGCGCTTGGTCGCTTCGCTGATCTCGGGATGGTCGGACAGGGCGCGGGACACGGTGCCGTAGCTGACGCCGGCGCGCTCGGCAACGTCCTTGATCGTAACACGTTTCATGGTTTCGTCCTCCCATCCCTCAGTCGCCCGTCGGGCGATCGAGCCGGCGGTACAGAAGCCACGCGGTCAGGTTGCCCACAAGCAGCGGCATGAGGCAGAAGAGCGAGAGGACGGCCAGCAGGTTCGTGCGGCGCACGCCCTCAAAGTAAAACGCGCTGAGCAGGTAGGCGATCAGGACGAAAAACGTCATCCAGGCGTAGGCAACCGGCACCAGCCGCTTCTTCCGCTGGAAGAAGAACAGGCAGCACACCGCCGTGCCCAGCACCGAGACGATCAGCGAATGCACGAAGGAGGTCAGCAGATCCATCCCCGGGATCGACAGATACCGGTAGAGCGGCTCGGTCAGCAGGTTGTAAAAAATAACGTAGATGAAGCTGAACAGGATGGCGAGGACGAAGCCTACCATCAGCGTCGAGCTTTTGCGGGTTTTCATCGCTTCAGACATGAGAAAACACTTCCTTTTCTTTGTCGCAGCGGCGCATGGACGTATTCAGAAACCACCGGCGGCGGGTCTGCCCCGGCGGAATATGGTCGAAATTCAGGTTTGCGGGAGAATTTGCGGCGCCGTCTCCTATTATCATACAGGAAACGGTGCTTTTTGCACAGAGGTTGCGCGAAAATTCGTCATATTAACAAAAAATATACGTTTTTGCAACAATCAACGGTTCAGTGAAGAAACACAGCCGGCGGGCGGGAAATTCCGCCCGCCGGCTGGTTTCCTGCTCTGAGAGGAAATCAGGAGAACAAAATACGCTTTGAATTACTGGCCGAGCATGGTCCAGAAGTCAGTGACGATACCGATGTTCTCGTAAATGAAGGTGGGATCGAACGAAGCGACATTGATCTCAGAATACGGGGTGGAGCCTTCCGCGGGCTCGATGTCGTCGCGTACCGGCCAGCCGCCCAGCGTGTTGAACGGGGAGTAGCCCTTGGACTGACCGTCGGTGCCGCCCATCATGAAGCGGGTCAGCAGCTTGGCCGCGTACGGATGCTCACAGCCCTCAACGATGTACAGGGTGTTGATCGCGGGGATACCGGTGTTCGGGGTGAGGTTGACCGGGCAGAGGGCCCAATCGTTGTCCTTGTTCTTGCGCAGCTTGGAGGATGCGCTGAAGCCGATCGGCGGGTTGGCCTGACCCTTGGTGCCGACGGACTCGGCGCACTCGTCAGAGGACGAGCAGAAGACAGGCTCATTGTCATGCAGGCGCTTTAAGAACTCATAGCCGGCGTTCTCGCAGCCGTCGGACAGGACGAGATCCTCACCGAAGACCTCCTTATACTCGGCCTCGAGGGCGGCAGCGGTCTCCTCACTGGTGAAGCCGGTAATCCAGGACGACCACGACAGGTTGTCGATCGGGTTCTGCATGGTGATGCGGCCCTTCCACTCGGGCTTGGTCAGATCCCACAGAGAGGTGACGGGAGAACCATCCGGATTGGCCTCGGTGTTATAGAAGAGCTGGGTCAGCTCGATGTACAGCGGGGTCGCGGTGGCGTACAGCTCGGGGTCGATGTGGCTCATGATGTCGGTCGGCTGGTAGCAGTAGAAGATGCCTTCCTTGACATATTCCTCCCACAGGGAGCCGTCCTGATCCTTGATGTGGACAACGTCGGCGGTGTGGATGTCGGCGTCATACTCACGGGTGACCTTCTCGAGCAGCTCGTTCGTCGAGATGTCAAACGGCTCGCAGGTAACGCCCGGATAGGCCTCGTTGAAGGCGTCCGCGATCTTGGTGCAGCGGGAGGAGATCGAATACAGAACGACCTTGCCCTCTTCCTTGGCCTTCTCGTACAGCTCATCCTCGGTCTCGTCCCAGTTCCAGATGCCCGAAGCGGTCTCCCACTCGGTCATGTCGGCCTCGGCGGGCTTGAGGTCGGCTACGGTCTGGGGGCCGGCGTCCGCAGTCTGACCTGCGTCCGCGCTTGCGTCCGCGCTGCCGGTATCCGCGCTGCCGTCGTCGCCGCCGCCGCAGGCGGTCAGGGATGCGAGCATCGACGCTGCCATCAGGGCAGCCAGCAATCTTCTCTTAGTGAACATGCTTTCTTCCTCCTTTTTCTTCACGGCCGCACGGGAACAGTGCGTGGCCGCGCCGCGGCGCTTGCGCGCCAAAAAATTCTTTCTCAGGGGAATCTATCTGTCGCGGCGCACCGGACGATGCGCCGCAGCAAATACGAAGGGGATTTAATCGACGACCGCGTACTTGACGAGCTTCTTGGAAGCCTTGTCGAACACGTTCATCTTCTGCGGGTTGAGCTCGAGGTAAACAATGTCGTCGTGCTCGTAATGGGTGATGCCCAGCTCCTTGATGGTGATGCGGGTCTTGCCGACCATGACATCTACGATGGTCTCGGAACCGGCGGGCATGACGGTGTAAACCTTGGCGGCTACGTCGGTGTCATGCTTGCGGGTGCGGTGGATGGTGACCTGCTCGGGACGGACGCCGATGACCGCGTCGAACTCGCCCGACGGGCGGAAGCCCTCGACCAGGTTTTCAGACGCGAAGCGGAAGGTCTCGCCGTCGACCGTCTTGACCACCAGATCCTTGCCGTCCAGCTTGCCCTTGCCGTCGATGAAGTTGATGCGCGGGTTGCCGATGAAGTCGGCAACGCGCAGGTCGGCCGGGTTGTTGTACAGCTCGAGCGGCGGCGCGACCTGCACCAGAACGCCCTCGAAGAAGATCGCGATCTTGGTGGACATGGTCAGCGCTTCGATCTGGTCATGGGTGACGTAGATGATGGTCGAACCGGTCTCCTTGTGCAGGCGCTTCAGCTCGGAACGCATGTCGACGCGGAGCTTGGCGTCCAGGTTGGACAGCGGCTCGTCGAACAGGAGCAGGCTGGGCTCGGAAACGATCGCGCGGGCGATCGCAACACGCTGCTGCTGGCCGCCGGACAGCTCGGTCGGATAGCGCTGGGCGTACTGGCCGATCTGCATACGGTCGAGCGCGCTGGCGACGCGGCGGTCGATCTCGTCCTTGGGGGTCTTCTTGATCTTCAGGCCGAAGGCGACGTTCTCATAGACCGTCATATGGGGCCACAGGGCGTAGGACTGGAACACGAGGTTCAGGCCGCGCGCCGCGGGCGGCTCGAAATGAGCCTCAGCCGCGTTGACGATCTCCTTGCCGTTCATGTAGATGAAGCCGTTCTGCGGCTTCTCCAGACCGGAGACGACGCGCAGGGTGGTGGTCTTGCCGCAGCCGGAGGGGCCGAGCAGGGTCATGAAGTCGCCGTCCTCGATGGTCAGGTTGATGTCCTTGAGGATGTGGTTCTTGCCGTAGTATTTATCAATGTGCTTTAATTCAATCTTACTCATTTTCTTATCTCCATTTCTCTTTCAATGGGTTCCCGGGCGCCGGGGGGACGCCCGGGTGGAAGCTGTCATAAAGGTGTGCGGGATCAGCCGCCCATGGACTTGGCCAGATCGGCGTCGCCAAAGATATTCGCCAGCGCGTAAACAAGGAAGACGATGGAGAACATGACGACGGCGACGGCGTTCGACGCCTGCGTGGAGTTACCGTTCTGGTACTGGAAGGCCAGATAGGGCAGGGTCGCGGTCTTGGGGGTGATGATCAGGATGATGAGGTCCAGTTCCTTCATAATGGATACGAAGATGAGCATGAAGCCCGAGATGAAGCCGCCCTTGGCCAGCGGGAAGACGATCGAGATGAAGCGCTTGAAGAAGCCTGCGCCCTCGATCGTGGCCGCCTCCTCCAGCTCACCGCTGATCTGCAGCATATTCGAGGTACCGGAGCGGGACGCGAACGGCAGGTGCTTGACGACCGAAACGAGGACGACCAGCGCGAAGGTGCCGTAGAGCGAGGGGATCGGGCCGTGGGAAACCGAGAACATGGACAGGTAGATCGCGCCGAACGCGATGGACGGAACCAGATACGGGATGAAGACGAGCTGCTCAACAATGCCGCCGTGCACCTTGCCGCGGCCCTTCGCGCAGATATAGCCTGCGGTCTGGCCGAAGATGGTGCCGAAGATCGCGGTCGTGAAGGTCAGGACGAGCGAGTTCTTCAGGGCGTTCAGGAAGCTCGGGTTGCGGAAGATGCCGGGCAGGCCTTCCATGATATCCTTCTTGGAGCCGTCGCCGATCCAATAATACAGGGTCATGTTGGACAGCGACCAGTTGCCCTCCTGCAGCATGAAGGTCTCAGCCACCAGAATGACGAGCGGCATGATGACGCCGACCGCGAAGAAGATGAGCAGGATGCCGGTGATGATGGGCTTGTGCTTGCCCAGGCTGATCGGGGTGGAGCGGCCGCCCTTGCCGCCGATGGTGGCGTAGGACTTGCGCTTGCCGATGAGCTGCTGGTTGACGAAGACCGTGATGGACGCGATCGCGATCATGATGATCGCCATGGCGAAGGCCATCTGGGTGTTCTGGGATTTACTGTTCGAATACAGCATGGAGGACAGGGTCGAGAAGTTGACCTTGCTGCCCAGGAAGTTGATGACGCCGAAGGTGCCGATCGACTTCGAGAAGGTCAGGATGACGGCCGAGAGCATGGCCGGCAGAACCAGCGGGAAGGTGATGCGGCGCAGGATCGTGGCCTTGCCGGCGCCGAGCACGCCGCCCATTTCCTCGAGCTCGGAGTTAATCGAGTTGAGGGCTGCCGAAACCAGCAGGTAGGCGTAGGCGTAATAATGAAGGGTCAATACAATGACGATGGCGATCGGGCCGTAGGCCAGCCAGTCGGGCGGCGCCCAGCCGGTGACGCCCTGAACGAAGCCCATCGCGCCGCCGATTCGTTCGTTTTTAAACATCGTGATCCACGCCTGCGACTTGCACCAAGAGGGGATCATGTAAGGGATGATGACCGCCGTGGAGAAGAAGCCCTTGAACGGCAGGTCGGTGCGGACCATCAGCCAGGCCAGAACCGAGCCGAGCAGGATGGCGAAGAAGGAAACGCAGCACGCAATCAGAAGCGAATTGCGCAGCGGGATGTACAGCAGGGATTTGCTCAGGTTGCTGGCCAGCAGGCGCTGCCAGTAATACAGGGTGAACTGACCGACGTCGCCGTGGATGCGGCGGGCGTCCTTGGCCGACAGGGTGAACGACGTTGTGATCATGTCGAGCAGCGGCAGCAGGATCAGATAGGCCAGCAGGATGATCGCGACGAGCACGATCAGGTTGTACGGGTTCGTGACAACCGCTTTGATTTGATTCTTGAGCCGTTTGGATTTTGAGTAGTTTTCAGTGGTTACTTTTCTCATTCCAAATTGCACCTTCTTTCCAGTTTCTCTCTGTTCTCTTTTCTCATGCACGCCGGAGGCCATGCATCCAGCAGACCGACGAGCTCTTCGAGCTTTTCGATCCGGGCGTCGGGCGGGAACTGCCCGACAAACGCGGTATCCCGGTGGTACGCCGCCGGATTGTCGATCTGGATGACCGGCCAGCCGGCTGCCCGCGCGCCGCGGATATCGCGTGAAATCGTATCTCCTACGTAAACGACCTCCTCTTTCGTCAGGCCGAGCGCCGCGAGCGACCGCCCGAAGATCTCGGGCCGGGGCTTCCGGATGCGGCACAGACTGCTCATTTGAATGTCCTCAAAGAACTCTGAAATTCCGTTTTCGCGGAGGAAATGCGGGATGTACGTCGTGCTCATGACGTTGGAGATGATGGCCAGCCGGTAGCCCCGGTCCCGCAGGGCCGTGAGCGTTTCGTGCAGCCCCTCGCGGGGCGCAAGCTCGCGCTTTTCCATGTCATAGAGGAAGCTGAGCGTTTCCCCCATTCCTGTGAGCTGTTCGGACGGGATGTCGAAGCCGGAAAGCATGTAGTCTCTCCAGATCGTGTCGCAGTCCAGTTCGATCAGATCCTCCTCCGTGAACCGCTTGTACCGCTTCGCGCCCGCTTCGATGTGCTTCATCACCTCGTCCGGGTCGGCGCCAAGGAGGATGCCGTGCTGATTGAGGTACGCCATCGTGTGTGTGATGTACATCCGGTCAGCCTCTTCGGTCGCCTGAAAGGTCAGCAGCGTGCCGCCCACGTCGAATACCACCGCTTTGATCTGTTTTTCTTCCATCCGATGTCCTTTCCAGCCAGGGTTTGTGTTGAATCCGCAAACGTTTTCGGTGTGTGATATTATAGTACCATTATCCCCCTGTTCTGTCAATACAAAGTCCACCCTCTGACAATCATTTTTACCAGTTGCACGAATTTCCACCCGATATTTTTGGACAGAACTGACAATAGCCCTGTGCGGGAACGGCTGTTATAATGGTATCATAAAATCAAACCACGCAAACGGTTGAGAAAGTAAAATTGGAGGTATTTTCAATGAAATATGACATTATGTTCATCGGTCCCTGCACAATGGACTGCAACATCGACTTTGACGGCACCGAAAGCCGGGTCATCGGCGGCGCCGTGACCTTCTGCGCGCCTGCTGCTGCGGCCGCGGGTGCAAACGTTTTCGCATCCGTCAAGGCAAATCCGGCCGATACCGACATTCTGGACACTTTTCCGATGCCCAAGGATCACACCGCCATCCTGCCCTCGCCCGTGACCACCCTCATGCGCAACGAATACTTCACCCCCGACCGGGAGCGCCGCCGCGCAACCTGCCAGGCGCAGTCCGACCCGATCACCCCCGACCAGATCCCCGACGTTGACTGCGGCCTGTACCATCTGGCCGGCCTGCTCTACGGCGATTTCCCGAACGAGCTGATCATCGAGCTGTCCAAGCGCGGCAAGGTTGCGGCCGACATACAGGGCTTCCTGCGCCACAACGAGAACGGCGTCATGAACTTCCACGACTGGGCTGACAAAAAGGAAATGCTGCCCTATCTCGACTTCCTCAAGACCGACGCGGCCGAGGCCGAGATCCTGACCGGCACGACCGACCGCCGTCTGGCTGCCGCCAAGCTGCAGGCCTGGGGCGCGAAGGAGGTCATGATCTCCCACAACGAGAGTATGCTGGTCTGCGACGGCAAGGCGTTCTACACCTGCCCGGTCAAGGCGCGCAACCTCTCCGGCCGCACCGGCCGCGGCGACACCGTCTTCGGCTCCTATCTGGCCATGCGCATGCTGGGCGCTCCCATCCCGGAGGCTCTGCAGTACGCGACCGCCTGCGTCTCCCTCAAAATGGAGACCCCCGGCCCCTTCGCCGGCACCAAGCAGGACGTGCTCGACTACATCGAAGCCTTCTACAAGTAAGCCGAAACTGCTTCGCCCCTCTTGCCGGACGACGAAAAAAGCGGTATCATAAAAAGAGCGAAACGACCAACCGGCGTTTTGGAAAGGACTGAACCCCCCATGAAACGTGTCACCATCAAGGACATTGCAAAGATCGCCGGCGTATCCTACGCGACCATCTCGCGTGCGCTCAACAATTCGCCTGAGATCAGCCCCGAGACCCGCGCGCGCATTCAGGAGATCTGCCGCCGCGAGGGCTACCGCGCCAATTCTCTCGCCCGCAGTCTGGTCTCCAACAAGACCGGCGTCATCGGTCTCATCATCCCCGACATCTCCCACCCCTATTACGGCGAGATCGGCCTGAACATCGAGATCTGCGCCCGCCGCCACCACTACAACGTCATGATGTGCAACAGCCTGCACGACCTCCAGCAGATCGGCGAGCTGCTCCAGTTCCTCATCGCGCATCAGGTCGACGGCGTCATCATCGCCAGCTCCCACGACGACGTGTATGCGTATGTCACCAGCCGCTCGTTCGCCGTGCCCATCGTCCTGCTGGGCGACTGCATGAACGCCTCCTGCGGCACGGCCTGCAACGCGGTCAGTCTGGACAACTACACCGCCGGGCGCATCGGCGCCGAATACCTCATCGGTCTGGGACACCGCGACATCGTTTATCTCGGCCGCCGCGCGAACAGCGCCACCCACCAGCACCGCTACACCGGCTACGCGCAGGCCATGCAGGCCGCCGGACTGACGCCCAACACCGTCGACAATCCGGACGGCTCCTCCACCCTCGAGCGCGGCTACGCGCTGGCCAAGCAGCTCTTCATCTCCGACCGGCCCTGCTCGGCCATCTTCGCCGCGACCGACGCGGTCGCCATGGGCGTCATGAAGGCGGCGGACGAGCTGCAGATTGACATTCCGGGCAGCCTGTCCCTCATCGGTCTGGACAACTACGTCTATTCCGGCCTGTCCCGCACCATGCTCACGACGATCGACCAGCGCAAGCCGCAGCTTGCCGAGGCCGCCGTCGGCCTGATGATGCAGCTGCTCTCGGACAATCCGCCGGGCGAATACACCCACCGGGTCATCCGCCCCGCCCTGATCGAGCGCAGCACCTGCGCGCCCTTCGATCGGGCGCACGCCCTCCGCAGCGCGCGCTGACCCGCGCGCTTCCCCTCTCCTTTTCCCCCTTTTGCACGCGCAAAAATGCCCCGGGACGACCGAAATCGTCCCGGGGCATTGTGCTGTATGACGGGAAAAACCGGGCGGCTTACGCCTCGGCCGGGAGGATGAGCTGATAATTGCCCGAGCGGAGCAGGTCGGCCAGCTCGTAGGTATCGGCGGGCAGGGTGTCGCTCAGGATGCCGCTGCGGCCGATGTCCTCGATGCGGTGGCAGTCCGAACCGGCCGTCCGGATGAAGGACGAGCCCTGATTCTCAGCCAGCTCCATCGCGAAATCGTTGTAGTTGTGGTACAGGTGGCGCGGGCTGGCGTTGTAGACCTCGATGCCGTCGAGATACATGGGTGCGACCGGCACGCACTTGGTGCGGAAGGGATGCGCCTGAATCAGCAGACCGCCCTGCGCACGGGCCATCTTGGAGAAATGCGCAATGCCCATGTTCATGATCTCGTGCGGATGGGCGAGCAGCGCGGGATCGAAGCCGTAGAACAGGTAATCGTTTTCATTTTCGTAAAAGCGCAGCTCAGCGCCCATGTAGACCCGGATATCGTACTGCGCACAGGCCTCCTTGAGCTTCTCGTAGCCGTCCAGAAATTCGGAGACGACGCTCTCCTCCCGCTTGGGGTCGATGCCGAGGTACTCCCACGTGTTGACGTTGTAGTGATCGGTGACGGCGATCGCGGCATAGCCCGCCTCGTGATAGCCCTTGGCCAGCTCCTCGGCGTACAGCCAGCCGCACTTGCTGACGTGCTTGGTGTGCAGATGGGGTTCGATTTTATACATCATATATCATCCCTTTCGATTATTTGCCAAACCTTTTATTCTCTACCGAAAACGTTTACGGAAACTGCCTTAAAAGATCCCCCGCCGGTGCGGGGGCTTTTCTTTTCCTCTTACATTATAGCTTTTTCCACGTTCAAAGTCAATCATTTTTTCTTGATTTTTCCGTTTTTCCGAACTTTTTTCAGCGCATAGTGAAACGGCGAACCGGGGGAAGCTCCCCGGTTCGCCGTCCACACAAGGTTGGAAGATGAAAGGAAAAAATCGACAGGTAAAATCGGGTGCATGCTTACGCTGCGAAGCGGTCGATCATGGCCGCGAACTCACAGCGCTGCGCGCTGCCCTTGGGATCGAAGCGGCCGCCGTCCTTGCCGGAAACAACGCCCATCATCGAGCAGTATTCGACCGCCTGCTTGGCCCACGACGAGACCGCCGCGGCGTCGGTGTAGCTTGCGCCGTTGTAGAACCAGCCGTCCGCCGGAACCTTGCCCATCGCGTCCGCGTAGCGGTACAGCATGGCGGCGATCTCCTCGCGGGTGACGGCCAGATTGGGCGAGAACTTGTTGTCGCCGGTGCCCGAGACGATCTGCTTGGAGGCCGCCCACGCAACTGCCTTGGCATAGTACGCATCGGCCGGAACGTCGGTGAAGGATGCAGCCGCATCGGTCTCAGGCTCGCCCGCCAGACGGTAGAGCACGGTCGCGACCATCGCGCGGGTCATGCCGGCAGCGGGTGCGAAGGTGGTCTCGGTGTCGCCCTTGAACAGGTTCTTGCCAACCACGTAGGCGACGTTGTCATAGTACCAGTCGGAGTCCTTGACGTCGGTGAAGCCCAGCTTGACGTCGGCCTTGGTCTCGCGCAGGGTGTTGCGGATGGTGTAGTTGTCGGCCAGCACCCAGTTATCCCAGGATTCAGCCTCTTCCTTGGCATCGGTATCATCGTCCAGGCACCAGTAGGCCTTGCCGTTGATCGAGTCCTCGGAAACGGTGATGATCGAGAAGGTCTGACGATCCTCGTCGTCATGGTAGTTTACGGTCGTCTTGTCCGAGCGGTCGGGCATGTACTCATAGTACTTGTTGCCCACGGTGCCGCCGGTGATGTAGGTCGTGCCCTCGCCCAGCTCTGCACGCTCGTCGCCCTTGGCGCAGGAGCGGATGTAGATATGGTCGTGGCCGTTCAGGAACAGGTCAACGCCCAGTGCGTCGATCGAGTACGGGCTGTCGTTGATGAACAGGTCGCGTACCTCCAGCGGGTCATGGTTCGAGGTGTACGGGCCGGCATGGACGACCATGATGCGCCACTTCTTGTCCGACTTCTCGTAGCACTCCTTAGCCCACTTGAGCTGCTTCTGGATGATCTCGGGCTTCTCGGCCGGCGGGGTGACCTCGGTGTTGAGCGCGATGATGCAGGCATCGCCGTATTCGAAGCAGCCGATGGTGTTGTCAAACTCGGTGCCGCTCTCGCCGCCCGGCATGTTGAAGCGCTGCGCGAAGGAGACGAAGCCCCAGTCGCCCTTCATCTCGTGGTTGCCGGGTACGGTGATGGTCGGGATGGAGGCGTAGTAATCGCCCATGACCGCGAAGCAGTTCTCCCACTCGGTCGCCTTGTAGCCGTCCTGCGTGGTGTCGCCGCCCGATACGATGAACGCGGGCTGGGTCAGCTTGGTCGCGTAGTCCATGGACTTCTTGAAGGACATGTAGTCATCCTGCGTGACCGACTGCGGGTCGGCAACGAAGATGAACGAGAAGGAATCGGCGTCCTCTGCCGCAGGTGCACGGAAGGTGTAGGTCTGGCTCATGAAGTCCTTGCCGTCGCCCACCTGATACTCAATCTCGGCGTCCGCGGGCAGATCCGCGAGCACGGCCTGATGGGTCGCCAGCTCCTTCCAGCCCGGGGTGACCGCGTCGACAAAGGAGGTGCCCTTGACGGTATTCCATTCGGACGCGCCCTTGACGCGATACTTTACGACAGACTCGCGTACCTCGGGTACGGTGACCCAATTGACGCGGATATTGCCCTGCTTGGTGTCAGGCACCAGCGTGATCTGCGCGGGTGCGCCCAGAATGGTGCCGTCGTCGATGAACAGGCGGATGGGGTCATTCTTGTCGTAGGGCTTATAGTAGGTGCCCTTGTCGGTCTTGACCTCGATGTAGTAGAAAATATAGCCCGCCTTGTCGGTCGGGAGGGAGGCGGTGTAAACGCCGTTTCCGCCCTTCATCTCGACGGTCTGGTCGAGAACGACCGAGGAAACGTCGAAGGTGGGCAGATCCTCGGAGGCGATGACCTGCGCCGCGCTGTAATGAACGACAGCGGATGCGACGGTCTCGTCACCGACGACGCGCAGGGAAACCTGCGCCTTGCCGTTCTGATCGGCCTCGTTGAGCGCACGGGAGATCAGGCGGGTGCCCGAAACGGTGTAGTCGGGCGCTTCGAACAGGGAGGCGTCGAAGCCCTTCAGATAGGGCGACTTGGTCTCTTCGTTCCACGACCAGTCCTTGTCAAAGTCCCAGCCGAGGTCGATGTAGGTCTGCTGATCCTGCAGCTTGGCGGTGGAAACGTCCTCCCACTGGATCGGCTGGAAATCCGGCTCGACCGCCTGCAGGTTGGTGCCTTCCCATGCGATATTGTTGACGATGTTGTAAGCCGATTCGTCGTCGAGCTGGCCGACGATCTTATCCGACTTCTGCGTGCCCTTGATGAAGGTCTGCGCCGAAACGCAGCCGGTGATGTCCTGACCGGCGTTGAACGAACCGGCGATGCCGCCGGCCGCGCCCTGGTCGCCGTAGGCCTCGACCGAACCGGTCGCGAAGCTGTGGCCGACGTAGCCGCCGCCGTCCTGAATGCCCGCGATGCCGCCGACGTCATACGGCGCTTCGAGGATCGCGTCGACATAGCAGTTATCGACCTTGCCGACGACCGGGCCTTCGCCCTCCTTGACCTTGCCCGCGATGCCGCCGCCGGTATGGGAGTTCGACAGGTCGTCGACCCGGACCTTACCGGTGACGAGGCAGTTCGTGATCGTGCCGTAGTCAACGCCTACCAGACCGCCGACGTTCTGCTGGCCGTGGATCTCGCAGTCGAGCAGGGCGACGTTCTTGATGAAGGCCGGTTCGTTCTCGTTGCCGACGTAGCCGAACAGGCCGACGTACTTCTTGGGATAGTCGATCTTCAGGTTCTTGATCGCGTGGAACTGGCCGTCAAAGGTGCCGAGATAGCCCTCGTTCTTCTTGGACGCGATCGGCTTGAAGCCCTCGATGCCGGCCATGTCGATATCGGCCGTCAGCACGAAGTTGGCCGTGCGGTAGGCCGGGTCCTTCCACGTGCCCGAGAGGTAAACAAGCTGCTCCGGGGTCGAAATTTCGTAGCAGCCGGTCGCCTCGTTATAGGTCGGCGGTGTGCCCTTGGCCTTGTCGCCGGCCGCTGAGGCGGGAACCGCCAGCGCGGAGAGGAGCATGGTCGCGCTGAGCATCGTACTAAGCAAACGTTTCATTGACTTTCCTCCTTCTTTCTCTTGGCCGCCGTCCGGCGTCAGAAGCGGGACGGCCGCCGCCGGATTCCCCGTCCAAAACGGACAATGCCCCGCGCACGGGCGGGGATGGCGAAACCGGCATGTGCCTGGGTCAGGTTTCTCTTCGGAGAAGCACGTCCTCCGTCTTGGTCTTTCATCTCCCGCCTTTCTTCCGTGATTTCTTCCTGTCATTGCGCAAACTTTGTGCATATTGCTTATTGTAAACGTTTGCGTAATTGATGTTTATATTATAACCAGACAACTTTTTGAAATCAATACACCTTTTGTCCAGCAAATCCGGCTTCGTTTTGTGAACGTTTCCGCAAACGTTCCGGAAAAATCCGGGCATTTCCGTGGGCTTCGACCGCCGATTTCGCGCAAAAAAGAGGGCCGAACCGGCGGCTCGACCCTCTTTTTTTCATCTATTGCACAGTTTTCGTTTGATTTCCGGGATCACGCGGCATACGCGGCCGCGGTCGCATAGGTGATCTCGTCCAGCGCGGCGCCTTCCTCGACCTTTGCATGCTCGACCCATTCTGCGGCCAGCGCGGCGAAGCGCTTGGCGGTGACGCCGGTCTGATTGGCGGTGTAGTCCGCGTCGCGCAGGGGCAGGCGCAGGATGACGTGCCAGCCGTAGCTGGTCTTGATCGGGTCGGACACGGCGTTTTCCGCCAGCGCCCTGGTGCCCTCATAGAACTCGTCGACCATCGTGCCCTCGGCAAAGACATAGCCGTCCGGATTGGTCGTCATGCCCGGGTCTTCGTTATATTCGGCGATCAGCGCGTCGAAGTCCGCGCCGCCCCGCGCCTTTTCCGCGACCTCCTTGGCCTTGGCCTCCAGTCCGGCCTGATCGGAAAGCTCGTTGCCGCTGTCGTCCACGGTCTTGATGAGCACGTGCTTGCAGCGCAGGTAGTTTTCGTCAAAATAGGCGCGCACCGCCTCCGGGTTCTTGGCGGCTTCGTCCGCCCGGAGCTGCTCAACCATGACGTTCATCGAGGCAAAGCGGCGGTACTGCGCCATCGAGATGCCCGCTTTTTCGAGGTAGGTGTTCATCGCGTCCTCCCCGCCGAGCTGCTCGGTCTGGGAGGCAAGCTGCTCGTCCAGCCTGGCTTCGTCCAGCGTCAGTCCGGCCGCGGCCATCTGGTTCTCGCAGACCGCGATATATTCGAGCTGTTCCTCGGCCATGTCGGCAATCTTGTCGTGATAGTCGGAAGCGCCTTGCTCGGTCTCGAGGAAATCGTCCTCGATCAGACCGTACTGGCTCAGCAGGGTCTGCAAATTGCCCTTGTTGTAGAGATAGGCGGCGGCGTAGTCCTGCGCGGTGAAGGTCACGCCGTCCACGGTCAGGGCGGCGGCCTGCTTCTGTTCGTCGGTGACCTGTACGGCGGACGCACCGCCGTTGTCGGACGACGCGTTGTCGGTCTTGCCGCCGCAGGCGGTCAGCAGGAGCGCGCAGGCGCAGCCAAGCGCCGCAATTCTTTTCAAATTCATTGTTCTTCTCCTTCCGGGGATCAAAATATCCGTATTGCTTATTATACCAAATTTCGTCCCGTTTCACAAGGCGGAGAAAATTGGGCGATGCGAGGAAGCGCGGCGCCCGCATCCGCTCGGCCACTCGGTACATCAGGCTGCTGTAAACGTAATACAAAAGCTCAAATTTGGAGCGGTCTTCCTCCAGATCGAGCATAGCCAAATACAGAAACATCTCTCCGCCCTCCGCTTTGTCCCTCCATTGTACCAAGTCCCGGGCTTTTCCGCAACAAGCAAGTCCTGTCCGCCCTGTCCCACGAAACAGGCCGGCAAAAAAATTCAGCAATTTACTTGACAAAAGGATTTCGCGGGTTTATAATGCAATCATCAACCACACAAAACAAACCGTTGAGGAAGACGAGTAGGCCGGAAACCGGCTGTCCAGAGAGCCGTGAATGGTGAGATCACGGCGGGTACGGGCCGCGCTGAATGGACTTCCGAGGGCAAGGTGAACGGGCGCTTTTTCTCCGCCCCAGTATCCGCGCCGGGACTCTCCGCCCGTTACCCCGGAGCGCGTCTTGTTCGAGACGCGGCCGAGCGGACGGCTCTTCGCCGTCAATTTGGGTGGCACCGCAGAAGTTACCTCTACTCCTGTCCCATTTTTCCTTGGGACAGGAGTTTTTTTATCGCTCCAAGCCCGGCCGCACCAGCATGAAAGGAGTACAACACATCATGGCAAACATTCCCTACAAAATCTATCTGAACGAGGAGGAAATGCCCAAGGCATGGTACAACCTCCGCGCGGATATGAAAAATAAGCCCGCGCCCCTGCTCAACCCGGGCACCCTCAAGCCGATGACGGCTGAGGAGCTGGCTCCCGTTTTCTGTGAGGAGCTCGTCCGCCAGGAGCTGGACGACCAGACCCCCTATTTCGAGATCCCCCAGACCATCCGCGATTTCTACAAGATGTACCGTCCCTCGCCGCTCGTGCGCGCCTACTGTCTCGAAAAGGCGCTCGACACCCCGGCGAAGATCTACTACAAGTTCGAGGGCAACAACACCTCGGGCTCTCACAAGCTCAACTCCGCCATTGCGCAGGCCTACTACGCCAAGGAGCAGGGCCTCAAGGGCGTGACCACCGAGACCGGCGCGGGCCAGTGGGGCACGGCGCTGTCCATGGCCTGTGCCTACCTCGGTCTGGACTGCAAGGTCTACATGGTCAAGTGCTCCTATGAGCAGAAGCCCTTCCGCCGCGAGGTCATGCGCACCTACGGCGCGAACGTCACCCCCTCCCCCTCGAACACCACCGAGGTCGGCCGCAAGATCCTCGCTGAGCACCCGGGCACGACCGGTTCGCTGGGCTGCGCGATCTCCGAGGCCGTCGAGGTCGCCGTTTCCTCCGAGGGCTACCGCTACGTGCTCGGCTCGGTGCTCAATCAGGTGCTCCTGCATCAGTCGATCATCGGTCTCGAAGCCAAGGCCGCGCTCGACAAGTACGGCATCAAGCCCGACCTCATCATCGGCTGCGCGGGCGGCGGCTCCAATCTGGGCGGCCTGATCGCCCCCTTCATGGGTGAAAAGCTGCGCGGCGAGGCCGATTACCGCATCATCGCGGTCGAGCCGGCTTCCTGCCCCTCCCTCACCCGCGGCAAGTTCGCCTACGACTTCTGCGACACCGGCATGATCACCCCGATGGCCAAGATGTATACCCTCGGCTCGGGCTTTATCCCGGCGGCAAACCACGCGGGCGGTCTGCGCTACCACGGCATGAGCTCGACCCTGTCCCAGCTCTACCACGACGGCTACATGGAGGCCACCTCGGTCAAGCAGACCGACGTTTTCGCGGCGGCACAGCAGTTCGCCCGGGTCGAGGGCATCCTCCCCGCGCCCGAGTCCTCCCACGCCATCCGCGTCGCCATCGACGAGGCGCTCAAGTGCCGCGAGACCGGCGAGGAAAAGACCATCCTCTTCGGCCTGACCGGTACCGGCTACTTCGACATGACCGCCTATCAGGCGTACAACGACGGGACGATGGAAAACCACATCCCGACCGACGAGGAGCTGGCGCAGGGCTTCGCCTCCCTGCCGAACATCCCGGCGCTTTGATTTCTTCCTCTCTCAATGATTTTATAAAGAAGGGCCGGAAACGCGGATCGCGTTTCCGGCCCTTCGGCGTTCCTGCGGTTGTCAGTGACAGCCGCGGCACGAGCCGCAGCAGCCCGAGCAGCCGCCCGATTTCTTCTTTTTGCGGATGCTGCGCACGGCCAGACCGGCCGCTGCCGCCAGTGCGGCGAGCACCAGAAAAGTTGCCAGATTCATGTCATTTCCTCCTTATTCGGCGGCTGCTGCGCGTTGCAGCTTGCGTTCCGGACGCTTTGCCGGGCGCACGAGCAGCCAGACGAACGCCGCCGTCACGACGAGCGCGGCGGCCAGCCCGGGCGTGAACGCGCGGGTCACGGCGAAGGTGCCATACTGATAGATGCACAGGGCGACGGCATAGGCGAACAGGCACTGGTAGCCGACCGCGATGAGCGTCCATTTGCCGCCCAGCTCCCGCCGCACCGCGCCGATCGCCGCGAAGCAGGGCGCGCAGAGCAGGTTAAAGATCAGGTAGGAGTAGGCCGAGGCGGCGGTGAAGACCTGCGCCATCGTGCCCCAGAATTCCGCGCCGTCCTCGGCGACCTCGGCGAAGCCGAACAGCACGCCGAAGGTGCCGACGACGTTCTCCTTGGCGACCAGACCGGTCAGCGCAGCGACCGCCGCACGCCAGTCGCCCCAGCCCAGCGGGGCAAACACGGGCGCGAGCACACCGCCGATCGCGGCCAGCATAGATTCGCCCGCGTTCACCATTTCGAGGCGGAAATTGAAGCTCTGTAAGAACCAGATGGCCGCGCACGCCAGAAAGATGACCGTGCCCGCCTTCTTGACGAAGGCCGCCGCGCGTTCCCACATGTGGATGAGCAGGCTCTTGACCGTGGGCAGGTGGTAGGGCGGCAGCTCCATGACGAAGGGGGCGGGATCGCCCGCGAACAGGGCGGTTTTCTTCAAAATGATACCGGTGCAGATGATGGCGGCCACGCCGACGAAATAGGCCGAGGGCGAGACCCACCACGCGCCGTCAAACAGTGCGCCCGCGATGAGGGCGATGATCGGCAGCTTGGCGCCGCAGGGGATGAAGGTGGTCGTGATGGCCGTCATCCGGCGGTCGCGCTCGTTTTCGATCGTGCGGGTCGCCATGATGCCGGGCACGCCGCAGCCCATGCCGATCAGCATGGGGATGAAGGACTTGCCCGACAGGCCGAAGCGGCGGAACAGGCGGTCCATCAGGAAGGCGATGCGCACCATGTAGCCGCAGTCCTCCAGAAAGGCCAGCAGCAGGAAGAGCACCATCATCTGGGGCAAGAAGCCCAGCACCGCGCCCACGCCGCCGATCACGCCGTCGAGCACGAGGGACTGTAACCAGTCGGCACAGCCGACCGAGACGAGGAAGCCCTCGACGGCGGGCGGGATGAGCTCACCGAACAGCACGTCGTTGACCCAGTCGGTCATCATCGTGCCCACGGTCGAGATCGAGATGTAATACACAAGGAACATAATGGCCGCGAAGATCGGGAAGCCGAACACCCGGCTGGTGACGATCCTGTCGATCCTGTCGCTGACCGTCAGCCGGTGCTGCCCGGCCGGACGGCCGGCCGCCCTGGCCAGCACCGCCGCCCGGACATAGCGGGCGTTCGTCACAAGGCTCTCCGCGTCGTCGTCGGCCGCGTCCTCGGCTGAAACGATCACGGCTTCGATCTTGGCCTGCACGGCGTCGGTCAGGCCGTCGAGCTTCGCGCGGCTGTCGCGCTCAAAATACTTGACCGCGTACCAGCGCGCCTGCGCAGGCGGGCAGCAGGGCGAAACCAGCGCTTCGATCTGCCCGAGCGTGTCCTCAAGCGCATCGTCAAACCGCTGCGGCTTTGCGGCCTGCCCGGCCTGTGCCGCGCGGATGGCCTCCTCAGCCGCTTGGACGCAGTGCTCCCCGCGCAGCGCCGAAATTTCGACCACCGGACAGCCCAGCGCCCGGGACAGACCGGCGACGTCGATCACGCCGCCCTGCTTGCGCACGACGTCCATCATATTCAGCGCGACGACGACCGGCACGCCCAGCTCAAGCAGCTGGGTGGTCAGGTACAGATTGCGCTCCAGATTGGACGCGTCCACGATGTTCAGGATGGCGTCCGGCTTCTCGCCGACCAGATAGTCGCGCGCGACGACCTCCTCCAGCGTGTAGGGCGAGAGCGAATACACGCCCGGCAGATCCTGCACGGTCACGTCCGCGTGGCCGCGCAGCCTGCCCTCCTTCTTCTCCACGGTGACGCCCGGCCAGTTGCCGACGTGCTGGCTCGAGCCGGTCAGCGCGTTGAACAGGGTGGTCTTGCCGCAGTTCGGATTGCCCGCAAGGGCGATCTGAATCCCCATAAGCTCCTCCTTTTTTAGTTAGCTTTAACTAACCTTTGTGTCAAATAAAAGGGCCGTTTCCGGCCGTTTTGTCGGTGTTGTCAGTCGATCTGGATCATTTCGCAGTCCGCGCGGCGGAGCGACAGCTCATACCCGCGCACTGAGACCTCGATCGGGTCGCCCAGCGGCGCGACCTTGCGCACGAGGACGCTCACGCCCTTGGTCAGACCCATGTCCATGATCCGGCGCTTGACCGGCCCCGCGCCGTGCAGGCGCACGACCGTGCCGGTCTCGCCCGGCTTCAGTTCCCGCAGCGTTTTCATTCGGTTTTCCTCCCTCCTGTTTATGCGACCAGAATCCGGGCGGCCAGCGCGCGGTCAAGCGCAACCCGTCCGTCCCGCAATTGGAGGATCAGGCTGCCGTTCAGCTCAGAGATGACGGTCACCTGTTCCCCGGCGACAAAGCCTAGATTTTCCAAATGGCGGCGGGCCTCATCCCGCCCGGTGATCCTGCGGATCACGCCGGTCTGTCCCGGCTGTGCAAAGCTCAGCGGCATACGATCTTCCTCTCATTTCTGTTAGTTTTAACTAACTTTCATTGCACTGTAGAGTTTACCACGACTAACTTTCATTGTCAAGGGGAAAATTTGCATATTCCCCAAAAATATGCTATGCTATAAGCACCGGCCGCGATACGCGGCCAATCGCCAAACCAGAACGGGAGGGACGCTCCTTTGCGCATCCAAAAATCCGCCGAAGACTATCTGGAAACCATCCTCATACTCTCGCAGAAAAACGGCATGGTTCGCTCGATCGACATTGCGGGCGCGCTCGGCTTCTCCAAGCCCAGCGTCTCGACCGCCATGAAGCGCCTGCGGGAAAACGGCTATATCGAGGTCAACCACGGCGCAATCACCCTGACCCCGACCGGGTCGGAGATTGCCGAGCGCATCTATGACCGCCACCGCCTGCTGACCGAATACTTCATCGGTCTGGGCGTTTCCCCCGAGACCGCTGAGGCCGACGCCTGCGGCATCGAGCACATCCTGAGCGAGGAGACCTTCGCCCGCATCCGCGCCCACAACGACGCGCGGCGCGCCCACCGCGGCGAACCCGCCGACTAAAACCCGCCCCCGACACGGCGCAGCCCTCCGGCTGTGCCGTTTTTTTTGCGTCCGCTCCATTGATTCAGCGGGCGCTTTGCGGTATACTATTGATATCTATGAATCGTTAGGAGTTGTTTACCCATGGGCTGCTCGCATAACTGCGAATCCTGTTCTTCCAACTGCGGCGAGCCGAAAAGCCTGCTCGTCGCGCCCAACAAGCTGTCCTCCATCCGGAAGGTCATCGGCGTTGTTTCGGGCAAGGGCGGCGTCGGCAAGTCGCTCGTCACCTCCATGCTGGCCGTCGCGATGACCCGCCGCGGCTATCATTCCGCCATCCTCGACGCTGACATCACCGGCCCCTCGATCCCCAAGACCTTCGGCCTGTCGGGCGAGCTGGAGGGCTGCGAGGAGGGCATCTACCCCAAGACCTCGGCCACCGGCATCGACATGATCTCGGTCAACTTCCTCCTGCCCCACGCCGACGACCCGGTCATCTACCGCGGCCCCATCATCGCGGAGACCGTCAAGCAGTTCTGGGCGGACGTCATCTGGCAGGACGTTGACTTTATGTTCGTCGATATGCCCCCCGGCACGGGCGATGTGCCCCTGACCGTCTTCCAGTCCATCCCGGTCGACGGCATCATCGTCATGACCTCCCCGCAGGATCTGGTCTCCATGATCGTGGGCAAGGCGGTCAAGATGGCCAAGATGATGAACATTCCGCTGCTCGGCGTCATCGAAAACTACAGCTATCTGGAGTGCCCCGACTGCGGCAGGCACATCGAGGTCTTCGGCAAGAGCAAGGTCGACGCGGTCGCGGCCGAATACGGCCTGCCCGTGCTGGCCAAGCTGCCGATCGACCCCAAGCTGGCCGAGGCGGTTGACGCGGGCGCGATCGAGGACGCCAAGCTGCCCGAGTCCCTGCGCGGCGCGACCGACGTGCTCGAAAAGCTGCTGGAGGACTGAGCCGTATGATCAAAATTGCAGTGGCCTACGACGGCGGCAATGTCGCCGCCCGGCTGGGCGAATGTCCGCAGTACCTCGTCATCACGGTCGAAAAGGGCGTGCCGCTTGAAAAGCAGCTCGTCGACTGCCCGGGCGACGGACACATCCATATGCTGAATTTCGTCGGTCAGTACGGCGTTGACGTACTGATCTGCGGCGAGCTGGGCATCGCCTCGCGCAACGCCCTCGAAATGCTGGGCGTCGTCATCGTCCCCGGCGTGACCGGCAGCGCGGAGGAAGCTGTCGCCAGGTTCCTCGTGGGCGAGCGGCAGGGCGACACCACCGTCCTGACCCTGTGCCGCGACGACGACGAGGCCGACGACCCGCTGGCCTGTATGCACGACTGCGCCAAGTGCGCGGGCTGCGGCCCGGTCAAGGCCGACCTCGACAAGCTCAAGCTGCCCGAGGTCAAGTGAAAATCAGACACAAAAAAGCATGGCAAATGAACTGCACCCCATTTGTTAGACGGTATGATATAATACTAACTAACAAGTGGGGTGTTTTGTTATGCCAAAAGGAATACCAAACAAGAAATACGCACCAGAATTCAAAAAGCTGGTGGTAGAAACT
>JAFBIW010000015.1 GCA_021531865.1 Butyricicoccus pullicaecorum | reverse complement strand
TCAACAAGAACGAGTCTGCGCCGATCTTCGACGTAGCGGACTACGGCATCTGCGGCGACCTGTTCAAGGTTGTTCCGATGATGATCGAAGCCATCCGCGCCGCCAAGGCGGGCAAGTAAGCTCGATTTTTTCCATCGACCGATCCGTCCCGCGCCTGCTGTCTGCGGAAACCTCCCATTTCCCATAAAGCAGGCATAAGCCCCTGCATCCCAAAGACGGCCGCGCAGCCTCGCGGCCGTCCGGCAGCGCGGGTCGTGAGAGACATAAAAGAAATCCCCGGAAACCGATGTTTCCGGGGATTTTTTTACGCTGTGATTGTCAAATAAGGAAGAAATATGGTATAATCCGAGGTAAGAGCAATAGAGCGGTTGGCCACACTCCTGCAAAGGAGGTGGTTTTATGGAGACGATCTACATCTTTTTAAGTTTGGTCGTTGTTCTCGAGATCATTCGGGCCATAAAGAAATAAACCGCTCTGGGCTAGAGAGCGGTTTATTCTAACCAAATAAGCTTTTCTCGGGCCAACCGTAAGGTTTGCTCCACACCTATATTATACGGGTGGGAGAGGGTGCTGTCAAGTCGGGCAGCGCCCTCTTTTTTGCGGCAATTCGTCCGTTTTCGCAAAAACAGAACGCCCCTGCCTGTGGTCCGGACAGGCAGGGGCGTTCCGTTTCAAAGGGATGTTTTCCGTGGGAGCCGAGTGCTCCCAACATGGATTAAAAGGAGATATGGATCGCTAAAATTGAGTGAAATAGGAGTGAAATAGGTGAAATAGAAGTGAAAGAGAGATAAGCAGTGGTTGGTGGTTGGTTTTTTAGCGCTGGATACGGCCCGAGCCGTCGCCGCCGGCCAGCTTCTCGACCTCAGCGACAGTGACCATGTTGTAGTCGCCCTCGATGGAGTGCTTGAGCGCGGAAGCCGCAACTGCGAACTCGACCGCTTCCTGCGTGGACTTGCCGGTCAGCAGGGAGTAGATCAGGCCGCCGCCGAAGGAATCGCCGCCGCCGACGCGGTCGATGATGTGCAGCTCGTACTTCTTGGAGAAGCAGTACTCGCCGGACGCAACGTCGTAGAGCATGGCGCTCCAGCCGTTGTCGAACGCGGAGTGGGACTCACGCAGGGTGATGGCAACCTTCTCGAAGCCGAACTTGTCCGCAAGCTGCTTGGCAACGGACTTGTAGCCCTCGCGGTTGATCTCGCCGGCGTAGATGTCGGTCGCCTCGGCCTCGATGCCGAATACGTCCTTGGCGTCCTCCTCGTTGGAGATGCAGACGTCAACATACTGGCACAGGTCGGTCATGGCAGCGCGGGCCTGCTCACGGGTCCACAGCTTGCCGCGGTAGTTCAGGTCGCAGGAGATCTTGACGCCGTGCGCCTTGGCAGCCTTGCAGGCCTCGCGGCAGATTTCAACGACGTTTTCGCCCAGCGCCGGGGTGATGCCGGTGAAGTGGAACCAGTCGACGCCCTCGAAGATGGCGTCCCAGTCGAAGTCAGCGGTGGTCGCTTCCTGAATGGCGGAATGCGCACGGTCGTAGATGCAGACCGAGCCGCGCTGAGAAGCGCCCTTCTCGTTGTAGTAGATGCCGACACGGTCGCCGCCGCGGGTGATCATGCTGGTATCTACGCCGTAGCGGCGCAGGGAGTTGACAGCGCACTGGCCGATGGCGTGCGCGGGCAGCTTGGTGACGAAGGCCGCGTCAAGGCCGTAGTTCGCCAGAGAAACGGCAACATTTGCCTCGCCGCCGCCGAAGGTGAACTCCAGATGGTCAGCCTGTACGAAACGCTCGTAGTTGTAGGGCTGCAGACGAACCATGATCTCGCCGAAGGTCACAACTTTCATTGGATATCCTCCTTAAATATGTGGTGTATGGGAATGGTGGTAACGTATTTTCAACAAAATAAGGGGTTTTACGCCTTGCCGACCAGATGGATCGCAAAGCCGCAGATCTCGTCGGTCAGGTAGATGGCGTTCAGGCGGCCGTCCGCCTTGTACTTGGCGGAGTCGGCGCGGAAGGTGAAGCCGCGCGCCTCGAGCTCGGCCTTGGCGGCCGCAACGTCGGGGGTGCCGATGGCAATGTGACCGTTCTTGCCCAGATAGGGGCTTTTCATGACCTCGATGCCGGTGCCGGCGAAGATCGAGCTGTTGCCCGCCTTGACCGGGAAGCCGAACAGGGTGCAGAACAGGTCGGCAGCCTTGGCGGCCTCGGCCTCATTCTCGGCGTTGATGCCGATGTGCGCCAGAGAGAACTCAGCCATTGCGGGCCTCCTTGACGATCTCGACGGACTGGCGGCAGAGATCGGCGATCTCGTCCCACTTCTGGCCGTCGATCAGGTCAGCCTTGACCATGTAGGAGCCGCCGCAGGCCGCGATGATCGGGCTCTTGGCGTAGGTGCCCAGGTTCTTCAGGCCGATGCCGCCGGTCGGCATGACCTTGAACATCGGGAAGGGCGCGCTCATGGCCTTGATCTTGTCGAGGCCGCCGGACTGCTCAGCCGGGAAGAACTTCAGGACTTCGAGGCCGAACTTGTAAGCGGTATGGTAATCGGTGGGGGTGGTGCAGCCGGGGAAGATGGGGAGCTGCTTTGCCTGGCAGTAAGCGACCAGCTCGGGGTCCATGCCCGGGGTGACGATGAACTGCGCGCCCGCGGCCATCGCCTCGTCGATCTGAGCGGTGGTCAGGACGGTGCCGGCGCCGACGATCATGTCGGGGCAGGCTTCCTTCATCAGGCGGATGGCGGTCGCAGCGCCGGCCGCGCGGAAGGTGACCTCAGCGACGGGAACGCCGCCCTCGCACAGGGCCTTGGCCAGGTTCGCTGCGTCGCGCTCGGGGTTGTTGAGCTTGATGACCGGTACGACGCCGATCTCGGAAATCTTCTGAGTGAGCTGATCCATGTTCCAATACCTCCGAAAAAATGTCGTTTCATAATGCGAAACATCGTTTTAATTTTCGCTCTTTCTGATTCTTATTATAGTCTCATTTGACAAAAATGCAAGCAGTTTTTCGGCTGTAACCTGCCAAAAATCCCTTGCAGTTTTTGGGGAGTTCTGTTAAAATTAAAACATAGTTTCATATTGTAAAACAGAAAGAAGGAGTCCCTATGGCGGAAAAGACATCGCCGGTCCAGTCGCTTGACCGCGCGTTTGACATTATGGAGTGCCTGTGCGGCGCGCGCGACGGCCTTTCCATCCATACGCTGACCGAGCGCACCGGCCTGCACAAGAGCACGGTGCACCGGATGCTGGCGGCGATGGCGGCGCGCGGCTACGTGCGCAAGGACGAGGCCACCGGCAACTACTGCATGACTACCCGGCTGTACGCCCTGTCGGGGCAGGTGGTCGAGAATCTCGATTTGGTGCAGGTGGCGCGCGGGCCGATGGAGGAGCTGGCGCACACCGTGGGAGAGACCGTGCATCTGGTCGTGCCCGAGGGCACGGACATCGTGTACGTTCATAAGGTCGAGGCGCAGAACGGGGCGATCCGCATGTTCTCGCGCATCGGCATGCGCCGTCCGATGTACTGCACGGGCGTGGGCAAGGCCATCATGGCCTGCCTGCCGGACGAGGAGGTCGACCGCATCTGGGACGCGAGCACGATCGAGGCCTACACGCCCCATACGATCGTCACGCGCGAGCGCCTGCGCGACGTGCTGGACGCCATCCGCCGCCGGGGCTGCGCCTTTGACAACGAGGAAAACGAGCTGGGCGTGCGCTGCATCGCGGCGGCTATCCACGACTATACCGGCCAGCCCTGCGGGGCGCTGTCGATCAGCGCGCCCCTCATCCGCATGAGCGACAGCTACCTTGCCCATCTGATGCCCTATCTGATGAATGCCCGCGACCAGATCTCGGACATCATGGGCGGCCGCCGGTTTGAGCAGTAAAATCTCGTACATCGGTATATGCAAAGAAAAAGAGCCGGTCCCGGTGGGATCGGCTCACTTTTTCGGGGTGGTTAGGCCCGGAGATTCGGGTTGGTTTGGACGAAAAGCGGGGTGGTTAGGCCCGCAGTCCGGGGTGGTTAAGCCCGGGTCCGGGTTGGTTCGACCCGGCGGTTAGAGAAGAAAATCTGAGAAAAGTGTGGGTTTCACAATGAAAATGAGAGACCGGGACGTCTGAAAAAAGTCTTTGCTGTGTTCCGGATTACTTCAGGTAGCCTGCAAGCTGGTCCATACGGGCCTGCGCGTTGTCCTTGGTGACAACTGAGCAGCCGGAGTCGATGAAGGAATCCAGCGTCTCACCATTGAGCTGCTTGACAGCGGCCTCGACCGCCAGATAGCCCATGTTGTAGGCTTCCTGTGCAACGGACATGGTCTCCTCACCGGCCAGAATGGACTCACAAGCGGACTTGTCGCCGTTGAAGCCGAGGAAGATGGTGTTCTCGTAGGCCTTGTTGCCCTTGGCCGCACGGGCCGCCGCCCGAGAGCAGGGTGATGAGGATGCCGTAGAGGGCGTAGGACAGGCGGGATTCGTTCGGGAGCTGGTCGTTGCGGCAGGCGTAGACCAGCTCAAAGATGCGGTCGCGGAGCTCGGCGGCATGGGGCAGATCGAAGACGAAGCCGTTCTGCTGGGCGGTGACCTGTTGGTAGAAGGCCGGGGTGTTGGCGCCGTCGAGGTGGAGCCAGACGAATTCGGTGTTGCCGATTGTGTGGTATTCGTGCGGGCGGCAGCGTCGACACCAAGGCCGAGAACATCTGGGCGGCGTTCAAGGCCGTGCATGACTACAACGAAAAGCACTTCGGTTGATACGCTCCGCTTTCTCTTTCCGGAAAAGCCAAGGCGAGGGAACATTGTGTCCACTCGCCTTGTATTTTTTCATAAAATTGTAATTTGGCCGCGTTCAGCTAACACCCCAGATCAGGATGAATAGAAACGCGATCAGAAAGATTGTCGTGTATACAGCCACGTAAAATTTGGGCAGTGCCGGATGGCGTTTGTTCATTTTCTGGACATTCGGCGCGGGCGAAAAGACAAAGAGGATACTCATAATATAGAGGAAAACAGCTGTGCCGAGCGCGTGGCCGATGCCTGACCGTCCGCGCTGGCAGTCTTGTTCCAAAGTGTACAAAATCAGCGCCTTGGAAGCGCCCGGATAATCGGACAATTCCTCGAAGGCGAAGTCGGAATCGGTCTCGCCGGTCTGCGGGTCGATCAGCGTTTCGCCGTCCCATGTGCCGTCCAGACAGAGCTGCCCGTCCGCGTCATATACCTGCGCGTGCGCATTGATCTTTCGAACAGTGAAGGTCTTTTCCTGATAGGGAAACAGGGTGAAAGTGACCTGTGTTCCCTCCGAAACCGGCGCAAACGCGATGGTATTCTGACCGTGTGTGTAGACCCGCGCGGTGTCGGTGTAGGTGATCGGAAGGTAAAGATCCCACAGATACCGGAACGCCGGTGTGCCGCACAGCCATTGATACCAGCATAAAAACGCATAAGCGCCGACTGCCAAAAACGCCGCGAGCGTGACTCCGATTGTTGTTTTTTGTTTTGTCGTCATGGCGGAACTTCACACTTTCATGAAAGGTCAAACGATTTAAGAGCATATTTACGCATTTTTGACTTTGTTATAGTTCTTATAAACATTCCGAAAACTTTAGATTATAATATCAAATTAAATAGACAAATAAAATGTACATTTCCAACAACAAATGATAAAAAATTTCTACGCACATAAAAATCAGCAGGATCATTTGTTTCATTTTAAGCAGAGGATTGATTTCTTGTGCGTTTCGGAACAAACGAGTATCGAATCAAAAAAGTATCAGAGGTCTTCCCTTTGTCATCATGGCGGGCATGTACGCCCTGTTCTCTCCGATCGGTCTGGCCCGCTGATCAGAATCCAAAAAAGAAAAGCTCCGCGTAAAGGTGGGTGTCCGTAAAACAGTTTCAGTCCCGGCAGTAATGTCTGCCGGGACTGTTCTTGTATATATTGTAGCCATATGATATGATTAAACAGACCGATAAACTTGAATTTACAAACATTGAAAGGAGTTATTATCATGTTGAAATTGTTTAAAAAATCTATTTGGATTCCTTATGAAGATAGCACTGTTTATCCTACTGTTGCAAAAGCACAGCAGGCAATTATCAAATATTGTGAAGATAACGGATTTTTATATGAATTTACTGCAGATGATGAAGTTGTTATAGATGGAATTAAACATGAAATATATCGTGGATATGACTCTGGAAGTCGAGGAAACTATGGCATTAAATGTAGAGAGAAGTAACTCTACAAATTACAATTTGTTGAACTGATAAAGAGCGCACTTCTATACACCTTTCGGTGTACTGTACGGTCTGCAATTTTGCGCAGCACCAAAGCCTCCCTTGTGTAAAGGGAGGTGGCACGGCGTAAGCCGTGACGGAGGGATTGTCATGCAGCCAAAGCACAATAAGCAGTTGGTTCCTTTGGCAAAACAGCTGCGAAAAGAAATGACCAAGGAAGAACGGCACCTATGGTATGATTTTCTGCGGTCCTACCCTGTCCGTTTTTCCAGACAAAAGGTGTTGGGAAAATATATCGCTGACTTCTATTGCGCAGAAGCAAAGCTTGTCATTGAGTTGGACGGTTCTCAACACTATGAGGATAGAAACATCAAAAAAGATGCAGACCGCACCGCTTTTCTGGAGGGATATGGTCTGAGAGTCATCCGTATTCCCAACAACGATGTCGGCAGAAATTTCTGTGGAGTTTGTGAGTATATCGATGCTGCGGTAAAGCAATCCCTCCGTCAGCTTCGCTGACAGCTCCCTTTACACAAGGGAGCCCTGGGTGCTGCCGCGCCAGTGCATAACATAAAAACCGGCCTATGATCGTAACCATAGGCCGGTTTAACTGTTTTACGAACCCCGCCCAAAAAGCGGAGCTTTTTTGTATCCAGGAGACTCAGCCGCGGCTGTTCGCCAGCACACCGCTGTGTGCGCGGAGGGAATCCTCCTGCTCGGCCTGCACGTCGTCGAAGGCCGAGAGCATGGGCTTGACCTTCTTGCCGTGGAAGGTGCGGTCGACATAGTTCTTGGTGATTGCCGCGACCGTGCCCGACAGGGCCAGCACGCCGATCAGGTTCGGAATCGCCATCAGGCCGTTCAGGGTGTCCGCGATGTCCCAAGCCAGATTCTGGCCCATGACCGCGCCGCCGAAGGTCGCGACGGTGAAGACGATCTTATAGACCGTGGTCGCCTTCAGGCCGAGCAGGAACTCGCAGGCCTTGCTGCCGTAGTGGCTCCAGCCGAGGACGGTAGAGAAGGCGAAGAGCAGGATGGCAACGGCAATAAACATTTCGCCCGGCTTGCCGAATATGGCGCCGAAGGCCGAGGAAGCCAGCGAGGAGGGATCGACACCTTCAATGACGTGGCCGGTCGCCAGATCAATGTCGCCCGAAGCCAGAATCGAGATGGCGGTCAGGGTGCAGACGATGATGGTATCCGCGAAGACCTCGAAGATGCCCCACATGCCCTGCTGTACCGGCTCTTCGACGTTGGAGTTCGAGTGAACCATGACCGAGGAGCCGAGACCGGCCTCATTCGAGAAGACGCCGCGCTTCATGCCCATGACGACCGCCTGCTTGACGCCGAAGCCGATGACGCCGCCGCCGACCGCCGACAGGCCGAACGCGCTCTTAAAGATCGAAATGAAGATTTCACCCAGCATGTTGAAGTGGGTGACCAGAATGATGAGAGAACCCGCGATGTACAGGACGACCATGAAGGGAACGATCTTCTCGGTGACCGAAGCGATGCGCTTGAGGCCGCCCAGAACGACCGCGCCGACCGCGATCATAACGATCACGCCGGTGACCCAGGTCGGCAGGCCGAAGGCCGACTTCATGTTGCTCGAAATCGAGTTGACCTGCGTCATGTTGCCGATGCCGAAGGAAGCGAGGAAGCAGAAGCAGGAGAACAGAGCGGCCAGCACCGCGCCGATCGCCTTGCAGCCCGGCTTCGCGCCCAGACCGTCGCGCAGATAATACATCGCGCCGCCCGACCATTCGCCCACCTCATTCTTGCGGCGGTAAAAGATGCCCAAAACGTTCTCGGAATAGTTGGTCATCATGCCGAAGAAGGCGATGACCCACATCCAGAAGACCGCGCCCGGGCCGCCGGTCGCGATCGCGGTCGCGACGCCGACGATGTTGCCGGTGCCGACGGTCGCCGCCAGCGCGGTGCACAGCGACTGGAACTGCGAGATCGACTTGTCTTCCGTGTGCTGGGTGACGTGCTTGTTGCGGAAGATGCCGCCGATGGTGTTCTTCATCCAGTGGCCGATGTGGCGGAGCTGGAATACGCCGGTCAGGCCGGTCATCAGCACGCCGACGACGCCCATCAGCACGAGCATGGGCGGGCCCCAGACCCAGCCGTTGATCAAACCGTTCAGGTTCGAGATCATGTCCATCATGTTTGTTTTACCCCTTTCAAAATAACAAAAACGTCTGACCATAGCACGAGCTAGGGTCAGACGTCATCGTCTTTGTATGCGCTTATTATAATCTTTGCTTTTCGGAAAGTCAATTGTGGGAATTGCCTATGATTTCGACCCATTTTCCGAACGTTTTGCGCGGATCGTGAGAAAATGACCGCACCAGACAAACAATTGTGCGCGTCGTAAGGACAAATCGCCGTTTGTCCGCCGGGCACGGGCGCTTCCGGGGATTTTTCTGCAAAACAGAAAATTTTGCGGTTTTATCCGGTTTGAAATATCAAATTCAGAAAATATTTCGGAAATTAAGTGGTTAAAATGCAAATATTTCTGCTTTTACCTGATGAACCGGAAAAGCGCCAGGCGGATCAGTCCGCCTGGAGGGCGCGGACGACCTGCGCGATCTCGCTGTCATCCGCCGGTTCGGTGCGGCTGTTGTCCATGTTGCGGTTCTCAGCGATCAGCACGCGCGCGCCTGGGGTCAGGGCGAGGATGTGACGTTCGCCGGTCTCGACGAGGGAGACGTCGCCCGGGATCAGCCGCGCGGTGCGCACCTCGCCCGCGTCCGACTTGACGGCCAGCACGGCGCTGCCCGCGAGCAGGACGAACATCTCGTCCGAATCGAGATGCATGCCCCAGTTTTTGACGGCCGAGGGGCCGTTGACCGCCTCGTCATAGGCGTGGTAGGCGATGCGCCAGCCGCCGCTTTCGAGGAATACGCCGAAGCCGCTTCGGCCCGTCCAATCATACTGCTTCATCGTTTTCGTTCTCCTTCTCTTTTTCTGTCGGGTTCCCGTCCGGTCTCAGTCGGCCGGGCAGTCGGAACGGATGGCCCAGCGCAGCTTGGTCGAGCGTGCGCGGGGATTGCGGAAGCACTCCTCGGCCGAGGGGCGGATGACCTCGCGGGCGGCGTCGGCGTAAACGCCCTCGTGCACGCCCTGCTTGAAGGCCTGCTTGACCAGCCGGTCTTCACCCGAGTGGAAGGTCAGGATGGCGGCGCGTCCGCCCGGCTTCAGCACGCGGGGCAGCTTTTCGAGAAAGGCGTAGAGCACCTCGAACTCGCTGTTGACGTCGATGCGCAGAGCTTGGAAGGTGCGCTGGCAGGATTTTTTGACCGTTTCCTTCCGCTCCTTGGCGGGCAGGAAGGAGAGCGCCTGCGCGATGACGGCGGCCAGCTCCCTGGTGGTCTCGATCTGCCCGCCCTTTTTGTAGGTGCGCAGGATCTCGCGGGCGATCTGCTCGGCGTAGGGCTCGTCGGCGTTTTCGACCAGCATACCGCACAGCTCGCGGTAGTCCAGCTCGCGCAGACGGACGGCGGCGGGCACGCCCGCGCTCGGGTCGAGCCGCAGGTCGAGCGGGCCGTCCTGCTTGAAGGTGAAGCCGCGCGCGGGATTGTCGATCTGCATGGAGGATACGCCCAGATCGGCCAGTACGAAGTCGAATTTGACGTCCGGGGCGACCTCGTCCAGCCGGGCGAAGTTCATGCGCCGGATGGTCAGGATCTCGGGGCCGTAGCCCAGCGCGGCCAGCCGGGCGCGGGTCTTTTCAGACTCGATCGGATCGACGTCGGTGGCGTAAAGATGACCCTGCCCCTCGAGCTGCTCGAGCATCCGACGGGAGTGGCCGCCGTAGCCCAGCGTCGCGTCCAGACCGATCTGCCCGGGGCGAATCCGGAGAAAATCGAGGATCTCGTCAACGAGGATCGGGATGTGCATGCCGGCCGGGGTCTTGCCGCTCTGGATGATCTTGGCGACGTCCTCGCTGTATTTTTCGGGGTCACGCTCCTTGTATTTTTCCGCGTAGGTGCGCGGGTGCGTGCCCTTGTAGCGCACGCGGCGCTTGTGTACCGGTTCCTGTTCCATAAAAAGCATCGTCCTTTGGCGGTGGGATTTATCTCAATTTTAGCCGATGCGCGCCCGTTTGTAAAGGGGCGCGGCGGGAACGAAAAAAACACACCCACCGTCCGGAAGGACAGCGGGTGTGTTTGGTGCCGCCAGCGGGAATCGAACCCGCACACTATCGCTAGCGAGGGATTTTAAGTCCCGATATGTGACTGCAATGTGCAAAAATTAGTTAAAATTTCGAATGAAATAAGATGTAATATTGAGTTTAAGTTCGATTTTTGTGATTTATGAATGATACAAAAGAATGCACGCAAACGCCAGATAAACGCCATAAGCACCAGATAAACACCAAAAATCGATGGATCATAGCGTTACTCTATCCCGCCCGAGGGGACACGAACGATAACAAGCAGGCCGTTTCTGAAGAGCGGTGGTCATGAGTCAAACTATCCAGTGGATAGAACAGCGAGCGGGAGTAAATTCCCGCTCACGTCTAAAAGTCGTTGTTCGCGCGCGTATCGTGTAAAAAAATCGCAGCGCCCGCCTGAAAATCTACCGAAAAGCCTGTCTGAAAACCTAAATCGATACGCTGAGAGATCGTACCATCTTGGTATAATATATAAGGGCACCCAAAATGGGTGGGCATTTGGCCGGTGTTGAATTCACTGGTTGCCCCAAAATGGGGCAAGCCCTCTACGTTTTCTCTACGATCGTTCCTCTTTTTGGGTGGCAGGTGAGACCGGTTTTGGGGGAGCCGAAATGTTTTGACCGCGTGCGTACCATTTGGTAGAGAAAGCGTAGAGATTGGGTTTCCGCAGCGTCCAATTCTGCTCAATGACCTCAATGAATCCTGCATCAATCAGGCATTTAATCCCATTTCGTGCGGTGTTTCGCGGCAATCCATATCGGCTGAATGCTTGTTCTGGAAACCTGAAATTGGGTTTTCCTCGTGCTTCCAGGAGCATAGCATGGTAAACCCTAACTGCGGCGCCGGACAGGCTGTGATAAGCCGGGTGCGTCAACATGGAGAGGGTCAATTGAATGAATTGCCGGTCTCGAAAATTTTTCTCAGCGCTCAGCCATGGCGCGAAGGGTTTCTTCTTCCGACGGCTCACGTTCGCACATCACCCACTCTCCGAATCCCGTGCGCGGCAGTATGCTCCACAGGAAGCTGCAACCTCTCCGGATGATCGAGCGCATCTAACAGCGCATCCAGATTCACAAGCCGACGCCGCCCCACCGAAACGCTTGGGACAAGCCCAGTGCGCACAAGGTTGCGCACGTAATTGAGCGAATACGCCGTGTTTGGATCGAGCCGCTTTAGCTCCGCGTAAGCATCCGCAACAAACCGCATCCGGGCAGGCATGGTCAGTCCTCCCGCTCGCTGGCCAATTTGCGGATGACGGTGCGGATTTTGGCCTTGTCCGCGTCAGACAGCTCGTGCCGCAACTTGCGGGAGAAGTTGCCGTCGTTTAGACCGAGTGCGTCTGCAACCTGCCAGAAACGCAGGCCAGAAGTGCGGATTTCATCACGAATGTCGAGATTATTCATAGTTTCCTCCAAAAAAATATTTAATGTGGGATCCCATGCATCTATCATACAGTGAAACGGACAAAATCACAACACCAACATTTTATTTACTTTCACATATTATATTATTTACAACAACAATATATTTAGTGTAGAATAAGAGACAGGAGGTGATATGTGTGAATACGCAAGAAAGATTCGCAGAAAATTTGAGACGACTCCGGAAGAACCAGAAACCGGAAATGACACAGGAAGCGTTAGCTAAAGTCTCGGGTATTTCCATTACTACTTTGCAAAACTACGAAAGATGTGCAGGCAATCCGACGCTTGCCAATATAGAAGCCATTGCAAATGCGCTTCATGTTTCCATTGGTGAATTGTTGGGAGAGGATGTGCAGAAACCCGTTCGAATGGAAACCTATGCAGATTTGTTTTCGGTCATGATGCAATTACCGTCAATGAAACTGGATGCTGGACGATTTATCAATGGGGAATCGAGCGGGTATGGAAATATCGAAATTTGTTGTGATGTTAGGCAGGATCAGCACCCGGATACATTGGACAGAATAGAGACGTACCAGATCAATATCACGTGTGAGGACAAGCATTTATTTGATTTTATATCTGCATATCAGAAAATAAATGAAATGCTTGACGGCGTGACAGATGATCGTACCCGGAAAACACTTCAGGATATGCGTATCGCATGGGAAAACTGCCAGATTGAGCAGAACCGAAGCCGACGGATACATTTTACGGATGACGATATTCCGTTCTAAAGGGGTGACAAGCTATGGCGAGCATTCAGAAACGCGGAGATTGCTACCGCATTACAGTTTCTTGCGGTTATGACGTCAACGGAAAGCAAATCCGAAAGCAGGAGACTTGGCGACCGGAACCGGGTATGACGCAGCGCCAGATTACAAAGGCTGTTGAGCGGGAAGCAGTTCTGTTTGAAGAGCGGTGCCGCAGAGGACAGGTGCTCGACGGAGGAATCCGTTTTGCGGATTTCGCTGAACTGTGGTTCGCTGACTATGCGGAAAAGCAGCTCAGGCCAACTACAATTGCGGGTTATCGAAAAATGATGCCGCGTATCAACGCCGCAATTGGCCACATTCGGCTGGACAAGCTGCAACCGCATCATTTGATGTCGTTTTACGCGAATCTGGAAGAACCCGGCGTGCGGACTGTGACGCGCTATCGCGCTCAAAATACGCTGTCTGAGCTGCTGCATTCGCGCGGTATGTCACAGGCTGAGCTTGCAAGGAAGAGCGGTGTAACGGTCGCTAAAGTTTCCACGCTAATCAAAAACGGAACAGGTGTATACACAAAAAATGCGCAGCGGATTGCAGACGCGCTTGCTGTCCCGCTCGAAACAGTATTTGACCCTGTTGCATCGAATGGAAAGTTAAGTGGAAATACGATTCAGCACCATCACCGGTTGATTTCAACGATCCTTTCAACGGCGGTCAAATGGCAGGTGATTTTCTCGAACCCGTGCGAGCGCGTAGACCCGCCTAAAATCGCGCGGAAGGAAGCAAAGTATTTGGATGAAGAACAAACGGTAAAGCTGCTGGAAGCCCTTCAGGACGAGCCGGAGCAGTATTGTGTGGCAATTACACTTCTACTGTATCTGGGGTTGCGTAGAGGGGAGCTGTGCGGGCTGGAATGGCAAGATATAGATTTTGATAGAGGTCTATTGACGGTATGCCGCTCGTCTTTATACGTGCCGCATAAGGACGTATTTGAAGATGAAACCAAGAATATCAGTTCGCACCGTGTGCTGAAACTGTCAGATGGTGTACTGACGATGCTTAAAGCACACCGTTTGTATCAACAGGAACACCGGCTGCAAATAGGCGATCAGTGGCACGAAACCGGCAGATTGTTTACCAAGTGGAACGGGGAGCCGCTGCACCCGGATACATTGACGAATTGGTTTTCGCGATTTATTCGCAGAAACGATTTGCCGCCGGTCACATTACATTCCCTCCGACATACGAATGCAACCTTGCTGATTGCGGCAGGTGTGAACGTTAAAACGGTTTCCGCACATTTGGGGCATTCTACGATTGCGACAACCGCCAATATTTACGCGCATCAAATTCAATCAGCAGAAGCGGCAGCGGCGGATGCACTGGAAGAAAAATTACGCATAGCCAAGCGCAAACACGCATAATCGAGCGGGTGACGGTTCTGAAATCAGAGAAGAAAGATGTCATACGGCAGACCAAGGGCAAACCGAGGGCAAACCAAGGGCAGACAAAAAAACAAGCAGCATTCAGATAACATTCAATCAACAAACCCGCACCGTCAACAATGGATAGCCGATAGATTCAGAATAAACGCCAAATAAACGGCAAAACGCCAATATGACAAAATGCACAAAAATAAAAACGGCAAAAAAGTTACAAAAAGCCCCGTATTCAATGCGAATACGGGGCTTTTGCGTGGTGCCGCCAGCGGGAATCGAACCCGCACACTATCGCTAGCGAGGGATTTTAAGTCCCTTGTGTCTACCAGTTCCACCATGGCGGCATTACAGCTTTATTATTATATCAGATTTCCAAACGGTTTGTCAATGCGGCGCGGGGAAGCTCCCCCGCGCCGCGCGTGTTTTCCGGTTCACGTATTTTTCCGGCTCAGGCGTTTAACTTGCTCTGCGCCTTGGCTTCGAAGCGTGCCTTGTCGACGACGGCGCGCTCATGGGTGCCCTCGCCGATCAGACCGGCCTCGTCGTAGGCCGCGACGCGGAAGGTGAGCATCTTGCCGTTGGGCGAAACGGCGGTCAGCTCGGTCTCAAAATGCACCTTCATGCCGCACGGGGTGGCCGCGACGTGGCTGACGTTCATCAGCGTGCCCACGGTGGTCTTGCCCTCGGGAAGCTGGGACGCGACGCTGGCCGCCGCAGTGTTCTCGATGCCCGCGATCATCATGGGCGTGGCGTATACCGCGACCAGACCGCTGCCCACGCTGCAGGCCAGCTTGTCCTCGGTGACGGTCAGTTCGTTAAAACCCTTGGTTCCGATTTCCATCTGTCAAAATCCTCCTGTATTCGGTGTTTTATCCCTTTAAGAGTAACCCATCGGGCGGCGGCTGTCAATTCCCGTCTTAAAGAAATCTTAAACGTTTTGCCCCTTTGATTTTAAAAAAGAATATGAGACAATAGGGAGGACAAAGAAGAGAACCGATTCGGAGGGGGAGCCTATGTATAACATTCTGGTCTGCGACGACGACCGCGATATCGTGGCCGCGCTGACGATCTATCTGACCGCCGAGGGCTATCACGTCCTGCCCGCCTACACCGGGGAGGAGGCGCTGCGCGTCGCGGCGGAAAACGAGGTGCAGCTTGCGCTGATGGACATTATGATGCCCGCGCTGGACGGCATTTCGGCCACTGCCCGGCTGCGGGAGACCTCCAACATCCCGATCATCCTGCTGACCGCCAAGAGCGAGGACACCGATAAGGTGCTCGGCCTGACCATCGGCGCGGACGACTATGTGACGAAGCCCTTCAACCCGGTCGAGGTGGTCGCCCGGGTCAAGTCCCAGCTCCGCCGCTACACCATGCTGGGCGCGATCCCGGAAAGTCGTCCCAAGACGATCACGCTGGGCGGCGTGACGCTGGACGACGAGCGCAAGCAGGTCGAGGTCGACGGCGAGCGGGTCATGCTCACGCCGACCGAGTACGCCATCCTCCGCCTGCTCATGCAGCACCCGGGGCAGGTCTTCTCGTCCGCGCAGATCTACGCGGCGGTCTGGAAGGAGGAGGCCTACGGCAGCGATTCGACGGTCGCCGTCCACATCCGCCACCTGCGTGAGAAAATCGAGATCACGCCCGCCGACCCGCGCTATTTGAAGGTCGTCTGGGGGCAGGGCTATAAATTCGAGAAAGGAGACCGGTCATGAAACGACGCTATGCGCTCTGGGTCAAGACGCTTGCCTTTATGCTCCTGCTGGCCTGTCTGGCGGGCGCGGTCTGCGGCGGTCTGCTGACCGTCTTCGGCGCGCAGTTCGGCCTGTTCAGCGGGCGGGACTTCTGGACGAGCGAGGCCGACGAAATGGCGCTTTATGAGGAGATCGACCGGTGGTACGGAACCGCCGTCCAGAATTACATGATTCTCGCCGCCGACGCGCGGCAGAACACGCCCGACGAGGAAGCGCGGCAGCGCATGACTGAGATTCAGGAGATGTTCGAACCGCAATTCACCAACGTCAGCATTCGGTACTGTACGGACGGGGAGGTGTTCGCGTCGCTGGGACAGACGTGGACGGACGCGGTGCGTTCGGTGCGGACGGTCGTGCTGGACGCGGATTCGCGGGCGCAATACGGCGTTTCGTCCATTGAATACGGCATCGAGAGCACCTTCCCCGCGCGGGACGGCCTGCGCTGGTGGTACGGGCTGACCCAGTGGATTACCGGGCACAACGGTCTGCTGATCGCGGTCGATCTTCTGACCGTGCTGGGCGCGCTGGCCGCCCTTGTTTATCTGTTCGCCGCCTGCGGCCACCGCCCGGACGGGGACGAGATCGTCCTGCGGCGGTTTGACCGCTGGCCGCTGCTCATCGTAACCGGCCTGCTGATCGTGCCCTTTGTTTTCGGCATCGGCGTCACGAGTGAGAGCGGGTTTTACCGGTCGTGGCAGGCGCGGCTTGCGCTGCTCTGCGCGGGCGGGGCGCTGCTCTTCCTGAGTGCGCTCGTCTGGCTGTTGACCGTCACCGTGCGCGCCAAGGCCGGGATGCTCTGGCGCACGACCCTGCTCTATTATCTGTTCGCCGCAGCCGGACGGGCGCACGCGCAGGTTCGGGCGCGGCAGGCCGACGGCGCGGTGTTGGCGATCGAAGGGGCGGCAGACCCCGCGGACGCGCCTGATAAGCGGCATGGATTTTCGGACGGTCTGCGGGCGGTCAAAGCGCGGCTCTCCGGCTTTCACTGGAACGGCGCGGGACTGCGGCGCACCCTGCGGGCGGTCGGACGGGGTGTGCGCGCGGTGCTCGGCTGGCTGGGCGGCGGCGTGCGTGCTGTCCGGGATTTTTACGGCAATCTGAGCGTCGTCTGGATGGGCGGCCTGCTCGGGCTGGCGGTCGCGCTCGTCAACCTGTTTGTCGCCATCGTCTTCGGGCTTTCGGCCGAGGGCGTGCTGGCGCTGCTGGTCTGCTCGGCTGTCGTGCTGTTCGGCCTTGTTGTGCTGCTCAACCAGATGGCGGCGCTGCAGGAGGGCGCGCGCCGGCTGGCGCAGGGCGATCTGGAATATAAAATCCCGACCGCGCGCCTGCACGGCCCCTTCCGGGAACACGCGCAGCTCCTCGGCTCGATCTCGGACGGCATGGCCGTCGCAGTCGAGCACCGGCTGAAGAGCGAAAAGCTCAAGACCGAGCTGCTGACGAACGTCAGCCACGACATCAAAACGCCGCTGACCTCGATCATAAGCTATGTCGATCTGCTGCGCAAGACCGACCTCCAGCCCGCCCAAGCGCGGGAGTACGCCGCCGTGCTCGAGCGGCAGTCCCTGCGGCTGAAAAAGCTGCTCGAGGATTTAATTGAAGCCTCCAAGGCCTCGACCGGCAACATCAACGTCGATCTTGCGCCGACCGACGCGGCCGAGCTGCTGCGGCAGGCGGTCGGGGAGTACAGCGAGCGGTTCAAGGCCAGCCGCCTGTCGCCGGTCATCCGCATCGGCGTGCCCGACTGCACGATCACGGCGGACGGCCGCCTGCTCTGGCGGGTCTTTGACAACCTGCTGGGCAACATCGTCAAGTACGCCCTGCCGGGCACCCGGGTCTACCTTGACCTGTCCGAACAGGACGGAAAAACGCTTATTTCAATCAAAAACATCTCAAAGGACGCACTGAATATCGACACAGACGAGCTGATGGAGCGCTTTGTCCGGGGCGACGCCGCCCGCGCGGGCGAGGGCAGCGGTCTGGGACTGTCGATCGCGCGGAGCCTGACCGAGTGCATGGGCGGCGCGTTCGAGCTGGCCATCGACGGCGACCTGTTCAAGGCGACGCTCACCTTTGACGGCCCGAAGGGGAGCGCGGCGTGATGTGGAACGATACCAAGGTCTGCCTGTTTCTCTGGACGATCTGCTGCGTGCTCGCCGTGCTCAGCCTGCACCTGTTCGGCGGGTTTCTGTGAGGAATCCATCAAAAAAGAGCGGTTTTCAGACCGCTCTTTTTTGCGCCCGTGCTCAGCACCGGACGTTCCGTGCTCAGTCTCCGTTTCATCGTGCTCAGCTTCTGCTTGTCTGTGCTCAGGCGGGAGAAGGCCGTGCTCAGTCCTTGGCCTTGTCCTCGGGCGGGCAGATCAGGGCGAACAGGCAGCCGAAAACGATCGCGGCGGCGATGCCGCCCGCGGCGCCCGTCACGCCGCCTGTGAACGCGCCCAGCAGCCCCTGCTCGGCCACGCCCTTCGCCACGCCCTTGGCCAGCGAGTAGCCGAAGCCCAGCAGGGGAACGGTTGCGCCCGCGCCGCCCCAGTCCACGATCGGCTGGTAAATGCCGAGCGCGGTCAGCACGACGCCCGCCACCACGTAGGTCACCAGAATCCGCGCCGGGGTCAGCTTGGTCTTGTCGATCAGGATCTGCGACAGGGCACAGATGATACCGCCTGTAATAAAAGCGTGAATATATTGCATTTTGGAATCAAACTCCTTCCAGAACGACGGCGTGGCACACGCCCGCGATGGACTGCCCCTGCTGGAGCGAAATGGGGCTCATCAACGCGCCTGTACCGGCCAAAACCACCCGTTTCAGCCGTCCCGCCTCCATTTCGCGCAGAATATGGCCGCACAGCACGGCGGCGGAGCAGCCACAGCCCGAGCCGCCCGCGTGCACGTCCTGCGACGGGTTGTAGAGCATCGAGCCGCAGTCGCCGTAGGTCGGGGTGATGTCCACGCCGTCCCGGCGGAACAGCTCGGCCAGCAGGTCGCCGCCCGCCCGGGCGAGGTCGCCGGTCAGGATTCGGTCGAAGTCGGTCGGGGCCGCGCCCAGATCGCGGAACAGGCGGGAAAGGGTGTCGTAGGCCGACGGGGCCATCGCCGCGCCCATGTTGTTCGCGTCCTTGACGCCCATGTCCACCATGCGGCCGAGCACAGCGTGGGTGATACGCACCTTGCTCTGCGCCGCGCTGAGCACGGCCGCGCCCGCCGCCGTCGCCGTCCACTGGGCGGTTGGGGTGCGTTGACCGCCGTAGGCCAGCGGAAAGCGGTACTGCCGCTCGGCCGAGCAGAAGTGGGACGAGGCCGCAGCCAGCAGGGTGTCGGCCGCGCCGCCGTCGAACAGGCAGGCGCCCAGCGCCAGACCCTCGGCCATGGTTGAGCACGCGCCATACAGCCCGGCGAAGGGCACGCCCGTGCTCACCGAGGCCAGCGACGAGCTGACGCACTGGTTGAGCAGGTCGCCCGACAGGATGAGGTCGAGGTCATTCGTGCTCAGCCCGGCCTTCTGGACAGCCTTGTCGATCGCCAGCCGCTGCATCCGCGCCTCGGCCAGTTCCCACGTTTTCTGTCCGAAGTGGGTGTCCGACGAGACCAGATCGAAGGTGCCCTTCAGCGGGCCGTTTCCCTCCTTCGTGCCCACGACCGCCGCATGCGACGTGATGTAGGGCGGCCGGTCGAAGGCGATGGTGCTTGTTCCGATTCGTTTGGCCATAAGTTCAGCTCCTCCCGATTTCATGCGGGTTTAGTCTGACCGTTCGGATGCTGATTTATGCAAAAAAAGCAGGGTGTTTGCCCTGCTTTTGTTTGTTTACCGCTTGCGCAGCACGATTTTGATGAAATTGAGGTATTTTCCGCCGCCCGCCTCCATGGCGAGTTGCTTTTTGGGGAAACTTACAGCAGTTAATCATCGAGCGTGAACCATAATTCTTGCTCTTGCCCTTTATCCGATTCGGGATCTTGAGAAATGTAATAAAGGATTATGTACGCGGTTTCTCCCTTATATTCTCCCATTGCATTTAGCGATATATCTCCGCCCTCGTATATTTCCGGGTAAGAATCGATATAATCACGAGAAGGAAACATAATAGACTTTTGCATATTTTTATTAACTATATAGAAATAAAAAGAATGTTCTGGTGCCCATGCTTTGCTGGATGAAAAATCAAGTAAGGTATACTGGACATCTATTGCACAATACCCCTTTTCATGCATACATTCGTTTACGAAGTCATCCCTTGCATATGACAGAAAGCTTTTGCTTTGCGCTTCGTATATTGGGCGCATATCATCTGGCGAATAGTATTTTTTTAGTCGAATTTTTGCGGTTCCTGTATCTTTAGTGGAATCACCGCTGATGAAATCTATTGTAACCGTATCACCAAAATGATATGGATTTTCTTTTGTACCTATATTAGGTAATTTCGGGATTGCTTCTATGTAAGAATCCCCACAGACATTACAGGTATATGTTTTTTGTCCTTCGATTTCAGTTGTCGGTTTCAGTGTTACTACACCATCGTTGTAGATATGGTCGGAAAGTGGAAGTGTATCTTCTCTGGTTTGTCCACATTTTGTGCATGTATATGTTTTTGTTCCTTCCATCGCACATGTTGGTTCTACTTTTACGACGCCAATTCCATACTCATGTTCACATTGACAGGCCGTAAGGGAATACAAGAAAAGCGAAAATAAACAAATAAATGCAAATTTTTTCATACCAATTCCCCTAACTCTTCTTAATTTTGCCTTAATTATACCGTAATATATATTTTATTGCAAATACGGAAATTGCTCGTCGGCTAATATTTCGGTGTATGTTTCAATCACATATGCGAATCCCCAAGATGTTAATCCATAATCAAGGTTATATTTATTTCCATAAATATATTCTTCATTGAAAATGCTAAACATTGGATTTGATTTTACACTTTTTATATATTGTCCAATCATGGATTCGTCATTTATTTCGAGCAATTCAAATTTTTGAGTAGGTATTGTCATATTTTCAATTAATTTAGACAGCGATGGATAGGATCCGCTATGCAAGCTATCGTTTAGTTTGTTGATTGCTGTATAATATGCAAATGCGTCAGGGTACACTTTTTTGTCATAATCTAAAATTTCTCGTCTTTTTGAAGTATCATAATTTAAATTATCCAGCATATCATAGCATTTTTCAACGTTATCAAAATCAAACTTTACATAAAAGTTTTCAGATTCAGCTAGATAGGCTACAATTTGTTCTTGTCGTTTTTCTTCTTGAATCACATGAACTCCGATTAACAAAATTACCAATGTCACACATACCCCAAGAAATAAAAATACATTTCTCTTCTTCATTTTATCCTCCATATGATTTTTGGAATCCATCAGACTTCAATAATAAATACAATTATTGCAATAATGAAAGCATTTTGTTATGTATACGGCAGGAAACCGTCAGTTTCGGACAGGTTATAGCGGAATTTGATCTCAATATTCGTGATATAGTCCCGCCGTTCGGGCGACTGGTGCTTGGTCAGGTACTGATACAGCAGGCGCAGCGGCAGGGTGCCCTGCGTTTTGACGTCCTGCCCGATCGCGAAATCGACCACGCCCTTCCGGATCATCTCCAGATTGTCCTTGACGATGTCGTGGACGACGACGTGCACCTTTCCGGCCATGCCGGTCTTTTGCAGGGCGCGGTACACGCCCTCGCGTCCGACGGTGGACAGGTATACGCCCGAAAGCTGGTCGTTCTGCTCCAGCTCACGCAGGACGATGCGCTCGGCCAGCGTTGGGTCGAGGAAGCAGCAGGCGGGCGGGAGCAGATGGATGTCGGGATAGAGGGAGGCCATCTCGGAGACGAAGCCGTTGAGCCGCTGGATGTCGGCGTAGTGTCCCGAGCGCTGGCCAAGAATGGGGAGGATAAGTCCCCGGCCGCCCATGGTCATGCCCATGAGGGCGGCGGCCGCCCGTCCGGAGGCGATGCAGTCCGCGCCGACGTAGGCCAGCCGGCTGGAATCGGAAATATCGGTGTTGACCGTCACGACCGGGATCCCGGCGGCGGTCAGCTCGTTGATCCGCTCGCGGATCAGGACGGAGGCCAGCGGCATGAGCGCCAGACCGTCGATGTGCTCGGTCTCGACCAGCTCGTCGATCAGGGCAAGCTGGTGCTGCACGTCCACGCCGTCCTGCGTCCGGACGATGGTTTCGATCGGCAGAAGCTGCTGCGCGGGATAGGTGCGGGCGATGCTGGCGAGCACCTGAACAAAGGAGGAGATCGCCGTGTGGAGCACGACGCCGATGCGTACCGGCCGTTCGGCGACGACCGGGCGGATGCGGGGGGAGATGTAGCCCATGGTGCGGGCCATTTCCTGAATGCGCTCCGCGACCTCGGGGCGCACGCCCGGCTTGCCGCGCAGGGCGCGGTCAACCGTGCCGCGCGAGACGCCGCAGGCCTCGGCAAGCTGCTGCAGGGTGACTGCCATGTTGTGTCAGCCCCTTTCTTTCTCTTTTCTTCTCTCTGGGTTTAATTTTCAGTATACCACCCTTTGCCCTGAAAGGAAAGAGGGAAACGCATGGTAAAATGCACGAGTCGTGCACGTAAAAATGCGTACATTTATGGGAGAAAGCGCAGAGTAACAAGGATGAAGCAAAAATATTTGTTCAATATGACGATAAAATGCACATGAAAATGTACGTGCGCCAAAACGATTGCACGAAAAAACATTGTGTGGTATCTTGTGACCAGAGAGAAGGAACTCAAACCCGAATCGAAAAGAGAAGGAGTGATTTTACCATGAAGATCGGCTTCAACGAAGCGAACGACCGCTTCTGCAAGGGGCACACCGTCATGATGGATCTCGAGCTGTGTGAGAAATACGGCTTCGACTACATCGACATCCAGTCCGAGTGTCTCGACCGCGATCTGGCCGCCGGACTCATCACCATCGAAGAGATGGGCGCATGGTTCCAGTGCCACCATCTGAAGATGCTCTCCTACAACGCGCTGTGCTTCTTCAATATGAAGCAGACCGCCGCGGAAAAGGCCGCCGTCATGGCGCAGCTCGACGAGATCATCCACCGCTGCAACGTGCTGGGCTGCAAGATGATCGTCGTCGTTCCCTCGATGGACATGGCCGAGCGCGGTCTCCAGCCCACCCGCCGCGAGATCCGCGAGGACGCGGTCGCAGTGCTGAAGGAAATGGTCAAGAAGTGCGAGCCTTACGGCATCAAGCTCTCGCTCGAGTTCTGCGGCGCGCCCGCAATGACCATCAACCGCTTCGAGGACGCCTACGCGATCGTCGAGGCCGTCGACCATCCGCTGGTCGGCCTGACCCTCGACCAGTACCACTTCTACGCGATGGCTTCGGCGTGGGACGCGCTTGAAAAGGCCGACGGCAAGAAGATCTTTGTCTGGCACCTGAACGGCACGGAAGACCTGCCCTGCGGCGCGCCCTACAACAACGACGAAAAGCGCATGTGGCCGGACGCCGAGGGCGACTGCCTTGACCAGAAGCGCTACGCCGATACGCTGAAGAAAATCGGCTTTGAGGGCGGCTGCTGCACGATTGAGATTTTCCGCCCCGAATACTACGAGATGACGCAGGAAGAGAACGTCAAGAAGTCCGCCGAGGTCACCCGCGCGCACGTCGCGAAATACTGCTGACGCGCACCCCCCATCCGCACTCATCCTTAACCTTTCTTTTCTTTTCGTCTCACTGCAGCTCCGCCCCCTCCGGCGGGGCCTGCTGTGAGACAAGGCGAGGAAAAGAGATGTTTTTGTTTCTCAGGGCGGATTGCCGCCCAATAAAATAGAAGGAGAGAAAATACTATGAAAATGAAGAGAATGAAGAAGCTCGCAGCGGCCATGCTGGCCGGCGTTATGCTCTGCGGCAGCCTGGTGGGCTGCGGCGGCGGCAGCCAGTCCGCGTCCGACAGCGGCGCGTCCGCAGACAGCGGCGCGGCGGCTTCGACCGGCGATCAGGCGCAGATCACCCTGATCATGGCGCTGCGTGACGAGTGGCTGTCCGAGCTGGAGAAGGCCGCGCAGAAGGCGGCGGGCGACATCGGCGGCATCAACCTGACCACGCAGGACGCGAACAACGACGTTTCCAAGCAGCTCCAGTACATCGAGACCGCCCGCAACTCGGGCGCGCAGGCGATCATCGTCAACATGGTTGACCCCTCGACCGCGGCGCAGTGCGTTGAGGCGGCGGGCGACATCCCGGTCGTATTCGTAAACCGTTACCCGACCGATGACTCCGTCCTGAATGAGAAGGCTGTTTACGTCGGCTCGGACGAGATGACCTCGGGCGCGTTCCAGGCCGAGTGGCTGGCGAACTGGTGCAAGGAGCAGGGCAAGACCGAGGTCAAGTACGTCATGCTCAACGGCACGCTGGGTCAGACCTCGACGACGAACCGCACCAAGTCCTTTGAAGAGGGCATGAAGGCCGCCGGCATCAACGCCATTCAGGCTGCCGAAGCGCTGGCCTGTGATTTTGACCGCGCCAAGGCGATGGACAAGTTCACCCCCCTCATCGGCTCCACCGAGTTTGACGTCGTCGTATCCAACAACGACGCGATGGCGCTGGGCGTTGTTGAGGCGCTGCAGTCCAAGGGCGTAGACCCGACCTCTCTGCCGATCCTCGGCATCGACGCCTCCAAGGACGGCCGCGCGGCCATCAAGGAAGGCACGCTGGCCATGAGCGTATTCCAGGACCCGGCGGGTCAGGGACGCGGCGCGCTGTACGCGGCAGCCAATCTGGCCAACGGCGAGGACATCGCCAAGGACAGCGGCTTTGAAAAGGACGAAACCGGCAATATCCTGTGGGTACCCTTCGAGCCGGTCACTAAGGACAACGTCGCGGAGTACGACAACCGCTGAGCAAACCGTTTGAAACAAATGAGGAAGGGTCATTGAAGCTTCAATGACCCTTCTTTCAAAAGACCATATCCGAAAGAGGGGGAATGAGTCAAGTGAGTCAGGAATACATCCTGGAAATGACCGATATCGTCAAGGAATTCCCCGGCGTGCGCGCGCTCAAGGGCGTGCAGCTCAAGGTGCGTCCGGGCACGGTACATACCCTGATGGGTGAGAACGGCGCGGGCAAGTCCACGCTGATGAAGTGCCTGATCGGTATCCATCCGCCCACCTCGGGCAAGATCGTCTTCGGCGGCAAGGAAGTCCGCTTCAAGACCACGCTGGAAGCGCTGAACGCCGGCATCTCCATGATCCATCAGGAGCTGTCTCCCGTGCCCGAGCGCAGCGTCGCCGAGAATCTGTGGCTGGGCCGCGCGCCCCGCAGGGGTCTGCGCGTCGACCACAAGAAAATGCGCGAGGACAGCATCGCGCTGTTCAAAAAGCTGGATCTCGACCTCGATCCGGATGACAAGATGGGCGACCTGACCGTCGCCAAGATGCAGATGGTCGAGATCGCCAAGGCGGTCTCCTATGACAGCCGCATCGTCATCATGGACGAGCCGACGTCCTCCCTGACCGACGCCGAGGTCGAGCAGTTGTTCAAGATCATCGCCGATCTGAAGGCGAAGAACGTCGCCATCATCTATATTTCGCATAAAATGGACGAGATCTTCCGGATCTCGGACGATATCACGGTCTACCGCGACGGCGAGTACATCGCGACCGACCGCGCCGAAAACCTCAACGTCGACAAGGTCATTCAGCTCATGGTCGGCCGCGAGGTCACCGATATGTTTCCCAAGGTCGAATGCCCGATCGGTGAGACCATTCTCAAGGTCGAGCACCTGTCGGCCGGCCGCGCGGTCAAGGACGTGTCCTTCGAGCTGCACCGGGGCGAGATTCTGGGCTTTGCCGGTCTGGTCGGCGCGGGCCGCACCGAGACCGCCGAGACCATCTTCGGCATGCGCCGCATGACGGGCGGCAAGCTCTATAAGGACGGCAAGGAGATCCATATCAAGAGCCCCGAGCAGGCAATCGCGAACAAGATTGCCCTGCTGACCGAGGATCGCCGCGGCAACGGCATCGTCGGCCTGCTCTCGATCAAGGACAACACCGTTCTGGCCAATCTCAAGCAGTACGGCTTCCCGCTCAACCACAAGCGCATCCGCGCTGACACCGAGGAATACGTCAAGAAGCTCAACACCAAGACGCCTACGATCGAAACGCCCATCCAGAACCTGTCGGGCGGCAACCAGCAGAAGGTGCTGGTCGGTCGGTGGCTGCTGACCGACCCCGACATCCTGATCGTGGACGAGCCAACGCGCGGCATCGACGTCGGCGCCAAGGCCGAGATCCACAGCCTGATCACCAGGCTGGCGGGCGAGGGCAAGGCCATCATCATGATCTCGAGCGAGCTGCCCGAGGTCATGGGCATGAGCGACCGCATCGTCGTCATGCACGAGGGCACGATGACCGCGATCGTTGACCGCAAGGATTTTTCGTCCGAGCTGATCCTCAAGTACGCCACGAGCGAAACGCCGTATCAGCCCGCCGAAGCATAAGAAAGAGGGGAAACACGATATGCAAAAGGCATTTGACAAGAAGAAGTTTTTATCCCAAAATTCGATCTGGGGCGTTCTGATCTTGATGATCGTCGCGCTTTCGATCGCGCGTCCCGCCTTCCTGACCTCGAACAACCTCGAGACCCTGATGACCGCCGAGTCGGTCAAGGGCATTCTGGCCTTCGGCGTTATGTGGGCGATCCTGTCCAAGGGCATCGACCTTTCGATCGGCTCGGTCGTCGCGCTGGTCTCTGTCGTCTGCGCGTCGCTGGCGCAGCAGCCGGACGCGATCAACCGCGTGCTGGGTGAGGGCGGCCAGCCCCTGCCGGCCTTCGCGATCATCCTGATCGGCATTCTGATGGGCGTCGTCATCGGCCTGACGCTGGGCGCCATCGTCGCCTATACCAAGATCCCGCCCTTCATCGCGACCCTGGGCGGCCAGCTCATCTGCCGCGCCCTGTCCAAGATGTATTCGACCCAGCCGGTCTCCAAGCTGACCGATTCCTTCCGCTTCTTCGGCAAGGGCAAGATCGGCCCGATCCCGGTCATCGTCATCATCTTCCTCATCATGTTCGCGATCAACGCCTTCATGCTGACCCAGACCCGCTTCGGCAAGAACATCTACGCCATCGGCGGCAACGAGCAGGCTGCCCGCGTCGCCGGTATCAACGTCGAAAAGAACCTGATCCTCGTTTACGTCTGGTGTGCGGTCTGCGCGGCCATCGGCGGCATCCTGCTGGCCGGCCGTACCGGCTCGTCCGACCCGTCCACCTACGGCCTGAACTACGAGCTGGACGCCATCGCTGCGGCGACCGTCGGCGGCACCTCCCATTCGGGCGGTATCTGCCGCGTCTCGGGTGTTCTGTGCGGCATCCTGATCCTGGGCGTCATCAACAACGGCCTCGTTATGCTGAACGTCGACGACAATATGACGAACGTCGTCAAGGGCATCATCATCGTCGCCGCCGTTATCTTCGATATGCGCAAGAACGCGCGCCGCGCGTGAGCTGCGCGTCCGGAAGCTTCGGATACTCTCTTTTTCAAAAGCGCCGTTTCTCCAAGCCGGGGGAGCGGCGTTTTTTTCGTGCCGCGAGCGTGTCAAAAACAGGGGTATTGATTTGTGGGATTCTCCAAAATTATACCAATTTAGTAAGCATTTATTGACAGAGCACACAAAGATTGATATCGTATAGGTATCAGGACAACGCAGACGCGGCCCGATGGCCGCGATCCCCGAAAAATAAGCGTCACCCAAACGGAAAAAGGAGGTACCCGCATGTTATTCCAAACCACGCCGGAACATGAGGCGCTGCGTGCGCAGATCCGCGCTTTCGCGGAGGAGGAAATCAAACCCATTGCATTCATGCTCGATCAGCAGAACGGCTTCCCGGATGAGGCCGTCCGCAAGATGGGAGAAAAGGGCTGGATGGGCCTGCCCTATCCCAGGGAATACGGCGGCGCCGGGCTGGACATTTTGAGCTACGCCATCGGCGTCGAGGAGCTGGCCCGTGTGGACGGCGGCGCGGGCGTCATCCTTTCCGCTCACGTTTCGCTCGGCTCGTGGCCGATCTTTGCCTTCGGCACCGAGGAGCAGAAGCAGAAATATCTCGTTCCGCTGGCGCGCGGCGAGAAGATCGCGGCCTTCGGCCTGACCGAGCCGAACGCCGGCTCGGACGCGGGCGGCACCGAGACCACGGCGGTCGATAAGGGCGATCACTGGCTCTTGAACGGCGGCAAAATCTTCATCACGAACGCGCCCAAGGCCGACACCTACGTCGTTTTCGCGGTCACGACGCCCGACATCGGCACCAAGGGCATCTCGGCCTTCATCGTCGAAAAGGGCTGGCCGGGCTTCGACTTCGGCGACCACTATGACAAAATGGGCATCCGCTCGTCCTCGACGGCCGAGCTGATCTTCAACGACGTCAAGGTGCCCAAGGAAAACCTGCTCGGCAAGGAGGGCGAGGGCTTCAAGATCGCCATGGCGACGCTGGACGGCGGCCGCATCGGTATCGCGGCGCAGGCGCTCGGCATCGCGCAGGGCGCGTATGAGCACGCGCTCGCGTATTCCCGGGAGCGCATCCAGTTCGGCAAGCCGATCGCGGCCCAGCAGGGCGTATCCTTCAAGCTGGCCGACATGGCGACCAAGCTGCGCTGCGCGCGCTTCCTCGTCTACTCGGCGGCCGAGCTGAAGGAGCATCACGAGCGCTACGGCATGGAGGCCGCGATGGCCAAGCTGTACGCCTCCGATATCGCGCTCGAGGTCACAAACGACGCCATGCAGATCTTCGGCGGCTCGGGCTTCCTCAAGGGCATGGAGGTCGAGCGCGCCTACCGCGACGCCAAGATCACGACGATCTACGAGGGCACGAACGAGATTCAGCGCGTTGTCATCGCGTCCCAGCTCATCGGCCGTCTGAGCCGCGGCTCGGGCGGTGGCGGCGGTGGCAGCCGTTCGGCGCCCAAGAAGCCCGCCCCGATCACCGGCGTGCGCAAGCACCACATCTTCAAGGAGGGCGACGCGCAGGCCAAGGTCGACGCCCTCGTCGCGGCGCTCAAGAAGGACGGCCACGACTTCACGGTCGGCATCCCGGCGGACACTCCCATCAGTCAGGCCGAGCGCGTCGTTTCGGCTGGTAAGGGCATCGGCGCGAAGGAAAACATGGCGCTCATCGAGGCGCTGGCCAAGGCTGCCGGCGCGGCCATCGGCTCCTCCCGTCCGGTCGCTGAGACCCTCAAATATGTCCCGCTCAACCGCTATGTCGGCATGTCCGGCCAGAAGTTCACCGGCAACCTCTACATCGCCTGCGGCATCTCGGGCGCGAACCAGCACCTCAAGGGCATCAAGGACGCCTCGACGATCGTCGCGATCAACAAGAACGGCAACGCGCCCATCTTCAAGAACTGTGACTACGGCATTGTGGGCGACGTCATGGAGATCCTGCCCCTGCTGACCGCCGCCCTCGACACCGGCGAGAAGCAGCCCGCCCCGCCGATGGTCAAGATGAAGCGGCCTCAGCCGCCCAAGCCCGCGCCGATCGGCAAGTCCTATGTCTGCGGCGGCTGCGGCTACGAATACAATCCCGAGCTTGGCGATCCCGAATCCGAGGTCGCGCCGGGCACGCTGTTTGACAAGCTGCCCGAGGAATGGGTCTGCCCCGAGTGCGGCGAAGGCCGTGACCAGTTCATCGAAGCGTAAGCGTCCGAAGGAGGAACGACAATGTACTGTGTACGCAAAGTAACCGAGGAGCTGTACTGGGTCGGCGCGAACGACCGCCGTCTGGCGCTCTTTGAGAATATCCATCCGATTCCGCGCGGCGTCAGCTACAACGCCTATCTGCTGCGCGACGAAAAGACCGTGCTGTTCGACACGGTCGACTGGTCGGCCTGCCGCCAGCTCATCGAGAACGTCGAGCACCTGCTCGAGGGTCGTCCGCTCGATTACCTCGTCATCAACCACATGGAGCCCGACCACGGCGCAAGCATTGAGGAAATTCTGCTGCGCTGGCCGGACGTCAAGATCATCAGCACCGAGAAGGCCTTCCTGTTCATGCACCAGTTCGGCTTCCACACCGATTCGCACGAGTGCATCACGGTCAAGGAGGGCGACACCTTCTCCTTCGGCGGTCATACCGTCACCTTCATCGCCGCGCCCATGGTGCACTGGCCCGAGGCCATGGTCACCTTCGATACGACGAACGGCGTGCTCTTCGCCGCCGACGCCTTCGGCTCCTTCGGCGCGCTGGACGGCCGTCTGTTCAACGACGAGGTCAATTTTGACCGCGACTGGATCGACGACGCCCGCCGCTATTACACCAACATCGTTGGCAAGTACGGCCCGCACGTCCAGAAGCTGCTGGGCAAGGCCGCCGGCATCCTCGACCAGATTCGGTTCATCTGCCCGCTGCACGGCCCGGTCTGGCGCTCGGATATGGGCTACCTGATCGACAAGTACGACCACTGGAGCCGCTACGAGCCTGAGGAAAAGGGCGTGCTGATCGCCTACGCTTCGATGTACGGCAACACCGAGGCGGCGGCGGGTGCGCTGGCCGCGCGGCTGGCCGAAAAGGGCGTGACGAACATCGCGATGTACGACGTTTCCAATACCCACGTCTCCTACCTGATTTCGGAGAGCTTCCGCCTGTCCCACATTGTGCTGGCCTCGGTGACCTACAATCTGGGCATTTATCCGGTCATGCACAACTTCCTGATGGATATGAAGGCGCTGAACCTGCAGAACCGCACCTTCGCCATCATCGAGAACGGCTCGTGGGCGTGCAAGTCGGGCGACCTCATGCAGAAGTTTATCGACGAGCAGCTCAAGAACATGACCGTCCTCAACGAGCGTCTGTCGCTCGCCTCCTCGCTCAAGGCCGACAAGGCCGCCGAGCTGGACGCGCTGGCTGATGCGATCGTCGAGTCCCTGAACAAGTAAAAAAGCAGAAAAAGCCCCTGCGGGATGGATCGAAAATCCGCCCCGCAGGGGCATTTGTTTGCAGAAAAACCGGTCAGAATTTGTCCACGCAGGCGCGCAGGACGGTCGCGGCGATTTCACCGGCGACGCTTGCGCCGCCGCCGCCGTTCTCGACCAGCACGATAAAGGCGTAGGGGTGGTCGGGATCGTCGAGGAAGCCGGTGAACCACGCGTTGGGGCGCTTGCCGCCGCCGACCTCTGCCGTACCCGACTTCGCGCCAATGTCCATGCCCCGGAACCGGTCGGAGCCGTAGGTCTGGACAACGTCGTTCTTCATCATTTCAGCCACCTTGGCTGCCGTTGCCGGTTCGATCAGGGTGGTGGTCTCCTGTGTGCGCTTCCACGCGGTCGGGATGCCGCCCATCGGGGTCTCGACCGAGCGGATCAGACGGGGCACGGCGGCTGTGCCGCCGTTCGCGATCGCGCCCATGTAGGTCATCATCGTGCACGGGTTGACCGTGTCCTTGTACTGTCCGATGCCCGACCAGCCGAGCTGGTTCTGGGTCGCGCCCGACAGGTCATAGCTGCCTGCGGCGGTCAGGATGCCGTCGACCGAGAGACGGTCGGTCAACCCGGCCTTTTTGACGTACTCCGTCATGGTGGACGCGCCCAGCTCGGCGGCAAGCTGGCCGAACACGCCGTTGCAGGACTTGGCGAGCGCACTCTTGATGTCCATTTCGCCGTGCGGCTTGGGGCAGGTGATGACGTCGCCGCCGACCTCGGTCTCACCCGTGCAGGTGAAGGTGCGGTTCTCGAGATCGGGCATTTTCTCGAGCGCAGCGGCCAGCGTGACCGTCTTGAAGATCGAGCCGGGCACCTGCGCCGAGGACAGGAAGCGGTTTAAGTACACACCGTCGTAGCCCTCGCTGCTTTCGGACAGGTCGGGCGGGTTGAGCGGGTCGTAGGTGGGCGTCGAGACCATGCACAGGATGTCGCCCGTCTTGTAGTTATACACGCCGACCGCGCCCTGCCGCCCGGCCATCGCGTTGTAGGCCGTGACGTTCAGATACGCGTCGATCGTCAGGGTCAGGTCACGCCCCGCGCCCGTGGGCGAGTAGCCGCCGGTCACGAGGTTGTAGCCTGAAAGCGTGTCGGCGAAGGCGGTCAGTGCGCCCGTGCCGATGTTGCCCTGCGGGTCACCGACCGCGTGCAGGGTGGCCTTCCGGACAGTCGCGTCCGGGTAGTAGGTGCGCTTGCCGTCCGTACATTCGGAGAGGGCGTCGCCGTCGCGGTCGTAAATCGCGCCGCTGATGAGCTGACCCTGATTGTTGTACATGTGGCGGTTGAAGGGATAGGACGCCCAGTCGCCGCCCTGCGTGACATAGCGGTAGCAGAAGAAGCCCAGACCCGCCGTTAAGAACAGGGCAAGCAGCAGGCAGACAAAGGCACGTTTTTCAATATTCCGCATACGCTTCGGCCTCCTCTCGTTCGCGCCGCAGCTCCCGTCTCGAGGGCAGGCGGATGGCAAAGCTGGCATTTTGACGGGTGTCCGAGGCCTTGAGGAAGGCCAGCATTCCCCACGAGGCCAGCATCGAGGTGCCGCCGTTCGAGACGAAGGGGAAGGTGACGCCGGTCAGCGGCAGCAGGTCGACCGCGCCGAAGACGTTTAAGCAGGTCTGGAAGACCATCAGCGAGGTGGCCGCGCAGGCCGCGATCGTGTAGAAGCTCGACCGTCCCGCCCGGCAGGCGCGCACGGCGAAGACGGCGAGGGTGACAATGGACAGTACGGCCAGCACCGCGATGATGAGTCCCCATTCCTCGCAGACCTTGCAGAAGACCATGTCGGTGTCGGCGGCGGTGACATTCAGCCAGCCGTCGCCCGCGCCCACGCCGACCAGACCGCCCGACGCGGCGGCTGAGAGCGAGTGGGACTGCTGGAAGCCCTTGTCGTACACGTCCTCCCAGACGTGCCCCCAGATCGCAAAGCGCCGGGCGATGTGGGGCTTGATGGCAAGCAGCGCCATGAGTCCCGCGCCGCACGCGCCGCAGATGAGGGAAAGCACCGCCCAGTCGCCCGAACGCAGGAAGGCGATGACAAGGAAGGTGACAAAGAAGATGGCCGCCGCACCGAAGTCGTTCATCAGCGCGAGACAGACCAGACAGACCATAGTCAGCCCGAGGAACAGGCCGAAGTTGCGCTTGCGGAACAGGCGGTCGAGGGTGGCCGACCCGGCGAAGATGTAGCAGACCTTGGCCAGCTCGGAGGGCTGGAGGGACATGCCGCCCAGCCGGATCCAGTTTTTCGCGCCGCCGTCGGCGTGGCCGATCAGCAGGGTGAGGGCCAGCAGGCCGACTGCGCAGACCGCCATGAAGCCGCGCACCTTCTCAGCACGGCCGAGGTCACGCAGGAACCAGCCCAGAATCAGGAAGCCGACGAGACCGAGCACGATCGCGCCGAACTGCTTGGGCACTGAGGCGGGTGCGAACGAGGCGGTCACGGCCAGACTGATCGTGCACAGGAAGAAGGCGATCATTTCCATCTCAAAGCCTACGCGGCGGAAGGCGCGCAGGGTCAGGCAGTAGATCCAGGGCAGGGCGGTCATGCCGACGAAGATCAGGGGCAGGGAAGGATGCGCCCGTTCGCCGGTCGAGAGGACGAGCTGGATACAGGTGAGCACCTGGAAGAAGGTCATGAGCACGAGCAGCCCCCACGGGGAGACCGGCTTGTCCTCCCGGGCGCGGCGTTCGCGGCGCGCCTGCTTTTCCTCGGGCGAGACCGCTTCGAGCCAGGCCGTGATGTCGGCAAAGCCCAGCTCGTCGCCGAAGGCGACCGGGGCGCAGCCGTCGGGCGGGACGGTGCGCGAGCCGACGTAGGTGCCCGAGGTCGATTCCAGGTCGTAGAGCAGCCAGGTGTCGTCGGGCTGGCGGATGAGCGCGGCGTGGGTGCGGGAGACAGCCGGATCGTCGATGACAACGTCGGCGTTTTTCTGCCGTCCGATGATGTTTTCCCAGTGGGTCAGCGGGATGCGCCGCCCGCCCGGGAAGCAGAGATAGGCCCAGACCTCGGCCGTGTGCTTGACCGAGAGCAGGGAGCGGATGGCAGTCACAAGGATCATCAGGCCGAGCACCGGCAGGACGAAGCGCACGACCGTGGTGTACCAGACGCCGACGAGCGGGTTCTGCCGCACGAGCGCGGTCAGCGCGTCCATGCCGCTTTGCAGCAGGGCGCTGAAATTGGACAGAGCTTCAGACAAAATGAAGGATACCTCCCTTCGGAATGCTTGGGTTTTCGGAACGTCCGCAGACGCTTTGCGGCGCGGAAAAACCGTGTTTTCGTTGTCGCGTACGGCTATTATAGCACGTTTTGCACCCGAGTGAAACTACAATCCGGTGAAAATTCGTCCGGAAAAGCGCCTGAAATTTGAACAGCCCGCAAACGGCCGGAAAAAATTTCCGGTTTTTTGCGGCCGGGCGTCCCGTGCGCCTTGACGGGGGCGGTAGGCGGTGCTACAATGGGTACGTGCATTTTTATGACGCACCGTAAATTTTTATTTAAAGGGGTAATCGCAATGAAGTTTGGCAAGAAGGCGCTTGTCTGCGCCGTTTCTGCGGCGGTCGCAGTGTCCTGCGGCATGGCGCAGGCGGGTGCGTGCACCGGCGTATACGTCGGCAAGGACGTTTCAGCGACCGGAAACGCCATGTTCGGCCGTTCTGAGGACATCGGCGCGGCCTACAACAAGATCTTTTTCGTGCATGAGGCCGGTGACCACAAGGCGGGCGAGACCTACACCGACGGCTACGGCTATTCCTACACCTACAAGACCGACAGCCTGCGCTATACGGCGGTCAAGGACGACCCGAACGCCGATGATTTCGGCGAGTTCGCGTCTGACAAGCTGACCTCCTATGAGGAAGCGGGCACGAACGAGTGCGGCGTCGCGCTGACCGCGACCGTCACCATCGGCTCGACCGACAAGATCGTGGGCGAGGAGGGTACCGACCCCAACGTCGGCACTGGCATCGACGAAATTTCCTACGCGACCATCCTGCTGGGTCAGGCGCACACCGCGCGCGAGGGCGTTGAGCTGCTGGCCGAGCTGGTCACGAAGGACGGCGCGGCCGATAACCACTGCATCATGATCGGTGACCAGAACGAGGTCTGGTACATGGAGGTCGTCTCCGGCCACCAGTACGCCGCGATCAAGCTGCCCGACGACGTGGTTGCTGTCAATCCCAACATCAATATGCTCCGTGAGGTCAATGTCAACGACACCGAGAACACGATCGTGTCCGACAAGCTGATCGAAGTCGCCCAGCAGGCCGGCACCTTCGTCGGTGACGCGGAACAGGGCATCATCGACGTGCAGCAGTCCTATGGCGACCAGCTCGACGGCGCGACCGACCGCACCTCGGCGGCGGGCTTCAGCAACGGCTGCCGCTACCGTCTGGCGATGGGTCAGAACTACCTGAACAAGAACATGAAGACCGATCCGGACGCATCCGAGTTCGTCCTGACCTTCAAGCCCGACCGCAAGATCTCGCTGGCCGACCTGCAGGAGTTCTTCGCGCAGCACGGCGAGGGCACGTATTATGACGGCTACAAGGACCCCGCCTACCGGAGCATCAGCACCGACCGCGCGGCTGAGACCCACATCTTTGAGCTGCGCGAGGAGCTGCCGACCGACCTGTCCGTCGTCGAGTGGCGCGCGATGGCGATGTCCGATTATTCTGTTTTCGTGCCCGATTACCCCTGCCTGCTGACCGACACGCTGGACGCGTATCAGGTCGAGGGCACCGAGTACACCGAGGGCTCGGCGTACTGGACGTTCCAGCGCACCGCCGCGCTGGCGAACGACGACCACGCAGGCGTGGGCGTCGAGATCAGCAAGGCATATGACGAGCTGCAGGCCGCGTTCAACGCGCAGTTCGCCGCGCAGGACGACGAGATGATCGCCCTGTACGCGACCGATAAGGAAGCTGCTTCCAAGCAGGCGACCGAGCTGGCCGCGTCCATGGCGCAGACCGCGCTCGACAAGGCGAACGAACTGTACGAGCAGTACAAGCCGGCGTGGGCGGTCTTCACCGACGTTGCGAAGGATGACTGGTTCGCTGACGCGGTATCGAACGCGGTCGAGAACAAGCTGTTCTCGGGTGCGTCCGCGACCACCTTTGAGCCCAAGTCGCCCATGACCCGCGCGATGCTGGTCGCCGCGCTGCACCGCTACGCGGGCACGCCCGCCGCTGAGGGCGAGAGCTTCCCGGATGTTGCCGCGGGCGCATACTATGAGACGGCCGCCAAGTGGGCGGCGGCGAACGGCGTTGTCGCGGGCAGCGACGGCCTGCTCAAGCCGAATGACAAGGTCACCCGTGCCGAGCTGACCGCCATTCTGTACCGCTATGCCAAGCTGGCCGGTCTGGACGTGACCGTTTCGGCCGACGCCAAGACCTTCACCGACGCGGCTTCCATCCCGTCCTGGGCGGCGGACGCCATGCAGTGGGCGGCGGACAAGGGCATCATCAAGGGCGATGAGCTGGGCAACGCCCTGCCGAACGCTTCGGCCAGCCGTGCCGAGGTCGCCGCGATCCTGATGCGCCTGGCCGCTGTGCCCGCCGCAGCCGAGACCCCGGCCGCCTGAGTCCGGTTTCCGCAAAAACGAAAGACCGACGCTTATGAAAAGCGCCGGTCTTTTTTTGCCGGCTTACATCCGGCTGCGGCGGAAGGCGGCCGGGGAAACGCCGGTCTTGGCGGTGAAGGAGGAGATGAAGTTGACCTCGCTGTGGTAGCCCACGCGAAAGGCGATCTCCTTGACCGACAGGGCGGTCGTGTGCAGCAGGGACTTGGCCTCGTCGATGCGGCGCAGGACGATGTACTCATGGGGGGAATAGCCGGTGCGCGAGCGGAACAGGCGGGAGAAGTGGGAAGCGCTCAGGCTGACGTGGGCGGCGACGTCCCCGACCGCGATCGGCTCGAACAGGTGGTCGAGGATGAACTGGATCGCGCGGGCGATCACGTCCTGATCGAGGGTCTGCCCGGCGGCGCGGGGCGGCAGCAGCAGCTCGCACAGGATGCGGTAGATCGTTTGGGAGAGCTGGGGCTCGGTCATGGAAGCCGGGTGGATGGCCGAGGGGTGGCCGAGCGCGTCGAAGATGCGCAGCAGATCGCTGCGCACATGTCCGCCCGCCGGGACGGTCAGCGTCCAGCGCCCGCCGTGCGCCGCGATGATCTGCTCGAAGAACGCGCCCGTGTTCGCCCCGTCGAAATGCAGGAAGATCATGCGCGAGGGGCGCAGCGCCTTGTAGCGGTGGGACTTGCGGCAGTCGATCAGGGCAATCTGCCCGGCGTCCAGCAGGGCGCGGCGGCCGTCGTTGAAAATCTCCATGCCGCCCGCGTCGTTGTAAAGCAGCATAAAATTTCTGTGGCTCTCGCGCTTGGCGACCGGGGAAGTGTCCAGAAAATCATAGCGCTCGGAGAGCTGATAGTCGCCGCACTCGGTCGGAAAATAGAATAATTGGCGCGCGATGGCCGAAGGGGTGTTGTAATACCGGCGGGACGCATCCAGAACGCCGATTTCACCGATGCCGCCCATAAAAAACAGCTCCTTTCAGAAATACGGATTTCCCTGAGACCATCATAGCACAAAATATAAATAAAATGCAGTATTTTTTTATTGTTATCTGGGCGCAGCATGATATGATGTTCTCAGCGGAACGAAGGGCGGCCCTTCTCCAACCATACGGACGGTTCTGCAAACACCGTTCCCTCTCTCTCCTTCTTCTTTTCATTTGCCGTCGTTCTCCGCACCGTTTCCCGCACACCGGCGGCGCGCTGTCCTTCCTCACCTGTTCGGCGGCGCGCCCATCCCGGGGTGGGCGACTTTATTTCGGAAAGAAGGCTGATTTTATGAGCCGTATGCTGCGGGATCGATCCTTTTACAAAACCTTCGCCATCCTGACGCTGTCCATCGCGCTCCAGAACCTGCTGACCTACTCGGTCAACATGGCGGATAATATCATGCTGGGCCGGTTTTCGGAGAACGCCCTGTCGGGCGCGTCCCTGTGCAACCAGATTCAGTTTTTCCTGCAGATGCTGGTCGTTGGCGTGGGCGACGGCGTGGTCGTACTCGGCTCGCGGTACTGGGGTAAGCGGGAGCTGGGCCACATCCCGCACATCATCGGCGCGGGTCTGCGCTTCGGCGTTTCGATCGCGGCGGTCATGTTCGCGGCGGCGCTCTTCTTCCCCGAGAAGCTGCTCGGGCTGATGAGCAACGATCCGGCTGTCGTGGCCGAGGGCGTGGCCTATCTGCGCATCATCTGCTTTACCTACATCATCTTCGCTCTGACCAATATGCTGACCGCCTCGCTGCGTTCGATCGGCATTGTCAAGATCGGCTACATCATCTCGGCGTCCACCCTGTGCATCAACGTCTGCCTGAACTACCTGCTCATCTACGGCAATTTCGGCTTCCCGCGGCTGGGCGTGCGGGGCGCGGCGGTCGCGACGCTGGTCTCCCGCACGGTCGAGCTGCTCATCGTCGTCTGGTTCCTCAAGTTCCGCGAGCACGCGCTCAACCTCAACTGGCGCAAGCTGCTCTTCATCGACACGAGCTATATCAGCGACTATATCCGGGTCGCTCTGCCCGTGCTCATCACGCAGGCGATGTGGGGCATGTCCTCGATCGTCCAGACCGCTATTCTGGGTCATATGGACGGCTCGGCGGCCGTGCAGGCGGCCAATTCGGTCTCGGTCACCGTCTTCCAGATCCTCTCGGTCGTCGGCTACGGCGCGGCGAGCGCGGCGGGCATCCTGACCGGCCGCACGCTGGGCGAGGGACAGCGCGACAAGATGCGCGACACCGTCTTCACCTTCCAGATCATCTTCCTGTGCATCGGTCTGGCCACCGGCGCGATCATCTACCTCTCCCGCTGGCCGGTGCTTCAGATCTATAATGAGCTGTCGCCCGAGGCCGCGCGGCTGACGAGCCAGTTTATCTCGGTGCTCGCGGTTACCTCGATCGGCACCTGCTACCAGATGGCGGCGGACAACGGCATCCTGCGCGCGGGCGGCGACACCAAATTCGCCATGTACAACAACATGGTCTTCACCTGGCTCATCGACCTGCCCTGCGCCGCGCTCTCGGCCTTCGTCTTCCATTTCTCGCCGGTCGTCGTCTTCTTCTGCCTGAAGATGGATCAGCTCTGGAAGTGCCCGGTCATCTTCCTGCGCGTGCAGTCCTATCAGTGGGTCAAAAACATCACGCGATGACAAAAGGCGGACATTATGCAACAGAATGTCCGCTTTTTTGCTCACATTTGACAAGAAAAGACTTTGCCGCCGGACGAAAATATGCTATCATAGGGACAATCAAATTTGAAAGGTGATCCGGTATGAAAAAGTTTTTGCAGGAATTTAAGGAATTCGCGATGCGCGGCAACGTCATGGACATGGCTGTCGGCGTTGTCATCGGCGGCGCGTTCAAGGCGATCGTCGATTCGCTCGTCGCGGACATCATCAACCCGATCCTCGGCATGTTCGGCAATCAGGATCTGACCGCCTACGCCATCAAGATCGGCGAGGCCTCGATCAATTACGGTTCCTTCCTGACCGCCATCATCAATTTCATCATCATGGCCTTCATCATCTTCGTTCTCATCAAGGTGATGAACCGGATGCGTTCCCTTGCGCCCCACAAGGAGGAAGCGCCCGCCGCGCCGACCACCAAGGTCTGCCCCTACTGCAAGAGCGAAATCGCGATCGACGCGACTCGCTGCCCGCACTGCACCTCGGAGCAGCCGTAACGCAAGGTACATTTTGAAAAAGCAAAAGCCCGGTGAAAACCGGGCTTTTCTGCGTTTATACGTCGATTTCCATGCCGTCCCATGCGACGCGATAGCCGTTCCGCTCTGCGATGCGGCTCATTTCCGCGTGCGGCGGCGTGCCCTCGTGCGACAGGTGGGACGCCCAAATCTGCGCCCCGGGCGTGAGCAGGCCGCGCACGTGCAGGGCGGCGGCCGTGCGCGCGGCGTCGTGGGCGCTCATGTGGTTGTCCCGGGGCAGGTCACGCAGATGCGGGCCGTAGGTGTGGTCGAGCACGACGCAGTCGAGGGGCGCGGCGAGCGCGGCGAGCGCGTCCCAGTTCGCCTCGTCGAAGGCGGGCGAGTCGAGGGCGTACAGCAGCCGCTTTTCGCCGTCGTCCACGACGTACAGGCGGGAATCGACCGTCGGGTCGTGCCGGGAGGCCAGCGCGGTGACGGTGTACCGTCCGCAGACAAAGCGGTCGCCGGGCAGGCAGGGGCGGACGGTCAGGCTGAGCGCGGCCAGTCCCGCCGGGTCGTCCAGCCGGGCGTCCGGTTCCTCGCGCATCAGCGCCTCGGACATCCGGGTCAGGGAGGCGGGCGAGGCCACAAGCGCGAGCGGTGCGGGCGCGACGCAGCCGTAGGCGCGCAGCCGGGTGCAGAGATGCCCCGGATCGAAGTGGTCGGCGTGCGCGTGGGTGACGAGCAGGGTATGTACCCGGCGCAGATCCAGGCCCAGCCGGAAGGCGGCCTGCACCGCGTCCGGCCCGAGGTCGATCAGCAGCTCGTCCCCGACGAGCAGGGAGGAACGGCGGCGGATGTTCTTTCCGCCCTCCCGCCGCGCGGCGGCGCAGCAGGCGCAGTTGCAGAACGGCAGCGGGGATGCGGTCGCCGCGCCGGTGCCCAGAAATGTCAGATGCATCGCAAAACCTCCTTCTTTACTCCTGCTCTCAGCATAGCACAGACGGAGGGATTTGACAACGGGCGCGGAAGGGTGTATGTTGAAAAAAAGAACGGTTTCAATCGACAGGAGGGCTTCCCCATGACCGCACGCATCGCCGTCGCCCAGACCGGCGCGACCCCATCCCCCGAAGAAAATCTGACCCGCATCCGCGCGCTTGCCGAATCGGTGCGCGGACGGGCCGACCTTGTCATGTTCCCCGAATACGCCATGACCTACCCGGCGCACCGGGTGGCCGACGGGCAGCCCTTCCCGGGCGCGCAGCCCCTTTCGGGGGCGTTCGTCACCGGCCTGCGGGAGACGGCGCGTCAGACCGGGCTGTGGCTCTCGTGTGGGGTGACCGAGACCGCGCCGTGCGGCCTGCCGCCCTATAACACGACCGTCCTGATCGCCCCGGACGGGGAGCTCGTCCGGGCGCACCGCAAGTGCCAGCTCTACGACGCCTTTTCCTACCGCGAATCCGACCATTTCACCCCGGGCGGGGCGCTGTTCGAGCCGGTCGATACGCCCTTCGGGCGGCTGGGTCTGCTCGTGTGCTATGAGCTGCGCTTCCCCGAGCTGGCGCGGGCGCAGGCGCTCGCGGACACAGACATCCTGCTCGTGACGGCGGCCTTTGTGCGCGGGCCGGGCAAGGCGCGCCAGTGGCACACCCTGCTTTCGGCGCGCGCGATCGAAAACGGCCTGTTCGTCGTGGGCTGCAACCACACCCTGCCGCACGTCTTTCTGGGGGAAAGCGCGGCCTACGCGCCCGACGGCGCACGCCTGTGTGCGCTGGATGACGCGCCCGGCCTCATGCTGGTTTCGTGCGATTTGGACGAGATCGCCCGCACCCGCGACGCCTGCCCGGCCATCCGCCAGCGCCGCACCGACCTGTACTGACGCAAAGAAAAAGCTGTCCCAAACAAATGGGACAGCTTTTTTCATTTACAGCTTGCGCGTCCAGCTGAAGCGGCTGAACAGGGCGAGCATGGGGAAAATTTCGAGACGGCCGAGCAGCATATCGATCGAAAGCACGAGCTTCGAGAAGCTGCTGAAGTCGCTGTAATTCGACATCGGGCCGACCACGTCGAAGCCCGGGCCGATGTTGTTGAAGCAGGCCAGAACGGCCGAGACGTTGGTCTCGATCGAGAAATTATCGAGCGAAATGAGCACCATGCTGAACAGAATGAGCATCCAGTAGGCCGAGATATAGGCGTGCGTGCCGCGCAGCACCTCCTCGTCGATCACCTTGCCGTTGACGTGGATGACCTGCACATTGCGCGGGCGCAGGAGCTGGCGGATGCTGCGGCGCGCGCCCTTGACCATGAGCAGCCAGCGGATGGTCTTGATGCCGCCGCCGGTCGAGCCGGCCGACGCGCCCAGAATCATCAGACAGAGCAGGATGGACTTGGACAGGGCGGGCCAGAGGTTAAAGTCGACCGTGGAGAAGCCGGTGGTGGTCATGATGGTCGAGACCTGGAAGGCCGCGTGGTGCAGGGCGTCCCGCCAGCCGTTTGAGATCGGCAGGATGTTGACCGTGATGAGCGCGGTCGAGACGGCGAACAGACCCAGATAGCAGCGCAGCTCCTCATCGCGGAAGACCGCGCGAACCTCGCCCAGCAGGGCGAGGTAATACAGGCTGAAGTTGACGCCGAACAGCAGCATGAAGATGGTGCAGACGTTTTGCAGATAGGGCGAATAGCTGACCAGACTGTCGTTCTTGACGCCGAAGCCGCCGGTGCCGGCCGTGCCGAAGGCGGTGCACAGGCTCTCGAAGACCGACATGCCGCCCAGCAGCAGGAAGAGGAAGCACAGGACGGTCATCGCGATGTAGATGAGGTAGAGGATCTTGGCGGTCTGGCGCAGGCGGGGCGTCAGCTTGCCGACGCTCGGCCCCGGGCTTTCGGCCCGCATCAGGTGGAGCGAGCCGCCCGAATTTTTGTCCGCCGGGACGACGGCCATCGCAAAGACCAGAATGCCCATGCCGCCCAGCCAGTGGGTGAAGGAGCGCCAGTAGAGCAGGCCGCGGCTCATGCTCTCGACGTCATTGAGAATGGACGCGCCCGTCGTGGTGAAGCCGGACACGGTCTCGAAGAAGGCGTCGAAGAAGTTTGGGATCTGCCCGCTGATGAGGAAGGGCAGGGCGCCGAAGGCCGAGAGCAGGATCCAGCACAGGGCGGTCGTGACGAAGCCCTCCTGCGCGAAGAAGCCGCGTCCCGCGTTTTTGCAGAGGAAGAACAGGACGCCGCCGCAGGCGGCGGTCAGCGCGATCGAGAGCAGGATGGCGATGGCGACGTCGGGCTCACGGTCGATGGCGCAGAGGATCAGCGAGGGCGAGAGAAAGAGGGCCTCGAGCAGCATGACCTGCCCCAGAATGCGGCCGATGATTTTAAAATTCATGCCGTTACGCCTCGAAAATGTCGTTCATCATGCGGATGGACTGGGAACCGGTCGTCACAGCGACGACGGTGTCGCCGTCCTCAAAGGAGCTGCTGCCGTCCGGGATGATGGTTTGGCTTTTGTGTGTGATGCAGGAGATCAGGATGCCGCGGCGCAGCGGGATGTCGCGCAGCGGGGTGCTCCGCCAGCGCACCGAGGCGTCCACGCGGAACTCGAGCGCCTCGGCGCGGCCGTCGGCGATGCGGTGCAGGGCGACGACGCTGCCGGTCTGGTTCTGCATGGCGCGCACATAGCGCACGATGTTGGTCGAGCACAGCTCCTTGGGGCTGACGACGCTGCCGACGCCCATTTCGGAGAACATGCTGCCGTATTCGATGCGGTTGACCTTGGTGATGACCTTTTTGACGCCCGCGGCGTGGCTGTACATCGAAATGACGATGTTTTCCTCGTCCATGTCGGTCAGGGTGACGACGGCGTCGGTGCGGCCGACGCCCTCGCTGTCGAGCAGGGACTGGGAGGAGCCGTCGCCCAGCACGATCGAGGCGCGGGGCAGCAGCTCGGCCAGCCGGGCGGCGCGGTCATAGTTTTTCTCGATGATCTTGACGCCCACGCCCGCGTCCAGCAGGCGGGCGGCCAGATAGAAGCTGATGCGGCCGCCGCCGACCAGCATGACCTGCCGGATCTTCTGGCTGGCGATGCCCAGGTTTTTGAGAAGCTGCGCCAGATTGACCGTCTTGGCGGTGACGTAGATGTGGTCGCCCTCGCGCAGGACGTAGCTGCCGTCCGGGATGACGACCGCGCCGCCGCGCACGACGACGCAGACCAGCACCTTGACGCGAGCGATCTGGTAGAGCTGGCTCAGGGCGATGCCATTCAAGCGGCTGTCGGCCATGACGCGCAGCTCGACCAGCTCGACACGGCCCTTGGCGAAGGTGTCGCGCCGCAGGAAGCTGGGGAGCTGGAGCAGGCGGAAGATCTCATGCGCGGCGCTCAGCTCGGGGTTGATGTGCATGGACAGGCCGAGGGCCTCACGCATGGCGTAGAGCTGCTCGGCGTATTCGGGATTGCGTACCCGGGCGATCGTGTGGATGCTTGGGTTCATGCGGCGGGCGGTCAGGCAGCAGAGCAGGTTGATCTCGTCCGCGCTGGTGGCGGCGATCAGCAGGTCGGCCTCGTCGATTGCCGCCTGCCGCAGCGTCTCCATGGCCGCGCCGTTGCCCTGCACGGTCATGACGTCGAACTGGTCGAGACTGCTCTGGAGCACGCGCGGGTTGGAGTCGATGACGACCAGCTCGTGCTCCTCCTCGAGCAGCTGCTCGGTCAGCGCCAGACCGACCTTGCCGTCGCCGGCAATGATAATTTTCATAGTTTTTTCATCCTCTTCAAATATCCGCCCGTTTTGATCTCCCCCGGGCGGTGTGATATGGAAAATAATCGCATGGAATTAAGTCCAGTATACTTCATTTTATGAGAGAGGGCAAGCACAACCGGCAAAAATCGCGGCAGAGCCGCGCGGGCGCGGCGCTGTGAGATGCAAGCGCTGCCGGGGGATGCTGGCCGCCCTTCGATCAAACAGATGAAGTTTCGGATAGCACCCATTGTAGCACAAAAACACCCCGTTTTCATGCCGCAGAAGGGACAAAAAACGGGGTGAAATTTGTGGAAAAGTTTTATACCGCCCTGTACGTTTCGGGTGCGCCGGTCAGCCATTCATCGACAAGGCCGGGGAACAGGCTGTCGCGCAGGTAGACGCAGTTGAACTCGCGCAGGATGGGCGGGCCCTCAAGGTCGATGCGCGCGAGCGTCCCGGCGGCCAGCTCGGCGGCGGCGACCGGGGCGTAGACAAAGGTAATGCCCAGCCCCTGCGCGACGAGGGTCTTCATGACCGAAAAGTCGCTGATCTCGGTCACCCCGGCGAAGCTCGTAAGGGTGTGGTTGTGCTCGCGCACCAGTGTTTCGAAGATGTCGCGGGTGCCCGAGCCGGGCTCGCGCACGATCAGGTTCTCGGCGAACAGGCGGTGAAGCGGCACGGTCTGCCCGGCGAGCGGGTGATCGGGCGCGCAGATGCCGAAGAAGGCCTCCTCGCGCATGAGGCGGGAGCCGTAGCGCCCCTTGTCGAAGAAGCCCTCGATCAGGGCGAAGTCGAGCACGCCCCGGTCCAGTCCGGCCAGCAGGTGGTCGGTGTTGTCCACGGTCAGCGAGAACGAACAGTGCGGATGGGCGCGCAGGAAGCGGCTGACGAGCGGGGCGATGACAAAGGAGCCGATCGTCTTGGTTGCGCCGATGTGCAGGGCGGCCGGGCCGGGGTGGGCCAGCGCTTCTTCGATCTTGCGGCTGTTGTAGGCCAGCGAGTGCGCCAGCCCGCACAGGGTCTCGCCCGCCGGGGTCAGGCGCAGGGTCTTGTTCTGGTAGGTGAACAGGCGGCAGCCGTAGTGCGCTTCGAGGAAGTGGATGTGCTGGCTGACGGCGGGCTGGGTGATGCACAGCCGCTCGGCGGCGCGGGTGTAGTTCATGGTCTCGCACAGGGTCAGGAAGGTGTGCAGGCGGAAATCAAGCATGGCGCGCCCTCCGGCCGGGTCAGAGCGCGGCGCGCGGACGGTCGGGGTGCAGACCCGACCAGCCGACGGGCGGCAGGCTGGCGATCCGCCAGAAATCGGCGGGCGAAAGCGCGAAATCGAATACTTCGAGGTTTTGACGCATCCGCTCGGGCGAGGACGACTTGGGCAGCGGGCAGATGCCGCATTCGAGGGCGAAGCGGATGCAGATCTGGGCGGGCGTCTTGCCGTAGCGTCCGGCCAGCTCGGTCAGCAGGGGGTCGGCCAGCATCCGGGCGCGGCCGAGCGGGCTCCACGCGGCCATCTGGATGTTGTGCGCCTGACAGAAATCGACGGTTGCCTGCTGGGTGTAGCCCGGGTGGAACTCGATCTGGTTGACCATAGGCGAAACCTCGGTCTCGAGCAGGGGCAGCAGGTGGTGGGGCAGGAAGTTGGACACGCCGATGGCGCGCACCCGTCCGGCGTGGTACAGTTCGATGCAAGCGCGCCAGCTTTCCAGACACAGCGCCGGGCTTTCGGGATCGCCCGGCTCCCGGGTGGGCCAGTGGAGCAGAAGCAGGTCGAGCTGCTCAAGCCCCAGGCGCTGCATGGACGCTTCAAAGGAGCGCATCGTGCGGTCATAGCCCAGCGCGTCGCGCCAGACCTTGGTGGTGACGAACAGCTCGCCGCGCGGCAGGCCGGACGCCGCCAGCGCCTGCCCGACCTGTTCCTCGTTGCCGTAGAAGGCGGCGGTGTCGATGTGGCGGTAGCCCGCGTCCAGCGCGGCTTTGACGACGGATACGCCCGCGTCATCCTCGACGAGGTAGGTGCCGTAGCCGATCTTGGGCATGCGCACGCCGTTGGACAGAATGAAATCCTCCATGGAGGAACCTCCTTTTTCTGAAAAATCGGAACAAACAGGTTTTGGGAATCAAATTTGCAGACCCTGTCGTTTGTCCGGGGGTCTCTTCTTATAGTTTACATGATTTTGCCGATCTTGCAAGGCGAAGGGCGCAAAAAAGCGTCCGCCCGGGTCATAAGACCCGGACGGACGCGGAGAGATATGTAAATGAAAGATCTGTGTTCTATATCAGGCGATTATTCGTAATCGCAGGGCATGGCTTCCTTGAGCACGTCGGTCGACTTCTTGACGCCGGTCAGCCGCTGCGTCCGCAAGCTGTCTGCGCATGGCTGTCCCTCCCGTTTCTGTTCTTTTATTCTATGATTATATCAGTTTTCCGCCCGCGCGGCAAGCCGGTCGGGGAGAGGATGCGGTGGGTATAACGGATGACGATAAGGGAGAGCAGGAAGGTCAGCACATCCGAGACCGGCATCGAATACAGCACGCCGTCCAGCCCGAAGAAACGGGGCAGCAGCAGGGCGAAGCCCACGCCGAACACGACCTCGCGCACCATCGACAGGGCGGTCGAGAGGAGCGCCTTGCCGAGCGACTGCAAATAGATGAAGGTGGCCTTGTTGACCGTGGCCATCACCATCATGCACAGGTAGACGCGGAAGCAGCGGACGGCGAATTCGGTGTAATAGGCGCTCTCGCCCGCCGCGCCGAAGATGCCGATGAGCGGACGGGGGAAAAGCTCGACGATCACAAGGGCGACCGCGCCGACCGCAGCCTCGGCGGCCAGCAGACGGGCGAACAGGCTGTGCGCACGCTCGGGACGGCCCGCGCCCACGTTGTAGCCCACGATCGGGATGCAGCCCGCGGCCATGCCGACCGCGATCGAAATGACGATCTGGAAAAATTTCATGACGATGCCCAGCACGGCCATCGGGATCTGGGCGTACTGCGCCTGTCCGAAGACCGGGTCGCGCGCGCCGTACTTCAGGGTCATGTTCTGGATCGCGGCCATGGCGGCGACAAGCGAGATCTGGGAGAGAAAGCTGCAAATGCCGAGCGGGAGATAGCGGCGGGCGAGCGGGAGATGGAGGTCGAAGCTGCTCTTTTCCAGCCGGACGGCCTTCATATGGCACAGATAGTGCACCGAGAGCAGGGCGGTCAAAATCTGACCGAGCACGGTCGCGACGGCCGCGCCCATCATGCCCCAGTGGAAGACAAAAATGAAGAGCGGGTCGAGCACGGTGTTGACGGCCGCGCCGGCCAGCGTTGCGGCCATGGCGTATTTGGGACTGCCGTCCGAGCGGATGATCGGGTTCATGGCCTGGCCGAACATATAGAACGGCACGCCGAGCGTGATCCAGAAGAAATATTCCTTAGAATGGAAAAAGGTCTCCTCATTGACCCGTCCGCCGAACACGGTCAAAATCGGCTCCGAAAGCAGCAGATAAAGCGCGGTCAGGATGAGACTGAGCGAGACGCACAGCACGATCGCGCTGCCGATGCTGCGGTGCGCGTCCTCCCGGCAGTTCGCGCCCAGACTCAGGCTGACGAAGGCGCAGCAGCCGTCTCCGATCATGACCGCGATGGCGAGCGCCACGACGGTCAGCGGAAAGACGACGGTGTTTGCCGCGTTGCCGTAGGAGCCGAGGTCGCTCGCGTTGGCGATGAAGATCTGGTCGACGATGTTATAGAGCGCCGCGACCAGCAGGGAGATGATGCAGGGCACGGCGTACCGGCGCATCAGCCGCCCGACCGGCTCGGTTTCAAGAAAGGTGTTTGATTTTTGATGCATTGGGATCGCCTCCATGAAAAATAGAAAAGGCGTGCGCGGGGAAAGCCGGATGGGGCTTCCCGGGCGGCACGCCTTCCCGGCGGACGCCGGGTGGTTATAAAATAAGGAACAGAAAAAAACAGCGTGCGGCACAACTGGATTTACGCAGTGACGCCACACGCTGTATCTGTATCATAGCACGGTTTTCGCGGGGATGCAAAGGCGATTTTGAACAAAACGCAGGGCGAAGCGCCCGGGGAATTTGCACGTCTCAGCCCGGCTGCGGCGTGGGGAGGGCGGCGGCTTCCGGGTGGATGACGGCCTTGTAGCCCAGTCCGCGCACGGCGACGATTTCAAACTCGGGCCAGCCGCCAAAGCGGGCGCGCAGGCGGTTGACATGGACGTTGATCGTCGTGTGGACGGTGTCCGACTCGGGGCCCCAGATCTCGTCCATCAGGTAGCTGCGCGTGAAGATCCGGCCGGGGTAGGAGAGCAGGAGGAAGAGCAGATAGAACTCCTTGGGCGGGAGGATGTACCGCTCCGCGCCGCGCTCGACTGGCGGGCGCAGTTCGCATCCGGATCGGCGATCAAAACCCTGAAAAAACAAAAAAAGTCCTGATCTAAAACGATCAGGACTTTTTTCGTGGTGGAGACGAGGGGAATTGAACCCCTGTCCGAAAGCACATCCACAAGGATCTCTCCGGGCGCAGTTTGTCTTTTGGAATTCCCGCCGCGGCACGCCGGCAAACAGGCTTACCGCTTGAGTAGAGTCATTTTACATGACGGACGCAACTCTTAATCCGTACACGTTCACCGCTGATCGACGCCATGCACCCGGGCCGCGGTCCTCCCGGGGATGACGGGCCAGCCTAAATCAGGCAGCCTGAAGAGTAGTTCTGTTGTTGTTTAATTTATAAACAAGTTGAGACTTTTAAGGAAGCGTCTCACTTCCGCCCGCTATCCCGGCTTCAGCACCCCCGTCGAAGCCTTTACGTCCCCGTATCGGCGTTCAGAAACGGCGGTCACTCTTCGCTTGCTTTTTACCGGTTTCTGCTTTTCATCACGCGGTCCATCTCCCGCGCCGCGTCGCGTCTCGCGATGCTGTCGCGCTTGTCGTGCAGCTTTTTGCCGCGACACAGCCCCAGCTCGACCTTGACCCGCGAATTTTTGAAATACACGGAGAGCGGGATCAGCGTATAGCCGTCCTGCTTGGTCTTGCCGAACAGGTTCAGGATCTCTTTCTTGTGCATGAGGAGGCGGCGCTTGCGCATCGGGTCCTTATTAAAGATGTTGCCCTTTTCATAAGGAGAGATATGCATGCCGACGACGTATAATTCGCCATCTTTAAAGGAGCAGTAGGAATCCTTGAGGTTGATCTGTCCCAGACGGATGGATTTGACCTCGGTGCCGACCAGCTCGATTCCGGCCTCGAATTTCTCATCAACAAAGTAGTCATGCCATGCTTTCTTATTGGACGTGACCTGCTTGATGCCTTTTTTGATCGCCATGACAGACTCCTTTCGCGTGGTGTACCCTTATGGTAACACGCGCGCGCGGGATTGTAAAGAGTCATCTATATTACAGATTCCACAGGAAAAGGAAAAGAAGCCCGGTTCTTCGACTGGCGCATCGGTTTTCGGACACATCCACATCCTGTGGATAATTTTCAAAAAACTTGAAAAAAGCTGTTGACATCTGTCGAAGGAGGTGGTATTCTATATAAGCTGCTTCGAGAGAGCGGCGGCCGCAAAGTGAAAACTTGAAAAGAACTTGAAAAAAGTTGTTGACAAGGGCTTCGCGATGTGGTATTATAAATAAGCTGACCGCTTGGTCAGTGAAACCGCTCAAAAAGTTCGGAAAGGACTTCAAAACGCTTTTCAAAGCTCAAAAAACTTTGAAAAAAGTTAAAAAAGTTCTTGACAAACCGAATGGAGTGCGGTATAATAAACAAGCTGACTGATGAAGCCGAAAGGCTGAGGACAGCGAGGATTTGTACCTTGTAAATTAAACAACGAGAAAGCTTGAAAAGACGAACCTGAAATTCCTTTTGGGAACTACCCAAGAGTAAATCGGTGGAAGTCGTAAATCCACTTAAAATAAGACGACAACGTCAGACTCTAAAGTCGATTAAATGA
>JAFBIW010000014.1 GCA_021531865.1 Butyricicoccus pullicaecorum | reverse complement strand
AGTCCCCAAAAATAAAAGGAGGAAAAAACCTTATGAAGAATCTGAAGAAGGTTCTCGCACTGGTACTGGCGTTCGCATGCGCGTTCACCATGTTCGCCGGCGCTGTGGTTTACCCGGACGTACCGGCGGGTTCCGAGTATTCGGAAGCCATCACCATGCTGTCCGATCTGGGTATTATCCAGGGCAAGGACGACGGCAAGTACCATTCCGAGGACACCATCACCCGTGCTGAGGCATGCGCGCTGATCGCTCGTATGCTGACCGGCGATCCGCAGGTCTCTCAGTACGCTGGCGCGTCCAACTTTACCGACGTTGTAAAGGGTTCCTGGAAGGAATCCGTCGTTGGCTACTGTGTAGTAAACGGCATCACCGTTGGTGTTGGCAACAACAAGTTCGAGCCGGATCGTGCGATCACCGACGCTGAGTTCGTCACCATGGTTGTTCGTGCGATGGGCTACGAGACCACCGGCACCTCTTATCCGTACGGCCACATTTCCGCCGCTCAGGCGAACGGCCTGCTGGATGACGTGACTGTTGTTCCGTCCTCCGCTGCTCTCCGCGGCGAGGATGCGCAGATCATCTACAACGCTCTGTTTGCGGATTACGCACGCGGCGCGAAGCAGGTAAACACCACTCACGGCACCACCGTTGAGGAGTACCCGACCATCGCTGAGGACGTCTTCGGCCTGACCCGTGCTGCTGTTGGCACTTGGGACAAGAACGAGGAAGAGATGAAGACCTGCAAGGCTCATACTTGGGTCATCACCGGCGTTCTGTGCGAGAAGGGTGAGGTCAAAAAGATCAAGGCTTACCCGATCAAGGACGACTCCACCGATATCTTCGACGCTGGCAAGACCGATGCTGACAAGGATGTAGGTTACTTCACCTTCACCTACGAGGGCAACATTGACGGCCTGAAGGGCTATCAGGTAGAGCTGTGGGGCGAAGGCCAGCACTCTGAGCCGGAGTACGATAAGACCACCAAGGCTTATGCTTACTCTGACAAGTGGGAGATCAAGGCCATCAAGACCGTAAAGGGTCAGTCCGCTTACGACTACAACGCGACCATGTCTGACGGCAAGAACAACGACGAGATCAAGCTCGACGGTGTTACTCTGGATGTTGACAAGAACGTTGAGAAGGCGCTGAACGTCAAGAACGGCTACTCCTACAAGCTGATCGACTGGGATTCTGACGACGAAGTCGATTACATCAAGACCGATAAGGTTGAATACCTTGAGGTAGTTTCTGTTTCCAAGTCCAAGGTCAAGTTCACCGACGAGCTGGGCAGCCAGGCGGCTACCAAGAAGGTCGTTTACACTCTGGACGTTGACGGCGAGACCGATGGCGACGACGCGACCGGCAAGGCTGCTGACGCTGATTGGGCTATCAAGGCTGAGCTGCCTGAGGATCTGGAAGAGGGCGACGTTGTTGCCGTAACCAAGTCCTGCGAGGGCGCGAAGAAGGAAATCGTTTCTACTTGGACTGTAGAGCTGGTTGAGCCTGAGTCCATGGAAGTTACCGACGTTGACACCAAGAAGGGTGTTGCGTTCGACGGCGAGTACATCAACGTAGCTGACGAGAAGTTCACCTTCGAGGATACCTACGATGTATACGACAAGATGGACGAGGACACCGACGACGCTTGGGACGTTTGGACCAACGCCAACGGCTATGTCATCAAGCTGGCCGAGTCCGATGAGACCTACTCCGGCTACATCTTCGTAACCGGCGCTGACAATGGCTCCAACAAGACTGGTGACCGCGGCCTGGCTGAGATTTCCGGTGTTACCGATAAGAACGAGTATCTGGAAGATGTCAAGCTGGTCAAGGATGCTGATGTTGGCGCTTACTATAATGAGGACACCCGTGCGTTCAGCAAGAACCCGAAGGGTCTGGCGTTCAAGTACAAGATGAACGACGACGGTCAGATTACCAAGATGATTCAGGTTGCTACGACCAAGGCGAATGACTACGAGTTCATTGACAAGACCGATGCGTTTGTTGCAAACGGCGCTAAGAACTGGGCTGACAAGGCTTCTGTTATCTTCGCTGTTAAGGTAACCACTGGTACGAAAGGTGAGTACCATGACAACGGCTATGCGTCTGGTCTGAAGGCCGGCGACACTTACAAGGTAGGTGGTACGGATCTGGACAAGAAGAACGTCATGGCTGTTGCTTACGACGAAATTCCGGATATCTGCCTGAATCAGCATGCTACTGGTGGTCATACCGAGAAGACGGTATCTTATGGCGCTACCTACGACCGTGAGACCAAGAACGACAACCTGGAGGCTGCTGTTCTGGGCGTTGATACCTTCCGCTTCTTCTCCAACACCACCGTTAAGGCGGCTCTGGTCACCAAGATGACCTACCACAAGTCCTCCGACACCTACACGCTGGATGCGAACGTAGCTGGCGAGGATGCGACTGAGTTCGACACCGTTGACGCGGACGATGTTTACGTAAACGGCGTTGCTAATCAGGACGATGTTCTGAACAAGATGTATGACAAGCTGTCCAAGACCAACCCGGTTTACGGTATCTACTGCGAGATCGAGCTGGATAAGGATGGCAAGGTCATTGCTCTGACCGAGATGGATCAGGCTGTTACCGGCGATAAGCTGGGTGCGCTGTCTGGTCGTGAGATCAAGAAGAATCCGTCTTATCAGGCAGTTCGTGCGGTTGTCAACAAGGTAACGGCTGACAAGTCCCTGACCGTAACTGCTGCGGTTGCGAACGGCGACAACAAGGTTTACACTGTTGAGAACGCGCAGTACACGCAGGCGTTCGATCTGAAGGACGACACTGCATTCTTCAAGATCACCGACGAGAAGGTTGAGCTGCCGGCTATCGGCGAGACCCTCGTAACTACCGATGGCTTCAAGAAGGGCTTCGGCGTTGAGGAAGGCTCCGTTGACGATCTGGATTCCTACATCGACAATACGGACGATGAGGACGAGTATGTAGTTGCTGACGTTATCGTTGACGGCGATGACGTTGTAGCGGTTTACTACTACGAGAAGACCGTTGAGGAAGTCATTGACGTGACCACTCTGCCGCAGCTTAAGGTTTCCGACAACGTAGATGATGTATTTATGGGCCGTACCTATGGCACCATTCACAGCTTGGACGTAGCGGTTACCTGCACCGCTGGCGAAGCTGTAGATTTCGATGATATCACTGTAACAGCTCCTGATGACGTACAGGGTATCACGATTGCGAAGTCTACGGTTACGGGCAAGACCATCAACGTTAAGCTGGACGGCACTACTCCTGTAGGTGCTTACAAGTACACTGTATCTATGCCGGGTCATCGGTCCGCGACCTTCACCGTAAACATCGTTGCGTATAATATTACGCCCGACATTACTGGAAACTTCAATGCAGGCACTTACAACACCACCGTATCTGTTCAGGTTAACAACGCGGATCTGGCGAAGCTGGTTGGCACCTACAATCTGAAGGGTGTTGGCAGTGGCGCTACCATGAACGTTCCGACTCTGAAGGAGATCAAGCTCGTATCTGGCACTACCTATGAGCTGGTTCTGGATACTGCGGGCAGCACCTATATCGCTGTTGCGGGCAACACGATTGCGTATAGCATCGCTGGTAACTACACTGCGACTATTACCCTGGCTGCTGCTTAATTTCAGATTCTTCATCTGAATTGGTTTTTCCGACCAAAAGGGGAGGCCCCGCTTATGCGGGGTCTCCTTTTTTGCCCTGTTCCATCCCCTTGACATATCTGGCCGCGAATACTATTATAATAGTACAAATGTACTCAAATGATCCCATGCGATCACAAACGAAAAACCGGAGAGATTAGGGCCTCTCCGGCTTTTCGTATCCCTGCCCTTGACATAATTTCATACAATGGTTATAATATAAGTAATGAATGTGGTAATTATCCCATGCGTACAAAAAAGGCCAGAGAGTTGCAGCTCTCTGGCTTTTCTTATCCCTGCCCTTGACATATCTGACCGCGAATGCTATTATAATAGTACGAGAAAAGATGTAACTGTTCACTATGTGTCCACAGTCACAGAGAAACCCCGGAGAGCGGCATCTCTCCGGGGTTTCTCTGCTCTTTTTATAGAGAGAACACTCTAGGCTGACTGTGGATTACTCCCTGTCCAGCCATTTGCAGATGTAATGGGTCACCACACCCGCCGCGACAGATACGAGAAAAGAAGTAATAATGGTCACTATGTACACCTCCCTCCACGTGGAGGTACCACAGCACCTTTATTATACCATTCCCCGCCATTCCCCGCAACCAAGCCCCACTTCTTTACACTTTTGTTTCATCTTTCCGCATTCTCTTGCCGTTTCCACCCCCTTTGGGTATACTGAAATCAGTATTTTCAGCCCCCTTGGAGGTGGTTTTTTTCATGATATCCCGTTTCTTCCGCAGATGCGCCCTCTGCGTCTGCCTCTTCGCCGCCCTGTGCTGCGTCCCCGCCCTCGCCGCGTTCTCCGGCTCGCTCTTCGCCGTCCCTGAGACCGGCATGGACGGGCAGGAGCGCTGGGGCTATATGAACGAATCCGGCGACCTCGTCATCGACTTCCAGTTCGCCGCCGCCGGCCCCTTCGATGAGTCCGGCGCCGCCGCCGTCTCCAACGACGCCGGCGAAACCGCGCTGGTGAGCCGCTCTGGCAAGCGCCTGACCGACTGGCAGCCCGCCCCCGACGCCGTCGAATATCAGGCGGGCGTCGCCGCCTTCCGCTACGCCGGTTCCACCGTCTTCTTCCGCGCGGACGGCACTTTGATCGGCTCCTTCGACGGCGCGGTCGGCTTTCCCGCCGATGACCGCGTCTGCTTCCGTGATGGCGACCGCTATGGCTACACCGACCTCGACGGCAAAACCGTCATCGAGCCGGTCTACACCGGGGCCGGGCAGTTCTCCGACGGCCGCGCCCTCGTCCGCGACGAAAAGGGCAACTGCCATCTCATCGGCGCCGACGGCAGCGAGCTTGCCGCCCTGCCCGCGGGCGCATCCCCCGCGAAGCTCGAAATTTACCACAAAAACGTCATCATCCTCCGCAACCCCAACGACAAATACGCCCTCTATTCGGTCGCGGACATGAAGTTCCTCACCGCCTACGCCTACGACGAAATGCGCCCCTTTGACGACGCCTGCGCCATGATCCGCGTCGGCACAGACTGGGGTCTGCTTTCCTCGGTCGGCGCCGAGGCCGTCGCGCCCGCCTATCCTTATATGTCCTACATGGGCGGCGGCATGTACGCCGTGCGCGGACTGGACTCGGGCGCGGCCGTCATCGACGAGACCGGCCGGGTGCTCTACCGCACCGACACCTACGTCGGCGGCTTCCAGACCTTCCGCTACGGCCTGTCCTGGCACGGCACGCTGGACGGCGCCGTCGTCTTCTTCAACGCCTCCGGCACCCTGCGCAAGGAGGTCGAGGACGTCGAAACGCCCGAGATCGTCGCGTCCTCGGTCGCCCGCGTGCGCCGGGACGGCGAGACGCAGTATATTAATATGTATAACGGCAAGCTGCTGCACACCACCGCCCGCGCCTACGAGCTGGACGGCGGCGTCCGGATCACGACCGAGACCTACGAAAAGTACCTCGGCATGCTGGACGACGGCACCGAATACGGCTGGCACGTTGAGTACCCGCGCGTGTCGGGCATGGCGGACGCGGCCGTGCAGGAGCGCATCAACACCGCCATCCGCGACTTTTTCACCGCCGGACCCGAGGGGCTGACCAGCCGGATCGCGCTGAACGCAACCTACGGCCTGTCGGTCGAAGGGGACGTGCTGGTGGTCTGGGCGTCGGGCGTGAGCGATCTGGGCGAGGCGGCCAGCCTGTGGAACAGCTCGATCGGGCTGGATTTGACGACGGGCGCGTGCTACACGGCGGCGGACGACCTGTTCAATGACAACATGGTGGCGGTGGCGAACGCGCTGCTGCCGCAGGAAGCGCCGTATTACGGCAGTCCGCGCATGGACGCGACCGGCGTGACCTTCTTCCGCAATCACGCGGCGACGGGCACGGCGCAGCCCTATGCGGAAAGCCTGCATCTGAGCTTCGAGGAACTCGGGCGGGCGATCGACTTTGACGGCGCGTGCTATCGTGCGCTGACCGGCTTCGCGGGGAAGGTGTACGCCGACGTGCCCTATGGCCACTGGGCGTTCGAGGCGGTGAGCAAGGTCTCGGCGCGCGGCCTGATGACGGGCGACGACCGCGGCTTCCGCCCGGACGAGCCGATCCGCACGGCCGAGGTCTGCGCAGCGGTCGCGCGTGCGCTCTCGCTCGAGCCGGGCACGCTGCCGGGCGTGGATCAGAGCAAGTGGTACGCGCCCGAGGTAGGCGCGGTCTTCGCGGCCGGGCTGCTGCAGGGCTTTGACACCTACCGGCTGAACCCCGAGCAGGTGATGACGCGGGCGGACGCCATGCAGCTTCTGGCGAACGTGCTGAAGCGGCAGGGCCGCGCGGGTCGGGAAATGACGGGCGCGGAGGCGATGGCGGTGCTGTCGGCGTTCGCGGACGGTGCGCAGACGCCGGACAACCGGAAATACGCGGCGGCGGTCTGCGTGCGCGCGGGACTGGTGCAGGGCGACGAACGCGGCCTGCGCCCGTCGGACAGCTTCACGCGGGCGGAATTTGCCAAGCTCCTGCTTGCGATTGCGTAATATGCGGCTGTAACAGCGGAAAAGCTCCCTTCGGGGAGCTTTTTTGTATTCCCCGGGGAAAATGTAATCGCGCGGGGGAAATATTACGCTCTGGTGTCACGAAAGATCTGCAATATTACACTTGTGTTACGTCTGGGTGTGTCACATTGACTTTGTTTTTTGAGACTGATATCATGGGAGCATACCAAAAGGGGTGAGAGTCCCCAAAAATAAAAGGAGGAAAAAACCTTATGAAGAATCTGAAGAAGGTTCTCGCACTGGTACTGGCGTTCGCATGCGCGTTCACCATGTTCGCCGGCGCTGTGGTTTACCCGGACGTACCGGCGGGTTCCGAGTATTCGGAAGCCATCACCATGCTGTCCGATCTGGGTATTATCCAGGGCAAGGACGACGGCAAGTACCATTCCGAGGACACCATCACCCGTGCTGAGGCATGCGCGCTGATCGCTCGTATGCTGACCGGCGATCCGCAGGTCTCTCAGTACGCTGGCGCGTCCAACTTTACCGACGTTGTAAAGGGTTCCTGGAAGGAATCCGTCGTTGGCTACTGTGTAGTAAACGGCATCACCGTTGGTGTTGGCAACAACAAGTTCGAGCCGGATCGTGCGATCACCGACGCTGAGTTCGTCACCATGGTCGTTCGTGCGATGGGCTACGAGACCACCGGCACCTCTTATCCGTACGGCCACATTTCCGCCGCTCAGGCGAACGGCCTGCTGGATGACGTAACTGTCGTTCCGTCCTCCGCTGCTCTCCGCGGCGAGGATGCGCAGATCATCTACAACGCACTGTTCGCTGACTATGCGCGCGGCGCGAAGCGCGTCAACACCACCCACGGCACCACCGTTGAGGAGTACCCGACCATCGCTGAGGACGTCTTCGGCCTGACCCGTGCGGCTGTCGGCACCGCTGACAAGGACGGCAACCTGAAGAACTGCAAGGCGCACACTTGGGTAGTTACCGGCAAGCTCTGCGTTAAGGGCTACACCGACAAGGTTGTTGCTTACGCAATCACCGACGACAAGTCTGATCTGTACGACGAGACTCCGTACCTGTTCACCTACGAGGGCGACGTTGACGCTCTGGTTGGCTATCAGGTAGAGCTGTGGGGCGAGGGTGTCCATGGTCAGGACGAGTACAAGTCCACTAAGATCGACGGCGACAAGTATGTTGTTTCCGACGAGTGGGACGTTAAGGCCATCAAGACCCTGAAGGGCCAGACCTCCTATGAGTACACCCCGGCCGACGACGATCTGCCGGACACCGATTTCGACGACGTTAAGTTGTTCAAGGAGTCCAAGGAATCCAAGGTTAAGGATGCGCTGAAGACTAAGAACTCTGCTCAGTACAACCTGATCGACTGGGATTCTGACGGTGACGTTGATTACATCGACGATTCCATCACTTCTTACTACGAAGTAGCTTACGCAACCTCCAAGAAGGTTCAGCTGAATGGCTTCGATGGTAAGAAGGCGTACACCCTGGATACCGACGGCGAGACCGAGATCGAGGACGACGTATTTGTAAAGGCTGAGCTGCCGAAGGATCTGGAAGAGGGCGACGTTGTTGCCGTAACCAAGTCCTGCGTATCTTCCAAGAAGAACGTTGTTTCTACTTGGACTGTTGAGGTTGTTGAGCCTAAGACCAAGGAAGTTACCGAGGTTTCCACCAAGAAGGGTGTATACTTCGACGACGAGAAGATCGACGTAGCTGCTGAGGCGTACACCTTCGGCACCACCTACGCTGATTACAAGAAGCTGGACGAGAAGTCTGATTACGACTACGATCTGTGGCTGGATGCCAACGGCTTCATCATCAAGATGAAGGAAGCTGACGAATCCTACACTGGTTTCCTGTTCGTAACTGGTCTGGCTGAGGGCGCTAACAAGACTGGCGACCGCAACCTGATGGTTGTTTCCGGTAAGAATGACAAGAACGAAGTATTCGAGGACGTCAAGGTTTCCAAGGATGCTGAGATCGAAGTTTGGGATAATGGCAAGTACGTCGACATCTTCAAGGACAATGCGATTGCTGATAAGGGCAACGGCACCGGCGACAACGACGTTCGCGTTGTTGGTCAGGCGTTCAAGTACAAGATGAACGACGACGAGAAGATCGTTAAGCTGCATCAGGTAGCTGTTGCTGATATCGCTGATTATCACTATGATGCTGATAAGGAAGCTGTCTTCAACAACTACACTGGCGGTAAGTGGGACGCTAAGAACTACCTCGACAAGGCCGATGTAATCTTCGCAGTTCGCACCGGTACTGACTACTGGACGAGCAACAAGGTTAACAAGAATATTGTCAAGGAACTCGACGTTGATGACGTAATGGCTGTTGAACTGGCCGATATCCCGGACATCAACACCTACGACAATGCTAACAACGGCGACACCAAGGCTATGGGTCTGCAGCGCGATCTGGACGGCAACAAGTCCAGCATTGACGCAGCGGTTCTGGGCGTTGATACCTTTAAGTACTTTGGCAATACTTCTACCAACGTTGCTCTGGTAACCGGCATGACCTACAACCCCAAGGGCGATTACTACAAGGTAGAGGGCGTATTCTCCAACTCTGACGAGACCGTGATCGAGACCGTCGATCAGGACGACGTTGAGCTGAACTCCTCTTCCGCTGCTGTTACCAAGCTGGGTAAGCTGGAAGATATCATCGAGAAGGGCAATACTGCTAAGCATGGTGTTTACTGCGAGATCGAGACCAACAAGGATGGCAAGATCATTGCGATCACTGTTCTGGATCAGAATGTAGCCAACACCGATTGGATGAACAACAATGCGAAGTCTGATCTGAAGGTTTACCGCGGCGTTGTTACCAACATCTCTGGCAAGGACGTTATGTCCATGCAGTACGCTAAGGTTGCTGGCGAGGAAGTTGAGTCTATCGGCAATGCTGCTGTATCCGATGAGGACTTCGATCTGGAAGACAAGACTGTTTACTACAAGCTGACCGAGGATGTCGTAATGGCTGACGGCAAGTACATGAATGCTTACCGTGACGGCTTCGATAAGGACTTCGACGTTAAGGACATCGAGGACGGCGACAAGTCTGAGCTTGAGAGCTGGATCGAGAACAACTACGTCCGCGACGATTACGTTGTAGCTGATGTTGTAGTAGATAAGGATGACGACGTTGTTGCTGTTTACTACTACGAGGATACCGTTGCAGAGGAAGTTAAGAACCTGTTCACTGGTGTTAACCCGACTGCTGCTACCTACGCTGCTGGCGATGCTGTTACCGTTTCTGCGGCGCTGACTGAGGCTAACCTGCGCGGTGATGTTACCATCAAGCTGCAGAAGAAGGACGAGAATGGCGACTACGTAACCGTAGCGACCAAGGTTGCTACCAAGTCTGCAACCACCAACGACTTCCGTGCAACCTTCACGAATGTTGAAGCTGGCGACTACAAGGCCGTTGCTTCTGCTGAGAATGCGGTCGACCGCAAGGAAGATACTGCGGCTTCTGGCGATTTCTCTGTAGCTAAGAAGTTCGAGATCGTTGGTACTCGCGTAGTTGATTCGAAGAATATGGATATCGAACTGACTACGGCTCTGCCGACAAATGCAACTGTCGAGGTTAAGTGGAGCATGGGTGCAGCTAGCGGTACTAACACAGCGACCATCGCGCCGAAGACCTCTTTCGATGGCAAGCATATGTGCGTTGTTACCCTGACTGACAACGGTAGCTTCCTGTTCAATGGTCAGATGAAGATCACTATCAAGGATTCTTCTCGCAATGAGCTGGATTACGTTGTTGTTGACTGCAACGCCTAATTTCAGATTCTTCATCTGAATTGGTTTTTCCGACCAAAAGGGGAGGCCCCGCTTATGCGGGGTCTCCTTTTTTGCCCTTTTCCATCCCCTTGACATCCCCGCGACCCGCCCGCCCGGCGGGTCTATTTTTATCCTCTTAAAAAAACTTTTTCAAATTGTTCACAAATCTGAGGAACTTTCCGTTGTTCCCCTTCGTCATATATGATAGAATAAGAGTACAAGGTTTAAGTAAAAAAGTAATAGGAGGTCTGATCAGACTATGAAACTCGCGAAACGCTTTGGCGCGCTTTTGGTCGCCCTCTGCCTGATGATGACGATGATCCCCGCGGTCTCCGCCGCGAATACCACCGGCGCCATCACCCTGACCATCGGCAGCGCTACCATGTCCGTCAACGGTTCTTCCACCACCATTGACGCGCAGGGTTCCCGCGCCACCATCTACAAGTCCTACACCATGCTCCCCATCCGCGGCGTGGTCGAGAATATGGGCGGTTCCGCGGACTGGAATGCTTCCACCCAGCAGGTCACCCTCAAGTTCAACGGCACCACCGTTGTCCTGAAGCTCGGCTCCACCACCGCTTATGTCAACGGCGTCGCCAAGACCATGTCCGTTGCCCCCTTCACCGATAACGGCCGCACCTACGTCTGGCTGCGCACGGTCGAGTTCTTCCCGAACGTCACCGTAAGCTGGCGTCCCGACACCCGTCAGGCCACCGTCGTCTACCCGATGACCGGCGCGTCTACCCCGGGCGCGAACAACGTCGCCATGACCATCAAGAACGGCGCTGACCTCATCTTCAAGGCCATGCAGCTCGCGCCCTCCGGCACCACCAACTACGGCGCGAACATCCTGTCCCAGAACCTCAACTGGAACGGCACCCAGACCGTCAACGTCCGCGTCGGCAAGCAGCAGTATGACCTGATGGCCACCGACTACTACAACAACAAGTTCTACTACAGAAACCTTGACTTCTCGAACGTTCAGAACATTGCCGTCCTCACCCTGACCGGCGGCGATACCTACTCCCTCGTCGTGGACGGCATCCTCGCTTCCGGCGCGGACAAGAAGGTCAATCTGAACATCCAGAACAGCACCGGCCAGCAGATCGTCTCCATGGTCTACGGCCCGGCGAACTCCAACGTCTGGTCGAATGAGCTGCTGCCCACTTACCGCTTCAACAACGGTACCGGCATCAACCTCAACCTCGACTACGCGTCCACCAGCCCCTACTATGACTTCCGCGTCACCTACGCGAACGGTCAGGCTTACGTCTTCCGCAGCGTCAACCTCGCCAGCCAGTGGGGCACCCAGCTCATTCGCCTGAACGCGAACGGCCTGGTCACCTACAACAACAGCACCTCGGGCACCGTCGGCGGCGACACCGAGATCACCTTCCGCAACCGCTCGGACGAGACCGTCTACGAGCTGAAGATGGCTACCACCAACACCTCGTCGGCCTTCCGCAACGCGGATAACCTCATCTCCCGCACCAAGAACGGCTCGAACGACGACTTCGACTTCGATATCTCCGTCCGCAAGTGGTACATCCGCGCGTATGACAACGACGGCGACGTGATCGCAAGCGATACCATCACCTTCAGCTCGACCTCGCTCAAGTCTGCCACCATCACCCTCGATAAGGACGGCGACTTCACCGTTTCCGGCAGCAAGACCAGCAGCTCGTCCAGCGGCGACGCTGAGGTTGTGCTGATCAATAACACCGGCAAGAAGATTTATTCGATCTTTGCGGTTGATCCCGACGACTTCGACGAGGCAGATTGGAAGGCGGATAAGGACGCTTGGGATTACGACGACTTTAAGGACGACTACGAAGACCTCGGCTCGATCTCCGCTGGTGATTATGACACCATTGACGTCGATCTGTACGGTTCCAAGGACAACAAATTCACCCTCGTTCTGTTCTACAGCAACGATGATGACGATTTCGCGGTAGAGGATATTTCCTTCAATAGGAATATTGACGATTATGCAGTTCTGGAAGTCACCAGCCTGTCCAGCAGCGGTATCACCATCGGCTACAATGGTGATGACTACGATCTGGATTCCGACGAACTCTTCATGGAGGTCGTTAACGAAACTGACCGCAAGCTGACCGCTATCAAGGCGCGTAAGGATTCGGACGATAGCTGGGATGATGTTTGGACGACTTCGATCGACAAGAATTCTTCCGATATTAAGATTATTGATTATTCCAAGTGGGGCGATGACGGCGACTGCGATCTGAAGTTCGTATTTGAGTCTGGCTCCGATATTGTAGAAACGAATGTCGATATTGCTAAGGGCTATTATTACACCCGCATCACCATTGAAAGTGACAACGATATCGTAATCGAAGACGAATAACACCCTGTGAAACTTTCCCCCGGCCGGAACCGGTCGGGGGATTCTTTCAAAAAACCTCTGTTTTCACGAACCATGTAAGCAAGGAGGAAACTTTTTATGAAGCATATGAAACGGCTGGGCGCGCTGCTGATCGTCGCGTGCCTGCTTCTGACGATGCTTCCGGCGGCCTTCGCGGCCTCGACCGGAACCATCGTGCTGACGATCAACAGTGCGACGATGACCGTCAACGGCACATCCAAGCAGATCGACGAAAACGGCACGACCGCCGTGCTCGACAAGGGCGGCTACACCATGCTGCCGCTGCGCGCGATCGTGGAATCCATGGGCGGCAAGCTCGAATGGGACGCCACCACCCGTTCGATCACGATGGTCAAGGACGGCCAGACCGTCAAGGTCACCGTCGGCTCCAAGTCCGCTTATGTCAACGGCGCATCCCGCACGCTGGCCTATGCGCCCCGCATCAATGACAAGGGCCGCACGCTGGTGCACATCCGTGCGCTGGAAATGTTCACCGGCACGTCCTGCGTCTGGGATCAGACCAACAAGAAGGTCACCGTGACTTATACCTACGAGCCGCCGAAGCCGCCGGTCACCACCAAGAACTACCGCATTGACGTCATCAACCAGACCGGTTCGGACATCACCAGCCTGTATTACGGCGTATCGGGTACCTGGCAGTATACCTCCAGCAACGCCCTGACCACCACCCTCAAGAAGGGCGCGACGGCTTCGTTCTACATCGCCGTGCCGTCCGACGCGACCACCAAGATGTATGACTTCTACACCGAGGGCGCGGCGGGCACCAAGGTCTACTCCGGCCTGAACCTCTATAACGTCAACACCTACGCGACTGTCCTGCTCAAGAGCGGCACCCGCCCGACCTTCCAGCAGGCGAACGACGCGGGCATCACGGTCACCTCGACCGGCGACACCTCGCTGAAGATCGTCAATAAGTACAAGTACGACATCGAAGAGCTGTACATGGCGACGAGCAGCAGCGGCCTGAAGAACGCCGACAACCTGCTCGCGACCGATACTGTCGCTTCGGGCAAGAATACCACCATCAAGATCGACCTTGACGGCACCAAGGACTGGTACTTCAAGACGGTCGATGAAAAGGGCAAGGAAGTCACGAGCGGTAAGGTCTCCTTCGCGAGCAAGACCGCCAAGTCCGGCACCCTGATCCTGTCCTCGTCGGGCAAGCTGTCGCTGGACGGCGGCGCGGGCGAGACCGAGCTCACCTTCAAGAACACCTCGTCCAAGACCATCGAGGCCATCTACATGGCGGGCACCAAGTCCGACGTAGCGGATGCTGACAACCTGCTGGACGACGATCTGAAGGCGGATAAGTCGGTTACGGTCGACATGGATCTGGAGAAGGATACCTCGTGGTATATCACGGTCGAGTTCTCTTCCGGCAGCGACCTGACCGAAAAGTCCCTGAGCTTTGAATACGAGAACCCGGCTTCCGCAACCATTGAAATCTCGTCCAGCTCGGTCAAGATTTCCAAGGAAAAGAAGTCCTCTTCTTCGGGCAGCGGTGATATCACGCTGGCCATCGTCAACGATACTACCCAGAGGATTTACGCGGCGTATCTGGTCGAGGATGAGAGAGACTTCGACGAAGACGATCCGGACGAGGACGACCTGCTGGACGGCGATAAGCTGAGCAAGGGCAATTACGTTATCGTAGAAGATATGGCCGATGCGGACAAATACGATCTGATCCTGTATTACGGTTCGGGCGATAATGATTATTCCTACAAGGCCATCGATCTGAGCGACGCGGACGCGTACGCTGTCATTTACGTATCCAGCTTCAGCAGCAGCAGTAACAAATTCTCGCTGACTGAATACACCGATGATGACGACGATAAGCTGGTTCTCGCGATTTATAACAAGACCGGTGCGGATATGAAATCGACCAAGCTGTACGATCAGGACGATGACAGCATGATCGAGAGCATCGGCACGATTGAAAATAAGGATTATTATTTCTATCTGCTGGATACCGACGATTATCCGGATATCGAGATCGAGTGGAAGGATAAGGACGACAACACCTGTGATGACGATATCGACGATCTGGATAACGAAGTCTGCTTTGCTGTTCTCACGGTCGAAGACGATAACGACACCACGCTCGAGAACATCGACGACCTGATCTGATTCCCGGCACACAAAAAGACCCTGACGCCTGTCAGGGTCTTTTCTTTTTCGCGCAACCAGATTATAATAAGACTATTCCGTGAGAAAAGGAGTATGATCGGATGAACATTCAGATTTTCGGAAAAAGCAAGTCCTTCGACACCAAAAAGGCCGAGCGCTGGTTCAAGGAGCGCGGCGTGAAGTTCCAGTCGGTCGACCTCGTGCGCTATGGCCTGTCGCGCGGCGAGCTGGACAGCGTCCTGCGCGCGGTCGGCGGGGTGGACGCGCTGGTCGACCCCAAGGCCAAGGGCGCGGAGAGCCTGCGCTATCTGGCCTACGAGGCGGACAAGATCGAAAAGCTGTACGAGGAACCGTCCCTGCTGCGCGCCCCCATCGTGCGCAACGGCAAGCGCGCCACGGTCGGCTATTGCCCCGAGGTCTGGGATGACTGGACAAAAGAGTAATATTTCTATAAAATAATACAAATTGTATTATCTTGAAACACAACGACGTCAAAACTGCTAAAAAAACGTTTTTATAACACCTGATTTATCCCGTGCTCCCCGCGAACTGTTCCATTGAAAAGTGTGGAAAATCATGGTAAAATGATTTAATACAGTACAAAACAGAGCAATATATGATTCTGAATGGGGAGCGGTGAAGCAGAAATGCTGTTTACGGAACTGAAAAAAATCCGGGAGGAGGACGTGCGTGCGCGGCTGGAGGAGCAGCTTCGCGCACGGGGCGTTGACCCGGCTATCCTGTCGCAGGAGCTGGGGGCGGGCGTTACGGTCGAGCAATTGCTGTCCGACGTGGTGGATGAGCTGATTGCCGAGGCGGCGGACGCCAACCGGGAGAGCTTCCGCGCGCGGCAGCGCATCGGCTTTGCGCAGGCGCGGGAGAGCGGCCGCGCGGTCGGCCGTCCGACCCGGCGTGCGGATGATCAGTTTGAGCGCGTGCGCGCGATGTATGAGGAAAAGGAGATCAGCGGCGCGGAAGCGGCCAAGCTGCTCGGCGTGGCGCGCGGCACCTTTTACCGCTGGCTCAAGGAAACCTCCGAAAATGCCGGGGGGGGGCAATAAACGCTAAATTTGTTATAAATCATGCGTTTATAATGATAAAAAATTGCAAAAAGCGACCGAACACCTTCGGCCGCTTTTTGCTGTTTCCATTTGTTTTCAGTTTTGGGTCTCGTTCTGCTGTGCCTGCGCGCGGCGGGCGAGACGGCGCTCGTTGAGCTTCTTGCCGATGAAATAGCCGATGATGGCGCAGACGATGCCGACCGGGGTGGGCGAGGCGATCTCCAGATCGAAGAGCAGGCCGACCACGCCGCAGAGGACTACGCCGATGCCGAAGCCGAACAGCACGGCATAGAAGCACATGCGCGGCATGCGGGCGATTGTGTCGTCCATCGGGTCGTGGTAGGGGTCGTCCTCGGGGTCGGGGAGCTCGTCTTCTTCTTCGTATTCGTCCTCGGATTCCGCGTCGTCCGTTTCTTCGCAGGCGGTCTCGGCCGCTGCGGTCAGCGCGGTTTCGGCGGTTTCGTCCGCCGCGTCCTCGACCGGCGTGCGGGTCTGGGTTTCGTCCATGTTGTGTTTACCGTCCTTTCGCGGGATTACTCCTATCATAGCATACCGCCGCCCGGAATACAATAAAAAGAGCCGTTTCCGGCTCTTTTTGAAAAAATTTTACATGTTACGCCGGCTCTTCCGGGATGATGAGGGCGGCGATGATATAGACGATGATGCCCGAGAAGCCCATGAAGGTCAGCGCGACGAGCGCCAGCCGCACGAGCGTGGGGTCGATGCTGAAATAGTCTGCGATGCCGCCGCAAACGCCGCAGAGCATCCGGTCAGTGACCGAGCGGTACAGTTTTTTTCTTTCGTTCATGGAAAAACCCTCCTTGTCAGTTTCGGTGGCTCCTGTCAAGTTTATTGTATGCGCGTTTCGCCGCGCCGTCAAGCGCCGGTCGTCAGATTGACCGCGCCCGCGCCGACCTCGATGTCGAGCGTCCGTGCGCCCCGGCCGCCGCTGACCGACCCGGCCAGCCCGGACTGGAGCACGGTGTCGTCCACCCGCACCTCGCCCAGCGCCGTTTCGCTGTCATAGGAATATTTGTCCCAGCCCTCGGCCAGCCCGGCGGTCACGCTGCCCGCACCGACCTCGAGCGAGACCGCGTCCGCGTCCAGCCGGTCGGCGGTCAGCGCACCTGCACCGACCGAAATGTCGATCTCCCGCGCCGTGATCGGGCAGAGCGCGACCTCGCCCGCGCCGATTTCCAGATCGACCGCGTCGAAGACCGCGTCGGCGGGCAGGGTGATGACGACCTCGCCGTCGTTCCAGCGATTGTGCGATTCGATGCGCCAGACGCCGCCGTCATACCAGCTGTCGACCGCGTCCAGACCGCTGCCGGTCAAGCTGAACGACGCGCCGGTTTGAATGGTGTATTTGCCCGCGCTCAGCTCGAGCTCGAGCGAATCGACCATACCGGTCACGTCGATGCTGTTCAGCGCAGAGTTCGGGCTGACGTGCTCAGCCGTATTTTCCTCTGTCCGATGACTCCGATGCGGCCGGAGGACGTCGGTTTGGTCCAGGATTTCATCCCGCGCATCATCCACCGCGTCGCGGATGTCGTCACCGACCTCCCGCGCGAAGCGCCAGCGCGAGAAGCCGACCGAATGGCTCTCGTCCCACGTGTACAGGCGGCCGTTGCGCCAGTTGGAGTACAGCTCACCGCCCATCGCCCAGCCGGCGCAGGTGAGCACGAGGCCGAGCACGAGCACGGCGGCGGTCACTTTCAGGAAAGTTTTCATTTTCTAACACCTCGCAGTCGGTCGATCGGCCAGCGCAGCAGGGCGACGAAGCCGCGCACGAGGGGCGGCACGAAGAGCACGCACAGCCGGAGGATGAGGGCGGCAAGCAGGATACCGGCCGCCAGACAGGTCAGACCCACGCCCAAGGTCAGGATAGCCGAAGCGGGCGTGCTCAGCACGAGGAACGCGAAGACGCTGAGCACCAGACCGCTCGCGCACAGGGCGAAGGGGAGGGCGGCGCAGAGCACGACGGCCGCGATGAGCACGCCGACGATGGCCGCGAGCACGCCGATGAGCACGCCGCCCGCGCCGAGCAGCAGAGGAATGCCGACCGGCAGGCCGATGAGCACGAGCAGAGCGAGCACCCACGGGCTGACGCCCTTGACCCGCCGCTTCTGCTGGCGGGCGTATTCGTCCGCCGTGCTCACGCCGTCCGACCCGGTGCTCGCACCCGTGCGGGCGGTCGAACGGGCGACGCCGCCGTAGTCATTGAGGATGTCCTGCGCGACCTTCTGCGGGTCGCCCAGCTCAGCGATGACCCGGTCAGCGTTTTCCTCGCCCGCGTCCAGAAAATAGTCCTCGTAGTAGCGCATGGCGCTGTCGATCTCCTCGTCCGGCAGGGAAGAGAGGGCCGCGCGCAGCGCGTTCAGATATTCATAAGCGTTCATCCGCGTTCGCCTCCGAAAAATACTTGTTCGATGCTGTCCCGATAGTTTGCCCAGTCGGCGAGATATTGTGTCAGCTGCATCCGGCCGAGCGGGGTGATCTTGTAATAGCGGCGCATACGCCCGTCGACGGCCTGATCGTAGGTTTCGAGCAGACCGGCCTTGAGCAGCCGCCGCAGCACGGGGTATAGGGTGGACTCGGAAATGTCCATCACCGCCCGCACGTCCTGTGTGATCTTGTAGCCATACGTCCCCTCGCGGGAAACGACCGCAAGCACGATCGCGTCGAGCAGGGCGGCGGAGACCGGAAATGCCATGTCGGTTCGCCTCCTTGTTTTTTGTGTGAGAGTTTATCCGTAAATCTTCGCAGAAACGGTCAGCGAAGGGAAAGATAGTGTGAAAGAAAACCGTCAGGGTTGTCTTTCATATGCAATCCGGAAGGATTTCGGAACTTTCTGAAGTTCAGAAATCCGCATACAGCTTGGAGAAGGTACTTCTTCAAGCTGTATAATACTATATGACATATAATATTATTTGTCAAGACATATAATGCGAATTTACAAAGCGTTCACAGAATGTTTTGGACGCGCCGCCGCCCCTCTCCGTTCTGCACAACCGAACCGGCGGAAAAGAGCCGCATTTCGGAAGAATTCTGTGCAAAGTATTTGTATTTCGGGCGGGTGTATCGTATAATAGATACTGAGTAATTATGGATAAAGAGGTTTTTGCCAAATGCTAGCACTTGCTGTTTTATTCGGCGGTCTGTCCAATGAGCACGACATCTCCTGCATGTCGGCCTGCTCGATTCTCCAGAACGCCGACCGCTCCAAATATCACCTGCTGCCCATCGGCATCACGCGCGACGGCCGCTGGTTCCTCTATGAAAACGCCGACCCGGAGAAGGTCAAATCGGGCGCGTGGGAGACCGAGCCGGGGCTTGTGCCCGCCGTGCTCTCGCCCGACCGCGCGGCGCACGGCCTGCTGGTCATGCGGGACGGCCGCACCGAGACCGTTCGGGTGGACGTGTGCTTCCCGGTGCTGCACGGCTTCGGCGGCGAGGACGGCACGATTCAGGGTCTGCTGACGCTGGCGGGCATCCCGTTCGTCGGCCCGGGCGTCGCGGCCTCGGCCAACGCGATGGATAAGAGCCTGACCAAGGCGGTCGTCGACCGCACCGGCGTGCGGCAGGCGGCCTACGATCTGGCGCTGCGCCCCGACTTCGCGCGTGACCCAGAAGGCACGGCCCGCCGCATCGAGACCGCGATGGACAAAAAGTATCCGCTCTTCGTCAAGCCCTGCTCGTCCGGCTCCTCGGTCGGCGTGGCGCGGGCGGACGACTTTGACGGCCTGCTGGCCGGTCTGACCGAGGCCTTCCGCTGGGACGCCAAGGTGCTGGTCGAGGAATTCATCGACGGCCACGAGATCGAGTGCGCCGTGCTGGGCAATGACGACCCGATTGCCTCGACCGTGGGTGAGATTGCGCCCACCCAGACCTTCTACACCTTCGACGCCAAGTACAACGACGCGACCTCCCAGCTTTACATCCCCGCGCACATCCCGGCCGAGGCCATCGAGACCGTCCGCCGCGACGCGATCCGGGTTTACACCGCGCTGGGCTGCCGCGGCCTGTCCCGCGTGGACTTTTTCTGCACCTACGCGGACGGCGAAATCGTCTTCAACGAGATCAACACGATTCCGGGCTTCACGAGCATCTCGATGTACCCCAAGCTGTTCGCGCACGGCGGCCTGTCCTATCCCGCGCTGATCGACCGTCTGGTCGCGCTTGCGATGGAGGGGACGAATGGATAACCGTGCGATTGGCGTGTTCGACTCGGGCGTGGGCGGGCTGACCGCCGTGCGCCGCCTGCATGAGATCATGCCCAACGAGGACATCATTTATTTCGGCGACACCGGCCGCGTGCCCTACGGCACCCGTTCGCCCGAGACCATTCTCAAATACGCCCGACAGGACGTGCGTTTCCTGCGCAAATTTGACATCAAGGCCATCGTCATCGCCTGCAACACGGTCTCGGCGGTTGCGCTCGAGACCGTCGCGGCCGAAACCGACGTGCCCATCATCGGCGTGGTCTGGCCGGCCTGCGCCAAGGCGCTTTCAGCCACCCGCACCGGCCGCATCGGCGTGATCGGCACGCAGGCCACCGTCCGCTCGGGCGTGTACGCCCGGATGCTGACCGCCGCCCGTCCCGGCCTGTCGGTGCATATGCAGGCCTGCCCGCTCTTCGTGCCGCTGGCCGAGAACGGCCGCGTCCACCGGGGCGACATCGTCCCCGAGACCCTCGCCCGCGAGTACCTCGCGCCCATCCAGGCCGCCGGGGTGGACACCCTGATTCTGGCCTGCACCCATTATCCCCTGCTCAGTGAGGTCATCGCCGACGTGATGGGGCCGGACGTGACCCTGATCGACTCGGGCGCCGCCGCCGCCGAGAGCGTGCGCGGGATGCTGATTCCGGCGGGCGACCGAGCGGGCGACACGCGCTACTTCGTCTCGGACGACCCCGAGGGCTTCAACCGGCTGGCGCCCGGCTTCTTGAACGGCCCGCTCAGCCACCCGGCCGAGCGCGTCGACATCAGCGACTATTAAATAAAGAGGAAAACGCCCATGGACAATATCAAAAAGGACGTCTGGCTGGCCATCCACTCGACCCAGCACTTTGAGGGCTGTGAGCCCGAGCAGATCGACCTGATGACCGAGGCCCGCCTGTACCGGCGCAACGGCAAATACTACATCTCCTACGAGGAAAGCGAGCTGACCGGGCTGGAGGACACCCGCACGACGGTCAAGATCGCGCCCGAAGGGGTCACCATGATCCGCTCGGGCAAGTACCCCTCCGAAATGCTCTTTCTCGAAAACCAGCGCCACGTCGGCCTGTACCAGACCGAATACGGTCAGGCCATGACGATTTCGACCCACACCTCCCACATCCGCTCGACGATCGGGGAGGAGGGCGGCATGCTGGCCCTCGATTATTCGATCGAGGTGGACAACAATCTGGCCGGGGAGCACCATTTTGAGATGCTGGTTGCGACCGAGCCGTTTGCCGAGGCATAATTACAAATAGTAATACCATACAGAAGGTAATATAATACGAATAGCAATATTATACGGAGAGTGAATTTATGAACCTGTTAGAAACTGCCCGCCAGCAGGCGGCAGCCGTCGTCAAGACGGCGTACGAGAAGGCTGTCGCCGCCGGTGCGCTGCCGCAGGCCGAGCTGCCCCCGGTCGCGGTCGAGATCCCGAAGGACGCGTCGAACGGCGACTGGGCTTCGACCTTCGCCATGCAGTGCGCCAAGCCGCTGCGCTGCGCCCCCCGCAAGATCGCGCAGGCCATCGTGGACAACCTCTCGCTCGAGGGCACCTGCTTCGAGAAGATCGAGATCGCAGGCCCGGGCTTCCTGAATTTCACCCTGAACCAGAGCTGGTATCAGGACGCGGTACGCGCCGTGCTGGCCTGCGGCAAGGACTACGGCCGCACGAAGAGCGAACATCCCGAGAAAATCATGGTCGAGTTCGTCTCGGCCAACCCGACCGGCCCGATGCACATGGGCAACGCGCGCGGCGGCGTGCTGGGCGACTGTCTGGCTGAGGTGCTCGACTGGGCGGGCAACGACGTGACCCGTGAGTTCTACATCAACGACGCGGGCAATCAGGTCGATAAATTCGCCCATTCGGTCGAGGGACGCTATATTCAGGCGCTCAAAGGCGAGGACGCGATCGAGTTTGACCCCTCGTGGTATCAGGGCGCGGACATCCGTGCGCTGGCGCAGGATCTGATCGACCAGCACGGCGACAAGCTGCTCGACCTGACGCCCGAGGAGCGGCAGGCGGTCATCGTAAACTACGGCCTGCCCCACAACATCGAGAAGATGCAGAAGGATCTGGCGCGCTACAAGATCGAGTACGACGTCTGGTTCCGCGAGTCCACCCTGCACGAGTCGGGCGCGGTCGCCGAGACCGTGCAGCTGCTGACCGACGCGGGCGCGACCTACGAGAAGGACGGCGCGCTCTGGCTGCGCTCGACCGACTTCGGCTGTGACAAGGACGATGTTCTGCGCCGCGCGAACGGTTTTTACACCTATTTCGCGGCCGATATCGCCTATCACCGCAACAAATTCCAGACCCGCGGCTTCGACCGGGTCATCAACATCTGGGGCGCCGACCACCACGGCCATGTCGCCCGCCTTCAGCGTGCGCTGGACGCCATCGGCCTCGACGGTTCGGAGAAGCTCGAGGTCGTCCTCATGCAGCTCGTGCGCATGATGCAGGGCGGCGAGGTCGTCCGTATGTCCAAGCGCACCGGCAAGAGCCTGACCCTGTCCGACCTGCTCGACGAGATCCCGGTCGACGCGGCGCGCTTCTTCTTCAATTCCCGCGCGGCCGAGACCCAGATGGAGTTCGACCTCGATCTGGCGGTCAAGCAGGATTCGGAAAACCCGCTTTATTACGTCCAGTACGCCCACGCGCGCATCTGCTCGGTGCTGCGCAACGCGGCGGAGGAAGACATCGCCCTGCCGGACGGGGCGCAGACCGACCTGACCGTCCTCACCCACGACGAGGAAAAGGCGCTCATCAAGGCGCTTGCCCTCCTGCCCGAGGAAATTCTGGAAGCGGCCGCCACCCGCGACCCGTCCAAGCTCAATAAGTACGGCGTGTCCCTCGCGGCCCAGTTCCACAGGTTCTACAACGCCTGCCGCATCAAGGACGCCGAGCCCGCTCTGCGCGACGCCCGTCTGGCGCTCTGCGCCGCGACCGCGCAGACCGTCGAGAACGTCCTGCACATCATCGGCGTGGACGCGCCCGAACGGATGTAAAAAATCAAGGGGAAAGAAAAACTTTGGGGGAGACACCGACGCAGCGCCGTCCCGCGCGGGGCGGTGGGAAAGGAGACCCTTTTGTGAAATCCCTTGTCAAACGCGGTCTGGCGCTCGCGCTCTGCCTGCTCGTGCTGACCGGTCAGGCGCTTGCGGTGACCGCGTCCGAGCAGTTCCGGCGGGTGACCGCCGTGATCAACGCGCGCGGCCTGATCGCCGAGACCGAACCCATCACCGAGGACGAGATCGAGGATAGCGCGGACTATCTCGAAACCCATCCGGAGGCGCTTTCCCGGGTTTTGAATGACATTTTGAGTCGGATGGACACCCATTCGATGTATTTGACCGCCGCCGAATACAACCGCGGCTTTTCGACGCTGACCGGCTACGCCGGGGTCGGCGTGCAGGTGCGTTCGACCGCGCGCGGGCACGAGGTCGTCCGGGTCACCCGCCATTCGCCCGCCGAGGCGGGCGGCATCCAGCCGGGTGACGTCCTCACTGCGATCGACGGAACGGACGTGACCGGCCTTTCCCTGCACGAGCTGGCCGAGCGCCTGCAGGGCGAGGAAGGCACGCGCGTCAGGATCACCTTTCTGCGGGACGGCAGGACCAAAACGGTCACCCTGACCCGCGCCGTCGTCCACACCGAGAGCGTCACGGCTGCGCAGGCCGCGCCCGGTGTGGCATACATCGCGATCGAAGCCTTTTCGTCCATGACCGACGCCGAGGACTTCCGCGAGATCTGGGACAGCCTGCCCGCGCAGGGCGTCAAGGCGGTCCTTCTCGATCTGCGCGGCAACGGCGGCGGCCTGATCGACTGCGCCTTCGATATGCTGGACTGCATGTTGGAGCAGGAAACGGCGGCGGCCAGCCTGCGCTGGCGGGAGGATCGGGGCGGCACGGAGACCTTCGTGTCCGCGGGCGGCGGACTGCCGCTCAATCAAATCGCTGTTCTGGTGGACAGCGGCACGGCCTCGGCGGCTGAGCTGATGGCCGGCGTGCTGCACGAGGCCGGCGGCGCGACCCTGATCGGTGAGACCACCTACGGCAAGGGGCAGGGACAGTACCACCTGCAGGTGGGCGAGGACTTCCTCGTTTTGACCTGTCTCGAAATGCAGCTTCCCAAGACCGGCTGCTGGGAGGGCAAGGGTCTCGCGCCCGACCGCGCGGTGACCGCCGGGCGCACGATCGCGGCCTATCTCGAGACCGCGTCGCCCCTCGACCCGGCGCAGACCGTCCGCTACGGCGAGCAGAGCGCACAGGTGTGCGCCCTGACCGAACGTCTGCACGCGCTGGGCTATCTGGCGTCGCCGGGCGCGGTGTTCGACACCACGGTGCTCAACGCCCTGCGCCGCTTCCAGCGGGATGCCGGCCGGACGCCCATGCTGGTGGCCGATCCCGCGACGCTCGAGGCGCTCGCGTCTGCGTGCGCCCTGTCCGCCGGACAGGGGCTGTCGATCGACGACCCATATTACGACGCGCTGACCCTGTGCCGTGCGGCGGCTGCACAGCCCGCCCGCTATCAGGTCACGCAAACCGGCTGGAAAGCCGCATAACGAATATTGGTAAGAATGAACCGAATTTTTGGAGGAGAACGATGGAACCTATTCCTCTGGCGCGCGGTCAGCTCATCCTGACCAGCCCGGACGATCACACCCTGCTCGCGCGTGAACCCGACCGCATCGCGGCGGCGCTGGCCGCGAACCCGGACGAGCTTGACCGGATGCGCATGACCTGCCCCGAGGTGCCGGTCGGCCTGACGCTGACCTGCCCGCCCGTGCCCCATTTCGACGCGCCGCCCATGACACAGCCCTACATCGAGCGGTGCCGCCGGGTCTTCCGCGACGGTATCGCGGCTGAGGCCGACTTCTATTATCTGACCGGCGCGGCCGATTTCCGCGCGCTGCGCGCGGCGGTGCTGGCCATGACCGACCTGACCGGCGCGAATCTCGTCGCTGAGCTGGACGTGGACGCGGACGCCCGCCTGCCCGACGGGGTGGACGTGCTGGCCGCCGCCGCCGTGTTGCAGCGCATCGGCGTGTCCACGATCATTCTGCGCGCGGGCGAACCGGCCGACCTGGAGGACGCGCTGACCGCCCTCGCGCCCTATGCCCGGGTCTCGCTGGGCGTGCGCTGCCCGGCGGTCTGGCTGCTGCGTGACGTGCGCCTGCCCAACGTTGAGCTGTTCGTCCCTGTTCCGGGCGAACGCGCCCGGCGGCTGGCCGATCTGGCCCGGGATTACGCCGCCCGCGCGGCCTCCTGCACGATCGAGCGGCTGGTGGACGACGTCGCCCTCGCGCCCGATGGGCGGGACTGCCACATCATCGACTGGACGACCGACATCTCGGACGAGGTGGTCTGCGACCACATGCTGGGCGAACGCCTGCTCGAGCTGGAGGATCAGGAGCCTGCCGCCTTCAAGCTGCTCTTGCAGGAGGAGGACGACGTGCTCATTCTGGAGGAAAACCTGTATATGATCACCCGGCCGGTCTGCATCTGCGCCGAAAGTCCCGAGCTGCTCGAGAAGGCGCTCCGGGTCTACGCCGGACTGGCGCTCTACGACGGCACCTGGGAGCAGGAGCCGCGCATCTTGAAATATTTCACCGAAAAATACGGTCTGATCTGCATGTGACAGGCCGGGGAGGAGAACCTATGGATTGGATTGAAGTGACGATTTTCACCGCGACCGCAGGCATCGACGTGGTCGAGGGTGTTTTGGAGGAGCTGGGCATCGAGGGCTACGCCCTGGAGGACGCGGCCGATTTCGAGGCCTTCTTACAGGACACCGAGATCTACTGGGACTACGTGGACGAGAAGCTGTGTGAGCAGCTCCGCGGTCAGGAGACCAAGCTCAAGGTCTACCTCCCCGATTCGGACGAGGGGCACGCCACCCTGCGCGCCCTTGCGGCCCGTCTGGCCGAGAAGAAGGCCGAGGACGCCGGGGACGCGTGGGGCCGCCTGACCGTCGAGACCGATCTGACCCGGCAGGAGGATTGGGAGTGGGGCTGGAAGCAGTATTTCAAGCCCTTCCCGGTGGGCGAGACCTTCCTCATCAAGCCCTCGTGGGAGACGGTGGACGACCCGGGCGCGCGCCGGATTCTGGAGATCGACCCGGCCTCGTCCTTTGGCACCGGCACCCATGACACCACCCAGCTCTGCATCGCCGCGCTGGAACAGACCGTGCGCGGCGGCGAAAAGCTGCTCGATATGGGCACCGGCTCGGGCATTCTGGCCATCGCGGCCGGGCTGCTGGGCGCGGTACCCGATACCGCCGTCGATATCGACGCGCACTGCCTGACCTGTGCGCAGGAGAACGCCGAACGCAACGGCGTGACGATCGGCCGCACCCTCTGCGGCGACGCCCTGCGCGACCGGGCGCTGGCCGACGAGATCGGCGGGGGCTATGACATCATCTGCGCCAATATCGTGGCCGATATCATCATCGGCATGGCGCCCATGTTCTTTGATAAGCTGAACGCGGGCGGCACGCTCATCACCTCGGGCATCATCGCCGAGCGGGCGGACGAGGTGGGCGCGGCGCTCGAGCGCGCGGGCTTTGTTTTGTCGAACCGTGCCGAATCGAACGGCTGGGCGGCCTTTACCGCCCATCGCTGACCCGTGCAGACTCCGGAAACCGAAATTTTTCTGGACAATAGGGTCGGAGTTTGCTAAAATGGATTAGGAATCTTAGTTTCGGGAGGCAGGCTGACCTTGCCCAGATTTTTTGTCGACGGCGCACCCGCGCAAGGCGTTTTCTCCATCACCGGGGAGGACGCGCACCATATCGCCCGCGTGCTGCGGATGCAGCCGGGTGAAGCCCTGACCGTGTGCGACGGTTCGGGTCTGGATTATGCCTGCGTCTATGCGGGAAATGAGGACGGCGCGGCCCTGTGCCGGGTCGTTTCTTCCGCGCCCTCGCGCGGCGAGCCATCGGTCGAGGCGACCCTGTTCATGGCGCTGCCCAAGGGCGATAAAATGGACTTTATCGTGCAGAAGGCGGTCGAGCTGGGCGCAGCCCGCGTCGTGCCCTATACGGCGCAGCGCAGCGTGTCCCGGCCGGACGCCAAGGCGCTCGCCAGGAAGACCGCGCGCTGGCGCAAGATCGCCCGCGAGGCCGCCATGCAGTGCGGCCGGGGCCGCGTGCCCGACGTCGCGGACGGCGTTTCGTTCGACGAAGCCGTGCGTCTGGCGGCCGAGGCCGACCTGCCCCTGTTTTTTTATGAGTGTGAGAAGGAGACCGCGGCGAAATCCGCCCTTTCCGCCCGCCCGTTCCGCTCGGCGGCCCTTATGATCGGGCCGGAGGGTGGCTTCGCGGACGAGGAAGCCGAGGCGGCGCGCCGTGCCGGTCTGTTGTCCGTCTCTCTCGGCCCGCGCATTCTGCGGTGCGAGACCGCGCCCCTCGCGGCGCTGGCCGCTGTGATGTACGAGAGCGGCAATTTTTAAGAGGAGTTGATTTTTTTGGCTGCAAAGCAGATGCCGAATCAGAATACAAAAAACCGGAATGATTATGTCACGAACAAGGTGCTCACCGTCTTTTCCATCTGCCTTCTGGGCGTGCTGGGTCTGATGGCGCTGAACAATATGCTCAATTACTCGGCGCATTGGCAGACCGCGCTGACCGTCGTGCAGGTGCTGCGCATCGTGGGCGTGATCGTCGCGGCGGCGGGTGCGCTCTGGCTGGTTTCCGAGCGCAAGAAGGGCAAGGATACCCGTTATCAGATCGTCTGCGGCCGTTCGGTGCTGGTGCTGGGCGTCGTGCTGGCGGTCGTATTCAGCGCGATCGGCTGGAACCCGAACGAGGCGATCAAGGCGTGCTACGTCGCGCTGCCCGCCTTCGCGTTCTATTACCTGATTTTCCACTCCTACCAGCCTGAGTTTTTCGTCATCGCGGCCGACTGCGGCCTCGCGGCCGGTGTTGTCGCGCTGGCGATGACCACCTTCGGCCAGAGCCTGCGCTATGTGCTGCTCGTCGCGGCCGTTGTCGTGTTCGCCGTGCAGCTCGTCTTCGTGCAGAAGGTCAAGGGCAGCAAGGGCAAGCTTGTGCTCGGCAAGAAGAAGTATGCCTTTGATTTTTCGAAGAACGCTTATCTCATGATGACGCTGACCCCGGTGGTCATGGCGGTCATCGCGGCGGTGGGCGCGCTGAGCGGCATGGCGCTGCCCGCGCTGATCGCGGCCGGTGTGTATTTCTTCGTCACCGCGGTGTATTACACCGTCAAGCTGGTCTGAGCAGACCCAAACAGACTCCATACGGACGGCGCAAGCCGTCCGTTTTTTGAATTTCAACGCAAAGAGGGGAGGGAAGCGCATGAAACGGGTGGCTGCGGCGGTCACGGCGGTGATCGCGGCGCTGGCGGTCGCCGCCGGCCTGTTCGCGTATTTTCAGCCGGTGCGCCCGGACTCGGCCTATGAGACCGCCGGGCTGCTGCTGGGCGCGCCCGGGGAGACCCTCTGGGTCATCGGAGAAGCCGGGGGCGATCAGGACGCGGTCTTCCGCGCATTGGAGGCGGTTGTGCCCGCCCCGTTCGCCCTGCGCTGCGCGACCTATCCCGACCTGCCGGTGCAGGTGACCCGGTTTACGCTCGAGCGGCGGGGCAAGGCGGCGCAGGCGCAGGCCGAGCTGCTGGCCGACGGGCTGGCGCACGAGGCCACCGAGGGCATGACCGACCCGCTGGAGAAGCTGCGCGCCCTGCACGATCTCGTCGTCTACACCTGCGCCTATGACGAGCGCACCGCCCGGGGACGGGACGAGCTGGACGGCTTTTCGGCCCCGTTCACGGCCTACGGCGTGCTGGCTGAGGGAAAAGCGGTCTGCGCGGGCTACGCGCGCGCCTATATGCTGCTGGCGCAGGCGGTCGGGCTGGACGTCATCTACATCACCTCGAACGAGATGGATCACGGCTGGAACGCCGTGCGGCTGGACGGACAGACCTACTTCATCGACTGCACCTTTGACGACCCGGTGCCCGACATGGGGCAGTACGCCCTGCACGATTTCTGTCTGGTCACGGCGGAGACCCTGCGCCGCACGCATACGTGGGACGAGGCCTTCTACGAGGGGCTTCTGGACGCCCTCGAAAAAAAATTAAAAAAATATGCAAATTGTTGTTGACAAAAGCGGACTTGTCGCATATAATAAATATCGTCGCCGACGAAAGTGCTTCGCGGCGGGTAGCTGTTGGAATATGGCGGTATAGCTTAGTTGGCTAGAGCGTTCGGTTCATACCCGAAAGGTCATTGGTTCAAGTCCAATTACCGCTACCACAGTTTTGGCCCGTTGGTCAAGTGGTTAAGACACGGCCCTTTCACGGCTGTAACATGGGTTCGAATCCCGTACGGGTCACCATTTGGAAGTTTAGCTCAGCTGGGAGAGCATCTGCCTTACAAGCAGAGGGTCACAGGTTCGAGCCCTGTAACTTCCACCAAACAAAAAGACACCTGAAAAGGTGTCTTTTTTATTTTCTGACAGGGCTGGAAAGGCGGCTCCTGGAAACCTGCCGGCGGCAGGCTTTGGCCGCCGCGGCTTTCCCACAGGCAAGCGAGCCCTGTAACTTTTTTTACAGAGCAGCCCTTTCCGCTTGCTTTTCTCCCGTGTTCCCGGTATCATGGAAAGCAGAGAAAGAGAAAGGGGACGTTTTTCTATGGCAAAGAAAAAGGACGCCATGACCATGCCGCAGCGCGTCGTGCTGGTCGTCCTGGCCTCGTTCGTCATGGCCTTCACCATCAAGAGCTTCGCCCGGCCGGGCGGCATCTTCTCGGGCGGCTTCAACGGCATCTCGCTGCTCATCATCGCCTGCTGCGAGAAGTTCCTGCACATCTCGCCGCCGTTCAGTCTGGTCAACTATACGCTCAACCTCATCCCGCTGTATATCGCCTTCCGCTATCTGGGACGCAAGCTGACCGTGCTGTCCATCCTGTGCGTCGTGCTCATCGGTTCGCTGACCGACCTGCTGCCCGTCGTGCAGATCACGACCGACCCGCTGCTCGTCGCCATCTTCGGCGGCATCCTGAACGGCTTCGCGGTCTGCCTGTGCCTGTTCGCCAACGCGACCGGCGGCGGCACCGACGTCATCGGCCTGTTTATGTCCGAGGTCTACGGCCGGGACTGCTGGAACGCCATTTTCATGATGAACGTCTGCGTCCTGTGCACGGCCGGCGTGCTGTTCGGCTGGGACAAGGCGCTCTATTCGATCATCTACCAGTATGTTTCCACCCAGGTCATCCACGCCCTGCACACCCGCTACCAGCGCAAGACCCTCTGGATCATCACCGAGCACGCCGAGGAGGTCTACCAGATGATCGCGCAGGTGACGAATCACGACGCGACCCTGTTTCAGGGCGTGGGCTGCTACAAGCGCCAGCCGCGCCAGATGCTCTATTCGATCGTTTCGAGCGACGACTTAAAGCTGGTCTGCAACCGCATCCGCGAGATCGACCCCAAGGCCTTCGTCAACATCCAGCGCACCGAAATGCTCAACGGCCGGTTCTACCAGCGGCCGAACGACTGAACACCGCAGCGACAAGCTCCCCCCAAACCCGGGGGAGCTTTTTTATGCCCGATTTTTGCGGACTTTTTCGACGGCGAAGGCCGGTGCCGGGGGCAAAAACCCGGCAAAACCATTCCCCGCGCATGTCCCAAAAGAAAAATATTTCGCGCCCGCCATTTCCCTTTGTATTTTCCGACGCGCCCCGCGCCCACGACCCCGTATACTGGAGAACACAAGGGAGGGAACCGAGGATGGACAAGCATGTATTGCAGAAAAAGGGCTTCGCGTTGGCCGCGCGGGCGGGCGGCTTTTCGGCGCGGCTGCGGACGAGCGAGACCGTGCGCCGGGTGTATGCCGAGGTGCAGCAGCTTGTGCTGGCGTTTCTGCTGGCGCGGGGCACGATGTTCGGGGGCTACGCGCCCTTCGGCGTGGCGGCGGTCGCGGCCTCGGCCGGGGTGGGCACGGGCTACGCCGCGGCGGTCGGCCTGATGCTGGGCAGCCTGCTGCTGCGCGGCGGGCTGTACGGCGTGACGGCCTCGGCTGCGGGCGTGCTTGCGCTGGTCTGCGCCCACGTGTTCGAGCGCGACCTGCGCCGCCGGAGCTGGTTCATGCCGGTTGCCGCCGCCCTGTGCATGGCCGCGTGCGGCTTCGTGCTCATCGAGACGTTCACCCCAGCGTCGGTCGCCCGCTTTGTCTGCGCGGTCGCCGCTGCGGGCGTGCTCACCGTCTGCTACCAGCTTGCGCTCGGCCCACCCGGTCCGGCGCGGCTGTCCCGTCCGGCGGGGCTGGTCGCGGTCACGGCCTCGGTGCTCATCGCCCTGTCCGACTTGACCATTCTGGGCACGATCGCCCCGGCGCGGGTGCTGGCGATGTTCCTCGTGCTGGGCGCGTCCTATCTGGGCGGCAGCGCGACGGGCACGGTGGTCGGCGTGGCGCTGGGCGCGGCCTTGGACGCTTCGGGCACACAGGGCGCGTTTTTCACCTGTGTCTACGGCCTGTCCGCCCTGATCGCGGGCGCGTTTCAGGGGGCGGGGAAGGTCGGCTTCGCGATTGCGGCGCTGACCGCCGGACTGGGCGCGGCCCTCGTCGGAGCCGACCATCCAATCTTCGTGTTCGCGCTGTATGAGACGGTCTTCGCCGTCCTGCTCTTCGCCGCCGTGCCCCAATCGGTCTGGCAGTACGGGAAGGACTGTCTGCGCCCCGCCCGGCGGGATACGATCGAGAGTCTGGAGCGGCTGCGGCGCTCAGCGGGGAAGTATGCCAACGAGGCCTCCGCCGCCTTTTACGAGCTGTATCTCGCCCTGCTCTCGGGGGCGGAGCATGGCAAGGCCGAGGCCAATGAGGAGGTGCACGCGGTCTTCGACCGGGCGGCGGACGCGGTCTGCTCGCGCTGTCCGGCCTGCGAAACCTGCTGGCAGAAGGACTCGGTGGCGACGCTCGACGCCTTCACCGACATGGCCATCCCCATGCTGCGGCGGGGACGGGCGGAGGCCGACGATTTTCCCGAGAGCTTCCGGGCGCGCTGCGCCCATCTGCCCGAGCTGGTGCGGGCGGTGAACGACGGGCTGGGCGCGCTGCGGGAGCGGCAGGAGTTCCGCCGCCGGTGTGACGAAAACCGCACGCTGGTGGCCCAGCAGTACGCCGGACTGACCGATATCCTGCGGCAGGTGGGCGGCAGTCTGTCCTCCAATCAGGCATCCTTACCCGCGCGGGAGCGGCAGGTGCGCTCGTATGCGCAGGCCTTCGGCAAGATCGAGAAGGTCGCCGTCTTCCATGACGCGAACGGCCGTCTGCGGGTTGAGCTGATGGGCCCGGGCGCGGGGCGCATCCTGCACGAGCGGCGGGGCTTCGCGGCGGGCTTGTCCGCCCTGCTGGGCTGCGGCCTGACCGAGCCCGAGCTGATCTCGGACGAGCTGGGCGAGCGGGTCATGCTGCGCGAGCAGGCGCCCTTCCGGGTGGTCGTCGGGGTCAGCCAGCGGCAGAAGCAGGGCGAGAAGGTCTCGGGCGACACCGGGCGCTCCTTTGTGACCGACGACGGCCGGGCGTGTATGCTCCTGGCCGACGGCATGGGCACGGGCGACGCGGCCTCGCGGGACAGCCGTCTGCTGCTTTCCATGATGGAGCGCTTTCTGCGGGCGGGCATCCCGGCCGAGGACGCGGTGCGCACGGTCGGCCCGGCCTTCCGGATGCGGGTCGAGGGAATGCGCGGGGTGACGCTCGACGCGCTCTCAATCGACCTGTTCACCGGCAAGGCGGGCTGTCTCAAATGCGGGGCCGCGCCCAGCTATCTGCGCACGGGGGGCAGCGTGACCGCCCTGACCGGAGACGCCCTGCCGATCGGTCTGCTCGACCGGCCGGGCGAGGCGCGGACGGTGCCCCTGCGGATGAAGCACGGCGACCTGTTCGTCATGCTGTCCGACGGAGTCTCGGATGGGACGGACGACGGGTGGGTGCGGCGGCTGCTGACCGAGCGGGCGGGCGACAGCCCGAAGGAACTGGCGGCGCGGCTTGTGATGGCGGCGGCGGCGCGGGGCGCGGAGGATGACCTGACCGCGCTCGTCGTCCGGCTCGAGCGGCGGAAGCCGGCAAACGAGCGGGAAGAGGTGTGAGCACATCGAGCGGTACAGGAAAGCGGAGAGGGGAGGCGGTATAAAGGGACGAAAACCGGGAGATACTTCCTGCAAACGACGCGAATGCGGCAGGAGGGATGTTCCAAGTGGTCAAGGGTATTTCGAGGCGGGTCGTCGTGGTGCGGCCTGAGCACAGCAAGGTGTTTGAGGAGGCGATCTTCATCGTGCGGGACGGCGGCGGCCCGCCGTGCGACGCGCTGCGCGAGGCCTGCCGGGTGGCCGAGCGGTATCTGGCCGTCCACCCGCGCCGGGCGCGCCCGCGCAGGCTGTATACCCTGCCCCAGCTCGTCCTGTCCGCACTGGGCGGCGGCGGTCTGGTCGGGGCGGTCTGGGCGGTCATGGCCGTTCTTTAAATCTTTTTGAACTTCGGGCGGACGTACTGGAAAAGCGTCCGCCCGTTTGCTATGATAAGGAAAAGATAGATTGCGGAAAGAACGGTGCGTTCGCATGACCCTGCAAACATTTCTGGATTTTTTCGGCCAGTACGGCTATTGGTTCATTCTGGCCGTCTGCTATTGTGAATATCTCAACCTGCCCGGCTTTCCGGCCGGGGTCATCATGCCCGCCCTGGGCATTCTGGCCGGACAGAGCGACCTCAACCTGCTGTTCGCGCTCGTGCTGTCGATCGTCGCGGGCACGCTGGCCAGCCTGACGATCTACGCGATCTGCCGCTTCGGCGGCGCGCCCCTGCTGCACAGGCTGTTCGGCAAAAGCCCGAAGTTCAGCGCGTTCGTCGACCAGTGCCACGCCCGCATCCGGCACGGCGGCAACCGCGCCCTGTTCGTCTGCCGCCTGATCCCGGTGCTCCGCACGATCGTGTCCATCCCGGCCGGGCTGCTGGCCGTACCCGTGCGCGATTATACGATCTGGTCGGCTGCCGGCATCGCCTGCTGGAATACCGCCCTCATCGCCTTCGGTTACTTCGGCGGCGGCCTTGTGATCGGCTGGTTCGGCTGAGCACACGGCCGTAATTTTTTGGGAAATCCTGTCTCCTGCCGTACAGGATTTGCAAATCAGTCCTATATGTGATACAATAGACTATAAATTTCTCGGCAAGGAGGATGCGCCCCGTGCGGATCGGCAGCGTGGAACTGAAAAATCGTCTGATTCTGGCCCCGATGGCCGGGGTGACCGATCTGGCCTTCCGTCAGATCTGCCGGGAGCACGGCGCGGGTCTGACCGTCACCGAAATGGTCAGCGCCAAGGCCCTGATCTACGGCGACCGCAAAACGCCCCGTCTGCTGACCCTCGGGCCGGGGGAGCACCCGGTCTCGGCGCAGATCTTCGGCTCCGACCCCGACTGCATGGCCCGGGGCGCGGCGCTCGCCGCCGCATATTCGGGCTGTGACATCATCGACATCAACATGGGCTGTCCCGCGCCCAAGATCGTCAACAACGGGGACGGCTCGGCGCTCATGAAATCGCCCGCGCTGGCCGCGCAGATCGTTGCGGCCGTCAAGCGCGCCGTTGACCTGCCCGTGACCGTCAAGTTCCGCAAGGGCTGGGATCTGGACAGTGTCAACTGCGTCGAGTTCGCCCGCCGCTGTGAGGACGCGGGCGCGGATATGCTGGCCGTCCACGGCCGCACGCGCAGCCAGCAGTACGAGGGCAAGGCCGACTGGGACGCGATCGCGGCGGTCAAGCAGGCCGTCTCGGTGCCGGTCGCGGCCAACGGCGACGTGTTCACCCCCGAGGACGCCCGCCGCATCCTCGACCACACGGGCGCAGACCTCGTCATGATCGGCCGGGGCAGTCTGGGCGACCCGTGGATCTTCGAGCGGACGAACGCCCTGCTCGAGACCGGGGAAACGCCGCCCCTGCCGCCCTTCGCGGAGCGGATCGACACCGCCGTGCGCCAGATCGAGCTGGCCGCGGCCGACAAGGGCGAGCGGGTCGCCCTGCTCGAGGCCCGCAAGCACGTCAACTGGTACCTCAAGGGCGTGCCCCGCGTGCGCGAGTTCAAGCAGCGGGTCTCGGCGCTCGAGCGGCTCGACGAGCTGTACGCCCTGACCGAAGAAATGAAACGGCAGATCGCCGATTGACATCAGTTTGGAACAGAAAGGAGGCCGCCGATGACCGGAGAAAAAGTGCTGCTCGCCCGGGCGAAGAAGGGCGAGATCGCGGCCTTTGAGACCCTGATGCGCGCGTATGAAAACCGCGTCTACACACTGGCGCTGCGCTCGACCGGGTCGGAGCACGACGCGGCCGATATCACGCAGGAGGTCTTCCTGCGTGCCTGGCGCAATCTCGATTCCTTCCGGGGCGACAGCAGCCTGTCTACCTGGCTCTACCGCGTGACCGCCAACCTGTGCGTCGATCTGGCGCGCAAGAAGACGGGCGAGGGCGCGTCCGCCTCGATCGACGACGAGGAAAGCCCGGCGGCGGCGGTCGCCGACCCGGTGCGCATGAACCGCCCCGAGGAGGCCGCCGAGAACAATGAGCTGCGGCAGGAGCTGCAATACGCCCTCTCCCAGCTTTCGGAGGAGCACCGCCGCATCGTCATTCTGCGCGACGTGGGCGGCCTGAGCTACGCCGACATCGCCCGCACGCTCGGACTCGAGGAGGGGACGGTCAAGTCCCGTCTGGCCCGTGCGCGCGCCGCTCTGCGCAGAATTTTGACCGAACGCGGGAACATTTCGCTCGCTTCCCCGTCTAAAGACACAGAAGGGAGGCGGGAACATGCCTGATTGCGAAAGATATGAGGAGCTGTGCTCCTGCGCGCTCGACGGCGCGCTGACCAAAAACGAAAAGCGGGAGCTCGAGGCGCATCTGGCCGAATGCCCGGCCTGCCGCGCTTATATGGAGGATCTGCGCGCCATGAAGAGCCTGTGGAAGGGGCTGGAAACGCCCGCGCCCGAGGGTCTGCATGAGCAGATCATGGAACAGATCATGGCCGAGCAGGGCGCGAATGTTGTGCCCCTGCCCGAGAAGAAGAAGCACCGTCCCCCGGTGTTCACGATGCTCGCGGCGCTCGCCGCCTGCGTGATGCTGGCGGTGACCGGCGGCCTGAACGGCGTATTCAGCCAGGGCGACCCCGAAGCCGCGGCGGACGCAGCGGTTTACAGCCGGTCGGCGGATGGAGCCGCCCCTGCTGCGGCCGACCCGCCGGCGGACGGCGGCACGGCGGCGGACAGCGGAACGGCGGCGGACAGCGGTCTGACCCTGCCCGAGGACGCGGGCAGCGCCCAGCTCGCCCCGGCGGATGGGACGGCGGATACGCCGCAGGCGTCCGCGAAGTCTGTTCTGCCGCAGACCGGGACAGCCGAAGACATGCAGAGTGACCCGGCGGATGCTGGTCAAGCGCCTGCCGTGGCCAGCGCGGGCCCGTCCGGCCGGGCGAAGACCGGCGAGGCCGACGCACCGGCGCTGACGAGCTACGCCCTGCCGGTCAGCGTGCCCGACGAGATCGCTGAAATGCCCTTCGCCCGGTGCTTCAAGGTCACCGGCAGCGGGGAGATGCCCTTTATCGAGGACATGAGCCTGCTGCTCACGGCGGACGGCGTGGCGTATTATGCGCTCGAAAACAATGAGTCCAAGATCGCCAAGGCGCAGGAAGCCCTGCGCGGCGCCGGATTCACGGTCGAGATCAACGAGGCCGCGCCGGTATCCTTCCAGAAGGACGCGGGCGAGGTGCTGTTCATGGCGACCATTTCATAAGAAAGCGGCTGAAAAGCGGACGGAAGGCTTCGTCCGCTTTTTCGGAGGGAAGGAGTTTATCGAAATGTCAATGCAGCGCGCGAAAGCGCATCTGGAAAAGAAGGGATATCTCGACCGGGTGATCGAACCGGCGGTCGAGACCGCGACGGTCGAGCAGGCAGCGGCCGCGCTGGGCTGTGAGCCGGCGCACATCGCCAAGAGCATGTCGTTTTACGGCGCGGACGACGCCGAGTCCATCCTGATCGTCACGGCGGGCGACTGCCGGGTCGACAACCATAAATTCAAGGAGACCTTTCATTATAAGCCCAGGATGATCGCGGCGGACGAGGTCGAGGCCCGCATCGGCCATGCCCCGGGCGGCGTGTGCGCGTTCGGCATCAACCCGGGCGTCAAGGTCTACTGCGACGTGTCGCTCCAGCGGTTCGACACGGTCTACCCGGCGGCGGGCAACGCCCATTCGGGCGTGCGCCTGTCGTGCGCGGAGCTGTTCGACGCCTGCGACGCCGCCGGCTGGGTCGATGTGTGCAAGGGCTGGGCATAAAAAAGAGAGCGCCGTCTGCTTGACAGCGCCCTCTCCCACCGATATAATAGGTGTAGAGCAAACCGTTACGGTTGGCTTCGTTTTCAGTTAATGTAATTACTTACAATAACCGCTCTATTGCCGTAGAGCGGTTATTACTTTTTTCTGGCTTCTCTCATGATCAGCAGGACCATGAAAAGCGAGAGAAAGGTAAAGACTTCTGTCAAGGCTGTTCACTCCCTTCCTCCGGAGACGCCGGGGAGTGTTCGCCAACCGCTCTGCTGCTCATGGGCTTATTTTAGCAGATTTTGCCCGCCCCGGCAATCAGATACAGGGCGTTCCCGTTTCATTTCCCGCGAAACGACGGTTTTCGCCTTTACAATCTGTAATCACTCTGAATTTTGATTACAACCGCGCGGGGCGGGGCAAAAAAGTTCAAAAAAATTCAAAAAACCCCTTGACTTTGTTCGCCCGATGTTGTAATCTATTAACGCACCTGTGAAAACGGGTAAAAATAGCGATGATGCCGGAGATTGCTGGCCTGGCCAGGTAACTTCGGCGGAGTAGGTCCGACAATCGGGCGGTTGAGACAACTGCTTATCGAACTAACGTAATGTTCCTGCATAAATTCGGGACTTCCGGCGCGCGCGCCGGTCAGCCGATCGCACGAACCACTTGCGTTCCTTATTGACCGGATCCTGGCACAACTGTGCGGCCGGTTATTTTCATGCCCCGGGGCGATACGCCGGGCGGGGTTGCAGTTTCTCTCCGTAACCGGTCGGTACATTGCTGAGAATGTACGGCTATCATACGAGGAGGAAAATCCAAAATGGCAAACGCTGAAAAGATCCGCATCAGACTGAAGGCTTACGACCACGAGCTGATCGACCAGTCCGCAGAGAAGATCGTTGAGACCGCAAAGCGCACCGGCGCGAAGGTTTCCGGCCCGATCCCGCTGCCGACCGAGAAGGAGATCGTCACCATCCTGCGCGCTGTCCACAAGTACAAGGACTCCCGCGAGCAGTTCGAGCGCCGCACCCACAAGCGTCTGATCGACATCCTGAATCCGGCGCAGAAGACCGTTGAGTCCCTGATGACTCTGGATCTGCCGGCTGGCGTTGAGATCGAGATCAAGCTCTAATCTCAAACCACTTTATTTACGCACACAAACCGCTGCCTTAACCCATCTGCGGTTTGTCACCTAGCCGCGGTCTTCGCGCGGCGGGGTCAAGTTGGCGCGAAACGCGTCAACCAATAACCTTTAAGGAGGAAAATAGTATGCAGAAAGCAATCATCGGCAAGAAGATCGGTATGACCCAGATCTTCGACGCTGAGGGCAAGGTCATCCCGGTCACCGTCATCGAAGCCGGCCCCTGTGTTGTCACTCAGCTCAAGACCGAGGAGAACGACGGCTACAACGCCGTTCAGCTCGGTTTCCAGGACGTCAAGGAGAAGAAGCTCAACAAGCCCCAGATCGGTCACCTGAAGAAGGCCGGCGAGGCGATGAAGAAGTACCTCAAGGAGTTCCGTCTGGAGGACTGCTCCGTTTTCTCCGTTGGCGACGAGGTCAAGGCGGACGTTTTCGCTGAGGGCGATTACGTTGACGTCACCGGCATCTCCAAGGGCAAGGGCTACGCCGGCGTAATCAAGCGCTGGAACGCTGGCCGCTCCCCGATGAGCCACGGCGCCGGCCCGATGCATCGTCATCAGGGCTCCATGGGCGCGTGCTCCGATCCTTCCAAGATCATGAAGGGCAAGATGATGCCTGGTCATCTGGGCGCGGAGCAGGTCACTGTTCTGAACCTGGACGTCGTTAAGGTTGACGCTGAGATGAACCTGATCGCGGTTCGCGGCGCGGTTCCCGGCCCCAAGGGCGGCATCGTCTACCTGAAGAACACCGTCAAGAACAATCGCGTTGCCAAGGGCCCGGCTGCCGCAGTCAGCAAGAACCCGCAGAAGGCTTCGGCCAGAAAGTAAGGGGAGGAGGAAATAGACATGCCTACCGTTAAGGTTTACAATATGGCCGGTCAGCAGACCGGTGAAATGGAGCTCAACGCCGCCGTATTCGGCATCGAGCCCAACGTCCCCGCTATGCACGCGGCGGTCAAGAACTACCTGGCAAACTGCCGTCAGGGCACCCAGTCCACGCTGACCCGCTCCGAGGTCCGCGGCGGCGGCATCAAGCCGTGGCGTCAGAAGGGCACCGGCCGTGCCCGTCAGGGCTCCATCCGCGCGCCCCAGTGGATCCACGGCGGTATCGCGCTCGGCCCCAAGCCCCGCACCTATCGCTACAGCCTGAACAAGAAGCTCAAGCGTCTGGCGATGCTCTCCGCGCTGTCCGCAAAGGCACAGGCCGGCGAGATCATCGTTGTTGACGGTCTCGACATGGGCGAGATCAAGACCAAGACCTTCGCTGGTTTCCTCGCTTCCGTCGAGTCCACCGGCAAGAGCCTGGTCGTAACGCCTGAGGTTCGCAAGAACGTCGTCAAGTCCGCGGCCAACATCCCGGGCGTCCGCACCACCATCGCGTCCACCCTGAATGTTTACGACATCCTCAACGCTGACAAGTTCATCATCGACAAGGCAGCGGTTGCCAAGCTCGAGGAGGTATACGCATAATGAAATTCGCACATGACGTCATCAGAAAGCCGGTCATCACCGAGCGTTCCATGTCCGGCATCGCGGACAACAAGTATGTGTTCGAGGTCGCGCCGAACGCCGGCAAGATCGAGATCAAGAAGGCCGTCGAGGAGATCTTCGGCGTAAAGGTTGCCAAGGTCAACACCATCAAGCTCCCCGGCAAGTGGAAGCGCATGGGCGTTTACACCGGCAAGACCACCGCGAAGAAGAAGGCTGTCGTTACCCTGACCGCCGATTCCAAGAAGATCGAGATCTTCGAGAACATGATGTAAGCTCCGGTTCGTCCTTCATCCCGAAGGAGACAGCCGGATACGCAGGCGCCTGAAAGCGCCGCGTGAAGGACTCCCGGAGTCCGATTATGGGGAAAGCCACCCCCGATAAGAAAGCAACAAATAAGGAGTTGAAATCAACAATGGCGATCAAGACTTTCAGCCCGACGACCCCGTCCCGCAGAAACATGACCGTTCTGTCCTACAAGGGTCTGTCCAAGGTGAAGCCCGAGAAGAGCCTTCTCGAAAAGGTCAAGAAGACCGCCGGCCGCAACAGCTACGGCCGCATCACCGTCCGTCATCATGGCGGCGGCAACAAGCAGAAGTACCGCATCATCGACTTCAAGCGTCAGAAGCTGGATATGCCCGCTACCGTTCTGACCCTGGAGTACGATCCGAACCGCTCCGCGAACATCGCGCTGGTTCAGTATGAGGACGGCGTCAAGGCCTACATCCTCGCGCCCGAGGGCCTCAAGATCGGCGATCAGATCCTGTCCTCCGCGGCTGCCGACATCAAGCCCGGCAACTGCCTGCCGATCGCGAACATCCCGGTCGGTACCATGATCCACAACATCGAGCTGTACCCCGGCAAGGGCGCGCAGCTGGTTCGTTCCGCCGGCGTCGCAGCGCAGCTGATGGCGAAGGAGAACGGCAAGGCGCAGGTTCGTCTGCCCTCCGGCGAGGTTCGCTACGTCCGTCTGGAGTGCAAGGCCTGCATCGGCGTTGTCGGTAATTCCGACCACTCCAACGTACAGCTGGGTAAGGCCGGCCGTACCCGCCACATGGGCATCCGTCCGACCGTCCGCGGTTCTGTCATGAACCCGTGCGACCATCCGCACGGCGGCGGCGAGGGCAAGAGCCCGATCGGCCGTCCCTCTCCGGTTACCCCGTGGGGCAAGCCGGCGATGGGTTACAAGACCCGCAAGAAGAATCACCGCACCGACAAGCAGATTGTCAAGCGTCGTAACGGCAAGTAAGGAAAGGAGACTGAAAACATGGGCAGAAGCATTAAGAAGGGCCCTTTTGTGGCTCCTGAGCTTTACAAAAGAGTCGTTGCTATGAACGAGGCCGGCGAGAAGAAGGTTGTCAAGACCTGGTCCCGCGCCTCCACCATTTTCCCTGAGTTCGTCGGCCATACCATCGCGGTTCATGACGGCCGCAAGCACGTCCCGGTCTATGTGACCGAGGACATGGTAGGTCATAAGCTGGGCGAGTTTGCTCCCACCCGTACCTTCAAGGGCCACGCGGGCAGCAAGACCTCCAACAACGGTAAGTAAGGGGAGGTAAGAACAAATGGAAGCAAGAGCAATTGTCAGAAACGTCCGCATGACCCCCCGCAAGATGAAGCTCATCTGTGACCTCATCCGCGGCAAGGACGCGGGCACCGCAATGGCCATCATTATGAACACCCCCAAGGCTGCCTCTGAGGTTATGGCGAAGCTGCTCAAGAGCGCGGTTGCCAACGCAGAGAACAACCACGGCATGAACACCGACAAGCTGTATGTCAAGGAAGTTCATGTCGCGCCCGGCCCGATCATGAAGCGCGTTATGCCGCGTTCGCATGGCCGCGCGTTCCGCATCCTGAAGAGAACCTCTCATGTAACTCTGGTTCTCGCAGAGAAAGACTAAGGGGGAGGTTAAACAATGGGCCAGAAAGTCAATCCGCACGGTCTCCGTGTAGGCGTTATTAAGAATTGGGATTCCCGTTGGTTCGCCAAGGACGCGCAGTTCGGCGATCTCCTCGTGGAAGACTACAACATCCGTAAGTACCTGAAGAAGCGTCTGTATGACGCCGGCGTGGCTGCCATCGAGATCGAGCGCACCACCAAGGAAGTCAAGATCATCCTTCAGGTTGCCCGTCCCGGCCTTGTCATCGGCAAGGGCGGCGAGCTGATCGAGAAGCTGCAGGCCGACGTTGCCAAGCTGATCGGCAAGACCGTCAAGATCTCGATCATCGAGCTGAAGAACCCGGACACCAACGCACAGCTGGTTGCCGAGAACATCGCCGCGCAGCTGGAGAAGCGTATCTCCTTCCGCCGCGCGATGAAGCAGTGCATGGGCCGTGCGATGCGCATGGGCGCCAAGGGCATCAAGACCTGCTGCTCCGGCCGTCTGGGCGGCGCGGAAATCGCCCGCGTCGAGCACTATCATGAAGGCACCATCCCGCTGCAGACCCTGCGCGCGGATATCGACTACGGTTTTGCTGAGGCGAACACCACCTACGGCAAGATCGGCGTCAAGGTTTGGATTTACAAGGGCGAAGTCCTGACCGGCGGTCCCCGTCTGGGCCGTTCGATCGAGGCTCCCAAGCCCGCTTTTGAGCGCCGCGACCGCCGCGACCGCCGCAATGGCGACCGCCGCAACGGTGACCGCCGCCGCGCTCCCCGTCAGGAAGGAGGCAACCGCTAATGCTGCTCCCCAAGAGAGTAAAATATCGCCGCGTCCACAGAGGCCGCCTCAAGGGCAAGGCTTCCCGCGGTAACTTTGTAGCTTACGGTGATTTCGGCCTGATGGCGACCGAGCCGGCCTGGATCACCTCCAACCAGATCGAGGCGGCTCGTATCGCCATGACCCGTTACACCAAGCGTGGCGGTCAGGTCTGGATCAAGATTTTCCCCGACAAGCCGGTAACCGAGAAGCCGGCCGAGACCCGAATGGGTTCCGGTAAGGGCTCGCCCGAGTACTGGGTAGCCGTCGTAAAGCCGGGCCGCGTTCTCTTCGAGATCGCCGGCGTATCCGAGGAAGTTGCCCGCGAGGCGCTTCGTCTGGCCAGCCACAAGCTGCCGGTTAAGACCAAGTTTGTAGCCCGTGAGACCAAGATTGGTGGTGAAGAATGATGAAGGCAAAAGAGATTAGAGAGATGAGCGCCGCTGAGCTCGAGACCAAGATCGCGGAGCTGAAGAAGGACCTCTTTAACCTGAGACTTCAGCATGCTACCAACCAGCTTGACAACACCAACAAGATTTCTGAGGTTAAGCGCGATATCGCGCGTGTCAACACCGTTCTCCGTGAGCTTCAGCTTGCGGGCAAGTAAGGGAGGTAAGCGAAGTTGAGCGAGAGAGCGTTACGCAAGACCAGAGTCGGCAAGGTCGTCTCCAACAAGATGGACAAGACCATTGTCGTTGCAATCGAGGATCGCGTTCAGCATCCTCTGTATAAGAAGGTTATGACCGAGACCTATAAGCTGAAGGCGCACGACGAGAACAACGAGTGCAATATCGGCGATACGGTAAAGGTCATGGAGACCCGCCCGCTGTCCAAGGACAAGCGCTGGCGCCTGGTCGAAGTGATCGAAAAGGCGAAGTAAAGGAGGAGCGCACAACATGATCCAGCAGGAAACTTTTCTGCGCGCGGCTGACAACAGCGGCGCCAAGGAGCTGAAGTGCATTCGTGTTCTTGGCGGCTCCACCCGTAAGTACGGCAACATCGGCGACGTCATCGTTTGCTCGGTCCGCAAGGCGACCCCGGGCGGCGGCGTCAAGAAGGGCGACGTTGTCAAGGCTGTCATCGTCCGTTCTGTCAAGGGCCTGCGCCGCGCGGACGGCAGCTACATCCGCTTCGATGAGAATGCGGCTGTTATCATCAAGGAAGACAAGAACCCCAGAGGTACCCGTATCTTTGGGCCTGTTGCCCGCGAGCTGCGCGACAAGGATTACATGAAGATCCTGTCTCTGGCTCCCGAAGTACTGTAAGGAGGTCCCCGAACTATGAATACACTGCATATCAAGACGGGCGACACCGCAGTCGTCCTCTCCGGCAAGGAGAAGGGCAAGCAGGGCAAGGTTCTGTCCGTTAACCCGAAGAAGGGCATGGTTGTGATCGAGGGCGTCAACATGATCACCTGCCACACCAAGCCCCGCCGTCAGGGTGAGACCGGCGGCATCGTTAAGCGCGAGGGCGCTCTGCGCGCTTGCAAGGTCATGAAGGTTTGCCCGAAGTGCGGCAAGCCCACCCGTCCGGCAGCCAAGATTCTTGAGGGCGGCAACAAGGTGCTCGTCTGCAAGAAGTGCGGCGAGACGATTTAAAGGAGGAGGTTTGACTTATGCCCAGACTGAAAGATAAGTACGTCGCAGAGGTTGCACCTGCTCTGATGAAGAAGTTCGAGTACAAGAGCACCATGCAGATCCCGAAGATCGACAAGATCATCGTCAACTGCGGCTGCGGCAAGGAAGCCAACGGCAACGCCAAGGTTCTCGAGGCTGTTGTCCGCGACCTGACCGCCATCACCGGCCAGAAGGCCGTCGTTACCACCGCGAAGAAGTCCGTTGCGAACTTCAAGCTGCGTGAAGGCATGCCCGTCGGCGCCAAGGTTACCCTGCGCGCGGACCGCATGTACGAATTCCTGGATCGTCTGTTCAACGTAGCTCTGCCCCGCGTCCGCGACTTCCGCGGCATCTCGGCGAACTCGTTCGACGGCCGCGGCAACTATGCCTTCGGCCTGAAGGAGCAGCTGATCTTCCCCGAAATCGCTTACGACCAGATCGACAAGGTTCGCGGCATGGACATCATCATCTGCACCACCGCCAACACTGACGAAGAAGCGCGCGAGCTGCTCACCCTGATGGGCGCTCCGTTCGCGAAGTAAGAAGGAGGAGAATTCAATGGCTAAGAAGGCAATGGTACTCAAGCAGCAGAAGACTCCGAAGTTCTCGACTCGTCAGTACAACCGCTGCAAGATCTGCGGCCGTCCCCACGCCTACCTGCGTGACTTCGGCATCTGCCGTATCTGCTTCCGTGAGCTGGCCTACAAGGGTCAGATCCCGGGCGTACGCAAGGCTTCCTGGTAAGACAGGCGCAGACACAGATTGCGTTTCCGAAGAGCGCGCATGGCTTCCATGTGCGCTCTTTTTTTTCAAAAAAGCTCGAAATTTTTTGAAAAAATACTTGCAGAAACCGGCATATATCTGGTATACTAAATAAAGACGCGCGCAAGGCGTGTCTGGCCCCTTCCGAGAGGAAGCGAGGCGCGGCGGAAGCACCCGCCGCCGTCCGCGAGGCCGTCAACCGGGTTTCTCCCGGCGCGGTGCGCAGGACAAAAAAACGGCCGACCTGCCGTTATAACGATGGTTCATCAAACTGCCCGCAAACGGGGCGAAAACGGCGTGAAAATCGGCGTTTTTTCTCTTGCGAACAGCAAACCGTTCTGTTATAATTATCGTCGGCCTGAATCTCAGGCCGGCGATTTTTATATATTTCCCCAGCACCCGCCGTGAAAGGGTCACGGCGGCGTTAGTAAGAAAAGTGGGCGGCAACCCGCGGGCGATCCCGCACGAAGTACCGCCAAACTTCTGAAAGGAGCATGTCAAATGCAGATCACTGATCCGATTGCGGATATGCTGACCCGCATCCGCAACGCGGGCGCTGCACGTCACGAGACCGTTGACGTACCGGCGTCCAAGATGAAGAAGTCCATCGCGCAGATCCTGCTCGACGAGGGCTACATCAAGGCATTCCAGATCGTTGACAACGGCAACCAGGGCGTCATCCGCATCACCCTGAAGTACGGTGCGAACCGCCAGAAGGCGATCACCGGCATCAAGCGTGTGTCCAAGCCCGGTCTGCGCGTTTACGCTGGCGCGCAGGAGCTGCCCAAGGTTCTCCGCGGCCTGGGCGTGGCGATCATTTCCACCTCCAAGGGCGTCATGACCGACAAGAAGGCACGTGAGCTGAATGTCGGCGGCGAAGTCCTTGCGTTCGTATGGTAAGGGGGTAACAGAGCATGTCGAGAATTGGTAGAATGCCGATTGCTATCCCCGCTGGCGTCACTGTCACCCTGGATGGCAACACCATCACCGTCAAGGGCGCGAAGGAGACCCTGACTCAGACCTTCCATCCCAACATGAAAGTTGCGGTTGAGGGCAACGAGATCATCGTCACCCGTCCGAACGACGACAAGCAGAACCGTGCACTGCACGGCCTGACCCGTTCCCTGATCCACAACATGGTTGTCGGCGTAACCGAGGGCTTCAAGAAGGAGCTGGACGTTAACGGCGTAGGCTACCGTGTTGCAAAGCAGGGCAAGGATCTGGTTATGAACCTCGGTTTCTCCCATCAGGTTACGATGAGCGAGATCCCGGGCATCTCCATTGAGGTTCCGAATCCCAATAAGATCATCATCTCCGGTCCTGACAAGCAGAAGGTCGGCCAGTTTGCAGCGGAAGTACGCGAGAAGCGTCCGCCGGAGCCGTATAAGGGCAAGGGCATCAAGTACGTGGACGAGCATATCCGCCGCAAGGAAGGCAAGACCGGCGGCAAGAAGAAGTAAGGAAAGGAGCGTGTGCTAAATGGTTTCCAAGAAGGATTCTAACAAGGCGCGCCTCAAGCGCCATAAGAGAGTACGCGGCAAGATCTCCGGCACCGCGCAGTGCCCCCGTCTTGACGTATACAGAAGCGCAAAGAACATCTATGCACAGGTCATCGACGACGTTGCCGGCGTGACCTTAGTCTCCGCTTCGACGATCGAGAAGGACTTCACCGAGTACGGCGGCAACAAGGAAGCTGCCAAGAAGGTCGGTATGCTGGTAGCAGAGCGCTGCAAGGCCAAGGGCATCGAGAATGTCGTATTTGACCGCGGCGGCTATCTGTATCACGGCCGCGTGAAGGAACTCGCAGAGGGTGCCCGCGAGGGCGGCCTTCAGTTTTAAGTCGGGAGGAGGTAAATCATGGCTAAGTTTGATCGTAACGAGAAGAGAGAGGACGAGTTCAAAGAAACCGTCGTTGCTCTCAATCGCGTATCCAAGACTGTAAAGGGCGGCCGCGTCATGAAGTTCACGGCGCTGATCGTCGTCGGTGACGGCAAGGGCACCATCGGTTTTGGTCAGGGTAAGGCCGCTGAGGTTCCCGACGCAATCCGCAAGGGCATCGAGGATGCCAAGAAGCATCTGGTCAAGGTTTCCCTGAAGGGCACCACCATCCCGCACGAGGTCATCGGTGCGTTCGGCGCCGGCCGCGTGCTGCTCAAGCCCGCTGCTCCCGGTACCGGCGTTATCGCCGGCGGCGCAGTCCGTGCAGTCGTAGAGGCTGCCGGCATCAAGGACATCCGTACCAAGTGCCTGCGTTCCAACAATCCGCAGAACGTTGTAACCGCTACCGTTGAGGGCCTCAAGTCCCTGCGCAACGCCGAGCAGGTTGCTGTTGTCCGCGGCAAAGAAGTCAACGAACTGTAATAGGGAGGGGTAATACCAATGGCAAACATCAAGATTACCCTCGTAAAGAGCCTGGCCGGCCGCAAGCAGCAGCACATCGCGACCGCGCACGCTCTGGGTCTGAAGAAAATCAATGACGTAACCGTACAGCCCGACAACGCTGCCACCCGCGGCAAGCTCGCGCAGATCGGTTATCTGCTCGAAATCGCAGAGGAGGTGTAACCGATTATGAAGCTTCAGGATTTACAGCCCGCAATGGGCTCTACCAAGAAGGCTTACCGCAAGGGCCGCGGCGCTGGTTCCGGCAACGGTAAGACCGCTGGCCGCGGTCACAAGGGCCAGTGGGCGCGTTCGGGCGGCGGCGTCCGTCCCGGCTTTGAGGGCGGCCAGATGCCTCTGGCGCGTCGTCTGCCGAAGCGCGGCTTCCACAACATTTTTGGCACCACCTACGCGCCGGTCAACGTCTCCGCGCTGGAGCGCTTTGAGAACGGCACTGAGGTAACCACCGAGCTGCTGCTCGAGACCGGCGTCATCTCCAAGGCGCTGGACGGCGTCAAGATCCTTGGCAACGGTGAGCTGACCAAGAACCTGACCGTAAAGGCTGCGGCCTTCTCCGCTTCCGCGAAGGAAAAGATCGAGAAGGCAGGCGGAAAGGCCGAGGTGATCTAAGGTGCTCGAGACACTCAAGAACGCTTGGCGAATTGCTGAATTGCGCAAGAAGATCCTGTACACGCTGTTCATCATCTTCATCTTCCGCCTTGGTTCTGCGATTCCGGTTCCGTTCATCGACTTTAAGACGCTGGCCGACGTCTTTGCACAGCAGACCGCGAATGGTTCGATGCTCAGCTTCATTGATACCTTCACGGGCGGCGGCCTGTCCAATGCGACCATCTTCGCAATGGGCATCACTCCCTATATCAACGCGTCCATTATCCTGCAGCTGCTGACCGTCGCGATCCCCGCCCTCGAGCAGATGGTCAAGGACGGCGGCGAGGAGGGCCAGAAGAAGATCGCCAGCTGGACCCGCTATCTTGCGGTCGTGCTCGGTCTGGTTCAGGGCTTCTCCTACTACATGCTGCTGAAGAGCTGGGGCCTGCTGACCGATACCGGCGTTTGGGCCGCGATCGTCATCGTCATGGCCTTCACCGCAGGCACTGCGCTGATCATGTGGCTGGGTGAGCATATCACGGAAAACGGCATCGGCAACGGTATCTCGATCATCCTGTTCGCGGGCATCATCTCCCGCGGTCCCTCGCTGGCTTCTTCTCTGATCCAGCTCTTTAAATCCTCCGTCGTCACCGCCATCCTGATGATTCTGGTTGGCCTTGGCATGGTCGTATTTATTGTCTATATGTCGAATGCTGAACGCCGCATTCCGATCCAGTACGCCAAGCGTATGGTCGGCCGTAAGATGTACGGCGGTCAGTCCACTCACCTTCCGATCAAGGTGAATGCGACCGGCGTTATGCCGATCATCTTCGCGTCCTCGATCCTGTCCCTGCCGGCCACCATCGAAATGTTCTGGCAGCCGCAGGCGGGTTCGGTCGGCGCGGCCATTATCGGTCTGTTCCGTCAGACCTCCCCGTTCTATATCGCGCTCTACGCGCTGATGATCTTTGGTTTCTCGTATTTTTATGCATCCATCCAGTTTAACCCGATCGAGATTGCCAATAATCTGAAGAAGAACGGCGGATTTATTCCGGGCTTCCGTCCGGGCAAGCCTACCTCCGATTTCATTATGAAGGCGCTGGGCAAGGTCATCTTTGTCGGCGCGATCTTCCTGTGCGTTGTCGCACTGGTTCCGCTGATCATCGGCGCGTTCAATTCCAACCTGCGGAATGTTGCGCTGGGCGGCACCTCTGTTATCATCGTCGTCGGCGTTGCGCTTGAGACCGTCACGCAGCTCGAGGCGCAGATGATGATGCGCCACCACAAGGGTTTCCTGGAGTAATTTGAGGGGGCAAATACTGTGAATCTGATTCTTTTAGGCGCACCGGGCGCCGGTAAGGGCACGCTCGCGTCCTACCTGATCGAAAAGATGGGCGTTCCGTCCGTTTCCACCGGCAACATCCTGCGCGAAGCGATCGCGAACGGCACCGAGCTGGGCCAGAAGGCCAAGGCGTTCATGGACGCCGGTCAGCTCGTGCCCGACAGCCTGGTCATCGACCTGCTGAAAAACCGCATCGCACAGGACGACTGCAAGAAGGGCTTCATTCTGGACGGCTTCCCGCGCACCATCCCGCAGGCGGAGGCGCTCGACACGATCGCTTCGATCGACTGCGCCCTGTCGCTCGAGGTGCCGGACGAGGTGATCGAGGGCCGCATGACCGGCCGCCGCGTCTGCCTCAAGTGCGGCGCGACCTACCACGTCGTGAACAACCCGCCCAAGACCGAGGGCGTCTGCGATGTCTGCGGCGACACGCTCGTCATCCGCAAGGACGACAAGCCCGAGGTTGTCGAGCAGCGCCTGGCGACCTATCACGCGCAGACCGAGCCGCTCGTCGCCTACTATGAGGCACAGGGCAAGCTCAAGGCGATCGACGGCACCCAGGGCATCCACCAGACCGAAGCGTTTGCAGTGGCTGCGCTTGGCCTTTAAAAAGATATGATTCCGATCAAAACAAACGAACAACTGGAACGCATGCGCGTCGCCTGCCGCATCACCGCCCTGGCGCGGAAGGCTGCGGCGGACGCGATCGTCCCAGGGGTTACTACGGGTGAGGTTGACCGGATCGTCCGCAAGACCATCGAGGATGCGGGGGCAAAGCCCTCCTTCCTCGGGTACGGCGGCTTTCCGGCAAGCGCCTGTATCTCGATCAATGACGAAGTCATCCACGGCATCCCTTCCGACAAGCGGATTATCCGCGCGGGCGATATCGTAAAGGTCGACGTCGGCGCCTATATCGGCGGCTTCCACGGCGACTGTGCGTGCACGGTGCCCTGCGGCGAGGTCTCCGACGAGGCCAAGCGACTGATCGAAGTAACCCGGCAGAGCTTCTATGAGGGCATCAAATTTGCCCGCGAAGGCTGCCGCGTCTCCGATATTTCGGCCGCGGTACAGGCCTATGTGGAGGCGCACGGCTTCTCCGTTGTCCGCGATTTCGTGGGCCACGGCGTAGGCCAGGCCCTGCACGAGTCGCCCGAGGTGCCGAACTTCGGCCGGCCCGGGCACGGCGTGCGGCTCCAGCGCGGCATGACCCTTGCGATCGAGCCCATGGTCAACGTTGGCGTATATCAGGTGCGCGTCCTGCCCGATGGCTGGACTGTCAAGACCCGGGATGGCAAGCTCTCTGCGCACTATGAAAATTCTGTTGCAATTACCGACGGGGAGCCGGAGATCCTGACTTCCATCGACGGTGAGGTGCTGTAACATGCAATCCCACGTATCCGATATTGTCGTTTCCACGGCCGGCCGCGACGCGGGCGGACACTTTCTGGTGCTGCGGGAGGACGAAACCTTCCTCTGGCTGGCAAACGGCAAACTCAGACGCGCGGAACGTCCCAAACGGAAGAAACGCCGGCACACCGCCTACGCGGGCGCCTGCGACGCGCGTACCCGTCAGAAGCTGCTCGAAACCGGGCGCCTGACGAACAGCGATATCCGTAAGGCCCTGGACCTCTGGTTCGGGGACAACCAAAACTGACCGAGGAAGGTAAGATCGAGTATGTCTAAAGACGACGTAATTGAGCTGGAAGGTACCGTCATAGAGGCGCTGCCCAACGCCATGTTTCAGGTAGAGCTGCCCAACGGCCACAAGATCCTGGCGCATATCTCGGGCAAGCTCCGCATGAACTTTATCCGCATTTTACCCGGCGACAAGGTCACCGTTCAGATGTCGCCTTACGACCTGACCCGCGGCCGCATCACCTGGCGCTCCAAGTAAGCGCCGCCTTGTGATGAAAAGGCGGGCGGAGGTCTCATAAGTGACCCGAGAGACCGTTTTATCCACCACCGATAATATCTGATGGAGGTTTATTCCCATGAAAGTAAGACCGTCTGTAAAGCCGATCTGTGAAAAGTGCAAGATCATTCGCCGCAAGGGCCGCGTAATGGTCATCTGTTCTAACCCCAAGCACAAGCAGAAGCAGGGCTGATCTGCGCAGCAGATCAGAAGCGCGGCGGTAAACGGCCGGATGAAGCGCCGGCGCGTACCGCTGACCCCGAAGCCGGGGCAGTCCCCCGGTTCGCGCTTCTTTGTGACGGGCGTGGTTTTCCATGCCCGATAGACCGTATACGGAACCGACAAGCACGCGGGCGAACCCGCGGCGCTGCAAGGGCGGAGGCGGCCCTTATACTGGTTTCCGCAAATGACGTCTCAGACAACATTCTTTGGAGGTAAATGTAAATGGCACGTATTGCCGGTGTTGACCTTCCCCGTGAAAAGCGCGTAGAGATTGGCCTGACCTACATCTACGGCATCGGCCGGAAGCTGTCGAACGAAATCCTGGAGAAGACCGGTATCAATCCGGATACCCGCGTCAAGGATCTGACCGAGGAAGAAGCTGCCAAGCTTCGTGAGTGCATCGAGCACGGCTACACCGTTGAGGGTGACCTGCGCCGTGAGATCGGTCTGAACATCAAGCGTCTGGTCGAGATCGGCTGCTATCGCGGCGTCCGCCATCGTCGCGGCCTGCCCGTACGCGGTCAGCGCACCAAGACCAACGCACGTACCCGCAAGGGCCCCAAGAAGACCATTGCGAACAAGAAGAAGTAAGGAGGGGAGCATAAATGGCTAAGGTTCAGAAGAAGGGCGCTCAGGTTCGCACCAAGCGCCGCGAGCGCAAGAATATCGAAAAGGGCGCGGCTCATATCCGCTCCTCTTTCAACAATACCATCGTTACCATCACTGACACCAACGGTAACGCACTGTCCTGGGCTTCCGCAGGCGAGATGGGCTTCCGCGGTTCCCGTAAGTCCACCCCCTACGCGGCGCAGACCGCTGCCGAGACCGCTGCCAAGGCTGCTATGGAGCATGGCCTGAAGACGGTTGAGGTTTACGTCAAGGGTCCCGGTTCCGGCCGTGAGGCTGCCATCCGCGCCCTGCAGGCGACCGGCCTCGAGGTAACCATGATCAAGGACGTTACCCCGATCCCGCACAACGGCTGCCGCCCGCCCAAGAGAAGAAGAGTTTAATCAAGGAGGAAACCAATAATGGCAAAGAATACTCAGCCCATTCTGAAGAGATGTAAGACTCTGGGCATTTCCCCTGCGGTTCTTGGTTACTCCAAGGAGACCCGCCGCAATCCGAAGCAGTCCCGCCGCAAGCAGTCCGAGTACGGCATGCAGCTGACTGAGAAGCAGAAGGTCAAGTTCATCTACGGCGTCCTCGAGAAGCAGTTCCGTGCTTACTATGAGAAGGCCGAGAAGAAGCAGGGCATCACCGGTGAGATCCTGCTGCAGGAGCTCGAGCGCCGTCTGGACAACGTTGTCTTCCGCATGGGCTTCGCCAACACCCGCCGCGAGGCGCGTCAGCTCGTTAACCACGGCCACTTCACCGTAAACGGCAAGCGCGTCAACATCCCGTCCTTCCAGGTCAAGCCGGGCGACGCTGTCGCTGTCTGCGAGAAGTCCCGCTCCTCCGCCAAGTTCAAGGCCCTGCTCGAGGAGAACGGCAAGAAGGCTATGCCGAAGTGGATCGACAAGGCCGCTTCCTCCTTTGAAGGCACCATCGCTGCGATGCCTGCCCGCGACGACATCGACTACGAAGTCGCCGAGCACCTCATCGTCGAGCTGTACTCCAAATAAGCCAAGCCCTCGTTTTTTGGACTTTTTTGCGCGCTTCTGTCCGTTTTTGGGCAGGGCGCGTGAAATTTCCGTCCATCTGCAAGGAAATTGGCCGAATGTAAAGGAGGGTATCTTACAATGATCGAAATCGAAAAGCCGCGCATTGATTGCGAGGAGCTGGCGGAAGACGGCTCCTATGGCAGATTCGTCGTAGAGCCGCTGGAGCGAGGCTATGGCACGACGCTGGGCAACTCCCTGCGCCGCATTCTGCTGTCCTCCCTGCCCGGCACTGCCGCGACCTCCATTAAAATCGCCGGCGTGCAACATGAGTTTTCCACCATTCCGGGCGTGAAGGAAGACGTCACCGAGATCGTCCTGAACGTTAAGGGCATCATTGCCAAGCTGTACTGCGACGGCCCCAAGACCGTCTATATCGAAGCAGCGGGAGAGGGCGAGGTCAAGGCGGGCGACATCCATTCGGATGGCGAGGTCGAGATCCTCAATCCCGACCTGCATATCGCGACCCTGATGAGCGACGCGCGCCTGTCTATGGAGATCACCCTGTCCTCCGGCCGCGGATACGTTCCGGCGGAACGCAACAAGCAGTACCAGAACACCATCGGCGTCATCCCGGTGGACTCGATCTATACCCCGGTATACAAGGTGAACTACACCGTCGAGAACACCCGCGTCGGCAACATGACCGACTACGACAAGCTGACGCTCGAGATCTGGACCGACCGCACCATCAACGCGCGCGACGCGGTCTCGCTCGGCGCGAAGGTTCTGCGCGACCATCTGGATCTGTTCGTCGATCTCTCGGAGGAGATCGGCTCGAAGTCGACCGTCGTCGAGAAGGCCGAGACGCAGCATGACAAGGTGCTGGAAATGACCATCGAGGAGCTGGACTTCTCGGTTCGTTCCTTCAACTGCCTGAAGCGCGCCGGCATCAACACGGTCGAAGACCTCATCAACACCTCGGAGGAGGACATGATGAAGGTTCGCAACCTGGGACGCAAGTCCCTCGAGGAAGTCATCGGCAAGCTGGAGGCCATGGGCCTGTCGCTCGCCAAGTCGGAGGAATAAGCTCCGCTTCCCCGGATGCGCCCGCCTGCTGACAAAACAGGGGCGGTGCGCCCTGTTAGCACGAGAGCGGCGGCGTCCAGCCGCGCCGCCGCTTTATCCATACAGACCTTAGAAACTGGAGGTACAAGAACATGGCTACGAATCGTAAGCTGGGCAGAACCACCGAGCACAGAATGGCGATGCTCCGCGCGATGGTGACCTACCTGCTGGAGAACGGCAGAATTGAGACCACCGTTGCCCGCGCGAAGGAAGTTGCGCCCCTGTGCGAGAAGATGATCACCCTGGGCAAGAAGAATACCCTGGCTACCCGCCGTCAGGCGATGGCTTTCGTCACCAAGGAAGACGTTGTTGCCAAGCTGTTCTCTGAGATCGCGCCCAAGTACGCCGAGCGTAACGGCGGCTACACCCGCATCATCAAGACCGGCCCCCGCCGCGGCGACTGCGCCGAGATGGCGGTAATCGAGCTGGTATAAGCGATCGCTGTTTGAATGAAAGTCAGTTCACCTGAGGCGTGCTCCCAGGTGAACTGATTTTTTTTGGTTTTGTTTCGAAAATCGGAACAAAAATTTCGGTTTTTGCTTGCAATGTACCGGGAAAGATGGTATACTATCAAAAGTAAAGTATGAGTTTCGTCGTTTTGGAGAGTGGGGCAACCCACTCTTTCTTGTTGCTTGAGGCTTTTAAGGAGGTAGGTATGCAGACAAAGGAACTCGTCCGCCGCGTGGAGGAAATGGCGCTCCCGCTCTGTCAGGAGGTCGGCGTTGTCCTCTGGGATGTTTCATTTGAGAAGGAAGGCGGCCAGTATATGCTGACCGTCACGATCGACCGGGAGGGCGGCGTGGACATTGACCACTGCGAGAAGCTCTCGCGCGCGCTCGACCCCATGCTGGACGCGAAGGAATTCGATTCCCTGCCGCCGTACACGCTCTGCGTGTCCTCCGCCGGTCTGGAACGCAGGCTGAAAAAGCCCGAGCACTTCGCGAAATACCTCGGTGAAACGGTCGAGGTCAAGTTCTATAAGCCGATCGACGGGGCCAAGGTCGCTGAGGGCGTGCTCATCGCCTACGACAATGGGGACGTGACGATCGAGGCCGAAGGTCAGACCCGGGTATACGAGGCGAAGGACGTCGCCGCCGTCCGCCTGACCGTGCAGTTTTAAAAGGAGTGAATGACAACCACAATGATCAATAAGGAGTTTTTTGCCGCGCTCGAGCAGCTCGAAAAGGAAAAGGGCATCCCGGTGGATTACATGCTCGACCGCGTCGGCCAGGCGCTCATCACCGCCTATAAGCGCGACAACGACGGCATGACCGACAATGTCTACGTCGTGCCCGACCGCGACAAGCAGGAGATCCGCATGTTCGTGCGCAAGACCGTCGTGGACGACGTTTACGAGCCGTATGAGGAGCTGAGCGTCGAGGAGGCCATGCAGTACAAGGCCAACCCCAAGCTGGGCGACATCATCGACATCGACATCCCGACCAAGTCCTTCGGCCGCATCGCCGCCCAGACCGCCAAGCAGGTCATCATTCAGGGCATCCGCGAGGCCGAGCGCGGCATGGTGCTCTCCGAGTTCGAGTCCCGTGAGCATGAGATCCTCTCGGCTGTCGTCTCCCGCATCGATCCGCGCGGCGGCTACATCCTCGAGATGATGAGCCAGGGCGAAAAGACCGAGGCCATCCTCCCGGTTTCCGAGCAGGTGCGCACCGAGCAGTTCAAGGAGGGCGACCGCATCAAGGTCTACGTCATCGAGGTGCGCAAGGGCAACCGCGGCCCGCAGATCATGATTTCCCGCACCCATCCCGGTCTCGTCAAGCGCCTGTTTGAGCTGGAGGTGCCCGAGATCCACGACGGCGTCGTCGAGGTCAAGTCGATCGCCCGCGAGGCGGGCAACCGCACCAAGATCGCCGTCATGAGCCACGACGAGAACGTCGACCCGATCGGCGCCTGCGTCGGCGCGCGCGGCGCGCGTGTCGGCACGATCGTCGACGAGCTGGGCGGTGAGAAGATCGACATCATCAAGTGGAGCGAGGACACCGCGGCCTTCGTTTCGGCCGCGCTCGCACCGGCGGACGTCGTTTCGGCCACCATGCAGGCGGACGGCAAGTCCTGCCGGGTCATCGTGCCCGACGATCAGCTCTCTCTGGCGATCGGCAAGGAGGGCCAGAACGCCCGTCTGGCCGCCAAGCTGACCGGCTGCAAGATCGACATCGCCGCCGCTTCGCAGGCGGAGCAGGCGTAACCAAGGCTGAAACCCGGCCGGAGGGAGAAAAATCATGCACGAACGAAAGATCCCGATGCGGCAGTGTCTGGGCTGCCGCACGCAGCGCCCCAAGCGTGAGCTGATCCGCGCGGTGCGCTCGCCCGAGGGGGAGATCACCCTCGATTTCAAGGGCAAGGCCCCGGGACGCGGCGCGTATCTGTGCCCCGATCCGGCCTGCCTGAAGAAGGCGCGCAAAAGCCGCGCCCTTGAGCGCGCGTTTGACTGCGCCGTCCCCGAGGCGGTGTACGACGCGCTCGAAGCCCGGATGGAGGAAGAAACCGATGGAGCTTGAATCGCTGCTCGGCCTGATCGGCCTGGCGCGCCGGGCGGGCAAGCTGGCCGTGGGCGAGGCACTGACGGCTGAGCTGGTCACCGCCGGCCGTGCGCGAGCCATCTTCCTTGCGCAGGACGCGGGGGAGGCCACCCGCCGCAAGGTCATGCGGCACGACGCGCGCGTCCCCGTCTTCGTCCTGCCCTGCGGCAAGGAAACGCTGGGGCGGGCGGTCGGCTTTTCGGACTGCGCGGTGTGCGCGATGAGCGACATTGGCATGGCGCAGGCCGCCGCGAAGAAGCTGGCTGAGACCGGCGGGCAGAACGCGGCCGCCGCCGCGCGGGTGGGGGAGAAGAAGACCCGCATCGACAGCCGCCGGGGCACCCGGAAAAAATCCGCCGGGACATCCGAACCACACAAATGAGGCAACCGGCAAGACCGGCTGCGCGTTACCCATAACCGCTCTGAAACGGCGCATTCCCGCCGCGCGGGCGGGAATCTACATGGAGGTGAACGCCAATGGCAATTGAGAATAAGTACCGTGTCCACGAGGTCGCTAAGGACTTTGGCGTGGGCAATAAAGAAGTAACCGACATTCTGGCCAAGTATTCCAAGGCGCCCAAGAACCATATGCAGGCGCTGGGCGACCACGACCTGAGCCTGATCTTCGAGGTCATGACGCAGGACAATCAGGTCTCCGACATGGAGGCCGTGCTGGGCAAGCAGGCGCGCGCGGCGCGTCCGGCGGCGGAGAAGCAGCAGGCGAGGCCGGCCGAGAAGGCCGAGAAGGCGGAAAAGACCGAATCGAAGCCGCAGGGCGGTCAGCAGGCCAAGCCCCAGCAGCAGAACCCGCAGAACGGCCAGCAGCAGAGCAAGGTCAAGCAGGTGCACCGCGTCGATACCCGCACGGGCGGCGACGTAAACCTCGCCAAGTATGACGAGCGCATCGACTCGCTCGTCCCCGAGAAGGCCAACCGCATGGGCTCGGGCCAGAAGCAGAAGCTGACCAAGAAGTCCGACCAGCGCGCCAAGCAGCAGGCCTCGGGCAAGCGCCGTCAGGAGGAGCAGGAGAAGATGCGCCGCCTCCAGCGCCAGCAGCAGCAGGCCGCGGCCAAGAAGGTGCAGCTCAAGGTCATGATCCCGGACGAGATCAACGTCGGCGAGTTCGCCCAGCGCATGAAGCGCACGGCGGCCGACGTCATCAAGGAGCTGATGAAGCTGGGCGTTATGGCGTCCATCTCGGAGAGCATCGACTTCGATACCGCCGCGCTGGTTGCCGAGGAAATGGGCGCGAAGGTCGAGAAGGAAGTCCATGTCACGATCGAGGAGCGCCTGTTCGACGAGAGCGAGGACAAGGCCGAGGATCTGCAGCCGCGTGATCCGGTCGTCGTCGTCATGGGTCACGTTGACCACGGCAAGACCTCCCTGCTCGACGCCATCCGCAAGACCAAGGTCACCGAGGGCGAGGCCGGCGGCATCACCCAGCACATCGGTGCGTACCGCGTCAAGATCAATGGCAGCCCGATCACCTTCCTTGACACCCCGGGCCATGCGGCGTTCACGTCCATGCGTGCCCGCGGTGCGCAGGTCACCGATATCGCGATTCTGGTCGTCGCGGCCGATGACGGCATCATGCCGCAGACCATCGAGGCGATCAACCACGCCAAGGCGGCGAATGTGCCGATCATCGTGGCGGTCAATAAGATCGACAAGCCGAGCGCCAATCCCGAGCGCGTGCTCGAGCAGCTCACCCAGTACGAGCTGGTGCCCGAGGAATGGGGCGGCGACACGATCGTCTGCAACATTTCGGCCAAGTTCGGTCAGGGCATTGAAAACCTGCTTGAAATGGTTCTGCTGACCGCTGAGGTTGCCGACCTCAAGGCCAACCCCAACCGTCAGGCCAAGGGCACGGTCATCGAGGCCAAGCTCGACAAGGGCCGCGGCCCGGTTGCCACCATTCTGGTGCAGAATGGCACCCTGCACACCGGCGACGTCGTTGTAGCCGGCACGGCGGTCGGCCGTGTCCGCGCGATGACCGACGACGACGGCCGCAAGATCCAGTCCGCCGGCCCCTCTGTTCCGGTCGAGATCATCGGTCTGGGCGAGGTTCCGGGCGCGGGCGACATCTTCTACGCGGTCGACGACGAGCGCATGGCGCGCGAGCTGGTCGAGCAGCGCAAGCAGAAGGAGAAGGACGAGCGCAACAAGAACTTCCACAAGGTCACGCTCGACAACCTCTTCGCCTCCATTCAGGAGGGCGAGATGAAGGAGCTGAACATCATCGTCAAGGCCGACGTACAGGGTTCGGTCGAGGCCGTCCGCTCCTCCCTCGAAAAGCTGTCCAACGAGGAAGTCCGCGTCCGCGTCATCCACGGCGCCGTCGGCGCGATCAACGAGTCCGACGTCATGCTGGCCGCCGCTTCGGGCGCGATCATCGTCGGCTTCAACGTCCGTCCCGACCGCGTCGCCGTCGATTCGGCCGCCGCGCAGGGCGTCGATATGCGCATGTACCGCATCATCTATGACTGCATCGAGGAGATGGAGCAGGCGATGAAGGGTATGCTGGCGCCCAAGTTCAAGGAGGCCGTGCTGGGTCACGCTTCCGTGCGCACCACCTTCCGCGTCTCGGGCGTGGGCACGGTCGCCGGCTGCTACGTGCAGGACGGCAAGATCCAGCGCAACGCGCAGGTGCGCATCGTCCGCGACGGCATCGTTGTGCATGAGGGCGTGCTGTCCTCGCTCAAGCGCTTCAAGGACGACGTCAAGGAGGTCGCATCGGGCTACGAGTGCGGCTGCGGCTTCGAGAACTTCAACGACATCAAGGAGGGCGACGTATTCGAGGCCTTCGTGATGGAAGAGATCAAGCAGTAATTTTTCAGAAACACACGTCAGGGGCGGGCGCTTCGCCCGTCCCTGTTTGTATCATCCGCAAAAGGAGGAACCTACGTTATGGCAAGCAACCGCATCGACCGGATCTCGGAGCTGTACGGCCGGGCGCTGGCCGAGTCCATCCGCGCGGTCAAGGACCCGCGCGTGCAGGGCGCGCTCATCTCGGTGACCCACTGTGAGGTCACGAACGACCTGCGCTATGCCAAGGCGTTCATCTCGGTGCTGGGCACCGACGCGCAGGCCAAGGAGGTCATGAAGGGGCTCAAGTCTGCCTCGGGCTGGCTGCGCCGTGAGGTCGGCCGCGCCGTCCAGCTCCGCTACGCCCCCGAAATCGTCTTCACCCTCGATCACTCGATCGAAAGCGGCGCGCACATCAACGACGTCATCCTGAAGCTCGAGCGCGAGGGCAAGATGGGCAGCGGGGAGGATGAGGACGCATGATGCACAGCGTTTCGGACGCCGCCCGCGCTCTCGAAGCGCAGGACGATATCCTCATCCTGACCCACCGCCGTCCGGACGGCGACACCACCGGCTGCGCGGGCGCGCTCTGCCGGGGGCTGCGGCAGCTCGGCAAGCGGGCCTATATCCTGCCCAATCCCGAGGTGACCGCGCGCTATGCACCGCTGATTACTCCTTGTTATCCGGAGGATGGATTTGTCCCGAAGTATATCGTCACGACCGATATTGCTGATTACAATCTGTTTTCTGATAACGCAGAGGAATATAAGGACAAGATCGATCTGATCATCGACCACCACCGCTCCAACCGGCTCGAAGCGCCCGTGCGGGTCGTCCGTGCCGACGCGGGCGGCTGCGCCGAGGTTGTCTTCGATCTGCTGGCCGAGCTGGGCGTCAAGCTCACGACCGACATCGCGCGCTGCATCTATATCGGCGTTTCGACCGACACCGGCTGCTTCAAGTTCTCGAACACCGTCCCGCATACCCACGAGGTCGCGGCGGCCTGTCTGGCCGCGGGCGTGGACGGCGGCGAGATCAACCGCGCCCTGTTCGAGACCAAGAGCTGGCCGCGCTTCCAGATGGAGCGCATCGTGTTCGACACGATGGAGTTCCTGCGGGACGGCAAGGTCGCGCTGGCGACGCTGTGGCGGGCGGATATCGTTAAGACCGGCGCCGATATGGACGATCTGGACTCGATCGCCTCTCTGCCCCGCCAGATCGCGGGCGTTGAGGTGGGCGTCACCCTGACCGAAAACGTCGACGGGAGCTGCAAGGCGTCGGTGCGCACGACCAGGGAGGTTGACGCGTCGGCCATCTGCGCCAAGTGCGGGGGCGGCGGCCACCTGCGCGCGGCGGGCGCGAGCTTCGCCTGCGGCGTGACCGAGGCGCGGGCGCAGCTCCTGCGCGCAGTCGAAGAGGTCTATCGGGAAAGCGAGCTGGCCTGAGCATGGAGCAGACGGTCAGCGGCATTCTCATCATGAACAAGCCCGCGGGCTTCACCTCGCACGATGTGGTGGCCAAGCTGCGCGGCATCCTGCGCACCAAAAAGATCGGCCACGGCGGCACGCTCGACCCGATGGCGACCGGCGTGCTGCCCGTTTTCGTGGGCGGGGCGACCAAGGCGGCCGATTACGCCGCCGCGCAGGACAAGGAATATCTGGCCGGGTTCGCGCTGGGCGCGGCGACCGACACGCAGGACGTGACCGGCACGGTCACCGCCCGGTCGGACGTGCGCGCCGACGAGGCCGCCGTGCGGGATGCGCTTGCGGGCTTTCTCGGGGCGCAGCAGCAGATCCCGCCCATGTATTCGGCAGTTAAGATCGGCGGACAGAAGCTGTACGATCTGGCGCGGAAGGGCAAGACGGTTGAGCGCCCGGCGCGGGACATCACGATCCGTGAAATCGCGCTGACCGCCTTCGACGAGACTGCCCAGCGCGGCGCGTTCCGGGTGACCTGCTCCAAGGGCACCTACGTCCGCACGATCGTAAACGATCTGGGCGAGCGGCTGGGCACGCTGGCCGCGATGGACGCGCTGACCCGCACCCGGTCGGGCGTTTACACCCTTGCCGAGGCGGTCTCCTTTGAACAGGTCGAGCAGGCGCGGGACGGGGGCACGCTTTCGCGCCTGCTCCGGCCGACCGACAGCCTGTTTGCCGACTACCCGGCGGTGCGCCTGAACCATGAGGGCGCGGATCGGGCGGCACGGGGCGCGGTCGTCTTCCCGCGCCAGACCGACGGTCTGGACTTTGCGCCCGGCACGCTCTGCCGGGTCTACCACGACGGCCGCTTCCTGATGCTGGGGCGGGTGGACGCGCTCGAAAAGGGCGGCGCCGGCCTGTTCGTCCACAAGAATTTTCGTTAACCCAGGGGGGTTCCAGATGATGTCACAGAATCAACCGCCGCGCGCGATTGCGCTCGGCTATTTCGACGGCGTGCACATGGGGCACCGCGTCCTGATGGAGCGCGCCGTGCAGCGGGCGCACGAGATCGGCGGCGTTTCGGCGGTGTTCACCTTCGACCAGCACCCATCCACGCTTATCAGCGGCCATTCTGTGCCGCTCCTGACCGCCGAGTCCTACCGCCGCGAGGAGATCAAGCAGCTCGGCGGGGTGGACGAGGTCATCTTCGGCCATTTTGACGACGAGATGCGCACGATGGACTGGCGCGATTTCATCCACAAGCTGCTCATCGGCCGGTTCAATGCGCGGTATATCATCTCGGGGCACAACAACCGCTTCGGCTACAAGGGTCTGGGCACGCCCGAGGGCATGGCCGAGGAATGCGCCAAGGTCGGCGTGGGCTATGACTGCATCCCGGACGTCACGATCGACGGCATCGTCGTCTCCTCGACCTATATCCGCAAGCTGGTCGCGGTGGGCGACATGGAGCGTGCGGCCCGATTTCTGGGGCATCCGTACACCGTGACCGGCGTGGTCGCGCACGGGCGCAAGGTCGGCCGCACCTACGGTGTGCCCACGGTCAACCTGCCTCTGCCGCGCGAGATGGCGCTGCCGCCCTACGGCGTGTACGCCTCCCGCGTCGTGGTCGATGGACAGACCCATCTGGCCGCGACCAACATCGGCGTCAAGCCGACCTTCGCGGACGGCGGCGCGCCCACGATCGAGCCGCACCTGCTCGACTTTTCGGGCGACCTGTACGGCAAGCTGATCCACGTCGAGCTGCACAAGTTCCTGCGGCCCGAGAAGGCGTTTCAATCGGTCGAGGCGCTGCACGCCGCGATCGCGGAGAACGTCCGTCAGACCCGTGAATTTTTCGCGGAACAGAAATAACCGGAAAGACAGACCGCCCGCCATGAACTGCACCCCATTTGTTAGACGGTATGATATAATACTAACTAACAAGTGGGGTGTTTTGTTATGCCAAAAGGAGTCGCACACAAACGGTATACACCGGAATTCAAGAAAATGGTTATAGAGACC
>JAFBIW010000013.1 GCA_021531865.1 Butyricicoccus pullicaecorum | reverse complement strand
TCAGCGCGGCCTCGACGGCATTCTTGTCGTCCGGGTTGATGATGGTCGCCATGGAGGCGCGGTTCAGGGTGCCGTCCGGATTTACGGCAACCTTACCGGAGGTATCAGGAACCTGCTTTACACAAACGATTGCTTTCATAATTCTCGAAATCCTCCCTTACTCTTATCTGCCGATAACCTGGCCGGAAATGACCATTCTCTGAACCTGAGAAGTGCCCTCGTAGATCTCGGTGATCTTGGCGTCGCGCATCATGCGCTCCATCGGGTACTCACGGGTGTAGCCGTAGCCGCCGAAGATCTGGACGCACTGGGTGGTAACCTTCATGGCAACCTCAGCAGCGTACAGCTTGGCCATCGCAGCTTCCTTGGTGTAGGGCAGGCCGTTGTCCTTGTTGAAGGCAGCGCGGCGGACGAGCAGGCGGGCAGCCTCGATCTCGGTCGCCATGTCGGCTACCATCCACTGCAGGCCCTGCTTGGTCGCGATCGGCTTGCCGAACTGAACGCGCTCCTTCATGTAAGCGATCGCCTTGTCCAGCGCGCCCTGCGCGATGCCCAGCGCCTGAGACGCGATGCCGATACGGCCGCCGTCCAGGGTGGTCATAGCGATCTTGAAGCCGCCGTTCTCCTTGCCGAGCAGGCGGTCAGCCGGAACATGGACGTCCTCGAAGATCAGCTCGCCGGTCTGGGAGCCGCGGATGCCCATCTTATGCTCGATCTTGCCGATGGAGAAGCCCGGGTCATCCTTGTCCAGAATGAAGGCGGAAATGCCCTTGTTGCCCAGCTTCTTGTCGGTCATCGCGAAGATGACGTAGGTGTCGGCGCAGCCGGCGCCGGTGATGAAGACCTTGGAGCCGTTGATGATGTAGGAGCCGTCCTCCTGCTTCTCAGCGACGGTCTGCTGTGCAGCGGAGTCGGTACCGGCGTTGGGCTCGGTCAGACCGAACGCGCCGACCTTCTGGCCCGAGATCAGCGGGCGCAGCCACTTTTCCTTCTGCTCCGGGGTGCCGTACTTAAAGATCGGCCAGCAGCAGAGGGTCGCGTGGGACGACAGGATGCAGCCGGTGGTGCCGCAGAACTTGGACGCTTCCTCGATGGCGATCGAGTAGCAGATGGTGTCGCCGCCGGCGCCGCCCAGCTCCTTGGGGAACTGAATGCCCAGCAGGCCGTACTTCTGCAGCTTGCGGACGGTCTCCCAGGGGTAACGCTCTTCCGCGTCGATCTCCGCCGCGATGGGTTCAATCTCGTTTACCGCAAACTCGCGGCAAAGCTTCTGCATCATTTCCTGCTCTTTCGTAAGCCTAAAATCCATGCCTTGAAACCTCCCAAATAAAATTTTCAATCTTATGAATTTTGGAACGGATCACCCGCGCAAAGGCAGGCAAAAGCCCGGGGGAGCCCGCCCCCGGCGCATGGACGGACGGGAAACACCCGCTGCCGCCGCAGCATCGCTGATCCGCGCGCGCCCACAAGGGCACGTCTACTATCATTATACAGCACACCCGGGGATTGTCAAGAATTTGACGAAGATTTTTTGAGCATTTTGACCTGTTTTTACGTGCAATTTGCACACAATTGTAAACAAACTGTTGAGAGATCACCAAATTCATCAATCGGTAATCTGATCGGGCGCGGGAGGCGGCAGGCGGAAGCGGAACACGATGCCGCCCGGGACGTTCTCCGCGCTGCACGCGCCGCCCAGCGCGGCCGCCGAGGCGCGGACGATCGAAAGCCCCACGCCCGTGCCGCCCGAAGCGCGTGAACGCGCCTTGTCGGTGCGGTAGAATTTTTCCCACAATTTATCAAGCTCCTCGGGCGCGACGCCCTCGCCTTCATTATAGACCGAGAGGGTCACGCCGCCGTCCGCGTCCCGCGCGGCGGTCAGCTCGATGCGCCCGCCGTCCGGCGTGTACCGGATCGCGTTCGTCAAATAATTCATGACCACCTGCTCGAGCAGGCGGGCGTCGGTCACGGTCTGCACGCCCGCGCCCCCGCAGGTGACCGTCAGCCCGCGCCCGGCGCGCAGCACCGCCGTCTTTTCGACCGCCGCGCGCAGGATCTCGCCCACGTCCACCGGGGTCAGCGTCACGGTCTCCCGCCCCAGCTCGAGCTTGGACAGGCTCAGAAGCTGGCTGACCATTGTGTTCATCCGCGCGGCCTCGTCCGCGATCGTGTCGCAGTAATACTGCCGGTCCTCGGGCGTTTCGGCAACGCCCGCCTGCAGACCCTCGGCGTAGCCCTGAATGAGCGCGATCGGCGTCTTCAGCTCGTGCGAGACGTTCACGATGAACTCCCGCCGCATCGCGTCCACCCGCTCCTTTTCCTCGATTTCCCGCCCGAGTTGGGCGTTCGTCGCGCGCAGGTCGGAAATCGCTTCCTCCAAATGGTCGGACAGGGCGTTGATCGACTGCCCGAGCTGGCCGATCTCGTCATCCGCCCGCCCCTCGTACTTCTTCGAGAAGTCCAGCCCGGCCATGGCCTCGGCCACCCCGCCGATCTCGATGAGCGGTCGGGAAAAGTGCGTCGCCAGCACCGCGCCCAGAAGCAGGCAGACGAGCAGGGTCACAAGGCCGCTGAGGAGCAGAAAGGTCGAATTAAAGGCCGAATTTTGCTCCATATAGGCCAGCGGGATGCGCGCGATCAGGTAATCGTCCGCCATCGCGCCCACAAGGCACAAATAGGGGTCGCGGCGCTGGTCGGTGCCCACCGTCACGAAGACCGGCCCCTGCGCCACCCGCGCCGGGTCGGCCTCGCGCAGCGCCGTCAGCGCCAGTGTCCAGCTCCAGACCAGACTCTGCGGCTTGTCCCCGTCCGAGGTCTGCCGGAAGACCGAATCGTACTTGACCACGCCATCCGACGAGAGCACCGACAGGCGCACGCCGTCCGTGTTTTCGATGCGCAGCAGGGGGTCGAGCACCGCCGCGATGTCGCCCGTGTAATCGGCCGAAAGCGCGCGGTAGATCTCGGTCAGCGCGTGCTCGCGCGTCGACAGGTAGTAGTCGTCGTAGAAAAAGAGGTTCAGACAGCTAATACCTGTGATAAACACCAGCGCAACCGCCGAAATCGCCGCGAAAAATTTGAATTTGATCGAATGAAACGGATTTTTCCGCATTTTTTGCCGTCCTTTCGGCGTAATCTCCGCCCGGCTCATCGGGTCAGGTCGGCGTCGAACCGGTAGCCGTAGCCGCGCACCGTGCCGATCAGCCCGCCGCACGCGCCCAGCTTGGCGCGCAGCTTCTTGATGTGGGTGTCGACCGTGCGCAGGTCGCCGAAGTAGTCATAGCCCCAGACCGCGTTCAGAATCGCCTCGCGCGAGAGCGCCACCCGGCGGTTGTTCTTGAAATAAACGAGCAGCTCGTATTCCTTGGGCGTCAGCTCGACCGGCTCGCCCGCGACCGTCACCGAGCGGCTGCGCTCGTCGATCGTCAGGTCACCGAAGACCGCCGCCGCCTGCGCCGGTGCGCCCGCCCGCTTGAGCAGCGCCCGCACCCGCGCCGCGAGCACCATGGGGGAGAAGGGCTTCGTCACGTAGTCGTCCGCGCCCGCCGTCAGGCCGAGCAGCTCGTCCGTGTCCTCCGCCCGCGCCGTCAGCATCATGACCGGCAGCGGATGCGCCCCGTCGGTGTCCCGCACCGCCCGCAGCACCGCGAAACCGTCCATTTTGGGCATCATCACGTCCAAAATTGCGAGATTCAGCTCCGACCGGTGCTGCTCGATCAGCGCGAGCGCCTCCGCGCCGTCCCCGGCCTCGAGGATCGTGTGTCCGTCCCGCTTGAGAAAATCCGAGACCAGACGCCGGATGCGCGCCTCGTCGTCGGCAATCAGAATCAGTGCCATGTGATGTATCCTCCTGTCGGTTTTGATCTTATCATAAATGATTATACACGGTTTGTTTGAATATTTCGTGTCCAACCGCGATTTTTTTTGAAAAAAGCCGAACGGGTGAAAAAAAAGCTCCCCGATCGGGGAGCTTTTTGGTGGATTCCATTGCCGTGCGCAGCGCGTGCTCAGCACCGTGCTCAGCTTGATACAGCCGTGCTCAGGCCGTGCTCAACGCGTGTGCAAGCTCGCGATGCCGTGCTCAGTGCGTGCTCAGCCTTCCTTGATGGCGGCCTGCGCAGCGGCGAGGCGGGCAATCGGGACGCGGAAGGGCGAGCAGGAAACGTAGTCCAGACCGACCTTATGGCAGAACTCGACAGAGGACGGGTCGCCGCCGTGCTCACCGCAGATACCCAGATGGATATCCGGATTGGCCTCGCGGCCCATCTTGGCGGCCATGCCGATCAGCTTGCCGACGCCCTTCTGATCGAGCTTGGCAAACGGGTCGGACTCGTAGATCTTCTTATCGTAGTACGCGCCCAGGAACTTGCCCGCGTCATCACGCGAGAAGCCGAAGGTCATCTGGGTCAGGTCGTTCGTGCCGAAGGAGAAGAAGTCCGCAACCTTGGCGATCTCGTCCGCGGTCAGCGCGGCGCGCGGGATCTCGATCATGGTGCCAACCTTATACTTCATATCCGAACCAGCTTCCGCAATGATCGCGTCGGCGGTATCGGTGACGACCTTCTTGACGTACGCCAGCTCCTTGACCTCGCCGACCAGCGGGATCATGATTTCGGGAACCATGTTCCAATCCGGATGCTTGGCCTGAATGTTCAGCGCAGCCTTGATGACGGCGCGGGTCTGCATGGCGGCGATCTCCGGGTAGGTGACGGCCAGACGGCAGCCGCGGTGACCCATCATCGGGTTGAACTCGTGCAGGGAGGCGATGATATTCTTGATCTCCTCGACCGACTTGCCCATATCCTTGGCCAGCAGGGCGATATCGTCCTCGTCGGTCGGAACGAACTCATGCAGCGGGGGATCGAGGAAGCGGATGGTAACCGGGCAGCCCTCCATGGCCTCGTAGATACCCTCGAAGTCGGACTGCTGCATCGGCTCGAGCTTGGCAAGCGCCTTTTCGCGCTGCTCAACGGTATCCGAGCAGATCATCTCACGGATGGCCGGGATGCGGTCCTCATTGAAGAACATATGCTCGGTGCGGCACAGGCCGATGCCCTGCGCGCCGAACTGACGGGCCTGCTTGGCGTCGTGCGGGGTGTCCGCGTTGGTGCGAACCTGCAGGCGGCGGTACTTGTCAGCCCACGCCATAACACGGCCGAACTCGCCGCCGATCGAAGCGTCAACGGTCGGGATGATGCCGTCATAGATGCAGCCGGTCGAGCCGTCGATCGAGAGCGGGTCGCCCTCGTGGAAGACCTTGCCGCCCAGCTCAAACTTCTTATTTTCCTCATCCATATTGATGGCCGAGCAGCCGGAGACACAGCAGGTGCCCATGCCGCGGGCTACAACCGCCGCGTGGGAGGTCATGCCGCCGCGCACGGTCAGGATGCCCTGTGCGGCCTTCATGCCCTCGATATCCTCGGGCGAGGTCTCGAGACGAACCAGAACGACCTTCTCACCGGCGGCCGCCCATTCCTTGGCGTCCTCAGCGGTGAAGACGATCTTACCAGCAGCAGCGCCGGGCGAAGCGGCCAGCGCCCTGCCGATCGGCTCGGCCTTCTTCAGAACGGCAGCGTCAAACTGCGGATGCAGCAGGGTGTCGAGGGAGCGCGGCTCGATCATCGCGACGGCCTTCTTCTCGTCGATCATGCCCTCGTCAACCAGGTCGCACGCGATCTTGAGCGCGGCGGCCGGGGTGCGCTTGCCGTTACGGGTCTGGAGCATGTAGAGCTTGCCCGCCTCAACGGTGAACTCCATGTCCTGCATATCGCGGTAATGATCCTCAAGGATCTTGCAGACGTTCTCGAACTGTGCGAACGCCTCGGGGAACTTCTCAGCCATCTGGCTGATCGGCATGGGGGTGCGGATGCCGGCAACGACGTCCTCGCCCTGCGCGTTCGTCAGGAACTCGCCGAACAGCTTCTTCTCGCCGGTCGCCGGGTTGCGGGTGAAGGCAACGCCGGTGCCGCAGTCATCGCCCATGTTGCCGAACGCCATCGACTGGACGTTGACGGCGGTGCCCCAGGAATAGGGGATGTCGTTATCGCGGCGGTAAACATTCGCGCGCGGGTTGTCCCAGGAGCGGAATACGGCCTTGACCGCGCCCATGAGCTGATCCTTGGGATCGGTCGGGAAGTCCTCGCCGACCTTTTCCTTGTACTCGGCCTTGAACTGGGACGCCAGCTCCTTGAGGTCGTCGGCGGTCAGCTCGATATCCTGCGTGACGCCGCGCTCGGCCTTCATCTTGTCGATGAGCTGCTCGAAATACTTCTTGCCGACCTCCATAACGACGTCGGAATACATCTGAATAAAGCGGCGGTAGCAGTCCCACGCCCAGCGGGGGTTGTTGGACTTCTTCGCCAGCACTTCAACTACCTGCTCATTGAGGCCGAGGTTCAGGATGGTGTCCATCATGCCGGGCATCGAAGCGCGCGCGCCCGAGCGGACGGAAACCAGAAGGGGGTTCTCGAGGTCGCCGAACTTCTTGCCGGTGATCTTCTCCATCTTCTCGACGTACTCCATGATCTCGGCCATGATGTCGGCGTTGATCTGGCGGCCGTCCTCATAATACTGGGTGCAGGCCTCGGTCGTGATGGTGAAGCCCTGGGGAACGGGCAGGCCGATGTTGGTCATCTCGGCCAGGTTGGCGCCCTTGCCGCCCAGCAGCTCGCGCATGTTCGCGTTGCCCTCGGTGAACAGGTAACAATACTTCTTCATTGGTGGTTTGCCTCCGTTTCGCTTTCTCTGTCGGCGGGGCGCCCTTCTCAACCGACGCTCCGTCATTTCGTCTAAATACACAAACTCAATCAGCAGAATTATTATAACATAACCATAAAGAAAATGAACCTTGGCAATATCACTTTTTTTCAGGGTCAACTTTGTGCACACTAACCAAATTTTATAGAAACATCGGCTTTTTCCTCGTTTTTTCGTTCCGAAATCGTTTACGGAAAATTTACGCTTTATTTATCGAAAGCATTCGTGCACAAACCGCCTGCATTTTTCCGCGTGGGACGGATTCGATTCGTCATTTTTGACAAATGCAGGAGATTTTGCAGAACGGTACAACCAGCAGCCTTCCCGTGATCCGCGTCCAGGGAATGGGCGTAAAAACAAAGCAGAGGATACCAAACCGATATCCTCTGCCTTTTTTATTCCATGCCGTCCCGCGTGACGTTCGTGACCCAGCGGTCGTCCCGCATACGCAGGCAGCAGGCCAGTGTTTTGGTCGGCTCGTCCAGCTTCATGCACAGGAGCACGACCGGCACCGGCCAGCGGAACACCATCGCCGCCAGAAAGGCCGCCGGCGTCGCCAGCAGCCAGAGCAGGCCGGCCTCGATCACCATGCAGAAGCGCACGTCGCCCGCGCCGCGCAGAATGCCCACGATCATCGTCGTCGCCATCGAGACGAAGATCGTCACGACCGCCGTCACCGAAACCAGCTCCCGCGCGAGCGTCCTGGTCGCCGCCGGGATGTCATACAGGCCGATGAACGGCTCCCGGATGAGCAGGATGAAGCCGCAGGCCAGCAGGCCGAGCAGGAAGCTCGTGAGCTGGAAGGTGTGCGCCCGGCGCACCGCCTTTTCCCGGTCGCCCTCGCCGATCGCCTTGCCCACGAGCACGGCCGCCGCGCCCGCGAAGCCGAAAATGAAGGTGGTCGAAAGCTGCTGGAGGATGGACGCGATCGAGTTCGCCGCGACCGGGTCGCCCGACGCGTAGGTGACGTGCCCCAGAATCGCCGCCTGCACCGACATCGTCACCGACCAGCACAGCTCGTTGAGCACGACCAGCGTGCCCGTGCGGAAGAGGTCGCCCGCCAGCACCCGGTTGAACCGCATGAAATCGCGCGGGCGCAGCCGAAGCCGCCTGTCCACCCCGAACAGGTAGGTCATGACGATGACGAATTCGAGCACGCGGGCGGTCAGAGTTGCCAGCGCCGCGCCCCGGATGCCCAGCGCGGGCGCACCCAGATGGCCGAAAATCAGCACCCAGTTCAGAAAAACGTTCGTCACAAACGAGGCAACGCCGCTGACCACCGAAACGAGCACCAGCTCGATGCCGCGCAGGGTGCAGACCGCCGTGTTGCTGACCGCGAAAATCATGTAGGCGAAGCCGATGATGCGCAGATAGGACGCGCCCGCCTCGATCAGCTCGGCACGGGGCGTATATAAGGACAAAATCAACGTGGGGAAGAGCAGCACCGCCGCGCCGAACAGGGCGCCCACGACAAAGGCGACCTTTAAAATGATCGAAAACAGGGCGCGCACGGGCGACAGCTCGCCCCGGCCCCAATACTGCGCACAGAGCACCGAGGCCGCGCCGCCCAGACCGAAGGTCACGAGCGACAGGATGAAAAAGGGCTGGTTGGCGAGGGTCGCCGCCGAGAGCAGCACGCCCGTGTCATCCGCCCGCCCCAGCATGATCGAGTCCATCATGCTCGTCGCCATCGTGATGAGGTTCTGCATGGCGATCGGCAGGGCAACGCCCAGTATATTGATCCAAAAGCCGCGGTTCAGCTCCAGTTTTTGTTTCATTTTGTCTCAATTCCTCCGCTTTTTCCGCTTTTTTCTCCGTCTGACAAGTATAACACAGCCCGCCCGTTTGCGCAAGAGGCGCGGACGTGGTATGATAAGGGAGAACAAAACCCGGGCGGTGCGCCGCCCTGCCGAAACGGAGGCTTCTTTTTATGATCTCGATCACCGACAAGACCCAGTGCTGCGGCTGCACCGCCTGCGCCGCCGTCTGTCCCAAAAACTGCATCACCATGCGCCCCGACGGCGAGGGCTTCCTCTATCCCGCCGTGAACGCCGACGCCTGCGTGGGCTGCGGCGCGTGCGACGCGGTCTGCCCGGTCAAAAACCGTCCACAGGCTGTGGATCATCCACAGGCCGCCGCCGTCCGGGCGAACGACCGCGCCCTGCGCCTGTTCTCGTCCTCGGGCGGCGTGTTCTCCCTGCTGGCAACCGACGTGCTGAACGCGGGCGGCGCGGTCTGCGGCGCGGTCTATGACGAGAATTTTCAGGTCAGGCACGTGCTCGCGTGGGACGAGGCCGGGGTCGAGCCGATGCGCGGCGCAAAGTACGTCCAGTCCGATTTAAATGATGTGTTCAGCCAGATTCGCAGCCTGCTGGCCGACGGCGTGCCCGTCCTGTTCTCGGGTACGCCCTGCCAGACCGCCGGACTGCGCAGCCTGCTGCGCGGTCAGCCCGAGAACCTGCTCACCGTCGCGGTCGTCTGCCACGGCGCACCCTCGCCCCGGGTGTGGGAGAAGAATCTCAGAGAGCTGGGGAACGTCACCGACGTGCGCCTGCGCGACAAGCGCGAGAGCTGGAAGCACTACGCCACCAACTATTTCGCTGACGGGCGCGAAATCTTCCGCCCGGTCATGGACGACCCTTATATGAAGGGCTTCCTGCGTGACCTCTTTAACCGCCCGTCCTGCGCGGCCTGCCCGGCCAAGGGCGGGGACTACGCCGACCTGACGCTGGGCGATTTCTGGGGCATCGAGAAGATTCTGCCCGCGCTGGACGACGACAGGGGCACCTCGCTCGTGCTCGTGCACAGCGAGAAGGGCAGACAGGCGCTGGCCGCCCTGCGTGACCGGGTCGAAAGCCGCGCCGTGCCCTTTGCCGACGCGGTGCGCTATAACCCGGCGGTCACGACCGCCTCGGCCGCCCATCCCCAGCGGGCGGAGGCCATGCGGCGGATGGAAACCGAGCCGCTCGCCCGCGTCGTCGCTGACTATACCAAGGCGAGCGGGAAGGAAAAGCTGATGGGCTTCGCCCGGAAGCTGCTGGGGAGGAAATAAAAACTGCGGTTTACGCACAAAAAAAGAGCCTTTTCAGGCTCTTTTTTTTGCGTTTCGGGAGGTTTTGAGCTTATTTTCAATCCTTCTGTTCGGGTGCCTGCGAAGCGGCATCCTGTGCCGTCAGGGTCAGCTTGCCGTCCTTCTCGTCCAGCGTGACGTGCTGGCCGCGGGTGACGTGGCCGCGCAGAAATTCCTCCGCGACCAGATCCTCGACCTGCGACTGCACCGCACGGCGCAGCGGACGGGCGCCGTAGATCGGGTCGAAGCCCGCCTTGACCAGATGGGCACGTGCCGCGTCCGTCCAGTCCATCGTCAGCTCCATCTCGGTCATGCGTTCGGCCACCTGCTTGAGCATACTGTCCGCGATCTGGCCGATTTCGGCCTCGGTCAGACGGTTGAAGACGATGATCTCGTCGATGCGGTTGATGAGCTCGGGGCGGAAGGCTTCCTTCAGATCGGACAGCACCTCTTCCTTGATCTGCTCGAAGGTCTGTGCGCCGCCGTCCTCGCCGCCGAAGCCCAGAGACTTTCTCGCCTTGCCGGTGATCTTCTGCGCACCGATGTTCGAGGTCATGATGAGCACGGTGTTCTTGAAATCGACCTTGCGGCCCTGGCCGTCGGTGAGCTGGCCATCCTCCAGAATTTGCAGGAGGATGTTGAAGACATCCGGGTGCGCCTTCTCGATCTCATCGAACAGGATGACCGAATAGGGCTTTCTTCTGACCTGCTCGGTGAGCTGGCCGCCTTCGTCATAGCCGACGTAGCCCGGAGGCGAGCCGATCATGCGGGACACGCTGTGCTTCTCCATATACTCCGACATATCGAAGCGGATCATGGCGTTTTCATCGCCGAACAGGGCTTCCGCCAGGGTCTTGCACAGCTCGGTCTTGCCGACGCCCGTGGGGCCGAGGAAGATGAACGAGCCGATCGGACGCTTGGGGTCGCGCAGGCCGACCCGGCCGCGGCGGATCGCACGGGAGACCGCCGAAACCGCTTCGTCCTGTCCGATGACCCGGGCGTGCAGGGTGTCCTCCAGCTTCAGCAGGCGTTCGCCCTCGTCCTCGGTCAGGCGTGCCGCCGGGATGCCCGTCCAGCCCGCGATGACCGCCGCGATGTCGTCCTCGGTGACCGCGTCGTGCGCCTTGGTCTGCTGTTCCTTCCAGCTCTTGCGCGCTTCGTCCAGCGCGGTCTGCTTTTCCTTCGCCTGATCGCGCAGAGAGGCCGCCCGCTCGTAATCCTGTGCCTTGACCGCCTCGTCCTTACGTGCCTCGAGCGCCTTGATCTCGTCCTCGAGCGACTGCATGGCGGGCGGCGGGGTCATGGCCTGCATCCGGACGCGCGAGCAGGCTTCGTCGATGAGGTCGATCGCCTTATCGGGCAGGTAACGCCCCGAAACATAGCGCACAGACAGCTTGACCGCCGACTGGATCGCTTCGTCCGAAATCTTGACGCCGTGATGGGCTTCGTACCGGTCGCGCAGACCCTTCAGAATCTCGACCGCGTCCTCGGGCGACGGCTCGTTGACCGTAACCGGCTGGAACCGGCGCTCGAGCGCCGCGTCCTTCTCGATGTGCTTGCGGTATTCGTCGAGCGTGGTCGCGCCGATGACCTGAATCTCACCGCGCGCCAGCGCGGGCTTCAGGATATTCGCCGCGTCGACCGCGCCCTCGGCCGCGCCCGCGCCCACGATCATGTGCAGCTCGTCGATGAACAGGATGACGTCCCTGGCGTTCTGCAGCTCCTCGATGACGCTCTTGATGCGCTCCTCGAACTCGCCGCGGTACTTGGTGCCCGCGATCATGCCGGTCAGGTCGAGGGCAATCAGGCGCTTATTTTTCAGGTTTTCAGGCACGTCGCCCGAAGCGATCTTCTGCGCCAGACCCTCGGCCACCGCCGTCTTGCCGACGCCCGGGTCGCCCACGAGCGCCGGGTTGTTCTTCGTGCGGCGGGAGAGGATCTGGATGACGCGGTTGATCTCATCGGCACGGCCGATGACCGGGTCGAGCTTGCCCTCGCGTGCCGCGCGGGTCAGATCCTTGCCGTATTCCTCCAGAACCTTGCCCTTGCCGCCCTTGGCCGCCGGTTCGGTCTGACCCGAAGCGGCTGCGCCGCCGCTCTCGGGCGCGGCCTCGCCCATGGCCTTGGACAGGGCTTCAAGCGCCTGCTGGGCGGAAACGCCCAGAGCCGACAGGACGGACAGGGCAACGTTCTGCCCCTCGCGGAGCAGGCCGGCGAGCAGGTGCTCGGTGCCGACGTAGCTGTGACCGAGCTGCGCCGCCGTCGCGATGGCCAGCTCGACCACCCGCTTGGTGCGCGGGGTCAGACCCTGCGGGGCGGTCGGGTCGGGCGTGCCGAAGCCGACCAGCTTTTCGATCTGCTGCTCGACCGCTTCGCTCGTCACGCCCAGATCGGTCAGCACCTTGGCCGCCAGGCCGCCGCCCTCGAGCAGCAGGCCGTCCAGCAGGTGCTCCGAGCCGACATAGCTATGACCCATGCGCCCCGCCGCTTCCTGCGCCAGACGCAGGGCGTTCGAGGCACGGTCGGTGAATCTATTCTGATAGAACATAAAAACGCACTCCTTTCTGAAAAGAGGCAGAGAATTTTAACTTATTCCGCGATGCGGACATTCTGCATGACCGCGCGCAGCGCCTTCGCGCGGGCGCGGTCACGGTCGGCCGGTGCGCCCGGCAGCAGGGCAGGGCGGGTGTTCTGCTCGGCTGCAACCAGCGCTTCGGGGGAAACGCCGGTCAGGTAGCCCATCTGCAGGCCGACGAGCGCACGCGAGATGCAGTCCGCCGCCTCGTCCGAGGGCAGCAGGCGGGCGGTCATCAAGGTGCCCGCCGCGCGGGCAACCTGATCGAACAGGCCGTCCTCATTCTGGGCACGGAGCTGTTCGCGCGCCTTCTTCTCGCTGTCGATGACCTCGGTGGCCACCGCAATCAGCTTTTCAATGATCGCGTCCTCGCTCAGACCCAGGGTAATCTGGTTCGAAATCTGGTAGAAGCCACCGGCCGCCCGGCTGCCCTCACCGTACGCGCCGCGCACGGTGAAGCCCTGCCGCGCCGCCCAGTTGATCATGCGCTCGAGCGCCCCCGATTCGGTCAGGACGGGCAGGTGGAGCATGACCGAGGCGCGCAGGCCGGTGCCCAGATTGGACGGGCAGGCGGTCAGGTAGCCCAGCTTGTCGCTGTAATCAAACGGAACGCTGTTTTCGATCAGCCCGGCCAGACGGCGGGCGGTCTCCATGCACTCCTTGGGGCACAGGCCGGTGCCGATGACCTGCAGGCGGATGTGGTCTTCCTCGCCCAGCATGATGGACACGCCGCCGTCCTTGGAGACGATCAGGCGGCCGCCCTTGCGGGCAAACTCGGGCGAGATCTTGTGGGTCTCGATCAGGCCCATGGCCTGTTCGCTGCCCGCACGCACCTCCTGCATTTCAAATTCATTCGCCAGCGCGGGTGCGGCCTGTAAGGCGTTCCACACCTTGTCGGCGATTTCGCTGAGCTGACCCGGAGTCAGCTCGCGGTAGGGATAACCCTTGACGTTGCGTGCCAGACGGACGCGGGTGGTGGCCGCCAGTCCGGCAAAGCCGCCCTTCAGTTCAAATGTACTCATTTCTGACCCTCCAATCTGCGGATCTCGTCGCGCAGGCGGGCCGCTTCTTCATAGTTTTCCCGGGAAATGGCCTCCTGCAGCTTGGCCTTCAGGTCGGCAACCGGATCGGGCTTTGCCTGCTCGGGCTGACCCGCCGGGGCGTGCGCCGTGCCGACGTGCGCCGTCGCGCCCTGCAGCTTCCTGATATAGGGCGTCAGGATGTCCTCAAAGGTATCGTAGCACGCCGCGCAGCCCGCGCGGCCGGTGCGCCGCAGCTCGGCTTCGGTCATGCCGCAGGTCGGGCAGCGCCGTCCCTCGCCGATCGCATGAGTGAACGGCTCGGACGATACAAACGGACTGCTAAACCAGCTCCCGAAGGGCTGGGTGAAAAACGGATCGTTGCTGAACATCGACTGGATCGGCGCGGTGAACCCGCCGCCCAGCTTGGCGGCGCAGTCCGCGCACAGATGCGCTTCCCGCGTCTGACCGTTTACGGTCTGCTTGAAATAGGTTACGGCTTCCTTCTTGCCGCAGTTCTGACACAGCATATGCGTCACTCCTTCTATATACAATGGGTGTTTTGTTACAAGCTTCAGGTGGTCATGCCCATGACCGCGCAGCGGTAAATCGACGCCCGCAGGCGGTCGCGGTCGGCCGGGTCGACCTCGGACAGCGCGCCGTCCGAACAGGCCGAGAGCAGCAGCGCGCCCTCGCGCTGGGTCAGCAGCCCGATCGACAGGAACGAGCGGGTCAGCCGGGCACATTCGTTCTGGGTCAGCCGCCCGCCGATCGACCGCGCCGCCTCGAGCAGCATCCGCTCCTTGTCGTCCTGCACCCGCACGATGCGGATGTAGCCGCCGCCGCCCCGCCGGGACTCGACCAGATAGCCGTTTTCCGGGGTGAACCGGGTCTCAATGACGTAGTTGATCTGACTGGGGACGCAGGAAAAGCGCTCCGCCAGCCCGCGCCGCTGGAGCTCGGCCACGCCGCCGCCGCTCGACAGGCAATCCAATATAAAATCGGCGATTGTATCGGACATCTTCATGGGAGTCCCTCGCTTTCGTTTTTTTCTCTGATCTTTTCTGACCTTTGACTCTTATTATACGCAAACATCAGGGAAAGTCAAGAAATATTTCTGACCTTTTCTGACTTTTATATGTCAGGATGTGTACAGAATCCGTCGTTTTCTCGTGAATGCTCTCTGGTTCTCTGTTTTTCTCACTTTTTTGACGTTTTCTGATGTTAGGGGAGGGGGGAGGGAGAAAAACGACCCAACCCGTGAACGGAGCGATTCCCGCTCCGTTCAATTCTTCCCATTTCTGCCGCTCTTTATGCACCCTCTCACAAGTTGCTATCGGCTAACATTGTGCGAAACCCTTGTCTTTTTCCAAACTTGTGATACAATGAATAATGTAAATTTTGATTTGGAGGTGCTTCCCCAATGGCATACGTAATTTCTGGCGGCTGCATCAGCTGCGGTTCCTGCGCAGGCGAGTGCCCGGTTGGCGCGATCGCTGAGGGCGACGGCAAGTACGAGATCAACGCGGACGCTTGCGTTGACTGCGGTACCTGCGCCGGCGCTTGCCCGGTTGGTGCGATCGCTCAGGGCTAATTCCCCTCGGCCTTTCGCCAAACCACATTCAGACAAAAAGACCCTCCCGCTCTTGGCGGCTGGGTCTTTTTTCTTGCACTTTTCGTGTCCGGCTTCCGCTTCCGTCCGAATTCGCACCAAAACCCACCCAAAATTTGTGCGATATCGCCAACAGGATTTTGCGAAAAACACTTGTACTTTTCGCGCCGTCGGCCTATAATATGGTGAATCGAAAAAGAGTGTCATCGCACCGGGATTTCGCGAAATCCGCGTAAATTCCATGTAAATAGGAGGTTTTCCACGCTTATGCAATCCTATGAATTCTTACTGGTCATCGCCATCATCCTGCTTTCGACCAAGCTGCTCGGTCTGATCTCCGAGCGCGTGCACATGCCGCAGGTCGTCGGCGCGCTGCTGGCCGGCATCATCCTCGGCCCGTCGGTCCTGGGTCTGGTCGAGGAGACCGATTTCCTGCTCAAAACCTCGGAGATCGGTGTCATCATCCTCATGTTCATGGCCGGTCTCGACACCGACCTCGATGAGCTCAAGAAAACCGGTCTCGCGTCCTTCGTCATCGCCCTGTGCGGCGTGCTCGTCCCGCTCGCGGCCGGCACCGGCCTGTTCTACGTCTTCTTCCCCGACGCGGGCGACCCGCTCCACTTCCTCAAGGCCCTGTTCATCGGCGTCGTCCTGACCGCCACCTCGGTTTCGATCACCGTCGAGACCCTGCGCGAAATGGGCAAGCTCAAGGGCAAGGTCGGCACCGCCATTCTGGGCGCCGCCATCATTGACGACATCATGGGCATCATCGTCCTGACCGTCGTTTCCGGCATGACCGACCCCTCGGTCAAGATCAGCGCCGTCCTGCTGCGCATCGTCGCCTTCTTCGTCCTGCTGGGCGTCGTCGGCTTCGTCATGCACAAGCTGTTTTCCCAGCTTTCCTCGACCTGGCACCAGCACCGCCGCATCGCCATCTACGGCTTTTCCTTCTGCCTCATCCTCTCCTTCGTCGCCGAGCACTACTTCGGCATCGCGGACATCACCGGCGCGTACTTCGCCGGTCTCATCCTGTGCAACATCATGGAGGCACGCGAATACATCAACAAAAAGATGACCGTTCTGGGCTATATGATCTTTTCGCCCATCTTCTTCGCCTCCATCGGCATCAAAACCGAGCTGTCCGGCCTGACAGGCAGCCTCATCATCTTCTCGGCCGCCCTGCTCCTCGTCGCCATCGTCACCAAGATCATCGGCTGCGGTCTGGGCGCGAAGCTCATGGGCTTCAGCCTGCAGGATTCGTTCTCGGTCGGTCTGGGCATGGTCTCCCGCGGTGAGGTCGCCCTGATCGTCGCCCAGAAGGGCGCACAGGCCGGGCTGATCGACAGCCACCTCTTCCCGCCGATCGTCCTCGTCGTCATCGTCACGACCCTCATTACGCCCATTCTGCTGAAAATGTTCATGAAGGACGGTTCGGACGAGTCCGCCGTCGCACTGAAAACAACGCACATCTAAAACGCACATCTGACAAAAGTGTCCGGAAGGTTCCCCCTTTCGGACGCTTTTTTTTGTGTCCCAATATCGGCGGAGGCTCTTTTTCTTGCGCGGTTTTTATGGTATAATATCAGTAATTACGAATTTTTCCACGTTTGGAGGGTTCCGTTCCATGCAAATGAAAAAAATCCTGCCGTGGCTGGCCGTCGCGCTGGGCTGTGTCTGCGGCGTGCTGCGCGGACTCGACCTCGCGCTGGGCTATGACGCCGCCACCGGCCTGCCCACCGGCGCGCCCTTCGAGACCGTCCTCTATGCCGCGCTCGCGCTCTCCCTCGCCGCCGTCGTCTGGTGCAGCCGGGGCTACGCCCGCCGGGGACGAAAAGAGGACGCCTTCGAGACCTATTTCACCCCCATCGGTGACCTGTCCAAGACCGTTTTCGTCCTCTGCGCCGCCGTTTTTGCCCTCGCCGGGCTGGCCGGGCTCTTCCTGACCGTCACCGGTGTGGGCGCACCCGCGCAGGACGCCCTGCTCGTCGAATCCGCCCAAAGCCCGCTCTTCGATCTGGCGACCGGCATTCCGCTCTGGGCGCTCGCCCTGCTCGCCGCCATCACCTTCGTCAAGCTGGCCGGGTGCTGCGCGCGCGGCTTCATCTCGGCCGAACAGGCCGCGCTGACCCTGATTCCGGTCTTCTGGGCGATGTTCGTCGTCATCCGCATCTTCAAGGACAACAGCGGCACGCCCGGACTGGGGCACTACGTCTTTGAGCTGCTCGCCGCCGCCCTGCTGACCCTCGCATTCTACTACTTTTCGGGCTTCTTCTTCGCACAGCCCCGGCCGATGCGCTTCGCCGCCGTCAGCGCCGCCGCCGTCGTCCTGTCGCTGACGAGCGCGGCCGGCGTGCTCGTCGCCCTCCTCCTGGGCACGGCCTGTCAGACCGAAGGCCTGCTGCGGCAGGCCTGCTTCGCCGCCGCTGCCGCGTGGTTCACCGCCCAGCTCGTGCAGATGGCCGGGGCGGAGGAGACCGCGCCGGGTAAGGCCGAATAAACCTATTTTATGAAAAGAACAGGGAAAATCCGCTCGGGGTAAGGCGCTTTTTCCCTGTTTTTCCGCGCATTTTCTTTCTTTATCCACAAATCCACAGTACAAAATTGGGGGAACAATATGAATCTATTTCGCCGCTACCTCGCCGATCTGCGCCGCGAATTTCACGGTTATTCGGCAAAGTCACTCTCACAGGACCTGATGGCCGGTCTGACCGTCGCCGCCGTCGCCCTCCCGCTCGCGCTCGCCTTCGGCGTGTCCTCGGGCGCGGACGCCGCCGCCGGTCTCGTCACCGCCATCATCGCCGGTATCGTCATCTCGCTCCTGTCGGGCGGCTTCTACCAGATCTCCGGCCCGACCGGCGCGATGGCCGCCATCCTCGTCTCGCTCGTCGCCACCCACGGTATGCAGGGCGTCTTTGCCGCGACCTTCCTCGCCGGTATCCTGCTCATCCTCGCCGCCTTCCTCCATCTGGGCGGTCTGACCGCCTTCGTCCCCGCGCCCGTCATCTCAGGCTTTACCTCGGGCATCGCGGTCATCATCGCGCTCGGTCAGGTTGATAACTTCTTCGGCACCCACTCCGAGGGCGGCTCGGCCATCGAAAAGCTGATGTCCTACGGCCGTCTGGGCTTCCATCCCGACCTCACGACCGTCGCCATCGCGATGTGCGTCGTGCTCATCATGATCTTCTTCCCGAAAAAGTGGAACGCCGTCGTGCCCGCCTCGCTCATCGGCATCATCGTCGCCACCGCCCTGACCATGGCGCTCGGGCTGGACATCGCCACCGTCGGCGAGATCCCGCAGACCCTTGTGCTCGATACCCGTCTGTCCTTCTCCGCCCTTGACCCCGCCGTGCTCACCGGCGTCATCGGCCCGGCCTTCTCGATCGCCATGCTCAACATGCTCGAAAGCCTGCTGTGCGGCGCGTCCGCCGGACGTGCCACCGGCGTCAAGCTCAACAACGATCAGGAGCTGTTCGCGCAGGGCGTCGGCAACCTCGTCCTGCCCTTCTTCGGCGGCATCCCGGCCACCGCCGCGCTCGCGCGCACCTCGGTCGCCGTCCGCTCGGGCGCCAAGACCCGTCTGACCGGCGTGTTCCACGCCATCGGCCTGCTCATCATGATGTTCGTGCTCGCCCCGGTCATCCGCTTCGTCCCGCTGGCCGGTCTGGCTGGCGTGCTCATGGTCACCGCCTGGCGCATGAATGAATGGGAATCCATTCACTTCCTCTTCAAGAAGAAGTTTAAGGGCGGCATGGCCAAGTTCATCGCCACCATGATCGCCACCATTGTCTTCGACCTGACCGTCGCCATCCTCGTCGGCGTCACCCTCGCCCTGATCCTTCAGGTCTCCCGTCTGTCCCGCCTCCAGATCAACTACGAAAAGGTCGACATGAAGCGGGTCAAGATCGACGACCCCGCGCTGTGCGCGCGCTATTCCAACGCGATCGTCGCCTACATCACCGGCCCGCTGCTCTTCGCCAACACCGACAAGCTGGAGGAAATCCCCGAGCACCTCGACGGTGCGGACACCCTGCTGCTGTCCATCCGCGGCGTGCCCGACATCGACGTAACCGCCGCCCAGCTTCTCTACAGCCAGATTTCCGCCCTGCGTGACAAGGGCATTGACGTCATCGTCTGCGGCATCACGAACGCCGCGCTTTCGATGTTTGAACGCTCCGGCCTGCTCGAGCTGGTCGACCCGGACTCCATTTACTGGAGCGTCGAACGCGCCCTGCTCGACAACCGGCCGAGACCGGAAAAGAAGGGGTAAGCGAAGCCGGATTCTCTGCATAAAAAAGCGCCCTGACTTGACTTTGTCAGGGCGCGGGCATATACTGTAAGTACGGAGGACACCGCCAGCGGTGTTTTACCTCCTCATGCTATGAGTCAAGAAAATGACCGCTAACTTTGGGAAGGGTGAGCGGTCATTTTCTTTTGTTGTTGGAAAACATCCAAACCAACTGTATGACACCGATGATGACCAAGCAGAAGGCAAAAAGGCCTTCGTATGTTACCATAAGTATCACCTCCTTCCTCTTTGCAGAAGGATGGAGGTAAAAACAACCGCTGCCGTCAGGGTGTGTCCGCGACGGACAGGCTACGCTTGTTTCCATCATACGCTTTCTGTCGCTTCCTGTCAATCGACAAAGGCAGAAAAGAAAAACGACAGCCATTTGGGCAGCAAAAAAGAGCCTCAAAAGAGGCTCTTTTTGTGTTTCTCTGTACTTTAGAAGCGCATCGGGGTGATCTGGCAGTATTCCTCGACCGTGCCGCCGCGGCGGAAGCAGTCGATGATCTCGCGGCCCAGCGGGTCCAGATCGTCGGTGTAGAACTTCTCCAGCTCCTTCGCGAAGAAGTCGGTCAGGATCTTCGCGCCGGCGTCGTAGCCGTCCTCGCCCATGCGGTCCTGCGTCTCGGTGCGCAGGTACTTGGAACGGATCGTCTGGCCCTCGATGACCATTTCCTTCATCGCGTAGCCCAGCAGGGGACAGCGGGCCGGAACCAGCTTGTCCTTCTTGATATGGCCGTTGTGACGGGCCAGCCACTCGCGGTCGATCCACTCAGCCGCGAAGCCGACGCGGTAAACGCCGATGTGCTGGTTCGGGATCAGGACGTAGCGGGTCTCGGGGCAGCTCATGATCTGCTCGAGCAGGAGGTTGGCCTGCTTGACGCGCAGACCGGTCGCGAACGGCCAGTAGGAGCCGACGCCCTCGCTCTTGAGCTCGCCGCCGCCGACAATCGACGGGTTCTTGAAGCCGCGCGGAGCGACCAGACGCCACAGCCATGCCAGTGCGGGCGGGATGAAGTGCATCATGCCCATGATGCCGTAGTTCGGGTTATCGCGGGTGGAGGGGGGCATACGGGTGCCGAAGGAGCGGATATCGACCTCGACCGGCTCATTGACGATGCCGGGCACCTTGGCGCGCGGCACGATGGCGCGCGGGTTGGGGCAGGGCTTGCCGTTGGAATCGAGGGTATGCTCCCAGATCAGGCTGGTCGCGCCGACCACGCCCTGAATGTTGAAGAAGCAGAGCGGCTCGTCCGGCTCGGTGCAGATGCGCTCGTAGATCGGGTCACAGCCGTAGTGGGTGACGCCGTCCATGCGCAGGAACCAGCCGTCCTCACCATCGACCAGCACCAGCTTGCCGCTGTCGTCCTGCAGGCCGGGGTAGCAGGTCGCCATATCGTCGCAGACCGGCTCGATCGTCGAGGTGCGGCCCATGTGCACGTAGGTCGCCTCGTCCGTGACCGTATTGGTCGAGAGCAGGACGCGGCCGTCCTCGGTGCGCGCGATGTCCTGAAGCATCTCGCTCTTGCCGCCGCCGGAAGCGCCCTCGTGCATGATGACCAGCTCATTGTCGTACTGGGTGACCATGCGGCCGCAGGAGGCGTGCGCGGTGACCCAGCCTTCCTTCTCGCCGATATCGAGCAGGACGGAATAAACGCCCTTCTTGGCGGACGGGCCGGGATAGAGGTTATAAGAGAAGACCTCGTGGCAGTTATCCAGACGGTTGTGCACGACGACCTGACGGCCGCCGAAGTGGGTATGGCGGAACGGAGGCGCGACGTAGACAATCGAGCGCGGCTCATAGCCCTCGGTCTCCTCGACCGAAACGAAGCCCTGCAGGTTGGCCATCGCATAGGCGAAGAAGGCCGCGTTGCGCGGGCAGATCAGAATCGAACCATAGCCATAGGTATTGCCGCCCGCGTTGAAGGGCAGAACGACCAGCTCCTGGGTCTTGAGCCACTCATAGGTCTCTTCCTTGCACTTCTGGAAGTCATAGCCGTAAACATCCTTGAAGCGGGGCTTATCGGTCGGCTTATCGTCGCCGATGCGCATGCAGTCCGGATCGCGGCGGCGCATGTAGTCCTCGGCGTAGTTGACAACGACGCCGTTCTTGGCGCGGACGACCGTCGCCTCGCAGACCTCGCCGCGGCCGGGCACGTCATATACCACGTCATACTTGCCCGAACGGCCGGTGCCGAAGACCATCTCATACAGCTCCTGCTTGGTGGTCGGCACGGTGACGGCCTTGCACTCCTCGAGTACGTCGGCCAGCTCGGGCGTCCATTTGAATTTCTTCAAAAATCGGTTCATTTCAGGTCCTCCTTGCCTGGCCGACCCCTGCGGCGGGGCGCGGCCGCGCAATAATACGATATGCGAAGAAAGAGCGCATATACGTTCAATTTCCTTCCTTTTATATCATACCCGGAAAAATCGTTTCCGTCAATGGGTATTTGCGCATTTTTGCAGGATACGCCTGTACTACTTGCATAAAATTTTAACGATTGCCCGGAATTCTATGGTTTTTTTGTCAAAACCGCCCGTATCTGACGGTTTTTGGACAAAGAAAAGAAACGTCCGCGCAGGACGGACGTTTGAAAACAGCGGCGGTTTTTCATATAATTCAGGCGTTTACCAGATAAAAGTTCCGGCGGATTAACGGAATTTTTTCCATTCCGCGACCGCCAGCTCGTCACAGCGGTTGTTATACCGGTTCTCGGCGTGCCCCTTGACCCAGTGGAACGTGACATCGTGCGTGTCCAGCAAGTCAAGCAGACGGCCCCAAAGCTCGGGATTCTTCGCCGGGGTCTTGTCCGCCTTCTTCCAGCCCCGCGCCCGCCAGCCCTTCGCCCAGCCCTTCGTGATCCCGTCCACCACGTACTTCGAGTCCGAATACAGGTCGATCCGGCAGGGCTCCCGCAGCAGCTCGAGCGCCGAAATGACCCCCATCAGCTCCATGCGGTTGTTCGTCGTCTGCCGCTCGCCGCCCGAGATCTCCTTCTCGTGTGCGCCGTACTGCAATATCGCGCCCCAGCCGCCCGGCCCCGGATTGCCCGAGCACGCGCCGTCGGTGTAGATCGTCACTTGTTTCATCCCGCGGCCTCCTTTGTTCGATCGTGAGCATCATTATAGCATAAAATCAGGGAAAAGAAAAGCGCCCGGTGCATCCAGGGCGCTTTCTATGCAGATTATTTGGTTCTGATTGACAATGTTCGACCAAACGTGTATCATATGGTCAAGCGTAGCACGGTTCGAAACGGAGACCCGTTACGGCAACGGTTGTTTTACCTCCATCCTTCAGCGGAAGGAGGTGATACTTATGGTAACATACGAAGGATTATTTGCTTTTTGTATGCTCATCGTTTGTATCGTCGAGTTGGTTTGGAAAATTTCCAACAACAACAGAAAATGACCGCTCCTCGGCAAAAAGTGAACGGTCATTTTCTGATCTAAATCTTTCGAGGTAAAACACCGCGCACGGTGTCCTCCTGTTACGTTCAGTATACGCCAACGCCCCGGGTTTGTCAACCCGGGGCGCTTTTTTATTCCTCGCTGGTTTCGGCGGTTTCGGTGTCGTCCGATTCTTCCTTATCGGTGCGGGTGATCGAGATGACGCGGACGTCCTCGCCGGTGCGCATGACGATGACGCCCTGGCTGGCGCGGCCGCACTGGCGGATGTCCTCGACCGGGGTGCGGATCATGACGCCGTCGTCGGTCATGATCATGACGTCATTCTCCGGATCGACGACCGCGATGCCCGCGACCGGGCCGGTCTTTTCGGTCAGGCTGTGCAGCAGGATGCCGCCGCCGCCGCGGTGGTGCACCGAGAAGTCCTCGACCGGGGTGCGCTTGCCGTAGCCGTTCTCAGTGATCGAGAGCACCTGCGCGCCCGCGCGGGCCCGCGCCGCGCCGACGACGTAGTCGCCCTCGGCCAGCTTGATGCCGCGCACGCCGACCGCCGTGCGTCCCATCGCGCGCGCCTCCTGTTCGGGGAAGGTGATGGCCTTGCCGTCGTGGGTGGCGATGAGGATGTTTTCGCGGCCGTCGGTCAGGCGGACGTCGACGAGCTGGTCGTCCTCGTTCAGGCTGAGCGCGCGCAGGCCGACCCGGCGGATGTTTTGCAGGTCGGACAGCACGATGCGCTTGACAACGCCCTGTTTGGTGACGAAAACCATATATTTATCGTCCGAAAATTCACGGATGGGGAACATGGCCGTGATCTTTTCGCCCGGCTCGATCTCAAGCAGGTTGACGATATTCTGTCCCTTGGCGGCGCGGCCGGCCTCGGGGATCTGGTAGCCCTTCAAACGGTAGACCTTGCCCAGATTGGAAAAGAACAGAATCTGCGCGTGGGTCGAGCCGGTGAAGAGGTTGCGGACAAAGTCCTCCTCGCGGGTGGTCATGGCGTTGACGCCCCGACCGCCGCGCTTCTGCGCCCGGTAGGCCGAGGTGGGCATCCGCTTGATGTAGCCCGCATGGGTCAGGGTATAGGTGCAGTCCTGCTCCTCGATCAGGTCTTCGATGTCGATTTCGTCGGCCACGGCCGCGATCTCGGTGCGGCGCTCGTCGCCGTAGGCGTCGCGGATCTCGCGCAGCTCCCGCTTTACGACCTCGAGCTGCTCGTGCTCGCTGCCCAGAATGACCTTGTAGGCCGCGATTTTGCCCTCGATTTCCCGATATTCGTTGTCGAGCTTTTCCTGCTCGAGACCGGACAGGCGGCCGAGACGCATATCAACGATGGCCTGCGCCTGCGCGTCGTCCAGATGGAACTCGTAATGGGTCGAGCCGTCCACGATGCCCAGCAGGGCGATCTGGTCGATCCAGAAGGCCTCGCGGCAGAGGTTTTCCTTGGCCTCGGCCTCGTTGCGGGAGGCGCGGATGATGGCGATGATGCGGTCGATGTTGTCCTGATCGGTCGCGACGCGCAGACCCTCGAGGATGTGGGCGCGCGCGCCCGCGCGGTTGAGATCGAACTGGGTGCGGCGGACGACGACCGACTTCTGAAAGTCGATGTACTGGTCGATCATCTCGCGCAGGGTGAGGTACTTGGGCTGCACCTTATCGACCCCGGCGTGCGGGATGGGCACGAGCGCGAGGTGGATCATCGAGCAGGTGTCCTGAAGCTGGGTATAGTTATAGAGCTGGTTCAAAATGACCTGCGCGTTCGCGTCGCGCTTGCACTCGATGACGACGCGCAGACCCTCGCGGGAGGACTCGTCGCGCACGTCCGAGATGCCCTCGACCCGCTTGTCCTTGACGAGGTTCGCGATCGACTCGACGAGACGCGCCTTATTGACCATATAGGGAATTTCGGTCACGACGATGCGCTGGCGGGCGGACGAGCCGGGCATATCCTCGATCTCGCAGCGGGCGCGCACCTTGATCTTGCCGCGGCCGGTGGCGTAGGCGGCGCGGATGCCCGCCCGTCCCATGATGATGCCGCCGGTCGGGAAGTCGGGCCCCTTGATAATGGCGGTCAGGTCGTCCAGATCGGCCTCGGGGTGGTCGATGACGTAGCAGATGCCGTCCACGACCTCGCAGAGGTTATGGGGCGGGATATTGGTCGCCATGCCGACCGCGATGCCCGACGAGCCGTTGACCAGCAGGCAGGGGAAGCGGGAGGGGAGGACGACCGGTTCCCGGCGCTCCTCGTCGAAGTTCGGCATGAAATCGACGGTGTCCTTCTTGATGTCGGCCAGCATGGCGTTCGACAGCTTGGCCATGCGGGCCTCGGTGTAACGGTAGGCCGCCGGGGGATCGCCGTCGACCGAGCCGAAGTTGCCGTGGCCGTCGATCAGGGGATAGCGCAGGGAAAAGGGCTGCGCCATGCGCACCATGGCGTCATAGACCGAGGCGTCGCCGTGGGGATGGTACCGGCCGAGCACGTTGCCGACCGTCGTCGCCGACTTGCGGTAGGGCTTGTCCGAGGTCAGGCCGTCCTCGTACATGGCGTAGAGGATGCGGCGGTGCACCGGCTTTAAGCCGTCGCGCACGTCGGGCAGGGCGCGGCCGACGATGACGCTCATCGCGTAGGCGATGTAGGATTTCTGCATCTCCCGGTTCAGATCGACCGGTTTGATGATTTGATTTTCATATTCTTGACTCATGGAAACCTCCAACAGAGGGTGTTCTTCTGATTATACGTCCAGATTTTCAACGTACTTCGCGTTTTTCTCGATAAATTCGCGGCGCGGCTCGACCTTTTCGCCCATGAGCAGGGTGAAGGTCTGGTCGGCCATGACCGCGTCGTCCAGCGTGACCTGAAGCAGGATGCGGTTTTCGGGGTTCATCGTGGTCTCCCAGAGCTGTTCGGGGTCCATCTCACCGAGACCCTTATAGCGCTGGACGCGCACGCCCTCGCCCATCTCGTTCAGCACCGCGCGCTGTTCCTCGTCCGAGTAGGTATAGCGCACCTGCTTGCCCTTTTCGTCCTTGAACAGGGGCGGCTGAGCGATGTAAACGTGTCCCTGCTCGATCAGCGGACGCATGAAGCGGAAGAAGAAGGTCAGAAGCAGGGTGCGGATGTGGGAGCCGTCGACGTCGGCATCGGCCATCAGGATGATCTTGCCGTAGCGCAGGCGGGAAATGTCGAAATCCTCGCCGAAGCCCGCGCCGAAGGCCGTGATCATCGGGGTCAGCTTATCGTTGCCGTAGACCTTATCGAGCCGCGCCTTTTCGACGTTGAGCATCTTGCCCCAGAGGGGAAGGATGGCCTGATAGCGGCGGTCGCGTCCCTCCTTGGCCGAGCCGCCCGCCGAGTCGCCCTCGACGATGTAGATCTCGGTCAGCGCCGGGTCGCGCTCCTGACAGTCGGCCAGCTTGCCGGGCAGGGAGTTGCCCTCGAGCGCCGATTTGCGGCGGGTCATTTCCCGCGCGCGGCGGGCGGCCTCGCGGGCGCGGGAGGCGGTCTGCGCCTTGTCCAGAATCGTCCGGGCGACGGCCGGATTTTCCTCCAGAAAGATGGGCAGGCGCTCGCCCACCATGGTCTCGACCAGGGTGCGCATATCGCTGTTGCCCAGCTTGGTCTTGGTCTGGCCCTCGAACTGCGCCTCCTGTAATTTGACCGAGATGATGACGGTCAGGCCCTCGCGCACGTCCTCGCCCTTGAGGGTCTCGCCCTCCTTGATGAGGTTGTATTTGCGGCCGTAATCGTTCAGAACGCGGGTCAGCGCCGACTTGAAGCCGGTCTCGTGGGTGCCGCCCTCGGTGGTCTCGATGTTGTTGGCAAACGAGATGATCGACTCGTTATAGGCGTCGGTGTACTGCATGGCGACCTCGGCCATCGAGTTGTCCCGCGCGCCCTCCATGTAGATGACCTGCTCGTGGATGGGCGTCTTGGTCTCGTTGAGGTAGGAGACGAACTGGCGGATGCCGCCGTCGTAGTGCAGGACGTCCTCGGTCGGCTCGTCCTCGCGCTCGTCGCGCAGGGTGATGCGGATGCCCGCGTTCAGAAAGGCCGACTCGCGCAGGCGCTTGAGCAGGACGTTGTAGTCATACCGGGTGGTCTCGAAAATCTCCGGGTCGGCCTGGAAGCGGATCGTCGTGCCGCGCTCGGCCGTGCAGGGGACGGAATGGATTTTTTCGACCGTCTTTCCGCGCGCAAAGCGCATGATGTGCTTGTTCTCGCCGTCGCGCACCTCAGCGACCAGCCAGAGCGACAGGGCGTTGACGACCGACGAGCCGACGCCGTGCAGACCGCCCGAAACCTTGTAGCCGTCGCCGCCGAACTTGCCGCCCGCGTGCAGGACGGTCAGCACGACCTCGAGCGTCGGAATGCCCATCTGGGGATGGATGCCGACCGGGATGCCGCGGCCGTTGTCATCGACCCGGATGATGTTGTCCTTTTCGATGGTCACCTCGATGTGGGTGCAGTAGCCCGCGAGCGCCTCGTCGATCGAGTTGTCGACGATCTCGTACACCAGATGGTGCAGGCCGCGCTCGGACGTCGAGCCGATGTACATGCCCGGGCGCTTGCGCACGGCCTCGAGGCCCTCCAGAACCTGAATTTGGCTTTCGTCGTAGGTCTCGGTGACCTTCAGATCCAGCATTTCTTCACGCATACTCATAAACTAAAATTCCTCTTCTTTGAATCCAACTGAAAAACGAAAAAAACGGCATAAACTGCCGGCAAAGGATAAAAAACGGTCTTAAAAAGCACCGGAAGCGCCCAGACCCTGCGCGGCGCGGCGGAGCAGGGCGTTCGTCGAAAGCTGGGAGATATAGAGAAGCTCCCCAAGCGCGCCGTCACACAGGACGGCGGATTTGGGCAGATCCTCAAAGACCGGGATGACCCGCCCCTCCTGCTCCAGCCGGGCGATGAGCGCCCGGGTGTGCTTCGACCAGGTGGCTGTGTCCATGTCGAAGATCGAGACGATCGACCGCGCGGGAACCATATAGTCCTGACCGATGTGCACGTACATAGGAAACCCCTTTCACGGCGCGGTGCGCCAGCCACATTCTGTTCCCATTATAGCACATTTTCCGGAATTTTTACAGGGAAACGGGGGAAGTTTTTTTATTTTTTCCTCTTTTTTTACGGGAGGATGCGCCCGCCCGCGATCTGGAAGACCCGCCCCGCGCGGCTTCGCTCGGCCGTCTCGGCCTCGCAGCAGGTGATGAGCACCTGACCCGTGCCCAGACGGTTTAAAACGAAGTCCTGCCGCCGCCGGTCCAGCTCGGAGAGCACGTCGTCCAGCAGGAGCACCGGGTAGGCGCCGTCCTCGTCCCGGAACAGCTCGCGCTCGGCCAGCTTGAGGGCGAGCGCCGCCGTGCGCGCCTGCCCCTGCGAGGCGAACGATCCGGCGGACACACCGTTTAAGGTCAGCTCCAGATCGTCCTTGTGCGGCCCGGACAGGCAGCTTTTCGACGCAATCTCGGCCGCGCGGTGAGAGAAGGCGTGGCGCTGGAGATCGGCCTCGATGGCCTGCACCGGGGCGTAGGGGTCGGTGACCGTCGAGACCGTGCGGTAGGCCGCCGTCAGGGTCTCGTGCGGCGCAGCTTCGGCGTGCAGCGCAGCCGCCCGTCCGGCCAGCTTGCGCACATAATACGCCCGGTAGCGCACGACGATCGCGCCCAGACGGCACAGCCGAAGGGTGAAATCGTCCAGTAAATCCAATAATGCAGGTTTTTCCTCCGCATCCTTCAAAATACGCAGCTTGTGTGCCAGCACTCTTTCATATTCGGCCAGCGCCGCCGCGTACTGGGGACGGAGCTGACAGAGCGCCGCGTCCAGAAACCGCCGCCGCGCGGCCGCGCCCGCCCGCACGAGCATCAGGTCGTCCGGGCAGAACAGGACGGTGCGCAAAAGCCCGGCCGCCTCGCTCTGGCGGCGCAGGCGCACGCCGTTTTTCCAGACCTCCATCGGCCGGGTGCGCGACAGGCACAGCTCGAGCGTGATGTCCCGATCCTCGGCCGAAAAGACGCCGGATACGGAACCGGTTTCCGTTCCGAAGCGCAGACCCTCCTTCTTCTGCCCGGTGCGGAAGAGCTTCATCGTGGACAGGGCGCAGGCCGCCTCCAAAAGGTTGGTCTTGCCCTGTGCGTTCTCGCCCACGATGAGGTTGACCGCCGGGTCAAAGGAAAAGGTCTCGTCCTCGTAGTTCCGGAAATTATGCAGTTTAATGGAATGAATATACATTTTGCTTGTATTCCAATTTTGTATTTTTATGCATGAAAACCCATGCGTTTCACGTGAAACAGCCGGGTTATCCGTCGATTTCGACGGTTTCGCCGTCCAGCGTCACCCTGTCGCCCGGGCGCAGCTTTTTGCCGCGCATCGTGCAGGCTTCGCCGTTGACCAGCACCTCGCCCCCGGCGATGCGCAGCTTGGCTTCGCCGCCCGAGGAGACGAGATTTGCAAATTTCAGCAGGGCGTCCAGCTTGATGAACGCGCCCGAAATGGTGATTTTACGCATCGGCCTTCAACCTCACGGGCAGGACAAGGTAGGTGTACCTGTCGCCCTCGGACGGGGTGAAGACGATCGGGTTGAGCGCGCCCTTGAGCGACATGCAAACGGTGTCATCCGGGCAGGCGCGCAGGGCTTCGAGCAGGTAGCGGCTGTTGAAGCCGATTTCGAGATCCTGCGCCGTGCCCGCGATCGGGCATTCGTCATAGGATTTGCCCACCGCCGTGATGCAGGTCATCTTCATCAGCGACCCGTCAAAGGTGATGCGCACCGGGTTTTTGAGCTTCTCGGTGACGAGCAGGGAGACGCGCTCGAGGCAGGTGATGAGCTCCCGGGTGTTCGCCGTCACCGTATAGGTGAAGGAATCCGGAATGGCGGCGTTGTAGTTCAAAAATTCACCGTCGATCAGGCGGCAGACCAGCGTGGTCTTGCCCAGCGCGAACAGAATGTGCTTTTCGCCCGGGCAGATCTCGATGAGCGCGTCGCTGTCCTCGTGCAGAATGCGCTCGATTTCGCGCAGCGCCCCGCCCGGTACGACAAAACGCATGTCGCTTTCGGGCGGCTCGGGCAGGGTTTCGCGGCGGATCGACAGGCGGAAGCCGTCGACCGCGACGACGGTCAGCTTGCCGCCCGTCAGCTCAAACAGGCAGCCGGTGTGGATGGGCTTGGCCATATTGTCCGAAACCGCGAAAACGGTCTGGTTGATCATGGATTTGAGCATTTTTTCGGGCAGGGAGAGGGTTTCCTCGCCGCTGACCTCGGGCATTGCCGGGAAATCGTCGGACGCGGTCGCCACCAGATTGAAGACAGACCGGCCGCACTTAATGGTGGTGAGCAGCTTTTCGTCGGTCTCGAAGTAGATGACGTCATCCGGCAGCTTGCGGACGATGTCGCCCAGCAGCTTGGCGGACAGGACGATCTCGCCCGGTTCGATGACGTCGGCGTCAACCGTCGTGCGGATGCCCATCGAAAGATCGTAGCCCGCAAGGGTCAGGGTGTCGGAGGCGGTCAGCCGCAGGCCTTCCAGAATCGCAATCGTCGATTTGTTAGAGACCGCGCGCGAGGAAATGCTGATTGCGTCGAGAAATGCGGATTTTTCGCAGGAGAATTTCATGGATCGGATCGTTCCTTTCTTTGTCCACAGGACATGGGGAGGATTTTTTTATGTTCCGGGGAATGAACGGAGGAGTAGAAGAGATATTTTTATAGTCGTAGTAGTAGAGTTGTGGGAACTGTGGAAAAGTCCGAAATTCCCATGAAGCCCATGGAGAAATTTGTCCCCAGCCGAATGGGGAGGAATTTTGGGTAAATCGGGGCGGAAATGGGGAAAACCGGTTGTCCACAGGTTATCCATCCACAATCCACAAGGGCTGGGGAAAAATCTAGGGGGTATCCAATACCCCCTAGATACAAAAAAGTTCCTGCGGGCACTCGAAACTTTTTTGACGGCCCAGGCCGCATTCTCTTGGCCTGACGGCCAATTCACCTTGTACCCCCGGAGTTCCGCGCCGCCGCGGCGCTGGGATCGAGGTAAAAAAGCCAGAGAAACTCCGGCTTTTTTGGAATGAATGTCGCTTCGCTCCCGTTGCTCCCGGAGGCTCAGAGGTTCTGGATGTTTTCGATCAGGGTCTTGATGATGTCCTCGAGCTCGGCGTTTTTCTTGCGGTCGGAGTCGATCTTGTCGCAGGCGTGCATGACGGTCGTGTGGTCGCGGCCGAAGACCTTGCCGATCTCGGGCAGGGAATAGTTCGTCATCTTGCGCACCAGATACATCGCCATCTGCCGGGGCTGGACGGTGTCCTTGGAGCGGCGGTCGGACATGATCTGATCGACCGGAACGGAATAGAAGTTGGAAACGGTCTGGATGATCATGGGCGGGGTGGGATTTAAGCCCGGGCTGATCGACTTGACCTCCTCGATGACCTTCTGGGTCATGTCGATCGTGATGGCTTCGCCGCCCAGCTCGTGCTTGGCCTTGATTTTCTTGACCGTGCCCTCGAGCTGACGGACGTTGGACTGCAAATTTTCCGCGATGCAGTAAATGACGTCCTTGGGCAGGGCAAAGCCCAGCTTTTCGGCCTTGGCGTTGATGATCGCGACCCGGGTCTCAAAATCGGGCGGCTGGATGTCGGCCAGCAGACCCCATTCGAAACGGGTCTTCATGCGGTCCTCGAGGGTGTTCATCTCCTTGGGCGGACGGTCGGAGGTCAGAACGATCTGCCGGCCGGCCTCGTAGAGCGCGTTGAAGGTGTGGAAAAATTCCTCCTGCGTGCGCTCCTTGCCCGCGATGAACTGGATATCGTCGATCAGGAGCAGGTCGGTCATGCGGTATTTGTTGCGGAAGGCGGCGACGTCGCCCTCCTGAATGGCCGTGACCAGCTCGTTCGTGAAGTCCTCGCCCTTGACATAGATGATGCGGAAGTCGGGATGGGTGCCCCGGATGACGTTGCCGATCGCGTGGAGCAGATGGGTCTTGCCCAGACCGGACTGGCCGTAAATAAAGAGGGGATTGTAGTTCTCGGCCGGGTGATTGGCGACCGAAATCGCCGCCGCGTGCGCGAATTTGTTGGACGAGCCGACGATGAAGTGCTCGAAGGTGTATTCCTCGTCGGGGGAGAGGCCGATGGACTCGCCGGCCTGCACCGGCTTGGCCTTCTGCTCGCCGTCGATGACCTCGACCTCGATGTGCTGGCCGAGCAGGTCGCTCAAAGCGTCCTCCAGACGGCTCTTGAAGTTGTTTTCAATGATCTCTTTTTTGAATTTGCTGGCCGCGCGCAGTACCAGTCGGTTTCCCTCCATGGCTTCGGCTTCGGCATCGCCGAACCAGGCGTTGATGCTGGTCTCCGGAAGGTTGCCCTTCATCTGCGACAACGCCATTTGGAATAAGTCGTTGTAGCTGTTCAATGCATGATCCTCCTAAAACTGCCGATTCTTATTCAATAATATACTATCATATCGGAACAGGCATTTCAAGCGAAGGTATGTCCGGAAAGTTTTGCACAGGGTGCGGAAAACCCTGCGCGGGGGGAGGTTCCAACATCCGCGCGGCCGGCTGCACCACCACATATAGTACCCCCATTTCATGTTGTATTTTTTCCGAAAAATACAGAATGTAAAGTTTTTCCCCTTGCCTGCGCTCCCACTTCCCCTTTTGTGCGAAAAATTACGGGTTTTTTAGCATTTCCCCTTGACAAAACCGGAAAATCGTGATTATAATAATATCTGATTCGGAGTATTACGGACAGGCAGCGGCATAAGCCCGATATCTTGTGTATTGGACCTGTGCCGGTGCCCATTCATCAATGTGCAATAGGAGGTGTGGTAATATGCTGAGAACGTATCAGCCCAAGAAGCGTCAGCGCAGCAAGGAGCATGGTTTCCGCAAGAGAATGTCGACCAAGAACGGCCGCAAGGTGCTGGCTCGCCGCCGCGCGAAGGGCCGCAAGCAGCTGACCCTGTAATCCCAGGCGAGGCAAAGTGAATCAAGAGCCGCACGCTTTTCCTGCGGCTCTTTTTTGTACCGTCTCCGGGCAGGGGGCTTTTTCGGCCTGCCGCGGCGCACCCGGAGACACGCCCTTTTTCCCCTGTTTGCGCGCCGCGCAGGCGGGCCGCGAGCCCCGGCCATGATCCCAAAAAATGCCGGGGAACACCGAATCGACGCGGCGGGAACGCCCGAAGCCGGGCATCGGCGGACGTTCCGGGCTTCTTCATCCCTGTGAGGAGCAGCGTATGAATCCTACCTATGTAATCAAGCAGAACCACGAATTCCGCAGGCTGTATCACCGCGGCAAATCGGCCGCAACCCGCTGTCTCGTGCTCTATTGCATGAAAAACCGGCGCGGTTATAACCGTCTCGGTCTCACGGTGAGCGCAAAATTCGGCTGCGCCGTCCAGCGCAACCGCGCAAAGCGCCTCTTCCGCGAGGTCTACCGCCTGCACGCGGCCGAGCTGACGCCCGGCTATGACCTGATCCTGGTGGCCCGCGCACCCATGCGGGACGCGTCCTATTTCGACGTCGAACGCGCCTTCCTCAAGGCCGCCCGCACCCTCGGACTCACCGGATCGGAGGGAGGACAAAAATGAAACGGCTGATGCTGGCGCTCATCCGGTTCTACCGGCGCGCCATCTCTCCGCATACCCCGCCCCGCTGCCGCTATATCCCAACCTGCTCCCAGTACGCCCTCGAGGCCATCGAAAAGTACGGCGCGTGGAAGGGCGGCTGGCTGGCGGTCAAACGCATCTGCCGCTGTCACCCGTTTTCCAGGCGGGGTCCCTATGACCCCGTACCCTAAGGCAGCAGATTTCTCCACAGCCTGTGGAAAAATCTGCCCAAAATCCACCATGGAGGAACGAAACCTTGGCTAAAATCTTCGGTTTGCTTATCGTGCGTCCCTTCGGCATGATCCTGATGGCGATCTATAATCTGGTTGGCTCCTACGGTCTGGCGATCATCCTCTTCGCCCTGCTGTCCAAGTTCATCCTGATGCCGCTGTCGATCAAGAGCAAGAAGAGCATGCGCAAGATGAGCGCCCTGTCGAGCAAGCAGATGGCGCTCCAGAAGAAGTACGCGAACAACCGCGTCAAGCTCAACGAGGAGCTGCAAAAGCTCTACGATCAGGAGGGCGTCAGCCCGATGTCCGGCTGCCTGCCCAGCTTCCTGCCCATGTTCATCCTCATGGGCCTGTACTACGCGATCGAGAAGCCCGTCACCTTTATGATGGGCATTACCGATAAGGACTTCGTTGTCGAGGGCATCCCCGATTCCGTCCAGCTTCTGGTCGATTACGTCCAGAACGCCGGTCTGGCCGACCTGTCCAAGTACAACGACTTCTATGTCCAGATCCCGCTGATGGAAACCCTCAGCAAGCTCTACGACTCCACCCTGGGCCGCTTCCCCGAAGCCATCACCAGCCTGTCCACCGAGATCGCGGAGCACCTCGTACCCCTCAATTTCGACTTTTTGGGCTTCAACCTCGCGCAGACGCCCTCCATCAAGGAGTTCGGCCTGCTCTGGCTGCTGCCCATCCTCTCCGGCGTGACCGCTCTGCTGTCTTCCATCATCATGCAGAAGATGCAGTCGAAGTCCAACCCCTCGGCCGCGCAGATGCAGGGCTCCATGAAGACCATGCTCTACCTCATGCCCCTCATGTCGGTCTACCTCGGCTTCATCCTGCCCGCCGCCCTGTGCGTTTACTGGATCGCGAACAACCTGTTCACGATGGTGCAGGAGATCTTCCTGACCTGGTATATGGATAAATATCATCCGCTGCCCAAGGAAGAGCCGAAGAAAAAGAAGAAAAAGCAGCCCAAACAGGAGGAAGGCTAAATGCAGAAGGAAATCATTGTTTCCGCGTCCAATGTTGACCGCGCGATCGAAAAGGCGCTCGCGCAGCTCGCCATGGATCGTGACGCGGTTTCGGTCGAAGTCCTTGAAATGGGCCGCAAGGGCTTCCTCGGCATCGGCGCGACCGACGCCAGGATCAAGGTGACCTACGAGGTTCCCGACGAAGCGCCCAAGCCCGCGCCCAAGCCTGCGCCCGCGTCCCGTCCGGCCGCGGAAAAGCTGGACAAGGCTGAAAAGCCCGCCCGTCCGCGTGACGAGGCGCCCCGTCTCGTCAAGTCCGCGCCCAAGAGCGCGTCTGCGCCCGCGCAGGCCGCGCCCGCGCCCCGCCGCGCCGAGAAGCTCGACCCGGCGGACAAGCCCCGTCTCGTCAAGCCGGCCGACCCGAACGCGCCCCGTCCGGAGCGTCCCGCCCGTCCGCCCCGCGCCGAGCGTCCCGCCCGTCCCCAGCCTGTGGAAAAACCCGCTGAGGTCGAGGAAAAGCCGGTCGTCAAGGCCAATCCGCTGCCCGAGGAGCAGTGGAGCGCCGAGGCCAAGGCGGCGGCCGCCTTCATTGACGGTCTGCTCGTCAAGCTGGGCGTCGAGGGCAAGGCCGTCGTCGTCGACACCACCGAGGCCGATCACATCCGCATCGAGATCGTCGGCCCCGATATGGGCCCGGTCATCGGCCGCCGCGGCGACACGCTGGACGCCATCCAGTACCTCGCCTCGCTCGTGCTCAACAAGACCACCGAGGAGCACGTCCGCCTGACCATCGACACCGAGAACTACCGCGTCAAGCGCGCCGAGTCGCTCGAGCGGCTGGCCCGCAAGATGGCCGGCAAGGTCATCCGCTACCACAAGGCGATGACCCTCGAGCCGATGAACCCCTACGAGCGGCGCATCATCCATTCGGCGCTGCAGGATTACCGGGGCGTCACCACCCATTCGACCGGCACCGAGCCGAACCGCCGCGTCGTCATCTCCCCCGAGGGCGGAAGATATTTTTCCGGCCGTGGCGGCAGAAGAGAGAAGCCCGAGCGGGAGTGAGTTTTTGACCCCGTGAGAGGGAAGGAATGCCCCGCCGGAGACCCGGCGGGGCTTTTTGTTGGAGAGGAGTGCCAGACCATGTCACAGACCATTGCCGCGCTTTCGACCGCGCCGGGCGGCGCGATCGGCATCATCCGGTTATCAGGCGCGGACGCGGGCGCGCTTTTGCGCGCAGTGTTCACACCGGCGGGCGGGGGAGACCTCGTGCCCCGGATGCTGACCTACGGCACGCTGACCGTGCGCGGGCGGGTCATCGACCGGCCGATGGCCGTCTGGTTCCCTGCGCCCGCGACCTACACCGGCGAGCCGATGGCCGAAATCCACTGTCACGGTTCGTCCGCCGTTCTGACCGAAACCCTGACCGCCCTGTTCGCGCTGGGTGCGCGGCAGGCCGGGCCGGGCGAGTTCACCCGCCGCGCGTTCTTGAACGGCAAGCTCGACCTGTTCGCCGCCGAGGCGGTCAACGACCTCGTCTGCGCGCGCTCGCCGCAGGCCGCCGCGAATGCGGTCGCCCAGCTCGGCGGGCACATTTCGCACGAATTTACCGATCTGCGGCAGAGGCTGATCGGGCTGTGCGCCCAGTTTCTGGCCGTCATCGACTACCCGGATGAGGACATTGACGACCTGCCCCGGGACGAAATCGCGCGGACGCTGACCGATGCCGCCGCGCGGCTGGACGGTCTGCGCGAGAGCTACGAGCGCGGCCGCGCTTTGCGCGAAGGCTTGCCCTGCGCGATCATCGGGCGGCCAAACGCCGGAAAATCGACCCTTTTGAACGCCCTTTTGGGCTATGACCGCGCGATCGTGACCGATATCGCGGGCACGACCCGGGATACGGTCGAGGAAACCATGCGGCTGGGCGCGCTCGTCCTGCGCCTGCAGGACACCGCCGGTCTGCGGCAGACCGACGACCCGGTCGAGCGCATCGGCGTCGAGCGGGCGATGGCGGCGGTGGCCGACGCGCGCGAAAACGGCGTGGTCATCGCGGTGTTCGACGGCGCAAAGCCCCTGACCGACGAGGATCGGTTCGTCATTGAGCAGGCGCGCGGCGCGCGCCGGTCGGTCGCGGTGCGCAATAAGGCCGATCTGGGCGCGGGCTTCGCGCCCGAGGCGCTTGAACCGGACTTCGGCGCGGTCGTTGCGCTCTCGGCTAAGGCGCGCACTGGACTCGACAGCCTGACGAACGCGCTGACCGCCATGACCGGGCTGGCCGACCTGCCCGCCGACGGCGGGCTGATCACGAACGCGCGGCAGGCCGATATTCTGTACCGCACCGCGCAGGCGCTGACCCGCGCACGCGATATGCTGGCGGCGGGCATGACCCCCGATGCGGTGGTCAGCGACATCGAGGAGGCGGTTGAAGCCCTCGGCGGCCTGACCGGCGCGTCCGCCAGGGAGGATATCGTCGATCACATCTTCGCGAATTTCTGCGTGGGGAAATAAAAGATCCCACCCGGTCGTGCCAAAACCCCCAGTTTACAGAAACAAATTTTGTGCACGCCGTTCATTACGCTTTGCAATCCCCACTTATCCACAGCCCTCTTGTGGATTTTGGGGAAGACCCCCCACAATATCTGCAAGATTTGATTCCAAATTATAATAATTGAATTAAAATATTACAAATCGTATTCTGATTTTTCACGATTTTTCCACAGTTATCCCCAGTGTACACAGAGTTATCAACAACTGTGCACACCCTTGTCAAGCAAAATCGTTTTGGCGAAACGGCAAAATTCACCCGCGAAACCGGTCTGATTTTGACAGTTTGTCCCGATTTTTCCACGCTGTTTTTTCGGAGGAACTCCCCATGTTTTTTGCTGGCGAATATGACATCGCCGTGATCGGCGCGGGTCACGCGGGCATCGAGGCTGCGCTGGCCGCCGCCCGGCTCGGTCTGCGCACGCTCTGCTTCACGATTAATCTGGACGCGGTCGGCAACATGCCCTGCAACCCGGCCATCGGCGGCACGGCCAAGGGCCATCTGGTGCGCGAGATCGACGCGCTGGGCGGCGAGATGGGCCGCGCGGCCGACGCGGCCTGCATCCAATACCGTATGCTCAACCGCGGCAAGGGCCCGGCCGTCCACTCCCTGCGCGCGCAGGCCGACCGCGTCCGCTACCGCGTCTATATGAAACACAAGCTCGAGACCACACCCAACCTGTATTTGAAGCAGGGCGAGGTCGTTTCGATCGAAACCGACGACGCCGGCGCGGTCTGCGGCGTGACCGTCGCCACCGGCGCACAGTACGCCGTGCGTGCGGCCATCGTCTGCTCGGGCACCTTCCTCGGCGGACGCATCATCATCGGCGACTACACCCGCGAGGGCGGGCCGGACGGTATGTTCGCCGCCACCCGGCTGACCGACTGCCTGCGTGCGCTCGGCCTGCGGATGCAGCGGTTCAAGACCGGCACGCCGCCCCGGGTCAACCGCCGTTCGATCGACTTCACCGGGCTGGAGGTGCAGGAGGGGGAGGACGAAATCATTCCGTTTTCGTTTGATTCCGCCTGCCCGCCGCCCAATCAGGCCGTCTGCCACCTGACCTACACCACCGCCCGCACCCACGCGGTCATCCGCGAGAACCTCGGCCGCTCGCCCCTGTATTCGGGCACGATCGAGGGCGTCGGCCCGCGCTACTGTCCCTCGATCGAGGACAAGGTCGTGCGCTTCGCCGACAAGCCCCGCCACCAGCTCTTCCTCGAGCCGATGGGTCTGGACACCGAGGAAATTTACGTGCAGGGCTTCTCGTCCTCCATGCCTGAGGACGTCCAGCTCGCCATGATTCATACGGTCGGCGGACTCGAGCACGCCGAGGTCATGCGCCCGGCCTACGCCATCGAGTACGACTGTGTCGACCCGACCGAGCTGACCCCCACCCTCGAAAGCCGGAAAATTCCGGGGCTGTACGGCGCGGGGCAGTTCAACGGTTCCTCGGGCTACGAGGAAGCCGCCGCGCAGGGCCTGGTCGCGGGCATCAATGCGGCGCTCAAGTGCAAGGGCGAGCCGCCCATGATCCTCGACCGCGCCGACGGCTACATCGGCACCCTGATCGACGATCTGGTGACCCGGGGCACCAGGGAGCCTTACCGCATGATGACCTCGCGCTCGGAATACCGCCTGCTGCTGCGGCAGGACAACGCCGACGAACGGCTCATGCCGATCGGCGCGCGCGTCGGCCTGAACCCGCCCGAACGGCTCGAACGGACGCGGAAAAAATACGAAGCCGTCGCGGCCGAAATCGCCCGGCTGGGCACGGTCAGCGTCGCCCCGGACGAGAGGATGCAGGCCTTTCTCGCCGAACAGCACTCGACGCCCCTCAAGGCGGGCTGCCGTCTGATCGACCTGCTCCGCCGTCCCGAGCTGCGCTACGCCGCGCTGGCGGCCTTCGATCCCGACCGCCCCGACCTGCCCGCCGCCGTGCGCGAACAGGTCGAAATTCGGGTCAAGTACGAGGGCTACATCGCCCGGCAGGAGAAGGACGTCGAACAGTTCCGCCGTCTGGAATCCCGCGTCCTGCCCGCCGGCCTCGACTACGACGCGGTGCCCTCCCTCCGTCTGGAGGCACGGCAGAAGCTCAAGGATATCCGCCCGCTGAACTTCGGACAGGCCGGACGGATCTCGGGCGTATCGCCCGCCGACCTGACCGCGCTGATGATCTATCTCAATCTCGAAAAAGCCTGAGGAGGACGACCATGAACGAACGCGAACTGCTGGTAAACGGCCTTGCGGCCTACGGCATCGACTGTCCACAGGGTGTGGATCAGCTTTTGCGATTTTCCGACCTGCTGCTTGAAACCAACAAGGTCATGAATCTGACCGCCGTGACCGACCCGGTCGAGGTCGTGACCCGGCATTTCCTCGACTGCGCCGTGCTCGCGCCCTACGCCCGCGGGCGCTCGGTCGTCGATGTGGGCTGCGGCGCGGGCTTCCCGGGTATGCCGATCGCCCTGCTGTCCGACGCGCGCGTCACCCTGCTCGATTCCCTGGGAAAACGGATCAAGTTTTTACAGGGCGCCATCGACGAACTCGGTCTGAAAAACGTCTGCGCCGTCCACGCCCGCGCCGAGGAATTCGGCCACCGGGAGGGCTACGATCTGGCGGTCTCCCGCGCCGTCGCACGGCTGAATGTGCTGGCCGAGCTGTCCCTGCCCATGGTCAAGGTGGGCGGCTACTTCATCGCGATGAAGGCGGTCGGCTCGGACGAGGAAATCGAGGCCGCGAAGCCCGCCATCCGTCTGCTGGGCGGGCGGCTCGAGCGGGTGCAGGACTACGACGTGCCCGGCTCCGACCGGAAAGGGCGGCTGGTCTGGATCAAAAAAATCCGCTCGTGCCCGTCCAAATATCCCCGCCGCTTCAGCCAGATCTCGGCCAAGCCCCTTTGATTTTCGGGTGATAATTAACAGTCCGTATAGCTTATACGGACTGTTATTTTCTGTCTGAAAATACGGAGAAATACGACAAATGCGGTGTGAACTGTCGAAAAATGGTCGGGAAATGCGGGATGTGCGGTCGAAATTCCTTTACAAAATGGTATTTTCTGGTAATCTTTTAATAGCAGGAAAACCGAAAGGAGGGAAGTTTCATGACTCCGATGTTCAATCTGGTGGGGACGGCGGAGCGGCAGCTCCGGCGCATCAAGACCAGCCAGATCTCCCGCAACCCCTATCAGCCGCGCAAGCACTTTGAAACCGAGGCGATCACCCAGCTCGCCGAGTCCATTCGGCAGTACGGGGTGCTCAACCCGCTGACCGTGCGGCGCACGGCTGAGGGCTACGAGCTGATCGCGGGCGAACGCCGCCTGCGCGCCGCGCGCGCGGCCGGGCTGAGCGAGGTGCCCTGCATCGTGATCTCGGCCACAGAGGAGGATTCCTCGGCCATCGCGCTGGTCGAAAACCTGCAGCGGCGCGATCTGGACTTCTTCGAGGAAGCCGCGGGATACCGTCAACTCATCGACCGCTACGGGCTGACACAGGAGGAAGCCGCGCGCAAGGTGGGCAAGACCCAGAGCGCGGTCGCCAACAAGCTGCGCCTGCTGCGGCTTTCCCCCGAGAACATGCAGATGATCCGGGAGGGCGGACTGACCGAGCGCCACGCGCGCGCCATCCTGCGTCTGCCCGAGGAGGACGACCGCAAGCGGGCGACCGCCTACATCATCGAGCATCAGCTCAACGTCAGCCGCACCGAGCAGTACATCGAGCGCCTGCTCAACGCGCCGCCCGATCAGCCGGCCGGGACGGTGCGCCGGCTCATCAAGGACGTGCGGCTGTTTTTAAACACGGTGGACAAGGCCGTCGGCATGATGAAGGATTCGGGCGTGGAGACGAGCTACGAGAAAGAGGAGCGCGAGGACGGGATTTTAGTGAAGATTCTGATTCCGAACGCGCGGAAATAGGGAAGGGCCGGCCGTCTGAGATGGGTTACAATCTCCGGCCCGACCTGTTTGACAGATACGATTGTTTCACATGAAACATTTTTCCTCTGCGGGAGCAGGGGATTTTTTGTGCCCGGGGGAGGGTGGTTTGCAACGTTTGCGCGAGTCTTCATGGAGGGTGACACGAATTGCGGTGGAGAGCGGCCTGAATTCCGTGTATTTTAACAATTATACCAGCAGCGGTGCGCAATACCGAAATCAGGGCTGGATTTCTGCCGCCGCTGTGGTATAATGGTAAAGTAAAATTCTGCGCAATCACTCGGAAAGGAGACCGCAATGGCAAAAATTGTCGCGCTTATTAACCAGAAGGGCGGCGTCGGGAAAACTACGACCGCGGTCAATCTGGCCTGCGCGCTCACTGAAAAGGGCAAGAAGGTGCTCCTCTGCGACTTCGACCCGCAGGGCAACGCCACCTCCGGCGTCGGCATCGACCCCCGCACCCTCGACCCTTCCATCTATGAACTCATCATCGACGACGACCCCGACGTCCGCGCCGCCGTCATCCATACCGAATGGGTGGATGTTTTGGGCGCAAATGTCGATCTCGCGGGCGCTGAGGTCGATCTGATCTCCCTGCCCCGCCGCGAATACCGGCTCAAGGATGTCCTCGACAAGATCCGGACAGACTATGACTACATCATCATCGACTGCCCGCCCTCCCTCGGCATCCTCACCCTCGACTGTCTGTGCGCCGCCGATTCCTTCCTCGTTCCGCTCCAGACCGAGTATTACGCCCTCGAGGGCCTCTCCCAGCTCATGGCGACCGTTCGCTCTGTCCAGCGCTCGCTTAACAGGCATATCCGCATCGAGGGCATCCTCCTGACCATGTACGACGGCCGCACCAATCTGGCCGTGCAGGTGGTCGAGGAGGTCAAAAAACACTTCGGCGACCGCGTCTACGCGTCCGTCGTCCCCCGCAACATCCGTCTGTCCGAGGCGCCCAGCCACGGCAAGCCCATCATGGCCTATGACCGCTCCTGCCGGGGCGCCGCCGCGTATCTGGCCGTTGCGGACGAATTTCTTGAAAAAAATGCGTAAGGAGGCCGCGTGATGTCCAAAAGCGCGAAAGGCGGGCTTGGAAGAGGCTTCGGCGCTCTGCTCGGCGAGAGTCTTCTGGCCGAGGAGGAGACCGCCGGCGGCATTTCCACCCTGCCGATGACCCTCATTGAGCCGAATCAGGATCAGCCCCGCAAGGACTTCGACCCCGAGGCCATGCGCGAGCTGACCCGTTCCATCGAACTGCACGGCGTCATCACCCCGATCACCGTGCGCAAAACCAGGGGCGATTACTACCAGATCATCGCCGGTGAACGCCGCTGGCGCGCCGCCCGGTCGGCCGGCTTGACCGAGATCCCCGCTATGGTGATCGAGGCCGACGACAAGACCGTCATGGAGCTGGCGCTGATCGAAAACCTTCAGCGGAAGGACTTAAACCCGATCGAAGAAGCACAGGGCTTCGACAGCCTGATCCGCGACTACGGGCTGACCCAGGAGGCCGTCGCCGAGCGCGTCGGACGCTCCCGTCCGGCCGTCGCAAACGCCCTCCGCCTGCTCGCCCTGCCCGACAACGCCCGCGCGATGGTCGCCGCCGGGACACTCTCGGCCGGGCACGCCCGCGCCGTCCTCGCCATCAAGGATGAGACGAAGCGCACCGACGAAAACCTGCACAAGATGGCCGGTATGAGCGTGCGGCAGGCCGAAAAGTTCGCAAAGACCCTGTCCGCGCCCGAAATGCCCGAACCTGCGCCCGAAGCCTGCGCCGTCGATTACAGCGCCGAGCTGGCCAAAAAGCTCGAAGCCGCGCTCGGCCGCCGCGTCCGCATCGAACAGGGCAAAAACGCGGGCGCGGTCTCGCTCGAATACTACGGACCGGACGACCTCGAACGGCTCTGCGCCGCCCTCGAAAAGCTGTCCGTCTGAGCAAGGAGGTTCTACGATGCAAGAGAATCAAGACGAGAAAACCACCCTTCCCGCCGAGGACGTCAATCCCGCGCAGGCGGCCGACGAGACGGACGACGTGCTGCCGCCCGCCGACAAGCCGCATGAATCCAAAAGCTATCTGGTCTTTTATGTCATCGGTCTGTTCTGCGTCGCCCTCGTGCTCATCCTGCTCAGCTATGTCACGCAGGTGCGCTCCGACCGCAAGCTGAACGAGATGAGCAGCCAGCTCTCCACCCAGGCCAGCGCCGTCGAGGGCGCGAACGCCCGCGTGCAGGTGCTGCAGGAGACCGTCGAGGAGCAGAACACCACGATCGCTGAGCTGAAAAAGACGATTGCGGAACAGCAGGCCGGTGAAAAGGCAAGTCAGGAAAGGTATGACGCGGTCTCGGCCCTGCTCGAAGCGCATGAGCTGGAAAAGCAGGGCAAGCTGATCGAGGCCAGAGCGATGGCCGACGCCATGGCTGACCGCTTCGGCGCGGACCGGCTGGACGGGGCAGGGCAGGACGACCTGCTGACCGACGCGCAGGCCGCGATCTATCATGACCTGGCCGTACTCGAGCCGGACGCTGCACAATAAACAAATCAAGATCATTATGAAGAATGAGGGAATGAAAGATGCTGGATATTAAATTTCTGAGAGAAAATCCGGACGCCGTCAAGGAGAACATCAAGAAGAAGTTCCAGGACGACAAGCTGCCGCTCGTCGATGAGGTCATCGCGCTCGACGCCCAGCTCCGCGCCGCCATCAAGGAGGCCGACGACCTGCGCTCCAACCGCAACAAGCTGTCCAAGCAGATCGGTATGCTGATGGGTCAGGCCAAGAAGGACCCCGCGAAGAAGGAGGAGGCCGAAAAGGTCAAGGCCGAGGTAGGCGCACAGGCCGCCCGCCTGAAGGAGCTGGAGGGTCTGGAGTCCGAGCTGCAGGCCAAGGTGCAGAAGATCATGATGACCATTCCGCAGATGATCGACCCGTCCGTCCCGATCGGCCCGGACGACAGCGCAAACGTCGAGGTTCAGCGCTTCGGTGAGCCGGTCGTGCCCGACTACGAGATCCCGTACCACACCCAGATCATGGAGTCCTTCGGCGGCATCGATCTGGACGCGGCCGGCCGCGTCGCCGGCAACGGCTTCTACTACCTGATGGGCGACATCGCCCGTCTGCACGAGGCGGTCATCGCCTACGCGCGCGATTTCATGATCGGCAAGGGCTTTACTTACTGCATCCCGCCCTTCATGATCCGCGGCAACGTCGTCACCGGCGTCATGTCCTTCGCTGAGATGGACGCGATGATGTACAAGATCGAGGGCGAGGATCTCTACCTGATCGGCACCTCCGAGCACTCCATGATCGGCAAGTTCATCGACCAGATCGTGCCCGAGGCCGACCTGCCCCAGACCCTGACCTCCTACTCGCCCTGCTTCCGCAAGGAGAAGGGTGCGCACGGCATCGAGGAGCGCGGCGTTTACCGCATCCATCAGTTCGAGAAGCAGGAAATGGTTGTCATCTGCAAGCCCGAGGATTCCATGAAGTGGTACGAGCAGATGTGGCGCTTCTCGGTCGAGCTGTTCCGCTCGCTTGAGATTCCGGTGCGTCAGCTGGAGTGCTGCTCGGGCGATCTGGCCGACCTCAAGGTCAAGTCCTGCGACATCGAGGCGTGGAGCCCCCGTCAGAAGAAGTATTTCGAGGTTTGCTCCTGCTCCAATCTGGGCGACGCGCAGGCCCGCCGCCTGAAGATCCGCGTGCGCGGCGAGGACGGCAAGCTGTATCTGGCGCACACCCTGAACAACACCGTCGTTGCGCCCCCGCGTATGCTGATCGCCTTCCTCGAGAACCATCTGCAGGCCGATGGCTCGGTCACCATCCCCGAGGTGCTCCGTCCCTACATGGGCGGCACCGAGGTGCTGATCCCGAAGAAATAAGGTCATCTAGGGGGTATCCAATACCCCCTAGATACAAAAAAGTTCCTGCGGGCACTCGAAACTTTTTTGATACCCCCGGAAATCCGCGCCGCCACGGCGCGGGGTCGGGGTAAAAAAGCCAAATGCAATTCGGCTTTTTTTTAGAATAAAATGTCGCTTCGCTTCCAAAGAAAAATCACGCTGGCAGGAAATCAAGAATCATCGCGAAAGCAGAGCCGCACAGGAGAAAATTCTCTTTTGTGCGGCTCTTTTTTCTGCTATCATACGAGTAGAAAAGGGGGAAGGGGTACATGAAAAAGAGAATGGCCGGTCTGCTGGCCTGCGCCCTGCTGACGGCGCCGGCGGCGGCTGTGGAGACTGTGCCGGCGCGGGGATACATGACAAGCCCGTGGGCGCAGGCGGGCGTACAGGCGGCCTACGAGGCCGGGCTGGTGTCGCCCGGGTTCGATCTGGGGGAGGATTACAGAGCGCCGGTCACCCGCACCCAGTTCGCCCGGCTGGCCGTCGAGCTGGTTGCGGCCGAGCGCGGCGCGGATGGGTGGACGTTGGCCGAGGACTATGGACTGGTGCTGGCCGAGCCGGGGGAGGAAGTCCCGATCGAAGAAACACGGCCGGAAGAACCGGCGGAAGGGGAGGACGCCTGGACGGGCGACCCGGGCGTGCAGGCCGGAGAGCCGGAGGAAGCGCCGCCGTTCGACCCGGAGGGGATGGACGAGGAACCGGCCGGGGAAGAACCGGACGAAGAATCGGAAGGCTGGGATGAGGAATCGTCCGACTGGGACGGCGCGGATACAGAAGCCGGTCTGCCGCCTGTCTTGAACGGCAGCTTTTGGGACACGAACGACGCTTACGTCGAGCTGGCCGCGCGGCTGGGGATCGTATACGGCCGGGACGGGCAGTTCCGTCCGGAGGACTCGATCTCCCGCGCCGAGGCGGCGGCCATGCTCCAGCGCACGGCGGCGGTGCTCGGCGTGACCGAGGCCGACAGCCCGCCGCAGGCGTTTACGGACGCCTACACCATTCCGCGCTGGGCGGTCGAGTCGGTCAAGTTCGTTTCCGGTCGCACCGACGGGCAGGGGCTTGCCCTGATGGGCGGCGCGAACGGGAAATTTTCACCCCAAGGCACGTTTACCATCGAGCAGTCCATCCTGACCCTGCCCCGCCTGCACGCGACGCTGGGCGTCGCGGGGGTGTACGCCGGGTGGCGGGACGCGCCCGGGTATGACGCGATCCGACTGGCGCTGACCTTCGGCGGCGACTGCACCCTCGGGCGGAATCGCGGCTCGGGCTATGAAAATTCCTTCGACGAGATGTACGACCTGCATCAAAATGACCTCGGCTACTTCTTCGCGGGGATTCCGGCGTTTCACAACGACGACCTGACGATGGTGAACTTCGAGGGCACGCTGACGAGCGCGGATACGCCCGCCGACAAAACCTTCGTTTTCAAGGGCCCGGCGGCGTACGCGCAGGTGCTGGCGGCGGGCAGCGTCGATGTGGTCACCGTCGCGAACAACCACGCGAAGGACTACTTGCAGGCCGGGTTCGACGACACCGTGCGCAACCTTGCGCCCTATGTCGCCGTCTCGGGCTATGACCGTATGCCGGTCGTCGAGGTCAAGGGCGTGCGTATCGGCTTCGCCTCCAACGTTGGCTGGTCGTTCGACACGGCGCAGAAGCAGTTCATTGAAAACGCGGTGCGCACCCTGCGCACGCAGGGCGCGGATTACATCGTCTTCAACTACCACTGGGGCATCGAAAAGAGCTACCAGAGCAACGACGTCCAGAAGGCCATCGGCCGGTACTGCATCGATCAGGGCGCCGACCTCGTCATCGGCCACCATCCTCATGTCGTGCAGGAGGTCGAGGTCTACAAGGGCAAGCCGATCGCCTATTCCCTCGGGAATCTGGTCTTCGGCGGCAACCGCAACCCGTCCGACAAGAACTGCCTGATCTTCCGGCAGGAGCTGACCTTCGATCCAGGCACGCGCACGGTCACCGAAGCGAAGCACGAGGCCCTGCCCTACCGCATCTCGTCGGTCACCACCCGCAACGACTATCACCCGGTTCCGGCGGTATAAGCCGAACGATTTGACAGGGCGGGCGGCGGTGTGCTATGCTGGTTTTATTCACACAGAAGGGGAGAGGACACGGTTATGCGCAAGCAGCGAAACACCAAGGGACGGATCATTGCCGCCGCGTGGCGGCTGTTCTACGAGCACGGCTACGACAACACCACGATCGACGAGATCCTGCTCGAATCCAACACCTCCCGGGGCACGTTCTACCACTACTTCAAGGGCAAGGACGCCCTGCTCGGCACCCTGTCCACCCTGTTCGACGACAAGTACGAGGAGCTGGTGGACACCATGCCCGCGGGGATGCACGCCTTCGACAAGCTGATCTACCTCAATCAGGAGCTGTTCGCCATGATCGACAACGCGGTTCCCATCGAGCTGCTCGCCCAGCTCTATTCCTCCCAGCTCGTCACCCGGGGCGAAAAGCACCTGCTCGACCGCAGCCGGTTCTATTACCGTCTGCTCCGCCAGATCGTCACCGAGGGGCAGCAGAAGGGCGAGCTGGCCGCCGACATGACCGTCTCCGAGCAGGTCAAGCTCTACGCCCTGTGCGAGCGGGCGCTCATCTATGACTGGTGCATCTCGGGCGGCGAATACTCCCTGCGCGCCTACGCCGGTCAGCTCATGCCCCGCTTCCTCGCCTCGCTCCGCGCGGAATAATTTATTTTGGGTTCTTGTTTGCATATGAAAAGAAGTATTGTTTGTTTTTCCATGGATCCCATGAGAAAAATAAAGCAATGCTTCTTTTTTATATAGAATCCGGTCTATACCTCGTTCTGGATTGCAGTCTATTCTTTTCGGTGCTATAATAAGACCATTGTTTGACACAAAATACATCCAAAAAGGGGTAAAAAACCATCATGACTAGCGCACAGCTCGGCATTATGCTGGCGATCGTGGTGTATCTCGGGTTCATGCTGTATATCGGCATCTCGTTCTCCCGCAGAAACAACACGGTCGATGATTTCTATTTGGGCGGACGCAAGCTCGGCCCGTTCGTCACCGCGATGAGCGCGGAAGCCTCGGATATGAGCTCCTGGCTGCTCATGGGTCTGCCCGGACTGGCCTACCTGACCGGTATCGCGGATGCGGGCTGGACGGCCATCGGCCTGATCATCGGCACCTACTTAAACTGGCTGATCGTGGCCAAGCGCATCCGCCGCTACACCCACGTCTGCAACGCCATCACCCTGCCCGACTTCTTCCACAACCGCTTCCGCGACAAGAGCAATCTGCTCCTGCTGATCTCGGCGGTCATCATCGTCATCTTCTTCATTCCGTACACCGCGTCCGGCTTCGCCGCCTGCGGCAAGCTGTTCTCCAGCCTGTTCGGCATTGATTACCTGCCCGCGATGATCGTTTCGGCCATCGTCATCGTCGGCTACACCGCGACCGGCGGCTTCCTCGCCGCTTCGACCACCGACTTCATCCAGTCGATCATCATGTCGGTCGCCCTGCTGATCGTGCTGGGCTACGGCGTCATGACGGCCGGCGGCATGGGCGCGGTCATGGAGAACGCGCAGGCGCTCCCCGGCTATCTGAGCATGACCCTGACCCACAACGTCGAGACCGGCGAGGCCGCGCCCTACGGCCTGCTGAGCATCGTCACCATGCTGGCCTGGGGTCTGGGCTACTTCGGTATGCCCCACGTCCTGCTCCGCTTCATGGCCATCGAGGATGACCGCAAGCTCAGCCTGTCCCGCCGCGTCGCGTCCATCTGGGTCGTCATCTCCCTCGCGGTCGCCGTCTTCATTGGCGTGGTCGGCCTGTCCATGTCCAAGGCGGGCGTCATCCCGACCCTGACCGGCTCGGATTCCGAGACCATCATCGTCCGCATCGCGGATGTGCTCAGCCAGCACGGCTTCCTGTTTGCCATCGTCGCCGGTCTGATTCTGGCCGGTATCCTCGCGTCCACCATGTCCACCGCTGACTCCCAGCTCCTTGCCGCCTCCTCGGCGGTCTCCCAGAACATCCTGTACGGCGTGTTCCACCTGAACATCTTCGGCAAGGCCAGCATGATCGCCGCCCGCCTGACGCTGGTCGGCATCGCGGTCATCGCCGTCTTCCTCGCGCGCGACCCGTCCAGCTCGGTCTTCCAGATCGTCTCCTTCGCGTGGGCAGGCTTCGGCGCGGCCTTCGGCCCGGTCGTCCTGTTCTCGCTGTTCTGGCGGCGCGCCAACCGCTGGGGCGCGCTGGCCGGTATGCTCTCGGGCGGCGCGATGGTCTTCATCTGGAAGTACCTCGTCAAGCCCCTCGGCGGCGTCTGGAACGTCTACGAGCTGCTGCCCGCCTTCATCGTCGCGTCGCTCTTTATCGTCGTCGTCAGCCTGCTGACCCCGGCGCCCTCCAAGGAAATTACGGATGAATTTGATCAGGTCGCCGCAATGAAATAATGAAAAAATCCGTCTCGCAAGAGGCGGATTTTTTTTGCGCCCGTCGGGCGTTTCACGTGAAACATCAGGGACAGGCCGTGTGAAGCAGGGGAGCGGAACGGACTTACCGCCGGTCGCACATGCGGTACAGTCCCGCGAGACACTTCCACGTCGCCTCGTCGGTCGTACCGGTCGGGGGCAGGCCGGCGGCCTGCTGGACGCGTGCGACCGCCCGGGCCGTCGGCGCACCGTATACCCCGGTCACACCGGGTGCGGTCAGGTTGCGGTACCGCATGGCCAGAATGGTCAGGACGGTCTGCAAAAGCTGCACCGACGCGCCGGCCGCCCCCTCCGACAAAACGGCGCGGACGGGCAGGGACAGAGACAGATATTCCATGGCTTCCTCCTTTCTTCAGCGCGGCGCTTCGCCATGGTTCTCCCGCAGGCGGAGCACGGTGCGCGCCATCGCCGTCCACGTCAGCGGGCCGACCGTGCCGGTCGGCATGTAGCCGAACAGCTCCTGAAACCGGGTGACCGCCGCCTCGGTCTGCGTGCCGTAATAGCCGGTCACCGGGAGCGTGCCCAGCTCGGGGTAGGCGGCGGCCAGTTCACCTATCCACTCCTGCACCTGGGTCACGTCCGCGCCCGACATGCCCTCGACCAGACGGCGGGGGAAGACCGGGATGGGTGAGCTGGCCGCCCAGTCGGGCAGGGAGGCGACGATGTTCGCGTAGACCTCCTGAATCTTGCTGCCCGTCTGCCGTCCGATGATGCCGTCCTCGGGCAGGCCGAAGGTGAGCTGGAACTGACGCACCGCGTTCTCGGTGTCCGGGCCGTAGAAGCCATCGACCTCGATCGTCGGGATGCTGTCGTAGAAATACGAGATCACCGCGAGGAAGTATTGCAAAACGCGCACGGCCTCGCCCGAGTCGCCCGGCCGCAGGGCGGAGGGGAAGATATTCGTCACGTCCTCCGGGCTGACGCCCTCGCTGTTCAGCTCGGCCAGCTTGGCGATCGAGGTGTAAAGATAGGCGATGCGGTACCACGTCGCCTTGCCGACAATGCCGTCGGGCGTCAGGCCGAAAATCTGCTGGAACTTCGTGACCGCGTTCCGCGTGCTCTCGTCGAACACGCCGTTGACCGGCCAGATCTTGGGGATCGCCGGGTAGTTGTTCGAGATGCGGTTGAGCCGGAGCTGAATCGTGCGGACGGCGTCGGACACGTCGCCCAGCCGCAGGGGCTGACCCGGGTAACTGCCCAGATTGGGCGCAACCGGGGCGTCGCGCACGATGTCGATGTCCGGGCCAAAGAAGGCCGTCAGAATGTCGTAGGGGCCTTGCCCGGCCTCGGCCAGCGGCACCGTGCCCCATTGGCTCAGACCCGGGCAGGTGACGTTGATGCCGTCGCAATACTGGGCGAAGAGCGGCTCGACCGAGCCCTGCCGGACGATGTACTCATTGAAAATTTCATCCGCAATGGCCGAGATGTTGTCAAAGATGTTGCGCCCCTCGACGTAGGCCTGATCGTAGGCGGTCGAGTTCGTGATATCGAAGTCATAGCCCTGTGAGCGGTACCACTCGGTGTAGATGCGGTTGAGCGCGAAGGAGATCTGGGCGTACATGTTCGCCCGGATGGCGCTCTCGGGCCACGTCGGGTAAATCTCGGACGAGGCCACGTTCTTGATGTAGTCGGGGAAGGGGACGGTCACGTTCCGCGCGGTCGGGTCGTCCGGACGGCCAAGATGGACGGTGATCGTCTCGGGGATGAAGGGCAGGGGCAAGGGTCATTCACCTCCGTTCGTGTCGAGCGATTCGGGCGGGAAGTCCTGCTCACGCACCGGGGGAGAGCCGGGCTGGCTGGGCGTCATCGCAACCGGGAAGGTGGCGACCACACCCGGGAAAATGGGCACGTTCAGACTGTCCACCGATTGGTAGCCGTCGAGGTCGACCGCGACCGCGTAGCTCGCGTAGGGGAGGGGCTGGTCGGGCGTGAGCGATTCCGAGACCGCCGGGGCGGGCAGGGCGAAGACCGGCGTGCGGCCGGAGGAATCGGTGCGTGCGACGCGGTAGAGCTGGGGCTGGCCGTCGACCTGTGCCGAGATGGTCACGAGTGCGCCCTCGAGCGGCTGGAGACCGCGCTGGGTGGTGACCGCCACGACCAGATAGCCGACGGACGGGTTCAGGTCTGCCATAAAAACATCACTCCTTCTGAGAAATGGGATTGGAAGACGCAGGAAGGTGTTATATAATATAGGTATGTGCAGACCCGCGCGGGTATGCCCCAATTTTGGAAAGGAGATTTACAATATGAATACTGCGATTGATTACGCCGCACTGGCCGACCAGTGCGCCGCCGAGGAGGAGCGCTTCCAGTTCGAGAGCTTCAGCCGTCAGGACGCGCTCAAGCTGGGTCTCAAGCTGGCCGAGACCGCAAGGGAATATGACATCGGCGTCGCCATCGAAATCACGGTCAACGGCCTTGTCGTCTTCCGCTACTTCCCCGAGGGCACGACGGCGGACAACGGCCTGTGGCTCGCGCGCAAGGCGCGGACGGTCACCCTGCACGGCGTTTCGTCCCTGCACGCGATGGCCAATCTGGAGGTCGCGGGCGAGACCGTCGAGGATCGCAAGCTCGATCCCAGGGAATACGCCTTCTGCGGCGGCGGCTTCCCGCTGATGATCCGCGGCGTGGGCATGGTCGGCGTGATCGCCGTGTCCGGCCTGCCGCACCTCGAGGATCACGCGCTGATCACCGATACGCTGGAGGAAATTTTGGGATAACATCAGGGACGCGGAAACATGCCGCCCGCGTGTTTCACGTGAAACGTCCCCGCTCAAAATTTACACATTTTTTAAACTCCTGTCGCAGAAATTTCATTTGCCCTCGCTATACTGAGGACATTCCAAAGCTATTATTTCCCGGGAAGAGAGGAACGCCATATGAAAGAGGTCAAACAACCCAACAAAAAGGGTGTGCTGTATTTCTATGCGATCGCTCTGGCGCTCATTCTGGTGGCCAATATGCTCCTGCCCGCGCTGATCGCGCCGCGCACCGAGACGGTCAACTACAATGAGTTCGTCCGCATGGTCGAGGCCGGTCAGGTCGCGCAGGCCGAGATCCAGAGCGAGGAAAACCAGATCGTCTTCACCGCCAAAGCAGACGGCGACCAGAAGATGCAGAAAATCTATGTCACCGCGCTCGTCGATGACGCCGGGCTGGTCGACCGTCTGCTGACAAACAACGTCGCCTTCACCAAGCTCTGGCCGAACACGCCCTCGCCCCTGCTGACCGCCCTGCTGCCCATCCTCCTCATGACCGCGCTGAGCTTCTGGATGATCAAGTCCATGCAGAAGCGCATGGGCGCGGGCGCGATGAGCTTCGGCAAGTCGAACGCCAAGGTCTATGTCGCGTCCGAGACCGGCATCCACTTCTCCGACGTGCAGGGCGAGGATGAGGCCAAGGAGCTGCTCTCCGAGATCGTTGACTTCCTGCATAACCCGTCGAAGTACACCTCAATCGGCGCACGGATGCCCAAGGGCGCCCTGCTCGTCGGCCCGCCGGGCACCGGCAAGACCCTGCTGGCCAAGGCCGTCGCGGGCGAGGCTAACGTGCCCTTCTTCTCCATCTCCGGCTCCGAGTTCGTCGAGATGTTCGTCGGCATGGGCGCGGCCAAGGTGCGCGACCTGTTCAAGCAGGCGGCGGAGAAGGCGCCCTGCATCGTCTTCATCGACGAGATCGATACGATCGGCAAGAAGCGCGACGGCGCGGCCATGGGCGGCAACGACGAGCGCGAGCAGACCCTGAACCAGCTCCTGACCGAGATGGACGGCTTCGACGGCTCCAAGGGCGTCGTCATTCTGGCTGCGACCAACCGTCCCGAGTCGCTTGACCCGGCGCTGCTCCGCCCCGGCCGCTTCGACCGCCGCGTGCCCGTCGAGCTGCCCGACCTCGTCGGCCGCGAGGCCATCCTCCGCGTCCACGCCAGGAAGGTGCAGTGTGACCCGGGGCTGGACTTCGGCGTGATCGCACGCATGGCCGCGGGCGCTTCGGGCGCAGAGCTGGCCAACATGGTCAACGAAGCCGCCCTCCGCGCCGTCCGCGCCGGGCGCAGCCGCATCTGCCAGTCCGACCTCGAGGAAAGCGTCGAGGTCGTCATCGCGGGCTATCAGAAGAAGAACAAGATCCTCTCGAACAAGGAAAAGCTGATCGTTTCCTATCACGAAATCGGCCACGCGCTCGTGGCCGCCCTCCAGACCCATTCTGCGCCCGTCACCAAGATCACGGTCATCCCGCGCACCTCGGGCGCGCTGGGCTACACCATGCAGGTCGATGAGGGCGAGCACAACCTCATGAGCCGCGAGGAGCTGGAAAACAAGATCGCTACCCTGACCGGTGGCCGGGTCGCTGAGGAGCTGGCGCTCCACTCGATCACGACCGGCGCGGCCAACGACATCGAGCAGGCCACCAAGCTGGCGCGCGCGCTCATCTCCCGCTACGGCATGAGCGACGCTTTCGGCATGGTCGCCTTCGAGGAGATTCACAACGCCTATCTGGGCGGCGACGCCTCCATGGCCTGCGCCGACGAGACCGCCGCCGAGATCGACCGCATGGTCGTCGCCCTCGTGCAGCGGCAGTACGACAAGGCCAAGGCTCTGCTCTCCGAGAACATGGACAAGCTGCACGCCCTGTCCAAGTACCTCTACGACCACGAGACCATCACGGGCGACGAATTTATGCACCTGCTCGAACAGCCCAAGCTGGTCATCGGACAGGACGTATAAGGCGCAGCCGCCCGAACAGGTGGAATCGGTTAAAATAAAAAAAGAGCCTGAAAAGGCTCTTTTTTTCTGTCACTTGATCTGTGGCTCAGCCGGTTTTCCTTGCGGAACTGCGAGGGCGAACAGCCGACGCGCTGGGTGAACAGGGTGATGAGGTTGCTGCTGTTTGGGTAGCCGACCTGCGCCGAAATCTCAGCGACCGAAACAGGGAGATCTTCTCCCCGATGTGGGTGCGGATATAGGCGATGGCCCGGTTGATCGAGTCGTCGTTTTTCTTCAGCCGGGGGAGCGGCGCGGGTTGTCCAGCAGGGAAAGGAGCTGCTAGAGCCGGCTCGAGCTGGCGAAGACGCTATAGTATTCCTCGGTACAATAAAAATGGCCGCACATGGTCTGGTAATAAAACAGGCTCTGGGTCTGCGCGGTCGGAGAAAAGAAATTGGATTGGGGCAGAACGCCGACTTCAAAGGTCTGCATGTGATCTCCTGCGCTTTCTTACAGATTTGAACAGATCAAATAAGTCATACCAATTTTATCCTAACCGAAAATCTGCCGCTTTGCAAGCGGGAAACAACGTCATTTTTGCACCGAAATCACAGATGGATGGATTTGAAATAGCGCGGGGGATAGCCCGTGACCTTCTTGAACAGGCGGGAGAAGGCGCAGACCCTGCTCGCGGACACCGACCTGCCCGTACACGTCATCGAGCAGCAGCTCGGCTTCGGCGGCGGCTGTCACATGACCGCGATGTTCAAGAAATACGTCGGGACAACGCCGCGCACCTATCGGAAACAGAGCCGGGCGGGGAAAAACAAGGGCGTCACCGAATGACGCGCCGCAGATGGGCGTGCGCAGGCGCGACGTGTGACGCGCCGCGAGCAGGGCGGCGGGTTCGGAAAAGCCCTGTGAAGCACAACGAAAAAAGCCGTGATCCAATGGATCACGGCTTTTTTTGCTGCCTTTTTGAGATTGCAACAGGAGGGCGCGGAGAATAACAAATAGTTATGAAATAAATCAATCATCCGATTTGTTATATAACGTAAAGTAATAAATTATTATTTCATTACAGAATGACAGGCCGGCGGGGTGCGGGACGGTCACCGGGGCTTGGCGCGTCCCGACCGGCGGGCGACGGTCTGCCCGACTAGAATGCGGCGTACCTGCCGCTCGGACAGGCGGTACCGGCTGCAAAGCTGCATGACCGGCACGCCCAGCCGCGCCTCCCGCCAGATGCGGCGGTTGCGGATCGGCCGCTCGAGCCGGGTGGCGGTCGGAATGTAGATCGAGGTGCCGCCGTAGCGCTCACACAGGCGGCGGAGGTTGGTTTCACCGAGCAGATCGAGCAGTTCCGTAAACTGGGACTCCTGCGAAACCGGTTTTTCAGGGCTGTGATTCATGCTGTTCCTCCTTTGATCCGGGGTTTGTTTCTATGATACACGCGGAGACGGGAAATGTCCATAGGAAAATCGAACAAATATTCGCGCTGAACTTTGGCGCAAAACCGACAGCTTTCCGCATCAAAAAATGAAACCGCAGTTTGGGACGAAAAACGGCAATTTGGAAGGGTTACGGCAGGGAAACGGCTTAGATAAGTTGTGAAAATCGCGTTTTTCAGCCGAAAAAACGGACATTTTTTCATGGACATTGTCTCTATGGCAATGTCCGAAAGAATGTGGTATGATCAGAAACACAAACAGATGTTCGGCGTTTGGCCGAGCCGGAGAGGGGAGGTGAGAGCGTGGCAAACCGCAGGGAGGACGCGGCGGTCGAAAAGGCGCTGTTTCGCAGCGCGGTCGGCGGCGTGCGGCCGGTGCGGAAGACCTACAAGGTCAAGCGGATCGAATACGACGACGCGACCGGGCGCAAGACCCGGGAGTACGAGGAGATCGTCCACGAGACCGAGGAGGTCTACGACGCACCCAGCACGCAGGCGCAGCAGTTCTGGCTGAAAAACCGGATGCCCGGCGTCTGGGGCGGCGAAGGCCCGCCCGAGGACGGGGAAAACGGCGTCATCGAGCTGCCCGCCCGGTCGGCGCCCGCGCCGCCGGAGGACTGACCCGGTCAGACAGCGGGGCGCGGCTTCGTCGATTTTACCAAAAATGGGCGAAAGCGGCAATTTGCAGGAGAAAAAAGACGAGGATTCATCCTTCCGCTTTTTTCCAGAATAAATATGCACAGCAGAAAGGAGGGAGCAGGGGATGGAGAAAACAAGGAAGGCGGGCGGGGCGCGGACGGCTGAGGACGCGGAATGGGAGAAGCCCGGTGTGGTGCAGAGCGGCACGGACGCGGAACGGGAAACGTCCGGCAGAGCCGGAAAGACCGACCGCACCGTCCGCCCGGCCGCACGGCGCGGGCGGGTCATCTGGACGCCCCAGCCCCGGCAGCGCGACTTCCTCAGCCGGGGCGAGGACGAAGCCCTCTACGGCGGGGCGGCCGGCGGCGGCAAGAGCGAGGCGCTGGTCGTCGAGGCGCTGCGGCAGATCGACCTGCCGACCTACCGCGGGCTGATCCTGCGAAAAACCTACCCCGAGCTGTCCGAGCTGGTCGACAAGTCCCGCCGCTACTATCCCGCCGTCTGCCCGGGCGCGCGCTGGAGCGAGGCGCGGCATGAATGGGCCTTCCCGTCGGGCGCGAAAATTTCGTTTGGCGCAATGCAATACCCGAACGACCGTTTCAAATATCAGGGACGCGCCTTCGATTACATCGCCTTCGACGAGCTGACCCATTTCACGCACGCCGAGTACGCCTACCTGCTCTCGCGCAACCGCGCCTCCGGGCCGGGCGCGCGGGTCTACATGCGGGCGACGGCCAACCCGGGCGGCATCGGACACAACTGGGTCAAGGCCCGGTTCATCACGCCCGCCCCGCCCATGCAGACGGTCTACGAGACCGTTGCCCTGCGCCTGCCCGACGGGCGGGAGCAGACCGCCCGCCGCTCCCGCGTGTTCGTGCCCAGCACGGTGTTCGACAACCGCGTACTGCTCGAAAACGACCCGGCCTACGCCGCCCGGCTGGCCGCCCTCCCCGACGCCGAAAAGCGCGCCCTGCTTTACGGCGACTGGGACGCCTTCGCCGGGCAGGTCTTTTCCGAGTGGCGCAACGACCCGGCGCACTACGCCGACCGGCGGGGCACCCACGTCATCGAGCCGTTTCCCGTGCCGCCCGGCTGGACGATCGTGCGCGGCTTTGATTTCGGCTACTCCCGTCCCTTTTCGGTGGGCTGGTGGGCGGTCGACCCGGACAAGCGGCTTTACCGCGTCCGCGAGCTGTACGGCTGCACCGGCGTGCCCAATCAGGGCGTGCGCTGGGAGCCTGCCCGCATTGCCCGGGAAATCATCCGCATCGAGCACGATGACCCCAATCTGGCCGGGCGGCGGGTGCGCGGCATCGCCGACCCCTCGATCTTCGACGAGAGCCGGGGCGAGAGCGTCGCACAGATGATGGAGCGCGAGGGCGTCTTCTTCGACCGCGCCGACAACCACCGCATCGCAGGCAAGATGCAGCTCCACCACAGGCTGGCCTTCGACCGCGCCGGGGTGCCCGGGCTGTACGTCTTCCGCACCTGCGCCCACTTCATCCGCACCCTGCCCGCGCTCGTTTACGACCGCACTGACGTCGAGGACGTGGACACCGCGATGGAGGATCATATTTACGATGAGACGCGGTACGTCGCGATGGAGTTTTCGGTATAAAACCCGCTCCAAAATCCTGATTATAAGGAGGAAAACCATGCAAACATCCAACAAACCGCCCATCGGGCGGGCCGAGGTCGAGCGGGCGGCCGGTCTGCTCGCGCGGTACCGCCGGGGCAAGCAGGCCTTCGACCGCCGCGTCATCGACGACGAGCGCTGGTACCGTCTGCGCCACGGCGGCCCGGCCAGGCCGGGGGAGCCTGCGCCCGCCTCGGCGTGGCTGTTCAACAGCCTGCTCAATAAGCACGGCGACATGATGGACAGCCTGCCCGCGCCCGCCGTCCTGCCCCGCGAGCCGGGGGACGCGCAGGACGCCGCGACGCTGTCCCGCATCCTGCCCGTCATCCTCGAGCGCTCGGGCTTCGAGGCGCTCTACGACCGCAACGCCTATCCCAAGCTCCGCCACGGCACAGCCTGCTACGGCGTGTTCTGGGACAATCAGGCCGAGGACGGACTGGGCGACATCCGGGTCACCGCCGTCGATCTGCTCAACCTGTTCTGGGAACCGGGCGTGCGCGACCTGCAGGACAGCCGCAATCTGTTCCTCGTGACCCGGTGCGACAACGACCTGCTCGACGCGGCCTATCCCGACCTGCGCGGCAGGCTCCGCGCGCCCGTCCGCCCCGAGCGCTACCAGAGCGAGGACCCGGCCGACGACACGGCGCGCTCCGAGGTGGTCGACTGGTACTACAAGAAAATCGACGAACAGGGCGTATCCCGCCTGCATTTCTGCAAGTTCGTCGGCTCGACCGTGCTCTACGCGACCGAGAACGATCCCGCCCTCGCGCAGACCGGCCTGTACGACCACGGGCAGTACCCCTTCGTGCTCGACGTGCTCTTTCCCCTCGAGGACAGCCCCGCCGGGTTCGGTTACGTCGATGTGATGAAGGGCCCGCAGGAGTACATCGACCGGCTGGACGGCGTCATCCTCAAAAACGCCCTGCTCGCCGGTCGCCCGCGCTGGTTCTACCGCGACTCCTGCGGGGTCAATCAGCAGGAATTTGCCGACTTTGACCGCGATTTCGTCCACGTCGCCGGACGCTTGGAGGCCGACGACCTGCGGCAGATCGAAATTCGGCCCCTGCCCGCCTTCATTGCCGCCCACCGGCAGAACAAGGTCAATGAACTCAAGGAGACGAGCGGCAACCGCGACTTCACGCAGGGCGCGACCGCCTCGGGCGTGACGGCGGCCTCGGCCATCGCGGCATTGCAGGAGGCGGGCACCAAGCTCTCGCGCGACCTCATCAAGGGCAGCTACCGCGCGTTCACCCAGATCTGCACCCTGATCATCGAGCTGATCCGCCAGTTCTACGACGACAGCCGCGCCTTCCGCATCACGGGCGACGACGGTCAGCCCGTCTTCGTCACCTTCGGCGGACTGGCGCGGGGCGACCGCCGCGCGGCGTTTGACATCGAGGTACGCGCCCAGCGCACCAACCCGTTCTCCCAGATGAGCCAGAACGAGACCGCCAAGGAGCTGTACCGGCTGGGCTTTTTCCGCCCCGATCTGGCCGGACAGGCTCTCGCTGCGCTCGAGATGATGGATTTCGAGGGCATCGAGACCGTCCGCGCCCGCATCGCCGCCGGTGCGGCCGGGCAGACCGCCGCCGTGCCCGACGGGCGTGTCCGTCCGGCGCAGACCGCCGCAGGCCGTCCGCTGACGGCCGCCGAACAGATGATCCCCCGCGCGGGGAAGGAGGGAACGAGATGATTACCATTTTCGCAGGCCGAAACCCCAACCGCTGCGCCCTGCACGTCGCCGGGCACGCGGGCGCGGCTCCCCTCGGGGAGGACGTCGTCTGCGCCGCCGTCAGCGTGCTGACCCAGACGCTGGCGATGTCCCTGCGGGCGTTCGAGCTGCGCGGCTGCCGCATCCGGCTCCGCCCGGGCGACGCGCGCATCACCTGCACGGTGAGCGGACTCGCCGATGCCCTGTTTTATCAGACCATTCTGGGCCTTGCCCAGATCGCCCGGCAGTATCCCGAGCAGGTGCGGCTGCGCACCGAGGGCTTCTTCGCGGGCGATGAAAAGGAGGAAACCGCATGAAACGAACCAGAACCAGGACCGGCTGCCGCACGGGAAAGCCGGTCACCGAGCAGACCCGGACGGGGAGACCGGGGAATGCGGGTCAGCCGGTGGGTACCGGACGCGCCCGCAGCGCGGGCGCAAAGCCGCAGCGCGGCGTCCGAACCGCCGGTCAGCCCGGGCAGACCGGGCATGCGCGCCCCGTGGGCACGGGTCAGCCGGCCGGCACCGGACGCGTCCGCAATGCGGATGCAAAGCCGGCCGCCGGCGCCCGGAGCACCGGCCGCGCCGCGCAGGCAGCAGCCGACCGTCAGGCGCGCTTCCGCGCCCTGATCACGGGCGAATACCGCGCCGAATTCGAGCAGGAGGTCGAACGCGCCCTGCTCAACCGGCAGGAGGCCGAGGGAGACGGCGCGCTGCGCCGCACCGTGCTCGACGGGCTCGCCCGCGCCCAGCAGACCGCGTGGCAGGCGCAGGAGACCGCCGCCCGCGCGGTCTATCCCGAGCTGTCGCTGGCCGAGGAGGTGCAGAACCCCGATTTCCTGCGCCTTTTGACCGATCCCGAGCACCCGATGACCGTCCGCCGCGCCTACGAGGCCGTCCATCTGGACGAGATCCGCGACCGGCTCGAGCGGGAGGCCGCTTACCGTGCGCTCGCCGCCATCCGTGCCCGCGCCAACCGCCCGCGTGAGGGCGGCGCCGCCCCGCAGGCCGGTATGCCCCTGCACACCGGCGCGTCCACCCCGGCCGAGCGCGCCGCGCTTGCCCGCCGTGCCGCCGCCGGGGAGCACATCACCCTGTAACAGCCGTTCCGCCGCCGCGCGGCGGGGAAGGGCCCGCCCCGGAACCATGACCCGACAACCGATGAAGCAAGACAGGCCAGTGCGTTCCGAACGGGCAGACCCGCCGCCGACGGCATCCAACCAGAATAAGGAGGAAGCAAATGATGCAGTTCAACTTACAGCTTTTCGCATCCAACACCAACATTTCGTCCGATTCCGGCATGTCCGCCGAGATGAAGACCTACTACGACGACTATCTGATCGACTGCGCCGACCCCAAGCTCGTGCACGACCAGTTCGCCCAGAAGCGTCCGATCCCGATGGGCGGCGGCAAGACGATCGAGTTCCGCAAGGTCAGCCCGCTGCCCAAGGCGACCACCCCGCTGACCGAGGGCGTGACCCCGGACGGCCAGAAGCTCTCGATCTCGACCGTCTCGGCCACCGTCCAGCAGTACGGCGGCTACGTCGAGCTGTCCGATCTGGTCGTCCTGTCCGCCATCGACAACAACCTCGTCATCGCCGCCCGCCAGCTCGGCGCGCAGGCCGGCAAGACGCTCGACACCATCACCCGCGAGGTGCTCGCGGGCGGCACCAACGTGCAGTACGCCGAGGGTCAGGTGTCCTCCCGTGCCGCCCTCGTCGGCGGCGCGTCCTCGGGCAACCACTATCTGACCGTCGACGCCGTCCGCCGCGCCGTGCGCACCCTCAAGAAGAACGACGCCGAGCCGGTCGACGACTGCTACATCGGCATCATCCATCCCGACGTCGCCTACGACCTGATGAGCGATCCCAAGTGGGTCAGCGTCAAGTCCTATTCCGACCCCGAGGGCATCTACCGCGGCGAGATCGGCAAGCTCGAAAACGTCCGCTTCGTCGAGACGAGCGAGGCCAAGGTCTTCCCGGGCGCGGGCAAGGACGGCCGCGACGTGTACGCCACCCTGATTCTGGGCGGCAACGCCTACGGCGTCAGCGAGATCGAGGGCGGCGGCCTTACGCTCATCGTCAAGCAGCTCGGCTCGGGCGGCGCGTCCGATCCGCTCGATCAGCGCGCGTCGGTCGCGTGGAAGGCAACCAAGGCCGCCGTCCGTCTGCAGGAGGCCTATATGGTGCGCATCGAGACCACCTCGACCTTCAGCGAGAGCTGATTTCCCGCCGCTTTTTAGGCGGTATAAATATGCAGTATGTGAATGAAGGATTGCAGGATAAATCTGCATATCCTGCGTAAAAACGACATGATTTTCGGAGGGAACAGTTTATGAGTGTCAAGCATACGAACGAAGAAGAGCTGGTTGAGATCACCCTGTTTTCGGACGGCGGCCGCTACAAGGACGATGTGTTCGTCTGTGTCAACGGCGAGAGCTGCCTGATCCGCCGGGGCGTGCCGGTGCGCGTGCGCCCGCAGTTTGCCGAGGTGCTGCGCGCGTCCGAGGAGCAGGATCGGCTGGCCGAAGACCTGATGCGCCGCGCGGCCGACCGCGCGCCTGCCTAAGCGAAGGGAGGGGACGGACATGACCGTACAGGAGGTCATCGACCGGGCAGGCGCGCGCTGGCCGCACGCCTACGGCGAGGAGACCCTCGTTCCGATCGTCGCGCAGGCCGACAACCTGCTGCGCACCGAGGTGCTGGGTCTGCCCGCCCGGGACGGGACGGACACGGACGAAGCCCTGTCCGCGCCCGCACCCTACGAGGGGCTGTACGAGCACTATCTCGTGGCCATGCTGGCCCAGATGGACGGCGAATACAGCCGCTACAACGCCGAAATGGCGCTGTTTCAGACCCTTTGGAAGGGCTGCGCGTGCGCCTGCCGCCGCGCAAGCCTTCCGGACGCCGGGGCGGAGGTGAGCGGCTATGCCTGAGTTTCCGTACCTGCGTCCGCAGGCGGCCGCCGAAACCGCCGTCTGCCGCTTTTCGGGGCTTGACCGCCGGGTACGCCCGGCGGACGGCGCCCTGCGCGCCGGGCGGCAGCTCGACCCGGACGGCTTTCCCGCCCTGTGCCCGTCCGCGCCCTTCGCGCGGACGGAAGCCCTGACAAACGCGACCGACCTCGTCGCCGCCTGCGGCGGTCTGGGCTGGATCGCGGACGGCACATTTTACTGGAACGGCGCGGCCAGGGGCAGCGTTTCGGCCGGGCGGCACCAGCTCGCCGTGATCGGCACGAAAATCGTGATTTTTCCCGATAAGCTGCTCTTTGACACGGCCGGAACGGACGGGCTGACCGGGATGGAGGCCGTCGCCATCGGGCAGGCGGTGTTCACGGCGGACACAGTCACCTTTGAGACCGACGCGCCCTTCCGGGCGGGCGACGGCGTGACCCTTTCGGGCTGCACGAGCCTGACCGAGAACAACAAAACAGTCGTGGTGCGTGAGGTTTCGGGCAAAACAGTCACCTGTGACGCCGAATGCTTCGCATCCGGCGCCGAAGCCGCCGTCACCGCCCGCCGGGCCGTGCCCGCGCTCGACTTCGTCTGCGAAAAGGACAACCGGCTCTGGGGTGTACACGATGGGAAGATCTGCTGCTCGGTGCTGGGCGACCCGTGCAACTGGAACGTCTTCGAGGGTCTGGCGGGCGACGGCTGGGAGACCGCCGTGGGCACGGGCGGCGACTTCACCGGCTGCGCGGCCTATGCCAGCCATGTCCTCTTTTTCAAGGAGGACTGCGTCCACAAGGTCTACGGCGTCAAGCCGTCCAACTTTCAGGTGCAGGTCAGCCGTATCCCGGGCGTGCAGGCCGGGTGCGAGCGCTCGATTCTGAACGTGGGCGAGACCGTGTACTGGTGGGCGCGGGACGGCCTCATGGCCTACGGCGGCGGCGTGCCCGACCGGCTGAGCGCCCCGCTGGGCGAGGACGGCTGGGAATCGGTCTGCGCGGGCGCGGTCGGACACACGCTCTACCTTTCCGGACTGCGGGCCGGGGTGGGGGAGACGACGGCGCTGAACCTCGAGACCGGCCTGTTCGCCCCGCAGGACGAGACACAGGCGCTGGCCTTCGCCGGGCAGGCGGGGACGCTGTACGCCCTGCGGGACGACGGTCTGTACGCGCCCGACCCGGACGCGGTTCCCGCGTGGGAGGCCGTCCTCGGCCCCTTCGGGGACGCGCGCGGCGCGCGCCGTCTGCTCAGCCGGATCGTCCTCGTCATCGAGCCCGAATCGACCTGCGAGCTGACCGTCCGCCTGTCGGCGGACGGCGGGCCGTTCGAGCCGGTCTGGGCGGGCGCCGTCCTGCCGCCCGGCGTGCTGCGCATCCCGGTCGTCCTGCGGGACGGCGAACGCTTCGCCCTGCGCCTGTCCGGCCGGGGACGGATGCGCGTGCGCGCCCTCGTCACCCGCACCCGGTCGGGCGGCAGTCTGTAATTCGAACGAAAGGAGAAGGTATATGGCGGTTTTCACCAACGATTCCTTACCCAAATACGACAAAAGCGACCTGCCCGGCACGGTCAAGCGGCTGCATGATTACGCCGTCGCCCTGACCGAGCAGCTCCGCTTCGTCCTGATGAATCTGGACGAGGACAACGTGCCCGAGCTCGACGTGCTGCGCCGGGAGCTGCGCGACGCGGCAGGCAACCTGTCCGAGGTCGAGCAGACGGCGGCCGGGCTGACCACCCGGGTCGAAAACGCCGAGGGCGGCATTTCGAGCCTGACCCAGACGGCGGCTGGGCTGACCACCCGGGTCGAAAACGCCGAGGGCGGTCTGTCCAGCCTGACCCAGACGGCCGACAGCCTCGAAAGCCGGATCGAGTCGGCGGAGGGCGGCATTTCCAGCCTGAATCAGACCGCGTCCAGCCTGTCCTCGACCGTGTCCGGTCTGGACGGTAAGTACACCAGCTTAAAGCAGACGGTCGATTCGATCGACCTGACCGGTATGGTGACCTTCAGCGACCTCGAGACCGAGGGCGAGAGCGTCATCAATGGCGCGAACATCACGACCGGGGACTTGAACGTCGCGACCGACGGGGTGGGCGGCATGTACTTCTATAACGGCAAGGTCAAATCGGAAAACGAGATCGGCCGCATTGAGGTCTATTCCAGCCGCTATCCCGACCTCTTCATCGAGACCGCGAACGAAAACAACATCCGTCTGGTCTCGGACGCGCATATCTCGATGGAGAGCGGCGCGAATTGCCATATTTACATCGAGGGCGACGACTACGTGCAGATCCGCGCGGGCGGCGTCAACTATTATTTCAGGTCTGACGGCATCTACCGGGGCAGCACCCAGATCGCCTGACCCAAAAGGAGGAACCAGCATTGGCTTATCGAAATTATGATCCGACGGTCGATTACGCCGACCGTCTCATGCGCATGATGCAGGCGGGCGCGTCGGCCGCTGAGGTCGAGGATATGCTCCGCCGCCGCGTCGAGAAGGCGGAGAGCCTGCCCGGTCACGAGCAGTACGCCTATGACAGCTATTACACCGCCGCGCGCGACTACATCGACCGGCAGAACCGCTATACGCCCGCGGCTGAGACCGGTCAGACCGGCTCGCAGGCGGGGTGGGCCGACCCCTACGCCGAAAAGCTGTCGCAGGCGGTCACCCGTCTGACCGAGCAGGAGCCGTTTTCCTACGACCCTGAGGATGACCCGGCCTTTCAGGCCTACCGCGCCGCCTACCGCCGGGAGGGCGACCGCGCCGCGCGCAATACCCTCGCGGAAACGGCGGCGCTGTCGGGCGGTCAGGTCTCGACCGCCGCAGCGGCCGCAGCCTCGCAGGCGCGCGATTACTACAACAGCAAGCTCTCCGACGTCGTGCCCGACCTGTACAAGCTGGCGTGGCAGATGTATGCCGCCGAGCGGCAGAGTCTGGCCGACGAGATCGATACGCTGGCCGGTCTGTCGGACGCGGCCTACCGCCGTCAGTCTGACGCCGCCGCGCAGGACTACAAGATCTTTGCCGACCAGCGCGACTTCGCCTACAAGCAGTATCAAGACGTGCGCGACCGCGCCGACGCCGCCGAGAAGGAATGGAACGACACGCAGGCGAGCGACGTCCGTCTTGCGCAGGACGCCGAGGACACGGCCTACCGCCGCGCGATGGCCTTCCTGAACGCGGGCGTCATGCCGACCGACAATATGCTCCGCGCGGCCGGCATCGACAAGGAGACCGCCCGCGCCATGCGCGCCGCCGCCCTGCGCAAGCTGGGACAGTAATATCATAAGGAGGGGAAGACCGGATGGAACGGCAATACCGCACGCTGAGCGAGGTGCCCGACTGGGCACGGGAGACCGTGCGCTACCTGCTCGCCAAGAACTATCTGCGCCGGGACGAGAACGGTGACCTGCCGCTGACCGACAGCGTTTTGCAGGTGCTCGTCATCAACGACCGCGCCGGACTGTACGACCTGTGAGAATGTGTTTGTAAAAGGGACGCCTTTCGTTTATAATAAAAGGTAATGAGTCATGATTTATGATGGAGGGATCCCCGTATGAAAGATGGTTTTATCCGGGTGGCCGCGGCCACGCCGCGCATCCGCGTCGCTGACTGCGCCTACAACACCGCCCGCGTCGAGGAGCTGATCGGCGAGGCCGCCGAAAAGGGCGCGGCGCTCTGCGTCTTCCCCGAGCTGGTCATCACCGGCTACACCTGCGGCGACCTGTTCCTGCAGGACGCGCTGCTGCGCGCCGCCGAGGACGGACTGACCCGCATTCTGGCCTCGTCCGCCCGCTACGCGATGGTCATCGCGGTCGGCCTGCCCGTGCGGGTGGGCGCGGCCCTGTATAACTGCGCCGCGATCTGCTACAAGGGCCGCCTGCTCGGTCTGGTACCCAAGCAGAACATCCCGAACTATTCCGAGTTCTACGAGGCCCGCCACTTCACCTCGGGCGCGGGGATGCCGACCCGGGAGATCACCCTGTGCAGCCAGACCGCGCCGCTCGGCGTCGATCTGCTCTTCCGCTGCCGCAATCTGCCCGATTTCGTGCTGGGCTGCGAGATCTGCGAGGATCTGTGGGTCTCGACGCCGCCCTCCGGGCGGCTGGCCGAGGCGGGCGCGACGGTCATCGTCAACCTGTCCGCGTCGGACGAGCTGATCGGCAAGGCGGCCTACCGGCGGGCGCTGGTGGCGAACCAGTCGGCGCGCCTGCTGTGCGGCTATATCTACGCGGACGCGGGCATGGGCGAATCCACGCAGGACCTGGTCTTCGCGGGGCACGATCTGATCTGTGAAAACGGCGCGGTGCTGGCCGAATCCAAGCGGTTCGAGACCGGTCTGACCCTGGCCGAGCTTGATCTGGGTCGTCTGGCGCACGACCGGCGGCGGATGAACACCTTTGTGCCATCGGCGCAGCCGATGACCGAGATTTCGTTCGACCTGCCGTTGCGCGACACCCGCCTGACGCGGGTTTTCCCGCAGACGCCGTTCGTGCCGTCGGACAAGGACGACCTGCAGGCGCGGTGCGAGGAAATTCTGAACCTGCAGGCGACCGGCCTTGCGACCCGTCTGCGTCACACGCGGGCGAAGTCGGCGGTGATCGGCCTGTCGGGCGGACTGGACTCAACGCTGGCGCTGATCGTGACGGTGCACGCGTTTGACCGTCTGGGCTGGGAGCGGGACGGCATCCACGCGGTGACGATGCCGTGCTTCGGCACGACGCGGCGGACGAAGTCGAACGCGGAGAAGCTGGCCGAGGCGTACGGCGCGCGGCTGGACTGCGTGGACATCAAGGCGGCGGTGACCCAGCACTTCAAGGACATCGGGCACGATCCGGACAAGCTGGACGTGACGTTTGAGAATGCGCAGGCGCGTCAGCGGACGTATATCCTGATGGACCTGGCGAATCAGGAGGGCGGCATGGTGATCGGCACGGGCGACCTGTCCGAGCTGGCGCTGGGCTGGGCGACGTACAACGGCGACCACATGTCGATGTACGGCGTCAACGCCTCGATTCCGAAGACGCTCGTGCGGTATCTGACGGCGTTCGAGGCGGCGCGTTCGCCCGAGCCGCTGAAGGGCATCCTGCTGGACGTGCTGGGCACGCCGGTGTCGCCCGAGCTGCTGCCGCCCAAGGACGGGGAGATCAGCCAGAAGACGGAGGAGCTGGTCGGCCCGTACGAGCTGCACGATTTCTTCCTGTATTATATGCTGCGCTTCGGCTACCCGCCGCGCAAGATTTACCGGGTGGCCTGCCGTGCGTTTGAGGGCGTGTATGAGCCGGCGGTCGTCAAGAAGTGGCTCGTGACCTTCATCCGGCGCTTCTTCACGCAGCAGTTCAAGCGGTCGTGCCTTCCGGACGGCCCCAAGGTGGGCACGGTGACGCTCTCGCCGCGCGGGGACTGGCGGATGCCGTCCGACGCGGTGGGGGAGGTCTGGCTGCGCGAGGCCGAGAGCCTGTAAAAACTGGATATTTCCCGGGAAGCCCCTGCGAGGGGCTTCTTTTTTTGCGGATTTTCGGCTGTTAAAAATACGCTGTTATAAATGAAAGAATGGAAATTACAAATTGTATGATTTGGAACGAAATAAACGGTATGGAGAGCATAAATGTCATAAAAAAGAGGAAATAAGTAACAAATGATTACCGTTGTGTTACACGTATCCCGGAAAACTTGAAATCGTCAGAACACTTTGCTAAGATGGGAGCATACCAAAAGGGGTGAAAGTCCCCAAAAATAAAAGGAGGAAAAAACCTTATGAAGAATCTGAAGAAGGTTCTCGCACTGGTACTGGCGTTCGCATGCGCGTTCACCATGTTCGCCGGCGCTGTGGTTTACCCGGACGTACCGGC
>JAFBIW010000012.1 GCA_021531865.1 Butyricicoccus pullicaecorum | reverse complement strand
TGGCCCGGAGGCCATCGCAAACTACACCATCACCTATTTTCCCGGCACCCTGACCGTCTCCCGCCGTTCCAGCAGCAGTTCTTCTTCCACTTCCGAAAAGACCTACGCCGTCTCGGCTGAGAAGTCCAAGAACGGCACGGTTAAGCTGTCCGACGCCAAGGCCGTTAAGGGCGACACCGTCACCATCACGGTGAAGCCCGACGACGGCTATGTGCTCGACACGCTGACGGTCACCGACGCGGACGGCGACGAGGTCAAGCTCAAGGACAAGGGCGACGGCAAGTACACCTTCACCATGCCCGCGTCCAAGATCACCGTTGAGGCGACCTTCGTTCTCGCCACCGAGGTGGAGCAGCCGACCACGCATCCGTTTGCCGACATTGCGGCCGGTTCCTGGATCGACACGGCGGTGCAGTACGTCTACGCGAACGGTCTGATGACCGGCATGGGCGCGGACACCTTCGCACCGTCCGCCGCCACCAGCCGCGCGATGATCTGGACGATCCTCGCCCGCCGCAGCGGCGCGGACACCACCGGCGGCGCGAACTGGTACGAAAAGGGTCAGCAGTGGGCGATTGCAAACGGCATTTCCGACGGCTCGAACCCGTCCGGCTCAATCACCCGCGAGCAGCTCGCCGTCATGCTGTGGCGCACGGTCGGCTGTCCGCTCGGCGCGGGTGACCTGTCCGCGTTCACCGATGCGTCCAGCATCAGCGATTACGCGGTCACCGCGATGCAGTGGGCGATTGAGACCGGCCTGATGACCGGCAACGGCAGCGGCACCCTTGCGCCCAAGGCGGGCGCGACCCGTGCGGAAACCGCCGCCATGCTCATGCGCTTCTGCGAAGCCAACCAGTAATTCCATACCAAACGCAAAGGGCGAGCCCATCCGGGCTCGCCCTTTTCTTATAAATGCGTGCCCTGTTTTTTTATGCTCTGACGAGGATAGCATAGACAAGGCGTATTGTTTTTTTGTATAATATTTGTATCATATAAGATTCCATTATGGTTCTTGCGGTTGAAACGGTCATCGAGCTGGTCGTGCGGGTCAAACCCGGACGCGGTCATGGCGGAGATCAATGCCAAATGGACGCCGCCGCAGGAGCTGACGGAAGATTTTTCACCCGGCATCCGGCCTGCATTTTGTATTTGACGGTCATATTGTGATTGGTGCGCCTCGCCCGATGGAAGGCGTTGGCGTTTTCCGGGATCGGGAGCACAGAGATGACGATGGAATCGGATGCGCTGCGCTGACAGAGGGATCAAAAACGATATCATATTGATAGAAAAGGAGCGAGGTACAATGGAGAAAATTCGTATCGGTGTCATCGGAATTGGCGACATCAGCGACGTATATCTGAACAATCTGAAGAAATATGACGCCGTCGAGGTGGTCGCCTGCGCCTCCCGCGGACTGGAAAAGGCGCAGCGCAAGGCGGCGCAGCATGGGATCCCGCGCGCGTATGCCTCGGGCGCCGAGGTGATCGCCGACCCGGAGGTCGACCTCGTTCTGAACCTGACCACGCCGCAGGCGCATTATGAATACAATCTGGCCGCGCTGCGGGCGGGTAAGCATGTGTATACCGAAAAGCCGCTCGCCATGACCTATGCGCAGGGCAGAGAGCTGGTCGAGCTGGCGCGGGAAAAGGGTCTGCTGATCGGCTGCGCACCCGACACCTTCCTCGGCGGACGGCTGCAAAATATCCGTGAGCTGATCGACAGCGGCCGTCTGGGGCGCATCACGGGCGGCGGCGCGTATTTTGTCGGTCATGGGCACGAGTTCCACCACCCGTCGCCCGCGTTTTTCTACCAGCCCGGCGCGGGGCCGCTCTATGACATGGGGCCGTACTACATGACGGCGCTGCTCAGCCTGCTCGGCCCGGTCAAGCGGGTGTGCGCGATGGCGTGTAAGGCGGGCGAGACCCGCACCGTGCCCTCGGGGCCGAGCAAGGGACAGGTGCTCCCGGTCGATGTGGATACCCACATCAACGCAATCCTCGAATTTGAGTCCGGCCCGGTCGTGACGCTGACCTGCAGCTTTGACGTATGGGATTCCGAGCTGCCCCGGCTCGAGCTGTACGGCACGGAGGGCACGGTGCTGATCGACGAGAAGGACCCGATCTCCGGCCCCAACCTGTTCGGCGGCGATACGCTGCTGCGCACGCCCGCGCAATACCGCTGGGCCGACCCAGCGCGCAAGCCCGAGCATGTGGACACCCCGTGGACGGTCGTGCCCAACCGGCATTCGTTCAATTCGGTCAGCCACGCGGAGAACCCGCGCGGCATCGGACTGGTCGATCTGGTTTATGCCCTGCACAACAACCGTGCGCCGCGCGCGTCCGGCGAGATGGCGCTGCACTCGCTCGAGGTGATGGAGTGCATCCTGCGCTCGGCACATACTCACGTGTTCTGCGAGCCGGAGACGCGCTTTGACCGACCCGCGCCCCTGCCGCTCGACTTCCCGCACAGCGAGGGCTGAGAAAGCGTGTGAACCGCAATCAGAGGAACAGAAAACCCCGGCTGTCTTACAATACAGCCGGGGTTGTTGTAAATTTCGCAAAGAAAAAGGGGAAAAGCCGGTTTGCAGCCGCGTCAATCGTCTGACACACGGAATCCGCGTTTGGCAAACTCACGCAGCAGCTCGGCCTTGTCCATCTCACCGTTTGCGATCATCGCTTGGATTCCGGGGCCGAAGGTGATCTCGGGTGCGCCGGTGCGCGCTGTCGCGGCGGACAGTTCCTCAGGCGTCCAGCCGCGATTGCACCAGAGATGGCTCCTGTTGTTGTATTCCATCATGTATCGCACCAGCTCGGAAAACTGATCCTGCGTGAGCAGGACGCCAACCTCGTTCAGCTCTCGCACGCGCCATTCGAGCATTTGGGTCATCGGAACGCGGGCGCTGCCAAGCTGGATGCTCCGCGTGATCCGGCGCATCAATTTTTCGGAAAAGGTAACGTTATATTCTGCGGCAAGCATCTGACGCTCCCAATCGCGCTTGGCGTGCGTATAATAGAAGGACTCGGAGTCGCTCCAAAAGATAAATTGATTCAGCTGTTTTCCGCGGATGGGATCTCCGTGCACATCCTTGTTCTTGCATTGCTTGGAAACGCGCAAGGTGTCCAAAAACCGGCGCAGCCGCACGGCCTGCGGTGAGCGGAAAAAGGTCTGCGCGTCCGCCCAGGCGAGCAGCTTGTCCCGCTCCATCAGGCAGAAGGGCTTGTCCGCCTGCGCGTCGAGAAGCATATCATAATCCGAAAAACGGCCTTGTCCGTGCTGGACGAGCGCCTTGCTGACGAATTCGCGGTCGATCGGTTTTCCGGCCGGTTCTTCGGAATACAGCTCGTCGATCTCCAGAACGTAGTAGGGCAGCATCTCCGCCCGAAGGATATCGGTGAACGCCAAAAAATCCTTTTTCAGGAGCTTTTTTTCGCTGATCAGTGCGGGTTCGCTTTCGCGGAGGATATCCCACGCCGCACGCACGGGAATCGTTCCGTACAGGTTGCAGAAAGCAGCACAATAGGTGTGCAGCAGCTTGGAAAGCTGTGCGCCTTGTTCGGTCGAGACGTCCAACCGCCCCTTTGTATCGACGGCCAGCTGCCGATATTTCTTTTGCAGGGTACGTTCCGCCGCCGGTTTCGGCAGAGGCCTTGTCGCCATATCTTTGTTCCTCCTGATACTTTTTGATATGGTCCTGTCCATGCTGTTTCGTTCAGAAAAGGCAGGCGACCGGTCGGCGCCCGTCATCTGCGGTGCGGTTCACGCGGGGGCGGCAGGGTGCACCAGCCGCGCTCGATCATGCCGGTGGACGCGTGCTCGGTCACGATCAGATGCTCGTATAGGGTGACGCCGACGCTGTCCAGCAGACGAATCAGCATCTCAGTCGTTCGGATATCGTCGTGGGAGGGAACTGCGTCGCCGCGCGGATGGTTGTGCGCCAGCAGCACGGCGGCAGCCTTGTCGCGGGACGCGGCCGTGAGCACCGCGCGCGGGTCGAGGTCGGCCCCGTCGACCCCGCCCTCGGAGATGAACTGTGAGCTGATCGGACGAAGCTCATAATCGAGCGTGATGAGGAGGATGCGCTCCTCCCGGGCGCTGATGAACTGGGGCAGGACATATTCGCGGATGCGTTCGGCGGTATTGAGCGGGACATTGCGCATTCCGTATCGGGTACGGTCGGCGCGGACGCGCTGCTCGTGCGTGCCCAGCAGACGCAGATAGCGGGAAACACTCGGGCCGACGCCATCGACCGCGCGCAGCTCGTCGTCGGTCGCCTCGAAGATCCGGTGGTAGGTGCCGAAGTGGGCGATCAGCCGGTGCGCCAGCAGGCGGGTGTCGGCGCGGGGAACGACGGCGAACAGCAGCACCTCGAGCAGCTCATAGTCCGCCAGTCCATAAAAGCCATCCCGGTCGATCCGCTCATACATCCGGGCACGGTGTCCGGTGTGGGCGGCTTTTTCATCCGGTTTTTCGGCGTTCGTCCGGGCAGTCTTGCTCATCTCGGTTTTCCCCCCATGTTCGCTTGCACCCGATCAGATTTCGACCTGCGCTTTGGCCGACGGAATCCATCCGATCAAGGTTTCTTTTATTATAGCCTATTTGGGAGAGAGAAACAACCGTTCCGGGACAGATTTCGCCGCAGCAGATCGAAGCCGTCCGGGAAAGCGGCACGGGTGCGTCACGCGGAAGCGTTTGCATCCGGGGTCTGCGAAGCGGAATCAGGCCGTGTTCCGCTTTTGCCGCTCTTTCCGCTTTCGCGCGGCATACCGCCGCCCTTGCCGCCGGCGCCCGATTCAGAGCCGTCGTTGGTTGTGACCGAGCCGCCGTTGTTGGTGTAGGCGCCGTTGGTGTCGATGGCGGTGTTGCCGTTTCCATTGCAGGTGAGCTCGAGCGTGCCGCCGTTGACGGTCAGGCTGCCGTTCGAGTCGATGCTGTCGCCGTCGGATACGATGGTGATCGTGCCGCCGTTGATGGTGATAAAGCAGCTTTCATCCGCTGAAAACGAATCCTGCTTTCCAAAGCCGCGTGCCGCGCCGGAGCCGTCCGCGCCTCCGGCGGCGTTGATGCCGTCATCACAGGCGTTGATGTTTACTGTGCCGTCCTCGATCGTCACAGACTGACCCTCGATGCCCTCATAGCAGTCGGGAATGGAGATGCTCGACGTCTCCGGCCAGCAGCAACGCGGGTTTGATATCAATCACACCGACAAACAGGGAAATGACCGACAAGACCGCGAGAACGATCGCCAGCGTCAGGGTTACATGCCGTTCTCGAATAAAGATCCCTCCTCAAGTAGTTAGTTTAGACTAACTCAGATTCAAAATCAATGCGCAGTCTCCACATGAAATTGGCCGCACATGGAGTTCCTGCGCATTTCGAAAGTTAGTATACGCTAACTTTTAAATTCTATCAATTCCGAAATTCATGTTTTTTGAGTCGGGTCTGCGATTGGGTGCAAACGGTGCTGCCAAACCGCGTATCCGCGTGCTATAATAGAGACAAACGGTGGAAAAGTAGGCGGTTTCAATGATAGAAAAACGGTATGAAACACCTTGCGGAGCAATTCATTATTGGGTGACGGAGCACATCGACCCAACGCGGGAGACGCTTGTCTTTTTGCCCGGTCTGACAGCCGACCACAGGCTGTTTGAAAAGCAGACGGCGTATTTTGCAGACCGGGAAAATGTGCTGGTCTGGGACCCGCCGGCGCATGCCGCCTCGTGGCCGTTTGCCCTGACGTTTACGCTGATGGATCAGGCCGGATGGCTGGATGGGATCTTGCGCGCCGAGGGCGTGCGAAAGCCGGTGATCGTTGGGCAATCCATGGGCGGATATGTCGGACAGGCTTATGCTGAGCGGTTTCCGGGGAAGCTCCGGGGTTTTGTGTCCATTGATTCCGCACCCTTGCAGCGGCAGTATGTCACAGGCCTCGAGCTTTGGCTGCTGAAGCGGATGGAGCCGGTTTATCGGCATTACCCTTGGAAATGGCTGCTGAAATCGGGTACAGACGGCGTGGCCACCTCTGCATACGGGCGGGAGCTGATGCGGAAAATCATGATGGGGTATGACGGGGATCAGGCGCGGTACGCGGCGATTGCCGGACACGGCTTCCGTATGCTGGCAGAGGCCATGGAAGCAGACCTGCCGTATCCAATAGATTGCCCGGCTCTCCTGATCTGCGGAGAACGGGATCGGGCGGGATCGTGCATCCGGTATAACAAGGCGTGGCATAAAAAGACCGGCATTCGTCTGGAATGGATCAAGGGAGCGGGACACAATTCGAATACGGACGCCCCGGAGCAGGTGAACCGGCTGATCGAAGAGCTGCTGCATGGCCTGCCGCCCGTTTAACTCCTTCAGATACCGATGGACGTTGCGGCGAGGGGAAAAACGGGGTCAGCCATCGGTTGCATCCATTTCCAAAGAGGAGCGGAAAACGCCCGCCGCCTGGTATGACGCGCGGTTCTTTTATGAGCTGGCGCAGGCGATGAGCCGGGTGGTATTTCTGGATCAGGAGCGCACCATGCCCGAGACCCGCAGCGAATTCTGGAAGCTCATGAAGCATTTGAACGCAGGGAAATAACCGAAGGAGGGTGTTTCCGGATGGGATTCGGAAAAGCAAAGCGATCTCCCGTGGAGAAGGAATTGCAGAAGATCGAGTGGGAGGAGCAGAAGCTCCTTCGGTGCGCGCAGCAGCGCCAGACGCCGCGCTGGAAATCGGAGCTGGAACACAGAATCCCGGAAAAGGTCATGAACGGCCTGCAAAAAGCCTTCTCCACGGCGTTTTCTCTCATTTTTGAAAAGGGTGCGGCAGTCATCGAGAAGACCTACGACCGGGACGCGCTCGAAAAGGAGTTTCAGATCAACGATTATGCCGTCGATCTGAAGGGCGGACGGAAGGAGCTGGGGCGCATCCGCTCGGGCGCGTTCGGAAGCAATGCCCTGAATACGGTCGTGACCACGGTCGAGGGCGTCGGTCTGGGCGTGCTCGGCGTCGGACTGCCCGATATCGCGATCTGGGTGGGCGTGCTGCTGCGCGGCGTCTATGAAACGGCGCTCCGGTACGGATTCGATTATGAGTCGCCCGGGGAAAAGTTGCTCATCCTGAAAATGATCGAGGCCGCGATGACTTCGGGTGCGGATTGGGCGGTGCTCAATCAGGAGGTCGACGCATACTTCGGTCAAACAGTATATGAGATCCCCGATCATGACCGCCTGCGGGCGCAGATCGAAAAAACGGCGCATACGTTCGCGGCCGAGCTGCTGGCGGCGAAGTTCGTGCAGGGGCTTCCGGTCATCGGCATACTGGGCGGCGCGGTAAACCCGGTTTATTATCAGAAAATCATGCGATATGTGCAGCTCAAGTACCGGAAACGGTATTTACTGCGAAAAAAACGCTGAGCACGGCCTGAGCACAGGCTTTTTGAGCCTGAGCACGGCTTGGGCACCGGCTGAGCACCGCCTGAGCACGGCACGCATCAAACGAAAAAAGGCGCCCCGGCCGGGGCGCTTTCCGTTAGGAGTAGAATATGCACGAAATCAGAGCAAAAGGAATCCTTTCCGTGCAGAACGGAATGAATTTATACAGGGGCTGCACGCACGGCTGTATTTACTGCGACGCGAGGAGCACCTGCTATCAGATGAACCATGCCTTTGAGGACATTGCGGTCAAGGTGAACGCGCCCGAGCTGCTGGAGCAGGCGCTGCGCCGGAAGCGGAGCCGGTGCATGATCGGCACCGGGGCGATGAGCGACCCCTATCTCCCGCTGGAACGGGAGCTGCGGCTGACGAGACGGTGTCTGGAGTTGATCGACGCATACGACTTCGGCCTTTCCATCCAGACGAAGTCCGACCTGATCCTGCGGGATTTGGATTTGTTAAAAAGCATCAACCGGAAGACGAAGTGCGTGGTGCAGATGACCCTGACGACCTATGACGAAGCGCTCTGCCGGATTTTGGAGCCGCACGTCTGCACGACCGCCCGGCGGATCGAGGTGCTCAAGCAGATGCAGGAGGCAGGCATTCCAACGATCGTCTGGCTGACGCCCATTCTGCCGTTTCTCAACGACACTGAGGAAAACATCCGCCATTTGCTCGATGCATGCCGGGACGCGGGCGTATATGGAGTCGTCACGTTCGGCATCGGCGTAACCCTTCGGGACGGAGACCGGCAGTATTTTTATCAGAAGCTGGACGAGCATTTTCCGGGCATGAAAGAGCGGTACATTCAGACTTACGGCAGCGCCTACATGCTCCCGTCGCCGCGGGAGCGGGAGCTGATGGCGCTCGTGCGGCGGGAATGCGAGCGTGCCGGGATCGAATGGCGGACGGACGCGCTGTTTGCCTATATGCAGCAGTTTGAGGACAAACAGGCGGGAGAGCAATTGCGCCTATTTTGAGACAAAACCGCTCCGGTCGGATCCATGCGACACCTCCGTTATCCTTTTTTGAAGATATGAATGGTTCCTTTGGCCTGCCGGGCTTCGACGACGACGGTATAGACGCCGCTTTCCGGGATGTTTACGGTAAAATCTGTGGTTTCTTTCCCGTTTCCCTGATAAATCGCGGTTCCGTCCGGCGCTTTGATCTCCATATACAGAGCGCCTTTCTCCGTTTTCAAACGAATCTGAAGAGAATCACCCTCGTGCAGCTCCAGCGTGTGCAGATCCGTCCCGTTCATTCGATCAATGTCCAGCAAATAGGCGTCCGGATTTTTGATGCGGCTGCCTGTGAAGCTCTCCTGATTGGAACAGAACAGGAATACGGCAGCCCCTGCAAGGAACAGCAGGGAAAGTACGATCAGGAAAACAAATTTGCGTTTTTTCATTGTTTTGTCACCTTTTTGCTTTAAAAACCGCCTTTTTCCAGAAGCAGCAGCCTGTCACGGAGTTCTGTGATGAAGGCACCGAACGTTACCCGTTCGCGTTCTTATCATAGCACACGCGTGCCGATTGATCAATCGAGTGATTCGTCCCGATCGGTGAGACAAAAATTTGATCTCCAGATACAGGATCATGCGAACGGGAAATTCTATGTTGATACTTGAAATTACACATCCGTTGTGTTAGCCTATTAGATAGATATACTTATTATAATGGGAGGATATGGAGGCATCGATTCGCATGGCTCGGATCAATATAGATAATTCGGTACAGGGCGCGGTTTATCGCGCCTTAAAAGAAGCGATTCTGGAATTGCAGCTTGCACCGGGCACGGTTATGAGCACGCAGGAAATGGCGACCCGGCTGAATGTCAGCCGCACACCGGTGCGTGAGGCGTTCATTCGACTACAGCGCGAAGGGCTGGTTGACATTGTCCCGCAGCGGGAGACCATGGTTTCCCGCATCGACCTCGATCGGGTCGAGCAGGAGCGTTTTATCCGTGAAAGCCTGGAACTCCCGGTCGTCGATCTGTTTCTGGCGAAATGCCGTCCGGAGCATTTTACCGAGCTGCGTGAGTTGATCGAGCAGCAGAAGAACTGTCACAAGGAGCATCGATGGGCTGACTTTGTGCATTGCGATAATCAGCTTCACAAGCTGCTCTTTGATGTGGCCGGGCAGCGGCTGGCTTGGGACACCATTATGAGCGTCAACGGCCATTATAACCGGATCCGAATCTTGACTGTCCAAAATGAGGACACAATCGTGGGCGCGATCCGGCAGCACATCAAAATCGTCGATCTGTTGGAGCATGGGGAGCATGAAACGGCGCGGCGTGAATTGACCGATCATGTCAAAAAGATCAACTACGAAAAAACCGATCTCATCAAGCTGCACCCAGACTATTTCAAGACCGGCGACGAACCGGTTGGTATCCGGATCGGCTCTCTATAAATTCATTTATTCTCGAAAAAGCCTGATTTGCAAGTGATTTCACTCGCAAATCAGGCTTTTTCTGCATTTTAAGCAATCTCTCGTCACGAACCAGCAATGTGCATAAAAATACCTAAAAATCATCGTCAACTATGAATAATTAACGATGACATGTTGACATGTTAGTATATCAGTAAAGGGCCCTTCAGAAAAAGAATAAGGAGGAAATCATCACATGAAGCAAACACAAATTGTCAAACGGGGATTGGCTGGCTTCACAGCAAGTGTGATGGCGGCTGGACTGCTGAGTGGCTGCTCCGGTCAGAACGGAGGGGGCAAGCTGGTCAAGGTCGCGATCTGTGTATCTGGTTCAACGCCGGCTGCCATTGCGATGGAACAGGTGTTCAAGCCGATGGTGGAGGAGAAAACGGAAGGCCGTTATTCTGTGCAGTTGTATTCCTCTGGCGTGCTCGGCAGCGAGAAGGTTACCTACGACTACACCCGAAACGGTATCGTAGAGATGTGCGTCGTTGGTACGTCAATGTGGTCCGAAACCCCGGTCATGGCAATTCCTGATTTCCCGTTCATCTTCCGTGATGTGGAGCATGCGCGGCGCTGTTATCAGGGCGAGCTGGGTGATTATATCACAGAGGAAGTTGAAAGCGAACAGCCGGTTGAGCTGCTTGGCTGGTTCCCGAACGGTGCGCGTGCATTCAGTTCGAACAAGGAGCTGTGCAGCCTGGAGGATTTCGCGGGTCAGAAGCTCCGCATGCCCAACAATCCGATCCATGTGCGGCTTGCAGAGAGCCTGGGTGCAAATGTTGTCATCATGGATATGGGCGAGGTTTTCACCTCTCTGGAGCAAGGCGTTGTAGATGGTCAGGACAACCCGCTGTCCACGGTCAAAAGCGAAGGTTGGTTTGAAGTACAGGATTATATTTATAACACCAACCACATTATTTCGTCGCTTGAGTTGTTCGCCGGCGAGCCATTCTGGGACAGCATTGACGAAGCTGACCGTGCAATCTTCGAGGAAGCGGCGCGAGCGACCTCCGATGCTGCGTGGGATATGTACGTTGACCAGTTGGCGTCCGACAAGCAGTTCATGATCGACGAAGGGCTGATCGTTACCGATCTGACCGAAGAAGATCAGGCGAAGATGACCGAAAAGATCCAGCCCGTATATGATTATCTGGATTCGCAGTACGACTGGGCAGATGATGTCCGTGAGATGATCGCCGGCATCGAATAAGGAGGGCATTATGAAAACGTTTCTCGATAAGCTGTTCAAGGGCATCGACTATTTTACCGGTATTCTGACCGGCCTGATGGTTCTGTTCGTATTCCTGAACGTGGTGCTGCGCATTGTCTTCAACTCAGGCCTCACCTGGTCGGAGGAGCTGTCGCGCTATCTGTTCGTGTTTGTGACCTACATCGGCGCGATCAGCGCCATGCGCGCAGGCGGGCATATGACCGTTGATATGCTGACTTCCAAGGTCAGCCCGCGGCTCCAGATGATTCTGTATGTGATCTCTCAGTCCCTGATTGCCGTTCTTATGGCGATTCTGGTGCATGGCTCGATTAAGATGGTCGTTCAGAACGTGGCGTCCCGCACGGCGGCGCTCGGCATTTCCTACGCCCTGCTGTACAGCGCGGGCATCATCACCGGTGTTTCCATTGCAATCCTGGCGATTGCCAATATTGCGCATGCGGTCACCCATCCGGATGAGATCTCGAGCATCGTGACAGGTGTCTCGGAGGACGACAAGGGAGGTAAATAAAGATGACATTGATCGTATTTCTGGCGGCGCTGGTAGGCGGTATTCTGATCGGCCTTCCGATCTGCTTCTCCCTGCTGTTCAGCGGCGTTTGCATGATGCTGTTCCTCAACGGCTTCAACGCGCAGATCCTTTCCCAGAATCTATTCTCGGGTGCGGATTCCTTCTCGATGATGGCAGTCCCGTTCTTTGTCCTGACCGGCGAACTGATGAACCGTGGCGGCATCACCAAGCGAATCGTTAACTTCGCCAACGCGGTCGTAGGTCACGTCCGGGGCGGCCTGGGCTATGTTTCCATCCTGGCGATCCTGCTTTTCGCCAGCATTATGGGCTCCGCTGTCGCTTCTACTGCGGCGCTGGGCGCCATCCTGATGGTGCTCTTCCCGCAGATTGTTACTGTGCCGATGAATTTCTTCACAGGCGGCTGATCTGGCGAACTATTCAGATAACAACCCGAAAAAACTCTGCAATGCTCGACAGAGTGGATGCAAAGGAGTAAAAAGATAATGAAAGCAATTCAAATTGTAAAACCGAATGAACTCAAAGTGATCGACATGGAGATGCCGAAGATCGAGCAGCCGAATGAGGTGCTTGTCAAGATCAAGGCGGCGGGTATCTGCGGCTCGGACGTCGGCATTTACCACGGTACGAACGCGGCGGCAACCTATCCCCGCGTCATCGGTCACGAAATGGTGGGCGAGATCGTCGAGGTCGGCAGCGCGGTCACGACGCGCAAGGTGGGCGACCGCGTCATTATCGACCAGGTGACCGCCTGCGGCACGTGCTACGCCTGCCGCAAGGGCCGTCCCAACGTCTGCGGCAACCTCAAGGTGCGCGGCGTCCATCTGGACGGCGGCTACCGCGAGTACATGGCCGTGCCTGAACAGGACTGCTACCCGCTGCCCGCATCCCTGTCCGACGAGGACGCTGTCATGATCGAGCCGACCACCATCGCTGTGCAGTCGTGCAGCCGTGCCGAGCTGTGTGAGGAGGACAACCTCATGATCATCGGCGCGGGCGCACTGGGCAACAGCATCCTGCGCATCGCGCGGCTCTATCATCCGAACAAGCTCATTATGGTAGACATTGATGATGAAAAGCTGGCGGAATGCCTGAAAAACGGCGCGACCGACGTCATCAACAGCCGCACCGAGGACGTTGTCGCCCGTGCGCACGAGCTGACCGACGGCTACGGCCCGACCGTCACCATTGACGCGGCCTGCTTCAAAGGCAGCCTGCTGACCGCCTGCCGTGCGACCGGCAATGCCGGCCGTGTCATCACAATGGGCTTCAGCGTGGCGGCGGACGAGATCAATCAGTTCGCTATCACCTCGAAGGAGCTTGACGTGCGCGGCAGCCGCCTGCAGAACCGCCGCTTCCAGACCGTCATTGATCTGGTCAACGCGGGCAAGGCCGACCTGAGCGGCAGCGTTTCGCACACCTTCCACTTCCTCGATGCCCAGAAGGCATTCGATTTCAATGATACCCACGATCCGTCGATCCGCAAGATCGTACTGACGTTTGACTGATCTCTATTTCAAAATAGAAGGAGGAAACCTGTTATGCAAATGACATTCCGCTGGTACGGCGAAGGCAACGATTCTGTCACGCTGGAGCAGATCAAGCAGATCCCGGGCGTGACCGGCATCGTCTGGGCGCTGCACCACAAGCAGCCGGGCGAGATCTGGGAGCCTGAGGAGATCGCGGCTGAAAAGGCGCGCATCGAGGCCGCCGGCTTCAACATCGACGTCGTCGAGTCGGTCAATATCCATGATGACATCAAGATCGGCCGTCCGACCCGCGACCAGTACATCGAAAACTACAAGACCACGCTGCGCAACCTCGCGGACGCGGGCGTCAAGGTTGTCACCTACAACTTCATGCCCGTCTTCGACTGGACGCGCACCGACCTCTTCCATCCGCTCGCCGACGGTTCTACCGCCATGTTCTATCAGAAGGATCTCATCAAGGAAGATCCGATGGAGATGGCGAACTACATCCTCGAGGGCTGCAAGGGTTACACCATGCCGGGCTGGGAGCCCGAGCGCATGGCCAAGCTGAAGGAGCTGTTTGACGCTTACGCACCCGTGACCAAGGAAAAGCTGTGGGAGAACCTCAAGTACTTCCTCGAGGCGATCATGCCGACCTGCGAGGAGACCGGCATCAAAATGGCGATCCATCAGGACGATCCCCCCTGGGATATCTTCGGCCTGCCCCGTCTGCTGGTCGATAAGGAATCCATCGGCTACTTCCTCAAGCTGGTCGATCATCCGAACAACTGCCTGTGCGTGTGCTCGGGCTCGCTCGGCTCGAACCCCAAGAACGATGTGGCCGATATCGTCCGCACCTACTGCGACCGCATCGCCTTCGCGCATATCCGCAACGTCAAGCACTTTGACAACGGCGACTTCTCCGAGGTTTCCCACCGCGACTGCGACGGCGACGTCGGCATCCTGAACATCATCAAGGCGTACCACGACTGCGGCTACACCGGCTATATCCGTCCCGACCACGGCCGCCACATTTGGAACGAGCAGTGCCGCCCGGGCTATGGCCTCTATGACCGCGCGCTGGGCATCATGTACCTGCTGGGCGCGTGGGATCTGCTGGACAAGCTGGATGGAAAGGTTTGAATATCATGAAACTGAATTATGAATCCCTGAAGCATCCGGAGAACTGGGCAGGCTATCACCTGCCCACCTTCGACCCGGCCGAGATCGCGCAGAACACCAAGGCAAAGCCCCAGTGGCTGCACTTCGGCGCGGGCAACATCTTCCGTATTTTTCCGGCTGTTCTCTGCCAGCGCCTGATCGAGGCGGGGGAGATGGACAACTGCTCGCACAATGGCGAAAAGCTCCAGAGCGCCATCCTCGACATCGCCAAGGCTTGGGCGAAGAACGGCAAGATCAGCGCGGACGCGCTGGCCTATCTGACCGAACAGGTCTCCTTCCCGTGGTCGATGATCGACAAGATCACCCCACGCCCCAACGCCAGCGTGGAGGCACAGCTTATCGCGGACGGTCTCGAGGGCATTTCGCCGTTCGTCACGACCAAGAACACCTATACCGCGGCCTTCGTCAATGCGGAAAAGCCGCAGTATCTGGTCGTCGAGGATCTGTTCCCGAACGGCCGTCCGCCGCTCGAGAAGGCGGGCGTTTACCTGACCGACCGCGACACGGTCAACTGCACCGAGCGCATGAAGGTCACCACCTGTCTGAACCCGCCGCACACCGCGATGAGCGTTTACGGCTGCATGCTGGGCTACACGCTGATCTCCAAGGAGATGGAGGATGCGGACATCGTCGCTCTGATCCGCCGTCTGGGCTATCAGGAGGGCCTGCCGGTCGTCGTCGATCCCAAGATCCTCAGCCCCAAGGCGTTCATCGACGAGGTCGTCGGTCAGCGCTTCCCGAACCCGTTCATGCCGGACGCACCCCAGCGCATTGCGACCGATACCTCCCAAAAGGTCGGCATCCGCTTCGGTGAGACCATCAAGAGCTACGTGGCCGAGGGCCGCGATCTGGACACGCTGGTTGCCCTGCCGCTGGCCATCGCGGGTTGGCTGCGCTACCTGCTGGCGGTCGATGATGAGATGAACCCCATCGAGGTCTCGTCCGACCCGCTCAAGGATGAGCTGCAGGCCGCACTGGCCGGCATCGAGGTCGGCAAGCCCGAGACCTACGCGGGTCAGCTCCGTCCGATCCTGTCGAACGCCGCCATCTTCGGCTCCGATCTCGTTGCGATCGGTCTGGCCGACAAGATCGAGCGCATGTTCGTCGAAGAGCTGCTCGGCCCGGGCGCTGTCCGCACGACGCTGCATCAGTACGTATCCTGATAAAGTATCAGACCGCACAAAGAACGCGCTGTTTCTTTGTGCGGTCTGTTTTCTGGTGGAGGGGCTGATATGAAACGGAATCATACGATGCGGCTTGCTGCGGCAATCATGTTTTTCACCGGCCTGTGCGCATCGGGCGCAAGCGTCGTTATTGCCGCTGCGCACCAGGATGCTTTCTCTCATGTGAAAATCGCGCGCATGGAGGTGTTTGAACCGGACGTGCTCGAGGCGTGGTATGCGTATTTCAGCACCGGTGATCCCCAATATTTTTATCAGCTCATGCAGAAAAGCAGTTAAGACAGAAAAGGCTGAACACCGGAAACGCGGTGCGCAGCCTTTTTCTTCTCAGGATGAGATTTCTTTATGCTTTCAGGATCGCTTCCAGATCCTGTTCCGGGGTGGTGGTCGGGTGAATGTCAAAGGTTTTCACCAGATATGCCAGCACATTGTCCGACAGGAAGGCGGGCAGGGTGGGGCCAAGATAGATGTTCTTGATGCCCAGATGGAGCAGGGTCAGCAGAATGCAGACGGCCTTCTGCTCGTACCAGGACAGCACCAGCGTCAGCGGCAGGTCATTGACGCCGCAGCCGAAGGCCTCCGACAGGGCGACGGCGACCTTGATGGCGCCGTAGGCGTCGTTGCACTGGCCCATGTCCATGATCCGGGGCAGACCGCAGATCGTTCCGGCGTTCAGATCGTTGAAGCGGTATTTTCCGCAGGCAAGCGTCAGAACAGCGGTATCAGGCGGCGTCTGCTTCACAAATTCAGTGTAATAATTCCGCCCGGCGCGGGCGCCGTCGCAGCCGCCGACGAGGAAAATGTGCTTTAAGTCGCCTGACTTGACTGCGCCGACGATCGCATCGGCGGCAGACAGCACGGCATTGTGGCCGAAGCCGGTGGTGATGGCGGTGCCGCCGTTGATGCCGGGGAAGGTGCGGTCGGTATCAAAGCCGCCCAGCGCCAGCGCCTTTTCGATGACCGGCGTGAAATCCTTGTCGTCTCCGATGTGCGTCATACCGGGGAAGGAGACCACCTCGGTCGTGAACACCCGATCGGCGTAGCACTCCTTGGGCGGCATCAGGCAGTTGGTCGTGAACAGGATGGGCGCGGGGAGACCGGCAAATTCCTTCTGCTGATTCTGCCATGCGGTTCCGAAATTGCCCTTCAGATGGGCATACTGTTTCAGTCGGGGATAGGCATGCGCCGGGAGCATTTCGCCGTGGGTATACACGTTGACGCCCTTTCCTTCGGTCTGCTCCAGAAGGAGCTGCAAATCACGCAGGTCATGCCCCGAAATGACGATGAACGGGCCTTTTTCGACCGTCAGCGGAACGGTCGTCGGGGTGGGATGACCGTAGGTTTCGGTGTTGGCCTGATCCAGAAGCGCCATGCACCTGAGATTGACCGCGCCGACCTGCATGACCACCGGGAGCAGCGTTTCCATATCCCAGTCCGCGCCGACCGCAAACATACCCTCGAAGAAGAAGCGGTTCACCCCGTCGTCGGTATAGCCCAGCACCATCGCGTGGTACGCATAGGCGGCCATGCCCTTCAGGCCGAAGAGGATCAGAGACTTGAGGGAGCGGATATCGGCATTGTCATGCCAGAGCCGGTTCATATCGTAGTCGGCGGATTCGGAAGTCAGAAGAGAGGTTTCATGATGCACAGCGTCGATCTGCCGGCGAATGGTTTCTTCATGAAAGCTGACGTTGGTCAGCGTGGTAAACAGTCCTTCGATCATCACGCGCTGGGCCGAAGCGGAAACCGGGGCAGATTTCGCGGCGCGGGCAAGCCCGATCAGTGCGCCGATGAGCGCATCCTGCAAATTGGAGACAGCCGCGCTTTTGCCGCATACACCGGCTTTGCCTACGCAGCCGCTGCATCCGGCGGTCTGCTCGCATTGATAGCAAAACATGGTTTGATTCATAGGTTTGTTCCTCCTGATCGTGGTTGTTCCGTCTTGATTGCTTGACTTTACGGGGATATCCTACTATAATGATCTGGAATTGTATGTTGGAAATCCAACAAGGAGGCAACACGTGAAAAAATATTTTGAACTGCTGGCGCAGTGTCCGCTGTTCGCGGGAATCGACCCGCAGGAGCTGCCGCAGATGCTGGACTGTCTGGGCGGTCAGGTTGTCGAGCTTCCGAAGGGAGACGCCGTGTTTCTGGAAGGGGACCCGGCGCAATACGTTGGGGTCGTGCTTTCGGGCGCGGTGCAGATCGTCCGGGAGGACTATTACGGAAACCGGAGCGTGCTGACGGTGGTTTCTCCGGGCGGATTGTTCGCGGAGGCCTTTGCGTGCGCGGGACTGGACACGCTGCCGGTGAGTGCGTTTGCGGTGCAGGCCAGCACCGTCCTGCTGCTGGACTGCCGAAAGGTTCTGACGGGCTGCTCCAATGCCTGCCCGTTTCACAACCGGCTGGCGCGCAATCTGCTGCAGGGAATCGCGCAGAAAAACCTGATACTGACGCGGAAGATTCGGTTTATGTCGCAGAAAACGACGAAGGAGAAGCTGATGGCATACCTGCTCGATCAGGCGAAGCAGAACGGAAGCCCTGAATTTGTGATTCCGTATGACCGGCAGGCGCTGGCGGACTTTCTCGGCGTGGAGCGCAGCGCCATGTCCGCGGAGATCGGCAAGCTGAAAAGAGCCGGCAGGATCGAAACCACCGGCTCTTATTTTCGAATCCTGAAGCCCGGGACAGAGGAAGAATAACACAGGAAGGCGAGAAAAAACGCGGCCGGTGCACGATCCTTACGCCATTGCGGTTCTGTTCGCCGTCGAATTTGTGATCATGTGATATCTGGACAAGTTCCGCGGCGTCGCGCCTTATGGGACAGAGGACTGCGGCGCGGTCGATCTGACGCCGTGGGAATACCGCCACCACCTTTGGACCGGACGTATCCTGCAGCCGAGGGCAGATTATGACGTTCCTCTACCGGGCCATCGCCGGCTGAGTGAAGCGTTCCGGCGCAAAGCTGCACAGCCCCCATGCTGTTCCGTGATGGTACAGATGCTGCGGCAGCCGTAGCCGTGTCCTTCCTGACCGGATGCGGGCAGGCCGTCCCGCATGGCGATTTCGCCGGTATATGGATTTTTGATCTCGATGAGGAGCTTGTTCCGGTGGATGCCGCAGAAAAGGGTCACCCATTGGGGCGCGTCCCCTGCCGCGGCGGCAGCGTGCAGCGCGTTTTCCAGACCGTTGGACAGCAGGGAGCACAGCTCGGTATCGGAGAGCGGAAGCGTCTGCGGCAGTCTGGCGTCTACCTTCAGCCCGATCCCCATGCGTTCTGCTTTCCCCGAAAAGGACGCGCACAGCAGATTGACCAGTTCATTTTCACAGAACCGTTTGGGCGAGATGGCGTCCATATCAGACCGGACTTTTTGAATGTAGTCCTGCGCCTGATCGGGCTTTCCGATGCTGAGAAATCCTTCAATCGCGTTCAGATGATGGCGCATATTGTGCCGATAGACCGCCGTCTGCGCCTGCGCCGCGCGCAGCAGGGAAATCTGCTCTGCCGCAGCGCTCAGTTCCTGCGTCAGCGTCGCCTGCGCGGCTTCCATTTCCCGCTTTTCGCTGAGATTTTTGTAGCTGTACAGCAGCAGAAAGTAAAACACGAATACCTCCACGCTGGGAAGGAAGCGCAGAAGCATTTCGCTGACGGAAGACCACGGGGAGAATCCGGTGTAGATCGACGCGAACACATAGATGTAATAGAGGAGCGGAACCAGCGAGAACCGCAGAAAGAGCGGGTCGTCGCCGTAGCGCAGCAGATAGTGAAAGCCCTGCCGGAAGACCGTATAGACCAGAAGCAGGGTGAGGGCATAGGAAACGAGATCATTGATTAGCAAAGCCCATGCAATATCCGGGAAAACGTGCCTTGTCAGACTGCCCGCGAGTACCGAGGGCACGGTGAAAACCAGCGCGGTCAGGATCATGAAGGTCGTTTTGACCGGGCTGCGCCCTGCGGCATACAGAAAAATCAGGAAAAAGGGCAGGTGCATGGTCAGAAAGATCAGTCTGCCGTATCCGGGCGTCCCGATCCTGACCATCAGGAGCTGGTTCAGGGCAGCCAGCAGCAGGATGAGCAGGGGAACCAGCCATTTTTTGACTGTCGGAAGTTCGCTGAGGTGAATATCCATCATATGTAACGATCGGAACTACGGCTGTGGAGATCAGAGTACCTGCCGGAAAAAGTGGTACACTGGAAGCGGTGGATGGTCAGGATGAAACGCTGGCCGAGGTCGAGCTGACGACTACCGGACAGTCCACGACGCCGACCTTCAGCCTTTGCACGCTGGAGAAGGGAAGCTACGAAGAGGTCGGACAAACGATCCGGCTTGCTTCAAATATCCAGACGATGACCCTCTACATGGTCAAAAACGAGGACAAGGTTGTAGAGAAACGGTGTATGTGTCCCTGTACTGCGACGGCGCTGCGATCAAGGATGATGACGATATCGACGCGGATGGCGTGAAGTGTAACTTTCGAAACACAACGGGCGACGGCGTCTTTGCGATCGATGCCGGGCACGCCGAGTCCGGCGTCCTCTATTATACCGACAGAAAGACCACATATACGCTGCAAATTCAGATCCATGCGCCGGAAACGGGCTTTTTCGCGATTCCCGAGCGAAATATGACGTATTACCTTGAAGATCTGAATATTCTGAATTCCGAGACGACGGTTTATTTCTTCGGTGCGAAGTCGGGAGATACGGTTTCGTTTTCCGTAGAGCCGAATACCGGTGCGATGGCCGGTGCGCTGACTGTTTCGCCCGAAACGATTACGGCGGGCAGTGATCCGATCGCCGTCACCCTGACAGACCATGCCGCAAGTGCAGACGCTTACGGCAAAAAGGGCTTTCGTGTCTGCGTTCAGATCAACGGGAAACAGGCGGAAGAAGCGCTGCATGTCAACCGTTCGGAGGATTACGGAAAAGCAGCCGCCTATGACTTTTATTCGTATTGGGACGGCCAGTACAGACTGCTGGAACAGCTGAGACCGAAGGAAACGGCTGGCGGCATGATCTCGGCTGTCGCCTATCTGCGGCGGGCGGACGGTACGCCGTTCACCCAGACGGAACTGAGCGCCCTCAACATTGCCTTCACGCCGAACGGCAGCTCGCAGAATGCCGTAACACTGACGGAGACGCTGACCAAGGACGGTGCAATTGCGGTAACGGCCACACTGGACAACACCTACAGCATCGAAGGCGCGATTCGCGTCCGTGACGGCGCGGGTCTTGAACTTGCGTCACTGTGGCTGAAATACGCCTCGTGGCTTCAGGCATATGGCAAGGTGGAATTTGAATATCAAGATGCGGATTACAGCATCGGCTTCGTAGACGGCGCGGCTTCCGGCAATGAGGAATATCCGGAGTTTATCCGAAATACATGGTCTCACAACAGTGCGCTGAACGACGATACGCCGGAAGTGGATCCTTTCTATCTGGCTATCGCACAGAACGATAACAAAACGCCGACGGCGCAGCCCGATCTGTATCGGAATCTCATTGATTCCGTGACCTTTACCCTGTTGGACGCCGGCGCCGGCACGGAAATGCCTGCATATCATTCGGACAAGCACACGAAGGGCTGGGACATGGTCACCATTGAAACCTATCTGAAGAATGCCGGTTCCTGGGCGCTGCAGGCGGACATCATTTTCCGCCAGCCGGTTTGGATCAATCAAAGAACCGGCGGGCCGATCCAGACCCGGAACCTTCAGCTTGCCATCACCTTTCAGCGCACGCTGGTGCCCGAGATCAGAATTGACCTGCGGGACAAGGACAATCTGTGGAAGGATGCAGGCGGAACAACGTTCGACGCCATGAAGACGGTGCAGGCGTATCTGGCGCTGCTTGAGGAGAAGTCGGGCGTCGAAACGATCCAGGCTTTGTGGGGGAATTCCGATCACGCGGACTGGGCGGGCATGCTGACGAACCCCGAGGCGGAGCTTTGGTTTACTCTGCCTGCGGAACGCTACGCGGGCGATCTGTCAGCCGGGAAGCTGGTGCGCCAGATCGGTCTGACCGGTACGGAGGAGAACGGTGCGGTCACGACGATCCAAGGCTCAGTTTTCCGAACCAATAACTCGGATGATGACGGCACGCTCGCGCTTTCCGACCTGCACCTGCAGGGCAAGGGGAAGGAGGAGCCGTATTTCGATGCGGCAAAGACCCGACCCAACTACGGCATTTACAGCGCAGGCGGCAACATCGAGATCGAGGGCTGCACATTGGAGGACTACTGGGCGGCGGTCTGGGATGCGCCCCTGCCGGACAGTGCGTCAAAGCCGAGAGAGATGCTTTCCCTGTTCGGCGGCAACCGGAATGTCTTCCGGAACAACCGATACGGCGTCTATACCGACTGCTGCCGGATGGACGATACGGCCAACCGGCCTACCATCATGCGCTCGACGTTTGAGGGCAATACGTACGGCATCTATATCCAGTCCCTTCTCAGAAGAGAGGGCTATCGGTATATGGTGAAATTCTGTAAGTTCCTCGATAACACCTGTGATATTTATAATGACGATACCTGCAGGCTGTTCTTCCCGAGCAATTATTTCGGTCAGACACAAAGCGGACAGACCGTCTCCCGCGATCCGATCGTGGAGGGACGCCGGGTGAAGGTGATCTTGGACAAGACGACCGACGCGAGCGGAAAGATCCGCTATCAGTATGCCGATATCGACACGGAGACGCTGCTCACGCTCGACCCCATTCTGCTCAACGCGGATTTTGATCAGAGCGGCACGCTGCGTCTGGGTGTCCGAACCGGAACCAGCAGCTTTTCAATGCGGAACGACGACGCGGGCACGATGAAAATGGATGCGGCCAGCCTGATCAACCGCGCGTCCCAGCTCATGATCCGTATGGTCGAGCAGAGCGCCGCATCGGATGACAGCGACGGCACGGACGAGGAAGCGTCCGATGTACCCGAGCTGCTGGACGATACGACGACGCTCGGCATCTGGAACATTGCGGCAAAGTGAGGCGTGAAGATGAGAAAAAAACTGGCTGGCGCACTGGCAGCAATGCTGCTGCTGGGCGCGCCTGTGACCGCTTTTGCGGCAGAAGATGATTTTGATGCGACGGTCTCCGTCGTCAGGAATGCGGACAGCATCGTCGTCACCGTACCGAACAATGAAGCCGTCTATGAGAGCGCCAATATCACGCTGACCATCCCCTTTGACGGCGATTGGGCGTATGCCTCAGTCAAGCACGCGGATGGCAAAACGGTGGTCGTGGCAGTGACCGACGCGGGAATTACCTTCCCGGTCATGTTGGGCGGTACATATACCATCACCGAATCTGACGGAAAGAATACCGAGTCCGGCGGTTCAGGCGGCGGCTCATCCTCAATGTAACGGTCAAAATCATCGACAACGCGGCGGAATTTGAGGATGTTCACCCGATGGAACACTGGGCTGCGGACGCCGTTGATTTTGTAACGGCACGTGAACTGTTCTCGGGCGTCAGTGAGAACCGTTTCAGCCCAAATTCCGATATGACCCGTGCGATGCTGATGACCGTGCTGGCTCGCTTGGACGGTTACGACACCACCGGCGGCGCAGCGTGGTACGAAAAGGGCATGGAATGGGCCAAGACGAACGGCATTTCCGACGGTTCCGCGCCCAATGAGAGCATCACCCGGGAGCAGCTTGCCGTCATGCTCTGGCGTTATGCCGGAAGTCCGACAAGCGGGCACAGCCTGAACGGTTACTCGGATGTAAGTCGGATCAGCGACTATGCACAGGAGGCGATGCGGTGGGCCAATGAAACGGGCGTCCTCAACGGTACGAGCAGCACGACGCTTGAACCCAAGGGATGGGCGACCCGCGCACAGGTCGCGCAGATGCTCAAAAACTTCATGGAGAACTGCATCTAAACACGGACTTTTGTGCCTTTCTGGTGTGCCGCAGGCATTTGATCAAGCGGATCAGAGGATCGCCGTATTTGGCGATCCTCTTTTATGATTCCAAACATCGGCTGCGATGCTGACTTTCTTTCCGGAGAACGCAATGCCGTATTTCAGGATGGACGGAATATCCCGGGACATCAGCTCTGCGCCATACGCACGGTCATGGATCTGCTGCAGTGCGGTTTGGGCAAGCTCCTCAAGCTGCGCCTCGGAGCAGTCCTTTCCGGATTTCAGCTCGATCAGGATACCGGGCAACCGCTGGTTCAGTGGGAACATCTGGATATCAAATCGCCCCTCGCCGGCTTCCCGGTTGGAGGTGATGCGGTAGCGGTCATCCAGCATGGCGCACAGACCCAAAACCAGACCGTGATAGAACGCTTCGCTGGCGGCGTCATGAAAGCTGATGGTTTCCATGAGGAACTCCGCCAGCTTTGTCTGCAGTTCATCGACATCCATTTTGTAAATCGCTTCCTGAATGCCAATTGCGGAGGCACGAGGGATGACGGATTCAAGCTGAGAAAGGATCTCCTTGCTGTAGACAAAGGAAATCTCTTTGTTGGGCAGTGCCACCTCGCACATATAATCTTCACCATAGGGCTGATCGTAACGGACGGCCTTGAGATAACCGGCCACCAGCAGGAAGCTGTAAACAGAGGAGGGATTGTTTTGAATCTGCGGATAGATGACGCCGGTATCAATGTGGGTGATAAAGGACTTGCCCTGCATGAGCAGTTCCAAACGCTCCATGATATCAGGCGTCGCAGACGCCAGCACCTCGCTGATAATATCGTTGCTTCCGGTGGATTGCCAGAATGCCTTCGGGCGGCAGTCGTTATTGAAGTAGCCAATCACGGACCAGGGGTTAAAAATGTCCGTATTACCGAAGCGGTAGCCGTCATACCAGTCGCAAAGCTCCTGATATTTTTCGGATGCGTGGTAATATTCCGCCATCTCCTGCACTTCATCAGAAGTAAATCCAAAATACGCACTGTACCGATCGTCCAGAATGGAATTGATCTTCAGGTTATTCAGACCGCTGAAGATACTCTCCTTGGCAACGCGCAGGATGCCGGTCAGGAATCCATAGCTCAAGTGCGGGTTATCCTTCAGACCGCCGGAGAAGAAGTTGCGCATGAAGCCGATCACTTTATCATAGAAGCCATTGACATGACCCTGCTGAATCGGCGTGTCGTATTCATCAATGATGACGATTGGCGCAGTTCCGTGATGCTTATGGAGAAAAAGCGTAAGCATCTGCAATGACATTTGACAATCCACTTCACCTGCGGTTCCCTTTGAAAAAAGGGCAACCTGCTCTTTCTCGTAATCACTGAGCGCAGGACTGGACGTCAGCTCACTGTGACGGAGAAATTCCATGGCAATCAGCTTTTTGATCGTTTGGTATGTTTCTTCCCAGGAGGGATACTTTACATCCTTGAAGGACAGGAAGATGACGGGGTATTTTCCCTGATGATCATAGTACGGCTTCCCGCAGGCCCAAATCTTTTTATCGCGGAAATAGACGGAGGTATCCTCGTCTGTTTTTTCAAAGAAGGTTCGGAGCATATCCATGTTCAGCGTCTTGCCGAAACGGCGAGGACGAGTGAACAGAGAGACCTTGGGACGCTCATCCAGAAACTCCCGGATCAGCAGGGTCTTATCCACATAATAATAGTTGGTGCAAGCGTCCCGATAATCCGAGACGCCAATGGGCAAGGGTTTCCGCGTGGACGGAACCGCCTGAGCAGCCGCACTTCGCCGGCTGCGCCGATCCCGCGGCTTTTGCGTATCATTCGGAATGAACCACTGCTTGCTCTCTTTATATGCACCGGCAATACGACCGGTTTTACAGAGCTCGTTGACACGCCGCTCTGTGATCCCCCAAGCGGCCGCCGCTTCTTTGATCGTCATATGGGAACACCTCCGTTACGGTTCTTTAAGAATATTATAGACATAATTCCGAATAAAATCAACCGAATTATTCCGAATCATTACAGCATCGTCCGGATACGGTTATATCAATGCGGAACCGTCACGGCATACCCGCTCCGGGCTGATGGGATTGACCGGACAAGGTCAAATCTGTTATACGGAAAACAGAATAAAACAGCGGATTTTGACGGGATATCATGAACTTTATCCTTCGGATCATAGGGAAACAGGAAAATCGGCGCTGGAACGTGATTGCGGACGGTGCACGGTACAAGGAAGGGTGAGCGTATTTTGCGGATCAAGCAGTGCCGCAAGCGCGTGATGGAGGTTGATCCGCAAGATCTGAAGCTGCTGCAAAAGGCTTGGAAGGGACTGAGCGCCGGGAGCAAGAGCGATCGCTTGCGCGGCGATTCCGCACTTCTGGATTTTATCACGGCGTATTTTTACCTGGATACGGATAATGGCGGCATTGGCAACCGGCTGGTGACGGCTGATATTTTGCAATCTCTGCAATTCATTGATGAGCATTTGACGACCGATATCAGCATAGACGACATCGCGTTCGAGTGCGCGCTGTCCACGTCTCGCTTCAAAGCGAAGTTCAAGGAGCAGATGGGCGTCACACCGCTCTATTACATCAATTCGCTCAAGATCAACCGGGCGAAGGAGCTGCTCAAAAACAGCGACCTGAGCGTCATCGACATTGCGTTTGCGCTCGGCTTTGCATCGAGCAATTATTTCTCGGCCGTTTTCAAAAAATTTACCGGCTATTCTCCGGTCGCGTACCGAAAAATGAAATCAAATATGCAGTAATTGAACCGGCGGGCGAACTTCGAAATTTTCGAGGTTCGCCCGCTTTTTTTCGGGTATTCGGTCGATGTGCAATAAAACAGGCACATTGGGATGTGCAAAATAAACAATAAACGACGTGTAATCCCTATAAATTTGTACTGAATTTTATTCTGAATGAAAAACCCTAAAAGGATTCGTATCATTAAGCCATATGCCCAAGGCCGGGATGGAGGAGCGGGTCAAGCAGATCGCGCAGAAGGCCGGCTTAAATCCAAGCTATCTCAAGCGCTATCCGCACGCCTTTTCGGGCGGCCAGCGCCAGCGCATCGGCATTGCCCGCGCGCTCATTTTGCTGCCCCGCCTGATCGTCTGCGATGAGGCCGTCTCGGCGCTCGACGTTTCGGTGCAGGCACAGGTCGTCAACCTGCTGCGCGACCTGCAGCAGGAGCTTGGCCTGACCTATCTGTTCATCAGCCATGATCTCTCGGTCATCGAGCACATCTCGGACCGGGTCGGCGTCATGTATCTGGGTCGGATGGTCGAATACGCGCCGGCGGACGCCCTCTTCCGCGGGCCGATGCACCCCTATTCGGAAGCCCTGCTTACGGTACACCGCCTGTCTGCGGATCGACGAGCTGTCTCTGCAGGGTCTGTCGATGGACAAGATCAATGCGCACAGCGCGGAAAACGGAGGAAAGACCACATGAAGCATGTGATCGTTTTTACCGACTGCGGGGATACCCTCGTAGACAAATCCAAGCAGGATTTTATCGACTGGGAACGCTGCCTGGTTCGCTCGGCCGGACTGATCGAGGGCGCGCGCGAGGAGCTGGTCGATTTGAAGGAACATGGGTTCCGGGTGGCCATGGTGGCCGACGGTCTGGTCGAATCGTTCGACAACATCGTCGCCCAGCATGGGCTTGCCCCCTATTTTGAGACCCGGGTGATCTCGGAGGCCATTGGCAGCCAGAAGCCGGACGAAAAAATGTTTCGGACGACGGCGGTATCAGGAGACGGGATCGCTCAAGTAAACAAAGAATCACGGTACAAAAGAGGTGAAATACGCATGGAAGAAGGTCTGATCCAACGGACTTCCTTTTATATCAGCAGCCGCGCACATCTGAATCTGTCATTCAACCTGTGCGAAAGCGGCATAACGACCTTTTTGATGGGCGGAACGCTCCAGCGCGAGGCGGAGGACGCGTTCATCCTGCAATATGTCAATCGGGGCACGGTTTTGCTCAGCGACGACCGGATGAGCTTCCGCATCAGCGCAGGTCAGGGCTTTTTCGTCTTTCCGGATATGCAGATTTTCGTCCGCAATGCGTCGGTCGAGGAAATCCGCGCACACGTGGATGCGCTGATTCAGACCTTCGCGCCCGGCGGCGGCTTCGTGTTCACGCAGGTGCACAACATCCAGTACGACGTGCCGCCTGAAAAAGTGCTCGCCATCTACGAAACTGCGGCGAAATACCGTGCGCCCCGGGGCTGAGACGGTTCCTGTCGCTTCTGCCGTTCGTACGGATCATTGAAATATGAAAAAAGCAGGTATTGCCGCGGCGATACCTGTTTTTTGATCAATGACAGGAGCTGTGATACGCGATTCACGCCGCCTTGAAAAAGGGTTTCGGAAGCGCTGTATCCGTGGGACAAAGACCTTGCGCTTTTTTCGGGATTCTTTTATAATGAATTTGGAATTATCACATCAGAGCGGAGTGGGTGAGCAAATGAGCGAGTTTTCGCACTTGAAAAATAAGCTCCTGGCCGAGCAGGTCGAGGATCAGATTTATCACTATATTCTGGACACGCCGCTCGAGCCGGGCGCGAAAATGCCCAACGAATTTGAACTGGGCGAGATGTTCGGCGTGGGCCGCAGCACGATCCGGGAAGCCATCAAGCTGCTTTCGAGCAAGGGCATCGTCGAGGTACGGCGCGGCTCGGGAACGTATGTGGTCACGACCACCAAGGGGCTGTCCGACCCGCTGGGTCTGCGCAGCGTACAGGACAAGAACGCCCTCGCGCTTGACCTTGTGAACGTGCGCCTGCTGCTCGAACCGGGCATCGCGGAAATGGCCGCGCAGAACGCGACCGACGAGGACGTCGAGCGCATCCGCCGCCTGTGCGACCGCGTCGAAAGCAGGATCCACACCGGCGACCGCTATATTGAGGATGATATCGCATTCCATACCTGCATTGCGGAAAGCAGCAAGAATCTGGTGGTGGAGCAGCTCATCCCGATCATTGATACGGCGGTCATGATGTTTGTCAATGTCACCCACAAGAAGCTGACCGAAGAGACGATCCTGACCCACCGGATGATCACAGATGCGATTGCAGCGCATGACCCGATCGGCGCGCGCAACGCGATGGTGATGCATCTCAACTACAACCGCATCTATATCCGGAAGCACGCCTCCGGCGTCCCGATGGACGAATAGCACAGCTTCCGAATCCAATTTTCCCTGTGCGGCGCAAATCGCCGCACAGGGCTTTTCTTTGCCTAAAGTCATCAGACTACTTTTGATATAAGATTTCATAAAGGGAGGCAGAAAAGGACAGTATCACGTGAAATCAACCTACAAATAGGTCAAAATGCTATAAAAACAAATTTATTTTTCAGCATATAGTGGGATTGATATGGGATGACTTGCAAATCCTCGAATGCGGATTTACAATAAATACATAAGACGTCAGATAATAAAGACGTATCCAAAGTATCACAAAAAAAGAAAATGGAGGAAAGGAAATGGAATTGCATTCGCAGGAGGTCCGTACACGCGCCCCGGAAAACGATCCGCTCAAAATGGGCATGGGCTGGACGGTGGACGATCTGTCCAAGCCGCAGATCATGGTGGAGAGCACCTTTGGCGACAGCCATCCCGGCAGCGCGCATCTTGACCGGTTCGTGCAGGAGGCCGTGCGCGCGGTCAACACCCACGGCGGCAAAGCGGCCCGCTATTTTGCGACCGATATGTGCGACGGCATCGCGCAGGGTCACGACGGCATCAACTACTCGCTGCCTCACCGCGACGCGATCGTCGATCTGGTCGAGGCACAGGCAAGCGCAAGCGTCTATGACGGCGGCGTGTTCATCGCAAGCTGCGACAAATCGGTTCCCGCCATGCTGATGAGCATTGGCCGGCTTAAGGAGATGAGCGCCATCGTCGTGACGGGCGGCGTCATGGAAGCGCATTCGCTGCCGCAGAAGTACATCGTGAACGACCCGGCCTGCGCGATCAACGAGCTGCTGACGCTCGAGCAGATCGGCAAGTTTGACGCGTGGGAAAAGACGGGCGTGATCCCGGGCGAGCAGCTCGATTACTACAAGCACAACGCCTGTCCGAGCTGCGGCGCGTGCTCCTTCATGGGCACGGCCTCTACGATGCAGATCATGGCCGAAGCCCTCGGCCTGATGCTGCCCGGCACGGCGCTGATGCCCGCCACCGCCGCAGAGCTGAAGCAGGCCGCATATGACGCGGGCGTACAGCTCATGGAGCTCGTCAAGCAGGGCATCCGCGCCAAGGACATTGTCACCCAGAAGAGCTTTGAAAACGCCATCATGATCCATGCGGCAATTTCCGGCTCGACCAATGCGACGATGCACCTGCCCGCCATTGCCCACGAGTTCGGCTTTGAGATCGACGCCAACACCTTCGACCGGATGCACCGCGGCGCGCACTATCTGCTGAACATCCGTCCCTCGGGCGACTGGCCGGCGCAGTATTTCTATTACGCGGGCGGCGTGCCCCGCGTAATGGAGGAGATCAAGTCCATGCTCCACCTCGATGTGATGACGGTCACCGGCAAGACGCTGGGCGAGAATCTGGAAGACCTGAAGCGGAACGGCTTCTACGAGCACTGCGACGAGATCCTGCGGGAAAAGACGGCGCAGCTCGGCATTTCGGTCAGCCGCACCGACATCATCCACACCTTTGACGACGCAAAAGGCACCGATGGCAGCATCGCGATCCTGCGCGGCAATCTGGCGCCCGAGGGCTGCGTCATCAAGCACACGGCCTGCCCGAAGAATATGTTTGAGGCCACGCTGCGCGCGAAGCCCTACGACAGCGAGGAGGCGTGCATCGCAGCCGTTCTCGGCGGCGAGGTCAAGCCGGGCGACGCCATTTTCATCCGCTACGAAGGCCCGCGCGGGAGCGGTATGCCCGAGATGTTCTACACCGGCGAAGCCATCTGCGCCGATCCCAAGCTGGCTTCCAGCGTCGCGCTCATCACGGACGGACGTTTCTCGGGCGCGAGCCGCGGCCCGGTCATCGGACATGTCAGCCCGGAAGCGGCGGTGGGCGGCCCGATCGCGCTGGTAGAAGCGGGCGACCTCATTCGGATCGACATTCCGAACCGCCTGCTGGCGATTGTCGGCGTGAACGGCGAGGAGAAGACCGCCGAAGAGATGGACGCCATCCTTGCGGAACGGCGCGCCAAGTGGCAGCCCAAACCGCCGAAGTACACCAAGGGTCTGCTCAAGCGCTACGCCCAGCATGCGGTCAGCCCGATGAAGGGCGCCTATATGGAGTAAAGATATTATTTTGGATTGAAAAGACGGAGGAATATTGTATGAATGTCGCTGCAACTCCCGACGCCGCGCGTCTCGTGATCGCCGCCGTGGTCGGTCTGATTCTCCTGTTGGTTCTCATTATCAAATTCAGAGTGCAGGCAATGATCTCGATTCTGGTCGGCGCGATGGCGATCGGCCTGATGGCCGGTATGCCGCTTTCGGACATCATCAGCTCGGTGAATGAAGGCATTGGAAACACTTTGAAGGGCATCGCGCTGCTCGTCGGTCTCGGTTCCATGTTCGGCGCGATTTTGGAGGTTTCAGGCGGCGCGCAGACGCTGGCTGTGACCATGGTGCGGAAATTCGGTGACAAGAAAGCCGCGTGGGCGCTGGGTATCACGGGCTTGGTCATCGCCATGCCGGTTTTCTTCGATGCGGGTCTGATCATTCTGATCCCGCTGGCTTTCTCGCTGGCAAAGCGCACGAGCCGTTCCGTTCTGTATTATGCCATCCCGCTTTTGGCCGGTCTGGCGGTCGGCCACGCATTCATTCCGCCCACGCCCGGCCCGGTGCTGGTGGCGACCATGCTGGGCGTTGACCTCGGCTGGGTCATCCTGGTCGGCATCCTCTGCGGTATCTTCTCCATGATCGTCGCAGGCCCGATCTGGGGCAGCATCTGCGGCGGAAAGTACATGATCCCGGTTCCGGAGCACGTTGCGCAGCAGGAAGACATCGACGAGAGCAAGCTCCCGAACTTCTGGACGATCATCGGCATCATTCTGATCCCGCTGGCGCTCATCATTGCGAACTCTGTGGCCAAGGTCGTGCCCGCGCTGGCAGATATCCAGCCCGTGCTGGCCTTCCTCGGTGAGCCGTTTGTCGCTCTGACGCTGGCTGTCATCGCCGCCATGTTCCTGCTGGGCCACAAATACGGCTACAACAATGAGCAGCTCGAAAAAATCATGACCAAATCGCTTGAGCCGACCGGTATGATCCTGCTGGTCACTGCCTGCGGCGGCGTGCTGCGCTACATGCTCCAGAACTCGGGGCTGGGCGAGGTCATCGGCAACGCGGTCGCCTCCGCGAACCTGCCGCTCGTACTCATCGCCTTCATCGTCGCGGCGCTGGTGCGCATCTCGGTCGGCTCGGCCACCGTCGCTATGACCATGGCCGCCGGTATCATCTCGGCTATGCCCGGCATCGGCGCGCTGTCTCCGCTGTATCTGGCCTGCGTGACCGCCGCGATCGCGGGCGGCTCGACTGTCTGCTCTCATTTCAACGACTCCGGCTTCTGGCTGGTCAAGAGCCTGATCGGCATGGACGAAAAGACCACCCTCAAGACGTGGACGATCATGGAAACGCTGGTCGGCGGCGTGGGCTTCCTCGTCGCGCTGATCCTGTCTTTCTTCGCCTGACCGGACGTACCAAAACATATCGCGATCTGGATTCGGGACGCTTACCATTCGGTGAGCGCCCCGATTTTTTGCGGATTTTATCCCATCAGGATCGTAAATTGGGCAAAAAGAAAGGAGGCGCACGGCCTCCAAATTGCTGTAAGTGCCTTCAATTGGATGATTCCAAACCTTGGGATAACAAGACACTGTGAGGCATCATAAGAAACTTCGCGAGTTTCTTCATAACGTCCACGCTCCTTCCCCAAACCGATCGGTTTGTAAGTCTTTCGATCTATTACATAGGATAACACATTTTTTTAGTCTCTGTCCGAGATAAGTATTGGTATGTATAACTGACCTTTATATTCATTTTTTATGAATGCCTATTGGTAAATGAATAGGAGCAAGGTGTATGTCAACCTTGCTCCTATCGGTCAGTATGTACTATTCAGTTCGACAAATTGGAATTATTCAACTTCTGCCGAGTAATCAATAACTACCTTTTTGCACTCAGCACAATGATAAGCAGTGCAAGTAGGTCTTGTCCAATTATGAGAGCTCAATACGACTTCTTCATTACCTGCTGTGTCAGGGGCAAACCAGTGCTTATGTGCTTTGGTTGCGAAGAAAATCTGACGAGCACTCTGAACTACACCACTTGTCATTTCGTTACCACAACAAGGACATTTCATACATTCACCCTCCTTCGTCAAATACAAGTTTGTCTAACTGTTTCTTTGCCTATATAGACGAAATAAACAGCAAAAAGTTCCGAACTATAGCTATATTATAGCATACTTCAGTCTATTTGTCTCATTCCAAAAAACGAAATTTAAAATATTTGTCAGTCCAACAAGCCTTTCAAGTCAAAAGAGATAGGCTTGTACTTGAACTTGGCAAGAGGTATTTTCTTAGTCTAATTGGATAACAGAGTGATAATGTCATAGGCTTGGTCAAGATAGGATTTGTCCTTGCTCTTTTCAATCCAATAGAACAAAGCCAAATAGTAGTCGAGGAACTTTGAACTTACACCGTGATACAGATACATAAAATCACTAATGTTGTGGTGGTAGCCGTTGATATAACCAAGACTGTACCCACCGCTTGTATTTATGCATAATTTTCATAGAATATGTATATTTTTTGTTCACCAATACTCATCTCGGACAGAGACTTTTTTTAAAAAAGAAAAGCCGGAAAACGATATAACGGTTTCGATCTGCATGGGAACGGCTTGAAAGGACGAAGTCGAATGTGGAAATTTCTCCGGAGCCGGTCAGACCGGGCGGCGTTGAGCTGTATTTTGATATTTTACCAAACCTTTGCGGAAATCAGATAGAGCGCGGAATACAGTTGTTCTATACTCAATATGTCGATAGGACAATCCGGATTCAAAAAAAGAAGGGAAATCAACATGATGAAAAGACTCCTTGCAAGCCTTCTGACCGGTGTGACCGCGCTGAGCTTTACCGGTTATGGCGCTCCCGCTTCTGACACGACCGCTGTTCAGGCGGTGCAGAAACGGCCGGATATCAGCGCCCGGGAGGCGATTTCCTCCGGCTTCGCCGTGGGGCGAGCGGCCTGCTGCTGACGCGAAAAAAGCATAGACCGTTTTCGGTTAAAAAAAAACATGGCACTCCCAATCCGGAGTGCCATATTTTTTGAAAAAGGGGTGGAAGGGGGTTACCACCACACAGGAGACAGGACGCTGAGCTGCCGGCCGGGTAAACGTTATGTTTTATCACTGTCCTCTTGACGGATCGCAGTTCAGTTGGGATCAGGACAGTCTTATCGCTTATTTTCCTCCTTGCCGAAGGGGCCAATGTGCAGCATGGACAGCACAAAGGGGATCAGAACAGAGATGAAGCCGGAGTAGCCCAGATAGGCATAGCCCTTCTTGACGATGGCCATCAGACCCACCTGAGAGATGGCCCACACGCCCACGGTGAAGATCAGGGCGGCTGCGGCGGAGCGAACCATATGACCCTGCGCCCGTTTGCTCTCGTCCATCCGGCGCTCCAGCGCATTGACCGTACGGGCGACGATGCCAGCGATCATGTTGACGCCAGTGGATACGGAACCCAGAATGATGAGGATGGAGATGATGGGCGTCAAGAGACCGGCGCCCACGCCGTTCTGCACAAACACCAGCATGGGAACCGAGGCGCCTTCCAGCTCAGGCTGGAAGGAGATGGCCAGCATGCCGATGACAGAAAGCATCATGGCGATATAATTGCACAGGAACATGTACAGGGCGGCGCGATCCACCTGCTTGACGTCCGTCAGCGGCTCTGTGTGCTGATACATGAGTCCGATGGAGGGAAGCTGGAATGCAAAATAAAGGATCGCGCTCTTCAGTGCCGCGCCGAACAGGCCGCTCTCGCCCGAGCTGACGGGCAGTTCTCCGGCGGCCAGACGGCTGATGGACTCTGTGATGGTGCCAAACTGAACGATGATATTGGGAACCAGAACGATCACAAGGCCGATGATGATGAGCACGGACAGGGTGGAGGCACACTTGCGCACGATGTTGGTTCCGTAAAGAGAGATCACGAAGATGAACGCGCCGACTACCAGCGTGCACAGCGCGTAGGGGATATTGAACAGGCTGTTCAGGGTGGAGCCGCCGGTCGCGAAGGCCGCGGAGGTGGCAGTGGCAATCAGGATCAAATAGGTAATCTCATAGAGATTCGAAAACAGCACCTTGGATTTGCCGTAAAAGCTGTCGCCAAAGGCTCTGTAATCGTAGGTCTTGTGCAGGAACGCATAACGCAGACCGTACCAGAAGAAGAACGACAGCAGGAACTGAGACAGCAGGGGCAGCACCAGTCCCCAGATGCCGTAATTGATGAAATAGGAATAAATCTGCGCGCCGGAGGCGAAGCCGCCGCCGAACTGGGTGGTAAAGGCGACGAAAGCCACGCCGACTGCCAGGGGCATTTTGTTCTTGTCTACCATATGGGTTCCCTCTCTTTTTTCATTGCGGATATGGTGTGTACGCACTCAATCAAAGGTGATCATTTTGCCGGGGTTCAGAATCAGCTTGGGATCAAAGGCCAGCTTGATATTCCGATAGAGCTGATACATCTCCTCGCCGATGAAGGGGCGCAGGAATTCCAGACGGCCGTTGCCGATGCCGTGCTCGCCGGATAGCTGCCCGCCCAGCTCGCGGCTCTTGGCGTACAGTTCGGTCAGACAGGCATGGGTGGCGGTCTTCCATTCTTCATCGGTCATACCGGGCTGACGCAGCATCTCGGTGTGGATATTGCCGTCTCCGGCATGGCCGCAGGGCACGACCACCACGCCGCGGGCCAGACAAATGCGCTTAGCCGCTTTGACAAACTCAGCGATCTTGGAGCGGGGCACGACCACATCGCACTCCTCCTGTCCCACCGAGTCGGCCTTCATGCCCTCCAGAATGGCGCCGCGAACTGACCAGACAGAGCCGATGCGCTCGGGCGTATCGGCCAGCGCAACGTCCAGCGCACCGGCTTCCAGCACGGCCGCCGCGGCGGCATCACAGCACTGGGTCAGCTCATCCGGTGAAGATGCGTCGTACATCACGATCAAAACCGCTTCGCCCTCCCGAACCGGCAGCATCTTATGAAGGGTGCGCTCCACAATGTCAATGAGTTCGCGCTCCAGAAATTCGACGGCAGTGGGGACGAAAGGCAGCCGCAGCAGCACGGGGACACAGTCAATGCACGTTTCCAAGCTGTCAAAGGGGATGACCAGCGTACAGGTGCACTTCGGGGCGGGGATCAACTTCAGCGTCACCTCGGTACAGATGCACAGAATGCCCTCGGAGCCCACCACAAGGTCTTTGACGTCAAAGCCTGTGGTGTTTTTCACGACATTGGAGGAAAAATGCATGATGTCGCCGTTTGGCATGACGGCCTCGATGCACCGCACATAGTCCCGGGTCACGCCGTAGCGGACGGCCCGCATACCACCGGCGTTCGTGATGATCGAGCCGCCGATCGAGGCGGTTTTTTCACCGGGATCAGGGGGATAGAACAGCCCCGCCTCGGCAGCGGCAGCCGCTACCTCGGAAATCAGCGCGCCGGGTTGGGCGGTAACAGTCATGTTCTGCGTGTCCACGGGGAAGATCTTGTCCATCTTCATCAGGGACAGCATGATACCGCCGTACTTGCAGTTGGCGCCGCCGGCAAGGCCGGTGCCGGCGCCCCGGGCGACCACAGGGATATTTTTCTCATAGGCGTACCGCATGATGGCGGAGACCTCATCCCGGCTCAGCACCTCGACATACAGCTCGGGGGGAAATACGCCGTATTCGGGCATTTCGTCGTGATAATACTCCTTGGCGATGGCCTCGCCAACCCAAACGCGGGCAGGATCTGTGACCGAGCGTATGTATTCAAAATCCTGTTCGTCCATCTTCTTATAAGGGAACGGCATATCACTCGGCCTCCTTTGCAGCTTTGATGCGCGCGATCAGATCCGGAACGATCTGATACAAGTCATCCACAATGCGGTAGTGTGCGATCCGGAAGATCTGCGCCTCCGGGTCGGTATTGATCGCTATAATGGTCTGGGCGGCATTCATACAGGCGGTGAACTGCACCGCGCCGGAGACGCCGCAGGTGATGATGAGCTTGGGCTTGACCGTTCGGCCGGAAAGACCGATCTGATGCGCGGCGTCGCCGAAGCCGTTCTCCACCATAGGCCGGGTAAAGCACAGTTGTCCGCCCAGTAATGCGGCCAGCTCGCGCACCATCTCCACGTCCCTGGCAGTCTTGACGCCCCGTCCGGCCACGACCAGCACATCCTCCTCCTCAATGGCTTTCGTGCGGGTGATGGCGGCGCGCTCCACGATGGAAATACCGGAACGAACCATCAGCTCCGTCGCTTTGCAGACCGTGATCCTGCCGCTGGGATTTGGTACCTTTTTCGCCTTGTCCATGACTTTATAGCGGACGGTGGCAAACTGGGGACGGGAGTTGGCAATGACGATCTGCGCCATAATGTTGCCGCCGAAGGCCGGACGCACCTGCACGAGGTCGGTATTGCTGTTCATCCGCAGCTCGGTGCAGTCAGCGGTCAGGCCGGTGTGGAACCGGGTGGAAAGCCGGGGCGCCAGCGAACGGCCGCAGGCTGTCGCGCCGATGAGGACGGTTGAGGGCTGGATGGAAGAAATACAGTCTGCCACGGCGTCCGAGTAGCAATCGGCCTTGAAGCCCTCGAAACCGGGGTGTTCATAGACGAATACCTCTTTCACGCCGTAGGGCAGCAGCGTTTCGGCGTTCTTTTTGGTGCCCTCGCCGCCTACGATCACGCAGCTCACATCATAGCCGACCTTGGCGGCCAATTTCCGCGCCTCGCCGATGAGCTCATAGACAACCGGATGAATGGTTCCGTTCTCCTGCTCGGCATAGACCAGGATACCCTTCCACTTGTCCTTGTCAAAGGACTTGGCCACCTGCTCGAACCGGATCGCCTGTTGGGGGCAGGTCTTGACGCAGACCGAGCACATCCGGCATTTTTCGTTGACGGTGATGCCGTTCTTTTCCATCCGAAGTGCGCCAAAGGGACATTTTTCCATACATTTCCCGCACAGGTCACAGCGGGACATATCAAAGTTCAGAAGCTCCATGTTGTCCCTCCTCAGAAATACTTGGCGGCGGCCAGAAGATCAAAAAGCTGTCCGGCCTTTTCCGCGGCGGTACCCTCCAGCGTAACGCTGCCGGCGCCGGCCGGGGGCGGGAAAATACGCTCGACAGTCGTGGGTGACCCCACCAGACCGAAACGTGTCAGATCAGGGGCGGGCAGATCCTCGTGGGTGACCACACGGATGGGCTTGGCGGCAGCCTCCGCCTTGCGGCGGTAAGAGGGGAGACGGGGAACACAGATGTCCTTGTCCACCGTGATCAGGCAGGGATATTGCATCTGACTAATCTGGAAAACACTGGTCAGATCCTGCCGTACCCGGATGCGGGTATCGCTGACGTCGGTGATTTCATTGACCCATGCCGCATGGGGCAGATGCAGATGCTCGGCGATGGCAGGGCCGATCTGAGCGGTGTCGCCGTCCGTCGTCTGACGGCCGCAGATGATCAGATCCGCGCCGCCGAGCAGTTGAATTCCCTGAGACAGGGTATAGGAGGTCGCCAGCACGTCAGAACCGGCGAATTTCCGATCCGAGAGAATCACAGCATCATCGGCGCCCATCATGTAAGCATCACGGATCATACGCTCCGATTGCGCGGGACCCATGGTCAGTACGGTGACCGTTCCGCCAAGCTGTTCCCGGATGCGCAGGGCGCATTCCAGCGCGAATAAGTCAAACGGATTCGTGCGGACAGCAGCTCCCAGCCGCTTGAGACTTCCGGTCTCCTCGTCAATCTCCACCTTGGAACTGAGCGGAACCTGCTTCATGCACACGATGATTTTCATTGTATCATACCTTTCCGATAGTTCGAGGGCTTTTCTTTTGCACTGTAAATTTCTGATATTTAGTGTGCTAAAGTAGTATAACACAACAGGAGGAAAATGTCCACAGCTTTTCCTATATTTTTCGGCATTTGACTCCGAATTTCCGCCTTTTGATCCGCGAAATCAATACACGAATGATCATCTTTTCTATGCGCGCAAACCGGCAGGCCGGAGGAAATGCAAACGAAATCCTCCGGCCTGCCGGTTTTGTATGCTGTTATGGGTGCGCGGCGTCCAGCCGCAGAAGGAGAGCCACCTGCTCCGGCTCCCACCGGTACTGCGTCGGATCCAGTTCCTCCTGCGCAAAGTGACGAAAGCCGAATGCGGGCGAGACGCCCCGGTCAGCCGTCGCGTCGAACCAGAGCCACGCACCGTCCAACCACGCCATGTTCCACATGTGGTTTTCCCGGTAATAGCTGCCGGTCACCGTGCGGCAGGGGATCCCTGCTTGTTCAAAGAGGAGCTTCAGCGCATTGGCGTATCCGCCGCAGATCGCCAGACCGTCTCGCAGCGCACCGATGGCCGTCCGCGTGTCGTAGGGCAGATGCTCCGGATCGGAAGTATATCGATGGTCATACTTCACATGGCTCGTCAGATAGCCATAAAGCGCCTCGGCCTTTTCCCGTTCGGTCATCGAATCGGTCACCACCTGCGCGGCGACCTGTTCGGCCAGCCGGTCTGCCTGCTCCAGCAGGGACAGACAGGTTTCAATCTCCATTCCCATGGCCGGCGTATCGGTAATCTCCGTCCCATCCCGGTTCAGCGCGCACAGAATATAGCCGCCGCCAGCCTGTCCGAGAATCTGCTTCAAATGCCGGTTCCGTTTCTGCGCGCGTTTCTTCCTCTTCCCGTGCCGTCGCGGAAGGGACTTCCTGTTGGACGGGCTGCGAAAAATAGATTCCGGTCACACCGAGCAGCTTCGGCAGGGTCAAAATGAAGGGGATATAGAACAGTCCCTGTCGGATTGCGGACAAAAACAGGCCGTACCGGGACGCGCCGATGGTCTGGAAGGTGATCGTCATCATATAACACAGGCCGAAGGCGGGATAGAGCGCCACCTGAGAGATCAGGAGCTTCGCGCCGTAGCCGATGATGACCGGGTTGCGGTTAAAGAGCAGGATCAGCGGTTTGGACAGCGCGATATAGGCTTCCGCCACCAGAACGGTCAGCAGCAGAGCGCCCTTCAGCGCAAACCGGCCGCTGGCATAGAACCAGATCAGAATGAAGAAGGTGACGAACTGGGATACGGTTGTAGCCAGAGAAGCGCCTGCCACGCCCAGATTCAGGCCCCAGTCAAACATGAACACGGGGTCAAGAATGACATTCAGCGCCGCACCCGTGATGACGGCGATCGAGGAGATCCGCACGGAGGACTCCGCTCTGGCCGCGCAGTTCATGCTCTGTGCCGGCAGGTTGGCCAGTGCCGCCACAAACATCCAGAAGGCGTAGTCTTTGGCGAGGGGGAGGGAAGCCTCGGAGACGCCGAAGGCCCGCATCAAGGGTTCCATGAAGGCGATGCCGCCTACGCACAGCAGGACGCCCCGCATCACGGAGAGTCCGATGATGGTGGTGACGGTGCGGCTGGCGGCCTCATGATCCTGCTGACCCAACTGCCGGCCGGCCAGCACGGCGGCGCCGGCGGCAAAGATGTTCTCAATGGAGACCATGATCAGCAGCAGCGGAACCGTGACACCGACCGCCGTCAGGGCGATATCCGAGTTCAGATCCCGATATAGGCGGTATCCACAATGTTGTAAACGGCCTTTGCGAGCAGCGCCAGCGTGGCCGGAACAGCCAGCTTGACAATGGCTTTGGAGGGCTGCATCTCCCCCAGAACAGACTGGGATTGTGTTGTTTTATCAGACATGACGGTCATCCTCCCTTGCAACAACTCCGTAGAGCAGAATATCCAGCGCCTTTTTGCAGCGCCGGTCCCGCAGGCCGAAGTCCTGCGTCCGCTCGGTTGCGTTGATAAAATCCTGGAACTGCCGGAATGTGTCCACCACTTCCGCCATGGTAACGCCGGGGCGCAGGGGAAGGGACTGCAGCAACCGTTCCAGTATGTGAATATTCAGATTGTCAAATGCCTGCTTTCTGTCCCCGATCTCAGCGGTCAGGTGCGCAGGAGGGGAGATGACGGCCTCGCAGAAGATGGACTGATAAACCGGATGTGTCCGAAAGAACTCCATGCGGGCGGAAAAGTATCCCTCGAGCTGCGCCTCAACAGAGCCTTCCACCGGGCTGTTTGTCCGAAGAAATTCTGTGAGCCGTTCGAAACACTCCCCCACGCAAGCCAGATACAGCCCATCCTTGGTGTCGAAGTAGTGATAAATGATTCCTTTTGAGATGCCTTGCGCGGCACAGATGGTATTGACCGAGCTGGCGCCATATCCCTGCTGTGCGAATTCCGCCAGCGCGCTGTCCATGATGCGCCGCCTCGTCAGTTGATTTTTCTCTTCGCGTTTCATGCTGTTTCCTCCAATTATTGACCATGCGGTCTATATTTGAGTATGACACAAATAGACCACCTGGTTAATATAGAGGAATGCTGAAAAAATAAATACGCCGGGGAGCACGCTCATATGAGCTTGCTCCCCGGCGTTATTTTGATGCGCCGCTTTGTGTACGGGATATTTACCGGTTCAGATTCTTTACGAAGTTCATAAGAATCTGTGCGACCTGTGCGCGGGTGGCATTGTCTTTGGCGCCCAGCAGACCGTTGCCGTAGCCGGTGATAATACCAGTTTCGTTCGCCCAGCGCATGGCCTCCAGCGCATAGCCGCTGATCTGGTCAGCGTCGGTGTAGCCGTCCAGGCTGTGGTCGCTTGTCGGGCTTCCGGCGTAGCGCCAGAGCATGACGGCCAACTGCTCCCGGGTGATGTTTCCGTTGGGGTTGGAGCCGTCGGACACGCCGTTGGCCTTTGCCCATTCCATGCCCTTTTCGTACCATACGCTGCCGCCGGAGGTGTCCTCGCCGTCGAATCGGGCAAGGACAGTCATCAGCATGGCGCGGGTCATATGGGAAGCGGGGCTGAAGGTGGTTTCACTTGTGCCGGTAAACATACCGCGAGCTACAACGAAGTCCACGGCGTCCTCTGCCCAGTGATTGACGGAATGAACGTCCTCGAACTCCTTGGCGTTGTCCACGATCTTCACGGTAGCGGAGCCATCCAGAGTCAGCACCACGCCGTTTTCGGTGGGAATGGAGGTCGTGACGATTTCCTCGGTGCCGTCGGCATGGACGATGACGGCCACGGTGCCGGGGGTGACCTGCTCCACGGGGATCTCCACCTTGACCGCCCCGGCGCTCTTGGGCACGGTGATCTCCACGGCGGGAGCGTCCTCAGTGGTCTTGGCAGCGGGAACCTCCACGGGCAGGGTCACAGCCTCGCCGGTCTCAGCAGCTTCCTTGGCGGCCTTGTTGGACACGGACGCAGAGACGTCGGTGACGTCGCCGTGTTGATCCGTAACAACGGTGCCGGTGGTGCCGTCAGCGGACTTGTTGGTTTCGGTGACGGTTCCGTCCTTCTTGGTTTCCACAACGGTGGTGGAGCCGTCGGTGTTCTTGGTGGTCTCGGTGACGGTGCCCGTCTTCTGATCGGTCACCGTCGTGGTGGTGGAGCCGTCGGGGTTCTTTTCCGTTTTGGTCGTGGTATTGGAGCCGCCGGAGGAAGAACCGCCGCCGGAGGAGCGCTTGGTGTAGCCGCACACGGTGCAGGTCTTTCCGCTGAAGGTGTGGTCCGCCCGGTCAAGTTCTTCTTCACACACGGTGCAGTGGCGCCAATGCTGGGTGCTATCGTATTCCCATGCGCCGGGGGTGTGGTTGGTGGCTGGGATCTTCACATCGTCCGCCGTAGTCTCAGTTGTACCTTCTGCATCGCTGAACAGCTTGTAGCACACGAAACACTTCCAATGTTCCTTATTACCGTTCTCCGTGCAGGTGGCAGGCTTGGCATCCACATGATCAATGGTGTGGATCGGCAGGATTTGCAGTGCATGGACAAGATCACCGAAGGACTTAGCGCTAAAGGTCTCACCAGCAGGCTTCGTCGCGAAGTCCTTGAGCGATTCCAAATTAGTACCTATCTTCACAACATATCCATGTTCATTTGCATTTTTGTATGTGAGTGCACTTCCAATAGCCATGCCGTCGGGGCTGACGATCTTCACATTACCGGTACAGGTGATATCTGCTTCACCCCCGACAGCCGGGTAATGGCCATTCGATGTTACAGTAACGTCCTTTGCGCCGGTGACGGTCAGTGTGCCAACAGCCGGGCCCTGATCTCCGTGAAAAATATTAATATCCGTTGAACCGTTGCCTTTGATATTAAGCTTGATTGAATTCTTACATGTAATGGTGTTGCTGTCCGGATCATAACTGACCTTGCCGTTGTACAACACATCGGCTTTATTAACTTTTTCGTCGTTGACTACAGTAACGTATGATACATCATTTATTATACCATTAAAGACGTCGATATTTGCCTTCACGTTGGACGCGGTGATCTTCGCGCGGCCGCTGCCCGAGAGGGTGCCGTGGATGCTGCTGTCGAAGCCGCCGCCGATGTCCGCGCCGCCGCTGTTGCCGGTTGCGGTGACGATGCCGCCGTCGATGATGACAGTGCCGCCTGCACCATAGTAGCCGCCGCCGATGCCCGCGCCCTTGTCGCCGCCGGTTGCGGTGACGATGCCGCCGTCGATGGTGACTTTGCCGCCCGCACCCTTGGTACCGCCGCCGATGCCCGCGCCGCCGTTGCTGCCGGTTGCGGTGACGGTGCCGCCGTCGATGATGACAGTGCCGCCCGCGCGATTGTAGCTGCCGCCGATGCCCGCGCCGCCGTTGCCGCCGGTGGCGTTGACGGTGCCGCTCTTAATGATGATCGTGCCGCAGGCTCCGCCGCCATCGCCGCCGATGCCGGCGCCGCCGAAGTTGGCTCCACCTATTGCCGTCACGGAGCCGTTGCCCTGAATGGTCAGCTCGCAGCCTGTTCCGACCACAATGCCGCCCTTGTCCCTTCCGCCGGCGAAGTAGTTCACGCCATCAAGGATCAGCGTGACGTTGGCGTTTGCAGCTTCCAGCGCCATAGCATAGCAATATATGGAATCTGCGTTATTGATGGTCAGATCACTGGCCTTGATGGTGACCGGCGTTGATGTTTGGACAATAAGATTATGTGTGGAATTACGTGCGATATCCCAGTTGTCGGTCGCCGGTCCCACGTACTTACCGGTGACGGTGATGACCTCCTTCGGATCGATATTGTCCACCGTTTTGCTGCCGCAGGTGACCTTGATGGTTTCTGCATCGCTTCCGTCCACGATGGTGATCCTGCCCTCGGAGATGTCAAAGACATAGTTTTCCGGGTCGCTGGCTGCCAGCGCCGTGGCAGGCAGCAGGCTCAGGCACAGCGCCAGCGCCGTGAGGATGCTTAGCAATCGTTTTTTCATTCGCGTTACCTCCTGGTGTGATTCGTCAGCTCCGGGTGGTTCGCCCGCCCTGCGCAATGCGACGAAAAATCCATAAAAACTACTATATAGTATAAATCTTTCCGGAGGAAATGCAAGATGTTTGGGACGAACTGTTTAAAAATGGGACGAATCACTTTGAAAAGCCGCATATATTGCAATTCGTCCCAGATCAGACGATTTGATTTGACTCCAGCAGCCTCCCGAAGTAGCGCATCAGCGCTTCGGGGGAATCACTGCTGGTGCGGAGGTAATGGATCTGGGACACATCGGACAGGATGCAGCCGCAGTGCCCCCGGAAGGTGGGGAAGCAGACCACCCGCAGATAGGCGTCGATCTCCGGGCTGTACTCAATGACTTCCAGTGTCGCGCCGTAAAGCGCTACCTGTTCATAGGCCCGGAGCCACTTGCCGTCCATGTTGGGGAACAGGCTGCCGAAGGAGCTGCCAATCAGCTTCTCAAGCGGCAGCTTTTCCAGCTTCGCCAAGGCAGGGTTGCCGTAGCGGAAGATCCAGTCCACCGCCCGGCGCTCGTCGTCAAACACCATTTCGATGTCCGCGAAGGCAATCGGCAAATCATCGAAGCACCGGTAATGGGCGTGATAGGTTTCTTCTTCTGTAGGGATACTTCCGTCGCTGAAGCGGCTGATCATAAGCTTCCGTTTTTCCTGTAATTGGGCAACGACCTCATTCCTGTTCCGAACAGAATAGGACAAAGACTCACCGTTGGTCAGCTCAATGACATTGGTAATGTCGTGTATCGCCATCACCGATACCAGACAGCCGCGGCTCACCTTGAGGAAGCTGTCGCCCAGAGCCTTCTCAAGATCATTGAGCGTGGCCCTTGTCTTGTATCGCTTACCGCTGAATGTGTGAATTTCGGCATAATTCTTTTCCATCAGAACATAGAGAACCGTGCTGATATTGAGCACGATGTCCCTGTTGTCCGAACGGATCGAGATGTGATTCGATTCCGGCATATCCGGCACCTCTTTTCAGAAAGATCAATGGGGGTACTCTTTGCGGACCCTTTCAACTGAACATACCACGCGGGTGTATAATGAATTATGGCATGTTTCATGTGAAATTGCAACGGTCTTGTCCTCCGACAGAAATCTTTTGATGGCAGCAGCATGATATATTTAATGATACAAAATAAAAGTTTTGTATAATTAAGGGGAGGGGTAATATGCTGATGGATCCATCCGCTCTATTGTTTTGAAAAATATTCTGAATGCTTTCCAGCCGTATTTGATTGATTTTGCGTGGAATTTGACCCTCAGGCTGATGCAAACCGGATAAGCTGCTATGAAAAGTTGTGATTTCTGATATGATGCTTGCAAAACTCACGTGAGTTTCGCAATGCATGTAAACACATCTCATATGCAGCTCAGCCTTTGTTGTCCGCTGCGCATAAAAAAATCACCGTGCAGATTTCCCTGCACGGTGATTTTGCTTGTGAACGGTCACACCCTCGGATTTCGCCCAACGGATGGCCTCGGTGTACATTCTTATCGGTAACCGTCAGCTTATCCAGCTTATAGCCATCGTCCGGTTGGCGTTACCTGCTGTTTGCTGCGATCCAGTTCCTTTCCAGCGCCGCCCAATCGGGTGCTTCCAGGATTTTATGCCAATCCTCATAGCAGAAGTCAAGCCCCGGAACCTGCTTATCCGTGCGGGCATACGTATGCGAGTTGGTAGCTTCCTGCACCGCCTCGTAGTACCAGGCGCCGGACGTGTTATCCACCCATTTCAGCATGTCGGACAGCATATGCTCCTCCTCCACCGCGCGCTCAAGCACGCGGTTGATGAGGGTCATGGACTCGGCACGGGTAATGGCCTGATTGGGTCTGAACGAGCCGTCAGGGTAGCCGGTGATCCATCCCAGATGCTCCGCCATGGAAATGAACCGGGCGGCCCAGTGGTTCTCGGGCACGTCGGTGAAGCTGTTGCCGCCGTTGTAGACCACCTCGCTGAACCGCGCCGCGATCGTGGCAAATTCGGCGCGGGTGATGGGCGCGTTGGGACGGAAGGTGCCGTCGGGATAACCGGAAATGATATCGGCGTTGCTCAGGGTGGAGATCGGGTTGTTGTACCATTTTTCCGCCGATACATCGCTGTAATCATTGCTCCGGCTCCAGAATTCGGTTCGGCTCTCATCCGTCAGCAGACGGAAGAAGATCGATGCGACCTCGGCGCGGGTGATGTGATTGCCGGGGCGCACCGTGCCGTCGGGGTAGCCGATGATGTAGGCCACGTGATCCTCCGTGTTCAAAACAGGCTTGCCGGGCGCAACAGGCGTCTCAGGAGAGGTCGTATGCCGATCCCGGACAACGACAGCTTCGGCGTCGTCCTCCGCGATTTTCTCAGTCGTGTTATCCTGCTTGGGCTGGGAGATTTCAACGTGGTTGACATAGGTTCCAGCGCTTGCGTTTTGATAGGTGACCGTGAATACGACCTCGCCTCTGGCGGGGACGGAGAAGCTCGCGGGATCAACGCCGTCCGGCGCCGTGATAGCGATCCCCTCCAGAGCGTCGGTCAGCGTCAGCCCTTTGGCGTCATGGCTGCCGGTGTTTTCGACCGTAATCGTCCAGACCACATCGCTGCCCGCATACACCTCGGTCTGCGCCGGAGTCTTGCGCACCGTGATGCCCTCCGCCGCCCTAACGGTCAGCGTGCCGTTTACATAGCGGATGTCGTAGTTGCGGGTCACGTCCGTATTGCCGGCCATGATCACAGCACTGCTGGCGATGTTGTAAGATGAGCCAATCTTGGTCTGACTGCCGGTAACAGCAGCGGTAACGATCTGGCCGAGGACAAGACCCTCGTCGGGCGCTTCGGTCGTAGGCACAGTGAAGCTGTTCTTTGTCAGCGCTTCGCCGTCGTAGACCTTGCTGGCACTGCCCGCCGTAATGGTGATCGGACGGGGAGTGATGGTGATGGTCGCGCTGGCCGTGGCCGTCACATAGTTGGGGTTTTCGACCTTCACATAGATTATCTCCGCCTCCTGCACGTCGGTGCGGGTAGGCTCCGTGGTGCTCCAGTCGTTCTCATTGCCGGTTGCGCTGTAATACACCGTGTCGCCCAACTCTTTGTTCACCTCGTTCACCGTGATCCCGTGGGCCTTGCCGTCATAGGTCGCTTTGTAACCCGTCGCCGTGATCGTGCGGGCAGCCTTGTCGATCTGCAGCCAGCCGTCGGTCACGGCCCATGTGACCGCGTAATTTCCGACCGTGTCGCCGGTGATCTCGAAGCAGTCCTCCGTCAGCCCCATCTGATACTTGGTGTCGCTGGCATCGGTGCCCCTGGCCGTCGCGGTCTTGCCGCTTCGCAGCTCCACGGTGATGCCTTCGGGGGTCCCGGAACAGGTAAATCCATCCACCGTCTGCTCAGACCCGGTGTAGGTCTTTGTGTCCGTCTTGCCCGTAACCGTGATGGTCACCGGGCGGGGAATGATGGTGATGGTCGCGCTGGCCGTGGCCGTCTTGTAGTTGGGGTTCTCGACCTTCACATAGATGGTTTCCGCATCCCGTACATTGACGCGGGTGAGCGGCTCTTCGCTCCATGTGCTTTGATCCAGACTGTAATAAATCTTGTCACCCGGCAGGGGCGTGACTCTGACGGCGATACCGTGCGCCGCCCCATCGTAAGTGCCATAATACGGAGATGCGCTCACCACATTCTCTGTCGGCCGGTCAGGATTTTCTTTGAAGCGGGCATAATATGTCGCATCCCCGGTGGTGGTATAGCTGAGGGTGGCGCCGCCGTTGCTCAGCATAGTAGTATCGGTAACCTCTTTGCCAGCGGAATCATACCAACCCACAAACTTGTAGCCCTCTCCCGCCTTTGCAGTAGAGCTGACGGGCGAGCCCACCGCATCAACATAGGTGTAGCGGCCCAGAGTACCGACCGCATCGTCAGTTGTTTTTTCCCATGCCCTGCTGTTAACATACATAACCTGCCGGATGTAGGTCTGCGTCACCGTGTCGGAAAAGCGGGCATAGTAGGTCTTGACGCTGTTTGCCGTTACCTGATAGCTGTATGTTTGTTTTGTGGTGATCTGATTGCCGTCCTTGTCGTACCAGCCCTCAAAGACATAGCCGTCTTTCGCCGTGGCCGTGACAGTCACTTGTTCATTGGTTTCGGCGTAGTAGGCCTTGCCGCCGTTGTCTTTGCCGCCGTTGTCTTTGAAGGCAGGATCGTAATTTTCGTCGTCGGAAGGATCCGTCACGCTGGTGATCTCAACCGTTCCGCCATCGGCAGAAGCGACGTAGCCTTCATTCGTGTGCTTCTGCGGCACAAAGGCCTGCCGCCAGCGCCACTGCGCCACCATGGTCAGACCCTTGTGGAGATTGGCATAGGCTTTTTCCGTGCCGCCGTCCTCCCAGACCACACCGGTGACCACGCCATCGTTGTACTGAACAGCTTTGCTCGTTGTCACATCGCCGTTATAGATTTTGAAATACTGCGGCGCGCCTACACCACTATTGTTCCCGCCCAGTTCATAGTCGCACGCTACGGTGTGCACGGCAGGCAGGATCAGCGAACCCAACTTGTCCGCGTTCACCTGAACGACACCGGACGGAATAGTATCATCCACCGTGTCGCCGGTCAGCAGCCAGCCCATGAACTTCCAGCAGCCGTCATTCTGGTCGCCGTCATTCGGGCAGCCGTTATTCGGGCCTTCCGCTGCCTTGGATGTATACGGGGGGATAAATTCCACCGTCGTAGCCGGTTTGAAGCTGTACACGTTTTCCGCTTCGTCTTTGTTATAGCTTCTTTCCACCACATAGGGCTTACCGCCGTTTGGGTCATAGGTAACGGTGGGGTTCTTGATAAAGACAAAGTGCAGATCTGCCGGTGAACTGATATTTTCCAGATAATAGGTATAAACCGTATCGCCATCCGAATTCGTCGATTGAATCCATTTGCCTTCTTCGGCCAAGGGAATCAATTCCGTCACAGGCTTGCCGTTTTCATCCTGTTTGGTGTAATACAGGCCGACAAACTCACAGCCTGCGCTGGCGTCGTCTTTCTTCACGATCGCCTGAATCTTCAGCGTTTTGCCGTCCGTCACATAGGTGGCCAGCTTCTTATCGATAGTGATCGTATAACCTTCCGAGGCGCCCTCGCCGCCGGACGAACCGTCGCTGCCGCTAACCACGACGCTGCCGTGGGTAGTCGTGCTGCCGGACAGCGGGTGGTAAAGCGTGAAATTGATGTTGTCCACGAAGTTGCCGTAGGTCTTTGCCTTGTCAGCTGTCGTGGTCGAATCCTTATATCCCACGGACACAAAGCCGAACACCGTCTGCGTTTGTCCCGCGGGGACGGTATAGAGGTAATACCTGCTCAAATCCACCGTCGTACCGCCGCCGGTAGAGCTGCCCGCAGAGCCTTCCGCGTTGGAGCCATAGGCGTTCCAGGGGTTGGTACCGCTGGTGGCTCTGCTGGATGCCATGATCCAGATTTTCCATTCCTCGGTGTAAATGGTGCTGGGCGTCAGGCTGAAGGCGTTGTTGCCCGCATTATCCTCGAAGGCTCCGCTGGCAGCAAATTTCTTGCTGTAAACGGTGTATTGCTTCGGTTTTGCTCCCGCTTCGATACTGCTGATTGCACTTTTAATGTCGGGATTCGCATCAGAATTCAGCCAGTCCACCATCTGCATGAACTGATCTCGGCCGTTCTTATTGGGCTTGGAGGGAAGAACGCTTTGATTGGGGCCGATGACCAGCGCCATGATATCCGTGCCGTTTCGGGCGCCGTGGTCCAGACCCCATTCGTACACGCTGGAGTCGTAGGTGTCAACGATCTGGTAGAGCGTACTCTCCTCGTCGGCGTTCAGCTCCGCGGCGTAATCTCCGTCGCTGGGCTCCAGGATTACACCCGTAATGTATGTGCCTTTATTTTTCCTGAACAGCTCGATCCTTCCGTCAATCGCCGTGGTATTCCAAGCCGGGACGTACTTCTGATCCGGCTGTATATAGGTCTTTTCGCCAAACTCCGGCGCCTCTTCAAAGCTGCCGTTCTGCAATCTGTTCGTCAGTCCATTTCTGTTTTCGTCCGCAGATACAACTCCGGCGCCCACACCGACAGCCAGACAGAGTCCCAGCAGAAGTCCGAATATTCTTACAAACAGCCCGTGTTTCTGCCGTTTCTTTTCATCAGGCATTTGTTTTTCACTCATTATTTACACGCTCTCCATTCGTTTCTCAAATCTGAGGATCATCGACAATTTCATAATAGCGTAAAATTTATTATAGCACACAAAATAGAATCTGTCGATAGAGTAGCGCATAAACCTTATCTATGGTAAAGTAACGATAGGAGGAATGTGGCATGATGGGACACCAAAGCAGACAAATGGCAATGATTATCCTAGCTATTGCGTCACTGATTCCAGAAAATCACCTGCTGCGGAAAATCGACCGAATCGTATCCTTTGACTTCATCTATGATTTTCCAGCGCCATATTATCCGGCAACAGGCCGTCCCCCTATCGACCCTGTCAGTATGTTCAAAATGCTCATGATCGGATATCTGTATGGCATCAAATCAGAACGGCGGTTTCCATGAACGTCTGCGTCAGAAACAGCAACAGCAGGCACAGCAGCGGCAGAACAAGAAGAAAAACCGAGATAGTTGGGAACGATAAAATTTCAGCGGGAGTGCGTTTTGGACGATGCACTCCCGCTTTTTTGCTTTACTCAAGAAAATCATGGCCACACCCATAGGTGCTATAATTATTTTGGATATTTATATGCGGATTCCGCACTTACATATATTCGACTTATCCGTTCAATGAAAGCGAGAAACGATTATGAAATACAAAAGAATGATAAGTTTATTATTGGTTGTTGTAATGACATTAGGACTGCTGTCCGGCTGTGGTGGAGAACCGGATGCGCCGCAAGAATCACAGGCAGGAAATCAAGAGACGATGGTGGATGAAGAACTTTTGCGTGCTATCAGTTATGGAATTGTGACACAGGGAGAGTTGACTAATTCATCTCGCACAATCACCTATGCCGAGTTTTGTGCCATGCTGACGAAGGTAGTCGCTATGCGAGGAGAGCAATATGTCCCAGAATGGGAAACCCTCGCTGCCGCTGCACTGCAATCTGACGAACCCATGCAGCAGGACGATGCACTGCTGGCCCTGTTCGAAGCCTCTGTTGTTATGGGCATTGACCGGGAACAGATTGTTATGATGGAAGACTGGGAAGGCCGTTCCACCGCCGCTGATTAGTGGGAAGGTATATCGCGGGATTATACGCTCTTTCCCATTTGGCAAGGATGTCAGCTTGGAGGAGGCCGTGCGGGCGCTGACGCGCTTGATAGAATCCAACGCCAAAATCACGGCAAAAGACCCTGTCTACCTTTCGCTCGACGAGGTCGGCACTTACGATGCCGAAATCATTACAGAAGAACTGTTGGGTCGTATCGATGCGTTCCCTACGGTCAGCCATGCCGAGTTGCCGTCTGAATGGAAGGGCTGTGGCCTTAGCTGCGGGAAATCGTCAGCGATTACTGGACAATGCTTGCCCATCGTTATGCGGGCATCCCCAACGAGTTCCTGACCTTTGATCTCTGTAATGAGATCCAGCCGGAGGATTGGGAGTTCTCTTATTCTGCTGAAAAACTCGGCGAGATGGTATCTGCCATCCGGGGCGCAGACAGTGAGCGTGTGCTGCTCTACTCCTTCTCCGGCGAGCCACGCGCCGACTGGGTGGAAGTCGCCGCTTCTCTGGGACTTTCTGTCGGCTGTCACCCTTACTACCCTAAGAATATTTCCACTGGTGACAAGAGAATACCTTTATAAGCAATGAAGATATCTATCGCCGTGCGATTGAGCCATATCAGAAAATCGCTGAGCAATACGGCGTAGGCTTCATGATCGGTGAATTCGGCGTGTTTGCCAATGCCAACTGGAACATTGACCTTGTAACTGCTTATCAGGAGAGCATGATGGAGATTTTTGCAGAAAAGGAACTCGGCTGGTGCTTCTGTGAGCTGCATAACTCCGACGGACACCTTCTTCTGCTTGAACCTGTAGAATCCCAATGGGTAAATGCTACCACAAAGCCGATTGATCTCGGTTATAATGACGGTTCTTGTCGAGTGGTCATTGAGATGTTGGAAAGCTTCCGCAAATATACGATGCAAAATTGAAAAAGATGCGGAAAAATTTCAGAGACCGAGATTACGATGAACATGGATATGGTTTCTTGGGGGACAACCATATTCTGAGATACGCTTGACTGGTAATCACAAAATGTCATGGGCAGGAGAAAATTCCTGCCCATGAGCAATTTTATAAGTTTTGCAGAAAGTCCCCTTGACAAATCTCGTTCCAGCAGCAGATACAACCCGCCGATTCCCGCGAGGCACAGCGGCACGGCTTTCTCCGTTTCAGCGCAGCTTTTCCTTGAGGGCAAGCACTTTTTCTTCAATGCGCCCTATCGTTTCCATAAACACTGCATCCGGCTGTCCGGTGGGGTCATCCAGTCCCCAGTCCTCCCGCCGCTTGCAGGGCAAGAAGGGACATTGAACATTGCAGCCCATCGTTACCACAACATCCACCGTTGGCAGGTCGGACAGCAGCTTACTGTGTTATCCCTCGGCTTCCATATCAATGTGATACCGTTCTTTCATCAGACGCACAGCATCCGGATTAATGTGGTCTTTCAGCTCCGTTCCAGCAGAATAGCTTTCAAACACATCTGCGGCCAAATGCCTCCCTAGTGCCTCCGCAATCTGGCTGCGGCAGGAATTGTGGACACAGATAAATGCTACCTTCTGCATATCAATACCCCAGCTTGCGGAGCAGCCTTTCCACATCGGCTGCTTTCAGTACCTTGCCCATGGAAACGACTTTCTCATTCACGACGATGGCGGGCATACTCATAACGCCGTAGCCCATGACCTTCTCCATATCGGTGATATACTCCACCTCAAGGTTCAACCCCATGGCCTTGACAGCAGCCTTGGCATTCTCATACTGCTCGTGGCAGGACTTGCAGCCCGCACCCAGAACTTTGATACAGCAAATGCCGTTCACCGGGGAACCACAGCAGGTTTTCGGGGATTCTTCTGCTCTGGCAGCGCCGCAGCTGCATCCGGCGGTTTTCTCAGCTTGTGTTTCCGTGCCGCAGCAGCAGGCAGGAGCCTTTTTTTCTTCTTTCTTCTTACCGAAATGAAACAGTGCCATCAGAATACCTCCATCAAAGAATCAAATTTTGAATTGCGTTAAAGAAATAGCCCACAATGATGATTCCCATCGTGCAGATCGCTGCGAAGATACCCAGCAGCTTGGGCTTTACCGCCTTGCGGAGCATGATCATCGAGGGCAGGGACAAGGTCGTGACGCCCATCATAAAGGAGAGCACCACGCCGATCAGCACATAGGGCGCGACTTTTTTGGCGGTCGATACCACCTGCTCCCAGGCGTACTGCATCCGGTCCTTGCTATGCAGCTCCTCCTGAGGCACATCCATAGCGTGACCGTTGCGGATAAACGCCTCCACCTGTTCCTCCAAGTGCAGCTTCTCAATCAACGTGCCGCCAGCCACGGCAATCACCAGCCCCAGCACCACATAGACAATGGCGACCCTCCAGCCGAAAATGCTCATCAGCAGCACCAGACTTCCCAAATCCACCATGGGCGATGAAATCAGGAAAGAGAACGTGACGCCCAGGGGCAAGCCTGCGCTGGTAAAGCCAATAAACAGCGGAATGGACGAGCAGGAACAGAAGGGTGTTACCGTGCCGAGGAGTGCGGCAGCGCAGTTGGCGCCGATTCCGTGAAAGCGGCCGAGAATTTTCCTGGTGCGCTCCGGTGGAAAGTAGCTGGAGAATCAATTTGACAGCAAGATGGATTTCATTGATTCTGACAGCATAAAAAATCCCGTCTGCGCAGGTGTTTTTCCTGTGCAGACGGGATTTTCGTTTTTCCGTTTTTACAGGATCGAGCCGCTGCCGTCGTCCTGTTCCTTGGTGATCGAGCGGATGACCACCGCATAGCTCCCGCCGTCTTCCGTCGAAACGAGAACATGATCCCCTACCTTTTTGCCGAGCACAGCCTTGCCGAGTGGGGCGTCCCGGCTGATCCGTCCATGCAGGGGGTCGCACCGCACGGTCGTAACGACCTGAATCACGTCGGTGTCGTCGTCCTCCTCGAAGTACAGCTCGACCTTGTCAAACAGGCCGACCTCATCGGCCGCCGCGTGATCCTCAATCACATGCGCGGATTTGATCATACGCTCAAGATATCGGATGCGGCTGCGGTTGCGATTCTGCGCCTGCTTGGCCGCTTTGTATTCAAAATTCTCACTCAGGTCACCGAACGCCCGGGTGCGCTTGACCTCCTCGATCAGCTCCGGCATCAGTTCGACCTTGCGGTGCTCCAATTCCTTCTGCATCATTTCGATGTCCTGCGCAGTCAGATCATTCCGCATGATAGCGTCCTCCTAAAATATAGGCTTCACGTTCAAATCAAGTGTATTATAGCAAATCCTGCGCGCACATGCAAGGCGGCGAATGGTTTCATCGCTTCACAAAGCCGCCCTTTTCATGAAGCAGCAGCCCGTAGCCGTGTTCATAGTTTTCGGCAAAGTAGAAATCGGCACAGCGGCCCTCCGGGCAATACACGATGCTCCACATGGTCTTTTCATAGCTGCCCGCCGTCTGCGGGTAGTTTTTCTGCGCCACGGATTCCAGCAGATCCCGGACATCCATTTCACCGGCAGACCCGGTGTGGGCAACAAGGGTATCAAACCGGATATGGGACTGCTCGGAGCCGGCGCCCTGCTTTTCGCAATCGGTCAGATAGTGATTGGTCACGACTTTCGTTTCCGTGACATGCATTTCTCCGCCGATATATTCTACGACAACGCTTTTTCCGCTGGCGTCCGCAATCGAAAAATGATGCGCCGATCCGATGGAGGAATTCATATCATATTGCGCCAGCAGGTCGACGGCTTCGTCCACAGTTGCCGCCCGGTCGAGAAGCAGACGGATGGCTGTCGTCGTTGTCAGATCGGGCTTATCGGTCTGCTGATGGGTCTCCTCGTTGTCGCCGGCCATCAGGTCAGCTACCACCAGACCTTTCTCGTTCATGCCGTCCAGCGGAACATAGATGGCCGCCAGCGTCTGCATCCGATCCATCATGGAGCCGTCGGGGGCATAGCCCTCGCTGAAGCCCAGAAAGTCGAGACAGCAGGTGGACACAGATTCATAACCGTTATCAGGAATGGTATGTACGAGGATCGCTCGGCATTCTTCCCAGTCATAGTTGCGTCCGAAAAAGACAGTGCCGTGCGCGTCTGTCGTGCAGATGGTGGAGCAGCCAAACGCCCCGGTCTGCACATCGCTCTCGATCTTGTAAAAGCCGTGCGACAGATAACCGACCAGATAGTTTGCGAGCGCACTGTCACTGGATGCGCCGCCCTGCTCCAGAAATGCATCCAATCCGTAATCCCCGTTGTATTCCATGGCGTACAGACCGTCCTCCAGCTTTTCGATGCTATTTGCCGCCGTGATGAAGGTGCCGAACATCGACCACGCGCCGGCGGCGAACAGGATCAGCAATACCGCGAGGCCGCCGCCGACCCAGCAGAGCACCTTTTTCGCGTTCCGTTTCTTCATGATGCACTCCCCTTCTGCGTCACGTTGTCATTTAACCCCTTCTGAGCGGCCAGAGAAATACAGCAGCCAGTGCGAAAAGCAGCAGCGGAATCGCCGCATATACCAGTCCGGCGATGAACAGCAGGATCAGTGCAATCGGGATTCCGAGCACGAAAAAGATCCCTTTCGTGATGCCCCATGCCATTCTCACGGTCAGCAGGATCAGCTTGACCGCAAGGATCAGCACGCCGATGATAAATAACGTGATCATATCAAATCCTTCTTTCTGAAAGGTTCCTTTTTGAATCAAATACATGATAGCCGCCGATCCGCCATTTGTCAATGGGCCCGCAATGTGCTGATGCGCCCGCATGCACAGAACGCCCGCCAGCGTTTGTCCATCAAAGGCTCCGTAAAAGCGCCGCCGCCAGATCCTTCGCATCCGACAGCCGCCATTTTCTCAGCGTGCAATGCATACTTCTCCGCCTTCCTATGTATCGTTTTCCGATTGTTCCGCTTCTTTTCCCTTTTTATCTTCTGCAATGCGGAAATTGCGCGCCGCAAAGAACATACAGGAAGCGGCTGCGAACAGGATGCCGCCGTAGGCGATGCGGATGCAGATGGCGGTCAGAATGCCCGATACGGCCATCAGTACCCCGGCATAAATGAGCATCCGGGAGGTAAAATGGGAATCATTCATAAGCTGTGTCCTCCTCCTTTATTACAGTATGATTATACTACTGTCCGGCTTGATTCGATAGGCGGATTTTATAGCCCTTTGTGCTGATTTTATAGGATGTGAAAACGGTACAAATGCGCGCAAAACACGGTATTGATCTTTCTGCCAAGGCTTTTGGGATAGTCCGTCTCGTTTCCGCATATCCTGTCCTTGGGTGATTGATGTGAAAAAATCAAAGTGGAAAACCTATGCTTTTTGGATTGTCCTGGCCGAAGCAGTGGGTGCGCTTTCCGGGTGGCTGACGCGGAAAGGCGTCAGGGCTTACAACGCGACGGTTCAGCAGCCGCCGCTGTCTCCGCCGAGCATTGTGTTCCCCATCGTCTGGGCGATTCTGTTCGCCCTGATGGGCATCGGCGCCGCCCGGGTCGATCTCGCCCCGGCGACGGAATCCCGGTCGCGCAGCCTGCGGCAGTTCTTTACACAACTGACCTTCAACTTCTTTTGGAGTCTGATCTTCTTCAATCTGCAGGCTTTCGGATTCGCATTTCTTTGGCTGGCTGCGTTATGGGGGCTGATCCTGCGGATGATCCTTTCCTTCCAAAAGGTTGACCGACCGGCGGCGTGGCTGCAGATCCCCTATCTGCTCTGGGTAACCTTTGCCGCATATCTGAATCTTGGCGTATGGCTGCTCAACCGATGACCCGATCGAGTCGGTATCATCTCCGCGCTGCTCTCCCGGCGGTGATACCGCTCCATATTACGGATATTATGACATCATAGATTGATGCTTTCAAAGCCGGTGCTTTTGGTTATTACTTCGATTGTCGCCTGACCGAAATTTGCCCCAGCAGTATAGCCTTTCAGCTTCAATTCGGCAGTGACATATTGGCTTTTGTCCGCCGCGCGGATGGGCTGACCGGGATCAAATCCTACGCCGTCGTCCGTCCCTGTGATATCGTGTTGTTTACGAAAAGAATGTAATCAGTATAACAGAAATCAGACACTTTGACATCTGTTTTTATAAAATCATATCGGCTTTACGTGTACATGCGGTCTCACAGATCGGATCAAACCGATCGGATAGGAGCGGGTCATCGGTTTCCGCAGCAGTCCTGCACCACTTGAATGACCTGCCGGACGCTGTCGGTCAGGTATTTGCTCTTGTGATGCGCGAGATAATATTGTCGGGAGAAGCTGCTGTCTGTAACGGTCAGCTCCCGAAGTGTTCCGACCCGCAGGGCGTCGGCCACCAGCGAACGCGCAAGGATCGTGACGCCCAGCCCGGCCTGCGCACAGGAAAGCAGCGCGGCGGTGCTGGAGCTGTCCAGAAAGGCCGAGACCGCAACGCCTGCCGCCCGGAACACGGCGTCGGTGCTGCGCCGGGTGCCGCTCCCCTCCTCCCGCAGCAGCAGCCGTTCCCCGGCCAGCTCGGTCAGCGCGATTGTATTCCCCGCACGGTAGCCCGGTGCACAGACCACCGCCATCGACTCCCGGCACAGTGGCAGAGCCACGAGTCCGTGGGAGAGGGTGACGTTGTCCGTGACGGCAAAATCCAGCTCATTGCGCAGCAGCATTTCCTCGTTTTGCCGGGAGTTTCCCACAAAGGCCTTGATCGTCACCTGCGGCAGTCGACTTGCGATCTGCCGCAAAATGTCGGGCAAACAGGTCTCGCCGAAGGTGACATGGACGCCGAGGCGGCAGCTTCCGCCGTGCTGCGTCTCCTGAAATACCTGCACCGACTCCTGAAACTGGGAAAGAATGGTGTCCGCATATTGCAGCAGCGTTCGGCCCGCGCCGGTGATGTAAATGCGGCGGTTCATCCGTTCAAACAGCCGGGTGCCGTAAAAGCGCTCCAGCTCCCGGATGGCCAGGCTGACCGCCGGCTGGGTCATATTCAGCCGTTCCGCCGCCAGTGTGACGCTCTCGAGCTGGCAGACGGCGCGGAAAATCTCCAAATGGCGTAAGGTCATGAAGTACCGCTCCCATTCATAATAAATTCTATATGGATTTTATTATAACATATGAATTGAAGCATGGAAAGAACCGAGGTATACTAAAACCAGAACATAAAGTGGAGGGATCAATTTTGGAAGAAAAAGAAGTGTCCCTGTCGGCACTGTTTTGGACGTTCGCAAAAATAGGCGTCATGACCTTTGGCGGCGGCTATGCCATGCTGCCCATTTTGCAGCGCGAGGTTGTAGAGAACAGGAAATGGGCGGCCGAGGAAGAGATCATGGACTACTACGCCATCGGCCAGTGCACGCCGGGTATCATCGCGGTCAATACGGCTACGTTCATCGGCCAGAAAAAGCGGGGCGTCGCCGGAGGCATCGCGGCGACGCTGGGCGTGGTGTTTCCGTCGATGGTCATTATTTCCATTCTGGCGGGACTGATCACGAATTTCTCCCATCTCGCGTGGGTGCAGAACGCCTTCTCCGGGATTCAGGTCTGCGTCTGCGTGCTGATCTTCAACGCGGTGATGAAGCTGCTCAAAAAATCCGTGGTAGATAGACGGACGGCGGCTATTTTTGCCGTCGTGCTGCTCGGCAGTATTTTCCTGCGGATTCCGCCGACGTGGTTCGTGATCGCCGCGGCAGCGGCCGGGATTCTCCTGAAAAATCTGGAGGTGAAGGGCAAATGAGCGTCTATCTGCGGCTGTTTTGGGAATTTTTCCAGACCGGTCTGTTTGCCGTGGGCGGCGGCATGGCCACCCTCCCCTTCCTGAAAAATATCGGTCAGGCGACCGGCTGGTACACATACACCGATCTGATGAATATGCTGGCTGTGTCTGAGTCCACACCCGGTCCGATTGGCATCAACATGGCAACCTATGTGGGCTTTACGGTCAAGGGAATCCCGGGCGTCATCGTTGCGACGATCGGCGAGATCACACCCTCTGTCATCGTGATTTTGATCGTCGCGGCCATGCTGAAAAAGTTCCGGGACAGCAAGCTGGTGAATCATGCGTTTTACGGCCTGCGTCCGGCCTCCACCGCGCTGATCGGCGCAGCCTGCGTGTCGGTGGTGCTGGAGGTGCTGACCCATGTGACCATCACAGCACCCGCGGGAAGCATAGTGAATCACTTCTCTCTGGAAGCCGCCTCCGGCCTGCTGAACTGGCCCGGTCTGCTGCTGGCGGCCGTGCTGCTGGTACTCACAAACTGGGTCAAGCCCACAAAAAACCTTCACCCCATCGTGTTTATCATCCTCTCTGCCGTCGTCGGCATTGCCGCCGGTGCGGCGTGACACATCCCGTTCCGGAGTACGGCATCGACATTCCGCGTCCGGTGCGCTATGATAGGAAAAAATGAACGCACAAGGGAGGGAGCCGCCATGCAGAGGATTCTGCTTTTGGAGGATGACGCCGCGCTCGGCAGCGGCATTCGGCTGGCGCTGCAAAGCCCGGAAATCCAGATCACCGTCTGCCGCACACTGGCCGAAGCGCGGGATGCGCTGGCGCAGACCGGCTTTGACCTGCTGATTTTGGACGTCAATCTGCCCGACGGCAGCGGCCTCACGCTGCTTACGCAGGTGCGCCGCACGAGCGCCGTACCGGTCATCCTGCTGACCGCAAACGATATGGAAATGAACATCGTCACCGGGCTGGAATCGGGCGCGGACGACTACATCACGAAGCCCTTTTCGCTGGCTGTCCTGCGGGCGCGGGTCCACGCCCAGCTCCGGCGCAGTCAGCCGGTCAAGCCGTCCTGCGTCGCGATCGACGCATTTCAGTTCGACTTCGACCGGCTGGAATTCCGCAAAAACGGACGACCGGTCGAGCTCAGCAAGACCGAGCAGAAGCTGCTGCGCATGTTGGTGGAAAACCGGGGACAGACCCTGCCCCGCGCCGCGCTGGTCGACCGCATCTGGACGGACGGCGCGGAATACGTGGACGAAAACGCCCTGTCCGTGACCGTCAAGCGGCTGCGGGACAAGCTGGAGGATACGCCCTCCCGCCCGCACTATCTGAAAACGGTGTACGGCGTCGGCTACACATGGGCGGTGAAGTAGAATGACGGCCTATGGCTACGCGGTCATCGCCGCCGTGCTTCTGCTGGCCGCCGGGCTGGTGCTCTGGGATCGCCGCCGCACCCGGCGGATCATAGACAACCTGAACCGGATGCTCGAGCTGGCCATGCAGGGCGACTTCACCGAGAAGCAGTTTGACGAAAGCCTGCTGTCCGCCGTCGAGACCCGGCTGGCCCACTATCTCGCCGCCGCGACGACCTCGGCGCGGAACGTACAGGCGGAAAAGGACAAGCTCCAAGCTCTGATCTCCGACATTTCGCACCAGACCAAAACGCCGATTTCCAATATCCTCCTCTACACCCAGCTTCTGAGCGAGCAGGCGCTCCCGGAGGAAAGCCGCACCTGCGTCTCCGCACTGGAAAGACAGGCCGCAAAGCTGCAGGGGCTGATCGACGCGCTCGTGAAGACCTCCCGGCTGGAATCGGGCGTGATCGCCCTCCATCCCGCGCCCGGGCCGCTCGCGCCCATGCTCGCCTCCGCCGTCTCTCAGCTTGCGCCCAAGGCCGAGGCGAAGGGCGTGCAGATCATACAGGAAGCGGTGCGGGCGAACGCCGTCTTTGACCCCAAATGGACGGAGGAAGCCGTCTATAACCTGCTGGACAACGCGGTCAAGTACACCCCGGCGGGCGATGCCGTCCGCATCGGTGTGGCGGTCTATCCGATGTTTTGTGCCATTTCTGTCAGCGACACCGGGCCGGGCATCCCCGAGGATGAGCAGCCGCGCGTGTTCCAGCGGTTCTATCGTGGTCTCGAGCACCAGACCGAGGAGGGCGTGGGCATCGGTTTGTACCTTGTCCGCCGGATCGCCGAGCGGCAGGGCGGCTATGTGAAGGTCAGCTCCCGGCCGGGCGCGGGCAGTACCTTCTCCCTGTATCTGCCCGGCGCGTGAAATCTTCCAAAACTGTAAGATTTCCGAAAGAATGTGGAAAGATTTTGGTTGTAAAGTCTGTAGTGTCGGAAGACAATACAGACTTTTTTTCCTTTGGAGGGAACCCCTATGAGCATTTTGGAGACCAAAGACCTGTGCAAGATCTACGGCGCGGGAGACACGGCGGTTCGGGCGCTGGACGGCGTCGATCTTACCGTGGAACACGGCGAATTTGTCGCCATCGTCGGCACCTCGGGTTCGGGCAAGTCCACCCTGCTGCACATGCTGGGCGGACTCGACCGTCCGACCGGCGGCAGCGTCATCGTGGACGGCAAGGACATTTTCTCGCTGAAGGACGAGGCTTTGACCATTTTCCGCCGCCGGAAGATCGGTTTTGTCTTTCAGAGCTACAACCTCGTCCCGGTGCTGAACGTCTACGAAAACATCGTTCTGCCCATCGAACAATGAAACAAACCAGAACTACCAGTTCCGCAGCGTCGGCAGCTACAGCCACGGCGCGTTCAAGAATGTGGACGAGACGCAGATCGAGACCCTGTCCGCCCATCCCAGGGTCAAGGCGGCGGGCGAACGGACGGTCATCGGCCTTTGCACCGCGGGCGTCTTTGCCAAGGAGTACGGTGAGGTCAGCTTCATGGATGACAACAACGCCCGGTGGAACTATGCCCTCCCGACGGTCGGCCGGACGCCGAAAACAGGAAAAGAAATCGCAATGGACACCAAAGCCCTTGCCCTGCTGGGCTGCGGCATCCCGTCCGCCATGTACCGGCAGACCGCAAAGCAGAGCGTTGTCGAACGCCTGCGGGAGGCCGAGACCTGAGCGGCCGCGTGCCCGATTGCATATCCCGCATGGCAGAAGCTGTCAAAATATGCGCGGCTCCTGCTGTTTCGGTCATTGTGTCGAGCAGAAGGGGGAAGCCCCGCGGATCGGGTGTCGCCCAAAACGGTATCATACCAGTCAGGTTCTGACATCGTTTTTTGTCAGTATCCGGTTTGCCGCTCCAAAAAACACGGCGGAGAACATACAGCACGATGCAAAGAATGGGATCATGCCTCCGGCGACCATGTCCTCGGTTTTGTTGGCGTTCATGCCGAGGATCATCAAGGCGTAAGGCCAGCAGAGCCCCATCCCCTTGCTGACAAACAGCATACCACCGATGCCGCCGCCCAGCGCGATCAATACCGGAACCGCAAAGCTACGGATGACCATAGAGAGCAGGAGCTGCAGGGCGGCGATGACCAGTCCACCGACGAATCCGCGCAGCATCCACAGGAGGATTGCCACCGGCGGCCAGCCGGGAATATGCGCCCACAGCTTTCCGCATATCAGAAACAGCGCGAACACCCAGCCCTGTGTCAGCAGAGTCATCTTTGCCACAACAACAAATTTGGCAAAATATAGCTGAAACGGCGGCACCGGAGCGGTCATGATGAGATTCCAGTTGTGCCCCAAATGCTCCAGACGCCACAGGTAAGCCGCGTAAACGGCGATCAACGGCGCAAAGAAAAAGGTTGCGTAAAACAGGGTGTGCTGTGTCCAGAGGTAGTACCACTCCCGCTTTAGAATCCCCAGATTCTGAATAAAGTTGAAGGTTCCGTAAATGGCCGAAAGCAAGGGCAGGATCAGGAAAACCAGCCAAATGGCCGAACGGCGCAGCTTGCGGTTTTCCGCGCGAATACAACGAAGCATGTTCAGACCTCCTTTTTCCGCAGTGCGTTCCAGCCCAGCGCGTCAAACAGGACGGCAAGCAGGAGGGTCAGTCCCAAGAGCCAGAAGCGGAACGGCACAGGCTCAAACCAGCCGATCCGCGTTTCAAAATCCCAGATCATCTGCACACCCATCAGCGGGATATAATAGCCCCACGGCAGGAAAAAGCTGACGATCTTCGGCAGAAAGGCGGCGAACAGGCCGGAGAGACTGCCGATGATGCCGACTGCCATGACCGCGATCTGATTGGAAAAGCGGATGGCAAGGAACAGGCCGCAGAAATACAGCATGGTGTTGACCGCGAAGGTGCAGGCGCAGAGCCAGAGAAACTGTGTTGGGTCAAAGGCTTCCGTGTATCCGCTTGCCCTGCCCAGCAGCAGGATACCGCCGCACTCGATCAGGCACACCAGCAGATTTTCAAGGATGCCCAACGCGGCCTTGCTGCAAAACAGACTGCCCCGGCTTTGCAGCGTAAACAGCAGCTTGCAGCAGGCGCCCTTGGCCTCTGCATCCCAGATCCGGCTGGCCAGCACCATCATGCCGAGGGGCATTACCGTCGTGTTCATCAGGGGAATTGCATAGTAGAGCGCGGAATACCCCTCCGCCAGATTGTCTGCCGTGCGCGGCGCGGACTGTGCCGCCCAGATCAGAACAACCAGAGAAATCAGGAGGGTCACAGGCAGATCGAAGCGCCGCCGCGCCTTTTTGAGTTCGGTACGAAACGCGCTCATGCGCCCGCCTCCCCTGTTATATGGAAGAAAATTTCCTCCAGAGATTTTGTATGGCGCGTAAGCGCCACGATCCCCGCGTGACTGGCCGCAAGCTGCTCTGTGAGCTGAGCGAGCTGCCCGTCAGATAGTGCAGGGAGGGTGAAGCAGGAGCCGTCCTGCGCGGCAGCGCCATGCGTCAAAAGCACCGGCAGCGCCTTTTCGGGGTGCAGGACACGGAGGGAAACCGCACCCTGGCTGTGCCGCTGCAATTCGCGCAGCTCCCCTTGGAACAATAGCCGTCCCTTGTTGATGACGCCAACCCGGTCGACGATCTGCTCCAGCTCGCCCAACAGGTGGCTGGAGAGCAGCACCGTTGCACCGCTCCGCTCCGGCATGGAACGGATCAGGGTGCGCATTTCCTGAATGCCCGCCGGATCCAGTCCATCGGTCGGCTTGACCAGCCCCAGCAGCAGCTTCATGGTGGTCGATTTTCCGGCGCCGTTTGGGCCGATGAATCCATAAACACAGCCCTCCGGCACCCACAGAGAAATGTGATCCACCACAGTCCGTTTTCCGTAGGTCTTGCTGAGCGCGTTCGTTTCGACAATGTATCGCATCACAATGCTCCTTTCGGTTGATGGATACAGCATAGCAGGCGCACCTTTCGTTCCGCTGATTTTCCGCTTAAATTTACCTTAAATTTAGATGGAAAAACTTGCAGGACGCCACGGTGCACCGGGACGAATGCACGCTGCCGCTGACGGCTACCGAGCGAACCATTCTGCAAAGGCTGACAGATGCGCGCGGGCATATCGTTACCTATGACGCCTTGTGTCAGGCGGTCTGGGGCAGTGGATATTATGGGTACGAGAACAGCTTGAATGTCCACATCCGCCATCTGCGGGAGAAGATCGAGGCCGATCCCTCGAAGCCGGTCTGGCTTCAGACGGTTCGCGGCATCGGATACAGGCTGAGAAAGGAAGCGTCGCAATGAAAACGGTATCCCGCATCATCCGCCGTTATATCAGCGCGGCCTTCGGCATCGTTGTGGCGGTGCTTCTGGTCAATGCGGCGCTGCTGGGCGGCACGGTCGTCTATTGGGGGAGCCGCCAAAACACCTATTACCCCATGAGCCGCTATACGAGCTCGTTTGTGCGGCAGGCGGATGGCAGCTTTGACACGGAAATTCCTTTGTCCGATACGACATTCTGCTGGGCGATGCTGCTGGATGCGGACGGCTCCATCCTCTGGCAGGAAAATCTGCCGGAAAGTCTGAACCACAGCTACACCGTGCCGGAAATCGCTTCCTTCACCCGCTGGTATTTGGACGATTATCCGGTCATGGTTTATCGGAATGATTTCGGCCTTGTCGTGGCGGGCTTACCCCGCGGCAGCATAACCAGATTTGACTTTTATATGGATAACCATTTGATCGACGCTTTTTTGTCGGGCACCGGGCCGCTGCTGCTGTTGGACGCCGGCATCATCCTGTTCTTCTGCCTGCTGCTGGGCTGGAAAGCCGCAAAGCCCCTGCGCGATATCGCACAGGGAATCGACCGGCTGGCGGAGGGGAACGCCGTCTGTCTGAAAACGGCAGGATCTGCGGGAGAACTGGCGGAAAAATTAAATCAGGCCAGTGAACGTTTGCAGGCGCAGGCGAAAATGATCGAGCGGCGGGATACGGCGCGAACCAACTGGATCGCCGGCGTATCCCACGACATCCGCACCCCGCTCTCGCTGATCGTGGGCTATGCGGAGCAGCTCGAACAGGATGGGCATGACGCGGTCATCCGACAGAAAGCGGCCTCCATTCGCATCCAAAGCATGAAAATCAAAAAGCTGGTCGAGGATCTGAACCTGACCAGCAAATTGCAGTATCACGCGCATCCGCTTCGCCGGGAGACGGTGAACGTCGGCCCTTGGCTGCGCCAATGCCTTGCCGCTTTCTGCGATGGCTTGGACGAAAATCATTCGGTTGAGATCTGTATTTCTGAGTCTGCTGACAGGGCGATTCTGAAGATGGACAGGGAATTGATGACACGCGCGCTGGACAACCTGCTTGTCAACAGTGCGCGGCACAATCCGGATGGATGCATGATTACTGTTCGTGCCGAAATGGATGGAAATTGCTTTAAGCTGTCGGTTCAGGACAATGGTGCAGGCTACCCGGCGGCGGTATTGGAGGTTCTGCGCGGAGCGGCAGAAACCGAACATGCTCCTCATATTTTAGGTCTCCATCTGGTTCATCAGATCGTGGATGCACACCACGGTTCGGTTCGATTTTTCAATCACGAGGGAGGCGTGTCTGAAATCATGCTCGAAGCTGCCGATTCGGCGCCGATGCGGCTTCCGACTTGAATACAACATAAACCGATTAAAAAATACGGACATAGAAAAAGTACCCACTTTTTAACAGAGTGGGTACTTTTTATGCATCATAACAGACAGGATGGCATGGACAGGCTTTGCGCGTTCGTTTCGACAAATGGCGCTTATGGCTTCGTTGACTGACCGGTACGGAAAAGCCCGACACCGGAGATCGGTCTTTGACTGCCGTGCGGTATGCGGGTCGCTATGTCCGGCTTTGCGGTCAACTGTAGAACCAAGACTGTTCCGTCTGCTGCGACATCGGAGGAATGTGTCCAGAGAATCTGGCAGCCGGTGCCGATGGCATTATAACCAATCTGCTGAATTTCGAGTTGTGTGCCTGCGGGGATCGTTATTTTATTCAAATTGACAGCGGCATATGGCTCCGCGCCGACGACCCGACTGGGCGTCCAATCCCTCAGTTTGGCATTTCCGGCAGGATTTTTGCCGTCGCTGACCGCGCTCGGATTGCTCGGGTCGTCCACCTCCCACCAGAGCTTGCCGCTGCGGGAGGAGCTGGCGTCTTTGAATTGCCAGTCAATATAATAAGGAGAAATACAATACGCCTGATCTGTCGTATTGGTTCCCGCATTCAAGCTAAAATGGAGATGCGGGCCTTTTCTAATTCCGACACATCCGAACCATCGCAGCAGCCGCGACCCAAGCAAAAACACGCCGCATCGAATGCCTCATATTTTCATCCCCTTTTGCGTTTTGTTTTGATATGGAGCTTGAACGCTGCTTCCCCATTTGAAACCAATTGACATCGGATCAGCAGGAGCGGATTCGAGCCGGTTTGCGCCCCCGTTCGGTCAAAAAGGGTACGATGCGCCACAACGGCAGTGCGGACTGCACAGGGCGTTTGTCTCATTGATGCAGGTGGCGGCAGCGGTCAGATTTCTGCGTTTTGCGGTAATACCGCAGTCTTTTTCTTGACTTCAATATATCCAATTTTTCACGATCGTTCCGTGATAGAATCATATTTCGGACGAGAAGAGCCAGGAGGATGGATTGCATATTTTTGTTTGAAGTGAAAATTGGATCATGTCAAAAATGTGCAAAAAGCGGGACGATCCGAAAGGATCGTCCCGCAAGATGCGTCGAAAATTACTGGTTGGCTTCGCAGAAGCGCATGAGCATGGCGGCGGTTTCCGCACGGGTCGCGCCCGCCTTGGGCGCGAGGGTGCCGCTGCCGTTGCCGGTCATCAGGCCGGTTTCAATCGCCCACTGCATCGCGGTGACCGCGTAATCGCTGATCGTGTTCGCGTCGGTGAACGCGGACAGGTCGCCCGCGCCGAGCGGACAGCCGACCGTGCGCCACAGCATGACGGCTAACTGCTCACGGGTGATGCTGCCGGACGGGTTCGAGCCGTCGGAAATGCCGTTTTCGATCGCCCACTGCTGACCCTTTTCGTACCAGTTCGCGCCGCCGGTGGTGTCCGCACCGCTGCGGCGGGCGAGGATCGTCCAGATCATCGCGCGGCTGGTGGCGGCGGACGGCGCAAATTCGGTCTCGCTCACGCCGGTCATCAGACCGTTGGCGTAGACGTACTGTACCGCCGTGTCAATCCAAGAACCGGCCGCAATGTCGGCAAACAGATGCGTGGTCGGCTGGGTCGGCTGCTCCACCTCGGAGGCGAGAACGAAGGTCGCCTCAACGGTGATCTTGGACGCGGGCATGGTGAAGGTGTACTTGCCGTCGCCCTTGTCCTTGAGCTTGACCTCGTCGCCATCCGCGTCGATGACGGTCAGCGTGTCGAGCACATAGCCGTCGTCGGGCTTTACCGTGATGGTGACCGTGTCACCCTTGACCGCCTTGGCGTCGGACAGCTTGACCGTGCCGTTCTTGGACTTCTCAGCCGAGACGGAATAAGTCTTTTCGGAGGAAGAATCAGAGGAAGAACCGCTGGACTTCTTGGAAACGGTGTAGGTGTTGCCGTCCTTGGACAGACGGTAACCGGAAGCCGCAGACAGCTTTGCGGTTTCCGCACCGGCACCGGTCAGGGTGAAGGTCTTTCTGCCGCGAACGGTGGCGGACAGGTCATTGGCCAGAACCTCGATCGTGCCGTTGTCTTCGACCTCGTCGATGGCAGACTGAAGCGTCGGATAACCGATTTCTCCGATCTTCGCAACCGGAGCTGCTACGCCGACAATAAATTCAGAGAAGCCGTGCGGATTGACAAAAGTCAGAACGCCGTTCTTAACCTTACCCTCGTAGATGTACTCCTTGCCGTCATCCTTGATATGGCGGACATATACGGTTTCGTTCGTTGCGAAAGATTCCGGAACCGGAACAGAAATTGTAACCGGCTTCGTGATCTCGAGCGGTTTAGATTCCAGAACAACCGCGTTCTGGTCATCGCCGGAGGTCTTGATGTTGCTTGTATCGGTCTCAGTTGTCACAATTTTGCGATACATCGCAGAAACATCCAGCGTCAGAGTCTTGCTGCCATCGTTTGCAATCGTAACGCCCTTGACCGCAATATCAATATACGGCTGTACGACAACCGTAACGGTATCGGTCTCCTGAACCTCAATATTCGCATCTTTCAGTTCGGTCTTTGCTTCCTCATTGGTGACGCGATTCTGATTGGCCAGATTGGCAATCTGTGCGCTGATCTCGCCGCTTTCGACCTTGACGGACGTGTTTGCAAGCGCAGCCGTTACATTATTTGCAATACTCTTTTCTTCATCGGACTTGTTGTCGCTAATCTCATTCTCCGCATCCGATGCCGGAGGGGCAACCTCTGCCGGATTTTCACCGATTGGATCACCAATCATATAAGGATATTTGCTCTGATCCTTGCCGGTATTGCCGACAACGGTTTGGCCATTTAAAATATACGCCTTATCCGGTGCAATCGTGTATACGCCGCCGGAAATAGAAAGGGTAGAAATGTCATTTTCCCCTGTACCCTTGGTAACCAAACCGTTAAAGCAGCCGTCCGTTACGGTCAACTTGCCCAATTCATAGTTGCCGTCCGTCGTGTAACCGGTTG
>JAFBIW010000011.1 GCA_021531865.1 Butyricicoccus pullicaecorum | reverse complement strand
CCCTGCGCCTGTGGCAACCCCTACCCCTGCACCGGCTCCTGCGGCACCTGCCCAGACTGTGGCCCCTACTAACCCCGCTCCCACTGTTCCCGTTACCACAGCCCCCACCTACACCCTTGACCAGATCGCCAAGGCCGGTGCCAGCCTGGTGGATGCGGGCAAGATGGAGCAACTGCTGGCTCTGCTGGCCAAGTATGGCGTGCAGGCCGTCACCCAGCTCCAGCCGGACCAGTACGGTGTCTTTGCCACTGAACTGCGGACGCTGGGCGCACAGCTCTAAGGAGGTGCCCTATGCCTCCCGAAAAGCACGCCCTGCTTTCTGCCTCATCGGCATCCCGCTGGCTGAAATGCACGGCTGCCCCCCGCTTTGAGGAGCACCTGCCGGAGCGCACCAGCGAATATGCGGAGGAGGGCCGCCTGGCCCACGCCATCTGTGAGCTCAAGACCCTCAAGAAATTCACTGTGATGACCTCCCGCACCTACACCACCCGCCTCAACAAGCTCAAAAAGGACCCGCTTTACTCTGAGGAGATGGACAAGACCAGTGACCTCTACATTGAGCACCTGATTGAGCAGGCCATGCTCTATGACAGCACGCCCACTGTGGTAGCGGAGGTGCAAGTGGACTTTGGGGGGTATGTCCCGGAGGGCTTTGGCACCTGTGACAATGTGATGATTGGCGGGGACACCCTCAGCATCACGGACTACAAGCACGGCAAGGGTGTCCCGGTGTCCGCCGTGGGCAACCCGCAGATGCGGCTCTACGCTCTGGGTGCTCTCAAGCGCTATGCCCCCGTGTTCGGTGATGCCATCAAGCAGGTCCGCATGTCCATTGACCAGCCCCGCCTTGACAGCTACACCACCGACACTATCACCGTGGAGGAGCTGATGGCCTGGGGCGAGAGCATCAAGCCCATTGCACAAAAGGCTTTCTCCGGGCTGGGTGAGTTTGCCCCCGGTGACCATTGCCGTTTTTGCCGTGGCAAGGCTCAGTGCCGTGCCCGTGCCAACACCAACACGGCTCTGGAGGACTTCAAGGACTGTGTGCCCGCCGGAGAATGGAACGCCAAAGCGGCAGCAGTTGTTGCCTCCGGCGGCGTGGTGCAGGGCGCACCACCAACGCTCCTCTCTGATGCAGAGATCGGTGACCTCCTCATCCGTGGCAAGGAGCTGGTGGCCTGGTACAAAGACCTGGAGGAATACGCCACCAAGGCCCTGCTGGACGGCAAGCCCATTGAGGGCTGGAAACTGGTGGCTGGCCGGAGCATCCGCACCTTTACGGACCAGGATGCCGCCATCCAAGCCGCCATTGCCGCCGGATATGATGAGGCCCTGCTCTATGACCGCAAGCCCAAGACGCTCTCTGAGATGGAGAAACTGATGGGCAAGGCGGAGTTTGCTGAGAAAATCGGCGGCTATGTGACCAAGCCCTTGGGCAAGCCCACGCTGGCCCTCAGCACGGACAAGCGTGAGGCCTACAACCCCGCCGCTGCTGACTTTGCCGGGGTGACCGCCAGTGAGTAAGTATCAGACCTGCGCCCATTCTGCCCCTTGGCAACCTCCCATCCTGCTGGATGATGAGGAAAAGGGCTACCCCGTGGGCCGTTTCTGCAAGCACGCTTGCCGCAGTATGGCTGTCATCCGTGACCCGGAGGCCTGCGAGAGCTGCACACAGTACACAGACCCCGCCAAGCTCATCACCATCAACACCGGGGACTACCACGCTGACATCTATTTTGACCGGCTGGAGGACATGCCCCTCTCCAACATCCGCAAGGTTTTCAAGCTGCTCCTGGCGGACCCGTGGAGCAATGAGGGAGCCATCCGCCAGATGACCCTCTACCTGGATGCCGCCGTGATTGAAAGCAAAGAGGCCTGGAAACAGGCCAGCATTGAGTATCAGAACGGCTGGCGCTATGTGCCCGATAAGAAAAGCCGCCTCAAGGATGACCGCCAAAAGCTCCGGGAAAACAACCGGCTGACCGCTGCCGTAAAGCGGACTAAGGCCCGGCATGAACGCTGGGTGAAACTCCAAACCTGCTGGGCTGAGGCCCAGCCTGATGCAAACACCAGAGTGTAATTTAACTGTAAAGGAGATCAAAAGATTATGTATCAGAATGATGCCATGAAAGTCCTGACTGGTGAGGTCCGCCTCTCCTATGCCAACCTGACCACCCCCAGAGCCGCCCAGCAGGGCGGTGAGCCCAAGTATTCCGTCACCCTGCTCATCCCCAAGAGCGATGCCGCCACCAAGGCTGACATTGACGCTTCCATCCAGGCCGCCGCCAATGATGCGCTCACCAAGGTGTGGAACGGTGCCCGCCCGCCCATGCTCAAGGTGCCCATCTACGATGGTGACGGCGTGCGCCCCTCCGGTGTGCCCTTTGGCGATGAGTGCAAGGGCCATTGGGTGATGACCGCCTCCACCAAGAACAAGCCCCAGGTGGTGGGCATCGACAACATCAACTGCGAACTGTCCCCGGCGGACATTTACAGCGGCATGTATGGCCGTGTCACCGTCCGTTTCTTCGGCTACTCCAACAGCGGCAACAAGGGCATTGGCTGCGGTCTGGGCAATGTTCTCAAGACCCGTGACGGGGAGCCCCTGAGCGGCCAGGCCTCCGCTGCCTCCGACTTCGCTGGGCTGGGCGGCACCCCGGCGGCCACTCCCGCCTATGGTGCGGCGATGCCCGCCACCCCCGGTGCCTACGGTGTCCAGCCTGCGGCTCCCGCTGCCCCTGCCGCTCAGGTGCCTTGGGCCACCACCGGCGGCATCAATCCCATCACCGGCCAGCCCATGTAATTGGAGGACATCATGCACCATCTCAGCATTGACCTTGAAACCTATTCAAGCGTGCCGATTGCTAAGGCCGGGGCGCAAAAGTACATCTCCAGCCCGGACTTTGAAATCCTGCTCTTTGCGTACAGTGTGGATGGTGCGCCTGTTGAAATCATTGACCTGGCACGGGGGGAACGCCTCCCCCCGTGGCTGGTCCAGGCCATCACCTCCCCGGAGTACATCAAGCACGCATACAACGCCCCCTTTGAGTGGGGCTGCCTGTCCAAGTTTTTGGGCACCCTGCCGCCGGACCAATGGCGCTGCACCATGTTCCACGGCCTCTATTGTGGCTACACAGCAGGCCTGGATGCCACTGGCAAGGCCCTGGGGCTTGCTGAGGACAAGCGCAAGCTAAACACCGGCAAGGCGCTCATCCGTTATTTCTGCGTCCCCTGTGCCCCCACAAAGGCCAATGGAGGCCGCACCCGCAACCTGCCCCAGCATGACACCGACAAGTGGGAGCTGTTCAAAGAATACTGCCGCCAAGATGTTGTGACTGAAATGGAGATTGAGCGGCGGCTCTCTGCTTTCCCCGTGCCAGACTTCGTGCAAAAGCAATGGGAAACGGACCTCATCATCAATGCCCGTGGCGTGGCCGTGGACATGGACCTGGTGAGCGGTGCCCTCTATCTGGGCAATGTGACCCGCCAAAACCTCACCCAGGAGGCCATGAAAATCTCCAAGCTGGACAACCCCAACAGCGTGGCACAGCTCACGCAATGGCTCCAGGAGGCCATGGGAGAGGAGCTTGCGGACCTCCGCAAGGACACCGTGGCCCGCCTGCTGGGCAAGGAGGACAACAGCCCCCAGGTCCAGCGGATGCTTGAGATACGCCAAGAGCTGGGCAAGACCAGCACCAAAAAGTATGACGCTATTGAGGCCGCTGTGTGCCCGGATGGCCGTGTCCGTGGGCTGCTCCAATTCTATGGAGCGAACAGGACGGGGCGCTGGGCAGGCCGCCTGGTGCAGGTCCAGAACTTGCCCCGCACCTACACAGAGCCGCTGCCGTTGGCCCGTGAGCTGGTGGAGCACCGCAAGCTGGATGCCCTCCGGCTGATCTATGGCTCCGTGCCTGACACTCTCAGCCAGCTCATCCGCACCGCTTTTGTGGCCCCGGAGGGTCATGTCCTCATTGACGCTGACTTTTCGGCCATTGAGGCCCGTGTCATCTCCTGGCTGGCCGGTGAGCAATGGCGGCTGGAGGTGTTCCGCACCCATGGAAAAATCTATGAGGCCTCCGCCTCTCAGATGTTCGGCGTGCCCATTGAGCTCATCAAAAAGGGCAATCCAGAGTATGCACTCCGGCAAAAGGGCAAGGTGGCAGAGCTGGCCCTGGGCTACCAGGGCAGCACCGGCGCACTCATCAACATGGGGGCCCTGGACATGGGCATCCCAGAGGAGGACCTGCCGGACATCGTGAGCCGCTGGCGTGAGGCCAACAAGCGCATCCGTGACCTGTGGTATTCCATGGACAATGCCGCTGTGCAGGTCATCACCCAGGGCGGCAGTGTGGGCATCAATGGCCTGCTGCTGGCCCGTGAGTATGACTACAACCAGGGCACCGACTGTTTCACCATTCAGCTCCCCTCTGGCCGCAAGCTCTACTATGTGAGCCCTGGCATTGGTGAAAACCAATGGGGCAATCCCTCCATCTCCTACATGGGCATGGACCAGAAAACCAAACGGTGGAAACGCATCGAAACCTACGGCGGCAAGCTGGTGGAAAACTGCGTCCAGGCCATTGCCCGTGACTGTCTGGCGGACACCATTGAGCGCCTGGAGGCATCCGGCCTGCCGGTGGTGTTCCACATCCATGATGAGGTGGTCATTGACATTGCCCCCTGGGCTGATGAGGACACCATGCTGGACACGGTGGTCAACATCATGCGCCAGCCCATCCCGTGGGCCGCTGATCTGCCACTCAACGCTGATGGCTGGGTGGGCACATTCTTCAAGAAAGACTAAATAACTGACGAGCCCCCCCCGCTACCAATGCGGTGGTGGGCTGAGGGAGGCTTTTATGCAAATCCTTGTTGCCTGCGAGGAAAGCCAGGCGGTCACCATAGCTTTGAGAAAGCTGGGCCATGAGGCATACAGTTGTGACCTCATCCCATGCTCCGGCGGCCACCCTGAGTGGCACATCCAGCAAGATGTGCTCCCGCTGCTCAACGGCTACTGCTTTTTCAAGACCTGTGACGGTTCCGCACATTATGTGCTGGGGCGGTGGGACATGCTCATTGCTTTCCCGCCGTGCACCTATCTGACCAACGCCAGCGCCGTCCGCATGAGAGTAAAGGGTGAGATTGTGGCGGAGCGATACGCCAAAGCAATGGAGGCCAAGGCTTTCTTTATGAGCTTTCTGAGCGCCGACTGTGCAAAGATCGCCGTGGAAAACCCCACTCCTTTGAAAATCGTGGAGCTGCCGCCCTACACCCAAGCAATACAGCCGTGGCAGTTTGGGCACCCGTACACAAAGCGGACATGCCTGTGGCTCAAAGAGCTGCCCCCGCTGGTCCCCACCGAAACCATCACGGAGGGTGTCACCCCATGGGTAAATGGCGGATGCAAAGACGCACACGGGAACTACCGGCGTTTTCAAGGCCGCAGAGAACGGGACCCCATCAACAGGGCCAAAACTTTCCCCGGCATAGCCGCCGCAATGGCGGAACAATGGGCCGGGCCCGTAACTACTTAATAATCAGCCCCCTCCCGCTGTTTGCGGAGGACGGGCATGGGAGGCATACATGAAATACATTGCATCGTGCTCCTTTGGCAAGGACAGCCTGGCCATGGTGCTCATGCTCATAGAGCGTGGCCTGCCGCTGGATGAGGTGGTCTTTTATGACACCGGGATGGAGTTTCAAGTCATCTATGACCTGCGGGACGCTATGCTCCCGATATTCCAGCAGCACGGCATCAAATACACAACGCTATACCCGGACAATCCTTTTCTCTATGACAAGCTGGAGCGCCCCGTCAATGGCCGTGAGCGGCGTGGGTATGGCTGGTGCGGCGGCCTGTGCCGCTGGGGCACCACCTGCAAGCTGCGGACCATTGACCAGTATGCAGAGCGCCAGGGTGCAAAGGTCTATGTGGGCATCGCCGCAGATGAAACGCCCAGGCTCCAAAAAGAGCGCAAGCTCTACAAGCTCTTTCCGCTTGCGGAGTTTGGCATGACTGAGGCAGATTGCCTGCAATATTGCTACTCCGCCGGATATTTCTGGCTGGAGGGCTCCATCCGGCTCTATGACATCCTGGACCGTGTTTCTTGCTGGTGCTGCTGCAACAAAAACCTCAAGGAGCTCAGAAACATCCGCCAGTATCTCCCAGAGTATTGGGAAAAGCTGAAACGCCTACAAGCCCAGTTAGAGCGCCCCATGAAAGGCTTTTACAAAGGCCAGCCCCGTGGCGTGTTTGAACTGGATGAACGCTTTGCAAGAGAGGACCGTGACACATGAAAATCATCAATCCCTATACCGAAATCCTCACCCCGCTGGATGGCCAGGCCATCCTCCAGCACATTGAGCTGTGCGGGCGGGTCTGCTACAAGTCTGAGGACAAAATCACCGACACCAGCGCCGCCAAGTTTGTGGCGGGCATCATCAAGCGTGGCCATGAGGCCGTCCTGGAGCACTTTGACATCACGGTCAAGTTTGTGTGTGACCGGGGTGTGTCCCATGAAATTGTCCGGCACCGCATGGCCTCCTACTGCCAGGAGAGCACCCGCTACTGCAACTATTCTAAGGATGCCTTTGGCAGTGAAATCACCGTCATCCGCCCCTCTTTTCTGGATGCTCAGGGCTTTGCCATCTGGAAACGCTCCTGTGAGGCGGCAGAGATCGCCTATTTTGACCTGCTGGACTGGGGCTGCACCCCGCAAGAGGCCCGTGCTGTCCTGCCCACCTGCCTCAAGACTGAGGTGGTGATGACGGCCAACCTGCGGGAATGGCGGCATTTCTTCAAGCTGCGGACCGCCCCGGCGGCGCACCCGCAGATGCGTGAGGTGGCCATCCCGCTGCTCCACCAGATGCGCTCCCAGGTGCCGGTCATCTTTGATGACATTGAGGAGGCCACCCATGAAACTGTGTGACCGTTGCCCTGTTCCTGGCTGTTGCCTGGACTATCTGGGCAAGGCCTGTGAACACGCCCGCAAAGAGGTGGACCCCACGCTGGTGCCCACCAATGCGGAGGTGTTCCCGGCCCTCAGTTATGAGGAACTGGCCGTTGTCCTGTGTTTCAGCAATTCTCACGCAATGAGCTATGAGCGCACGCTGGCTTTTTTGAAAGCACCTTTTGAGAGGAGGAAACCCAACCATGAAACGCTCTGAGATTTTGGAGGCCGCCCGCTGCTGTGTCTGCGGTGAGCGTGAGCAGGACTATGGCACGCCGGAAAATAACTTTGAAACCATCGGCCTGCTCTGGGGTGTATACCTCAGAGCGGCACACCCGGAGTATGCCAAGGTCATGCCCATCAATGGCATCACGGCCAAGGATGCCGGCACTATGCTGGCCCTGCTCAAGGTGGCCCGCATTGCCACCGGCTCCAGCCCTGACAGCTTTATTGATCTGGCGGGCTATGCGGCCTGCGCCGGTGAAATCGTGACAGAAAGGAGCTGCCCCTATGAAAAAGCGGAAACCCAGACCCAGGAGTGAAAAGCCCCGGATGTGTGACCCCGGCATGTGTGACTGCTGCCAGTACATTGGTGAGGGTGACTTCATCTGTGACAAAGGCCCCGGCCAGCCGGTCCTTGTGGTTGAGGACTGGCAGCCCAATGAGAACGCCTGGCGCTGCCGCCGGGGAGGCCGCAATGAAAGGCTTTAAGGTGGCGGAGGTGGCCAGCAGCGGCAATGATGAGTTTTATACTCCGGCGTATGCAATAACGCCGCTGCTCCGACATCTCCCCCCCCCTCCCATCGTCAAAGCGGCCAATAACCGTGTGGTGTCCCTTTGACACGGAGCAAAGCCTGTTTGTAAAGATTTTCCGGCTTTTTGGCTACCAAGTCATAGCTACCCACATTTCTGCCGGATATGACTTTTTCAAAACAGAGCCACCAGAGTGTGACTACATAATCAGCAACCCGCCCTATTCTCTCAAAGGTGAGGTGCTTGAGCGGCTTTTCTCTCTGGACACACCTTTTGCCATGCTTGTGGGTGTAGTGGGCCTTTTTGAAAGTCAAAAACGCTTTGACATGTTCAAATCACACGATTTTGAAATCATGTATTTCAACCGCAGAGTGTCCTACTTCAAGGACTATGAGGAACAAAAGCCCTCTCTCAACCCGCCATTCAGCAGCGTGTATGTATGCCACGGCATACTGCCAAGGCAAGTGGTATTTGAGGAGATATGCAAAACGAGGTGACCCCATGAACAGAAAAGAGCGGCGAAACCTGCAACGCCAAGGTGTGAAGGTGCCCAAAGACCCCACGCTCAACATCAAGCTCTCCGCTCTGGGCAAGTCCATTATGACCCCGGAGATGCGGGCGGCCATGATACACGAAATCAACCAGCAGTGTCTTGAGAAAGATGACTTGCTGGCTCTGGATGTGGACTGCATGGTGCTCTGGACACTGCACCGGCACCTGGGCTTTGGGGTCAAGCGGCTCCATGACTTCTATCTGGCGATGGCCGCAGAGCACCGCCGGATGCGTGAATTTTATGAAATGGATGACCTGTACCCGGAACGGCTCAAGCTCAAAGAGCTGGGTGCAGATGTCGAACAATGGCAAAAGGAGGTGCTGGCCAATGAGCCCAAAACCCTGGGAAAACGCTGAGGGCTACGCAGACCCAACGGCATACAACGCCATCAAGAAAGTGTCCGCAGAGGGGCATGAGGCGCTGGATGCCAAGGTCAACACCCTCATCAAGGTCCTCAAGTTTATCATTGCGGAAAGCGGCTTTGAGCTGGCGGCCCGCATTGAGCTCCGGGACCGCAAGACAGGGAGGTTTTTTAGATGACCAAATGTGAAACGGCAATCTGCCAGCTTGCGGTGAATGTCTACGGCAAGACCAGCCAGTGCACGGTCTGCATGGAGGAAATGGCGGAGCTCACCAAGGAGCTCTCCAAAAACCTCCGTGGCCAGGACAACGCCGCCCACATCGCTGAGGAGATCGCTGATGTTGAGATTATGCTGGAACAGCTCAAGCTCATGTTCAACATCCGTGATGAGGTGACCCAGCAGCGCACGGCCAAGCTCCAGCGGCTTGACAACCGCATTTCTCAATCCCTGACACATCCGAAACCGTGAGGTGTGACCCATGCAATTTGACCGCAAAATAACCATCTCCGCCGGTAGCAGCCGGAGGGCCATGGTCTGGCAGGCACAAACCCTGCTCATTTCTGAGCTGTGGGCAAAGCTCCAGACCCCCGCCAGAGGCACTGAGCCCCTGGCAGAATATCTGAATATGAAAAAGGCCCAGCAGGATGACCTCAAGGATGTGGGCGGCTTTATGGCTGGCACGCTGTCCGGCCCCCGCCGCAAGGCCAACAATGTGACCGGGCGTGATGTCATTACGCTGGACCTGGACAACATCCCATCCGGCGGCACGGAGGATGTCCTGCGCCGTGTTGAGGGGCTGGGATGCGGCTATTGCATCTATTCCACCCGCAAGCACAGCCCAGCGGCACCCCGCCTGCGTGTTCTGCTGCCGCTGGACCGCACGGCCTCAGCGGATGAATATGAGCCCATTGCCCGCAAGATGGCGGAGTACATAGGCCTGGAGCTCTGTGACCCCACCACTTTTGAGGTGTCCCGTCTGATGTACTGGCCAAGCTGCTGCTCAGACAGCCAATACATCTATGTGTGGAAAGACAAGCCCCTGCTGTCTGTCAAGGGCCTGCTGGGCCAGTATGAGGACTGGCGTGACTGCACCCTCTGGCCCCAGGTGCCCGGCTCCCAAAACCTGCCCACCAAGCTGGCAGTCAAGCAGGGTGACCCGGAGGCCAAAAACGGTGTTGTGGGCGCTTTCTGCCGCACCTATGACATCTACCGTGCCATGGATGAGCTCATCCCCGGCATGTATGAGCCGGTGGAGAGTATGCCGGGCCGCTACACCTACCTGGGCGGCTCTACAACCGGCGGCGCTGTCATCTATGACAGCGGCAAGTTTCTCTACTCCCACCACGCCACTGACCCGTGCAGCGGCAAGCTGGTGAACGCCTTTGACCTTGTGCGCCTGCATCGCTTTGGTGACAAGGACGATGAGGCCCAGCCGGGCACTCCTACCAACCGCCTGCCCTCCTACCGTGCCATGTGCGAACTGGCCACGCAAGACCCCGATGTGTCCGCCCTGATGAGCCAGGAGCGCTACCAGGAGGCCGTCAAAGACTTTGAGGGCGTGGAGGCCACCAACGATGCAGAGCCCGCCAACTGGATGGACCGGCTGGAGATCAACAGCCAGACCGGCCTCCCCAAGGCCACCATTGATAATGTCTGGATTATTCTTGAGAATGACCCGCTGCTCAAGGGCAAGTTTGCCCTCAACCAGTTTGCGGGCCGTGGTGAGGTGCTGGATGCGCTCCCCTGGAACGCCTCCACCAAACGCCGCCTTTGGGATGACAATGACAACAATGGCCTCTACTGGTACATGGAAAAGGTCCACCACATCACCGGCAACGGCAAGATTGACGGGGCACTCTCCCTCCACACCACACAGCACGCTTTCAACGAGGTCCAGGACTACCTCCAGAGCCTCAAGTGGGACGGCGTGCCCCGCCTGGACACACTTTTCATTGACTACCTGGGGGCGGAGGACAGCCCCTATACCAGAGCTGTGACCCGCAAGGCTTTCACCGCCGCCGTCACCCGTGCCATGGTGCCCGGCAGCAAGTATGACAACATGCTCATCCTGGCCGGACCCCAGGGCATTGGCAAGAGCACCCTGCTGGATAAGATGAGCCGGGGCTGGTTTAATGACAGCATCCGCACCTTTGAGGGCAAGGAGGCCTCTGAACTTTTGCAGGGGGTCTGGCTGGTGGAGATCGGTGAGCTGGACGCTTTCCGCAAGACGGATGTGGCGTGCATCAAGCAGTTTCTCTCCCTGCGCTCTGACCGTTTCCGTGCGGCCTATGGCCGCCATGTCAAGGAGCTGCCCCGGTGCTGCGTGTTCTTCGGCACCACCAACACCTCTGACTATCTGCGGGACCGCACCGGCAACCGGCGTTTCTGGCCGGTGGATGTGGGCCTGGCCCCGGCGGCCAAAAGCGTCTGGACTGATCTGCCCGGAGAAATTGACCAGCTCTGGGCTGAGGCCATGGTCCGCTGGCAGACGGGAGAGCCGCTTTTCCTCAAAGGGGAAATTGAGGCCGCCGCTAAGGAGGCCCAGGAGGCCCACCGTGAGGTCAACACCCGTGAGGGCATCATCCTGGACTTTCTGGAGCGCCCGGTGCCGGAGGACTGGCAGAACTGGCCGCTTGACCGCCGCCGGATGTTCTGGGGCGGCGCTGTGCAGGGAGATGTCAAGCTGGTGCCCCGTGACCGTGTGTGTGCTCTGGAGGTCTGGTGTGAGGCCCTGGACGGCAAGCAGAGGGATATGAGGTACAGCGACACGGCAGAAATCAACAGCATCATTGAGGCCAGCGCCTTGTGGGAAAGGGCCAGGGGCTCCCTGCGCTTTGGCTACTGCGGCAAGCAGCGGGGCTTTCAAAAGGTGCGGCTTTGACCCGGAACATTGCCCGGAACATTTGAGGTTTTCAGATGTTCCAATGTTCCGGGCAGGTGGAACATGTTCCGGGCAATGTTCCGGCAAATGTTCCGGGCAAAACCCTTTCGCCGCAAGGATTTTAGGCTAAGTGGAACATTGGAACATTCATTTTCTATATTAGGGTAAAAGAGAGGATTTAGAGAGAATAGAGAAAAATAAAACTCTCTAAACCGCCTGTTTGCGCTACATACACGCGCGAATGTTCCACTGTTCCGAAAGGAGGAAATCCATGAAAGAAAGCTATATTGAGAGCTACCTTGTTCGCAAGGTGAAAGAGCACGGTGGCCTCTGCTATAAGTTTGTGTCACCCGGAAATCCCGGCGTGCCTGATCGGCTGATAATCACCCCCACCGGCAAGACCATCTTTGTTGAACTGAAAACGGAGGTGGGCAGGCTGGCCAAGGTCCAGAAGTGGCAGCGGAGTGAGATGGAGAAACGGGGGGCGGACTGCCGGGTGCTGTTTGGGATGGACGCAGTAAAGGACTTTTTGAGGGAGGTTTTCCCCGCATGAAATATGTGCCGCATGACTACCAGGCCTATTGCATCCAGCGTGTAGTTGAGGACCCTGCCGTTGGGCTGTTTCTCCGTCCCGGCCTTGGCAAAACGGTCATTACTCTGTCAGCGGTCAATATTCTCAAGTATTTTCGCTGGCAGGTACAAAAGGTCCTGGTGGTGGCCCCCAAAAAGGTGGCAGAGGCCACCTGGAGCAAGGAGGCCGCCAAGTGGGACCACCTCCAGCACCTCCGCACCTCTGTGGTGCTGGGCAGCGCCACCAAGCGCATCAAGGCCCTCAACACCCCGGCGGACATTTATGTCATCAACCGGGAAAATGTGGAGTGGCTGGTGGACTACTACAAACAGGCCTGGCCCTTTGACATGGTGGTGCTTGATGAGAGCACCAGCTTTAAGAACAGCCAGAGCAAGCGCTGGAAAGCCATGAGGCGGGTGCGGCGTTTCATCAAGCGGATGGTCCTGCTGACCGGCACGCCGTCCTCTAAGGGCCTTATTGACCTGTGGGCACAAGTTTACCTGCTGGACTGCGGAGAGCGCCTGGGGCAATCCCTGAGCGCCTACCGTGAGCGTTATTTTGACCCTGACCAGCGGAGCCGCACACAGATTTTTTCCTACAAGGCCAAAGACGGTGCGGAGAGCGCTGTGTTGGATGCCATTTCTGACATCTGCATCTCCATGAAAGCGGAGGACTACCTGGAGCTGCCGGACTTCATCCAGCATGAGGTGCCGGTGCTGCTGGATGCCAAAGCCCGCCGGGCCTATGACCAGTTTGAGCGTGACCTGCTGCTGGAGGTGGATGAGGATGTCATCACCGCCGCCTCTGCCGCCGTCCTTGTGGGAAAACTCCTACAAATGTGCAACGGCGCTGTGTATAGCAATGATGGCCACATCGTGCCGGTCCATGACTGCAAGCTGGAGGCCTATCTGGAGCTGCTGGAGCAGTTGAACGGAGAGCACTGTCTGACTTTCTACGGCTACCAACATGACCGTGACCGCATCCTGGAGGCGCTGAAAAAGCACCGCAAGGACCTCCGGGTGAGGGTCTACAAGACCGTGGAGGATGAGGAGGCCTGGAACAACGGAGAGGTTGATGTGCTGCTGGTGCATCCGGCCTCCTGTGCCTACGGCCTCAACCTCCAGGCAGGCGGCCAGCATGTGGTGTGGTATGGCCTCAACTGGTCCTTTGAGCTGAATGACCAGGGCAACTGCCGCCTATACCGGCAGGGCTCCCCCTATGACAAGGTTTTCGTCCACTATCTTGTGGTGCAGGGCTGCCAGGATGAGGATGTCATGGCTACGGTGCGAGATCGCCAGGACACCCATGAGGCCGTCATGTCCGCACTCAAGGCCAGAATTAAGCGAGTAAAGGAGAGCGCAAAATGAGCAACCCTACTGTGATTTTGAATGGTGACCAGGTTTATTGTGATGAGCTCATCCGGGAAAATGCCCGGTTGACCATCCAGCATGAGGCTGACCGGCTGACGCTGGAGCAGATGAGGGAACAGTGCGTTTCCTCTGAGGAGTGCACCGCCAAGGTGGCGGAGGCCTATGCCCGTGCCGATAAGGCCAAGCGGGACGCTGAGGCGCTTAATTCCAAGCTGCGCCAAGCCGTTGCGGACCTGCATTTTGTCATGGCTGGCGGCGATGCCTGCAAGGTGTGCACCGTCAAGTGTGCTTTTGGCGAGGGCAACTGCAAACCCGTGTGGCGTGGAGAGGATGGTGCTGCTTTGTGACCTTGAAAGAACTGTCCCAGCTTTACTACCTCAACCGGGAGATCGAGATGGACAAAAAGCGCCTCCTTGAGCTGGAAGCCAGGGCGGTGTCCTGTTCGTCAGATCTGTCCGGGATGCCCAGGAGCTCCGGCGTGGGGGACCGTGTTGGCCGCTATGCGGCGGAGATCGTGGACCTCAAGGGCATCATTGAGGCCAAACTCCAGCAGTGCATCTATGAGCGTAACCGTTTGGAGAGGTACATCACCACCATTGAGGACAGCCTTCTCCGGCAGGTTTTCACATATCGCTTTGTGAATGGACTGCCGTGGCAACAGGTGGCCGCATGTATCGGCGGGAGCAACACCGCTGACGGCGTGCGGATGATGTGCAACAGGTACATCAAGGCCACGGAGCCGGAAACGGATGACGGCACAGAGGTCCAACTGTAACTTGTTCGTTCTGTTCGGCGTTCCTGTGGTACACTATATCCTGCGGGTAGTGCCTCAAGATGATGCAATACCTCCTTGGTTGAACAGCGGCAAGGTGACGGATGATGAAACCCAGACCCTTGCCGCTGTTTCATTCTAACGATTTTTTAGAGCCGTCCGATGAGGGCGGCTTTTACTATGTGATGGGGTGGTGAGATGGCAAAGCTGACTGAAAAGCAAAAGCGATTTGTGCAGGAGTACCTTGTGGACCTCAATGCCACGGCGGCTGCCAAGCGTGCCGGATATAGCGAAAAAAGCGCCTCCCGGATAGCCGTGGAACTACTCAATAAAACTCAAGTTTCTGCCGAAATCCAAAAGCAGCAGGCCAAGCGTCAAAAGCGGGTGGAAATCACCCAGGAAAAAGTGCTTGAGGAGCTGGCTGCAATCGCCTTTGCCAACGGTGCTGACTTCGCCACCGTCAACCAAAATGGCATTGTCCGCATCACCCCCACCTCTGAGCTGCCGGATGAAAAGCGCAAGGCCATTGCCTCCATCAAGGAGGGGCAATATGGCACGGAGGTCAAGGTGCACGATAAGGTCAAGGCCCTGGAGCTGCTGGCCAAGCACCTGGGCATGTTCGACAGCAAGAACGGCGGCAGCGAGGCCCCAGAGAATAACATCTTTGAGGTCATTGACCAGAGCACCAGAGAGGAGATAGACACGGATGAAATACCAGAGATTGAGCACCCGGCAAAATCTGGCCATGACCTGGTGGAATAGGCCCGGCTTTGAGGTCTATGACGGCATCATCTGTGACGGCTCCATCCGCTCCGGCAAGACGGTGGCCATGACGGTGGGCTTTATCATGTGGGCCATGACCCGCTTTGACGGCTGCAATTTTGCCATCTGCGGCAAGACCATTGAGAGCCTGCGCCGCAATGTGACAAGCAACCTGCCCGTCTGGCTGGCGGGCGTTTTCTCTTTCAAGGAACACCGCACTGAAAACAAAATCGTGGTGAGCGCCAACGGCAAGAGCAACAGCTTTTACCTGTTCGGCGGCAAGGACGAAAGCAGCGCCGCACTCATCCAGGGCATCACGCTGGCAGGCATCCTGCTGGATGAGGTGGCCCTGATGCCGGAGAGCTTTGTCAACCAGGCCACGGCCCGCTGCTCTGTTGAGGGGGCCAAGCTGTGGTTTAACTGCAACCCGGAGGGCCCCAGCCATTGGTTTTATACCAAGTGGGTGCTGGAGGCCAGCAAGCGGAAAATGCTGCACCTCCATTTCACCATGGATGACAACCTCAGCCTCTCCGCCGCAGTCAAGGCAAGGTATGAGAGCCTCTACTCCGGCGTTTTCTATGATCGCTTTATCCGGGGCCTGTGGGTGGTGGCGGAGGGGCTCATCTACACGATGTTCAACAAGGACTTTCATGTGGTGCCCAGCGTCCCCAGGCCCTATGAAAAGTACATGATGTCCTGCGACTACGGCACCATCAACCCCACCAGCATTGGCCTCTGGGGCAAGGCTGGCGGCAAGTGGTACAGGATGCGGGAGTATTACTATGACAGCCGCAAGGAGGGCCGCCAGCGCACCGATGAGGAGCACTACATGGAGCTGGAGCGCCTGGCTGACGGCCTGCATGTGTCCGCCATCATCGTGGACCCATCGGCGGCCTCTTTCATTGAGGTCATCCGCCGCCATGACCGCTACCGTGTAGAAAAGGCCTCCAACTCTGTGCTGGACGGCATCCGCAATGTGGCCACCCGGCTCCAGAGCGGTGACATCTTTTTCTGTGACTGCTGCACGGACTGCATCCGTGAGTTTGGGATGTATCGCTGGGATGAAAAAGCCCAGATGGACCGTCCCATCAAAGAAAATGACCATAGCATGGACGATGTGCGCTACTTCGTGCACCGTGTCTATGCGCCTGATCTGATTAGCTTTAAGTGAGGTGAGAAACCAATGGTGACACTCAATCTGAGGGATGACTGCAATGGCCGTGTGGCCACTAATTTCAAACGGGGCATGACGGACAAGCGTTTTCTGGAGCTTGAAATCACCGCATGGCTCACCAGCCCGGAGCGCAAAAAGCAGCTTGAGGGTGAGGCCTACTATGACGGCTACCAGGATGTGACCCACCGGGAACGCTTGGCGCTGGATGAGGACGGCAAGCCCATTGTGCTCAAGAACTTGCCCAACAACCGGCTGGTCAACAACCTCTATTCCAAGATGGTGGACCAAAAGACCAACTACTCCTTTGGCCGTCCGCTGTCCTTTGACACCGAAAACAAGGAGTATGCCAAGGCCCTGGGCTCCGTGTTTGGGGCCCGTTTCCTGCGTACCATGCACAATGTTGGTGAGGGCGCATGGATTGGCGGCAAGTCCTGGCTCTATCCCTACTACGAAAATGGGGAGCTGGCTTTCCGGCGCTTTCCTGCTGATGAGGTCCTGCCATTCTGGGCGGACGCTGACCACACCATCCTGGACGCTGCTGTCCATGTCTATGTGGTGCAGGAATACGATGAGGCCGAACACGCCAAGGATGTGGTCAAGGTGGAGGTCATGCACGGCGGCGGTGTGGACTGTTTCATCCGCACGGATGACGGCGTGCTGGAGCCGGACAGCTTTGCCTACTCCGGCCCCTACATCATCACCCAGCAGGACGATGAAACCGGCAAAGTGGAGGGCTACAACTGGGAGCGCATCCCGTTGGTGTGCTTTAAGAGCTCCCACCATGAAATCCCCCTCCTCTCCAAGGTCAAGTGCCTCCAGGATGCCTACAACAACATCCTGAGCAACTTTGCCAACCAGATGGAGGAGGACATCCACACCACCATCCTGGTCATCAAGAACTATGACGGTGAGGACCTGGGCACATTCCGCCGCAACCTGGCCACCTATGGTGCCATCAAGGTGCGGTCCTATGAGGGAGCTGAGGGCGGCGTGGACACTTTGGAAATCTCCGTCAACGCTGAAAACTACAAGACCCTGCTGGCCCTGCTCAAGGATGCCATCATTGAGAACGCCAGAGGCTATGATGCCAAAGATGACCGCATGAGCGGTGACCCAAACCAAATGAACATTCAGAGCATGTACTCTGACATTGACCTGGATGCCAACGGCATTGAAATGGAGTTTCAGGCCAGCATGGAGGAGTTGCTTTGGTTTGTCAACAAGCACCTGGCCAACACCGGCGGCAGGAGCTTTGAGGGTGAGGATGTCACAGTCATCTTTGACCGGGATGTGCTCATCAACGAAACGGAGGCCATCAACAACTGCAAGAACTCCGTGGGCATCCTCTCTGATGAAACCATCGTCAAGATGCACCCCTGGGTCACTGACCCGGAGCAGGAGCTCCAGCGCATCAAGGATGAGAAAGAGGAGGCCATGCAGGCTGACCCCTACCAGGCCGCTTTTCTGGCCAACCGCAACCAGCCGCCGGTGAATGGTGATGAGGGTGGTGGCGATGGCAAGACAGACTAACGCCGCCTACTGGGCCCAGCGCATGAAAAACATGGAGGATGCGCTGCTGGACCAGTCCTACTCCTATGTGGAAAACCTTGAAAAGCAGTTTGCCGCCGCCCAAGCTGAGATTGAGCGGCAGATGGCCCGCTGGTATCAGCGCTTTGCCGCCAACAATGAGATTGATCTGGCAGAGGCCAAGCGGCTGCTCAATTCCAAAGAGCTCAAGGAGTTTCACTGGACCGTGGGTGAGTATATCGCCTATGGCCAGCAAAACGCCATTGATGGTGCCTGGATGAAACAGCTTGAGAACGCCAGCGCCAGGGTGCACATCTCCCGGCTGGAGGCCCTAAAGCTCCAGCTCCAGCAGCAGGCAGAGGTCCTATACTCCAACCAACTGGACTATGTGGATGCCGCCGCCCGCAAGATGTATGAGGGCAGCTACTACCACACGGCCTTTGAACTGCAAAAGGGGCTGGGCGTGGGCTGGACCATGCAGGCCATCAATGAGGAAACCATCACCAAGGTGCTCTCCCGCCCCTGGACCACGGACAACCAGACTTTCCGTGATCGGTGCTGGACCAACAAGCAGAGCCTTGTGAACAGCGTCAACACCCAGCTCACACAAATGGTCATCCGGGGTGAGGCCCCGGACCGTGCCATTTCTGCCATCTCCAAGCAGTTTGATGTGTCCAGGGCAAAGGCTGGCCGCCTGGTGATGACGGAAAGCGCCTATTTCTCCAGCGCCGGGCAAAAGGACTGCTACAAGGCCCTGGATGTGGAGCGTTATGAGGTCGTTGCATCCCGTGACCATAAAGTGTGCAGCTTTTGTGCAGACATGGACAGCAAGGTTTTCAAAATGTCTGACTACCAGGTGGGGCTCACTGCTCCGCCGTTTCATCCGTGGTGCCGGTGTTGCACCACTCCCTATGAGGATGATGTGGCAGAGCTCCTAAAGCGCCGCACCAGCGGCTCCAACCCATTGCCGGGTGATATGTCATATAAGCAATGGAAAGAGTGGCAGGACGGTCTTGCCAAGGCCCAGAGGGCCCAGAAAATTGCGGATGCCACACCTCTTTTTGAAAAAATGCAAAAAAGTGGTCTGCTACGGCTGCCACCGCTTGACGAGTTTGCCGAAATGCGTTATAGTAACTTTCCTACCTACAAGAAACTGGTGGCAAGGTTTGAAAACCTCACCGGCCAGCGAAAGTGGGCGGCGGTGGAGTTTAACCCGGAAACCCTTGCGGACCACTTCAAGCGCCACGGCTCTGATCTGGGAGCCGATGCACAAGCCTATGCGGCTGCGGCGCTCAAGTTTGTCAACGGCAAGGGTGCCAAGGCCGTCATCTTTGATGAGGATGGCATCCGGCGCATGTATTCCGAGGCGGAAAACATTTTTGCATCGGTCTACCCGGACGGGACAATCTCTACATTTTTCCATCCGAGAGCCGGAAAGAAATATTGGGAAAGCCAGGTGAAAAAGTATGCTAAAAAATAAGCGCTGCGCCTGCTGTGGGCAGGAAAGCCTCCCGCCTGATAGCGTCTTTGAAATCTGCCCCGTCTGCGGCTGGCAGGATGATGAGGTGCAGAATGATGAGCCCGACTTTGAGGGCGGCGCAAATGACATGTCCCTCAACCAGGCAAAAGAGGCCTACCGGCAGGGCAAGCCGGTGAGCTAACCCCTTTTTTGATGTTAAAAGCATCGTGCTGAAAATGCACGGTGCTTTTTTCATACCCAAATACCGCTGGCCCGGCGGACTACAAGATGGGCACTGCAACACCGGGACTGGCCGGATAAAAAGGACAGCAGACATGCAAGGAGGTAACAATCATGTTGGAATGGCTGAAAACCGTACTGGGGGATGCGTACACCCCCGAAATTGACACGGCAGTTTCTCAGGAGATCGGCAAGGGCTTTGTGGCCCGCACCGACTTCAACGCAAAGACTGCCAAGGTCACAGAGCTGGAAACCGAGGTCAAGCAGCTCCGTGAGGGTATCAAGACCCGTGACACTCAGCTCTCCGAGCTGAAAAAGTCCGCCGGTGACAATGCCGAACTGCAAAAGCAGATCGACACGCTCACCCAGCAGAACAAGGACCAGAAAGCCGCCTATGACAAGGAGCTGGCCACGGTCAAGCTGACTGCTGCGGTGGATGCGGAGCTCACCGCTGCCGGGTCCAAGAACAACATCGCCGTCCGTGCGATGCTGGCGGACTTCCTCAAGGATGCCAAGGTGGTGGATGGCAAGGTCACCTCTAAGGAGAACGGCGAAACCGTCACCCTGGGGGCCAAGGTCGAGGCGATGAAAAAGGACGCTGCTACTGACTTTATGTTTGGAGATGCGCCCAAGTATAGCGGCTGGAAACCCGGTGAGAACGGGGACGGCAACAAGCCCGGCAGCACCAAAAAGCTGTCTGAGATGTCCTACTCCGAGCTGACCGAGTACATGGCCAAAAACCCTAACGCAAAGCTGGAATAACCCCAACAACACAATCATTTCAAGAAAGGAAGTATTGAATTATGCCTAACGCTAAGTTTGACGCAAAATCTTTCAACCCTGAGGCTTTCAAGTACATCATGGACCGCATCCCCCGAACCCGCCTCAACGAAATCCGCAAGTCCAAGGTCCTGGTGGGCAACCCGGACATCCGTGCTGTGCTGGGCACCCAGAACGGCACCGGCTATGCCCGTGTGGCCATGCGTGGCCTGCTGGACGGTGAGGCCGTGAACTATGACGGCCAGACCGACATCACCGCCACCTCCACCAAGACCTTTGAGCAGGGCGTGGTGGTCATTGGCCGTGCCAAGGCGTGGGTGGAAAAGGACTTTTCCTTTGACATCACCGGCGGCGAGGACTTTATGAACAATGTGGCCCAGCAGGTGGCGGACTACTGGCAGGACATTGACCAGGACACCATCCTGGCGGTCCTCAAGGGCGTTTTCTCCATGACCGGCGGCAAGAGCGGTGAGTTTGTCACCAAGCACACCTACACTGTCAACGGCAACCTGGAGGCCTCCACCCTCAACAGCGCCACTGCCCAGGCCTGCGGTGACCACAAGAAAAAGTTTGCCATGATCTTCATGCACTCTGTTCCGGCCACCAACCTGGAAAACCTCAACCTGCTCACCGCCCTCAAGTACACCGATAAGGACGGCGTGACCCGTGACCTGACCCTCTACACCTGGAACGGCAAGCTGGTCGTTGTGGATGATGGGATGCCTGTGGAGGCTGTTGAGGCCACCTACAAGCTGACCTCTGACACCGCCCTGGTGACCGGCAAGACCTACTACACCAAGAGCGGCACCAAGTACACCGCTGTGGCCTCTCCCAGCGTGGGCAACATTGCCACCTACTATGAGGTGGATGTCCCTGCCGGTGAGGAGTACACCAGCTATGTCCTGGGTGAGGGCTCCATCAACTTTGAGGACCTGGGTGCCAAGGTGCCCTATGAAATGGCCCGTGACCCCAAGACCAACGGCGGCCAGGACACCCTCTACACCCGCCAGCGCAAGGTGTTTGCCCCCAAGGGCATCTCCTACGAAAAGACCAGCCAGGCCTCCCTCTCTCCCACGGATGCGGAGCTGTCCAACGGTGCCAACTGGGCGCTGGTCCACTCTGGTGAGGCCACTGAGAGCCAGCGCTCCTACATTGACCACAAGGCAATCCCCATTGCCCGCATCAAGTCCAGAGGCTAAACCATGACCGTGTATGAGGCCGTGGTGTCCCGGCTGGCCATGCTGGGCTACACCGTCACGGACAATGACGAAACCGGCCTCAATTTCCTCATAGACAAGTGTGAAAAGGACATCCTGGAAGACATCAACCAAAGGGTGCTGCCGGATGGCCTTTTCTATGTCCATGTGGATATGGTGGCCGGGCAATTCCTCTATGACAAGAAAGCCGCCGGTGGTCTGGACGGGCTGGAGGGCTTTGACTTCTCCGCCCCGGCCAAGAGCATCACGGAGGGTGATGTGGCCATCACCTTTGCTGGAGCCAGTGATGGAGCCAGCAGTGCTGAGGCCCGCTTTGATGCCCTGCTTGCGGGGCTCATGCACCCGCCTGAGAGCACGCTGGCGGCTTTTCGGAGGATGAGATGGTAGTGGGGAGCCCCGCCCACAAAAAGGCTGTGCAGAGCCTCTGGGTGGGCAAAGCAACCATCACCGTGCTGGACGGGGTGCTCAATCCCGCCAATGGCCGCACGGAGCCCCAGGAGCGCATCCTGGCGGCAGACATCCGCTGCCGCATTTCCCACAAGTCTGTGGTGAGTACAGAGCCCAACGAGGAGGCCGCCCAGGTGGCCCAGAGCGTGGTGCTCTACATTGACCCCTCCGTGGACATCCCGGAGGGGTCTAAAATCACAGTGACCCAGAACGGCATGACCCGTGACTATGAACGGAGCGGCAAGAGCGCAGTGTATAGCTGCCACCAAGAGGTGCCGCTGGAGCTTTTCAAGGAGTGGGCTTGATATGGCAGAGGTTAATTTCAACAGCATCTATGACGGCGTGAGCCTTGCGCTCCACGCCGCTTTTCCCGCTGCCCAGGTGCATGGCGGGAATGTCAAGCAAGGGCTCAAGCCCGGAGATTTTAATGTCATCATGCCCGGTGCCGGTCACGCCAAAGAGGTGGGCCAGAGGTACAAGCGGACACCCACGGTGGATGTGATTTACTACCCCAAGGCCGGGGATGCGGAGTGCTATGGCATGGCACACCGGCTGTCCTTTGTCCTGGGGAGCATCACAACCCCGGAGGGGGACATCATCCACGCCACCGGCTGTGAGTGGACGCTGGCGGAGGATGTCCTGCATGTGCTTTTGAGCTATGACCACTTCGTCCGTGTCCCGCTGGAGCAGGAGAACATGGAAACTCTCAAAATCAATGAGGAGGGATAAGCCAATGGCAAAAACCCAGACCACGGAGGCCAATGCCGCCGCCTTTACCAAGGCGCAGTTGGTGGCCTCTCAGAGATATGCCCACCGGCGGGACCTGATCGGCGCACTGCTGGAGGATGGCAAGACCTACACCTTGAATGAGGTGGATGCGCTGATTGAAAAGTTTATGAAAGGCAAGGTGAGATAAATGGCTCTTGGCGGAGGTAACTGGCTGACCCAGAACAAGGTCCTGCCCGGCAGCTACATCAATTTCTCCAGCGTGGCAAAGGCATCCGCCACTCTGTCTGACAGAGGCTATGCGGCAGCGCCCTTTGTTCTGAGCTGGGGCCCGGAGGGTGAGGTTTTCCCCGTCACCTCTGGTGAGTTTCAGAAAAACAGCAAGGCCATCTTCGGCTATGGGTATGACCACCCCAAGCTGCTAGCCCTGCGTGAGATTTTCCAGCACGCCACCACCGTCTACTGCTGGCGGCTGGGCAACGGCGAAAAGGCAAGCTGCACCTATGCGGATGCCAAGTACCCCGGTGTGCGTGGCAATGACCTCTCTATTGTCATCGCCTCCAATGTCGATGACACCAGCGCATGGGATGTGAGCACCTACCTGGACGGCCAGTGTGTTGACACCCAGACGGTCAAGGCGGCCACTGATCTGGTGGCCAATGACTATGTGGTTTTCAAGACCAGCGCCACGCTGGAGGCCACTGCGGGCACCAAGCTGACCGGCGGCGCTGATGATGCGGCAGTCACCGGCGAGGACCACCAGGCTTTCCTGGATAAGCTGGAGGCCTATGCTTTCAACACCCTGTGCTGCCCGGCTACGGAGAGCACCGTGGTCAATCTGTATGTCAAGTACACCCAGCGCATGAGGGATGAGGTGGGTGCCAAATTCCAGCTTGTGGCCTGGAAACCCAGCGCTGACTATGAGGGCGTGATTGGCGTGTGGAACACCGCCACCCACGCTACCATTGCCAATGTGGACACCCAGGCGGTGGTCTACTGGACTACCGGCGCACATGCTGGCGTGGCCGTCAACAAGTCCCTCACCAATGCCAAGTATGACGGTGAGCTCATTCTGGACACCGAATACACCCAGGCAGCGCTTGAGGCGGCTCTCAAGGCGGGCAAGTTTATGTTCCACAATGTCAACGGGGTCACCCGTGTGCTGGAGGACATCAACACCCTGCTGACCCTCTCCGACACCAAGGGAGAGGTTTTTCAGTCCAACCAGACCATCCGTGTGTGTGACCAGATCGCCAATGACACGGCGGTGCTGTTCAACACCCGCTATGTGGGCACCGTGCCCAATGATGCCTCTGGCCGTGCCTCCCTGTGGGGCGATGTGGTCAAGCTCATCCAGGAGCTTGAGAAAATCCGTGCTGTTGAGAACTTTGACCCCGACACGGTGACCTGTGAGCAGGGTGACAAGAAAAAGGCAGTGCTGCTGACCATCAACGGCCTCAACATCATCAACGCCATGGCCCAGCTCTACATGAGCGTTATCATTCAGTAAAGGAGGATTGTGACACATGGCTGACAAAATCTCTATGAACACCCAGGATGCCGTGAGCGCCAACTTTGCTGAGTGCTTTGTGACGCTGAACGGCACCCGCTACTCCATGCTGATGGCCAAGGAGTTTGAGGGCAAGGCCTCCATCAACACCAAGGAAGTCTACCGTCTGGGCAATCCCGTGATCGGCCACAAGGCCCAAACCATTGCCCTGGCTTTCTCCATGACGGTCTATAAGTGCACGGAAATCTTTGACCAGGTGGTTGAGGACTTCATCAAGACGGGTGTGATGCCTACCTTTGACATCCAGACCTCCAACGATGACCCCGCCACCTCCGTTGGCCGGAGCACCAAGATTTACAACAACTGCGTGCTGGACGGTGATGTGCTGCTGTCCATGTTCAACGCAGAGGGTGACTTTGTGGAGCAGACCCTTGAGGGCTACTGCGACAGCTTCACCCGCCCCGAAAAGCACACCAACCCGTCCTATATGTAAGGGCGGCCAACTAAAGGAGGAAATCATCCATGAGTAACCTGTCCGCATTTATGCACGCCAATGTTGAGCAGATCGAAAACTACAAGTTTGCCGCCTCCCCCCGTTTCAAGGGGGAGGATGGCGAGCCCATGTTGTGGGAAATCTGCTGCATCTCCGCTGATGAATACGCCCGCATCCGCAACTCCTGCGTCCGGCAGGTGCCGGTGCCCGGCAAAAAGGGCCAGTACACCCAGCAGCTTGATAGCTACGCTTTCCAGGCCAAGGTGTGCGCCCGCTGCACGGTGTTCCCGGACCTGAGCAACGCAGAGCTCCAGAATGACTGGGGTGTTGCCAAGCCGGAGGAGCTGCTGGGCAAGCTGCTCATCGGCGGTGAGTTTGATGACTATGTGACGGAAGTTTTCCAGCTCAACGGTTTCAAGACTGAGAATGAGCTGGTTGATGAGGCAAAAAACTAATAGAGGACGGTGACCCAGAGGCCAGCTATGCACACTTCTGTCTGCAAAAGTTTGGCTGGGAGCCGTCCAAGTTTTTGAGCCTGCCCGTCAAGGAGCGTGCTTTTGTCATCGCCTCTATTGATGCCCGCTGTGCGGCGGAGCGGAAAAAAGAGGCGGAACTCAAGAACAAAGCAAAACGCAAATAAGGCTCCCGCCCTGAGCGATACAGGACGGGAGCTTTTCCCAAGGTGGTGAAACTATGGCAACTATCAGATCGCAAATGGTCCTCAATGACGGGATGAGCGCCGTGCTCAAGAGGATAACCTCCGCACTTGACACTACGCTCAACGCCTTTGAGCAGGTCCAGCGTGCCTCTGGCAGAGCTGTTGATGCCGCCCAGATTGCACAAGCACGCTCCCAGCTTGTGGGAGCAAATGCCGAAATCCAGGAGATGGCGGACGGCTACCGCAGAGCCGCAGAGCAGGAGGAAAACCTCAACCGAGGCCTCCGCACCGGCGGCTCCCTGGCAGATGGTATGCTGGGCAAGGTCAAGACCCTGGTGGCCACACTGGCCGCCGGTGCCGGGCTCAATAAGCTCATCGGCCTCTCTGACCAGATGACCAGCACCACCGCCCGCCTGTCTTTCCTTGTGGATGACGGCGGCAGCGTGGATGAGCTGGAGGCCAAAATCATGGCCTCTGCCCAGCGCTCCAGAGCTGCCTACCTTGACACGGCATCTGCTATTGCCAGCATGGGCGCAAACGCTGGAGCCGCTTTCAGCTCCAATGATGAGCTCATTGCTTTTATGGAGCAGGTCAACCGTCAGTTTACCATTGGCGGCGCATCCGCCCAAGGGCAGGCGGCGGCCATGCTCCAGCTCACCCAGGCAATGGCGGCAGGCGCTCTGAGAGGCGAGGAGCTAAACTCCATCCTTGAAAATGCGCCCGGCATCGCCAGAGCCATTGAGCAGTACATGGGCATTGCAGAGGGCTCCATCAAGCAATATGCCCAGGAGGGCCAGGTCACCGCCGAGGTGGTCAAAAACGCCCTTTTCTCTGTGGCAGATGAAACCAACGCCAAGTTTGAGAGTATGCCCATGACCTGGGCGCAAATCTGGACCAACATGCAAAACCGGGCGCTCCAGACATTGGACCCCGTTCTCAACAAGCTCAACAAGCTGGCCAACAGTGAGCAATTCAGCACGGTGGTGGACGGAGCCTTGAACGCCTTGGCCACCATCACGGCCCTTGCCTCCGGCATCCTTGATGTGTTCGTCAACATCGGCTCTGCCGTGGTTGATAACTGGTCTGTTATTGAGCCTATTGCCTGGGGCCTTGTGGCCGCACTTGTGGCCTACAACGCTGTGGCGCTCATCACTCAGGCCATCAATGGCGCTGTGGCGCTCTCTGCGGCAGTAAAAGGAGCCGCAGACATGTTTGCTGCGGGCAAGACCTTTGCCGCCACTGTGGCCCAGCAAGGCCTCAATGCGGCCCTGCTGGCCTGCCCCATCACCTGGATAGTGGTGGGGGTCATCGCCCTTGTGGCGGGCATCATCGCCCTGTGCAACTGGATTGCTAAGACCACCGGCGTGGCGGCCACGGGCTTTGGAGTTATCACCGGCGGCATCAATGTGGCCATTCAAGCCGTGTGGAACGCCATGCTTGTGGTGGCCAATGTGGCCATTGGCATCTGGAACGCTCTGGGTGCTTGCTGCTCCAACATCGGCACCGCTTTCCACAATGTCATCTCCAATGTGCAAGGCTGGTTTTATGGCCTGCTGTCTACCGCCCTCACCGTTGTAGAGGGCATCTGTGCGGCTTTGAACAAGCTGCCCTTTGTCGAGTTTGACTACTCCGGCATTTCCGCAAAGGCGGATGAATACGCCGCAAAATCGGCGGAGGCCTATGGCAGTGTTGAGGAGTACCAGAACATTGGGGACGCTTTCACCAAAGGCTACAACACCTTTGACACATTCACGGATGGCTGGGCCTCTGATGCTTTCAAGGCCGGTGCATCGTGGGGTGACGGTGTGGCTGATAAGGTGAGCAGTTTCTTTGACTTCGGCGGAGGCGGCACCGGCGGCACGGACCTTGGCAGCGGTTTTGACCTGAGCAGCATTGCTGACAACACCGGGCTGACCGCCGACAATACCGGCAAGACCGCTGATGCTCTGGCCGTGACAGAGGAACAGCTTGAATACCTGCGGGACATCGCAGAAAGGGATGCAATTAACCGTTTCACCACCGCAGAGGTCAAGATTGACATGACCGGCATGACCAACAGAATTGACGGCAGTGCTGATCTGGACGGCGTTATCAGCCAGCTCACCGAGGGCTTTACTGAGGCGCTGGTCACCGCTGCTGAGGGGGTGCACGCATGAGTTATTCCTGTTACCTGGGTGGCGTGGAGTGGCCCACTCCCGCCAAGCTGACCGTAAAAATCAAGGGCAAAAATAAGACGCTCACGCTGCTCAATGAGGGTGAGATCAATTTCCTCCGCACCCCTGGGCTGAGTGAGATCGTGCTGCCGGTGACGCTCTCAATGCTCACCGGCAGCCGGTCCCCGTCCTACTACATGGGCGTGTTGGAACGGCTCAAGACCTCCAAGGGCACCACCCAGTTTATTTTGGTGCGGCGCTCCCCGGATGGACGGCGGCTGTTCGACACTAACATGACCGTGAGCGTGGAGGACTACAACATCACGGAGGATGCCAAGGAGGGCCTGGATGTCAGCGTGGACATCAACCTCAAGCAATGGCGCTCCTACGGCACGAAAACGGCCAAGGTCGAACAGCCCAGCACCGACACGGGCAAGCAGACCGTGACCGTGGAAAAGGAGCGGGATGCCAGCACGGCCCCCTCCGCTAAGACCTACACCGTGAAAAAGGGTGACACCCTCTGGGCCATCTCCGCCAAGTATTATGGCGCTGGGGCCCAGTGCACCAAAATCTACGGGGCCAACACGGACAAAATCAGCAACCCCAACCTCATCTATCCTGGGCAGGTGCTCACCATCCCATGAGCTATGAGCTGCTGATACAACATGGTAGCAATATCATGTACCCACCCACGGTGGAGGGTGTCACCATTGAGTGGGAACGCAAAGGCCAGCCGGGCAAGCTCACCTTTGAGGTGGTAAAGACCCCAGGCCTGAGCTTTCAAGAGGGGGACCCCTGCCGTTTTTCCGTGGACGGCACCCCCGTCTTTTATGGCTTTGTCTTTGAGAAATCCCGCAAGGGCAACAACCCCAATGTCATCAAGTGCGTGGTGTATGACCAGCTTTATTACCTCAAGAATAAAGATACCTATGTCTACACCAACAAGACGGCCTCTGAGGTCATCAAAATGGTGGCGGAGGACTTCCAGCTCAATGTGGGAGAGCTTGAGGACACGGGCTACAAGATCGCCAGCCGTGTGGAGGACAATCAAACCCTGTTTGACATCATCCAAAACGCCCTGGACGAAACCCTAAAGGCCACCGGGCAGATGTATGTGCTCTATGACAATGTTGGAAAGTTGACCCTCAAGAGCCTGGGCAACATGAAACTCAACATGCTTGTGGATGAGGACACCGCCGGTGACTACGACTATAAGAGCTCCATTGCCACCCAGACCTATGACAAAATCAAGCTCTCCTATGAAAACAAGGAAACCGGCAAGCGGGAAATCTATATTGCCCAGGACGGCTCCCACATCAATCAATGGGGTGTCCTGCAATATTATGAGAAACTGGACAGCAAGGCCAACGCCAAGGCGATGGCGGACGCTCTCCTGGACCTCTACAACACCAAGACCCGCACCCTCAAGCTCCAGGATGTCCTTGGTGACATCCGTGTGAGGGCGGGCACGCTGCTGGTGGTCATGCTGGGCCTGGGTGACATCAATGTGTCCAACTACCTCATGGCCGAACAGGTCAAGCACACATTCAACGATGGGCAGCACCTCATGGAGCTCAAAATGCGAGGTGGTACATTTGTCGCTTGACATCAATGAGCTGGTCCGTGCTGTGAAACAGGCGGCGGTGGAGGCGGTCAAGGCGGACGGCCCCATGGCCGTGAGCTTTGGCACTGTGACATCCGCCTCCCCGCTTAAAATCCAGGTGGACCAGAAAAAGACCTTGACGGAGGCCCAGCTCATCCTCACCAACAATGTCCGGGACTTCAATGTGGACATGACGGTGGACCACCAGACGGAAAGCCAAAGCGGCGGCAGCGGAGAGGCTGCTTTTGCCGCCCACCAGCACGCCTACAAGGGCAGGAAAACCTTTAAGGTACACCTGGCCCTCAAGGCAGGGGAAAAGGTCATCCTCATCTCCTGTGATGGCGGGCAAAAATACATTGTCCTGGACAGATGGGAGGCACCTTGATGGGAACGCTACCGACAACTGGAGAAAACCTTGACCTCATCGGCTTTGAGCTGGAGGAGCAGCCCAGCTATACTCACAAGCTGGACATTGAGGGGCAGCGGGTGGCGGGCATGACCGACAAGCGGGAGGCCCTGCGCCAAGCGGTCTATCTCATCCTCAATGTGGAGCGCTACGCCTACCCCATCTATTCCCGCAATTATGGCTCCGAGCTGGTTGACCTGATCGGCCAACCTATGGACTACGCCATGAGTGAGATGAAAAGGCGCATCACGGATGCCCTGATGCAGGATGACCGCATCACCGGCGTGGATGACTGGACCTTTGAAACCGGCAGAAAGTCCGTGCTGGTCCGCTTTACCGTCTACACCATTTATGGAGAGCTGGAGGCCACAAAGGAGGTTGAGATTTAACCATGTTTGAAACCAAGACCTATGAGGCGCTGCTGGCCAGCGCCTTGGCCAGGGTGTCCTCCGGCATCGACAAGCGGGAGGGCTCCATGGTGATGAACGGTGTGGCTCCGTCCATGGCGGAGCTGGCCCAGCTTTACATTGGGCTGGACTTCGTTTTCACCGCCACATACCTGGCAACAGCGCCCCGTGAATATCTCATCAAGCGGGCCGCTGACCGTAACATGAGCCCCTACCCGCCCAGCGCCGCAGTGTTCCGGGCGGAGTTTAACATTGAGGTGCCGGTGGGCACCCGTTTCTCCTGCGAGGACCTAAACTTTGTGGTGACGGCCCGCATGGACACCTCCGAGGACACCGCCACCGGCCTGAGCCACCGGGTCACCTGCGAAACAGCAGGGGCCCAAGCCAACGGCTACACCGGCCAGCTCATCCCCATTGAGTATGTGGATGGGCTGACCCATGCAGAGCTGGTGGAGCTGCTAATCCCCGGAGATGATGAGGAGGACACGGAGGTTTTCCGCCAGCGTGTCCTTGACAGCTTCAAGTCCCAGGCCTTTGGCGGAAACCAGGCTGACTACATCGAAAAGGTGAAAGCCATGCCCGGCATCTCCGCCGTCAAGGTGCACCCGGTCTGGAATGGGGACATTGCGCCGTCCACGCTCATCCCGGATGCCGCTGTCACAGCCTGGTACACCAGCGCCATTGCGGGGCTCAGTGAGCCCGTGGCGGCCTGGCTCACCGCCGTCTACACGGCGGCGCTCAACAAAAAGCTGACGGTGGGCGGCACCGTCAAGCTGGTGCTGCTGGCATCCAATAACACCGCCCCCTCTGAAACCCTCATTGATGAGGTGCAGACGGCGGTTGACCCCACCGAGAACGCCGGGGAGGGTCTGGGACTTGCCCCCATCGGCCATGTGGTCCATGTGACTGGCGTGGAGCCGGTGCCGGTGAGCATCACACTCAATCTGACCTATGCCTCCGGCTGGAACTGGGAGGCCATCAAAAGCTATGTGGAGGCCGTCATTGACGATTATTTTGCAGAGCTGGCAGGCACCTGGGCCACTTCGGACCACTTGACCATCCGCATCTCTCAGATTGAAAGCCGCATCCTCTCCGAGTGCTCCGACATGATAACGGACATTGCTGACACGCAGATCAACGGCAAGGAGGAAAACCTTGTGCTGGGTGCAGACAGCATCCCGGTGAGGGGGGACATCAATGGATAGAAAGCTCCTTGACTACCTCCCCCCGGTGCTCCGTGAGGTGCTTGAGTTTCAAGCCATCAATGCCGCAAACGAGCCGGAAATCTCCATTGCGTGGGACGCTCTGGCCCTGGTCCTTGCCAACCAATTCCTGGACACGGCAACGGCCAGCGGCGTGGCCGTGTGGGAGCGTGAGCTGAATATCCGCCCCAAAGACACGGACACGCTGGAGGTCCGCAAGGCACGCATCAAGGCCCTGTGGAACTTGGAGCTGCCCTACACTCTGCCCTGGCTCAAGAACTGGCTCACCGGCCTCTGCGGTGAGCTGGGGCATGAGGAGAGCATTGTGGACTACACCATCAACATTCAGCTTGACTACACCGTCCTGCCGGATGCGGATGCCCTGGCGGCGGAAATCCTGGACATGCTCCTCATGGTGCGCCCGGCCAACATGCGGGTGCTGATGACATCTTTTTTGCAGTCATACGGCACCATCACCTGCGGCGTTTACACCGAGTATGAGGATGAGGTCAACATCTGGCCCATGATGGTCCATGAGATGGAAAGCACCGGCAAGTCCATTGCTGTGGGTGCTCTGGAGTATCACAACACTGTGGAGATTTACCCACAAGAATAGGAGGAAAAAGCACTATGCCCAATGAAACCAAAAACTATGGCACCGTTATCACCACGGCGGGCGCTGCGCTAATCGCCAAGTGCATCTTGAACGGCGGCAAGGTCAACATCAAGACTGCTGCTGCCGGTGACGGCGGCGGTGAGTATTATGAGCCCACCGTGGCCCAGACCGCCCTCCGGGGCAAAAAGTGGGAGGGCGATGTGGCCAGCGCCGCAGTCAGCACCACCAACGCTAACATGATTGATGTGAAAATCACCATTGATGACAGCGTGGGCGGCTTCACCATCCGTGAGATGGGCCTCTTTGACGATGACGGCACGCTCATTGCCATCTGCAACACCCCGGACACAGAAAAGGTGTCCACGGATGGCGGCGTGTCCGGCAAGCTCACCATGATTATGCACATCGTGGTGGCGGATGCCTCCGTTGTCAGCTTCACCATCACCCCGGCCCTGGACACCGTGAGCCGGGCGGAGATGGAGAGCGCCCTGGCAGAGCACAACACCAACGGCACCAGCCACTCCGACATCCGGGCGCTGGCGCTCAACGCTGTGCAGCAGGGCGATGTCTACACCAAGCCGGAGGTCAACGCCCTGGTGGAGGATGCCGTGGATGAGCACAACGGCTCCGACACAGCGCACGCCAGCATCCGTGTGGACCTCACGGGGCTGGATAGCCGCCTCAAGACGCTGGAGCTGAAATATGGCACCAATGTCACCGGCAGCAGCTTTGAGGTCACCTTTGTTACGCTGACAGATGTAGTGGTCACCGGCGTATGGAATGAGGAACTTGGCCGAATTGAGTTTTAAGATGCGGAGGTGAACAAGATGCGGAGAGGCACAAACCCTGTGCTGACCTTTGAGCTGCCGGAGGCAATCACTATATCTGCCCTGTATATCACTTTTCAGCAGAACAGGCAAACTGTGCTGGAAAAGGACCTCACCGATGTCACCTATGAACAGGAGAGCGGAACCATCACGCTGCCGCTCTCCCAGGAGGACACGCTCCTCTTTTCGGAGCTTGAGCCTGTCTGGGTGCAAATCCGCCTGCGGGACAATCTGGGCAACGCCGTTGCCAGTGAGCCCATGCGGGTGAATGTGGGGGAGATATTCAAGGACGGGGTGATTTAGTGTGACCTATGCGGTGAATTTTGAAACCATGCCCAGGACCATTGCGATCAAGCTCTCCACCGGCGGCATGATGCACGCCAGTTTTTGCTCCGTGCAGTATGTCAACACCGGCAAGCAGGGCCTTGACGGAACCACTTTCTACCCCTCTGTGGAGGGTGAGGAGTGCACCCTGAGCTGGACCAATGACGGCAACAAAGAAAACCCCAAACCTGTCAATTTGAGGGGCAAGCAAGGTCCCCAAGGCGCTCCTGGCAGTGATGCGGACATCATCCCCATCTCCAACCTGGAGCTTGAGAAACTACTTGTATAAGGAGGAGACAACCAGAATGGCGAATACCAAGAAAGCGCTTGATGAAAATGGTGTACTTTACCTGTGGGGTAAGGTCAAGACCTATGTGGCCACGGCCATTGCCAACATCAAGCTGCCCAGCAAGACCTCTGATCTGACCAATGACAGCGGTTTCATCACTGCCAAGGATGTGCCGGAGGGCGCTGCCGCATCCAGCACCGTGCCCAAGATGGACGGCACCGCTGCCGCTGGTACGGAAACCGCTTTTGCCCGTGGTGACCATGTGCACCCCTCTGACACCACTAAGGTGGACAAGGTGGAGGGCAAGGGCCTGAGTGCCAATGACTACACCAACGAGGAAAAGGCCAAGCTGGGCGGCGTGGAGGCCAACGCCAACAACTACACCCTGCCGGATGCCAGCGCCTCCGTCAAGGGAGGCGTGACTGTTGGTACCAATGTGGATGTCAGCGGCGGCAAAATCTCCGTCAAGAACGGCACCACCAACCAGAAAGGCGTGGTGCAGCTCTCCAGCGCCACCGATGACACCAGCACCACCAAGGCCGCCACGCCCAGCGCCGTCAAAGCTGCCTATGACCTGGCGGCAAGCAAGCAGAGCCCGGCCACCTCTTTGGCAGGCTACGGCATTGCAGATGCCTACACCAAGGATGAGGTGGATGCCAAGATGTCCAGCGCCCTTGAATATAAGGGCTCCAAGGACACCTATGCAGACCTGCCCACCACCGGCAACAAGAAAGGCGATGTGTGGAACATTGTCAATGCCGATGCGGCCCACGGGGTCAACGCCGGTGACAATGTGGCCTGGAACGGCACCACATGGGATGTGCTGGCCGGTACGATGGACTTGTCCGCCTACATGCTTGCGGAGGACCTTGTGGCCATTTCCAACACAGAGCTGGATAATATCTGCAAGTAAAGGAGGCCAATGACATGGCAAAAAGGCCCTACCTTGATGACCTCCAGACAGCACGCCTCTGGGCAAAGGTCAAGGCCCTGGTTTCTCCTTTGAGCTCCAGAGTGACCACACTGGAGGGGCAGGTCCAGACCAACACCACGGACCTCTCCGGCCTGGCCACCCGTGTCCGCACGCTGGAGCTGAAATATGACACCAATGTCACCGGCAACTCCTGGAGCGTGGCTTTCACTAGCCTCTCCGGCGTGGTGGTCACTGGTGTGTGGAATGAAAGCCAAGGGAGGATTGAGTTTTAAGTGCCCAACTATGACATCATACCGCTTGCCACTGATCTGCTGGACTACACCATCCAGCGGGTCAAGGTCAAAGAGCCCCAATACACCAAGGTCAAGGCCTATGTGATGGAAAACGGCCAGATGGTGGAAAAGGAGCTCTTTGAGAAAATCAAGGATGACGGCAAGCCTCACTTTCCCAAGAGCCAGACTTTCCACATGTGCGCTGACATGCAGCGCATGGCCAGCGCCATCCTCCAGAAATGCAACTCCGCTGATGGCCGTTATTTTGAAACTGAGTATGAGGAACGCCTCAAGGACCTTGATGAGGTCATCGTCCTCTGCGACACTCTCAACCAGTACATCAACCTGAGCTATAAGCGCAAGTACATCTCTGGTGACCAGTGCCACTACTGGGCAGAGCTGGTGCGCCCGGTCCGTCAAAAGGCTTTCAACTGGAAACGCAATGACAGTAACCGTGCCGCCGCTCTGCGTGAGGCAAAGGCCAACCAGGAGCTTGCCAAAATGGGCCAGATGGCCCAGCAAATTGCTGAGGCCCTGGCCCGCAACCCCTGAAAGGATATACCAGCCGAGAGCTGTTATATTTGGGTATGACCTATTTTTCCACTGTGCTCCCCGAACACGAACAACACCAACAACGCCGTTTACTTGAACACCAATGGCAATGTCAACAACAACAACTGCACCAACACCAACGGGTCCCGCCCCGCTCTGATGGTAAGGCCTGACTGAGTAGGCCCAAAGCCCAAAACCGTGCCATCCATCACATCAAAGGAGGTCATACCCAGCCTTGGTGAGGCCAAGGCAAACACATTGCGCTGATGCCCCGCTGCTTTCCAGAAAAGTGGCGGGGCTACTGGTCCTATCATGCGGCACCTACACAGCGCATGAGGAGAGGCTGGCCAGCCGAACACTGATAGGGGGCCATCCGTTTGTATGAAATTTTCTGAAATATGCACCTTTGCGGTGATCTATGCGGCATACCTGGCCGCCCGGCGGGGCAAACGCTCCAGAGCCGCCACCGCACACTATGAGGTGCGCCTGCTTGAGAACATCGTCAACCTGGTCTATATCCTAAAAACCAAGATTTACAGACCCGGTGTGTTTCGTGTGTTCTATGTCTATGAGCCCAAGAAAAGGCTGGTGCAAGCACCCGCTTTTGTGGACAAGGTGGTCCAGCACGCCATAGTGGACAATCTTCTCTATGACCGCATCACCCGCAGTTTCATCCTGGACAACTACGCATCCCAAAAGAACAAGGGCCTGCACTTCGGCCTGGACCGGCTCAAAGGATTTTTCACGGACTACTGGAATAAGCACCACACCGCTGAGGGCTGGGTGCTCAAGTGTGATGTCCGCCGTTTCTTTGCAAGCATCAACCATGACAAGCTCAAGGAAAAGCTCAAAAAGCTGGACCTTGAGCCTGTTGTTTATGACCTGCTTTGCATCTATATTGACTGCTCTGACGGCCTGCCGCTGGGGTATCAGACATCACAGCTCTTTGCCCTCCTGTTCCTGGATGACTTTGACCACTTCGTCAAGGAACAGCTCCACATTCAATACTATGGCCGCTACATGGATGACTTTTTCCTCATCCACCCGGACAAGGAATACCTGCAATTCTGCCTCCGGGAAATACGGGCCTACATGGATAGCCTGGGGCTGGAACTGAATGAGAAAACCCAAATCTTTCCCATCCGCAACGGCATTGACTTTTTGGGCTTTCACACCTACCTGACGGAGAGCGGCAAGGTCATCCGCAAGCTGCGGCACAGCAGCATCAAGCGGATGCGTGCCAAGCTCCGCCACTGGGAAAAGGAATACCCGGCGGGCCTGGTGACCCGTGAGCAAATCCTGCAATCCTGGCAGGCGTGGGATGCCCACGCCGCACATGGCAACACTTGGGCCCTGCGCCAGCAGGTGCAGGACCGTGTGCAAAATATTCTAAAGGAGGAAATCTGATCTATGGCCACAACCACCCTGGGCAACAAAGCTGTGGGCAGTATCATCCAGCTCAAGGAAAATGGCAAGCTGGTGAGCTTCTATGTTGCCAAGCACAACTATGAGAACTCCCTCAACGGCATGGGCCGCACGCTGGTGGTCCGCAAGGACTGCTATGACAGCCGCCAGTGGCACAGCTCCAATGTCAATGCCTACGCCTCCAGCGCCATTGATAGCTGGCTCAACGGCACCTACAAAAACCTGCTTGACGCAGACATCCGTGGGGTCATCGGCACCACGAAAATCAAGTACACCCCCGGCAACGGCAACAACACCGTTGGCACGCTGGAGCGTGCCATCTTCCTGCTGTCTGCCACTGAGCTGAACAGATCGGCAAGCTGGTTTAATGTGGAGGGCACGGCGCTGGAAATCGCCAGCTCTCTCCAGATCGCCTACATGAACGGCTCCGCCGTTGTTCAGTGGACCCGCTCCCCGTACACGAACGGCGCCGACCTCGCCGTTTACTTGGACACCGATGGCAATGTCTACAGCAGCGGCTGCACCAGCACCAGCGGGTCCCGCCCCGCTTTCACTCTCCCCTCCACCCTCTCTGTGAGCGATGACGGCACTGTGTCCGTCAACACTGCGCCCACCATCACCAGCTCCACGGCCAATGGCTCCAACCTGGGCACCAAGACGGCGGGCTTTAACTTCCAGTACACGGTCAACGATGTGGACGGGGACACTGTGACGGTCAAGGAGTACCTGGACAATGTGCTCAAGCGCACCTACACCGCAACCCTGGGCCAGGTCAACACATTCCAAGCTGTCACGGCTGCCAACTGGCAGAAAATCCTCAACGGCTCCCACACCCTCAAGGTGGTGGCCTCTGACGGCAAGGCTGACAGCGCCGCCTACACGGTGACCTTTGCCAAAAAGGTGACCAAGGCCACTGTCACACTGGCAGCGCCGCTGGCGGCGGATGATGCCATTTCTGTGATGGTTATGAACATCGTGGGCACCCTGCCTGCGGATGCGGTCATGGAGGTGCTGGTCACCAACAACGCCAAGGACACCACCCCCGTCTGGGAGGATGCCACGGCGGATGTCAAGAATGGCGCAAACCATGTGTTTACCAATAAGACCGCCGCCAACGGCTTTGCGTTCAACTTCAAGCTCTCTGTTGAGCGTGGAGCCAGCGACACCGGCGGCTATATTTCTAACATCGGAGGTGCTTTTGAATAATGGCTGTTTACTATGACAACACAAGCCTCAAGGCAAAGCATGAGCGCAAGCGTTCCCTGGAGGAACTGACCAAGGAAAACAAAGAGCTCAAGACCCGGCTCCAGGCAACGGAGGAGGACCTGACCAACACCCAGGTGGCCCTCACGGAGGTCTATGAGATGCTGGCAGGAGGTGGAGAGAATGGCTAAGGTATATGCCGCCCTCATCCGCAAGGGCCTCAAGACCCTGGATGATGTCCCCGCCAACCTGCGTGACGCTGTTGCCAAGCTGCTGGAGGAGAGCACCGATGCGTGAGCTCCGCCTGCGGCTTGCTTTATTTCTGTTGAGAAAGGAGGTGCAAGACATGGCTGTTGTGTATGCTACCCTCATCATCAAGGGCCGCAAGACCATTGACCAGGTGCCCGCTCTGCTGCGTAAGCAGGTGGAGGAAATCCTGGCAGACCTGGAGGTTGAGGTCTAAAGCCCCAGCCCAGCAGGAGGGGCACACCCGTGTGGTGTGCCCCTCTCATTTTTGAACAACAGGAGGACAAAAAGGATGCTGGAAACGCTGAGGAGCTACTGGTCTATCATCTCCACCATCATCACTGTGGTAGCCGTCCCCGCCGTTGGCTACCTCTACAAGAAATACAAGCAGGCAGACGCACGGCAAAAGGCGGTAGAGCTGGGGGTCCAGGCCCTCCTCCGTGACCGCATCGTGCAATCCTATTATCACTATGAGGAGCGTGGCTGGATAACTCTGCACGGCCTTGAGAATGTCAATGCCATGTATAAGGAGTACCACGCTCTGGGCGGCAATGGCACCGTGACGGCGCTGGTCAATACCATCCATGAGCTTGAGGTCCGGGACGATAAGCGCCCCGCCTCTCAGGCCTGAGCTGGAGAGGAGGGCGCATGGAGTTTTCAAAGAAAATGCTGGTGCTGCACATCTGCATTTCCGTCCTCCTCTGCATCACCACGATAGTGGGGACGCTCACGGACCATGATGTCACAGCCATTGCGGCGCTCACCGGCACCTCTTTTGTGACAGATGGTGCCTGGGGCGGCTTTTACTACTGGAAAAGCAAGAATGAAAACCGGGCGAAATACGCCCAGCGTTTTCTCAACAAGTTTGCGGACAAGTACGGTGCTGATGCGGCCCTCCGGGCCACTGAGATCGTGCTGAAAGATTGAGTAAAGGAGGACATGCTCAATGACTGAAAAAGAACTCCGGCAGAAAGTTGTGGACACTGCGGTGAGCTATCTGGGCTGCAAAGAGGCCAACGGCTCCCACCGCAAAATCATTGACCTCTACAACTCCCACAAGCCCCTGGCCAGGGGCTATGCGGTGAAATACACGGATGCCTGGTGCTCCACCTTTGCATCCGCTGTGGCCATCGCCTGTGGCCTCACGGACATCATCCCCACGGAGTGCGGATGTGAGCGCCACATTGACCTTTTCAAAAAGCTGGGCTCCTGGGTGGAGAATGATGCCTATGTACCCAGCCCTGGTGACTACATTTTCTATGACTGGCAGGACGGCAGCAACTACGCCACCACGAACAACACCGGCTCTGCGGACCATGTTGGCATTGTGGTGTCCTGCGATGGCAAGACCATTAAGGTCATTGAGGGCAACATGAGTGATGCCGTTGGCTACCGCAAGCTGGCCGTCAATGGCCGCTACATCCGGGGCTTTGGCGTGCCCAAGTACGCCTCCAAGGCCACCTCTGCGCCTTCCGGCGGCGGGGAGGCACCCACGCCTGGCAAGGATGAAAAGCCCACTCCTGGGCTTGCTGTGGGCTCCGTGGTGACCTTTACGGGCACCAAGCACTATATCAGCTCCATGGCCGTCAACGGCAAGAGCTGCAAGCCCGGTGAGGCCAAGGTCACCGCTGTGGCCAAGTCCGGCAAGCACCCCTACCACCTCATCAAGACCACCGGCAGCTCCTCCACCGTCTATGGCTGGGTGGATGCCGCTGATGTCAAGGAAGTGGCCCCGGCCATCGTCAAGGGCTCCAGGGTCAGGGTGGCCAAGGGAGCCAAGACCTACAACGGCGGCAGCCTGGCCTCCTATGTCTACACCACCGCCTACACCGTCATTCAGATTGACGGCTCCCGTGTGGTCATCGGCATCAACGGAGTGGTCACGGCGGCTGTCAACATCAAGGACCTCACGCTGGTGGGGTAAAGGAGGAAATCTATGACTACTTCCATCATCCATCTGGCCGTTGGCCTGGTGCTCCTGGTAGCCGTCAACATCGTGCTGGGCAGCCTCAACGCCCTCTTTGACGGCAGTTTTGACAAGGCAAAACTCCGCAACGGCACCATCAAGGGCATCATCGTGGCGGCCTGTTTCATCGCCTTTTACATGGCAGGCTGGCTCAACCCGGACATCATCGCCATTGATGTGGACGGGCAGACCGTGAACTTGATGACTGCCTCCAACCTGGCGCTGCTCACGGCCTATGTGCTCTATGCCAAAGATGTATTTGTGAAATTGAAAAACCTGATTTTGAGCAAGACCTCCGGCACGCCGCCGGAGGAGCCTGCCGCAGAACAGGAAACCACTGAATAAGGAGAACGCTATGGCAAAGTGGGGTAACTGCGACTATAAGCAGCTCCAGCAGCTCCGTGAGAACATCGCCCATCTGCAAGGCATTGACATGGACAAGTTTTGCAAGGACATGTCCAAAGAGCTGGCCCGGAAACTCCTGCAACTTGTGATAAGGCGCACCCCCGTGGGCCGCTACGATGGTGAAACATACACCTGTGCAATGGGCAAGACCCACCAAGCGCACACGGTCAAGGGAAAAGTGGGCGGAACTTTACGCCGGGGCTGGACAGCAAAATCTCAAGGTGAGGCTGAAAGTGGCAGCGGAAATGGGATGAGCAAGGTGGCCTCCTACGCCGCCGCCCTGCCAGTCAAAAAGTCTGGCAATGCCTACACTGTTGAGGTCATCAACCCTGTGGAATATGCCAGCTATGTTGAATACGGCCACCGCACAACCAAAGGCGGCTGGGTGCCTGGGCATTATTTCCTCACATTGTCTGAGCAGGACCTTGAAAGCCTTGCCCCTGCTGCGATTGAGCGAAAGCTGGAACTCCAGCTAAGACAAGTTTTCAATGTGTAAGAAAAGCCGGAGAGGGTCACACCTCTCCGGCTTTTTTGCTATTCATCCATGAGCTCTTGCACTCTTTGCAGGTATTCATTGTAGGTGTCCTCTATGGGCATAAAATCAATATCATGCTCCTGCAATTCGTTGAGCAATGCCTCCAGCCTCCGCCTCCGGCCTGCCGGTGTTTTCAACTGCATGGCGGCTGTTACCTGCTTTGTGTAAATGCGGTCCAGAAAATCCAGCCTCAGGGCAGAGGCCGCAGAGAGTGCACTTTCACATGCCTTGACCGTCTGCCTGCTAATTTTGCATCCAGCCTGCTTTGCCTGTAAGAGCGTGAGGGCGCACCTCTGCACCAACTGCAAACGGCTAAAGAATGTTTCAAAATTATAGGTCTGCTGGCAGAGTTGAAAACTCTCCTGCAAGATGCGGGCATCGTTCTGTGCTTGCATGAGAGAGTAGTGTTTCCGCATATCCCGGAGAACTTCCTCCGGCACATCTGGAGGGGTCACTTCTGCCCGCACAGAAACACCGGGTACAGGTGTGCCACTGATCTGCGCCGCTTTGGGCTTTTTCCTCCGCAACAGCAGATATGCCACACCGGCACACACTATTGTGAGCACAATATTTCCGACCTCTGGTGACTGAATAGATACAATCACGCCTCCAAGCGCTGCCAGCGCAAGCTCAACGCCAAAGATGAGCCGTATGACCCGCCACACCTTTTGCAAAAACTTTTTCATGCCTGCCGCCCCTTTACAAGTTTATTCTTGACTTTTTCTCTATTATAGTTTGCACCCTGTCTGCGTGTCAAGTATTGGAGCCTTTATTGATAATGACATACCAAATGTGCAAACTATAATTATTTGTGAGAGGAGGCGGTGCAGTTGATCGCTGAGAAAATCAAAGCCCTGCGTGAGGCAAGGGGCTGGAGCCAAGCGGAACTTTCCCGGCGGCTGGGCATCACCAGAAACGGCGTGAACTCTTGGGAGCAGGGGCTCTCTATGCCATCACCGGCGTGCCTGGTGGACCTGGCCAAGGTGTTTGGCGTGTCCACGGACTACCTGCTGGGGCTGGAACGGCTCACCACGGTGGATGTCACTGGCCTGGCAGACCGTGATGTTGCGGTGCTGGCAGAGCTGGCCGAAAGGCTCAAAAACTGCAAAGACTGACACAGCGGCTCACTTTTCGTGGGCCGCTTTTTTGTTCTTGACTTCATACACCTTTTGGTGTATAATCAGAGTACATTAAACGGAGGTGCTGCTCTATGACCCATTCTAAACTGCAAACCAAGCGCCTGGAGGCGCAGATGTCACAGTCCCAGCTTGCCGCTGCCGCTGGCATCAATGGCCGGATGCTCCAGTATTATGAGCAGGGTGCAAAAGACCTGAGTGGTGCCAAGCTGGCCACGCTGCTCAAGCTGTGCCTGGCTCTCAACTGCACATTGGCTGACATTCTCCCTGACGGAGAAACAACCGAACTGCTGACCCGATACGGGCAGTAAAGCCTTTTCTGGCGGGGTGTTCATCACCCCGCCGCTTTTTTATATTCTGAGGAGGGTATCACATGAATTACAAGGGCTTTCATCAACTGCAATGGGAGGACCGCCTGGTCATTGAAAAGATGCTCAAGGTGGGTGACAGCAAGGCCAAGATCGCTGAGGCGCTGGGCGTGTGTAAAAAGACCATCTACAACGAAATCAAACGGGGCTGGACCCAGCAGATGACCTCTGACTATGAGTTTATCTGGTGCTACTGCCCGGAGATGGCGGAGCGCAAATACCAGGAAAACCTCCGGGCCAAGGGGCCGGACCTCAAGATTGGCAATGACATTGACTTTGCAAACTATGTGGAGCATAAAATTGTGGAGGAGCACTATTCTCCCGCCGCTTTGTTGGCAGAGCTCAAGGCAAAGCCGCCCCAGTTTGACACCACGGTCTGTGAGGCCACGCTCTACAATTACATCTACCGGGGTGATGTGTTCCTGGTCCTCAACCCGGAGCACCTGCACGAAAAGGGCCGCCGCCACTATGGTGAGAGATACGGTGAACAACGGAACGCCGCCAGAGCTGCCAAAGGCCCCCGCATTGATAAGCGTGACCCCATCATCAACTCCCGCACTACTTTTGGCCACTGGGAGATGGACAGCGTGATGGGCACCGTGGGCTCCAGCCGGGCGCTGGTGGTGCTCACGGAACGGCTCACCAGGGCGGGCATCATCCTCCCGGTGCCGGACCATACCGCCGCCAGCGTGGTCCGGGCGCTCAATGGTCTGGAGCGCCGCCTGGGCAAGGACTTCTACCACATGTTTCAGAGCATCACGGTGGACAATGGCTGTGAGTTTCAAGACTACGATGGTATGGAAAAGGCTTGCCGCCGGAAAGGAAAGCGCACCACCGTTTACTACTGCCACCCGCACGCACCACATGAGCGTGGCAGCAACGAGAACATGAACAGGATAATAAGGCGGTTTTTCCCCAAGGGCACCAACTTTGATGAGGTGCCTATCTCAGAAATACGCCGGGCAGAGGAGTGGATGAACAACTATCCACGGGAGGTGCTGGGGTGGCAGACAGCGGCCACCCTCCTGCGGAGCTACATGAGCGCCTGCTGATCTGCCGCACAATAAAGCTGAACGCCGGAGCCCTCGGAGGCCACCGGCGCTATTGTCATGCCAAAATGCAGAAAAACGCACAAAACAAGCCGCAAATAGCACGGCTAATTTTGTGCGTTCATACAACTTTACAAGTTTATTGTAATTTATTCTTGACTTTTTGCCTGATGCCGCAGAATTGCAAAGGGTTCGACGGTGAACGGGAATTCCAGATGGAACCGCATCTCGGGGTGATGCACGACTTCGAGTGCATTGCCGTCATCATCCGTGACGGTCTCAACCGTGAAACGGTAGGGTGCGCGACCGGGCTGGATCAACTCGAGCGTGTCGCCGGGATAAAACCGGTTCTTGAGCGCAAAGACCGCATGGCCGTTCCCGTCGGCCTCGGCCAGAAGGCCGGTGACCTCCCAATCGCGGATGTACTGGCTGTCCTCGTAATGCTGGCCGTTCTCCTCCGAGCCGAAGTAAAAGCCGGTGTAATAATTGCGGTGGCTGACCTTCTCGATCTCGGCGTGTACATCGTCCGGCAGGACAAAGCCCGCAGGCTGTGCGCAGTACGCATCCACCGCGCGGCGATAGGCCGAGGTGATCCCGGCGGCGTAATACGCTGTCTTGTTGCGCCCTTCGATCTTGAACGAGTCGATCCCGGCCTCGACCAGCTCGGGGATGTGGTCGATCATGCACAGATCCTTGGAGTTATACAGATAGGTGCCGCGGTCGTCCTCTTCGACCGGGAAATACTCCCCCGGACGCTTTTCCTCCATCAGCGTGTACTTCCAGCGGCAGGGCTGGGCGCAGGCGCCGTGGTTGGCGTCCCGTCCAGTCATGTACTGCGAAATCAGGCAGCGGCCCGAATAGGAAATGCACATTGCGCCATGGACAAAGGCTTCGATCTCGAGTTCAGGCGGCGTTTTCGCACGAATCTCAGCAATCTCCGTCAGTGACAGCTCCCGGGCGAGCACGATGCGCTCCGCGCCCTGCGCTGCCCAGAAATTGGCCGCTTCATAGTTGAGGATGCTGGTCTGTGTGCTGATGTGGAGCGGTACACGGGGCGCGTACCGCCTGGCCAGCGCGATGACGCCCACATCGGCCACGATCAGGGCGTCCGTGCCGCAGTCCTGCAGCAGCTCAAGATAGCCGGGCAGCGCGTGCAGATCTGCATTGGACGGGATGATATTGACCGTCACATAGCATTTGACGCCGCGCGCGTGCGCATAAGCGATACCCTCCCGCAGCTCATCCGCGCTGAAATTGGCGGCGGCCGCACGCATGCCGAAGGACTGTCCGGCAAAATAGACCGCGTCCGCGCCATAGGCGATCGCATATTTCATCTTTTCAAAATCGCCTGCCGGGGCGAGAATTTCTGGTTTTTTTCGCAAAATCAAAGGATTCCTCCGTTTTATTCTCCCGCTTCCGCAGCAAAGGCACGTTCGGCCTTCGCACGGTTGCGGTTGTGTTCGTCGTTGGTCTCGGCAAACAGATGGGTTCCATCCGGCATGGCGACATAATAGTAGTAATCATGCTCGGACGGATGAGTAGCCGCATAGAGCGCGTTGTAGCCCGGGTTGCAGATCGGTCCGGGCGGCAGACCCTGATATTTATACAGGTTGTACGGGCTGTCGAGCGCCTTGTCTGCGTCTGTCAGCTTGTTGTTGTGCCCGACTGCATATTGCAGGGCGGCGTCGATCTGGAGATACGGGAACTCGCTGCTATTGTGCAGGCGGTTCAGGATAACACCCGCGATTATCGGGAATTCGTCCTCGTCCTTCGCCTCACGCTCGACCAGAGAGGCGATCGTCACGACCTCGTGGATGCTCAGACCCAGCTTGGCCGCGCCCTCCTGAATCTGCTCATCATACTTATTCTGGAAGTTGAGCAGCATTTTATTGATGACCTCATGCGTGGGCTTTTTGCTGTCCTGCACGAATTCATAGGTATCCGGGAACAGATAGCCCTCGAGCCAGCCCGCTTCGGGCGGCTGGCGATCCTTGAGGAAGGTATGCTTGTACGGATAGTCGTTCAGCGCACTGTCCAGCAGGCCCTCGCTTGTGACCTTGTTTTCGATCAGGGTCTGCCGGATCTGCGCCAGCGTATAGCCCTCGGGAATGGTGACCTTGACCGTGGTGGTCGAGGTCGTGCGGGTCATGGCCGAAACGATCTGACCGTAATCCATGGACGGATTGAGCGTATAGGTGCCCGCGCCGATGATTGGGTCCTCTCCCTTGAGCTGATAGAACAGCTTAAACAGCCTGCCGTAGTTGACGACGCCGCTCTCGTCGAGCTGATCACTGATCTGGCTGAGCGTGGTATCCTCATTGATTACGACATTGATCTCAGTATCCGGCTTGACCAGTGCGAGCACGTCGTTTGCCGAAAAAACCGCGACGAGCGCGACGCACAGAGAGACGCCGAAAATGAAGATAAAATACAGCGCAGCAAAGCCACAGCCCGCTTTCTGCCGCTTTCTGGGGCGGCTGGGGCGGCGTTCGGACGCATAGTCGTCTTCCGTCCGGGCGCGCGGCGCACGCCGTGCCGGACGATCGTCATATTCCGCAGGCGCAGCCTGCCGGCGGGTGTGCGGCGCTGCCGCGCGCGAGCGGTATTTGCGCGGAGAATCGCCGCCGGACGAACTGGCATGCTTGGGCTGATAATGATGATTTTCCATGATGACACCTCTGAAGGGTTAAATGATGCCGATAACGGCCTTGGCGATGAATGCGAACAGGAATGCGACCGCAGCGGCATTTCCGGCAAATTTCGTCAGGGAGTAGTCGCTGTGATGGACATACCGCAGCTTTTTGAAGCTCTGCCGCAGCATCAGCCGTTCGGCCAGGCGCAGCGCGATGTAAGCGAACAGCAGAACGCCGATGCCGGCCAGCGCGGGCAAAACACGCAGCAGGCCGTATACGCTGAAGGTTTGCAGTAGCCAGCCCAGAAACAGATAGAGCGCATTGCTGACGATATGCGCCAGCACGGCGTACCAATAGGAGCCGAAGGCGAACGCCAGCCAGCTCATCGAAAGGCTGAGCACAAAGCCGCCGGGCAGCGCCGGCAGCGAGCCGTACAGCATACTGCCGATCAGCGCCATCAGCAAAAGGGTCTGGCGGGTACTGATGTATTCTGACAGGAAGGTCTGCACATGGCCGCGCAGATAGACTTCCTCGAAAAAAGCAGGTACGACAATGACCGCGAGCACGGCGAGCACCGAAACCGAATTGCCGAAGCGCACCGGCAGAAAGGACGGCAGAAGCTCCATCGCACTGTCTGTGGAGAATCGGAACACCACATAATCCAGAAGAAACCGCAGCAGGGTGATAGACAGGCCGACGCAGACTATAAAGCCCAGCCGTTCCCCGGAGAGGCTCAGCGGCTGCATCTTGGGGCGGTATTTCTCCCCGCGCGGCATGAACAGATACAGCAGACCGGTCGGCAGCAGCAGCGCCGCCGCTTCAAGCAGGACGCTGAACCACTCCGGATACAGGGTCAGCAGCCGATCCTGTACGGCGTCCGCGCCGGTCAGCAGACCGAAGCACAAGAACAGCGACAGGCACAGCCGCAAAGCAGATTTACTTTTCACCTGAGACGAATACCTGCCTTTCCGTAAAAATCAAATCGCAGGGCAGATCGGTCTTTTCCCGCGGCAGGGGCTGTGTGAGCACACGGTCTTCCGCGCAGAGCACCGCGCGCACCGCGTCCGTCTGCGCGAGAAAACGGTCGTAATATCCGCCGCCGTAGCCCAGGCGGTAGCCGTCCGTATCCGTGCACAGACAGGGAATGACGCACAGGTCGATCTTGTCCGGCGGCACGACCGGGCTGTCCGGCGCAGGCTCCAAAATGCCGTAAGCGCCCGGACACAGCGCGTCCAGTCCGGAGATTTCCCGCGCCGTCATCACGCCGCGCGTCTGACACAGCGGCACGCATACCCGCTTGCCGCGCGCAAACGCGTCGGTCAGAATGGCACGGGTATCAATTTCCTCCTGCGTGGCGCAGTAACAGAAAATGGTCTCCGCAGCGCGGTAAGCCGGATGCGCCAGCGCACGCTGCGCGATTTGGTCAGCCTGTGCCGCCCGTTCCGCGAGCGAAAGCGCGGCGCGCCGGGCGCGCATCTGCCGCCGAAGCGCCTGCTTTTCCTCAGCGCACATAGCAGACGGCGTCAGCGATCTGGTCGGCCTTCTCCTGCCCGACCAGCACGGCGCACAGGGTCAGCGCGAAGTCAAACGCAGCGCCCGCGCCCCGACCGGTGATGATCTTTCCATCCTGCACGCAGGGCAGCGGCTGCGCCTGCGCGCCTGTCATGCCGTCCTCCATGCCCGGATAGCAGGTCGCGCGCTTTCCCTGCAGTACGCCCATGCTGCCCAGAATGATCGAGGGCGCGGCACAGATCGCCGCGACATAGCGGTCGGTCTCGATCATTTCGGTGACCGCCGCGCGGACTACGTCCGAAGCGTACAGGTTCTTGGTGCCCGGCATACCGCCCGGCAGGACGATCATATCGGCCTGCTTCAGATCAACCGCCTCAGGCAGCAGATCAGCGATCATGGGCACGCCGTGCGAACCGGTCACGGTCTTGCCGGTCACGCCGACGGTCTGCACCGTCACACTGGCGCGGCGAAGCAGGTCGATCGGGGTCAGCGCCTCCACTTCTTCAAAGCCATCGGCCAGAAATACATAGACCATCTGAAAACAACTCCTTAATTCAACATCAGATTAAAATATCCCATGCGGGCGGACAGGGGCGCGCCGTCGGTCAGGCGCAGACAGCCGAGCGGCTGTCCGGACGCGCCCGGGCCGGACACACGGATGGTCTCCATCCCGGCGTAATCGGCCAGCGCCGACAGCAGTCGTGGCGCGTCATTCGCCGTCCGGGACACACATTCCTGCGCCCACAGGCTATCCGCATTTCTCCAGACAAACGCGTAGGCGGAAAGACCGCCATCCGGCGCTTCCAGTCCGAATGCACCCAGCCCCAGCGCATGAAACAGCGCGATCTGGTCGCGCCACTGCTGTTCTGTCCGCAGAACGAGCGGGTCGGCCTGCGCCGCAGACGTGCGGTACAGCCGGTCAAGCGCCGGAACGTCATCGTCCCGCAGTGCGCGGAAGCCCGCCTGCGGCGCGCTCTGCACGATATGCAGACCGTCCGCCAAATAAAACGCGGGTTCATAGCCAAACGGCCGGTAAAAATCAAACAGCCACGGCTCCGCCGGGATCAGCATAGAGGCCGCGCGGCCGCGTTCCGCGTCGATGCGGAAGGATTCCTCCAAAAGCCGGGACATCAGGTGGCGGCGGCGGAACTCCGGATGGGTGCACGCGCCGTAGATATACGTGACGGAAAGCTCCTGCCCTTGCAGGCGCAGCGTATAGGGCAGCATCTGCGTCATGGCAGCAAGCAAACCGTCCTCAATGCAGAGCAACGTGTCCGAAACCGACAGCAGCCGGTCAAGATAATACGGGTTAAAGCCGGAATCGTCCGGAAAGCAAAGCTCCCACAGGGCGCAGACCGCGGGACGGTCGGCTTCCTCAGCAAAACGGATCATCATACCGTCTCCTTGGGTACGGCGACATATTTCTTCGCCATGAATACGGGATAATAGGAATGCTTGGCGTGGCGCAGACCCTCAATACCAAGATCCTCCTCGCGGTTGACATACAGAACGTCCGTACAGTTGCGCTTGACGAACTGCTGGTTGATCATCTGGTACGCGCCCGCGATCGTGTGGTCAGCCTTTTCGATCTGCACGACATACATATCATCGGCCGCCCGGCAGCCGAAGGTGAAGGCAATGACCTCACCGTCCAGACGCAGGATACCGCCGCGCAGGTCAAGCTCCTCCCAGAAATGCAGACCGGTGCCGATCGCACAGGTCTCACCAAAGAACGCCTGATCGCGGCCGCAGCCGTTGATCTCGCACCATTTGAAATGGAAATTCAGCGCGTCGCGCACGTTCTCCGTCGTAATATCCTCATAGGACCATCTGCCCTCGTAGTTGCTCAGGAAACGGTTGACCAGATTGCGCTTGGTTTGCAGCTTCTTGCCCGAAAGCGTCTGGAGCTTTTCGCTCAGATACACGTAATCGGCCGCACCTTCGCTATAGGAAAAGGAAAACTGATCCGGGCAGCACGTCTCAATCCGCTCGATCATCTCCTCCGCAACCGAGACCATCACAAACGGGATGCCGCGTTCCGCTGCGTCCGCACGAAGCGTGGCAATGGCCTCGCCGAGATCGCCCGCGCCGATGGGCGCAAGATACATCTCCTGACCGCTTTCCGCGCTCTGCATTTTTACAAATAAAAAGGTCTTCCAAAAACAGATTTTCGTGCCGTAATGGCCTCGCCAGATATAAAGATCGACAAAGCAGTGCTCGCACAGGTGGTAATTGTACGCGCGGGCGCAGGCCTCGACGGCAGACTTGTCCTCCAACGTGATTTCTCTAAATTCCAACATGCAATGAACTTCTTTCTTCACATTCTAACGAAAGGGTTTGCAGGGAGAAAGCGGATTATTCGGCGTTCTCCCGGCGCAGCGCTTCATAGTGCGCGCGCACCTCGGCGGCTCTGCCGCAGGACATCTTGCCCTCGGTGCAGGCGCCGTCCACGCAGGGCGGGCCGGCATGGGAGAACAGCGTGGGCGCAACCGCGTAGACCAGACGGTACATCTCCTCCGCCAGCGCGCGAATCTCCCACTGTGCGCGGCGGCAGCAGCGCAGGCGGAAAAAGTTCTGCAGCGAGCGTGCGTTCGCCGTCATCACGATGCGGGTCGTGCAGGCGTTGGGCAGCACGTAACGTGCGTCCTCGATCGCCTTTTTCTCCGCCTGCGAGCGGGCGGTCTTTTCGGGCAGACCGCGCTCCAGATTTTCCTTGAGATAGCCCTCCATCAGGGCGGCGGTCAGCGCCTCATATGTGCGCTGGTCGTCCTCCATCGCGCGAAGGAACTGCTCCTTTGCCGCCGGAATCTTCTCGATCTCAGGCGGAACGACATATTCAAAGCCCTTCTCCCGGACATAACGCTGGGACTGCACGCTGAACGACGCCATGCGGTGGCGGGTGATCTGCGCGAGCAGCGAGCGGGAAACGCCCTCGATCGCGAACGTGAACGAAACGTGCTCGATCGGGCTTTCGTGGCCGATCTCGGTCAGCATCTGTAAAAACGACTGGGTTTTTTCCTCGGTCAGCCCGTCCAGAATGCCGTCCACATCGACTGCCGAATAGCAATTCTTGGCCGCCGCCGCGATCAGCCGCTCGGGCTCGGGCGTATGCGCCAGCAAACGTACCTTCATCATTTTTTCTTTCCTCCAAACAGACGGGTTTTGAGCACGATGAGCATGAACTTGGGCAGCTTCATCATGCGGCCGATGCGGCTGGGCTGCTTGAGCAGGCGGTAGAACCATTCAAGCCCCAGCTTGATGAAGAGATCCGGCGCGCGCTGTACCGTGCCTGCAAACACATCCAGACAGCCGCCCAGACCGAGCGACAGGGTGACGGGCAGCTCATTCATATGTCCGGCCATAAATTTTTCCTGTTTGGGCGCACCCAGACAGGTGAACATCACGTCCGCGCCGCCCGCGGCCTTGACCGCGTCGATCGCCTCCTGATCGTCCTTGAAATAGCCGTCGCGTGTGCCCGCGATGATCAGACCGGGGTATTTCTTTTTCAGATTCTCGGCCGCCAGCTCAGCGACGCCCGGCTTGGCGCCCAGCAGGAACAGGCGCATGCCCTCCTGCGACATCCGGTACATGAGCGCGCCCGCGAAGTCCACGCCGGGTACGCGGCCGCTCAGCGTTTCGCCCAAAATCCGCGCGGCATAGATCACGCCGATGCCGTCCGGCAGAACAAGGGACGCACGGTTGACGATGTCCCGGAACACCGGGTCGTCCAGCGTTAAGTAGACGATCTCGGGATTTGGGGTGACCACATAGCCCTTCTTCCCCGCCCGGATCTGCTCCATTGCGGCGTCCACGGCCTCGGTCAACGTGAGATTGTGAAAAGAAACGCCTAAAATATTTGCAGTTTTCACAGTTACCTCTCCATTTTGAATCATTTTATATCGATTCTATTCTATCGCATTTTACTTCAAATCACAAGCATAATTTCATATGGGATGCTTAGGCGCGTTTTTTCATCAAAATGCCGCCGCAGACAAACTCTACGGAACGTTGATTGTTTTTTTCCGCGCAGCCGGTATAATAGAATGCGAGAGGAGGAGATCACATGGATCACGAAAAGATCGGCCGGCTGATCTGTCAGCTCCGGAAGGAACAAGGGTTGACCCAGCGGCAGCTTGCCGAGCGGCTGCACGTCAGCGACAAGGCCGTCTCAAAATGGGAGCGCGGTCTGGGCTGTCCGGATGTCTCCCTGCTTTCCGCGTTGTCCGGCATTTTCGGCGTCGATCTGGAAAAGCTGCTCTCCGGAACACTGGATGTCAACGAGATCTCAGGAGGTAATATGAAGAAAATGGCGTTTTACGTCTGCCCAAACTGCGGTAATCTCATCACCGCCATGACAGACGCAAATATTTCGTGCTGCGGCAAAAAGCTCAAGCCGCTGCAGCCCCAAAAAGCGGATGAGAGTCAGAAGCTCCGCGTGGAGAAAATCGAGATGGATTATTTCATCTCGTCCGACCATCCGATGACCAAGGAGCACTACATCACCTTTGTCGCCCTTCTGACCGGCGACAGCCTGATGCTGCGCAAGCAGTACCCTGAATGGGGCTTGCAGGTGCGCATCCCCGCTTTTGCGCGCGGCACGCTGCTCTGGTACTGCTCCGAGCACGGTCTGTTCTATCAATATGTCTCTTAAATCCGCACAGCAAAGCCCCCGAATGCCAAAACATTCGGGGGCTGTTTTTCTGTCTGTATGGTGCGCTTACAGGTTTTCGCGGATGATCCGACCCATTTCGCTGGTGGACAGCGGGGTCTGGCCGGGCGCGGCGATGTCGGCGGTGCGATAGCCGTCGTTCAGCGTCTTCTCGACCGCGGCTTCGATCGCGTCCGCCTCGGCCTGCAGGCCGAAGGAATAGCGGAGCATCATCGCACAGGACAGGATGGTCGCAATCGGGTTCGCGATGCCCTTGCCCGCAATATCGGGCGCGGAACCGTGAATCGGCTCATACATGCCGCGGCCGGTCTCACCGATCGAGGCCGAGGGCAGCATACCGATCGAACCGGTGATCATGGACGCCTCATCGGACAGGATGTCGCCGAAAAGGTTGCCGGTCAGAATAACATCAAACTGACCCGGATTGTGCACGAGCTGCATGGCCGCGTTGTCGACATACATATGGTTCAGCTCGACATCCGGATACTCGGCGGCGATGCGGGTGACGGTCTCGCGCCAGACGCGGGAGGTCTCCAGCACGTTGGCCTTGTCGACGCTCGTGACCTTCTTGGAGCGCACGCGCGCCATCTCGAAGGCGCGGCGGGCAATTCGCTCGACCTCATAGACCGAGTAATTCATATCGTCGCATCCCATTTCGCCCCAGCCGCAGTCGCTTTCCTTGCGGTAGTGCTTGCCGAAGTAAACGTCGCCGGTCAGCTCGCGGCAGACGACGATATCGAAACCGTCACCGATGATCTCCTTCTTGATCGGGCAGGCGTCGGACAACGCCTTGTACATCATGGCCGGGCGGATGTTGGCGAACAGGCCGAGCGCGGCGCGCAGGCCGAGCAGCGCCTTCTCCGGACGCTTGGCCGAAGGAACACTGTCCCACTTGGGGCCGCCGACTGCGCCGAGCAGGACGGAATCAGCCGCCTTGCAGATTTCGACGGTCTCGTCGGTCAGCGGGATGCCGTTGACGTCGATCGAGCAGCCGCCCGCCAGCACCTCGTCAAACTGGAAGGTATGACCAAACTTTTCACCGACCGCTTCGAGCACCTTCATGCCCTCGGTGACGATCTCAGGGCCGATGCCGTCGCCCTTGATGACTGCAATTTTGTAATTCATCGGCTTATTCTCCTCTTTCCTTCAGCGACTTGAGCAGACCGCCCGCCCGGATGATGGATTGAATGAAGGGCGGGAACGCGGCCGCCTGATAGGTCTCGCCGCGGGTCTCGTTGGTGATGACGCCGGTATCGAAATCGACCGAAACCTCGTCTCCCGCCTGGATCGCGTTAGCCGCGGCCTCACATTCGAGGATGGGCAGGCCGATGTTGATCGCGTTGCGGTAGAAAATACGCGCGAACGAGGATGCGATGACGCAGGAGACCTTGTTTTCGCGCAGGACGAGCGGCGCGTGCTCACGGGAGGAGCCGCAGCCGAAGTTGCGGGTAGCGACAACGATATCGCCCGGATGCACCTTCTTGACGAAGTCCGCGTCGATGTCCTCCATCGCGTGCGTGGCCAGCTCGGCCGGATCGGCGATGTTCAGATAACGCGCCGGAATGATGACGTCGGTATCGACGTTATCGCCGTACTTAAATACAGAACCTTTGACAACCATGGTTTTTTCCTCCCCTTACTGTACGTCTTCCGGCCCGCAGATGTAGCCGGCGACTGCCGACGCAGCCGCGACAGCGGGGCTCGCCAGATAGATTTCGCTCGTGATATGGCCCATGCGGCCGACGAAGTTGCGGTTCGTGGTGGAAACCGAACGCTCGCCCTGCGCCAGAATGCCCATATGGCCGCCCAGGCAGGGGCCGCAGGTCGGAGTCGAAACGATCGCGCCCGCCTGAATGAAGGTCTTCGCCAGACCCTCCTCGATGCACTGGAGGTAAACCTCCTGAGTCGCCGGAATGACGATCGTGCGCACATCCTTGGCCACATGCTTGCCCTTGAGGATGGACGCGGCAATGCGCATATCCTCAATGCGGCCGTTCGTGCAGGAGCCGATCACCGCCTGCTGGATCTCGATACGGCCCAGCTCATCCACCGTCTTGGTGTTCTCGGGCAGATGCGGGCAGGAAACGGTCGGACGGAGCGCGGACAGGTCGATCTCATAGATCGCCTCATATTCCGCGTCCGGATCGGCCTCGAATACGGTGATCTCACGGTGTACGCGATCCTTGATGTACGACAGGGTCTTGTCATCGACCGGGAAAATGCCGTTCTTCGCGCCCGCTTCGATCGCCATGTTGCAGATGGTGAAGCGGTCGTCCATGGACAGCTCGGCAACGCCGTCGCCCACAAACTCCATCGACTTATACAGCGCGCCGTCCACGCCGATCATGCCGATGATGTGCAGGATGATGTCCTTGCCCGAGATCCACGGCGCCTTCTTGCCCGTCAGGACAAACTTCAGCGCCGAGGGCACCTTGAACCACGCCTTGCCGGTCGCCATGCCTGCAGCCAGATCGGTCGAGCCGACGCCGGTCGAGAACGCGCCCAGCGCGCCGTAGGTACAGGTGTGGGAGTCCGCGCCGATGATGAGCTCACCCGGAGCGGTCAGGCCTTTTTCGGGGAGCAGCGCGTGCTCGATGCCCATTTCGCCGACGTCGAAGAAGTTCACGATGTCGTGCTTGCGCGCGAAGGTGCGGCACTCCAGACACTGCTGCGCCGACTTGATATCTTTGTTGGGCGCGAAGTGATCCATGACGAGCGCGATCTTGGTGCGGTCGAACACGTGCTCAAAGCCGGCCTTCTCCATCTCGCGAATCGCGACCGGACCGGTGATGTCGTTGGCCAGCGTGAGGTCTACATTGGCCTCGATAAGCTGGCCTGCGGCGACGGAATCCAGACCCGCGTGCTTGGCGAGGATTTTTTGGGTCATTGTCATTGCCATAATTATCGTTCCTTTATCAGACAGATTTGGATTTATTCCAGGAAGAACTTATTGATACCATTGATATACGCCTTGATCGAAGCCTCGATGATGTCGACCGCAACGCCGCGGCCGGTGACCATATCGCTGCCGTCGACCGAAATCTTGACGATCGCTTCGCCCTGCGCGTCCTCGCCTTCGGTCATCGCCTTCAGCGAGTAATCCTCGAGGACGATGTCGCGGCCGACGATCTTGTTGATCGCACGGAACGCCGCATTGATCGGGCCGTCGGATGCTGCAACGCGCTCGATGGTCTCGTCGCCGTGCTTGACGCGGATGACCGCGGTCGCGGTGATCGAGTTGCCCGAATTGATGACGAAGTTATCCAGCGTGTAGCGCTCGCCGCCCGAGACCGGTACCGCGCCGACCAACGCTTCCAGATCGCGATCCTTGACGACCTTCTTCTTATCCGCCAGCAGCTTGAACTTGGCAAAGGCCTTGTCGAGTTTCTCCTTGTCCAGATGGTAGCCCAGCGTCATCAGGCGATCCTCGAACGCGTGACGGCCGGAATGCTTGCCCAGAACGATGGCGTTCTGCGGGATGCCGACCGACTCGGGCGTCATGATCTCATAGGTCTGCTTGTTGGCCAGCACGCCGTGCTGGTGGATACCGGACTCGTGCGCGAAAGCGTTCGCGCCGATGATCGGCTTGGTGGGCGCGACCGGCACACCGGTGATTGTCTGGATCATACGGCTCGCGCGGTAGATCTGCTTGGTATCCAGATTGCAGTCTACATTATAATAGTCCTTACGCACGCGCAGCGCCATGACGCACTCTTCCATCGAAGCGTTGCCCGCGCGCTCACCGATGCCGTTGATCGTGCACTCGATCTGGTCGATGCCCGCCTCGACGCCGGCCAGCGAGTTCGCGACCGCCATGCCGAGGTCGTTGTGGCAGTGGCAGGACAGCACGACGTTCTCGATGCCCGGGGTATGCTCGCGGATGTAGCGCACACGGGAGGCGAACTCCTCGGGCGCCATGTAGCCGACCGTATCCGGGATGTTCAGCGTGGTCGCGCCCGCCTTGATCGCGGTCTCGAACGCACGGCACAGGAAATCGAGGTCGGAACGGGTCGAATCCTCTGCGGAGAATTCGATATCGGACATGTACTTCTTCGCATAGGCGACGTTGTAGGCGATGCGCTCGATCACCTCATCCGGCTTCATCTTGAGCTTGTACTCCATGTGCACGGGCGAGGTCGCCAGAAATACATGGATACGGGCCGACTCAGCCCGCTTGATCGCGTTGTAGGCCGCGTCGATATCCTGCTCGACACAACGGGCCAGCGAGCAGACGGTCGACTCCTTGACCGTATCCGCAATTGCGGCGATCGCGGCGGCGTCGCCGGGCGAAGCGATCGCAAAACCAGCCTCGATGATATCAACCTTCATGGCCTCGAGCTGACGGGCGACCTCGATCTTCTCATTGAGGTTCATGCTGCAGCCGGGAGACTGCTCACCGTCACGCAGGGTGGTGTCAAAAATTCGAATTGTTCTTCCCATTTGTTGTTGCCTCCGATTCTAAGAAATTGAACAGACGGGACAAAAAAAGCTTCGTCCCTTAAAACACATTAAGAGACGAAGCACTGTATCGCTCCGCGTTACCACTCTTATTGCCGTCCTGAAGAGACGACCACTCAGTGCACATCAAGCAATGTGCCTTCCGGATAACGGCGGAAATCCCGGTCAAGCCTACTCTAAGATTCAGCCGACAGCTCCCAGGCGAGTTTCACTGGCTCGACATACCGCTTCGCACCGACCAGCGGCTCTCTGAACATCGAGTGGACGGTTACTTTACCCGTTCATCGCTTTTCATCAAAATACTATATCTATAATAGCGAATTTGAAAACGCCTGTCAAGGGGAATTTTGGAATTTTTCTCTCCGCGCATCAGTCCCTTGCATCCGTCCGCGCAATCGGCTACAATAGAACCAGCGTCACTGAATTTGACACCGATCGGAGGGATTACCGGCCATGCAATGGCTTTCATTCTGGGATCACCAGCTCCTGCTGGGGATCGCGGCGCACCTGCGCGCCGACTGGCTCACGCCCATTCTGTACGTTCTGACAACGATCAATAACCACGGCGAGATCTGGCTGCTTCTCGCGTTGATCTGCCTGCTGCGTCCGAACACCCGGCGGTGCGGCGCGGCCATGCTGACCGCTCTGGTATTCGGCCTGCTGGTCGGCAATGTCGGGCTCAAGCCGCTTGTCGCCCGTCCCCGCCCCTTCCAGACTTACACCGACTTGACCACACTCATCCCCCCGCCCGGTGGCTTCTCCTTCCCTTCCGGACACACCCTGTCCTCTTTTACGGCGGCGACCGCCTGCTTCTGTTTTTTCCGCCGTCCGGGCGTCGCCTGCTATGTGCTGGCCTGCCTCATCGCGTTTTCGCGCCTGTATTTCTGCGTCCACTATCCGACCGATGTGCTCTGCGGCGCGATCCTCGGCGTCGTGCTCGGCGTCCTCGCCGCCCGGCTGACCGACTGGACGGCCGACAGCATCCGGTTCGCCCGCATCAAACGGTAAATGCCCATTCAAAACATCCGCTCCCGGGACACGTTTCTCCGCGTGTCCCTTGTTTTTTGCGCGGATTTCAGGTATCATAAAAAAGAGTAATGGAACATCGGGTTCCTGAAAAAGAAAGCAGGTAAGAGAAATATGAAAAAAGGAAATCCCTTCGCACTTCTGCCGATCGTCGTCTTTCTGGTGCTGTTCATTGCAGTCGGCGCGTATACGCATGACTTTTACAGTACCATGCCGGCCGTCGTCGGTTTTCTGATCGCGCTGGTCGTCGCCTTCGCGCAGAACCCCAAAGGAAAGAAAGTCTCCTTTGACGAAAAGCTCAACGCGGTCGCGCGCGGCGCGGGCGATGAAAACATCATGATCATGTGTCTGGTCTTCGTGCTGGCCGGCGCGTTCTCCGCGTCTGTCAAAGCGGCGGGCGGCGTGGATTCGACGGTCAACTTCGGCCTGTCGATCCTGCCCGGCAGTGTAGCCGTTCTCGGCGTCTTCATTGTCGGCTGCTTCATTTCGACCTCGATGGGCACCTCGGTCGGCACCGTCACCGCGCTCGCACCGATCGCCATCGGCATCAGCGAAAAGACCGGCATTCCGATGGCGCTGTGCATCGGCTCGGCGGTCTGTGGCGCGATGTTCGGTGACAACCTGTCCATGATCTCGGACACGACCATCGCGGCCACCCGCACGCAAGGCTGCGCGATGAAGGACAAATTCCGTGAAAACTTCAAGATCGCCCTGCCGGCCGCGATCGTGACCGCCGTGTTGCTCCTCGTCCGCACGATGGGCACTTCCTATCAGGTCAGCGGCGACCTGCATTACGATTTCATTCGTATCGTCCCCTATCTGGTCGTCCTGATCGGCGCACTCGTCGGCCTGAACGTCTTTGTCCTGCTCATCAGCGGCACTGTGCTTTCGCTTGCGGTCGGCCTGTTCTACGGGGATTTCACCTTCCTTGAAATCTTCGGCATTCTGGGCGACGGCATCATGGGTATGTACGACATTACGGTCATTTCGATCCTTGTCGCGGGCGTCGTCTCCCTGATTCGTCTCAACGGCGGCATCGACTGGCTGCTTTACATCATCCGCCGCTGCATCCGCAGCAGCAGGGGCGCCGAGATCGGCATTGCCGCGCTTTCCTCTCTGGTCGACTGCTCGACCGCGAACAATACGGTCGCGATCGTCATTGCCGGCCCGATCGCCAAGGAGATTGCCGACGATTACCACATCAGCCCCAAGCGCACGGCCTCCCTGCTGGACATCTTCACCTCGGTCTTTCAGGGGCTTATTCCCTACGGTGCACAGCTTCTGTACGCCGCTGCCGCGACTGAGACCGCAGCCGTACAGATCTCCTCGGTCGATATCGTCCCCTATTGCTATTACCCCATTCTGCTGGGCGTCAGCGCGCTGGTGTTCATCCTGTTCGGAAAAAATACCTCCGCGTCCGAAGCCTGAACGAACAAAAATGCCCGCCGCATGGGGGCGGTGGTCGTAAAACAGTCAACAGCCACAGTAGTTTGCACTGCTGTGGCTGCTCTTGTATCTTATCCTGTTATATGATAGTATGGAGCTGACAAGATATACAAATTGGAATTTGTGGAGGTGTTGAGATGATAAAAAAATACAAAATAGGTTTTGATATATGGGGATTGATTACCTTTATTATTATGATGATTCCTAATTTTATTTGGTTCGCAGTTCCAGCTCCGAATGATATTTTAAGGGGAGAGTCAATTCCAAAAACAGTAGATGTAATAGCATCTATATGTCAGGCGTTAATGATTATGTCGTTATGTATATTCATTAATCAAGACTGTAAAAAATAAGTATCACACGATTTATTATGGCTACAGTTATTTGCTGTCTTATGATTGCTGTCATACCTATCTCAATATTTATGGTATGCCATTTGATTTATGGAATGGTTAATTATATTATTTAAGATACTTTCGGTTTTAAGAACTGACAAATCGTTGTTTGTCGATTTGGTAAATTCCCGTTTGCCGGAATGCTGTAAAATACTTTCCGGACAAAAGGGCGCACTTCTATACTCTCCTGTCGGGAGTATCGTGCGTCCTGCAGAGTTTCACTCTCCGTCAGCAGAAGAAAACTGCATGACCGAGAATGTTGCGTCACTTCATTCCGTCAAGGTGGCTACACCCCCTTGCGCCGCTAAAGCGGCTATCCCCTGTGGACTTGCCGTCTGCAAGCGGTTTTAACAAACCGTTCGCCGCCAGCAAGTTTGAATTATGTGTAGAAAATAATCCGACCTATGATTGCAACCATAGGTCGGATTCACTGTTTTATGAACACCGCCCTATCTGCGGTGGGTTTTTCATGTGCAAAGGAGGAAAAAAGCCCGGCGGAAAAGCCGGGCTTTTGTGATGCGATTGTGAAAATCAGAGCGTAAAGTCGATCTTCTGCTCGGCAATGCCGTGCTTCTTGGCATAGCCGGTCAGCATCAGGGTCAGCGCACCGTCGCCGGTGACGTTGCACGCGGTGCCGAAGGAATCCTGCAGCGCGAAGATGGTCAGCATCAGCGCGGTGCCGGTCTCGTCAAAGCCCAAGACACCGGTGATGAGGCCCAGAGACGCCATAACAGTGCCGCCCGGAACGCCGGGTGCGCCGATCGCGAAGATGCCCAGCAGCGCGCAGAACAGGATCATGGTACCGACGGACGGAAGTTGGCCGTAGAGGATCTTGGAAACGGTCATGACGAAGAATACCTCGGTCAGAACCGAACCGCACAGGTGGATGTTCGCAAACAGCGGAATGCCGAAGTCAACCATATCCGAGCGCAGGGTCTTGGCCTTTCTCGCGCAGCGCAGCGCGACCGCCAGCGTCGCCGCAGAGGACATGGTGCCGACTGCCGTGATGTAGGCCGGGCCGTAATGACGGAGTACATCCATCGGGTTGGTGCCCGAATACGCGCCCGCCAGACCGTACAGCAGCGCCAGCCAGATGTAGTGGCCGACCATAACGATCACAACAACGATCAGGAAGACCGGGAGCTGCTTGGTGATGGTGCCCTCATAGGACAGGGTGCAGAAGGTCGTCGCGATGAAGAAGGGCAGGATCGGGATGATGACCTTGGTAACGATCATCAGAACGATCTCCTGGAATTCCTGCAGCGCCATGGAAATGACCTTGGCCTTGGTCCAGGCCGCAGCCAGACCGACCATGACCGAAATGACCAGCGCGCTCATAACCGACATGATCTGCGGAATGGCAAGCTGGAAGACCGGGCTGGGAACCTCGCGCAGACCGTCGACCGAGCTGACGATGTTCAGATGCGGAATGATGGCGTTGCCTGCAGCCGTGGAGAACAGCGCGGCGCCCAGAGAAGAAACATACGCCAGAATCAACGCGACGCCCAGCATACGGGACGCGTTCGAGCCCAGCTTGACGATCGAGGGCGCGATAAAGCCGATGATGATCAGCGGAACGCAGAAGTTGATGAGCTGACCCATGATATACTTCGCGGTGACAACGATCTGCAGCAGCGCGCCGCCCTCGGGCAGGAACTGACCGATCAGAATACCAATCACAACGCCCATGAGAAGCTTAAACGGCAAACTCTTAACCAATTTCATAATTCACCCTCCAAATTTTGTGTTGAAATTATAACCCGGTCATGATCCGGATAATTTCCTTGTCCGTTTCCCGCATGCCGTCGTGTCCCAGACGGCCGATATTGCGGATGGTGTTCTCGACGCCCTTGGTGACGATGCCGTCGCCACCATAGAACTGCTGGCCATCCTTGAACATCTGGTAGCCCAGAATGCCCGCGTCGACCGCCGCGGCGATCTTGGCCGCGCAGGACGGCTTCGCACCGTCGCAGATCATGCCGGACACGGTCGCCAGCGAGTTGACGAGCGTATGCGCGATCTCCTCGTAACCGCCGCCCAACAGCCACGCGATGCCCGCGCCGCTGGCACAGCCCGCGCTGACCGCGCCGCAATAGGCAGACAGGCGGCCGATACCGGTCTTGAGGTGGATCGTGATGAGGTCGGACAGCGTGACCGCCCGCACCATCGTGTCATGATCCACGCTGAGATGCTTGGCGTATTCGATGACGGGAACCGAAGCGGTGATGCCCTGATTGCCGCTGCCCGAGACGATGATGACCGGCAGCTCACAGCCGCTCATACGCGCGTCCGAACCGGCCGCAGCCATCGCGCGGGCACGGATCTTGACGTCGTCGCCGTAGTTACGCAGCAGAACGGAGCCGATATTCGCGCCCCAGTTTCCTTCGATACCAGCCTGTGCAATCGCGTAGTTGTACGAGATCTGGCGCTCGACCATCTCCCGGACGTCGTCGACCTGCATGGTCTGGATGAAATCGAGAATGCCCTCGATCGACATGCAGCTCCGGTCGGTCAGGGAAGAAGCCTCCGAATCGTCAGAGGTATGTCCCGCCTGCAACAGGACCGTGCCGTCCTTCTCGACCCATACAATATTCGTATGATAGTCCGAGATCCGCAGTTTGACACACGAACTGCCGGCGCGCAGCGTCAGAATGATATCGAACACGATATCGCTCTCCGCCGGACGAACCGTAATCTCGTGGCTGTCCAGATAGGAACGGATCTCCTTCTTTTGGTCGTCGGTCACCTCAGCGATGACTTCCAGAATTTTTTCAGCACGACCGGCGACGATACCGGCCGCGGCTGCAGCCTCAATACCCTTGAGTCCGCCGGTGTTGGGCACGACAACGCTCTTTACATTTTTAATAATGTTGCCGCTGGCCTCAACCAGCACGCTCTCAGGCATTTCTCCCAGAAGCTCGCGCGCCTTGGCCGCACCGTAAGCGATCGCGATCGGCTCGGTGCATCCCATAGCCGGGACAAGCTCTTCCCGCAGGATCTGGATATAATTCTGATACCGCGTGTCTGTTGGCTGCATGGTGCATCCCCCTTTCTTTCCTTTCAGAGATGGAACATCTCTTTCCGCACTATGTGCGGAATTCACTATGGAGTATTCTAACACTATCAGTTAAATTTAACAAGTGGTTTGCCGAAATTTTTTCTTATTTGTCGCAAATCACACAAAGGTGTTTGGGAAAGACGAGGATTATTTCTTATGAAAAGCGTGTCTCTCCGTATTTTTTTCATTTTTTCCAGCCGCTCTGGCACTTTACAACGCCATCTTTTTGCAGTATGCTGGACACGGGAAGGCTGACGTCCGACCCGAAAGGAGCGAAGAATTTGTCTGCATACAAAGAACTTGTTTTATATTATGACCCGGCCGGGCTTGCCGCAAAAGCCAAGTGGGTCTTCACGCAGCAGCGCATCCGCATCAAGACCGTGACGCCCGAACTGGTCTCGGAAACCGTCGGCGCGCTGGCCGGTCTTACCGTGCCGGAGCCGGAAACCGGCACAGCCGTGCAGATGCCGGCCGAGCCGGTTCTGATCTTCTGCGGACTGCGCAGCAGCCGGCTGGACGCCGTGCTTGCCGCCCTGCAAAAGGCCGGTGTGCCCCGCAGTGTTTACAAGGCCGTGCTCACCGAAAGCAACGCCGCGTGGCGGTTCGACGCGCTCTGTGCCGAGCTGGCCCGGGAACGTGCCGCGCTCCGTTCCGGCGGACGCGCATAATTTCATATTCCGACAGCAGCCCCGTCCGTTTCGGCTCATTCGATGCAGGCGGGGCTGTCTGCATCCTGTCCGCCGCCGGGTGTGACCGTTTTTCGATCCCCGCATATGATGAGAGTAACCGGATATCAGCCTGTGTTCCGGCAGAAACTGCATGTAAGGACTGATGTTTATGAAGCATTCAAAGCAGGTTCACACATTGGCCGAGGTGCCTGCCGGGATGACGGCCACAGTGGCGCAGCTCGATCTGAGCGGCTCCATCCGTATCCGGCTGCGGGATCTCGGTCTGATCGAAGGAACGCCGGTCACCTGTCTGGGCTGCGGGCCGAGCGGCGATCCGGTGGCCTATCTGATCCGTGGCGCGGTGATCGCGCTGCGGCGATCGGACAGCGGAAGAATCGAGGTGCGGGAATGGGTCTGACCTCCTGCGCCGGCGCGGCGGGCGCGCGGGACAGCACGGCTTCGTTTCTGCGGACGGAAAACGCGGATCATGTCGTCGCGCTGATGGGAAACCCAAACGTCGGCAAGAGCACGGTGTTCAACGCGCTGACCGGCATGGCGCAGCACACCGGAAATTGGCCGGGAAAAACGGTCGCGGGCGCGAGCGGTACGGCAGAGCACGGCGGAACACGGTTCCTTTTGGTCGATCTGCCCGGTACGTATTCTCTGGTCGCCCGCTCTCCTGAAGAGGAGGTCGCGCGCGGCTTCCTGCTCTCCGGCCGGGCGGACTGCGCGATTCTGGTCGCAGACGCGACCTGTCTGGAGCGCAACCTGAATCTGGCGTTACAGGTCACCGAGATCATGCCGCGCGCCGTCCTGTGCCTGAATCTCATGGATGAAGCCCAGAAAAAGGGCGTGCAGATCGACTGCGACGCTCTCGAGCAGGCGCTCGGCATCCCGGTCATCCCGTGTACGGCGGCGCGCGGCGAGGGATTGGATGCACTGCTGGACGCCGCGGCGGCAGTCGCGTCCGGCAGACGGCCGACCACTCCCCCGCCCATCCGGTTCCCGGCAGCGCTTTCGGACGATCAGCTCTCCGAGGAACGGAAACAGGATCTCCGCACTGCATCCTATGTTCTGCATGCGGAGGAGATTGCCAACGGGGTGATCCGATCGCCTGCAAACGCTGCACGCGACCGCAAGATCGACCGCATCCTGACCAGCCGCCGGTACGGCATCCCAGCCATGTTGCTCTTGCTTGCGCTGGTGTTCTTCCTCACAATCAGCGGCGCAAATCTGCCGTCCGCGTGGCTTTCCCGGGTGCTTTTCGCCTGCACCGAACCGATACGCGCGGCGCTGTGCTGGCTGCACGCGCCGGTCTGGCTGCAATCCATGCTGATCGACGGTGTCTGGCGGGTGCTGGCGACGGTCGTATCGGTCATGCTGCCGCCCATGGCGATCTTTTTTCCGCTCTTCACCCTGCTGGAAGACGTCGGCTACCTGCCGCGTGTGGCCTTCAATCTGGATCACGCCTTCTGCAAAGCCCATGCCTGCGGCAAGCAAGCCCTCACTCTCTGTATGGGCTTCGGCTGCAACGCGGTCGGAGTGACCGGCTGCCGGATCATTGATTCGCCGCGCGAACGGCTGATCGCCATTCTGACAAACTCTATGGTGCCGTGCAACGGCCGGTTTCCGACGATCATCAGCCTGCTGACCATCTTTTTCATCGGCGTTTCGCGCGCCGCGCTGCCCACCATGCTGCTCTCTTCCCTCGGACTGACGGCGGTGATCGTGCTGGGCGTTGCGATGACGCTTGTCGCGTCCCGGCTGCTGTCCGCGACCGTGCTCAAGGGGCTCCCTTCCTCCTTCGCGCTCGAGCTGCCGCCCTATCGCCGTCCGCAGGTCGGCAAGGTGATCGTCCGTTCGATCCTTGACCGCACCCTCTTCGTTCTGGGCCGCGCGATCAGTGTGGCGGCGCCGGCCGGTCTTCTGATCTGGCTTTTAGCCAACTGGTACATCGGCGGCAGCTCCGTCCTGCTCTCCTGTGCACAGGCGCTCGATCCGATCGGACGCGCGCTCGGTCTGGACGGAATGATCCTGCTCGCCTTTCTGCTGGGCTTCCCGGCCAACGAAATCGTCATGCCGATCGTCCTGATGGGATACTTATCGACCGGAACGCTGGTTGAGCTGACCGGGCTTCCGGCGCTGGGCGCGCTGCTCACGGTGAACGGCTGGTCTGCAGCGACCGCGCTCTGCTTCATCGTGTTCTCGCTGTTCCACTGGCCCTGCTCGACGACCTGCCTGACGATCTGGCGCGAAACTGGCAGCCTGCGCTGGACGGCAGCCGCCGTCATCCTGCCGACCGGAATCGGCATGACGCTCTGTTTTCTGCTGCATCTTCTCCTTGGATAAAGCAATACCCTCTGCACGGCACATATCAGACCGTACAGAGGGTATTTTTCTGCTTTTATTCGTAGAAAACCGTCAAGCGGCTGCCCTCCTGCCGTTTCTCCACCTGAATACCGGCATGGATGGATTCCCGCAGCAGGGAAACATGGGAAATGATACCCACCATGCCGTGCGTATCCCGGATGGACGCCAGAACGGACAGCGCGTCGTGCAGGGAGGCGTCGTCCAGCGTGCCGAAGCCCTCGTCGATGAAGATCGCGCCCAGCCGGGACGCGCCCGACTGCGCCTGCACCACGGCCGAAAGGCCGATGGACAGAGCCAGCGCCACCAGAAATTTCTCGCCGCCCGACAGCGACACGACGCTGCGGCGCATGCCCGAACGACGGTCGAGCACCTCAAGCTCCAGTCCCGCCTTGCGGACATTACCAGTCGTTTCCAGCGTGCGGAAGATCTGATACCGTCCGTCGTGCACCCGTTCGAGCAGCAGATTGGCCTCTGCCGTGACAGCGGACAGCATCGCGCCCAGCACGTAGCGCTGCAGGCTGACGCCGGTCACGCCGCGCAGCAGGCGGGCGAAGGCCATCGCCTTTTCTGACTGCCTTCGCTGCGTCTGATAGCGGCCAAGCAGCGTCTCATACCGCTGCGCATCGGCCGACAGATGCTCCAGATCGCGCTGAAGAACAGCCGTTTTCCGTTCCTCGGCGGCGAGCTGCTCGGAGAGCCGGTCGGCCTCCTGCCGGAGCAACGCGACCGGCGGCCGGGTCTGCCCCCTGAGCTGAGCTTCGAGCGCGGCGGCCAGCGCCTGTGTTTCCGCCAGTCTGCGGTCATACGCTTCGATCCTTTGTTCGAGCGCGGCGAAATCTTCGTTCTCGAGCTGTCCGGCAAGCTGGGCGCGCAGAGCGCCGTCCGGATCGGCTTCATCGAGCTGGCCGGCGAGCTGCCGCGCTGTTTCCTCTGCCCGCGCAGCCGCTGAGACCGCCTGCCGGAGTTTTTCCTCGACCGGCTGCATCTGCTTCATCTGCTGCTCAATCCGCTGCTCCAGCCGGTCGGCCTTCTGCATCGACTGTTCGGCCTGCGCGCGGTGCTGTCTGGCATTCGTGACTGCGTACTGCGCTTTGGCCAAATCCTCGGCGGTGCAGTCTCCCTCATCCAGCATTTTCTTGCGCTCGACCATGAATTGCTCCATCATCGCGTTGTATTTCTCAACGCAGGCGGTCAGCGCATGGTCGGCGGCAGTCACAACGGCGTTGAGCCGGTCCACCTCTTCCCGTTCGATCTGCTCCTGCGGCGGCGGCGCGGGTTTGGGATGGGTGACGCTGCCGCAGACCGGACAGGGCTTTTTCGGCCGCAGACCGGACGCCAGTTCGTACCGAAGCTGCTTATCATAAATTTCCATCGCCCGGTCGGCTTCGAGCACGGCTTTCTCATAGGCATTGGCACAATCGATCCGTTCAAACCGGAGCTGCTGCATGACGCCCATTTTATGCGCCAGCTCGACCGCTTTCTCTTCGAGCGCCTCCAAGCGGCGCAGCTCGGCCTCCAATTCGGGCAGACGCTCTCCCATTTCCCGGTGTTTCGCCGCCTGTTCCAGCGTGACTGTACGCAGCTCCCGGGTCTTTTTGAGTTCGCTGTCTAACCCGGCGCGCTGGGCTTCGCAGAAGACCACATCGTCCCGCGCTTTCGCATAGCTGTCATCGGCTGCCTGCCAGCGGCGGTACAGCTCGGCCAGACTGCGCAGACGCAGCAATCCGCGCCAGCGCGCGACCTCAGGCTCCTGCTCCCGAAGAGCTGCAAGCGCCGCGTTTGCCCCGTCCCATTGTGAAAACTGATGATCGAGCGCGGCCGCCTGCGCAAGCGCCTGCTGTCCGGCCTGTACCCGCGCCCGGAGGGCTTCGGTCTCCATTCCGGCATGTTTACAGGCGTCGTCCAGCGTCCGAATCCGTGCTGTCATCGCTTCGTGGGTTTCGCATTCATTTTCTGACAGGATGGCCTGCAGACTGCGGCCGATTTCGTCGGTCTCGCGTGCAAGCGCGTTGGCGCGCTCACCCAGCAGGTCGGCGGCGCGGCCCCAGCCGCCGGTTCCGAACAGTGAGGTCAGCAGCCGCTCCTTTTCATCCGACGGTGCGACAAGCAGCCGTTCAAACTGCCCCTGCGGCAGGATGACGACCTGCCGGAATTGGTCGTATTGCAGGCCGGTCAGCCGCACCGCCAGCTCCTCCACATCCCGCAGGCGGGGATTCTCGAAAAACGGTTCCCAGTCGCCGTTGGCATTGCGGAAAAACGCATCCTGTTTGGGCAGGTATTCGATCACACCCGTGCGTTTTTTACGCGGCTGTAGGGTGCGGACAAAGCGGAGTATCCGGTCGCCCGCCTCCCATTCAAACACGACCTCGGTCTGTGTACCCGCGTCGGCCTGCTGGCAGCGCATCCCGGTCAGGTCGCCGCGTCCGCCGCCCGAGGAACGGCCGTACAACGCATAGGTAATCGCATCCAGAATCACCGTCTTGCCCGCGCCGGTCTCACCGCGGATCAGGAACAGTCCGGCATGCCGCAGAGCGGCAAAGTCGATCTCCTGCGCGCCCGGATAGGGGCCGAAAGCCTGAAATTTCAATCGAACCGGGATCATTGGAGGTCACCTCCCCGCTGAACGGTCTCCATCGCGTCCAGAAAGGCCGTGATCTCGTCCGCGTCCGGTTTGTATCCGCCGATCTCCTCGCAGAACCGGCGCAGCAGTACGTCAGGCGAAAGTGCGCGCACTTCGGATACCGTCAGCGCGCCCGTTTCGTTTCCCTGCGCCTGCCTGCCGATGAGCGTCACAAGATGCGGATAATAGGAGCGGAACGCGTCCAGCGTTTCAAGTCCCGCGCCGCGGTCGGTCAGTTCAATTTTGATATAATCGTCCGCCCGGAGATCCTGTGCGGCTGCAGCCAGCAGTTCATCATAAGTGCCCCGGCAGGTGCGCAGCGTGCGCGACGGATGGAGCGGCACGTCGGTCACCGTGCCGGTCACGGTGTCATAAACCGCGACCGTACTGCCCGATTCGGAAAACGCATACGGAAAGGGCGAACCGGCGTAATGCACCCCGGGCACGGGCGACTGCGCGCGGTGCAGATGCCCCAGCGCGACATAATCCACGCCTTCAAACACCGCTGCGCCGATCTGCTGCGCGCCGCCAAGCTGGGCGGCCAGATCGCTCTCGGCCGCGCGCGCACCGGTCACAAAGCAATGGGCGAGCACAATCGTGCGCCGATTCGGATCGCGGCGTTGGCGGACATCGTCCATGAGCTGTGCCATCGCGTCCTCGGTGCTGCGGATCGCGGCGTCCGGATACAGTAGTCGCACTTGATCGACATGGAAATACGGGATCAAAAAGAGTTCCGCTTCTCCGCACAGAATCGGCTCAGGGCGTGCTGTCAATCGACCGGCCAGATGCAGACCGGCGCCGGCCAGCAGTCCGCCGAACTGGGTCAGACGGGCCGCGCCGTCATGGTTGCCCGCAATCAGAAAGACCGGAACGCGGCATTCGGTGCACAACCGGGTCAGAAACCGGTCATACAGGGTGATCGCGTCCGCGCCCGAGACCGCACGGTCGAAAATATCGCCCGCGATCAGCACGCCGTCCAGCGATTCCCGGCGCACGAGTTCGATGATCTGGTCGAGCAGCTCGGTCTGCTCCCGCAGGAGCGAAAAACCGCCCAGCGAGATGCCCAGATGCAGGTCGGCCGTATGCAGAAAACGCATCGCGCGTCCTCCCTTCTTTACAGCTTTTGCATGAACTGCGCGGCTGATTTGGCCATCAGCCGCTTTGTCCCCTTGGTCTGGAAGGCGATCTCCAAAAGCTGGTCGCCGCCCAGGGCACGCACCGAGGTGACCATACCCTCGCCGAAGGCCTTGTGCTGCACCCGGTCGCCGCAGGCGAAGGTCGGCGTTTCGGCGGTGGCGGACTTGGCCTGCAGCGCGGACGCCGCGCGATAGGACTGGTTGACAGTCGAACGGGGATGGTACTCCCGCTTCTGCCGCTCCTGCTCGGCCTGCCGGGCGCGCTCGGACAGGTTGGAATCGAGCAGTTCAGACGGAATCTCGCTGAGGAAGCGGGACGGACGCGAGAACCGGGTCTGGCCGTACATCAGACGGCGCTCGGCACAGGTCAGATAAAGCTGCTTTTTCGCCCGGGTGATTGCCACATAGCACAGACGGCGTTCCTCCTCCAGATCGTCGTCGCTCTCCTCTGCCCGGAAGCTGGGGAACAGGCCGTCCTCCATGCCGCACAGAAAGACCGTCGGAAATTCGAGGCCCTTGGCCGAGTGCATCGTCATCATGAGGACGGCGTCCTCCGCATCGTCGGCCTGGTCGGCGTCGGTATACAGCGCCATTTCCTCGAGGAACCCGGCCAGCGAAGGCTCCTCCGCCTTGTTCTCGTATTCAACGATATTGGATTTCAGCTCCATGATATTCTCCCAGCGGGAGTGGGATTCCGCATCGTTTTTCGCTTCCAGCGCGGCCTGATAGCCGGTCACATCCAGCATTTCGTCGTACAGCTCGGACAGCGACAGGGTCTCTCGGTGGGCGCGCAGGGTCTCGATCATCTCACCGAACCGCAGCATCGGCCCCGCGCCGCGTGCCAGATCGGGATGCTGATTCGCGTTTTTGACTACGTCGTACAGATCCAGACCGTGCGCCTCAGCGACTTCCTCCGCGATCTCGATCGACTTCCCGCCGATCTTGCGCGCGGGCACATTGATGATGCGTTTGAGGCGGAGGGTATCGGACGGGTTTTCGATGACCCAGAGATAGGCGAACATGTCGCGAATCTCGGTGCGGCCGAAGAAGTCACGGCCCTTATAAATGCGGTACGGAATCGAATTGCGGCGGAACGCCGATTCGACCGCGTTGGACAGGACGTTGTTGCGGTAAAGAATGGCGAAATCGCCCCACTTCTCCCCTTTCGCCACGCCTTCAAGAATGCGCGCGGCGATGTACTGCGCCTCGCTCTCCTGCGTGTCCGTGCGGTGCAGCTTGATCTTGGCGCCGCCGGTGCGGTCGGTCCAAAGCTCCTTGCCCTTGCGGCGGACGTTGTTGCGGATCAGACCGTTCGCCGCGTTCAGAATGGTATCGGTCGAACGGTAATTCTGTTCCAGCCGGATGGTGTGCGCGTTTTTGAACTGCTGTTCAAATTCCAAAATATTCGTGATCGTCGCGCCGCGGAATTTATAGATCGACTGGTCGTCGTCGCCGACGACGCAGATATTCTGACGCCCGCCCGCGAGCAGCGCGGTCAGGACGTACTGCGCGTGGTTGGTGTCCTGATACTCATCGACCAGCACATAGCGGAATTTATTCTGATAATATTCCAGAATATCCTCATTTTCACGCAAGAGCTGGACGGTCTTCATGATGATATCGTCAAAATCCAACGCGTTGTTCGCACGCATTTCCTTTTCATATAAGGTATAGAGTTCGGCAATACGTCCCTTATAGAATTCGTCCCGCTGTTCCGCGGCGAAGGTGCGCGGCGTGATCAGGTTGTCCTTGGCGCGGCTGATTTCGTTCATGACCTTTTTGGGGTCAAAGACCTTCTCATCCAGCTTGAGCCGCCGGATGAGCGCGGTAATGACCCGCTTTTTGTCGTCCTCGTCGTAGATCGTGAACGTGCGGTCATAGCCCAGCCGTTCGATGTCCCGGCGCAGAATGCGCAGGCAGCAAGTATGGAAGGTGTGCGCCCAGATGGCCGAGGCATCCGTTTCGCCGACCGCACGGGTCAGCCGTTCCCGCAGCTCGCGCGCTGCCTTGTTGGTGAAAGTGATCGCCACGATCTCCCACGGCTTGGCCGGATCGACCGCGCACAGCCGCAGCGCCCGCGCCCGATCCTCAGGCTTGGGGTCGGCCAGATAGTCCGCCAGAAAGGCCAGGTCCTCCATTGTCGCGCCCGGCGTCGCGTAGGGATAGTCATAGCCCCGGCCAAAGCGCAGGATGTTGATGATCCGGTGGATCAGGACAGTCGTCTTACCGCTGCCCGCACCGGCCAGCACGAGGAGCGGCCCCTCGGTCTGAAAAACCGCCTCCTTCTGTCGGTCGTTCATGCGGGAGAAGACCTGCTCGATCACCGTGCGGCGCACGGCGGCAAATTTTATGTCAAATTTGGTCTGTTCCATCAGTCTGTTCCTCTTTAATATTTCAAGATTCGATAGCAGTCAAATTATATCATAAAACTGCCGCCGTGTAAAAGGCGCATTTTGAACCGATTGATTCGGACGCGGCGATATGGTATAATGAATCCCAGTTTATGATGAAAGGGAGGGCGAAACGATGGCAGAGACCGTGCCGGTGCGCATCATCGCGCGGATTCACAGCGATTTTCCCACAAAGTTCGGCATTCCACGGCAGAGCGGTCTGGCCGAGGTGCGTTCAACGATCATATTTGAACCGGAATACCGCAATCCGGACGCGCTGCGCGGTCTGGAGGGCTATACCCACCTCTGGCTGATCTGGCAGTTTTCGGAGGCCGTGCGGGATGGGTGGTCGCCCACCGTCCGGCCGCCCCGGCTGGGCGGCAACACCCGTATGGGCGTGTTCGCAACGCGCTCGCCCTTCCGCCCCAACCCAATTGGGCTGTCCTCGGTGCACATTGACGGGATCGAGCTGCATACACCGGACGGGCCGCTGATCCATGTCACCGGCGCGGACTTGATGGATGGTACGCCGATCTATGATATCAAGCCCTATCTGGCCTATACCGATTCCCACCCGGAGGCGGCGGGCGGCTTCGCCCTGCAAACCCGGGAGGGCGTTCTGTCGGTCGATTTCCCGGCGGAACTTCTGGCCGTCATCCCGGAGGATCGGCGGGATGGCCTGATCGCCGTACTGGCGCAGGATCCGCGGCCGCAGTATCAGGACGACCCGGAGCGGGTCTACGGCATGGCGTTCGCAGGCTTTGACGTGCAGTTCCGGGTCGCGGACGGCCGCCTGACCGTCTGCGCCGTGACGCCCGACGCACAAACGTAAAACGCAGCTTTGCGGGAGTCGTGTCAATTCTGTCCAAGGTACCGCGCGGATTGATTTCCTCTATTCCATGTGATATATTTGAGTGCAATAAGAGCATCGTCAGCCATCGCGGCAGGCAATCGGAGCCTGTTTGAAAGAAGCTGGTCGATGCTCTTTTCTTGACGGTTCCAATACCCGCCACCCAACTCCATGATTTTTGGGGTGACGAGCAAGATATCGAACAAGATTAACTATCAGCAGTCAACCACCAAATTGAATGATCGTAGTTAGGCCGGATGGTATGCTGCAACGCAAGGGATTTGGCGGGCATTCTGGAACCAATGTAGTGTCTGGCAGTGTCCCGGATCTTCACCGCCATGCGTTGTCGAGAAGAACTCCAAAGATGTTGTAGCTGTAATGACCGGCTACCTCAAGTCCTGTTTTTATGATATCCTGAGTTGATGTGAGATATCGGATTCTGGGTAGCAGACAATTGAAGCCATCCATATGATTCGGGATGGTAAACACATCCGCCATGACGCCCCCTTCTGAGCTGAGAATGAAGCAATCGTGCTTGTCTTTGCAACATCAATGCCAAAAGAAGATGCTTAAGTCCACTAAAAACAGTCCAGTGAGATATGGACTAATGTCAATAAAGTGGACAAGAAAATCAGAGAATAGACTGCCGTTCTCTCTGGTCTGGGGAAAGCCCGTGATTATGCGAAGGAGGACGAACCGGATTGTAGAAGCCAGCAATGTAAGAAAGCAGGCGCTGCTTCAGCTGATCTATCGTCTGAAAATGCCGGCGATCTAACGCCTCCTTCTTCAGATACTTGAAAAAGCACGCCATAACGGCGTTATCGTATGGATGCCCCTTTGCGGGGAAGGACTGAACCATGTGGAGGCGATCCATTTCCTCCCGAAAATCGGAAGAGGTGAACTGAGAACCTCTGCCTGTGTGGAACATGACGCCCTTGGAGACGCCCCTGAGCTTGACTGCATCCCGCAGTGTATCGCGAGAAAATTGCTGGGCAAGCAGATTAGTACAAGCTCCGGATTCCTGTTCTGTATTTCTGGGTCTCGGCGGTTTTACGGTGCTCATCTTGGGGCGGTTCATCTCTTTCATCAGTCGGTGCACCCGACCTTCACGGATGGATATGCAATCATCACGTGCGAGACAGATTCTTACTTTGCCAGCTCCCAGGCATTTATTGGATTTGGCATAGATTTCCAGGATTTTTTGTTGGATTTCCATATTTTCCTGCTGCCGGCAGGAAGTCTGACGATTGATAAACTTGTAATAAGTACTTCGGTTGACGTCCAGAACCCGGCAAAGGATAGAAATGCGATGCTGTCCCGACAGCGCCTGAATAGCCTTTCGTCTCTGTCTGCGTGTGGCGTGAAGATTGCAATGGCTTTTTTTAAGATGAGGTTCTCCCCTTCCAGTTCTGCATTGCGGTGCTGGAGGGCCTTGATTTGCTGCGCAGTAAGGACAGTATCATCATCCACTTGCACCTGAGCGTATTTTCTGACCCAGTTGGACAGACTGCGTCAAGGGATGTTCGCAAAAAGGGTTCCTGTCATATGAAATCAAGCAGCCATGCGCAGCGTTGCCTCAATGGATTGCTGGCTGAGGTAAGCTCCGGAAACAGACCAATCCTCTGTATACTCCATCAGGTATGTGCTGACCAGCCGAACATAGGACTCCTCGTTCGGGAAAATTCCGACAACGCTGATCCGTCTGCGAATCTCCCGGTTCAGGCGTTCCATCATGTTGGAAGACGAGATTTTCCGGGCGTCCAGTTTCGGGAACATATAAAAAGTCAGAGAGTCCTCCAAACCGTTTTCCAAACAATGCACAGCTTTAGGAAAGCGCTTTGAATCGGTATCTATGACTTCATAAGCCCGTTTTCTGGCCCGTTCCGCAGTGGGAGTCAGCCAGATTTCCTTCAGCACGGAGGCGAAAGACTGCTTCTCTTTCTGCGGCAAGATATTCCACATGAAATGTACCTTGCAGCGCTGCCAGGAGGCTCCAGGAAAGGACTCCCGAATGATTGAGTCCTTTTGTCATCTCGCTGACCTGGCTTCTGGATCAATTTTGGATGCCGAGGCTCTGCGCCAGCTTTCCCATTTTACGAGTGGAGACACCCTGCACAAAGGCCTCCTGAACCACCTGAATGAGCGCGGCTTCACTGCGCTTACGCTCGGTGACGAAAAATGGGATATAGCCGTCCTGACGGACTTTGGGAACCATGAGATACATCGTCCCCATCCGGGTGTCCAGGCGACGGGGACGGTATCCACTGCAATAACCGTTCCGATAAGGTACAATAAGTTTCGCAAAAATAAAAAGACATGGTTTGCAGATCTCTGGTAGAATGAAGTCGCGACACACCATTCTGAAAGGAGTCTGTAAACCATGTCCGAAAAAATTGTACAGCTAAACGAGGAAGTAATCAAGGGGCAGATCAAGGAATTAGTCCGAGGAAGCGTAGAAGAAACGCTGAACGAGCTGCTGGAGCAGGAGGCTGAGAAACTGACCCAGGCTGCCCGCTATGAGCGCAGCGAAGCCCGCCAGGGCTACCGCAGTGGCCACTATGACCGGAACCTTACCACCACCTCCGGAGACGTTACGCTCCATGTGCCCCGTCTCAAGGGCATCTCTTTTGAAACAGCCATCATCGAACGGTATCGCCGCCGGGAAAGCAGCGTGGAAGAAGCCCTCATTGAGATGTACCTGGCAGGCGTATCCGTCCGGCGTGTGGAGGATATTACCGAAGCCCTGTGGGGCAGCAAAGTGTCCCCCTCTACCATCAGTGAACTGAACAAGAAGGCGTATGTCCACATTGAGGATTGGCGGAACCGTCCTTTGCAAGGCAGGCGATATCCGTACGTCTATGTGGATGGGATCTATCTGCGCCGCAACTGGGGCGGAGAGTACGAAAATGTCGCGATTTTGGTGGCAATCGCGGTAAATGAGGACGAATACCGTGAGGTTCTGGGCGCTGCCGAGGGCATGAAAGAGGACAAGGCCAGTTGGGTGAACTTCTTTCAGTGGCTCAAAAGCAGAGGATCAGACGGTGTGAAACTCATTGTTGGGGACAAGTGCCTGGGAATGCTGGAAGCCGTGGGAGAAGTGTTTCCTGACGCCAAATACCAGCGCTGTACGGTTCATTTTTACCACAATGTGTTTTCTGTTGTTCCTTGCTCCAAAGTAAAATTAGTGGCCAAGATGCTCAAGGCGATCCATGCCCAGGAAAGCAAGAAGGCCGCCCGTGAAAAAGCGAAAGCTGTGGTGGCCCAGCCGAGGGAAATGAAGCTGAAAGAGGCCGCCAAGAAGGTGGAGGACAGTGTTGAGGAAACACTGACTTACTGTGATTTCCCCTATGAGCACTGGACCCGGATTCGCACCAACAATGTGATTGAGCGGCTGAATCGGGAGATCCGCCGCAGGACCCGTGTGGTGGGGACCTTCCCGGACGGCAACTCCGCTCTGATGCTGGTCTGCGCTCGGCTGCGCCATGTGGCCGGCACCCAGTGGGGCAACAAGAAGTACATGAATATGAAGCACTTAGAGGCAACTCTGGAAGACGTCTCTATTGCCGGCTGACCTCTTTCAGCTGGAGTCTGCAAACTAATTTGCGCATAACTCTTGACAGCACCGCCGGGGATGGAATCCATGTCCACAGGCGGCAGATCCTCCAGTGTGGCGAGATAGTTCCGCACTTTTCCGTAGTAGCGCCGCAAAAATTTGTTGGCTCCGGCCGTCATGTAAACGTAGAACGGCTTCCCCTCGGCACGCTTACGGTCAAGGAACTGGTACACCGGCTCCTCGACCGGCGAGCATCTGAGATAAATACGCATGATGTTGAACAGCGTCTTGCAAAGGCACGGTGAGCCACGTTTCGACGAGCGGTTGCTGCGCACGTTCTTTTCGCCGGACTGGTTCGGCATCGGATCAACACCGGCAAATGCCACAAGCGACTTTTTATGCGCAAAACGGCGCACGTCGCCAATCTCTGCCATCAGCTGCGGCTCCAGGGACTCGCCCACGCCGTACATTTTCATGACAACGGGATATTCCGGCAGCATGGAAGCCAGGCGGTTCATCTCAGCACGGTAGGTCTCCACAGAGCGGGAAATACTGGTAAGCTGATTGGCGGCCTCCTGTACGAGCAGCTTTGTGGTTTCAGACGCGGAGACCAACACCACGGCAGATTTGGCAAGGGCGTAGACTTCTTCGGCATTGCTCTGCTTGAAGATGTAGCCATGCCGCTTGCACCATTTCCGGTAACGCTCGGCAAAGGCGTTCAGACTGTGCTTGCGGACACAGTCCACGTGCCAGAAGGTGTAGGTGAAATCTACCCACTTCTGCGAGCCGTCCTTACGTACCGGGCTGTCAAAGCATTTTCAGATGCCGGGGAAGGACTGCTCCTGCAGGGCAATCAGGTTGTTGGCGGTTGCGGTTTTCTGCTTGCTGGCCAGTTGAAACTGGCGGTTCAGCGTTTTCAGGTCATAACGAATCGTATCCATGGGAGTATAATCTCGCAGATCTGCCCAGTTGTCAAGGGCATAGCGGGCGATTTTCATGGCGTCAGCTTTGTCGGTTTTCACTCGGCGCAGAGAATTGGCGCCGTACTCCCGGATGAGCAGCGGATTGACCGCACTGACGTACAGTCCGGCTTCGTGCAGCACATTGGCCACCGGCTCGTAGTAGCGGCCGGTGTGCTCCATGACTACCCGCGTCTCTCCGTCAAGCGCCTTGAGCTGCCGGGCAAGATCGGCCAGTGCCTCGGTACTGTGGTTGACGTCAAACGGGAGCTTTACAACCTCTCCGAACGGCCGGAGGACGGTGTGAACTGCACCCCATTTGTTAGACGGTATGATATAATACTAACTAACAAGTGGGGTGTTTTGTTATGCCAAAAGGAATACCAAACAAGAAATACGCACCAGAATTCAAAAAGCTGGTGGTAGAAACT
>JAFBIW010000010.1 GCA_021531865.1 Butyricicoccus pullicaecorum | reverse complement strand
TCTCGCCCAGGGACGAGGTAGGCTCGTCCATGATGATCATTTTCGCATCGATCAGGACCGCCTTCGCGATCTCGATCATCTGCTGTACGCCCATGCCGAACGTGCCGGCCGGCTTTCTCGGATCAATGTCCTGACCCAGCGACGCCATGACCTCTTTAGCCTTCTTGTGCATCGTGTCATAGTCCAGCAGGTTGCCCTTCTTGATCCACTTGTTGATGAAAATATTATCCGTGACGCTCAGAAGCGGCACGATGTTCAGTTCCTGATAAACACAGGCAATGCCCGCTGCCGCGGACTCGTTCGGATCCTTGAACTTCATCAGCTTGCCTTCGACGTAGATCTCGCCTTCGTCCGGCTGATGTACACCGGTGAGGACCTTGATCAGCGTCGACTTACCGGCGCCGTTCTCACCGATCAGGCCGAGAATTTCGCCCGGCTTGACGTTCAGGTGCATGTTTTTTAACGCGACGACGCCCGGAAAGAGCTTCAGTGCGTTTTTCAGTTCTACTACATATTCACTCATCGATTATCACCTGTTCTTCTCCGAGATGGGAGTGCGAAGCAAAGTTTAACGATAAAAAAAACCGCTCTCGGCGCGGTTCCAGCTGCGTCGGAGCGAACCGAACGAGCGGTTTGATGCGCAGCCTCTGCTTCGTCCTTTCAGAAGCGTTTCCGGAAAAGTGCTCCCCGCCCCGGCAGAGCCGGGACGGGAACACAATCAAACGTGATAAGCGGGTCTTCCCCCTTGACGCTCGATCAAACTAAGACTTAAGCCAGGTAGCCCTTCAGGGTGTCCAGGCGCTCCTGCGCATTGGAGGAATCAACAACAGCGCAGCCAGCGTCAACGAACGCCTCAACGGACTCGCCGTTCAGCGCAGCGACAACGGTCTCAACGGACTTGTAGCCCATTTCGTAAGCCTGCTGAGCAACGGACATGGTCAGCTCGCCCTTCAGGATGGCGTTGCAAGCGGACTGGATGCCGTCGAAGCCGAGGAAGATGGTCTTCTCATACGCCTTGTTGCCCTTGGCAGCACGCGCAGCGGCCATCGCCATATCGTCGTTGTTCGCGCAGATGATCGCGATGCCTTCCGGATGGTTCTGCATGATCGCTTCCATGCAGTTTACAGCCTTATCGGCAACCGCGTCCGCGTACTGGGTCTCGCCCTCGAGGAACTCGCCGCCGGCACCGTTGACGCCCTTCATGTAACCGGCCTTACGGGCTTCGTTGGTCGCGTCGCCCTGTACGCCGCAGATCTCGATCGCCTTGATCTCGGTCCAGCCAGCAGCCTTGGCAGCCTCTACAGCAGCCTTGCCGCCCATCTCGCCAGCAGCCTCGTTACCGGTACCGACGAAGGAGATAACCTCGGGCGCCTCGATGTTGGTGTCAACTGCTACGATCGGCTTGGTCTGGCCGGCGATCATGGTCTTAACCATGTCAGCCTGCAGCGGAGCGATAACGTAGCCGTCGATGGAGCCGTTGTTCATATCGGTCTCGATCAGGTTCTGCTGCTCGTCGTAAGCGGTCTCGGAAGTGGCGCCCTTGACCTCAACCTTGATTTCGGGATGAGCGGCCATGTAAGCGTTCGCACCGGCAACAACGTAGCCCCAGTACTCGGAAGACGTGGTCTTCAGAATGACGGAGATGTTGTAGCCCTTGGCTTCCGAACCGGCATCGGCAGCGGCGTCAGCGGATGCGCCCGCATCAGCGCCGGTGTCAGCCGGGGCGGAGCTGCCGCCACCACAAGCGGTCAGCGAGAACGCCATGGTACCAGCCATCATAGCAGCCATCAGTCTCTTCATTTTCATAATGCAAACCTCTCTTTTCTTCGTGCGCTTCGCTTTTGTGCGGAACGCCAGATTTTCTCCTGCCAACCACGCAGGTCATTGTCTATATTTTAAGTCCTTCGCCCCGCCCTGTCAAGATGATTGTGCAGTATTGTCGGTATGTTTAAAAATCCGATTCAACTTTGTTCAAATCTTTTAAAAAATACGGTCATTTTCCTCCTTTTTCCACTGTGCCTTGTGCCTTTTTCCCGTTCTTCCCGGTAAAGTCCATAAATTTATGGGTATATTTTGATTTTCTTTTGTTCGATTCGGTTTGCAGTTCTTCACAAATTGCCCCTTGTTTTTCCATACCGCTTGGCATAAAATGTAGATAACCGGAAGGTTCCGGCACGCTTTTTTTGACATTTTTTGCAATGTCCCGTTATTTTATGCGCATTTTGCACAATCGCGCAGAATCGCTTTTGTTGCCTATGCTGTCTTTGCGGCAATCCGTGCGTGCGCATGTCTGCTTCCGGCAATCGCTCCGAAAAGAAATGAGGAATTTACATGAAACTTGGCATCAAAACCTGCACACTGGACATGTCCTACACCGATATGCTCGACTTCTGTGTCGCGCAGAAGGTCGGCTGCGTCGAGATCGGCACGGGCAACTGGTCGGGCGCGCCCCATATAGATCTGGATACGATCGTCTCCTCCAAGCCCGCCCGCACCGTATGGTATGATGAGATGCGCCGCCGCGGGCTTACGCTGTGCGCACTCAACTGCTCAGGCAACCCGCTGGCCTACGAGCACGACATGGACGTGACCCGCAAGACCTTCCAGCTCGCCGAGCAGCTCGGCGTCAAGAAGATCGTCATGATGAGCGGCCTGCCGGCCGGCTGTCCGGGCGACAAGACCCCGGTCTGGATCACCACCTCCTGGCCGCCCGAGACGCAGGATGTGCTGCGCTACCAGTGGGAGGACGTCGCGATCCCGGCCTGGCGCGAGATCGTCCGCATGGCCGCTGACTGCGGCGTCGAGCGCATCGCCCTCGAAAACCACGGCATGCAGCTCGTCTACAATCCGGAGACCTGCCTGCGCCTGCGCGAAGCGGTGGGCAGCGACCTGATCGGCATGAACCTCGATCCCTCCCATCTGTTCTGGATGGGCGGCGACCCGATCGAAGCCGCCCGCGTACTGGGCGAGGCGGGCGCGCTTTATCATGTACATGGCAAGGATTCCCGCACCGAGCGCCGCCTGATCGGCCCGAACGGCGTGCTGGACACCAAGGGCATCAACGACTTCGCCAAGCGCTCGTGGAACTATGTCGCGGTCGGCTCGGGTCACGACGTCCAGTGGTGGAAGGAATTCTTCTCGGTCTGCCGCATGAGCGGCTACGACGACGTGGTCTCCCTTGAAATGGAGGATCTGACCCTGTCCATGCTGGACGGCCATATCGCCTCTTTGCGCGCGCTGCGCGAGGCGCTCGTCATGGAGCAGGTCTGAGCCAAGCAGCCGCGTCTTTGACACGCCGCTTACCATCCCTTTATATAATATGAACCGGAGACCGGCGGAACGCGCGGCACAGCGCACAACCAGACAGGCTGCCGCCGCCCGCCTGCCCGTTCGCATTTTGCCGAAACCCGGCCCGCAATTTTGGGCAAGCCTCCAATCTTTTACGCTGCGCATTGACCCGGCCCGCCGGACACGATAAGATGAATGCGCAGAAAAAATCGACTGCACAACCATTTGGAACACGGAAAGGACTTGTTTTGCATATGCTGAAAATCGGTGTAATCGGCTGCGGCGCCATCGGCCGCGATCACATCCGCCGTCTGACCGACCTCGTGCCGGGCGCACAGGTCGTCGCCTGCGCGGACTATTTCAAGGAAGCTGCCGACAAGGTGGCCGCACAGTACGGCATCACGGCCTACGAGACCGGCGAGGCGCTCATCGCCGCGCCCGAGGTTGAGGCCGTCGTCATCACCTCCTCCGATCCCTCGCACGCGGGCTATGTGCTGGCCTCCCTCGAGGCGGGCAAGTACGTCTTCTGTGAAAAGCCGCTGGCGCAGAACGCCGCCGACTGCGAGAAGATCATCGCCGCCGAGTTGGCGCACGGCAAGCGCCTGCTGCAGGTCGGCTTCATGCGCCGCTATGACCGGGGCTACGCCGAGATGAAGCGCATCATCGATTCGGGCGAGCTGGGCGCGCCCCTGATGATCCACGCCTGCCACCGCAACGTCTCCCAGCCCGACGGCTTCCAGACCGAAATGGGTGTTTCCAACGTCGCCATCCACGAGCTTGACATCTGCCGCTGGCTGCTGGGCGACGAATACGAGGCCGGTCAGGTGCTCAAGGTGCGCCAGTCCGCCTGCTCGACCAAGGGCTATGACAACCCGCAGATCGTCCTGCTCGAGACCAAGACCGGCTGCCGGATCGACGTCGAGGTGCAGGTTGCCGACGCCTACGGCTACGATATCCAGTGTCAGGTCGTCTGCGAGAAGGGTACGGTCAACCTGCCCGATCCCTACGCGGTCGTCAAGCGCGCCAATGCCACCCGCTCCTTCCCCATCCTGACCGACTGGAAGGACCGCTTCATCGAAGCCTACGACATCGAGCTGACCCAGTGGGTACAGGCGGTCGAGGCGGGCAAGCTGACCGGCCCGTCGGCGTGGGACGGCTACGTCGCCTGCGTCGCGGCTGACGCGCTCAACCGCTCGCGCGGCACCGGCATGTTCCGCAAGATCGAGACCATCGAAAAGCCCGAGCTGTATCAGTAAACCACATTGGAAAAGGAGAAAGAGATGAAGATCGACGGAAACGAGCTGGCCATCCGGCAGGACGAGCTGGACCGGCAGGGTCACAAGCAGGAAGCCTATGAAATGAAGATGGAATTCCTGCGTCAGGTTCGCGAGGCGGGCGACCACTGCCCCTGCAAGGAGGCCTGTCCGCACCACGGCAACTGCTTCGAGTGCGTGACCATCCACCGCGGCCACCGCGACCATCTGCCCATGTGCCTGTGGGATATGGTCAACGAGCGCCTGAGCGCCCTGTCGCATATGACCGAAGGCACGCTGTACGACTATGAGAAAAAGGCGGCGTGCGCCGGCTGCACCGGCTGCGAAAAGCCATAATTCTCTGATGAAACGCAAAAAGACCGCCCAATGGGCGGTCTTTTTTATCATAATACAGAATATCAGGTTTTTTTCAAGGGAGTGCCGCATTCAGGCCATAACCGGCTTGCCGGCACGCTTGTTCGAGCCGCCGGTCTGCGAACCGGACGGGATGCCGATGCCGACGACCTGTGTGACGCCGCAGTTCGCGTGCGCCAGCTCATGCGCAGGCTTCTTTGCATGCAGGGCGATGGTGTAGTCGGCCATGGCCGCGCCGGGCGCAGCCTCGCCCGTGTCGGCGTTCACGCCGGTCGGCAGGTCGATCGCAAAGACCGTGCCCAGCGAACGGCAGATCATGGTCGCCGCCGCGCGGGCCGTCTCGTGGAGCGTATCGTGGAAGCCGGTGCCGTAGACCGCGTCGATCGTCGCGTCCGCGTCAAAGATCCAGTTGATCTGCTCCATCGTCAGGTCTTCGATGTTCCAGACCGGGCAGCCGCTGTCCAGCCGGTCAAAGTTTGCCTTGGCATCCTCGGTCTGGGGCGGGCCCTCGACCAGAATGACTGCCGCGCGCACGCCGCGCTCGCGCAACAGGCGGGCGACGACCAGGCCGTCTCCGCCGTTGTTGCCCTTTCCGACATAAATGACCGCCGTGCGCAGCGGCTTCCGGAGCGCGCACACACATTCCGCAACCGCCCGGCCCGCGTTTTCCATCATCTCGCGGTAGCTCAGGCCCTGCTCCGCCGCCTGGCGCTCGATCTGCTTCATCTGAGACGCCGTTACCGTCATATCCACAACACTCCCAAAAGCATCAAATAGTCAAACCAGATAGGTCAAATTAAGTATAGCGCGTTCAGTCCCAAATTGCAAGTGTAAAGCAATCGTTTTCGCCGTGATTCTTTGTCCGACCGATGCAAAAAAGTTCTCACGCTATTCTTTTAAAGCATATATTTTGCATTTCTTTTCCCGCTTGTCCGCGTCCGCCGTCCGTGTTGCCCGTGCAAACCGGTATTTTTTAGGAGTTTTTTGCCGGTCGTACCGAAAATCCTGCCAAAACGGACACATCGGACGGGTTCCCGTCCGCGCAGTCTCCGGACGTCCGCCGCCGCGCCCGCGCAAAATGACCATTTTTCTTCCCCCGGGCGCTGCGAATTTTTTCGATCAAACCCATCGAATCCCATTGTAAAAGTGAGAAAAAGCCGATATAATTTTATATGGATTTGATGAAAAAACAGTTCTACGGTGAACGGAACGGAAAAGGAAGGGATTCCATGAAGAAAATCGGTTTCGACAACGACAAATATCTCGCGATGCAGTCCGAGCACATCAAGAACCGCATCGCGCAGTTCGGCGGTAAGCTGTATCTGGAATTCGGCGGCAAGCTGTTTGACGACTACCACGCCTCGCGCGTGCTGCCCGGCTTCGCGCCCGACAGCAAGGTGCGTATGCTCTGCCAGATGGCCGATCAGGCCGAGATCGTCATCGTCATTTCGGCGGGCGACATCGAGAAGAACAAGGTGCGCTCCGATCTGGGCATCACCTACGACGTGGATGTGCTCCGCCTGATCGACGCCTTCCGGGGCATCGGCCTGTACGTCGGCTCGGTCGTCATCACCCAGTACGCCGGTCAGGCCGCGGCGGACGCCTTCAAGCGCCGCTTGCAGGCGCTGGGTGTGCAGGTCTATACCCACTACCCGATCGCGGGCTATCCGGGCAATGTCTCCCTGATCGTCTCGGACGACGGCTACGGCAAGAATGAATATATCGAGACCACCCGCCCGCTCGTCGTCGTGACCGCGCCCGGCCCCGGCTCGGGCAAGATGGCCACCTGCCTGTCCCAGCTCTACCATGAGTACAAGCGCGGCGTGGCCGCGGGCTACGCCAAGTTCGAGACCTTCCCGATCTGGAATCTGCCGCTCAAGCACCCGGTCAATCTGGCCTACGAGGCGGCGACCGCCGACTTGAACGACGTCAACATGATCGACCCCTTCCATCTGGAGACCTACGGCGTCACAACGGTCAACTACAACCGCGACGTTGAGATCTTCCCGGTCGTCAACGCCATCTTCGAGAAGATCGCGGGCGAAAGCCCCTACCACTCCCCGACCGACATGGGCGTCAACATGGCGGGCAACTGCATCATTGACGATGCGGTCTGCCGTGAAGCCTCCTGTCAGGAGATCCTCCGCCGCTATTACCGCACCCGCTGCGAGCTGCGCAACGGTCTGGCCGATGAGAGCATGGTCGGCAAGCTCGAGATTCTCATGAATCAGGCCAAAATCACGACCGCCGACCGTCCGGTCGCGGGCGCGGCGCTGGCCCGTGCCGAGGAGACCGGCAGTCCGGCCGCCGCGATCGAGCTGTCCGACGGCGCGATCGTCACCGGCAAGACCTCCTCTCTGCTGGGCGCGTCCTCCTCCGCCCTGCTCAACGCGCTCAAGAAGCTGGCGGGCATCCCGGATTCGATCCACCTGCTCCCGCCCCTCGTCATCGAGCCGATCCAGAAGCTCAAGACCACCGGTCTGGGCAACCACAACCCGCGCCTGCACACCGACGAGACCCTGATCGCGCTGGCCATCTCGGCGACGACCAACCCGGTCGCGGCCATGGCGCTCGACCAGTTACCCAAGCTCAAGGGCTGCGAGGTGCATTCCTCGGTCATTCTGGCACAGGTCGATGACGGCGTGTTCAAGAAGCTGGGCATGAACCTGACCTGCGAGCCGGTCTACCAGACCAAGAAGCTGTATCACAAGTAAAACGACAAAAAAGCTGCCCGTTTGGGCAGCTTTTTTTATTTCTGCGCTTGGATGCGCTCGGCCAGATCGTTCAAATAGACCCAGCGCTCGGTCTTCTCCTCCTGTGCCCGGGTCAGCCGTTCCTGCTCGGCCAGCAGCTCCTGCAGGCGGACGTAATCGTTGCCCGCCGCCGCGATTTCCCGCGCACAGGCGGCAAGCTGTTCCTCCAGCGCGGCCAGCTCGTCGTCGATCCGCTCGTATTCCCGCTGTTCATTGAAGGAAAACTTCAGCTTTTGGGGCTTCTGCGCCGGTTTGACCGGTTTTTCGGTCTTTTCAGGCTTCGCCGCCCGCTCGGGCCGTTCCTCGGGCGGACGCTTGTCCAGATAGTCCGAGAAGTTGCCGACGTACCGCCGCACCTCGCCGCCCGGGCGCACCTCGAAGATCGTGTGCGCCAGCTTATCGAGGAAGTAGCGGTCATGGGACACCGCGACGACCGCACCGGGGAAGGTGGTCAGATAATCCTCGAGGATGGTCAGGGTCTCGACGTCCAGATCGTTCGTCGGCTCGTCGAGCAGCAGAACGTTGGGTGCTTCGACAAGCACGGACAGCAGATACAGCCGCCGCCGCTCCCCGCCCGAGAGCTTGCCGATGAATTGGTGCTGCAAATCACCCGGAAACAGGAACTTTTCGAGCATCTGCGCGGCGGTAAAGGTGCCCTCGCCCGTCTCGATGCTGTTGGAAATATCCCGGATGAAGTCGATGACCCGGGCGTTCGGATCGAGCTCCCGCCCCTCCTGCGAGAACACGCCCAAGCGGACGGTCTGCCCGGTCTCGACCGTACCCGTATCGGGCGCGAGCCGCCCGGCGATCAGATTCAGCAGGGTGGTCTTGCCCGCGCCGTTGACGCCGACGACGCCGATCCGGTCATCCCGCGAAAGCACGTAGGAAAAGTCCGAAATAATCGTGCGGCCGCCGTAACCCTTGGAGACGTGATCGAGCTCGATCGTCTTGCGTCCCAGTCGGCTGGACACGGCGGCGAGCTGGACGGTCTGCGCCGCTTCGGGCGCTTCCTGATCGCGCAGGGCTTCGTACCGCTCGATGCGATCCCGGCTTTTGGTGCCGCGCGCCCGCGCGCCCCGCATGATCCACTGCACCTCGCGCCGCAGGATGGACTGCCGCTTGCGCTCACTGGCCGCAGCCATTTCAAGCCGCTCGGCCTTCAGCTCGAGATAGCGGCCATAATTGGCCTCGTAGCTGTACAGCGTGCCGTCTTCCAGCTCGACGATCCGGTTGGTCACACGGTCGAGGAAGTAGCGGTCGTGCGTGATCAGGATGACGCCGCCGCGGAAGCGGATGAGATAGTCCTCGAGCCACGCGGCCATGTCCATATCGAGGTGGTTCGTCGGCTCGTCCAGAATGAGCACGTCGGCCGGGTGGATGAGCGCGGTCGCCAGCGCCACCCGTTTGCGCTGACCGCCCGAAAGCTGCCCGATCTTCTGGTCGTGGTCGGTGACGCCCAGCCGGTTGAGCATGGCCCGGGCTTCGTATTCGGCGACCGCGCGGTATTCGGCGGGCAGGCCGCGGAAGACCTGTTCGAGCACAGCCGCGTCATCGTCCATCGCCGGGTTCTGTGCCAGATACGAGACCTGCACGTTGGGGAAAACCTGCACCGTGCCCGCGTCCGGCTCCTCCGCCCGAGCCAGCACGCGCAGCAGGGTCGATTTGCCCGTGCCGTTTATACCGATGATGCCCACCTTGTCGCCCGTATCCAGATACAGGGAGGCGTCCCGGATCAAACGCTTCATTCCGTAATTTTTCTCGAGATGTTCTGCTGCCAAAAGCATGGTTTCGGCCCCTTTCCGTGACGAATACATACAGCATACCACATTTGCGCCCATCCGTCCAGACGGCGCTGGCCAAAGCGCGCGCCCGATTTTTTTGTGAAATCCGCCGAACGGACTAGCATAGGTTGCAGTTTTTTGTTATAATGAATTTACCATGACAATTCAAACAAAGGAATGGTGATTTATGAAGCTCAATCTGGATAATCTGCAAAATACGCTCGCGTGGGGAACCTACCGTATGCCCCACTACGATATTGCCGCCATGCGCGAGAAAACCAAGGCCGCACCCACCTGGCTGCACTTCGGCGCGGGCAATATTTTCCGTGCCTTCGCGGCCGTGCTGTCCCAGCGCCTGCTGACCGCCGGCCTGACCGATACCGGCCTGATCTGCTGCGAATCCTTCGACGAGGAAATCATCGACCGCTGCTATGACGCGTTCGACAACCTCTCGGTCGCCGTCACCCTCTATTCGGACGGCCGCATCAAGAAGGAGGTCGTCGCTTCGGTCGCTGAAGCGCTCAAGCTCTCGTCCGACTATGACCGCGTTGCCGAAATCTTCTCCGCCCCCTCGCTGCAGATGGTCTCCTTTACCATCACCGAGAAGGCCTATCCTCTGCGTGACAACCACAAGGAGCTCTTCCCCGATGTAGCCGCCGACATGAAGAACGGCCCGGCCAAGGCGGTCAGCCTGATCGGCCGCATTACCGCCCTGTGCCTGACCCGTATGCACGCCTGCGGCGCGCCCATCGCCCTCGTTTCGATGGACAACTGCCAGAACAACAGCCTGCGCCTGCGCTGGTCGATCCTTGAGATGGCCTACGCGTGGAAGTCCGCCGGTCTGATCGACGACGCCGAGCTTGCTTACCTGAGCGAGCAGGTCGCCTTCCCGCTGACCATGATCGACAAGATCACGCCCCATCCGGACGCGCGCATCGCGGAGACGCTGGCGGCCGACGGTCTCGAGCACATGAAGCCCTCGGTCACCGCCAAGGGCACCGTCTGCGCCGGCTTCGTCAACACCGAGCAGCCGCAGTACCTGCTGATCGAGGATCAGTTCCCGAACGGCCATCCCCCGCTCGAGCAGCTCGGCGTCATCTTCACCCGCCGCGATATCGTCGAGAAGACCGCGCAGATGAAGGCCTGCACCTGCCTCAACCCCAACGACACCACCCTCGCCGTCTATGGCTGCCTGCTGGGCTACAAGAAGATCAGCGACGAGATGCGCGACCCCGATCTGGTCAACCTCATCACCCGCATGAGCGAGCTTGAGGCCATGCCCATGGTGCGCGATCCCGGCGTTCTCGATCCGCTTGAGTACCTGCACGAGGCCCTGTCCGTGCGCTATCCCAACCCCTTCATGCCTGACACGCCCCAGCGTATCGCGACCGACACCTCCCAAAAGCTGGCCATCCGCTTCGGCGAGACCCTGCAGGGCTACTACGACAGCACCCTGCCCAAGTACCGCGTCTGCAAGCTCAAGTACCTGCCGCTCGCGCTGGCGGGCTGGCTGCGCTATCTGCTGGGCGTGGACGACAACGGCGAGCCGTTTGAGCTGTCTCCCGATCCCAACCTCGAAATGCTCAAGAAGCAGCTCGCAGGCATCACGCTGGGCGCGGAGAAGGTCACCGAGGTCCAGCTCTACCCCATCCTGTCCAGCAAGCCGATCTTTGGCGTCAACCTGTACGAGGTCGGCGTCGCCGACAAGGTCTCCGATTATTTCCGCGAAATGATCGCCGGCCCGGGTGCCGTGCGCATGGTGCTGCACAAGTACTGCGCGGACTGACGCGTTCCCCAATCCCATACGACTTTGCAGCCCGGCTCGGTCTCATTCCGAGCCGGGCTTTTTTTCGCCTGCCGCCGTCTTTTTTGTCGTTTGACCGGTTATTTTGGAAATCTTCCGCCCCGTCCGGCCGGATTCTTTGACATTTGGCAGGCGGGAAGGTATAATAAAAGTAAAAATAAATTATTATCGTGTGTCCACCCGTTTTTCCCTCCCCACCGGGGAGGCGCCCGCTTTCTCCGCCTGACGTCCGGATTCCAGAGGTGATCGCTTTGAAAAACGAAATTTTGCAGCAGTACATCCGTCTGACCGAATTTTTGGGCCGCGCACTCGGCCCGGATTACGAGGTCGCCCTGCACGACCTGACCACGACCGACCGCTCGATCATCGCGATTGCAAACAGCCACATCAGCGGTCGCTCGATCGGTGCGCCGTTGACCAACGTCGCCCTGCAAATTCTGGCCGACCAGAGCTATCTGACGAGCGACTACCGCATCAATTACCGCGGTCTGTCCGCCGGGAACAAGCTGCTGCGCTCCTCGACCTACTTCATCAAGGACGAGGAGGGACGCATGATCGGCCTGCTCTGCGTCAACTTTGACGACAGCCGCTACCGCGAGCTGAGTGACCGCGTTCTCCAGCTCTGCCACCCGGACGCCTTCGTCGGCACCAGCTTCGCCTTCGACCAGTCCCGGCTGGCTCATCCGGCGGACGATGATTCGCCGATTGAGCGCTTCCCCGGCTCGATCGGCGCGGCCGCCGTCGACGCGGTCAACGACACGCTGGAGGAAATGGGCGCGGCGGCTGAGCACCTGACACAGGACGAAAAGATGCACGTCGTCGCCCAGCTCGAATCGCAGGGCGTGTTCCTGCTCAAGGGCGCGGTGCGCGATGTGGCCGAGCGCCTCCACTGCTCGCAGGCCAGCGTGTACCGCTATCTGACCCGCATCCGCGGGCAGCACGACCGAAAGGAGTAACCCATGTCCACTGCGCTGGTATACCGCGCCTTCCGCGCGACGCCGCTCTCCCACGAGGAAAGTCAGGCGATCGACATCGTGATCGCACGGTATCAGTCCGATTTTGAATACCGGGATGAGGCCGACGCCATCCAGTCCGACCCGCCCGACCCAGCCGATCCCGAGCGGATCTGCTCGGGCGTCATCGTGCTCACCGACGCAGCCGAGGACGGCCGCCACTGGGCCGACTGCCTGACCGACATCCGCCGCGTGCTTGAAGACGCGGTCTGGCAGGTCTTTCTGGGCGGACAGCTGCTCGCCTGGGACGAGGACGACGGCTGGCTGCTGCCTGAAACCGTCTCCTGAGCACCGTCCCTTCCTGTGCGCAAAAAGGCCCGCGTGCTTGAGCATGCTCAGCACGCGGGTCTTTCCTTATCCCCAGATTTCCTTTGCCTTTTCATAGTGCGCCGCCCGCGACGGCCAGCCGATGGGCAGCGGATAGGTCTCCCCGGCGACGGTCACCTGAGCACCGTCCGTGCTCACGGTGTAGTCCGCACCCCGGACGATCTGCCCCAGCGCTTCGTCGTCGATCCGCCAACCATTGACCGCGTACTGGGTCGCCAGAAAAACCTCGAGCGTGTTGCCGTTTTTCCGGGCGTAGGCGTTCGGGTTGGGACTGGGCGCGGTCTTGCCCACGCTCCACTCCCAGCAGGCCGACTCCCACGGATAGTGCGCCGCGATGTAGGCGGCGGTGTCCGTCCCGTCGTAATCGTCCCCGACCGCCGCGAGAAAGGCGAGCTGCTCCGACCGGTGGGTGAGCTGCAGGTAGCCCGTGCCCCGTTCTGCCGCCGAGTAGCCGTGCGCACGGTAATAGGCTTCGCCGCCCTCTTCGAGTGTCAGACGGCCGTTGTCGGTCTCGGCGCCCACCGACGCGAAAAACATCGTCAGGCTGGGCGCGGAGGTGATATGATATTTGCGGAGCAAATGGTTGAGCTGAGACATTTCACCGAAATCCATCTCCTCGCGCCAGCCGTAGGCCGCAAGCTGGGAGGCGGAAACCGGGCTGTTCGCCTGCCAGACGACCGAAAACAGCACAAAGCCGAGCACGGCCAGCGCGACGCCAAGCCGTCTCCGGCGCAGAATCCGCTGTTTTTCGGCCTTTGTGACCCGTCTGCGCGCGGGCGCGGACGGTTTTTCCCTGGTTTTCGGCATGGCGCTTCCCCTTTCCCGGTGCGAATCTGTTATCAGTATAAGAAGTTCGGGCGGTTCTGTCAATCGGCCGTCCCAAAAGAAAGAGCCTGTCAGGAGGAAAATGGATGCCAAATTGTCAATGTATTGCGGTGATCGGCGCGGGCGGCAAAACGACGCTCCTGCGCCTGCTGGGTCACGCACACGCGCGTGAGCACGTGCTGCTGACTACCACCACCCACATCTACCCCTTCGGTCCGGACGGCTGTGACCGCCTGTGCGTCGATCCCGACCCGGCCGCGCTGCGCGCGGCGCTGGCCGTGCCCGGCGTGGTCTGCGCGGGCTGCACAGCAGCCGAAGGCAAGCTGACCGGCCTGCCCGAGCCGGTCTGGGAGGCCGCGCGCGCCGCCAGCGACTGGATCTTCTACGAGGCCGACGGTTCCAAGCACCTGCCGCTCAAGCTGCACCGGCCGGACGAGCCGGTTATCCGTCCGGATACCGACCTCTGCCTGCTGGTCGCCGGGCTGTCCGCGCTGGGACAGCCGGTCGGCGCGGTTGTCCACCGGTACGGCCTGCACCCGGTCTGGCAGGCCGCCCCCGACCGTCCCACCGGCACGGACGAAATCCTGTACTGCATCCGCGAGGGACTAGCGGCGTCCGGGATGCCGTGCGCACGCTGCCGCGTCCTGCTCAGTCAGGCGGACACACCCGCGCGATACGCCGCAGGCGCGGTCATCCGGGACGTGCTCACCGCCGAGGGTATTTCGGCTGATTTCTTTGACCGGGACAATTTCCATCCACCGGTCTAAAACGGACAAAAAACGGGACTGTACCGCCGTACAGTCCCGTTTTTATTTCAAAAATTCCGCATTGGCTTCCTCATAGGCGGCCGGCTCGTCCACGTCGCGGAAGGGTGCGCCGTCCGGCATCGGAAGAAACCGCGTATCTTCCGGATGCGCCCGATAGACCGCCCTACCGCCCCGCTCCCCGTCGAGCGCGGCCAGCGCCGCGAAGTACCGCCGGGGAAACACGCAGGGTGAACACGGCTTGTCCGCGACCGTGGGCACGATAATCTTACCGTCCGCGCGGAACGCCCGGCACAGTGCGTCCAGCTCGGCTTCGGTCAGAAAGGGCTGGTCGGCGTTCAGGAACATTGCGCCGCAGCAGTCCGCGGGCAGAGCCGCCGCGCCCGCCGCGACCGAGCAGCCCATCCCCTGCGCGGCGCGCGGGGAGGGGACGACCGTGAAGCCCTGTTCTCGGGCATACGCCGCGATACCGGGCTGATTTGTGACCAGAATTCGGGTGGAAAAATGGTATTTTGCAATCAAATCGACCGTTTTCCGGTACATCGGCGCATCGTCCAACGGCAGGGTCAGCTTGTCCCGGCCCATGCGGCGGGAGAAGCCCGCCGCGAGCACGACCGCCGCGATCAATCGACCACCTCGAACAGCACATCGACCGAACCGCCGCAGATCAGGCCCGATTTCCCGGCCTCGCCGTTGTTCATGTCGATGTGACACAGCTCGGTGCGCGGCGCGTCCAGCATGGCCCGCGCGCGGTCGATGACCTCGCGCTCGGCCAGACCGCCGCCGATCGTGCCCAGCACATGGCCGTTCGCCTGCACGAGCAGGCGCGCGCCCACGCCGCGCGGCGCGGAGCCGGTCTTGCGCACGACGGTCGCCATCACGCCGCCGCAGCCCGCGGCCAGCGCGTCCAGCATTCCGGCGGTGAACTGGCTGTTCGCACTCGTCCGCCGGTCGGCGATCCACTCCGCCGCGATGCAGACCGCGATCTCCTCGGGCGTTTCCGCCCCGATCGGCAGGCCGATGGGCGCGTGCACCCGGGCAAGCTGCGCCTCGGTCACGCCCTCGGCACGCAGCTTGTCGAAGACCGCCGCGTTCTTCTTGTGCGAACCGATCATGCCGACATAGGCGGTCTCGTGCCGCAGCGTCTCCCGCAGACAGACAAGGTCTGCCACATGTCCGCGTGTGACGATCACGACCGACAGGTCGGACAGGGTCTCCCAGTCCAGCCCAGACAGCTTTTCAAAATCCATGCAGCCCACCTCGTCTGCGTCCGGGAAGCGGGCGGGGTCGGCAAACTCGGGCCGGTCGTCCACGACCAGCACCCGGTAGCCCAGCAGCTTGCCCAGCCGCGAAACCGGCACCGAAACGTGCCCGCCGCCGCAGATGAGCAGGGTTTTCTCGTTTGTCAGTCGCTCGACGAGCGTTTCGCCCGCGTCAGTCTGTGCAATGCAGGGCGGCTTTTTTCCCGCCATGCCCGCGCAGATCAGGCCGACCGGGCCATCTGTGCAGGCCACCTGCTCCACCTGTCCGAGTGCGCCGTCCGACAGCCGGGTCAGCCGCCAGACCGGCGTGCTCGCCTGTAAAAGCTCAGCCAGCGCCCGATATTGACTGGACATACCCTCTCCCCTTTCTCAGATGGTCAGTCGGTGAATCTCCTGAAATCCGATGTGTTCCGCTTCATACAGCGCGCGCAGCGCCTCCTCGGCGTGCACAGGTGCGCTCCACGCCAGACCGCAGCCCGCCGTAATCTCGCGCGGCACCGGGATCAGCCGCCCGTCCAGCCCGTGCGTCCGTGCCGCAGCCTCGGCGCGCATCGCGTCGGTCGTCGTCCGGAAGGTCACGACCGTGCGCGGTTCCTTGTTTCTCAGCATAACGCCCTCCCTCATTCGGCCAGCGTGCGCAGGGCGCACACGGCCTGATCGACCTCGTCCTCGGTATTGAAATACGAGAACGAGAAGCGCACGACGCCCTGCTCCTCCGTGCCGAGCGCACGGTGCATCAGGGGTGCGCAGTGCGCACCCGCACGGGTGCAGATGCCATAGTCCTGCGCCAGCGCGTCAGCAACCGCGCCCGCGTCGTAATCGCCCAGATTGAGCGCGACGACCGCCGTGCGGTACGGGCTGTCCCAGTCGCCGTAGACCTTGATTTGCGGAATCTCCCGCACGCCCTCGTAGAGCCGCCGCGCCAGCGCGTGCTCACGTGCCCGGATGGTGCTCGCGCCCGTGCTCAGCACGAAATCCACACCCGCAGACAGGCCCGCGATGCCGTGCGCGTTGAGCGTTCCGGCTTCTAAGCCGGTGGGCAGCTCGGACGGATGGTGCTCAGCGAAGCTGAGCACGCCGCTGCCGCCCACCTTGAGCGGGCGCACCGTCACCCGGGGCGCGACGCACAGGCCGCCCGTGCCCTGCGGGCCGAGCAATCCCTTGTGCCCCGTGAAGCACAGGACGGAAATACTCGTTTTTTCCATATTTAAGTCAAGCACACCGGCGGACTGCGCCGTATCCACGACGAACAGCAGGCCGTGCGCCCGGCAGAACGCACCGACCGCATCCAGATCGACCGCGTTGCCCGTGACGTTGGACGCATGGGTGCACACAACGCCCCGGGTGTTGGGGCGCAGCGCGTGCGCAAAATCATCATAATTCAAATTTCCTTTTTCATCTGCGGGCAGAATGGTCAGCTCCAGCCCGGCATCCCGCAGACGGTAGAGCGGCCGCAGCACCGAATTGTGCTCCAAAGCGGTCGTGATGACGTGGTCACCCGGAGAAAACAGGCCGGAAATGGCGGTATTCAATGCTTCGGTCGCGTTGGACGCGAAGCAGACCCGCGCCGGGTCAGACAGGCCGAACAGCGCAGCCAGCCGTGTCCGACAGGTGTAGACCGCGCGCGCGGCCGTCAGGGTGGCCTCGTGCGCGCCCCGTCCGGGCGAGCCGAAGGTGTCGAGCGCGTCCAGCACTGCCTGCCGCACGGCGGGCGGACGGTGGAACGCGGTCGCGGCCGAATCGAAATAAATCACAGCAGCGAAACGCCCCTTTCTCCCGCCAGATGGAGCATGGCCTCGAGCACGCCGCCCGCAATCGCGCGCGCCTTGTCCGAAACGGTCGTGCAGTTCTGCACCTCCTGCGCGCGCGGGTCGATGTCAGCGATCTTCAGCCCCTCGGTGACCGGATAGCCCTCGCGGATCAAGCCGCGCAGCACGCCGTCCAGCGTGGCGGTCACCGGGACGCCGCCCACAAAGCCGATGGTCTGCCCCTTCTGCACGATCGAGCCGATATCGACCGGCTCGGGCGAACGGACAAAGGTCATTGCGCCGGATGCGGGCGCGTGGATGACCCGCTCGGCGGCAAAGCCCGCGATCGGGCCGGGCACGCCGGTGTTGGGCAGGGCGGCGCCCTCGTAGATGACCCGCCCCAGCCGGTGGCCCCGCATGGTTTCAACGACCGCGTCCACGTCGCCGCCGGCGGTGAAGCCCGGCCCCAGACCGATCGTGATGGGCGCCATGTCCCGGGTCGTGCCCAGATTTCGCTTGGCTAAAATCGCGTCGACCAGCACGGCGGGCGCGCAGGAAGCCGCGCAGGACGCAGTCTCATCGACGATCAGCGGGATTTCGCCCGCATTCCAGACCGCGTCGGCCTGCTCGATCCGGTCGATCAACCGGGCGGTCACGCCCTCGACGGTGGCCGCGCCGTCAAAGACGGCCTCGCAGAAGGCCGCGCGCCGCCGGATGGCCGAAGGCCGGGCGCACTCGACCGCCAGCACGCGGAAGCCGCAGTTGTGCAGCCGCAGGATCGTGCCGGTCGCCAGATCGCCCGCGCCGCGCACCAGAACGACCGCGCTCACGGACGGATCACCCGGCCGGCCTTGGAAAGGGTCTCGGCGATGACGTACATATTGGTGACCGAGCCGACCGCCAGCTTGTCCTGCAGGCCGTAGTGGTTGGCGCAAGTGCCGCAGGTCAGGATCTCGGCGCCGTTTTCCTCGAGCACCTTGAGGTCGGCGACGGTCTCTGCGCCCTCGGCCGACAGCTTTGCGCCGCCGTTGTACAGCAGAACGGTGTCGGGCGCACGGTCAAGCTGGGTCAGCGCGTAGACAAAGCCCTTCATGAGCGCCGCGCCCAGCGTGTCGTCGCCCGCGCCCATGCAGTTCGACGAGAGCACGACGACGGTCGGCCCGGCGGGCGCAAGCTCCATCGGCTGGCAGGTCGGGCAGTCAATCGGGGCATCGGAAACCGCGCCGCCCTCGCCCAGCACGCTCGAAAGCACCTGCGTGCTGACCTGCTGGATCAAAATGCGGAAATCGCCGCCGTCCAGCGCCTCGGATTCGGTGTAATAGCCCATCTGCGCCGCGACCTTCTCCACGTTCTGTCGGGCGATGTCGTTATCGACCAGCGTGATGACGGGTACGCCGTGCTCCTTGATCGCGTTCTTGGTGTCGATGACCGGCTGCGGGCAGGCCTTGCCGCGTGCGTCTACAATCGTTGCCATAAAATAATTCTCCCTTTCTCTATATAAAAATGATGTTATCCTTCCACGATGATTTCCGCATCCACGCGGGGCAGCAGGGTGCCGATCTGCCCGCAGGGCAGGCCGAGCGCGGCGAGGTCACGCGCGAGCGCGTCCGCGTCCGCCGGGTCGACCGCGAAGAGCAGACCGCCCGAGGTCTGCGGGTCGAAGACCAGCTCCTCGTCGGCAAAGGTGATCCCCCGGCCGAAGCGCACCCGTCCGTCCGCGAAGTTGCGGTTGCGCTGGGCGGCGGCAGTCAGGTAAAACGCGTCCGCGTAGTCCCGCGCCTGCGGGATGACGGGCAGCGCCCCGGCGTGCACCCGGGCGGACAGGTCGGGCCGCAGCATCTCGTGCAGGTGCCCCAGCAGGCCGAAGCCGGTCACGTCGGTGCAGGCGTGCACCCGATACCGGTCGGCCGCCTCGGCCGCCCAGCGGTTCAGGGTGGTCATCGACCGCACGGCGAGCGCCAGCGCATCCCCGTCCGCCTGCCCCATGCGGGCGGCTGTGCAGACCAGACCCACGCCCAGCGGCTTGGACAGAATGAGCGCGTCGCCCACGTGCCCGGTGTTGTTCGCACGGATGCGTGCCGGGTGCACCACACCGGTGACCGACAGGCCGTACTTGACCTCGCTGTCCGCGATGCTGTGTCCGCCCGCCAGCGAGCCGCCCGCCTCAATGACCTTTTCGCTGCCCCCCTGCAAAATCCGTCCCAAAATGTTCAGATCCATCTTTTCCGGGAAGCAGACGATGTTGAGCGCGGTCTTGACCGTGCCGCCCATCGCATACACGTCGCTCAGCGCGTTGGCCGCGGCGACCTGCCCGAACAGATAGGGGTCGTCCAGCATGGGCGGAAAGAAATCGAGCGTCTGCACGATGGCCAGTTCGTCGGTCAGCCGGTAGACGGCCGCGTCGTCGCTCGACTCCGCCCCGATCAGCAGGTCGGGGTCGGTCGGCCGGGGCAGGCCGGACAGCACCCGCGCCAGCGCGGCAGGCCCCAGCTTGGCCGTGCAGCCGCCGCCCCGGCAGAATTGCAGTTCTTCCATCGGTTCATTCCGCTCCTTCCATTCCTTCAAAATGGCGTTCGGCCAGTGCGGCCAGCGCGGCCTGCGCCTCGGTCTCGAAGGCACGGTAGCGCGCGAGCAGCTCCGCGCCCTGCGCGGTCAGCTCCGCGCCGCCGCCCCGCGCGCCGCCGACCTTGCGTGCAAGCAGAGGGAAGCCCAGCCGGGTCTCGCTCTCGCGCACGACGTGCCACGCCTTGTTGTAGCTCATGCCCATCTCGGACGCGCTCTGCCGGAGCGAGCCGTGGTCGCGCACGCCCTCGAGCAGCCGGGCGATGCCCGGGCCGAACACCTTGCCGCCGCACTGGATGCGCAGCGTCGCCTGTACTGTCATTTTTTCCCGCATCGGCATGATCCTTTCCTCAGTATAACGATATTATAAAAAACTCTCCCGCCGCGCTCACAATTCAATCCGACTGCCCGCCGGGAGATATGTCAATTGCTCGCCCATCAGGGGCGCGAGCTTGTCAAACGCGGCCCGCCCGGTGCAGTGACCGGTGTAATACCGGGTCGGATAACGGCTGAGCCGGGCGGCGACGCCCCGGATGGTCTCGTCCGGTTCGCACACGCCGGTGCGCGGATTGGACAGGTGGAAGCCGCCCACGACCGCGTCCAGCGGCCCGCCATGCAGCGCCATCGCGCGGGTCAGGATGTTGACGATACCCCGGTGGGCGCAACCTGCCAGCAGCACGGCCTTGCCCTCGCGCTCGATAAGCAGGCTCTGCTCGTGCGCGAAGGGGTCGGGCGCGTAGCCCGCGCCCTGCCGGATGAGCAGCGTGCGGTTGGCCCCCGAAAGCAGCTCCCGCCCGGTGACCGAGGAAAAGACGGTCAGTCCGGGGGCGATTTCGGCGTCGTCGTCCAGCGCACGGAAGCGCGGCGTGTTCAAAAGCTCGGGCGGCAGACCGATGAAGGCGATCTCGCCGTCCGGCCGCTGCACGAAGTGCGGCTCATCGGCCAGCGTGTGCCGGTAGACCGGTGCATGATCGTTCGCGGCCAAAAAGGCGGTCAATCCGCCGCCGTGGTCATAGTGCCCGTGAGACAGGACAGCCAGATCGACCTGCGACAGCTCGACGCCGCAGGCCGCGGCGTTCTGTACAAAGGCGTCCGAGCGGCCGGTATCGAACAGGATGCGTGTCCCGCCCGCCTCGACATATAAGCTCAGGCCGTGTTCACAGACAAAAGCGTCGGACACCGCCGTATTTTCCATCAAAACCTGTAAAATCATGTTTTTTCTCCTTTTCCGGCGTTCAGCGGGCGCATTCGCCGTCCGTCCCGCGCAGCAGGTTCAGCCCGTGGCCGACCACGTCCAGAAAGACGGCCATGCTCTCTTCGACCGCCTTGGGACTGCCGGGCAGGTTGACGATCAGCGTGCGTCCCCGGATGCCGCTGACCCCCCGGCTGAGCATCGCGCGGCTGGTGATGCGCATACTTTGGGCGCGGATGGCCTCGGCGATGCCGGGCGCCATCCGGTCGCACACGTCGCGCGTGGCCTCGGGCGTCACGTCGCGCGGCGCGAAGCCGGTTCCGCCCGTCGTCAGGATGAGGTCACAGCCGACCTCGTCGCTCAGGCGGATCAGCTCCCGCGCGATGGTCTCCCGGTCGTCGGGCACGACGGTATAGGCGACCGCCTCATAACCGACGGACAGCAGCGACCGGATGCGCGGGCCGCTCACGTCCTCGCGCTCACCGCGCGCGCCCTTGTCGCTCGCGGTCAGGATGCCGACCCGGTGCACGAGCGTCATTTCGTCGCCCACGGCGACTTCGCCGCCCGCCAGCACCCGGGCGAACACGCCCTCGCGCGGCATGATGCAGTCGCCCACCCGCTGGTAAATTTCGCAGCCGCTGTGGCACTCCTTGCCGATCTGGGTGATCTCGAGCCGCACGTCCCCGCACCGCAGACGGGTACCGACCGGCAGGCGTTTGAAATCGAACCCGGAAACGAGCAGATTTTCACCGAACGCGCCGTCGGCGACGTTCGCGCCGCGCGCGTTGAACGCCTGCACGGCCTCATACGAGAGCAGGCTGACCTGCCGGTGCCAGTTGCCCGCGTGCGCGTCGCCCTCGACGCCCCAGTCGGCGCGCAGCCGCGCGCGTCCGATATTCCGCTTGGGTGTGCCGCGCGCTTCACTGACGCACACCGCCATAACCTTTCCCATCGTTATCCTCCGATCCCGTTCATCATCCGGTCTTCCGTGTCTTCCGTTAAAAATGCGTGCCCGGCCGGCTTGCGCCAAATTGCATTGCGCACGGCTTCGGTCAGTCCGGGCTGTCCGCCGCGCAGATAGGGCATGAGATCAAGCCCGTCCGGCTGGGCCAGACAGAGCCGGAGCATCCCGTCCGCCGTCAGACGCACCCGGTTGCAGCGGTCGCAGAACCGGTCGTGTACCGCGCCGATCAGACCGAACGTGCCGCCATCCGGCCAGCCGTAGCAGTCGGCCGGGCCGTTGCCCAGCTTCTCCGGGAAGGGCGCGAACCCGGGAAATTCGCGTTCGATGACCGCGAGGATCTCGGCGTTGGACAGTCCCTGCCGCCCCGCGCCCAGACCGACCGGCATCAGCTCGATAAAGCGGACGACCAGACCGTTTTCCCGGCCGAAGCGGATGAAATCGACGATTTCGTCGTCGTTCACGTCCCGGATGGGCACGACGTTGAGCTTGACCCGCATTCCGGCACGCTTGGCCGCATCCAGCCCGGCCAGCGCGTCGGACAGCGCGCCGCACCGCGTCAGCGCGGCGTAGCGGTCGGGCCGCAGCGAATCCAGACTCAGGTTCACCTTTTCGATGCCCGCGTCCCGCAGGGCTTCGGCCTGCGCGGGCAGCAGCAGGCCGTTGGTGGTCAGCGTGACCTCTTCGATTCCGTCGATCGTGTACAGCATCCGCACGAGCGCGGGCAGGCCGGTTCGGCAGAGCGGTTCGCCGCCGGTCAGCTTGACCCGGCGCACGCCCAGCCCGGCCAGCACGCGAACCGCCTGCGCGATTTCCTCATACCGCAGGATGCGCGCGTGCGAAAGCCACGAAACGCCATCCTCGGGCATGCAGTAGCGGCAGCGCAGGTTGCACCGGTCGGTGACCGACACCCGGACATATTCAATTGTGCGTCCCAGCCGGTCGATCATCGAAAAACTCCTTTTTATATCATTTGCCGAAGCCGCAGTTCGGCCACGTGCAGGTCGGGCAGTTCAGGCACAGGCCGCCCTCGCCCAGCGCGGCCAGCTCGTCGGCTGTCACCGGGTCGCGTGCCGCCAGCCGGGGCAGGATCAAGTCAAAGATCGTGCGCCGGGCGTACATCACACAGCCGGGCAGGCCGCAGACCGGTACCTGCGCCTCGCCCAGATAGGACAGCAGGAACATCGCGCCGGGCAGGACGGGCGCACCGTAGCTAACGATCTCGGCCCCGGTATTTTTGATGCCGAGCGGCGTTTTATCGTCCGGATCGACGCTCATGCCGCCCGTGCAGACGACGAGTTCCGCGCCGTTCCGCACGGCATCCAGCACGGCCTTGGTCGTGCGCGCCGGATCATCGCCCACCTGGGTGACCGAAGTCGCTTCGATGCCATATTCGGCCAGCTTTTGTGCAACGACCGGCGAAAATTTATCCTCGATCAGCCCTTTTTCGACCTCGCTGCCGGTCACGACGATGGCGGCGCGGCGCAGAGTGAAGGGCAGCAGGCGGAAAAGAGGTTCCTCCCCGGCGGCGCGCTCAGCGCGTCGCAGGGTCTCCTCGGCGATGACGAGCGGAATGACCCGGGTGCCCAGCAGCTTGTCGCCCGCGCGGACGGGCGTGTTGCCGTGACGGGCGGCGATCATGACCTCACCTGCCGCATTGACCGCCTTGAGGCGGGCGGTATCGACCTGAAACAGGCCGTCGATCTCGGCGGTCAGCTCGATCTTGCCCTCCTTGACCGCGCTCCGGCGCATGTGCTCGCTGCCGCACAGGTCGGCCAGCCGCTCGGCGGCCTCATTTTCATGCAGCATTCCCGGCTTCTTCTCCCAGACGAACAGGTGCTCCTTGCCCATCGCGAGCAGCACCGGAATGTCCGCCTCGGTCACGATGTGCCCCTTGCGGAACCGCGCGTCCTTGTACTCGCCCGGAATGATCTGCGTCAGGTCGTGGCACAGCACGTGCCCGACCGCGTCCTGTGTACGGATCGTTTTCATCTTCGCCGCCTCCTTCGTTTGCCTTTATTTTATCATCCGGTCAAATGAATTGCAACCGTATTATTTTGTGCGGTATAACGGAAGAAAAACAAAAGATCCGTCCCAACAAGGGGGACGGATCCCGGCTTTGTTATGCTTCGCCCTCGGGCTGCTGCGCCGCGCGGCGCTGTCTTGCTTCCTCAAGCGCCTTGTCCATGCGCGCCAGCATATCCTTCGCCTGCGGGAAGTTCTGCTCGGCCGCCTTGGTCATCCAGCTTCTGGCCTCGATGATGTTCGAGCCGACGCCGTCGCCGTTCCAGTACATCGCGGCGATGTGGTACTGCGCGTTCGCATATCCGGCCTCGGCCGCCCGCCGTGCCCATGCGAACTCCTGCTCCTTATCCTGCGGCACGCCCCGGCCGTCGCGGTAAAGCTGCGCCAGCGCAAACGCGCCCGCGCCGAAGCCCAGCTCGCCCGCCTGCCGGTAATAATCGGCCGCGCGGGTCAGATCCTGCGGGGTGCCCAGACCGTTTGCGTACATATGCGCCAGATTCATCATGGATTCCGGGTTTTTCAGCGCCGCGCCCTTCTCAAACCAGCCGCGTGCCGCGTCCAGATCGGCTTTCACCTGCTCGCCCTTGGCGTAGGTCAGGCCGAGCACACCGGCTGCCGCGCCGTTTCCGGCCTCGACCGCCATCTGCAGCAGCTTGAGCGCGGTCGGCACGTCCTGCTTGACGTTCTTGCCCTGCAAAAGCTGCAAGCCGCCGGCAAGCAGCCCCTGCGGCGTTGCGCCGCGCATGGCGGCGCGCTTCTGCTCGAGCGTTTTCAGCAGGTCTTCCGCCTTCTTGTCGCCCGCGTCCTGTGACTTTTTCGCCCATTCGCAGGCCTGATCGAGGTGCACGAGGATTTCCTCAGGCTTGCGCAGCCCGCGCGTGCGCGACCATTCGAGCAGCGCCATCTCGCGCATTGCGTTGGCCTGTCCCTTGTCCGCCAGCGGGCGGAGCAGCGCGTCGGCCTGCGCCAGATCCTGCAATTCGCCCGCCGCGTCGCGGTAGGCCATGCCCAGATAGAGCTGCGCCAGCTCGTCGCCCTGCCGGTAGGCCGCGAGATAGTATTCCTGTGCGGTCTTCATATCCTTTTCGACGCCGTGACCGGCTTCATAAGCCACGCCCAGCAGCAGCATCGCGCGGGCGTTATCAGCCTGCGCCGCCCGGCGGTACCAGCCAAGCGCGGTCTTCATATCCTTCTTGACCGCGCCGCCGTTTTCGTACGCCATACCCATGAGCAGCATCGCGCGCGGATGACCGGCCTCAGCCGCCTTGCGGTACCACGAGAACGCGCGGGGCAGATCCTTCTCGACGCCCTCGCCCTTCTCATAGCACTGTGCCAGCGCAAACATGGCCTCGGTCACGCCCTCCTCCTCGGCGCAGGCACGGAACAGCTCGAACGCGGTCTCGTGTTCGCCGCGCGACATGGCCTCGGTCGCCTGCACAAAGCGATCCTGTCCGCCGCCCTGCAGGCGGATCAGGTCGGGCAGCATCCGGCTGGCCTTCTCAAAGCCCTGCGCCGCCGCCTTTTCCAGCCAGACCCGGGCGCGGGCCAGCATTTCAGACCGCATCTCGGGCGTCAGGTCGCGCGCCCGCTCGATGTACCACAGACCCAGATCGTACTGGGATTGGGCGTTGCCCTGCGAGGCCGCGCGGGTGTACCACTGCACAGCCAGCGCCGGGTCCTGCGGCACGCCGAAGCCCCGGCGGTAGGCCGACGCCAGCAGCGCCTGCGCCCGGTCGTTGCCCTGCTCCGCCGCCTTCTCGTACCAGTAGACCGCCTTTTCAGGGTCGATCCCGACCTCGCCCTCGCCGCCGTTCTCGTACAGCGCGCCCGCGCAGCACTGCGCCCGGGCGTGACCGGCCTCCGCCGCCGTTTCGTACCATTCGAGCGCCTTGGCGCGATCCTGCCGCACGCCCTCGCCGTTTTCGTAGCAGAGCGCAAGGTTGAAGGTCGCCGGGATCGAGCCGGCCGCGGCCGACTGGCGGAAGAGGAAGGCCGCCTTCTGGAAGTCGTGCGCCTTGTAGGCGCTGACGCCCTCGTTCATCCATTCGTCGCGCTCGGCATGGTGCAGGTTGTCGAGCAGCTCCTGTGCCTTTTCATGCCCCTGCGCCGCCGCCTGCTCGGCCAGCGGGATGGCCTTATCCCAGTTGCGCTCGATCATGTCGCCCTTGCTGTAGAGCAGCGCCAGATTGAACTGCGCCGAAGCGTCGCCCAGCTCTGCCGCCTGCTCGAGCCACTCCGCCGCCTTCTTGCCGTCCGCCGGGAAGCCGATGCCCTTGAGGTAGAGCGTGCCAATGAACAGCATCGCACGCGGATAGCCCAGCTTGGCCGCCGAGACCGCGCACTCGTAGCACCGCTGGAGCGAGCGCTCCACGCCCCGGCCGGTGAAAAACATCTGACCGAATTCAAAGATCGCCTCGGGCAGACCGCCCTTGGCCGCGTCGCCCAGCGCGGCGAGCGCGGTCGAATAGTCGCCCCGGTCACGCGCCGCCAGACCCTTTTCGAGCAGGGCGCGCGCTTCCGCCTCTGGGATGCGCAGACTGCTCTGCGGCGCCTGCGTCCCAGCGGCGCGCTTCGCTTCGAGCTCAGCAATCTTAGCCGCCGCTTCCTCGTGTCCCAGCGCCTGCGCCTGCCGGAACAGGTCGAGCGCCTCGTCGTATGCCTCAGCCTCGAGCCGCGCCAAACCGTCCGCAAAGAGGGTCTGCGCCTGCTGGGCCTGCTTTTTCTTTTTCTTCTCTTCCGAATTGCCGAAAAGCCATGCCATGTGTTCGTTCCTCCTGACCGCGGCCGCGCCGCGGGTTCTCTGTCTTTTATTTTAGCACACCTGAACGCGCGGCACAAGAAAACGCGCGAAAACCGCCGCCGTCTCCTCGCTCGTCCAGGCATATTTCGGTCTGTTTTCCCTGTCCATGCGCAGATTCACTAAATTTTGGCTCGATGTTTTGTCGGTCAATGGCACGGTTTTGCTTGCATCTTGTCCTCTTGTCGTGTATATTGATACTATCGGCAAGAATACATGAAAAATATTTTTTTGTACAGAAAATTTTTGTGAGGTGTTCCCAATGTCCAACAAAACCGCGCATGACCCTTCCGGCGTATTCCGCTATGAGGGTATGCCATCGGCCAACCAGCTGATCCCGCTCGGCCTGCAGCACGTTGTCGCCGCGATCGTCGGCATCGTCACCCCGTCCATCCTGATTGCCAACACCTGCGGCATCGAGGGCGCGGACCGCACGCTGCTCATTCAGGTCTCCCTGCTCATCACGGCGCTGGCGACTCTGATTCAGCTCTTCCCGATCGGCCCGGTCGGTTCCCGTCTGCCGGTCATCATGGGCATCAGCTTCGCCTATGTCCCCACCCTGCTGGCCATCGGCGGTCAGTTCGGCCTGCCCACCATTTTAGGCGCTGAGATCGTGGGCGGCGTGGTCGCGGTTCTGTTCGGCATCTTCGTCAAGCAGATCCGCGTGCTCTTCCCGCCCCTTGTCACCGGCACGGTCATCTTCACGATCGGTCTGTCGCTCTATCCGACCGCGGTCAAGTACATGGCGGGCGGCGCCGGCAGCGAGAGCTTCGGTTCGCCCAAGAACTGGGCGGTCGCCCTGATCACCCTGCTCGTCGTCACCGTGCTCAGCCACTTCTGCCGGGGCGTGCTCAAGCTGGGCGCGATCCTCTTCGGTATGCTCGTGGGCTACGGCGTCGCGCTGGCGCTCGGTATGGTCAGCTTCGACTCGGTCGCCTCGGCCGGCTGGTTCAACCTGCCCATGCCCATGCACTTCCCCATCCAGTTTGAGGCGAGCGCCTGCGTCTCGCTGGCCATCGTTTACATCATCAACGCCGTGCAGACCATCGGCGACCTGTCCTCGACTACGATGGGCGGTATGGATCGTATGCCGACCGACAAGGAGCTTTCGGGCGGCATCATCGGTCAGGGCGTCATGAGTATCGTGGGCGCGCTCTTCGGCGGCCTGCCGACCGCATCCTATAGCCAGAACGTCGGCATTGTCACGGTCAACCGGGTCATCAACCGCGCGGTCTTCGCCTTCGCGGCCATCATTCTCGCGGTCGCGGGCTTTGTGCCCAAGTTCTCGGCCATCCTGACCACCATCCCGCAGAGCGTCATCGGCGGCGCGACCGTTTCGGTCTTTGCGACGATCACGATGACCGGTATCCGCATGATCACCTCGGACGGCTTCTCGATGCGCTCGAGCGCGGTCGTCGGTCTGTCGGTTGCGCTGGGCGTCGGCATCACGCAGGTCGAGGGCGCGATCGGCGGCTTCCCGTCCTGGGTCACCACCGTGTTCGGCAGCTCGCCCGTCGTCGTCGCGGCGATCGTCGCCATCCTGCTCAACCTGACCCTGCCCAAGGAGCAGAAGAAGTAAACCATTTCAGGTCAAAAAAATCCTCCCAAACGGGAGGATTTTTTTTTGCTTATTTCGGGGTGTAGGGCGTGTCCTCAAGGGGCAGGCTGGTGCGGAACTTGCCGTCCAGCCGGTAATACGCGCCCTGCACGGCAGGCGCCGTCGGGATGGATGTGATCTCACCGATGCCGACCGCGCCGCAGGCCAGATCGTCCTTGTTCTTCTCGACGAGGATGCTCTGCACATCGGGCGTTTTGTTCGCCCGGAACAGGCCGAGCTGACCCAGCTTGAGGGTGGGACGGCCGTCCTTGAGCGGGAAGCGCTCGGTCAGGGCGTAGCCCAGCGACATGACAACGCCGCCCTCGATCTGACCCTCGCACGAGATCGGGTTGATCGCCTTGCCCACGTCGTGCGCCGCGACCACCTTTTCGATCGTGCCGTCCTCATTCAGGCAGACAACCTGCGTGGCGTAGCCGTAGCCCACGTGGGAGACCGGGTTGGGCTTGTCCGAGCCCATCGGGTCGGTCTTGGCCAGATATTCGCCCAGAAATTCCTGTCCGTTCAGATCGGCCAGCGTGCCCTCGCCCTTGGCTTCGATGAGCTGGAGGCAGGCGCGGCGGCAGGCCTCGCCGGTGACCAAGGTCTGGCGGGAGCCGGACGTGACGCCCGAATCGGGCGCGTTGTTGGTCTGCGCAGGCTCGTAGACGATATTGCTGTCCGGCTCGCCCGTGACCTCGCAGACGACCTGGGTCAGCACGGTGCCCAGACCCTGTCCGATGCAGGACGCGCCCGAGCGGATGTGGATTTTGCCGTCCTCGACGGTCAGGCGGCAGCGTCCCCAGTCGGCCAGACCGACGCCTACGCCCGCGTTCTTCATCGCGCAGGCGATGCCCGCGCGCGGGTGGCTCTCGTAGACCTCGCGCACCGCCTCGAGTGTTTCGGCAAAGGCCGTGCCCGGGAAGGCGATCTGGCCGTTCGGCAGCTCCTGCCCCGGACGGATCGCGTTGCGGTAGCGGATCTCCCACGGGGAAATGCCGACCATCTCGGCCAGCAGGTTGAGGTTGCACTCGGTCGCGAAGCAGGTCTGGGTCACGCCGAAGCCGCGGAACGCGCCGGCGGGCGGATTGTTCGTGTAGACGGCGGTGCCCTCGATGTCGATATTCTGATAATTATAGGGGCCTGCGGCGTGGGTGCAGGCGCGCTGGAGCACCGGGCCGCCCAGCGAGGCATACGCGCCGGTGTCCGAGACTACCTTGGCCCGCATACCGGTCAGCATACCGTTCTCGTCGCAGGCGGTCGTGCACTCGATCCACATCGGGTGGCGCTTGGGATGGACAAGCAGGGACTCGGCGCGGGTCAGCTTGACCTTGACCGGACGGTCGGTCAGATAGGCCAGCAGCGCCGCGTGGTGCTGCACCGACATATCCTCCTTGCCGCCGAAGCCGCCGCCGACCAGCGCGTTGATGACGTGCACCTGCTCATTCGGCAGGCCGAGCATGAGCGCACACTCGTGCTGGGTGGTGTAAACGCCCTGATCGGACGTCCAGAGGGTAACGACGTTCTCATTGTGATCGAACGAGGCGACTGCGCACTCGGGTTCCATGAAGGCGTGCTCGGTGAACGGGGTCTGGTAGGAGCGGGTGACGACGTACTTTGCGTTCGCGATGGCCTCGTCCGGGTTGCCGCGTACCAGATGCTCGTGCGCCAGCACGTTGCCGCCCCGGTGGACGAGGGGCGCGTCCGGCTGCATGGCGACAAACGGGTCAAAAATCGGCTCCTTGACATCGTATTCGACGCGCACCAGCTTCTTGGCCGCCTCAACGGCCTCGAGCGTCTCGCCGCAGACCAGCGCGATCGCGTCGCCCAGACAGTGGGTGTAGCCGAAAATCGGGATCAAAGTATCCCAGTCGTGCTTGATGTGACCGATCTTGTTTTCGCCCGGGATATCGGCCGCCGTCACGACGCGCACGATGCCCGGAACCCGCTCGGCCTCGGTCGTGTCGATCGCCAGCACGCGGGCGCGCGGATGGGCCGCGCGGACGGCCGAGCCGTAGAGCATGCCGGGCAGCTCGATGTCGTCGGTGTACTTGCCGGTGCCCAGTACCTTGTCGCGCACGTCGATGCGGTGGTACTTGCCGCCGATGCCGGCGATGGCGGGCGCTTCGGGGATGTGTCCGCCCGTGCGCAGGATGGCCGCCGCCAGCTTGACCGCGTCGATGATCTTCTTGTAGCCCGTGCAGCGGCAGTAGTTGTTGCGCAGAGCGAAGGCGATCTCGTCCCGGGTGGGGTCGGGGTTCTGGTCGAGCAGGGCCTTGGCGCAGAGCACCATGCCCGGGATGCAGAAGCCGCACTGCACCGCGCCCGCCGCGCCGAAGGCATAGACATACAGCTCCTTCTCGGCGTCGGTCAGACCCTCGACCGTCTGGACGGTCTTGCCGTTGACGCGGGAGAGCTTCTGCACGCAGCACTTGGTCGGCTTGCCGTCGATCAGGACGGTACAGGTGCCGCAGGCGCCCTCCGAGCAGCCGTCCTTGACCGATTTCAGACCCAGATCGCCGCGCAGCACATCCATCAGGCGGCGATCCTCCTCATAGGAATAGACCGTGCCGTTGATCGTCAGTGTATACATACCGTTCACCTCATCTTCCCGCGGGCGACATATTGCCCGCAGCCGGTCTCCATGAGCTTCCCGCCCTGTACGGCGTGGATGCCGCGCAGGAAGACGTCGCGCACCGCGCCCGCCGTGCGGAAGCCCTCGTAGGGGGTGTAATCACAGTTCTGGCGCTGGGTCTGCGCCGAAATGGTCTGCGACGCGCGCGGGTCGTAGATCACGACGTCGGCGTCCTTGCCCGGGGTCAGGCTGCCCTTGCGCTCCCACACGCCGAACAGCTTGGCCGGATTCTCGGCCAGCAGGCGCACCAGCTCAACCGCCGTCATACGGCCGGAGGCGACCGCCGCCGTATACATGACGGTCGGGCGGTGCTCGATGCCGGGCATGCCGTTCGGGATCAGGCGGAAATCGTCCCGTCCCAGCTCCTTCTGTCCCTTAAAGTTGAAGGAACAGTGGTCGGTCGAAAGAATGTCGATTTCACCCTGCTCGAGCGCGCCCCACAGCATCCGCTGATCGGACAGCGGGCGCAGCGGGGGCGAGCAGACGTACTTCGCCGCCTCGAAATCGGGCACGTCGTAGACCGATTCGTCCAACGTGAAATACTGCGGACAGCTCTCGACAATGACCCGCTGACCGCGCGCGCGGGCGGCACGGATCTCGGACAGGCCGTCGGCGGTCGAGAGATGAACGACCCACGCGGGCGCACCCGCCAGCTCAGCCAGCCGCAGGAAGCGGCCGACCGCCTCGCCCTCGATGATGGAGGGGCGGGTGCGCGGGTGCCACGACGGGTCGGTATGACCGGCGGCAGCCGCCTGCGCACGCAGGCGGTCGAGCACCGGGCCGTTTTCACAGTGTACGCCCAGAATACCGCCGATCTCGCGCATTTCGCAGAGCAGATCGTACATTTCGGGGTCGGAGAGCATGAGCGTGTCATAGGCGTAGTACGCCTTGAACGAGGTCACGCCCGCGTCCGCCATCTCGTGCAGCTCGCGGCGGGTGTGCTCGTTCCAGTCGGTGACCGCCATGTGGAAGCCGTAGTCGCAGGCGCAGCGGCCGTCCGCCCGGCTGTGCCAGACCGCGAGGGCCTGCGCCAGCGTGCCGCCCTTGTCCTGGGTGGCAAAGTCGATGAGCAGGGTCGTGCCGCCCAGCAGAGCGGCCTCCGAGCCGGTGCGGAAGTCATCCGCCGTCACCGTGCCCGAGACCGGCATATCGAGATGGGTGTGGCCGTCGATGAAACCCGGGAACACCAGACAGCCCGACGCGTCCAAAACGGTGTCGCCCGCGAGATTCGTTCCCTCGGCCGCGATCCTCCCGTCCTCCAGCAGCAGGTCGGCGCGGCGCTCGCCCGCGCCGTCGACCAGCGTGCCGCCCCGGATCAGTGTCGTCATGATTTGCTTCCCCCTCTCAGCCCAGCAGACGGTCGATGGCCTGCCGCAGTTCGTCGGGCAGGACGGAGAAGTCCGTCCCGGTCTCGCCCTGCCAGCGCAGACGCTCCCGTCCGAGGAAGCCGTCGTTTTCGGACTGCTCAAAGTCCTCCGCGCAAATAAATTGGGTGAACTTATCCCGGTAGGGCGTGAGACCGAGCGGGCACAGGCAGGCGCAGTTGCCGCATTCGTTGCACAGCGCGTCCAGATGGATACTCAGCTTCATGCCGGGCACCGGAACGTTCGCGCGGTTGGGGCAGACGTCCACGCAGTTGCGGCAGCGGAAGCAGGCGGGATCACAGGTCTCGGGGCGCGCCGGGCGGGGACGGTCGGCCTTCTTCTGATAGTAGGGGTCGGCCGGGATGGACTCACACAGGGCGCGCAGGGCGGGTACGTCGACCTGAGCCGGGATCTCTTCGGGCATCAGCTTTACCAGCCGGGTCAGGTTTTTGTAGCCGCCCGCCTTGAGCAGCAGGGTGGCGACGGTGACCGGTGCGATGCCGCAGGCCAGCACATCGTGCACGTTGTGCGTGTCGATGCCGCCCGAGAACGAGATGGGCAGCGCGCCGTCAAAGGCCTCGCTGAGCGCCAGCGCGACATGCAGCGCCAGCGGGAAGAGCGGCTTGCCCGACAGGTACATCGCGTCGCCCGCCAGCTCGCCGCGCACGATCTGCACCGGGAAGGTGTTCGTCAGCTTGACGCCGAAGGTCAGGCCGCGTTCTGCGGCCAGTTCGCGCAGGCGGCTCAGCATGGCGACCGCGTCGTCGAACTTGAGGTCGTGATCAAAATGGGTGGTGTCGAAGGAAATATAATCATAGCCCAGCGTTTCGAGCAGGGACTTGACCTTCTCATAGCCGATCAGGGTGGGGTTGCACTTGATGAAGGTGTGGAAGCCCTTTTCGGTCAGCAGGTAGGCCGCGATGCGCTCGATCTCATCCGCCGGACAGCCGTGCAGGGTGGACAGGGTGACGAAATCGGTCACGCAGGGCGGGATCGAACGGACGAAATCGGCGTCCACGTGCTCGAACAGGTCGAGATGGGCGAGCGTCCAGTCGACGCCCTCCTGCCACGCGGCCGTGCCCGACGCGTCCCGCATAGCATTCAGGAAGCCGTCGATCTTGGGGCTTTGGATGCCCGCGAGGTCATAGCCCACGCTGGCATGGAACTGGAAATCGCCGTCCAGCCCGAACTCCCGCGCCAGCAGCTTCAGAATGAAGTAGGCGCGGATGTACTCGTCCCGTGCACCCGCGACGGTCAGCTCGGTGCTCCACTCGATATTGTACGCCTCATCGCCCGTCCAGATGCAGGGCTTCTGGATGCCGAGCTCCTCGCCCTCCAGAATCTGCACGGTCTTCAGCTCAAACACCCGCGCGCCCGCCGCGAAGCCCGCGATCAGGTTCTGCGCAAGCTGGGTGTGCGGACCTGCCGCCGGGCCGACCGGCACGGACAGCGGCCGGCCGGCAAAGGTCAGGCCGACGTTCGGCAGACTGTCGGCGACCGGGACGCAGTACAGCTCCTTCTTCTCCCGGAAATCCGCAAGGGACTGGGTCAGCAGCGTGCCGAAGGGCACAGCTCTCATGCGATCACTCATATTCGGTTCTCCTCCTCTGTCTCTTTCACGCGCCTTACAGCGCGCCCAGCGCACGCCACAGCTTCTCGGACTGGGTGCGGCATTCATATGCAATCTTCTCCTCATCCACCGTCGTCAGCACCCGGTCGCGCATGAGCACGCGGCCGCCGCAGATCGTGGTCGTGACATTCCGGCCGTTCATGCCGAAGGTGATGTGGCCATTGATGTTGTCCCCGGTCAGCGGGGTCATCGGGCGGTAATCGGACACGATCAGGTCGGCGCGTGCGCCCGGCCGGATCACGCCGCAGGTGTCGCCGAAGCGGCGGTCTGCCAGCTTGGCGTTGTTCTCGAACGCCATCTCCATCGTCTCGGCAAAGCCGATCGAGGGATGCTGGTTCATGTGGCGGATGAGCACATTCGAGGTCTTGATCGACTCCAGAATATCGGACGTGAAACCGTCCGTGCCCAGACCGACCGTGACGCCCGCCCGCATCAGGGCGCGCACATCGGTCACGCCGACCGCGTTGCCCATGTTGGACTGCGGGTTGTGGACGACCGCCGTGCCGGTCTCAGCCAGACGGGCGCGGTCAGAATCGGTCAGATAAACACAGTGGCCGCAGATCGTGTCCGGGCCGAGGATGCCGTGACGGTCGAGCCGCTCGATGACGGTCTCATGGTAGTGCGCGCTGCAATGGTCGCGGTCGTATGCGCCCTCGCAGACGTGGATGTGAAAGCCGGTGTCGGTGTGCGCCCGCGCGAAGTCCATCGTTTCCTCCGAGATCGTGAACGAGGCGTGCATGCCGCACAGGGCGGCCAGCAGGCCGCTGTGATCCTCCCGGCAGACCCGTTCAAAGCGCTCGTTTTCGAGCACGCTCTGACGCGCCTTCTCCGCACCGTCACGGTCGGAGATTTCGTAGCACAGGCAGGCGCGCACGCCCAGCTCGGTCGCCGCCTGCGCGATCTCATCCAGACTGCCCTCGATCTCGCAGAAGGAGGCGTGGTGGTCAAAGACCGTGGTCACGCCCGAGCGGATCGACTCGATCAGGGTCATATAGGCCGACATCCGGGTCATATCCCGGGTCAGGTGGCGATCGATATTCCACCACGTGCCCTCGAGCACACCCACAAAATCGACCGGATTGTTCCCCGGGATGGACAGGCCGCGGGCGAAGGCCGAATAGATGTGGTGATGGGCGTTGAGGAAGCCGGGCAGGATGATCCCGCCCCGCGCGTCGATGGGCGCGGCGTCCGGATGCTGGGCGCGCAGCGTGTCCGCCTTCCCGACGGCCAGAATGGCCGTTTCGTCAAAGACGACCGCGCCGTCCGCCACCATCGGGCAGGCCGGGTCACGGGTCATGACCGTGCCGCCATACAAAATTTGTTTCATGACTCTACTTCTCCTTGTTTTGTCCAAAATTTAATACCAGATTTACAGCAGATTGAACAAACAGAAAAAGGACGCAAACCCTTCCGGGCTCGCGTCCTTCTAAATCAGCCGTTCCGAATTTCTCGAATGACCATCTGTGTGCAATAATCGAAATAGGCGTCAAGATCGAACGCGGCCGGATCAATCAGGTACTGGAACGACGCACCCTCCATCATGGAGGTCATGACCGCCGCCAGCATTGCCGCCCGCTCGGCGGGAACTCCAAATTCCTTGAGCATTTTCTTGATCTCCAACCGCCAGTAGCGGAAGGATTCGACAAAGTTCTGACGGATCTCCGCGTCGACCCGGGACTGCACCCAGAAGTCAATCTCCGCGAAGTCGTACCGTGGCTCATTCAAAATGAACTCCCGCTTCTGTCCCCAGAAGATGCCGATACGCTCAGCCATGCCGCTGTCCGGGCCGCATTGGGCGAGCAGCGCCGCGCGCAGCTCCATGCAGCGCGCGAGCACCTTGCGCTGGACGGCCAGCATCAGCTCATGCTTCGACTTATAATAATAGTGGATGTTCGATTGGAACAGACCGGCCCGCTCGGCGATAAGCGCCATGCGGGTTCCGTTGATCGTGCGCTCCTGCACGACGTCGAATGCTGCGTCCAGAATGCGCTCCTCCGTGTTTTCCTCGCGGATATTTTTCTCTTCCGCCATTGTGCCGCCCCCTGTCCGATTAATTTGGTCATCTGGTAAAATCTTGTTTTCTTTAGTATACCCGTCCCTGTCGCTCCTGTCAAGCGAGGGGCGAAAAAAAGCCGCTTGATTTTCGCCCCTCTGTCCGACTTCCCGTGAATGAAGGTTATACTTCTTGTGAACGCCTTGCTTTGGAGCGTAAAATGTGCCTTTTGCCGTTCGCTTTCTGTTGCAAAATGTGGTAGAATAATATGAACAGGCAAAACGAGGATCAGTATATTCCCCGGGCCGCGCCGCTCCGGTCGGAGGGCGCGCCGTTGATAGAAAGGCGGGTGAGGAAAATGCTGCCCAGGAGTACGGCCCCATCCCTGCACATCGTCTCAAAGCGCGCGCGCGTTGAGATTCCGCTTTCGGACATCCGCTTCATTGAGGTGTATGACTGGAAGTGCATCGTTCACTGCGCCACCGGCGTCTGCCACGAGACCAATATGCCCCTGAAGGACATCCAGAACCAGCTCCCCAAAAAGCAGTTCATCCGCTGCAACCGAAGCTATGTCATTAACCTCGACCATGTTATCTCGATCGAGTCCGACTGCCTCATCACCGACAGCGGTGACCGCGTCCCCATTTCCATCCGCTCCCGGCAGGCCGTCCGCCATCTCTGCGCCGATTACCTCTGGCGCAAATCGAGCAATCCCTCCCGATGAGCGTGCCTTCTCCTCAAAAACGAACAGCCGCGCAGGCCATGGCCGCGCGGCTGTTTTGTTTGCCCGCGTTTACAGGTTCTCCTCCAGAAACGCGCGAATACCGGCGTAAGCCGCGTCCTCGTCCGGGCCTTCGATCGAGACGTGGATGGTCTCGCCGCACTTGACGGCCAGACCCATCAGGCTCATCAGGCGGGAAGCGTCGATCGTCTTTTCACCCTTGGTGATCATGACCTTGCTGCCGTAATTCTTGAGCGCCTTGACGAGCTGACCGGCCGGACGGGCATGGATGCCCAGCGCATCTTTAATCGTGAAATCAAATTCCTGCATTGCTAACGACCTCTCTTTCAATTTCCCTTCGCACCGAAGGGGTTATCCTTATTGTAATGCCCTGATATACGGCTCGTCAATCCTGTGCGGCCGATTTTTCCAGTATTTTTTGCGCCGCGCCCTTTGCGATAACCGCCGTATTTTGGTATACTATATCCATACCTGTTTTTGATCAGCGATTTCTGCCCATTTTTTTCTTTCAAAGGAGCTGATTCTTTCCCGTGCCCGAATCCATCTGGAAGACCGACGAACCGCTTGTCAGCATCATCGTTCCGGTCTATAACGCCGCGCCCGATCTGGCCACCTGCATCGAGAGCGCGCGCCGCCAGCGCTACCAAAATATTGAGATCCTGCTCGTCAACGACGGCAGCAGCGACGCCTCGCTCGATATCTGCCGCATGTACGCCCAGCGCGATCCCCGCTTCCACGTCATCGACAAGGAGAACAGCGGCGTCTCCGCCACCCGCAATCTGGCGATCGAACGCGCCCAAGGCAAGTATCTGCAATTTCTCGACAGCGACGACTGGCTGGACGTCAACGCCACCCGCCTGCTCGTCGAGCGCGCCGAGGAGACCGGCGCCGACCTCGTCATCTCCCACTTCTGCCGGGTGGCCGACGACAAGATCGCGGTTTACGGCTTCCTGAACCATCCCCGCGTCATGGATCAGCGGCTCTTCGCCCGCCACCTGCTCGACGAGCCGGCCAGCTTCTACTACGGCGTCATGTGGAACAAGCTCTACCGCCGCGACCTGATCCTCGAACACGACATCCGCTGCAATGAGGCGCTCCAGTGGAGCGAGGACTTCCAGTTCAATCTGGAATATATCCGCTACGCCCAGACCTTCTGCGCCCTGCAGACCCCGATCTATTATTACCGCAAGCGCGACAAAAGCCTGACCTCCTCCCTGACGATCGGCCGCACGCTGACCACCAAGCTGAACCTGTTCGAATACTACCGCGATCTTTATGTCGACCTCGGCCTGTACGAGCAGTTCAAGCCGCAGATCTACCGCTACCTGATCTCAGCGACAAAGGACAGTTAATTCGACAGAAATGTGAATTTTTGCGCCCCGCTCTTGTCCCGTTCCGGAATTTAGTATAAAATAAGATAAGTTTCATGACACGTTTGAGTGAGCGGAGGGTGCGCCATGTTTTCAGATCACAACCACATTGACCGGGAGAAAATTGACCGGATGCTGCGGGCACGCGCGGAGGCGCTGGGTCTGGACCCCACCGCGCTCGAAACCGAGGTCGGCGGCGCGCCGCTGCGCGAGCTGCTGTGCGCGCTGATCGAGGATACGCTGCGCGAGGCCGACGCGGAGAGCCGCGAGACCCTGCGGCAGCGGCAGCAGGCCGGACGGGAAGCGGCCGCGCGGGCGGGCGTCGTGCTGGGACGGCCCAGCAAGCTGCGCTCGGAGAAGCGATTTGCCAAGCTGCGCGATCTGTACGAGCGGCGCGAGATCACGGCGGAGGAAGCCGCCCAGCGGCTCCATGTCTCGGTCTCCACCTTTTACCGCTGGCTGCGCGAGGCTCGCGCGGCTGACCGGGAGTAAGCCGCCGTTTCCCGGGAGTAACTACGCAAAAAAACCCGTTCCCCCAAGGGGGAACGGGTTTTGTTTTTGCGTAAAAATCCTCACGCGGCCGGTTTGGTCAGCGGTACATCCTCATACAGGTAGGCATGCAGCATGTCCGCCGCCTGATCGAGGTCGAATACGATGTACTGATTGTGGCTGCCGCCATAATCCCACATCCCGTCGGCCGGGATGCGCGCGTGCTCGATCGAGGGCGTGCCGTTCCGGAAGGCGCCGAGCGCCAGCGACGCGATCCGCCGCAGGGACAGGTCGGTCGTGACGTATTTGAGCAGGCTGGGTGCGCGGCGCACCAGCTCACCCGCCGACAGGGACTTGACCCGGTCGAACATGGCCTCCAGAATCACCGACTGCCGCTCGACGCGACCCCAGTCGTCGCCCGTGCCGCCCTTGCGGATGCGGCCATAGCTCATCGCCTGAATCCCGTTCAGAAGCTGCGGCCCGGCCTGCTCGACCGGACATTCTTCCGCACCTGCAGCGCGGCAGTATTCGCCGATGAACTTATTAAGCTCCTTGATCTCGTTTTCCTTGACGTCGATCGTAACGCCGCCCAGCGCGCCGATGAGGTTGGCCATCTGGGAGAAATCGACCTGCGCATAGTGCTCAATGTCGAGGTCAAAGGTCTCGTTGATCGTACGGATCATGAGCGCCGGACCGCCGTAGCTGTAGGCGTGGTTGAGCTTGGTCTCGCCGTGTCCGGCGACCTCCACCCGGGAGTCGCGCATGAGGGAGACCAGCTTGAGCCTGCCCGCCCGGCCGTCGACCGAGAGCACCATGATGCAGTCGGCGCGGCGCGCACCGTCATTCTCTGCGTCGACGCCGAACAGGGCGATGTTGGTCACCCCGGCGTCCGGCTTGACCTGCACGCCCAGCTCGGCGCCGTCCAGCGACGCGGTGTCCCGGTCATAGCCGAAGCCGACGTGGTCAAGGGCGAACAGCGCACCGCCCACGAGCAGCGCGAGCACGGCGAGGAGCAGGAGCCAGCGCCGGACAAGGCGCATCAGTCGCCGCGGACGCATCAGTCCTCAAAGGCCATGTTAATGTAGGCCTGCGTGACCTCGATGACGCGGAGGGTGTTGGTGTAAGAGACGCGGCCGACCGGCATACCGGCGGTGCAGGTGATGATGTCACCCACCTGAACGCCGCAGGCGGTGACAGCGGCGCGTACGGCCTGGGTGTACAGCTCGGTGCCCGAGCTTGCATGCTTGATCATGGCCGGGATGACGCCCCAGGACATGCTCATGCGGTGGTAAACCTTCTCATTCTCGGTCGCGCCGACGATCAGCGTGCCCGGGCGGAAGGAGGATACGGCGTAAGCGGTCGAGCCGGACTGGGTGACGGCGACGATGCACTTCGCGCCCAGATCGGCCGAGGTGGTGCAGGTCGCGTGCGCGATCGCGTTGGTCTTGCGCTCGCCCTTCACCTCCATCTCCTTGAACTCGTCGCGGGTAACGCGGCGGCGGTCATAGTGGATCTTGGCCTCGGCGTTGACGGCGATGAGCGCCATGGTCTTGACGGTGTCGACCGGATACTTACCGACCGAGGTCTCGCCCGACAGCATAATGGCCGAGGTGCCGTCGAATACGGCGTTGGCGACGTCAGATACCTCGGCGCGGGTCGCGCGCGGGTTCTTGGACATCGAGTCGAGCATCTGGGTGGCGGTGATGACCCGCTTGCCGGCCGAAATAGCGGTCTTGATCAGGTACTTCTGAATCTCGGGCAGCTCGTAGAACGGAACCTCGACGCCGAGGTCGCCGCGCGCGACCATCAGGCCGGCGCACTCCTCGAGGATGTCGCGGATGTTCTCAACACCCTCCATGTTCTCGATCTTGGCGATGATCTGCACGTCCTCCTGGCCGTACTCCTTCAGGATGGACTTGATGTCCAGAATGTCCTGACGGTTGCGGGTGAAGGAAGCGGCAATGAAGTCGATGCCCTGCTCCAGACCGAAGATGATGTCGGCGCGGTCCTTCTCGGAGACGAAGGGCATGTTCAGCTTGATGCCGGGGACGTTGATCGACTTGCGGTTGGACAGCGGGCCGCCGTTGAGCGCCTTGCAGACGATATCGGTGCCGTCCTTGACCTCGAGCACCTCAAACGCGATCAGGCCGTCGTCGATCAGGATGCGGGTGCCGACCGAAACGTCGTCCGGCAGGCCCTCATAGGTGATGGAGACGATGCTCTCATCGCCCTCGACGTCGCGGGTGGTCAGGGTGAAGAGCTGACCGTCCTGAATCTCGATCTTACCGTTTTTATAGGTCTTGGTGCGGATCTCAGGACCCTTGGTGTCCAGCATGATACCGACCGGCATGCCGACCTCGGCACGGCACGCCTTGACCATATCCATACGTGCCTTATGCTCCTCGTGAGAGCCGTGGCTGAAGTTCATACGGGCGACGTTCATACCCTCACGGATCATGTCCTTGAGCACCTCTTTGTTGTCGGTGGCCGGACCGAGCGTGCAAATAATCTTAGTTCTACGCATCATAATGCAATCTACCTCACTTGCGAATCAACAGACGCTTTCGCGTAATGTGTTTTTCTAGCTGTGAATATTTTAGCATTTCCCCCCTGGCTTTGCAACGGACTTCCTTCCAAAGACGCAGCGAAAAATTCAAATTTTCCGTCTTGATGAAAAATATCCTTCCTGTCCGCCCGCAATTCGTGAATTTTGCCGTTACCACTCTTGTCACCTTGCCCGGCGTCGGTTATAATAATGTCAAGTTCTGATGATATTTTGGATTTACGATTTCAGAAAGGGGAACTTCTCACCATGAATCAACCCGTTTTAGTCGTTATGGCGGCCGGTTTGGGCTCCCGCTACGGCGGTCTCAAGCAGATTGACCCGCTCGGCCCGGGCGGCCAGATCATCCTCGACTATTCGATTTACGACGCGTGGCGCGCGGGCTTCCGCCGGGTGGTTTTCATCATCAAACCCGAGCTGCAGGACACCTTTGAGGAGGCCATCGGCCGCAAGGCCCGCCGCTTCATGCAGGTCGATTACGCCTTCCAGACCCTGACCGCTCTGCCGGACGGTCTGACCGCGCCCGAAGGACGCACAAAGCCGCTGGGCACCGGACACGCCGTCTGGTGTGTCTCCGGGCTGGTGGACGCGCCTTTCGCCGTCATCAACGCGGACGATTTCTACGGCACGGACGCCTTTGCAAAAATGTTCAACTTCCTCGCGCATGTGCAGGACGACGACAAGTACCGCTACTGCATGGTCGGCTATCAGGCGCAGAACACCCTGACCGAAAACGGCACGGTCTCGCGCGGCGTGTGCACGGCTGATGAAAACGGCTTCCTGGCCGATATCGTCGAGCGCACCAGGATCGCCCGCGACCCGGACGGCGTCATCCGCTTCACCGACGGCGAGGGCGGCGTGATCGCGCCCGAAACGCCGGTCTCGATGAACCTCTGGGGCTTCACCCCTTCCTTCCTCGCCACCCTGACCGATGGCCTGCATGACTTCTTCGCGCACAAGCTGCAGACCGACCCAATGAAGGCCGAATTTTATCTGCCCTCGGCGGTGGACGCGCTCATCACGACCGGCCGCGCGACGGCCAAGGTGCTCACGACCGACGCGAAGTGGTTCGGCGTGACCTATCAGGAGGACAAGCCCACCGTGCAGGCCGCCCTGCGCGCCATGACCGAGGCCGGGATCTATCCGGCCGACCTGTAAGCAGGGAGTCGCCATGGAGGATTATTCCGCCGCGCTCGTCGCCCTGCGCGACCGGCTGGCCGCCGGCCTGACCGCCCCCTTCCACACCGAGCAGAACATCCCGGTCTGCGGCCGGGTCTGCGCCCTGCACGCCTGGTTCGACGAGGCCGCCGAGGCGAAATTCATGGGTCTGCTCTCGATGGGCGGCGCGGTCACCCACAGCCACGAGCACCGCATGCTCTTCGCCGTGCCCGACCTGACCGACGAAGCGCTCGACGACTGGTGGGCCTTCGCCCGCCGCTGTCAGGACGAGCTCGTCTGCCCGGACGCCGCCCACCAGTTCACCCTCATCAGCTTCTACCTCGTCTACGGCGCCGCCTCGCCCCGTGCGCTGCGCCGCCTGCGCCGCCTGTCGAGCGAGATCAACTACAAAAAGCCCCAGTTTGGCTGGTCGTCCATCCGCCTGTGCGCGGTCGAGGCCGGAAGCGGAAAAACCACGGTCAACCGCATGGGCAAGCCGCTGGCTGAGCTGCTGCGCTGATTTTCCCCGGTTTTTCGTCCGGTATCCCCTTGTCAAAACCCGATTTTTGTGCTATCATGCTAAATATGCACATGCGTCCCTTCGCGGGATTTCTACGCTGGGATACAAAAAACGATTCTGATCATAATTTTTTCGGAGGAATTCAAATGGGTACCGTTAAACTGATCCTGTCCATCATCGAGGTCATCGCATGCGTATTCCTGACCGTCGTCGTTCTGCTCCAGCAGGGCGCGCGTCAGGGTCTGTCCGGCTCGATTGCCGGCGGCGCGGACACCTTCTTCGGCGCGTCCAAGGCCGGCAGCATGCAGCACACCCTCGCCCGCCTGACCACCGTTGTCGGCATTGTCTTCGTCGTCCTCGCGGTCGTCATGAACTGCATCTGATGGCGACCACACTGCTGGCTCTCCTGTTCGCCGCATTCTTAGTATGCGCCGCGCTGACGGCTTTCTTTCAGTTCCGCTACGGATCACTGACCGGGCCGAAAAGCGAATCCGCCCAGTTGGGTGAGGAATCGCCCGCCGCACGGAAATGCCGCCGCCGCGCCGTGTTCTGCGCGGTCTGCGCGGGCGTTTTTCTGGTCGCCGCGCTGGCGACCGGCGCGACCCTGCGATAAGCAAACACAAAAAACGCCTGTTTGGTTTGACCAAACAGGCGTTTTTCATATATGCAGCACAGTTTTTATGTATGCCCATTCCCCGGCGTGGCGGCAGCTCAGCGCGTCCGCGCCGATGACCGTGCCGTCGTCCAGCGGGAGCGTGTCCGCCGTACCGTCCATGACCCGGGCAAAATCGGCCGCGCGCACCCAGTGCATCCCGATGACCTCGGGGCCGGGACGGAACACCGTGCCGGGCGGGCAGTCGTACCGGAAAATATGCGCCAGCTCGTCGTCAAAGCCGCCGTCCGAGCGGTCGTACCGCTGCGAAAAGGCCTCGGGCGCGGGCACGGCGTCCCCGGGCGCGAGCGTCAGCCCGCATTCCTCGGACGCTTCGCGCAGGATGGCGGTCTCGGGCGCTTCCCCCGCCCCGATGTGGCCGGTCGCGGCCAGATCGTACTTTCCCGGGAACAGCGGCCGGTCGAGCGCGCGCCGCTGGAGCCAGAAGCCGGGCACGCCCGCCCGCGTTTCGAGCGCCCACAGGTGCACGACGGCGTGGCGCAGACCCTGCCGGTGCACGACGGCGCGCGGCCGCGCGCCGCAGGGACGGCCGTCCGCGTCGTAAATTTCGAGATATTCGGCGTCCGGCGTATTCTGCGAGGCGATGAGTCCCAGCTTCTGCTCCCGGCTGAGCTTCTTGAGCGCAGCCTCGTAGCCCAGCGCCTCGCCTTTGTCGGCAAAGACCTCGCTGAACGCGAGCGTCACCGGCCCGCGTCCCCGGGTGTATTTCGCGCCCCGGCCGCTGTTGTGCGCCGCCAGCCGACGGGTCAGGTCGTTCGTCCAGCCCGTGTAATAGGTGCCGTCCGCGCACCGCAGCAGATATACATATTGCATCGTTCTTTCCTCCCGTCCGCGCCGCCGCAAAAAAAGCAGGCGGCAGCTTCCTGCCCCGGAACCTGCCGCCTTTGGTGCGGATAGTGGGGGTCGAACCCACACGCCTTGCGGCACAGGAACCTAAATCCTGCGCGTCTGCCAATTCCGCCATATCCGCGTAACAGGTTCAGTATACCGTATTTCTCCGCATTTGTCCAGACGTTCCGCGGGAAAACGGTTTACGTTTGTCTCATTTCGTGCTATAATGCAACATATCCTCCCGACCGAACGGTCGGGTCTGCACGGAGGCTTTGCCGCTATGACGGTCTACGACTTTGACAATACCATCTATCGCGGCGAAAGCTCGATTGATTTCTTCCGGTTCTGTCTGCGCCGGAAGCCCTCCCTCGTCCGCTTCCTTCCGATCGTGTTCTGGAAGCTGCTGCGCTACAAGCAATGCCGCACGACCGCCGACGAGATCATCCACTGGGGCGAACACGTGCTGCGCGCCTTTCTCAGCGAGGTCGGCGACGTGGATGAACTGGTGAACGCGTTCTGGGACAGCCACGAGGACCGCATCAAGCCCTTTTACCGGCTCCAGCAGAAGCCCGACGACCTGATCCTCTCGGGCAGTCCCGAGCTGCTGCTGTGCGAGATCTGCCGCCGTCTGGGCGTGCACCGCTATCTGGGCACCCGGATCGACCTCGACACCGGCACGGTCAAATCGCTGTGCTTCGCCGAAAATAAGGTCAGAATCTTCCGGGACGCCTACCCGAACGAGTCGGTCGACGCCTTTTACTCCGATTCCCTGCACGATCTGCCCATGATGCGTCTGGCCGACCGCGCCTATCTGGTGCACGGCAGCCGGATCGAGCTTTGGAACGGCAGCTAAGGCAATGCCGCACCATTGCGTCTGCGGCACTTGCCGAATGATGCGGTGATGCCCGAAAAAACAACCCGCTTTCCGTGATGGAAAGCGGGTCTTTCTTTTGCTTTATGCCTTCTCCTGCATGCCCATGACGATCTTTTCCGCCGTGATGGGCAGGGTGCGCACGCGCACGCCGGTCGCGCGGGCGACCGCGTCCGCAATGGCCGGGGAGGGTGTGTTGATGACGATCTCACCGATCGACTTCGCGCCGAACGGGCCGGTCTTTTCGTAGCTCGACTCAAAGACCACCCGAATCTTGCCGATGTCGAGGCGGCTGGGGATCTTGTACTGCATGAACGAATTGGACAGGTCAACGCCCTTGTCGCTGTAAACCACGTCCTCATACAGCGCCATGCCGATGCCCTGCACCAGACCGCCCTCGGTCTGCACCCGGGCGAGCGCCGGGTTGATCGGCGTGCCGCAGTCGACCGCGGCGACGTAATCGAGCAGCTCGACGTGGCCGGTCTCGGGATCGACCTCGATCTCGCACGCGCCCGCCATGAAGGGCGGGGGCGAAACCGGCGAGGAGTGCGAAACGGTAGCCGACAGTGCTTCGGTGCAGCCGCACTGCGCGCCGTAGGCGATATCGGCCAGCGTGACCGCTCGGGTCTCGTCGCTCAGCGCATAGACGCGCGCGCCGTCAAACTCGACCTCGTCCGGAGTCAGCAGCAGGTGCTTCGCGCCCGCGCGGACGATCTTCTCGCGCAGCTCGGTGCAGGCCCGCACGCAGGCCATGCCGGTAACGTAGGTGGTCGCCGAGGCGTAGGAGCCGGAGTCGTAGGGCGCAACGTCGGTATCGGACGCGTAGACCGCGATCTGCTCCATCCGGCAGTCCAGACAGTCGGCCGCCATCTGCGCCAGAATGGTGTCACAGCCCGTGCCCATATCGGTGCAGCCGATCAGCATGTTGTAGGTGCCGTCGTCCGACAGGCGGATGATGACCGAACCGACGTCGACGTTAGAAATGCCCGAGCCCTGCATGGCCATCGCCATGCCGACCGCGCGAATCTTGCCGTCCGGCATGACGCGCGGCTTCACCTTCTCGTCCCAGCCGATCATCTCGCGCACGCGTGTGACGCAGCGATCGAGCGCACAGGCGTTGGCGGTCTCACCGTAGTAGGCGGGCATGATCTGTCCCTCGCGGGTCAGGTTCTTCAGACGCAGTTCGACCGGGTCGATGCCGAGCACGTCGGCCAGCTCGCCCACAATGGATTCGACCGCAAAGGTGCCCTGCGTTGCGCCGTAGCCCCGGTACGCGCCGGCCGACATGACGTTGGTATAGACCACGTCATAGCGGAAGCGGTAAGCCTCCTGATTGGCCGAGTACAGCGGGATGGGCTTGTGTCCCGACAGGCCGACCGTCGTCGGGCCGTGCTCGCCGAAGGCGCCCGTGTTGGACAGGGTATACAGGTCGATACCACGGATTGTGCCGTCCCGCATCGCGCCGATGCGGACGGTGACCTCCATCTCGTGACGCGGGCTGGAGGCGATCTGGGATTCGTAGCGGGTGTAAATGATTTTAGCCGGGCGGCCGGTCTTCATCGTAACGATGGCCGGGTAGATCTCGGTGACAACGGTCTGCTTGGCGCCGAAGCCGCCGCCCAGACGGGGCTTGACCACGCGGATCTTGGACTTGGGGATGCCCAGCGCGATCGACAGGATGCGGCGCACATGGAAGGGCACCTGGGTCGAGGAAATGACGTTCAGACGGCCGTAGGCGTCGAGCTGGGTGAAGGTGCGGAAGGTCTCCATCATCGCCTGCTGGTTGGCCTTGGTGTGATAGGTGCGCTCGAGCACGACGTCGCAGGTGGCCAGCACCGCCTCGATATCGCCGTGGCCGTCCTGACCCGACGCGCACAGGTTGCGCTTGTTGTCCGCGCCGACCGGGCAGTTTGCCACCCAGTCGGATTCGGGGTGCACAAGGATCGGGTTGTCCTTGGCGGTGTGCGGATCGAGCACCGGCTCGAGCACCTCGTACTTGACCTTGACAAGGCGCAGAGCGCGGTCGACCGCTTCCTCGGTCTCGCCCGCGACGATGGCGACCGCGTCGCCCACAAAGCGGACGCGGCGGTCGAGGATCAGACGGTCATAGGGCGACGGCTCGGGAAAGGTCTGCCCCGCCATGGTGAAGCGATGCTGGGGCACGTCCTTCCACGTCAGCACGCAAGCGATGCCGGGCACCTTTTTGGCGATGTCGGTGTTGATGTCTTCGATCAGGGCGTGCGCGTGGGGCGAGCGAAGCACCTTGACAATGAGGCAGCCCGCGGGCGCGATGTCGTCGGTATAGACCGGCTTGCCGGTCGTCAGGGCGCGGGCGTCCGACTTGGGGACGGCCCGGCCTACATAGCGGTGTTTCATGCCTGTTCGGCCTCCTTCCGGTCGGCGAGGTACTGCCGGATGGCGCGGAGCTGGCTGACGTAGCCGGTGCAGCGGCACAGGTTTCCGGCCAGATATTCGCGGATTTCGTCCTCGGTCGGGTCGGTCAGCTCATCGGTCATGGCGATGATGTTCATGATCAGACCCGGGCTGCAGAAGCCGCACTGCTCCGCGCCCTGCGCGGCCAGATAGCCGCCGATCTCGGCGGCGCGATCCTCCAGACCCTCGAGCGTCAGGACGGACTTGCCGTTGATGCGGGCGGTCAGGGTGGTGCAGGACAGGACGGGACGGCCGTCCACGAGGACGGTGCACAGGCCGCAGTTCGAGGTCTCGCAGCCGCGCTTGACCGACAGACAGCCCTGCGCGCGCAGGTATTCGGTCAGCGGCCGGGCGGGATCGACCTCGTCGGTGCGCGCCCGGCCGTTCAGGGTGTAAGAGATCTTCATGCTTGTCCCTCCTCGAGCTGGATGGCCGCGCGGCGGACGAGCACGCGGCAGAGATGGCGGCGAAATTCCGCCGAGCCGCGCAGGTTGGACGAGAACGTCAGCCGGTCGGCGGCGAAATCGGCGAAGGCGCGGGCGGATGCGTCCGTCACACCGCCGGCGAGCAGACCCTCGGTATCCTCGACGAGCGCGGCGCGCTGGGGACGCGCGCCTACGGCGGCGCAGTACGTGCCGTCCGCCCGGCGGCAGACGGCGGCGGCCAGCACCGGAAAATCGGTCTGGGTGGCGCGGTGGGTCAGGTAGACCGCGCGCTGCCCGGCCTTGGGCAGGACGACGGCGACGAGCAGGTCGCGGTCATAGTCCATGCGGATGAATTCGGACAGGGGCACAAGACCGGCATGGTGCAGGCGGACGGACGCGCCCAGCGCAGTCAGGCAGGTCAGCGGATCGGAGAAGCCGAAGCGGCCCCAGATGCTGCCGCCGATCGTCGCGCAGTTGCGGAACTGCACGCCCACGATGTGCCGGACACTCTCGCGCAGGCAGGGGCCGAAGGCGGCGGCCAGCGCTTCGCTGGTTTCGATCTGGCGCAGGGTGACCATTGCGCCCAGCTCAAACCGGTCGTCAAATTCCTCGATCCGATCCAGCCCCAGCGCGGACAGGTCGATCGCCGTGCCGATCGCGCGGCGGCCCATCTTGAGCCAGCCACAGCCGCCCAGCACGGTCGCACGGGGCTTCTGGTTGAGCGCATACGCCTCGTCCAGACTGGACGCGACGACGTATTGCTGTGTTGTAAACATATCTGCTCCTTTCGGATGATACACAAATGTTTCCGACAAAAAAACCGACCGGCCCGGGCGGAACAGGCGCGCGCGGAACGGTCAAGCTGTTTTCTGCTTCTATTGTAACAAACCACCCGCCGAAATGCAATCCGATTTCGCGCAAATCCTGCAAACTTTGCGTATTTTCTCGGGTAATTCTCGGTATACTCGCCGAAATATACCGATTCCTCTGTACATTTGTCCGATTCCTCTGTATAATAAAATACAAGAATCAACAGAAACAGGAGAACGGCCATGAAATACGATATCCAAGCCAAGCTGTACCGCATTTCCATCCTGCTCGAGATCCTCGTCGGCGTCTCGATCGCCGTCGCCATCGGCATGTCCCTCATCGGCCTGATCGCCGACATCCACCCCATCCAGCTCATCGCTGACCCCGACTCGTTACAGGGCTACCTGACCACCGCCATGACCATCATCATCGGCGTCGAGTTCGTCAAGATGATCTTCAGCCACTCGATCGACTCGGTCGTCGAGGTCATGCTGCTCGCCGTCGCCCGTCAGATGGTCGTCGAGCACACCTCCCCCTTCGAAAACCTGATGGCCGTTTCCTCGGTCGCCCTGCTCTACGTCGTGCGTAAGTTCCTCTTCATCCGCCAGCTCGACGAGGTGCCCAGCCATCCGGACAGCCTGATCCGCGACTTCCTCGGCAAGAACATCAAGCACCATTCGAGCAAGCCGCAGGTCAGCCCTGCCGAATCGGCCGCATCCGCATCGCACGTGTCCTCCGGCGCCGACAACTCCCACACCGGCCTTTCGCCCGAGGTGTCGGACAACCTGCGCGGCCCGGTCGAATCCCGCGAGCCGTCCCACACGGTCAAGGCCGCCCAAAAGGCCGAGGAAAAAGAAGCTGCCGTGCACTGATTCCCGTGTACATCCCCAATTATCAGAAAGGAAGTCTGTTTCGTGATCCCCAATGATCCCATGATCCTGCTCAGCTTTGTCAACACCAAGCTGCGTGACGAGTACGCCGCGCTCTCCGACCTGTGCAGCGCGCTCGACCTGTCCGAGTCCAGCCTGTGCAGCCGTCTGGCCGCCATCGGCTATTCCTACGACCGCACCCACAACCGATTTGTATAATCGCGGACAGAGTGTTCCTTCCGGACGCTCTGTCCTTTTTCATCCATTTTATATAAGGAGTGTTTTTCCATGCGCAATGCCATCGCTCAGGCCGTCCGTGCGGCCGGACAGATCATCCTCAACGCCCACAACATCGAATCCGCCGTCTCCGCCAAGGAGGGCAACGGCAACTTCGTCACCACCTATGACGTCAAGGTGCAGCAGTTTTTGCAGAAGCGCCTGCTCGACCTTCTCCCCACCGCCCACTTCGTCGGCGAGGAGGAGGAGACCCACGACGACGCCCTCCACGGTCTGGCCTACATCGTCGACCCGATCGACTGCACCGCGAACTTCATCCGCGATATGAAGCACTCGGCCATCTCGGTCGCGCTGGCCAAGGACGGCGAGCTCATCCTCTCGGTCGTCTACAATCCCTACCGCGACGAGCTGTTCTCGGCCGAAAAGGGCAAGGGCGCGTTTTTAAACAGCCGCCCGATCCACGTCTCCGACCGGCCGCTCGAGGCGGGCGTCTTCTGCTTCGGCACCTCCCCCTATGAGCTGTCCCTGCGCAAGCGCACCTTCACGATCGCCGCCCGCCTGATGGACCGGATGCAGGATCTGCGCCGCTTCGGCTCAGCCGCCCTCGATCTGGCCGACATCGCCTGCGGCCGGGTCGAGCTGGGCTTCGAGTGCATCCTCCAGCCGTGGGACTACGCGGGCGGCGCGCTGCTCATCACCGAGGCCGGCGGCCGCATCTCCCAGCTCGACGGCTCGCCCATCACCCTTGACCGTCCCTGCTCCATCCTCAGCGGCAACGCACTGGCACACGAAGCCTTCCTCGCGCAGCAGCTCGGCAAGTAAATTTCACAAATCTTTCCGTCCATGGCGCATCCTGTCTCTCACAGGGTGCGCCTTTTTAGAGCTTTTTCACCGGTTTCCATGACAGACTCTACAAATTCCCGGGGAAAATGTACAAACCATGAACACATAGCACACAAAATCCGTTCGTGGACACCTGTCCGTTTTGCAGGTTTCGCACAGAAAAGGCTGCAAAAGCTGACAGGCCAGCAATTTTCTATTGGAGGAATAAACAAAATTTGATCTTGCTTCTTGCACAAAATGACAAAAACGGGTAGAATAACTTCAAAACAAGAGAGAACCGAACCGACAGCGTGCTCAAACACGCGTTTTTGAATTTGAAATAAGGTGAATGAATATGAATCATATGTCTACGACCTCCAGCCTGCACTTCCCTGAGACCGGCTGGGGCATGCTCAAGAAAGATACCGACGCTCAGACCGCACAGTACGTGCTGGCCGCGCCCGCGCGCTGCGCGGGCGACCAGTGCACCGTGCTGGTCGACGTCCTGCACAGCCTGCTCGACGGCTGTCATGTCGTGCTGCGCGCCGAATCGGCTGACAGCGCCAGCCTGCGCGTGCTGCGCGCACTGGGCGCGGCCGACGCCCGCGTGCTCAAGGGCGGCGAAAGCAGCGTGCTGATCGCCCAGCTCGAGCAGCTTCCGACGGCCGAGCAGTTCCAGGCGCTGCCGCGCGGCGGCGCACGCCTGCGCTTCGCCGGCTTCTCGTCCTCGGTGCCCACCGAGCAGGTTTTCTCCAGCCTGATGGAGCAGGACTGCCCGGCCGCGCTGACGCTGGACTGCACCTATGTCGCCGGTCATCCGGCGCTGAGCATCCGCTTCGATCCCGCCAAGCTCGACGAGTGTTCGATCGTCGAGGCCGTCCGCGCTGCCGTGCAGCGCAGCGGCGAGGCGCTCGAAATCGACTTTGCAAGCTAACACCACACTCTCTTGTTGAAGGGGCGCACCCGGCCAGTCCGGGCGCGCCCTTCCTAATTTGACAAAAACGCAAAAAAGAGCCTGTCCGGTTGGGACAGGCTCTTTCGTGTTCTGTATGAGATTACTCCGCGGTGTAGGGCAGCAGGGCAACGTGACGGGCGCGCTTGATCGCCTCGGTCAGCTGGCGCTGATGCTTCGCGCAGGTGCCGGTCATGCGGCGGGGCAGGATCTTGCCGCGCTCGGACATGTAGCGGCGGAGCTTGGCGACGTCCTTGTAGTCGATCGCCTCGACCTTATCTACGCAGAAGGAGCAAACCTTTCTGCGGCGACGGCCGCCGCGCTGGGTGCGCTCCGGACGGGGAGTAAATTCCTTTTTGGTCTCTTCCATTGTCAGGTACCTCCTTTTTTCAAAAATCAGAAGGGAACGTCAGAATCGTCGTCGTCAGACAGCTCGGCGAAATCCGAAGCGCCGACCGAAAGGTCGAAGCTCGGCGCGGGCGCCTGCGAACCGGAGTCATATCCCTCGGGACGGATCTGCGAACCGGAGTCAAAGCCGCCGGAGAAGCCGCCGTTCGATTCACGGGACTTCTTGGTCTCGCCGAAGGAGACCTCGTCGACATTGATCTCGATGGATACGCGCTTATTTCCGTTCCGGTCTTCCCAGTTACGGGATTGAATGCGTCCTACCACGATGGCGAGCATGCCCTTCGTGAACCACTGCTTGACGAATTCCGCCTGACGGCCCCATGCGACGCAGTCGATGAAGTCGGTCTGGCGTTCGCCGTTCGGGCCCTTGCGGTCGCGGTCGATCGCGAGGGAGAAGGATGCGACAGCCATATTGCTTTGGGTGTGGCGCAGTTCAGGGTCGCGGGTCAGGCGGCCCATGAGGATCGCTTTGTTCAGCACGTTACGTCACCAGCCTTAGTCGAGGGCGACGATGATGGAACGCATGATGCCGTCCGTGATCTTGAAGACACGGTCGAGCTCAGCCGGGAAGGACGGAGCGGACGTAAACTGGATGAGGGTGTAGTAACCTTCATGCAGGTCTTCGATGGCGTACGCCAGACGGCGCTTACCCCAATCTTCAACCTTGTCTACGGTACCGTTCTTCTCTACGAGCGCCTGGAACTTCTGCGCGACGGCAGCGACTTCCTCCTCACCCAGGGTGGGATTGACAATGAAAAGAGTCTCGTACTTGCCAGATACCTTTGCCATGATTTTGCACCTCCTTTTGGACTTGTGGCCCATATCCTTTGATATGAGCAAGGAACCTTTACTATTATAGCGGAAACGCGGCAAAAGTCAAGCGATTCCCAAAAATAATTTGAAATTTTTTAAAAGAAGCAATTGACGAACCCGCCGCCTTGTGATAAAATACTGTTGTTGCGCCGAGGAGACCGGTTCTCCCGCACCGCGCATCTGCTAGTGTGGCTCAGAGGTAGAGCAGCTCACTCGTAATGAGCAGGCCGTGGGTTCGATTCCCACCACTAGCTCCAAAGACCTTCAACCTTGGTTGAAGGTCTTTTTATTTCTCCGCTCAAAGGAAAACCGTCCCGGTTCGGGACGGTTTTTGTTATATTCTGTTACCTTTTATAAAATGCCGTCCTTGCCCTGCTCCTTCAGGCGGCGCGCCAGATAGACGACCGGCGTGTCGGCCAGCGAAGTCACGACGAAAATAATGTAGCTCGACAGCGCGATCGAAATCAACGTGGGCATATCATGGATTCCCCAGAACGCAAATGCGGTGAACAGCACAGTGTTCAAAAGCTGACTGAGCAGGGTCGAGCCGTTGTTGCGCAGCCAGAGGAAGCGGCGGCTGTCGCCGTATTTCTTCGTGGTCAGCTTCCACCAGAAGTGGTACATCCAGACGTCGAACACCTGCGCGACCGCGTAGACCGCGAGCGAGGCGAGCATCATGCGCGGCGTGTTCGAGAAGACGCTGACGATGGCCGGACGGACGAAATCGTTCGGGCTGACCTGATAGAGCATCCACGACTGTGAGACCAGAATGAACAGGATCGAGGTTGCGATGCCCACGATGACCGCCCGGTTGGCCGCCTTCTTGCCCTCGGTTTCAGACAGGATATCGGTCACGAGGAAGGTGGTTGCAAACAGGATGTTGCCCAGCGTCATCTCCATGCCGAAGGCGTCCACCAGCAGCAGCGCCTCGATGTTGGCCGTGATCGTTGCGAACACGGTAAAGCTGTACATGCCCGTGCGCCCGAACAGGCGGTACCAGAGCAGCACCGCGCCATACAGAATCACCAGCGACCCGATCAATAACAGTTCGTTTCTCATGCTTCCTGTCCTCCTACCCCGAAATCCGTATTGTTCAGCAGAATGTCCACCCGCGCGTTATCCCGGTAGACCGGGTACAGCTCCCGCACGAAGGTCTGAATGACCGCCGGGTCAGGATGGATGGATGTCGAATTTTCAACCATGATATTGACGCAGACCCGCTCGAAATGCGCAAGGCCGGTCTCGATATCGCGCTGCATGGATTCGACCGTCTGGCCCGCCAGCCCAAAGAGCAGGCAGCATTCGTCGAACGGCGCGGCGATTTCAGCCGGGTCGCTGACCCCGATGCCCTTGCACAGCCGGGTTTCGCGGTAGTCCCGGTCGAAGGTCTCGACGCCGATTTTGATCTTGACCGCGACGCCCGCCGCCGCGAACCGCTCCCGCAGCGCCGGGATCTCCCGCCGGTGCATCCAGTGGCACTCAAAGTGCAGGATGCGGATGTTCGTTTCCCGGCAGACCCGCACGATTTCGTTCATCGTGTCCCCGTCGAGATCGCAGAACGAGCCGGAATTGATGACCTCGAGTCGGCCGTACCGGCCGGTGACCTGCGCGAGCACCGCCCGGTTCAGGGCGAAATTGGCTGCCGGGTCGTCCGAGCAGTCCAGATGATAGTCGCAGAAGGTGCATTTTTTCCACGCGCAGCCCGCGCCGCGCAGCAGAACGATTTCGCGCGGATTTTTCTCGGTGATGACCGAGTACCGCTGCATGTCTGACATAGCGTTTCCTCCAAAATAAAAAAGTGCGTTCTCCGTTTCGAGAGCGCACCATCCCCTTTTTGCCGCACGCGGTGCGCACAGCAAAAAAATCCATGACCTCCGCACGAGCGTGCGGCGCATGGGCGTCCTAGTTTTGTTTAAAGACAGGATGGTTACGAACTGTCTGATTCGGTTGTGAACGGGAGTTATTATACGCCCGCGCGCCCCTTCTGTCAAGGTCTTTGATTGCTTCATTTTGCTAATATATCATCGCTTTAAAACAGCAAATCCAAAAAGCATCCCCTCTTTTTTGAATTTTTTTCGGAAAATAGATTGAATTTCAAAAAAAAATATGGAATAATAGTACCATTCGAGCAGAAGAGATTTTGAATGGGGGTATTCTGGAAATGAACAAACAACGCAGCAGCTTCACCAGCCGCATCGGCTTCGTCCTGGCGGCGTCGGGCTCGGCTGTCGGACTGGGCAACCTGTGGCGCTTCCCGTATCTGGCGGCAAAGTACGGCGGCGGCACCTTCCTGCTGGTCTATATCATTCTGGCGGTCACCTTCGGCTTTACGCTGATGATCGCCGAGGTCGCGATTGGCCGCCGCACACAGCTTTCCTGCATCGGCGCCTACAAGCAGCTTGACAAACGCTTCGGCTTCCTCGGCTGGCTGGCAGCCGCCGTGCCGGTCATCATCACGCCGTATTACTGCGTCATCGGCGGCTGGGTCACCAAGTATCTGATCGAATTCCTGACGGGCAACGGTCTGGAGACCGCATCGGACGCCTTCTTCGGCAGCTTCATCGGCGTGCAGGCGCCCGGCCTCGCGGGCAATCCGGTGACCTGGTTCGTCATCTTCGTGCTGATCAACACGGTCATCGTTCTATGCGGCGTCCAGCAGGGCGTCGAAAAGGTCAGCCGCGTCATGATGCCCGTTCTGGTCATTCTTTCGGCCATCGTCGCCTGCTATTCGCTGACCATCCCGGGCGCGATCGACGGCCTGAAGTTCTATCTGCTGCCCCGCTGGTCGGATTTCTCGATCTTCACCGTGCTGGGCGCGATGGGTCAGATGTTCTATTCGATGTCGCTGGCGATGGGCATCATGATCACCTACGGCTCCTATATGCAGAAGGACAACATGCTCGAGCACTCGGTCACCCAGATCGAGGTCTTCGACACCGGCATCGCGCTGCTGGCCGGTCTGATGATCATTCCGGCTATGGTCGCCTTCTCGGGCGGCGACACCACGCTCGTCAAGGAAAGCGCGGGCGCCGGCCTGATGTTCGGCGTGCTGCCCAAGGTCTTTGAGTCCATGGCCTTCGGCAACGTCATCGGCACGGTCTTCTTCGTGCTCGTGCTGCTGGCCGCGCTGACCTCCTCGATCTCCCTGATGGAGACCATCACCTCGATCGTCGTGGACAAGGCGCATCTGTCCCGCCGCGCCGCGGTCATCGCGGTCACCGTCTTCGTCCTGCTGCTGGGCATCCCGTCCTGTCTGGGCTACAGCGAGGCCTTCGCTGCCATCCAGCCCCTCGGCATGGCCTTCCTCGACTTCTTCGACTTCATCTCGAACTCGATCATGATGCCGATCGTCGCCTTCCTGACCTGCGTGCTGGTCGGTCACATTGTCGGCCCCAAGGTCGTCATCGACGAGGTCGAGTCCTCGGGCACCTTCCGCCGCAAGAAGCTGTTCGTCATCATGATCCGCTGGATCGCACCGATCATGCTGGTCATGATCCTCGCCACCGAGATCCTCAAGTTTATGGGCGTCGTTTCGGTGTAACAAATGTGCAGACAAAAAACCACGGCTTGCCGCCGTGGTTTTTTTCTGCCTGTCAGGGCAGGTCGATGACCGAAACGTCAGGCTCACCGCCCGCCGGGTCGGCGGTCACGCTGACGATCTTTTCGCCCGCCGTCAGCCAGAAGATCAGCGCGCCCGCCTCGTCAACCGCGACGCTGTCCAGCGCGGCGTCCGTCAGGCCGCAGGCCGCCATCGTTTCCCGCAGACGCTCGTCCCAGACCGCCGCGTCCCGCAGGCAGGCGCGCAGGGTATCGCGCGGCCCGTCCTCCTCCGCGTTCTCGACCTCGAGCGTGACCGGCCGCCCCAGCCATTCGGCCTGCGCCCGGTAGACGCAGGCCATGCGGTCCAAAACGAACCGGCCGAGCGCCGGGTCGTCAAAGCCGGTTTCGCCGGTCTGCTGTGCGAGCAGGGCGCGCAGGTCGGAGTCGTCCGCCGGTTCGGGCAGGCTCACGAGCGTCAGCGTGCCCCGGTCGCGCGTCACCCACGCCCGGACGATCGCGTCCGCCGGGAGCGCGTGGGCGTACAGGTGCACCCGGTCGGCCGGGAGCCGCGCGGCCAGCTCGAACAGACCCTCCTGCACCCGGCCGGTCGAAACCGGCTTGAACGCGCTGAGCGTCTTGTGCGCCAGAAATCCGCCCGCGCCGTCCGGCTCGGTGTAAAACGGGCTGACGTCGGTCAGCGCCAGCACCTCAAATTTTTCCTGCATCATGCGTCCTCTTCCTCATCGATCTCGTTCAGCGTGAGCACGAACGACACAAAGGTGAACATGAGGATGAGCGTATAGCAAAGAATTCTGAGTTTTTTCGTCATGATCGGTACCTCCTTTTTCGGTAAACGACATTCTCTTTCTATTGTACCCGCTCACGCGCCGATTGACAAGGGCTGGCGAATCGTCTATAATAAAGAAGTACACAAAGACTTATATATGCTCATGATCGGATGAGCGTCTCTACCAACTGCCGGAAACAGTTGACTATAAGTCCTCCCACGCTTGAGGACTACGGTTTCCACGGTTGGTTTTTTTATTTTCCCGTCGTCCTCCGCGCGCCGTCACCACCAAGGAGGAACCTCAAATGCGCATCTTTGCAATCAAGGGCGACATCATTTTCAGTGAAACGCCCCAAACGCTCACGATCCGGCCAAACGCCTATGCCGTCTGCGAGGACGGCCTGTGCGCGGGCGTGTTCGACGCCCTGCCCAACCGGTACGCGGCCATTCCCGTGCACGACTGCACCGGAAGGCTCGTCATCCCCGGCCTGACCGACCTGCATGCCCACGCGCCCCAGTACGCCTTCCGCGCGCTGGGCATGGACATGGAGCTGCTCGACTGGCTCGACCGGCAGGCCTTCCCGCAGGAGGCGCGCTACGCCGACCAGGACTACGCCCGCGCGGCCTACACGCTGTTCGCGGACGATCTGCGCCGGAGCGCGACCACCCGCGCCGTCCTGTTCGGCACCCTGCACGTGCCCGCTACCCTGACCCTCATGGCGCTGCTCGAGCAGACCGGCCTCGTCACCCGGGTGGGCAAGGTCAACATGGATCGCAACGGCACGGACGACCTGTGCGAGCCTTCGGCCGCACAGTCCCTGCGCGACACCCGCCGCTGGCTGGACGCATGCTCGGACTTCACCCGCTGCCGACCCATCCTGACCCCCCGCTTTCTCCCGAGCTGCACCGACGAGCTGATGCGCGGCCTATGCGCCCTCCAGCGGGAGACCGGCCTGCCCGTCCAGTCCCATCTGTCCGAAAATCAGGGCGAAATCGCGTGGGTAAAAGAGCTGTGCCCGGACGCACAGGGCTACGGCGACGCCTATGACCGCTTCGGCCTGTTCGGCGGCGACGGCTGCCCGACCGTCATGGCGCACTGCGTCTGGTCGGACGAGGCCGAGCGCGCCCTGATGCGGGAACGCGGCGTGTTCATCGCCCACTGTCCCCAGTCCAACACGAACCTGTCCTCGGGCGCGGCGCCCGCCCGCGTCCTACTGAACGAGGGCCAGCGCATCGGCCTTGGCTCGGACGTGGCGGGCGGGGCGCACCTGTCCATCCTACGCGCAATGGCCGACGCGATTCAGGTCTCCAAGCTGCACTGGCGGCTGAACGACCCGGACGCGAAGCCGCTGACCCTGCCCGAGGCCTTCTGGATGGCCACCCGGGGCGGCGGCGCGTTCTTCGGCAGGGTGGGCGCGTTCGAGCCGGGCTACGAATTTGACGCGGTCGTGCTCGATGACGCCGCCCTGCCCTGTCCCTTCCCGCTGACCCCGGCCGAGCGGCTGGCGCGCATCGTCTATCTGGCCGAGGACCGCGCCGTCGTCCATAAATACGCGGCGGGCACACAGCTTTTCTGAACTATTTTCCCAATGAAAGGAACCGTTTCCCATGATTCTATCCGGCAAGGAGATCGCGCGCCACATCGGCCGCGAAATCGTCATTGAGCCGTATGACCCGGCTCGTCTGAACCCCAACAGCTACAATCTCTCGCTCGCGCCCGAGCTGCTCGTCTACGAAAACGAGGTGCTCGACATGAAAACGCCCAACCCGGCCCGCCGGATCGAAATTCCGGAGGAGGGTCTGCTGCTCGAGCCCGGACGGCTCTATCTGGGGCGCACGAACGAGTTCACCAGGACAGACCGCTACGTCCCCATGCTCGAGGGCCGTTCCTCGACCGGACGGCTGGGGCTGTTCATCCACGTGACCGCCGGCTTCGGCGACGTGGGCTTCGCGGGCTACTGGACGCTCGAAATCTTCTGCGTCCAGCCCATCCGCATCTATCCCAACGTCGAGATCTGCCAGATCTATTACCACGACATTGACGGCGATTACGAGCCCTACCGCAGCGGCAAATACCAGCACAACACCGGCATCCAGCCCAGCCTCATGTACAAGGATTTTGAACCCAAAACCGAATGATTCCGCGCCGCTCATCAAAGCGGCTGAAAGGAGGAGAGCCCATGGCAGTTGGTCAGTCCGTTCCCCGCGTCGACGCTTACGCCAAGGTCACCGGTCAGGCGCAGTACGTCGGCGATCTGGAGCCGAAAACCGCTTATTTCGCAAAGATCGTCCGTTCCACCATTGCAAACGGGCGGGTCACGTCGATCGAGACCGGCGAAGCCCGCGCCCTGCCCGGCGTCATCGCGGTCTTCACCTGCTTCGATGTGCCCGACATCCAGTTCCCGACCGCCGGTCACCCGTGGTCGACCGTGCCCTCCCACCAGGACATCTGCGACCGCAGGCTGCTCAATGCCCGCGTGCGCGTCTGGGGCGACGAAATCGCCGTCGTCGTGGCGCGCGACCGGCTGACCGCCGAGCGTGCCGCCGGACTGGTGCGCGCCGAATACGAGACCTATCCCGCCCTGTCCACCCCGGCGGAGGCCATGGCCGAGGGCGCGCCCTGCCTGCACGACGAAAAGCCGGGCAATGTCATCGCGCACACCTCCTTCCATCTGGGCGATGGCAGCTTCGCCGACGCGGCCGCACAGCCGGGCGCGGTCACGGTCGAGGCCGACTACGCCGTCCCGGCCGTCCAGCACTGTCACCTCGAGCTGGTGCACGCCTGCGCGTGGATGGAGCACGAGAAGATCACCGTCGTCTCCTCCACCCAGATCCCGCACATCGTCCGCCGCGTCGTCGGGCAGGCGCTCGGCATCCCGTGGTCACGCGTGCGCGTCATCAAGCCCTACATCGGCGGCGGCTTCGGCAACAAGCAGGATGTGCTGGTCGAACCGCTGACCGCGTGGCTGACCACCAAGCTGGGCGGTCACCCGGTCAAGATCGAGCTGACCCGCGAGGAGGTGCTAGGCTGCACCCGCACCCGCCACGCCTTCGACTGGCACGTCTCTGCCGCCGCCCTGCCGGACGGCACCCTGCTCGCCCGCACCTACCGCGCCTACTCCAATCAGGGCGGCTACGCCTCCCACGCGCACGCGATTGCCGCAAACGCGGCCAACGTGTTCAAGCAGTGCTACCGCGACCGCGTTTCGCTCGATTCCGAGAGCTACACGGTCTACACCAACCGTCCGACGGCGGGCGCGATGCGGGGCTACGGCATCCCGCAGGGCTGCTTTGTCACCGAGGCGCTGACCGACGACATCGCGTACGCGATCGGCATGGACCCCCTGCAATTCCGCCTGAAAAACTGCGTGCAGGCCGGCTATGTCGACCCGCACAACGGCATCACCATGCACACCTACGCCCTCGATCAGGTCATCGAAGCCGGCCGCCGGGCGATCGGCTGGGACGAAAAACGCGCGGCCTACGCCGGTCAGACCGGCCCAGTGCGCCGGGGCGTGGGCATGGCGCTCTTTACCTACAAGACCGGCGTTTACCCGATCTCGCTCGAAACCGCCGCCTGCCGCATGACCCTGCACGAGGACGGCCGGGTCTCGGTGCAGATGGGTGCGACCGAGATCGGTCAGGGTGCGGACACCGTGTTCAGCCAGATGGCCGCCGAGGCGCTGGGCGTGACCCTCGACCGGATCGACCTGTGCTCGACGCAGGACACCGATGTTTCCCCCTTCGACACCGGCGCGTACGCCTCCCGCCAGACCTACGTCAGCGGCATGGCCTGCAAGAAAACAGGCGAAAGCCTGAAGCGGAAGATTCTGGACTACGCCGCGCGGATGCTGAACCGTCCGGCGGACGGTCTCGATCTGCGGGAAAACCGGATCGTCGATGAGACCGGCGCGGCCCTGCTCCCGCTCGAAGACGCGGCGATGGAGGCCTGCTACAGCCTGACCGACAGCACCCACCTCTCCGCCGAGGAAAGCTACCACTGCACCGACAACACCTTCGCGACCGGCGCGTGCTTCGCCGAGATCGAGGTCGATCTCCCGCTCGGGCGCATCAAGGTTCTCCGTCTCATCAACGTCCACGATTCGGGACGGCTCATCAACCCGGCGCTGGCCAAAGCACAGGTGCAGGGCGGCATGAGCATGGGTCTGGGCTACGCGCTGAGCGAGGAGCTGCTGTTCGATGAGAACTGCCGCCCGCTCAACGCCAACCTGCTCGACTACAAGCTGCCGACCGCGCCCGACACGCCCCGGCTCGAGACGATCTTCATCGAGACCGACGACCCGACCGCGCCCTACGGCAACAAGGCGCTGGGCGAGCCGCCCGCCATCCCGGTCGCACCCGCCATCCGCAACGCCCTGCTCAACGCGACCGGCGTCGCCGTCCATTCCCTGCCGCTCACGCCGCAGAAGCTGATCGAACACTTCCGCGCGGCCGGTCTGTTAGGAGGTGCATCCCATGTTTGACATCCAGCGCTTTACCGCCGCTTCCGACGCGGCCGACGCCGTCCGCCTGCTGCGGGAAGACCCGGACGCCGTCCTGATTGCGGGCGGCACCGACGTGCTCATCCGAATCCGGGAAGGCAAGCTGCCGGACGCCCATCTCGTCTCGATCCACGGCCTGCCCGAGCTGACCGGCGTGCGCCGCACGCCCGACGGCACGATCGTCATCGGCCCGGCCACCCCCTTCGCCGTGCTTGCGGCCGATCCCATCATTCAAACCTGCCTTCCGTTTCTGGGCGAGGCGGTCAGTCGGGTCGGCGGGCCGCAGACCCGGGAAGCGGGCACGGTCGGCGGCAATCTGGTCAACGGCGCGACGAGCGCCGACTCCGCCCCCAGCCTGTGCGCGCTGAACGCCCAGCTCGTGCTGCGCAGCGCGGACGGCACGCGCACCGTGCCCATCACCGCCTTTTACACCGGCCCAGGCCGCACCGTGCGGCGGCGGGACGAGCTGCTGACCGAAATCCGCATTTTACCCGAGGACTACGCGGGCTTCGCGGGCGAAACGGTCAAATACGGCAAGCGCGCCGCAATGGAAATCGCGACGCTGGGCTGCGCGGTCATGGTGCGCCTGTCGGACGACAAGCGCACGGTGCGTGCGCTCCGGCTGGCCTACGGTGTGGCCGCGCCCACGCCCATCCGCTGCCCGCAGGCCGAAGCGGCGGCGGTCGGAAAACCGGTCTCGACCGCGCTGGCCGACGAAATCGCGCACGCCGTGCTCGACGAGGTCAACCCGCGTTCGAGCTGGCGCGCCAGCCGGGAATTCCGGCTCCAGCTCATCGAAGAACTGACACGGCGGGCGTTCCGCGCCGCCGTCATCCGGGCGGGAGGTGCGATTTGATATGCTGAAGATCATCCAAATGACGGTCAACGGACAGCCGGTCGAGCTGGCCGTGGACGACCGCGAAGCCCTGCTCGACACCCTGCGCGACCGGCTGGGGCTGACCAGCGTCAAGCGCGGCTGCGAGGTCGGCGAGTGCGGCGCGTGCACCGTGCTGATCGACGGGAAGGCCATCGACTCCTGCCTGTACCTGACCATGTGGGCGCAGGGGCGGTCAATCCTGACGGTCGAGGGACTGCGCCGCAACGACGGCACGCTCGATCCCGTCCAGCAGGCCTTCATCGACGAATGCGCCGTCCAGTGCGGCTTCTGCACGCCCGGCCTGATCCTGACCGCGCTCTCCCTCGTCATGAGCGGCAAGGCCTACACCCGCGACGAGCTGAAAACGAAAATCTCGGGCCATCTGTGCCGCTGCACCGGCTATGAAAATATCCTGAACGCGGTCGAGCACGCCTTAAAAGTACATTCCTGACCATTCAAAACGCCTGTTCCGAGCGTGGAACAGGCGTTTTTCGTCACCGTCTTAATCAATTTTAATAAATGACCTCGTCGAGCGTCAGCCCCTGCGGCGGCATCGTGATTCCGGCCTGTGCCCGATCCCGACTGGCTAGGATTTCGTCGATCTCCTCGGGCGCGCGCTTCCCCTCACCGATCTCGACCAGCGTGCCCGTCAGGATACGCACCATATACTGCAAAAAGCCCGTACCGTAGAAGGTCAGCCGAACCTCGTCGCCAATGCGCTCGACCCGCAGCTCGTAGATCGTGCGCACGGTCGATTTTTTCATCCGCTTGTTCCCGCAGAAGGCCTTGAAGTCGTGCTCGCCCACCAGACGCACCGCTGCCGCCTGCATCCGTTCGAGGTCGAGCGGCGCTTCCCAGCGGCACAGGTACTTGCGCTCGAACACGTTGGGCGTCGCGCTGTTCCAGATGCGGTAGACATACCGCTTCGCTTTGGCGTTCAGCCGGGCATGGAAGCGGTCATCCACCGCGTCACAGGCCGTCACGGCGATGTCCTCGGGCAGGTAGCGATTGAGATACGCGCGAATCTCGTCCGGCGTTTTCCCGGTTTCAATCTTGAAGTGCGCGACCTGTCCCCGGGCGTGCACGCCCGCGTCCGTCCGTCCCGCGCCGTGAATCTCGACCCGGTGCCCGACCATCTCGGACAGCACGTGCTCGAGCTTGCCCTGTATCGTATTGTCCTGTCCGCCCAGCCGCTGCCAGCCGCCGTAGCGGCTGCCGTCATAGGCCACCGTGATCCGGAAATTCGTCATGTGCGGTCTTTCCTTCCTGTTTTTGCTTTTCTATTATGATATCATATTTTCGGGGTTTTTGCTTTCTTTTTTTCAAGATATATGCTATCTTAGTGATAGAAACGGAGGGTATCCCTATGAAAAAACTTGCTTTTCTGCTCGCGGCGCTCCTGCTGCTGGCGGGCTGCGGTGCATCCGGTTCCGCCCAGCCGGCGCAGACCGGCAACGCGGACACAGCACAGACAGACGGAAACACACCGAACGAAACCGCCGAACCGCTGGTCTTTGAAGCGCAGACGCTGGACGGCGAAACGGTCGATGAGACCGTCTTTGCGAACGCCAAGCTGACCATGCTCAACATCTGGGCAACCTTCTGCGGCCCGTGCATCAACGAGATGCCTGAGCTGGGCGAGCTGGCCGCCGAGAGCGACGGCAGTTATCAGATCATCGGTCTGTGCGTCGATCTGGACGGCTCGGACGAGATGCTGGACGAGGCGCGCGCAATCGTCAGCGAGACCGGCGCGGCCTATCTGCATCTGCAGCCCGCTGACAGCCTTGCGTCCATCCTCGATGGCGTGGACGCCGTTCCGACCACCTTCTTCTTTGACAGTGAGGGCCGCGAGGTCGGCAAATTCACGCTGGGCGCACGGGATAAGGCCGCATGGAGCGCCGAGCTGGCCGACCGGCTGGCGCAGGTGGACGCCCATGCGTAACCGCCGGTTGGCCGCGCCCCTTTTGTTCGCGCTTGGGCTTGCCCTGATGGCCGCGGGCGTTTGGAACGGGGAACCGGCTGTTGTTCTGCGCAAGGCTGTGCGCATCTGTCTGGAATGCATCGGGGTGGGCTGAGATGAAGCATCTGCGTCTGCTTGTCCAAGCCTGCTTCGCCGCGCTGACGAACGGCTATCTGCGCGGCTTTCTGGAAGGAAAAATTTACAGCGGCCCGCTCAAGCAGCTCTGCGTCCCCGGCCTGAACTGCTATTCCTGCCCGGGCGCGCTGGGCGCCTGCCCGATCGGCGCATTGCAGGCCGTTCTGGGCAGCCGGGGCCGGAAGGTCTCGCTCTATGTCGTCGGCTTTCTTGTTTCGGTCGGCGCGCTCTGCGGCCGCTTCGTCTGCGGCTGGCTGTGCCCCTTCGGTCTGTTTCAGGAACTGCTGCACAAAATCCCCTGCCCCAAGAAGCGGAAAAAGCTGCCCTTTGACCGCCCCCTGCGGGCAGTCAAGTACATCTTCCTCGTGGTGTTTGTCCTGCTGCTCCCGGTGGTCGCTGTGAACGCCGTCGGCATCGGAGACCCGTGGTTCTGCAAGTACATCTGCCCGGCCGGTATGCTCTTCGGCGGCATTCCGCTCTCCCTGCTGGACGCGGGCATCCGTGCGGCGGCGGGTGCGCTGTTTACGTGGAAATTCGCCCTGCTGATCGGCGTTATCGTGCTGAGCATCGTTGTTTACCGTCCGTTCTGCCGGTATTTCTGCCCGCTCGGCGCGATCTACGGCCTGTTTAACCCGGTCGCCTTCCTGCGGTACGAGGTGGACGAGGCCGCGTGTGTGGACTGCGGCGCGTGCGCCCGCGCCTGCCCGATGGATATCGACCTGCACCGCACGCCGGACAGCCGCCTGTGTGTGCGCTGCGGCAGGTGCAGGGCCGCCTGCCCGACCGGCGCCATCCGGAACAGTCTGCGAAACAAGCGCGGTTGATTGAACAAAACAAAAAGTCCGTTTCGGAAAGAAACGGACTTTTTATGTCAGCAATACAGGAAATCAGCCTTGAAGCGAAGCGACATTCCATCTGAAAAAAGCCGAATTGCATTTGACTTTTTTTCCTCGACCCCGCGCCGCAGCGGCGCGGATCAACCGGGGGTACAAGGTGAATTGGCCGTCAGGCCAAGAGAAGGCGGCCTGGGCCGTCAAAAAGTTCCGAGTGCCCGCAGGAACTTTTTTGTATTCAGGGGGGACCGGGTTCCCCTGGACGCGAAGTCTTACTGCGGGTCGGCCATCAGCTTGACCATGACCGCCTTCTGCGCATGCAGACGGTTCTCGGCTTCCTCGAACAGCTCGTCGGCGTGCGCCTCGAAGACCTCCTCGGTGATCTCCTGACCGCGGTAAGCGGGCAGGCAGTGCTGCACCATCGCGCCCGGCTTGGCGGCTTCCATCAGCTTGTCGTTGACCTGATAGCCCGCGAACGCCTTGATGCGCGCTTCCTTCTCGGCTTCCTGACCCATCGACGCCCAGGTGTCGGTGTATACAACGTCCGCATTTGCGGCGGCCTCCATCGGGTCGTCGGTCAGCAGGAAGTTCGGGTTGCCCTCAGCGAAGGCCAGCACGGCCGGGTCGGGACGGTAGCCCTCGGGGCAGGCGACCGCGATCTGCATACCGGTCTTGAGACAGCCCACGATCAGGGAGTTCGTCATGTTGTTGCCGTCGCCGATGTAGGTCAGCTTGAGACCCTCGAGCGCGGCATAGTGCTCCCGAATGGTCATCAGGTCGGCCAGCACCTGACAGGGGTGGCAGAAGTCGGTCAGGCCGTTGATGATCGGAATCGAGCCGTATTTCGCCAGATCCTCGACCTCCTGCTGGGCGAAGGTGCGGATCATGATGCCGTCCAGATAGCGGGACAGGACGCGGGCGGTATCCTGCACCGGCTCGCCGCGGCCGATCTGCAGGTCGCGGGAGGACAGGAACAGCGCCTGACCGCCGAGCTGGTACATACCGGTCTCGAAGGAGACGCGGGTGCGGGTGGAGGACTTCTGGAAGATCATGCCCAGCGACTTGCCCGCAAGCAGCGGATGGGCGATGTTGTTTTTCTTTTCGTACTTGAGCTGGTCGGCCAGATCAAGGATGGAAACGATCTCCTCCGAGGTCAGATCCATCAGCTTCAGCAGGTGCTTCATCTTATTTGACTCTCCTTTTATTTCTCGTTGCAGAATACGTTCTTCATGATTGCGAGGGCGGCGTCCATCTCCTCGTAGGTGATGGTCAGCGGGGGCAGCAGGCGGACGGCGTTCTTACCAGCCGTGATGACCAGCACGCCCTGCTCGATCAGGCGGTTGGCGAAGACGCTGTGCTGGCCCTCGTCGACGATGATACCAAGCATCAGACCCATGCCGCGCACGCCGTGGATGGCGGGCGAGCCGAGCGAGAGGATGCCGTTTTTCAGATATTCACCCTTTTCGCGCACCTCAGCGAGAAACTTCGGGTCGTTGACGACCGACAGGACGGCGTTGGCCGCCGCGCAGACGGTGGGCGTGCCGCCGAAGGTGGTCGCGTGGGTGCCCGGGGTCAGCACGTCGCAGCAGGTCTTGGCCGCCATGACCGCGCCGATCGGCACGCCGCCGCCCAGACCCTTGGCCATCGTGACGACGTCGGGCTGAATGTCGTAGTTCTGGAAGCAGAATAGTGCGCCCGTGCGGCCGATACCGGTCTGCACCTCGTCGATGATGAGCAGCAGGTCGCGCTCCCGGCAGAGCTGCTCGACCGCCTTGACGAAGTCGGGGTCCTGCGGCAGCACGCCGCCCTCGCCCTGAATCAGCTCCATCATGACCGCGCAGGTGGTGTCGTCCACCTTGGACTTCAGATCGTCCAGATCGCCCGCCGCCGCGTAGTCAAAGCCCTCGGTGAAGGGGAAGAAATAGTCGTGGAAACGGGTCTGGCCGGTGGCCTTGAGCGTTGTGACCGTGCGGCCGTGGAAGGAGTTCCACAGGGTGACGATCTTGCTGCGGCCCGCGCCGTACTTGTCGTAGGAATACTTGCGCGCCAGCTTGATCGCGCCCTCGTTGGCCTCCGCGCCCGAGTTGGCGAAGAAGACCTTGCCCATGCCGGTGGCCTCGACCAGCGTCTTGGCGGTCTGCACCATGGGCGCGGTCGTGAACAGGTTGGACACGTGCATGAGTTTGTGAATCTGGGCCTCGATCGCGCCCGTCACGACCGGATTGTTGTAGCCCAGACAGTTGACGCCGATGCCCGAGGACAGGTCGATGTATTCCTTCCCCGCGACGTCCCAGAGCCGCGCGCCCTCGCCGTGGTCGAGCGCGATCGGAAAGCGGCCGTAGGTATTCATGACATATTTCTGTTCCTCGGCCTTGAGTGCTTCGTAAGTCATTGGTTTCCCCTCTGTTTCGTGGAATGGTAGATTTAAATGAACATGGTGCCGACGCCGGTTTTGGACAGCAGCTCGATGAGCACCGAGTGCATGACGCGGCCGTCCTGAATGTTGGCGCGCTCGACGCCCTTGCGGACGGCCTCGACGCAGCAGTCCACCTTGGGGATCATGCCGCCCGAGATGATGCCCTCCTTGATGAGCGCGGGCACCTCGGAGACCTTCAGGCGGGTCAGCAGGGTGGATTCGTCCTTGGGGTCGCGCAGCAGGCCGCGCACGTCGGTCAGCAGAATGAGCTTCTTCGCGCCCAGCGCGATGGCCAGCTTGGCCGCTGCGGTATCGGCGTTGATGTTGTAATTGGTGTCGTCGTCGATGCCCTGCGCAACGGTCGAAACGACCGGGATATAGCCCCGGTTGAGCACGTCGATGACCGGCTGCGGGTTGACGTCCACGATCTCACCGACATAGCCGTAGTCGGTGCCCTCGCGGTCGGTCAGGCGCTTGGCGCGGAACATACCGCCGTCCATGCCGCCCAGACCGATGCCCCGGCCGCCCGCGTGCTCGAGCAGGGTGACCAGATCCTTGTTGACCTTGCCGCACAGGATCATCTGGACGATGTCCATGGTCTCGCGGTCGGTATAGCGCAGACCGTTGACAAAGCGGGACTCCTTGCCGATCTTCTTGAGCATGTCGGAGATTTCGGGGCCGCCGCCATGCACAACGACGACGCGCACGCCGACGAGCGACAGCAGCACGATGTCGTGGATGACCGCGTCCTTCAGCTCTTCGTTGATCATGGCGTTGCCGCCGTACTTGATGACGACGGTCTGGCCGTAGTATTCCTGAATGTAGGGCAGCGCCTCGATCAGGACGCCCGCTTTGGCCTCGGGCGCAAGGCTTTGTGTATCAATATGCATCGGTATTCAGCCTTTCTTCGCATCAGGTGCGGTAATCGCCGTTGATCCGGACGTAATCATAGGTCAGGTCGCAGCCCCAGGCCGTGACCGATGCCTCGCCCTCGTACAGGGTGACCTCGATGGTGACCTCGGGTTCGAGCAGGACTTTCTTGGCGATATCCTCGTCAAAATTGAGCGCGCGGCCCTTGGCGCAGACCGCGACCGAGCCGGCCGCCGACGAAAACGCGACGTCCACGCCCTCGGGGTCGAAGGTCTCGCCCGAGTAGCCCATCGCGCACAGGATGCGGCCCCAGTTGGCGTCCGCACCGAACATGGCGGCCTTGACAAGCGAGGACGCGCAGACGGCCTTGGCCAGCCCCTCGGCGGTCTGCTCGTCGGACGCGCCCGACACGGTGCAGGTGATGAGCTTGGTTGCGCCCTCGCCGTCGCCCGCGATCTTGCGAGCCAGCGCGACGCAGACGGCTTCGAGCGCCTCGGTAAAGGCGGCGCAGTCGGCCGAGGCCGGGTCAGCGACCGGCGCGTTGCCCGCCATGCCGTTGGCCAGCACGCAGCAGGTGTCGTTCGTCGAGGTATCGCCGTCGACCGAGACGCGGTTGAAGGACTTCTTGACCGCCGCGAGCAGCAGGGACTGGAGCAGCTCGCCGTCGACCGCGCAGTCGGTCGTGATAAAGCAGAGCATGGTGCCCATGTTGGGATGGATCATGCCCGAGCCCTTGCAGATGCCGCCCATGCGGCAGGTCTTGCCGCCCACGGTGAACTCGACCGCGACGGTCTTGGGCACGGTATCGGTGGTCATGATGGCGTTGGCCGCCGCGTCCGAGCCGTCGGCGGTCAGGACGATGTTGTGCAGGTTTTCCTCGATGCACTCGATGTTGATGCGCTGGCCAATGACGCCGGTCGAGCAGACGACAACGTCGGTTTCAGCGATGCCGAGGAGGGCGGCGCAGGCCGCCGCCTCGCGGCGGGCGTTCTCCGGGCCTTCGGGCGCGCAGGCGTTGGCGTTGCCGGAATTGACGATGACGGCGCGCGCCGTGTGGTCGGCCAGATGCTCCCGGGTAACCAGAATGGGCGCGGCCTTGACGCGGTTTGTGGTATAGACAGCGGCGGCGGTGCAGGGCACGTCGGAGACGATGACGGCGGTGTCATCCTTCTGGGACGACGCCTTGATGCCGCAGCGCACCGCGCCCGCGCGGAAGCCCTGTGCGGCGGTGACGCCGCCGGAAATGTGGTTCAGCATGGTTTCTTTTCCCCCTTTGGGTCTCTTAAATGGTCAGGCCGGTGGTCTCGTCCAGCCCGAGCATGAGGTTCATATTTTGGACAGCCGCACCCGACGCGCCCTTGCCCAGATTGTCAAACAGGGCGGTGACGATGGTCTGCTTTTCGTGGCCGCAGACGATGAGCGAAAGGCTGTCGTGTCCGGCGAGGGTGTTCGCGTAGATGACCGGCTCGGTGCCGCCGAACGGCGCGACCGTCACGAGCGTCTGCCCGTCATAGTGCTTCTGCAGCGCTTCGTGGACGCGGTGGGCGTCATAGCCGGGCAGCATGACCGTCGTGGCCATGCCCTTGTAGAAGTCGCCCAGAATGGGTACGAACACCGGCGCGGTTTCGAGACCGCACACGTGCTGCATTTCGGGCAGGTGCTTGTGCTGGAGGGTCAGGCCGTAGATGCGGTGTGCGTCGTGGCGCGGGTCGCGGTCAGCGGCCTCGTATTCGGCAATCAGCTTCTTGCCGCCGCCCGAGTAGCCGGTCAGCGACGAGCAGGTGAAGGCGAAATCAGCGGGTACGACGCCGTCGGCCACCAGCGGATAGACCGACGAAATGAAGCCGGTCGCGTGGCAGCCCGGATTGGCGACCCGGGCGCTCTGGCGGATGGCCGCGCGGTGGGCGGGCGACAGCTCGGCGAAGCCGTAGGCCCAGCCGGGCGCGGTGCGGTGGGCGGTGGATGCGTCAATGACCCGGGTGCGGTCGTTTTCGATCAGGGAAACGGCCTCCCTGGCCGCCGCGTCGGGCAGGCAGAGGAAGACGATATCGGCGGCGTTTAAAAACTTGCGGCGCTCCTCGGTGTCCTTGCGCTTGTCCTCGTCGATGAGCAGCAGGTCGATGTCGTCGCGGCCCCCCAGCCGCTCGTAGATCTGCAGGCCGGTCGTGCCCTCCTTGCCGTCGATATAAATTTTAGGCTTCATCAATTTCAATCCCCCGATCCTTCAGAAAATCGCGGATGTTGACCATCTGCCGGGCGACCTCCTCGGGCGCAGGGCCGCCGATCGAGCGGCGCTCGCGCACGCAGGTGGACAGGTCGATGGCGTGGTACACGTCGTCCTCAAAGACCTCGCTGACCGCCTTGTACTCGTCCAGCGAGAGGGTGTCGAGCGTCTTGCCGTGCTCGATGCAGTAGTGCACGAGCGTGCCGGTCGCCTTGTACGCGTCGCGGAAGGGCACGCCCTTCTTGGTCAGGTAGTCGGCGCAGTCGGTCGCGTTGATGAAGCCGCGCTTGGCCGCGTTCTTCATGTTCTCGGGCAGGACGGTCATGGTGGCGAACATGGGCGCGATGACGCGCAGACAGTTCTTGACCGTGTCGATCGCCTCGAAGGTGGCCTCCTTGTCCTCCTGCATATCCTTGTTGTAGGCCAGCGGAATGGCCTTCATGAAGGTCAGCAGGGTGGTCAGCGCACCGTAGACCCGGCCGGTCTTGCCGCGGATCAGCTCGCACACGTCAGGGTTCTTCTTCTGCGGCATGATGGATGAGCCGGTCGAATAGGCGTCGTCCAGCTCGATGAACTTGAACTCCCACGAGCACCACGCGATGACCTCCTCGGACAGGCGGGACAGGTGCATCATCAGGATGGACAGAGCGGCGCACAGCTCAATGCAGTAGTCGCGGTCGGAAACGCCGTCGAGCGAGTTGTCGGTCGGGCGGTCGAAGCCGAGCGTCTGCGCGGTAAATTCACGGTCGATCGGGTAGGTCGTGCCCGCCAGCGCGCCCGAGCCGAGCGGACATTCGTTCATGCCGTCCAGGCAGTCGTCCAGGCGGCGCACGTCGCGCTTTAACATATTGGCGTAGGCCATGATGTGATGGGCAAAGGTGATGGGCTGGGCGCGCTGGAGATGGGTGTAGCCCGGCATGACGGTTTCGAGGTTTTCAGACGCCTTGACATAGAGCACCCGCATGAAATCGAGCACGAGCGCGCGGATCTCCCCGATCTCCTTCTTGACGTACAGGCGCATATCGAGCGCGACCTGATCGTTGCGCGAACGCGCGGTGTGCAGGCGCTTGCCCGCGTCGCCGATGCGCTCGGTCAGGAGCTGCTCGTTCGCCATGTGGATGTCCTCGTACTTTTCGGGCGAAAACGCGATCTTCCCGGCCTCGATATCGGCCAGAATCCCGTTCAGGCCGTCCGTGATCTGCTGAACGTCCTCCTGCGCGATGATGCCCTGTCTGCCCAGCATGGCCGCGTGGGCAAGCGAGCCGCGGATATCCTCGGCGTACATGCGGCAGTCAAACATGACGGAGGAATTGAAATCGTTTACAACGGCGTCGGTCTCCTTCTGGAACCGTCCTGCCCACATTTTAGCCATGTATCTGTCCTCATTTCTGTGAAAATCTGTGTAAAATGCTAATTTCTGCAAAGTCGGGAAAGGGGCGAGTTCCCTCGCCCCAATCTCGGTTATGGATGGTATGAAAAAAATGACGGATTGCCTTATTCGACGGTCGGGAACGACAGGCCGGACTTCTGCTGGAGGGCAGCGTCGTTCATTGCGCGCACCTTGAGCGGCAGGCCGAACAGGTTGATGAAGCCGGCGGAATCGGCCTGGTTGTAGGAATCGTCCTCACCGAAGGTCGCGATATCCTCGGAGTACAGGGAGTAGGGCGAGGTGACGGACGCCGGGATGATGTTGCCCTTGTACAGCTTGAGCTTGACGTCGCCGGTGACGGTCTCCTGCGTTGCAGTGACGAAGGCGCTCATGGCCTTGCGCAGCGGGGTGAACCACTGGCCGTTATAGACCAGCTCGGCGAACTTGAGCGCGAGCTGCTGCTTGTAGTGCTGGGTCTCCTTGTCGAGGGTGATTTCCTCGAGCTTCTGATGGGCCGCGTAGAGCACCGCGCCACCCGGGGTCTCGTAAACGCCTCTGGACTTCATGCCGACCAGACGGTTCTCGACGATATCGAGGATGCCGCAGCCGTTCTCGCCGCCCAGCTTGTTGAGCTTTTCGATCAGGGCGACCGAATCCAGCTCCTCGCCGTCAACGGCGGTGGGCACGCCCTTTTCAAAGTGGATGGTGACATAGGTGGGCACGTCGGGCGCCTGCTCAGGGGATACGCCCAGCTCGAGGAAGCCCGGCTTGTTGATGGGCGCCTCGTTTGCGGGGTTCTCGAGGTCAAGGCCCTCGTGGGACAGGTGCCACAGGTTCTTATCCTTGGAGTAGTTGGTCTCCTTGTTGATCTTCAGCGGGATGTTGTGCGCCTCGGCGTACTCGATCTCCTTTTCACGGCTGTTCAGCTCCCAGAACCGCCACGGCGCGATGACGTCCATCTGGGGCGCGAAGGCCTTGATGGCCAGCTCGAAGCGCACCTGATCGTTGCCCTTGCCGGTGCAGCCGTGGCAGATCGCGTCCGCGCCTTCCTTGAGCGCGATCTCAACGATGCGCTTAGCGATGATCGGACGCGCGAAGGAGGTGCCCAGCAGGTACTGCTCGTAGGTCGCGCCGGCCTGCATGGTGGGAATGATGTAGTCGTCGACGAAGTCCTTGGTCAGGTCTTCGATGTAGAGCTTGGACGCGCCGGTCTTGAGCGCCTTCTCCTCCAGACCGTCCAGCTCGGTGCCCTGACCGACGTTGCCCGAAACAGCGATGACCTCGCAGCCGTAGTGCTCCTTGAGCCACGGGATGAGGACGGAGGTATCGAGACCGCCCGAATATGCCAAAACAACCTTGTTATATTTCTTTTCCATGGGTATTTCCTCCAAAATGTTCCTTTATTTCTGATGTGTCCCTATTATACACCCCGACCTGTACAAATGCAAGAGGAAATTTATAAATATTTTTGTGCATGAATAAATATACATCTCATGTATGAATTCTCGCGCAGAGGTGCTGAAACAGACGATATTTTCCTTGCTATTTGGGTCGGACGGTACTAAAATAAGAGTAATCCGAGCACTTTGACAGAGGTATTGACACCCGCGCCCCGCGCGGCGCGGGTATATATAAGGAGAACACCATCATGATGACTGATAACAACATGACCATGCTGACCGACTTTTACGAGTTCACCATGGCCAACGGCTACTTTGAAAAGGGCATGGGCAACCGCCGCGCCTACTTCGACATGTTCTTCCGCCGGGTTCCGGACGGCGGCGGCTACGCGGTCATGGCGGGCGTCGAGCAGCTCGTCGATTACTTCAAAAACCTGACCTTTACCCCCGAGGACATCGCCTATCTGCGCGGCCGCAACTGCTTCTCCGAGGGCTTCCTCGACTATCTGGCGAACTTCAAGTTCGAGTGCGACGTCTGGGCCGTGCCCGAGGGCACCCCGATCTTCCCGGGCGAGCCGGTCGTCACTGTCGCCGGCCCGATGATCCAGGCTCAGTTCGTCGAGACCATGATCCTGCTGACCGTCAATCACCAGACGCTGGTCGCCACCAAGGCCAACCGCATCACCCGCGCCGCCAAGGGCCGCACCGTGCTCGAGTTCGGCTCCCGCCGCGCGCAGGGCTACGCCGGCGCGATCTACGGCGCACGCGCCGCCTACATCGGCGGCTGCAACGGCACCGCCTGCGTCATCGCTGACCGCGATTTCCGCATCCCGGCGGGCGGCACCATGGCGCACTCGTGGGTGCAGATGTTCGACACCGAATACGAGGCCTTCAAGTCCTACGCCGAGATCTATCCGGATAACTGCGTCTTCCTCGTCGATACCTATAACGTGCTCAAGTCGGGTGTGCCCAACGCCATCCGCGTCGCCAACGAGGTGCTCGCCCCCCGCGGCATCCGTCCCAAGGGCATCCGTCTCGATTCGGGCGATATCGCTTACCTGTCCATCAAGGCGCGCGAAATGCTGGACGCGGCCGGTTATCCCGATATGCAGATCATGGCGTCCAACTCGCTCGACGAGTATCTGGTGCGCGATCTGCTGGCACAGGGCGCGCGCATCGACTCCTTCGGCATCGGTGAACGCCTGATCACCTCCAAGTCCGAGCCGGTCTTCGGCGGCGTCTACAAGCTGGTCGCGGTCGAGAACGACGCGGGCGAGATCATCCCCAAGATCAAGGTCTCGGAGAACGTCGAGAAGATCACAACGCCCCACTTCAAGAAGGTCTACCGCTTCTTTGACAAGCTGACCGGCAAGGCGCTGGGCGACGTGCTCACCCTGCATGACGAGGTCATCCACGACGAGCAGCCCTACACCCTCTTCCACCCCATCCACACCTGGAAGAAGAAGATCGTCACCGACTACGAGGTGCGCCCCCTTCAGGTGCAGCTCTTCGACAAGGGCGCGTGCGTCTACGAATGCCCCGACATCGAGACCATCCGCAACTACTGCCACGACCAGATCGACACCCTCTGGGAGCAGATCCGCCGCTTCGAGAACCCCCAGACCTACTACGTCGATTACTCCAAAAAGCTCTGGCAGGTCAAAAACGACCTGCTTGAGGCGTGCAACGTGGACTAAACACCACCTGCGCCGCACAATTTCCGCAGTTTGACCGGTACGACCCTCCCGCTTTGGGAGGGCCGTTTTTGTTTGTCCGAAATTTTTTCCGTTTGATATCGCATATAACGAAATTTTTTTGGTCGTCCTTTTCTTTCCAACTGTATCCATTGCAGGAAACCATTGATATTGTTTATTTTCCGCTCAGATTTTCCTTTTTCGGGCGGTTATGCTATAATGAATAAGTTACTAACCGGAACAAAAAAGGAGCGGCGGCCGCTCCCGGAAAGAAAGGAATATCACACAATGCAATGGTTCACGCAGGGTGTCACCTGGCTGCGCGACTTCATCTGGGGCGTTCCCATGATCGTTCTGCTCTTCGGCACCCATCTGTTTCTGACCTTCCGCCTGCGCTTCATCCAGCGGCACACGGTCAAGGCCATCAAATTATCCACCACCGTCGACGAGGGCAGCCACGGCGACATCTCCCAGTTCGGCGCGCTGGCGACCGCGCTGGCCGCGACGATCGGCACGGGCAACATCATCGGCGTTTCGACCGCCGTTGCGCTGGGCGGCCCGGGCGCGGTGTTCTGGTGCTGGATGACCGGCGTGTTCGGCATCTCGACCAAGTACGCCGAGTCCCTGCTGGCCGTCAAGTACCGCGTGCGGCTCAAGGACGGCTCGATGGCCGGCGGCCCGATGTACACGATCGAGCGCGGGCTGGGCATGAAGTGGCTGGCTGTGCTCTTCGCCGTCTTCGCCGTGCTGGCGACCTTCGGCGCGGGCTGCACCGTCCAGTCCCACGCAATCACCGGCGTGCTTGAAAACGCCTTCTCGATCAGCCCGGTCATCTCCGGCCTGTTCGTGACCGCCCTCGTCGCGGTCGTCATTCTGGGCGGCGTGCAGTCGATCTCCCGCGTGTGCGAGAAGCTCGTCCCCTTCATGGCGCTGTTCTACGTGCTGGGCTGCGCGGCCATCTTCTTCCTGAACCGCGCCTATCTGCTGCCCGCGCTGGGCACGATCGTCTCCTCCGCCTTCTCGCTCAAGGCGGTCGGCGGCGGCTTCCTCGGCTCGGCCATGATGGTCGCCTGCAAGTACGGCGTCGCGCGCGGCCTGTTCTCCAATGAGTCCGGTCTGGGCACCGCGCCCATCGCGGCGGCCTCGGCGCAGACCAAGAACCCGGTGCGGCAGGCGCTTGTTTCGATGACCGGCACCTTCTGGGACACCGTCATCGTCTGCGCGATCACCGGCCTGGCCATCGTCTCGACCATGCTCCGCCTGCCCGAGCAGTACGCAGGCGCGGCAGACGACGCGCTGACCCAGATCGCCTTCGCCCAGCTCCCCTATGTGGGCAGCTATATTCTGGCGATCGCCCTGTCCATCTTCGCCTTCACCACCATTCTGGGCTGGTCGTACTACGGCGAACGCTGCGTCTCCTACCTGTTCGGCGGCAAGAGCATCATTGTTTACCGCGTCATCTTCCTTGTCGTGCTGTATTACGGCGCGATTGCCGATCTGGGCATCATCTGGACGTTCTCCGACCTGATGAACGGCCTGATGGCCTTCCCCAACCTGATCTCCATTCTGCTGCTGTCGGGCGTCATCGTCAAGGAGACCCGGCACTACCTCTGGGAGGATCGTCTGGACGAGGCCGCACCCCCGGTCGATTCGCTCTGATTTTTTCCGCGTTTCCCGTGAATACGTTACCCATAGTTCCCTGCAAAAAAAGAACGGCTCCTTCCGAGCCGTTCTTTTTTTATCCCTCGATCAGCCGGGTGATGGCCGCTTCGGCGTCCCGGCAAGTCCGCTCGGTATCGCTCTGCATCCCGTACAGCGTGATGAGCGCTTCGCGCAGGTCGTTCGTCACCGCGCGCACCGAGTCCTGCGCCTCGTGGATGCGCGACTGCATGTTCCAGTCAGCAAGCAGGCCGTCGAACCAGAAGTCCGCGATCCGATCCCAATCGCTGATGTGCATTTCAAACCGCGCGGTCATCTGCACGTCGCACAGCTCGGTGCGGAACCGGCGCAGCGCGTTTTCGAGTGCCGTCGCCTGCGTCTGTGCCTCGTCCAGATGGGAATGCTTGACCGTGTCGGCCAGCAGGCCGCCGCCCATCAGGTCGTACACGCCCCAGCTTTCGGCCTGATCCAGACACCGGCTGACCGCCTCCGCGCAGGATACTGCTTCCTCGCCCGCCGCAGACGCTTCCCGCAGCTCCCGGAGCATGGCCGCGTTTTCGTCCCGCACGCGGGTCAGGCGGGTCAATTCGGCCGCAATCGCGGGCTGTTCGGCCGTCAGACGCGCCTGCTTGGCTTCGTAAAACTGCCGGTACCGCGCGTCCGCATCCGACAGGCGATCGCGCTCCGCGCGCAGGCGGCGCAGCTCACCCTCGATATCCTCGAGCTGCCGCAGGCATGACTCATACGCCACGCGCGCAGCCGCGGCTTCCCGTTTTTCCTTCTCGCTCTTCTCTTCCAGCTGCCCCAGCACCTGATACAGCAGCCGGGTGACGCCGCCCCGCTCGAGCCGTTCAACGTCCAGATTCTCCTTCTCAAGCGTGGCCTTCAGCGCCGCCGCCCGTCCGGCCTGCTCCTTTCGCTCGTCCGCAAGGGACGAACACATCGCGTCCAGCTTCCGGCGGCGCTCCTGGTCGGCGCGCGCCTGCGTCAGCCCGCGGCTGATCTCTTCCATCGTCATCGCTTTTCCCACCTTTCCGGTTCCTTTCCTCCAGTATAGCAGAAGCCGCGAAAAAAGACCATCCCATGCGGGATGGTCTTGCGGAAAAGCGCGGCAATGTTATGCCCAGACCGAGGAATCCCGGCCCGATCCGAGCTCAAAATGATATTTGACGATGCCCAGATCGATTTTGGAATAAAAGCCACCGGTCGCCTTGGCCGTCACCTTCTCGCCCGTGCGCGTGAGCAGGAATTTCTGCTGGTTCATCGCCGTCGGCGCGAACAGCGCGGCCTCCGCACCCCGGCGGAACCAATCGGGCGTCGGCTCGTCCGACCGGCAGACCGCGTCCATCGGCTTGCTTTTGTGCGGCACGCCCTGCGTGCTGCCGTAGCCGACGGTCAGAACGCAGACCAGCTTCTCCCCGGGCGCGACGGTGCAGCGGCTCTTGCCCCGGCTGTAGGTCAGCGCGACCCAGCAGGTGTTCAGGCCGAGCTGCTGGGCGCGCAGGGCGATCCGTTCGCCATAATAACCCAGCTTCTCGTCCAGCGCCTGCCCCTTGGGGCCGATCAGCGCGATATAATTCCGCACATTGCTGAACTTACCGTAGTGCGCCATCCTGCCGCCGAAGGCAGCCGGCTCATCCGTGACGAGCTGAATGTGAAGACCGCCCGCCCGGTTACAGGCGTCGATCTCGGCCCGCAGGGCGGCAGCGGCTTCCGCCGGGATCGGACGGTCGGTATATTGCCGGACAGAATGCCGGGTCTTCATCGCTTCCATCAGTTCCATCGGTTTCGCTCCTTCTCATGTGTCGTCCGACCGGAGGTCGTCCCCCTATCGGTTTGTTTGAACCATTATACCATAAGATCGGCGTCCGGACACATTGAGAAAGAAAATCGGGACGGACGACGCTGCGCCGTCACCCCTGCGCGTCGGGCGGCGCGGACAGACCGTTCACCAGCGCCTGCATCTCGGCCTTGGAGGTCACGGCCTGTGCCTGCCGCAGAATCGCGGCCTGTCGGGCTTCGGACAGCTTTGCAAAGCGCTGCATGGCGTCCGGGTTCTGTACCAGCGCGAAGCCGAAGCCGAGCGGCAAATCATGCGTATCCATGTTTCAGCACACCTCTTTCCTCGGTTTTATGGGATACGGAGGTAGTGTGCCCCGCGCGCGGCGGATGCTTGCATGGGATCTCAATTTGTACCGCAAGGCGTGCCAACGATGAACCAGAATGGATCATCTTATTTTTGGTGGACCTGAAGAGATTCGAGACACGCCTCCGGCGGTCTCGGCTCGCGGCGCGATTGAATGAGAGTTCGAATCTCTTCGTTTTCCGTGTGCAGACATAAAAAACGAAGCCATACGTTTCCGTACCGCTTCGTTTTTGGTGGACCTGAAGAGATTCGAGACACGCCTCCGGCGGTCTCGGCTCGCGGCGCGATTGAATGAGAGTTCGAATCTCTTCGTTTTCCGTGTGCAGACATAAAAAACGAAGCCATACGTTTCCGTAC
>JAFBIW010000055.1 GCA_021531865.1 Butyricicoccus pullicaecorum | reverse complement strand
GTACGGAAACGTATGGCTTCGTTTTTTATGTCTGCACACGGAAAACGAAGAGATTCGAACTCTCATTCAATCGCGCCGCGAGCCGAGACCGCCGGAGGCGTGTCTCGAATCTCTTCAGGTCCACCAAGAACGAAGCGGTACGGAAACGTATGGCTTCGTTTTTTATGTCTGCACACGGAAAACGAAGAGATTCGAACTCTCATTCAATCGCGCCGCGAGCCGAGACCG
>JAFBIW010000054.1 GCA_021531865.1 Butyricicoccus pullicaecorum | reverse complement strand
CTCGGTCGGTATTCTCGGTCTGATCCTGACGATCCTGGGCTACTACGTCATCGGCCCCTTCATGACCCTGATCCTGACTGTCCTGTCCGCCGGCGTCGGCTTCCTCATCAGCCACAGCCTGCTGCCGGGCCCATGACCATCGCGCCCATCAGCATGGTGTAGCTCGAGCCGCAGATGCAGCCGACCACCGCGATCGTGCCGATGACCCGGCCGCGGTCGCCCGCAACCATGTAGCCGCCCT
>JAFBIW010000053.1 GCA_021531865.1 Butyricicoccus pullicaecorum | reverse complement strand
CCGCATCATCCGTCCGGCGTTCAAGCCGCTGTCCAAGAACGTCAAATACGTCCCGATTGCAAACCGCAAGTAACAGAATTTTCGCCGCACCCAACACCGAACGCTTCGCCAGCCTTCTCGAAGGCTGGCGAAGCTTTCATTGTTGGGTGCGGCGCGGTTTTCAATCCTTCGGCTCGTACTGTTCGCGTACCTTCAGATAGGCCAGAATGGCCTCGACCGTGCCGTCAAAGCCCAGCTTCGCGCTGT
>JAFBIW010000052.1 GCA_021531865.1 Butyricicoccus pullicaecorum | reverse complement strand
GGCTCTCAGTGCCAAGGCATTCCCCTTGCGCCCTTTACAGCTTGACCTATTCAGTCACGGATGAGCGATTCATCCGCGCTGTAAATATAAACAAGAATTAGGAAAAATCTCGGTTTAAGATTTTAAATCTTTTTAGCTAATTTTGTAGTTGATCTTTTCAGATCAATTTACCCAACAATATAAACGTCAAAACCTATTTGCTGATCTATATTTCAAGATCGGAATAACATTTTAACATTTCCTCTATTGTT
>JAFBIW010000051.1 GCA_021531865.1 Butyricicoccus pullicaecorum | reverse complement strand
CGCCTCCGGTACTCCAGTACCTTAAGCTTGCTACTTACATTAACTCGCCGGACCGTTCTACAAAAAGTACCCGATCACTCATAAACGAGCTCTCGGTGCTTGTAGGCACAAGGTTTCAGGTTCTATTTCACTCCCCTCCCGGGGTCCTTTTCACCTTTCCCTCACGGTACTGCTTCTCTATCGGTCACTGAGTAGTATTTAGGCTTGGAGGATGGTCCCCCCATCTTCCCAGCGGGTTTCACGTGTCCGCTG
>JAFBIW010000050.1 GCA_021531865.1 Butyricicoccus pullicaecorum | reverse complement strand
TTTTCAACGGACGTGGGTGCGGCCCTCCACGGTGTCTTACCACCGCTTCAGCCTGCTCATGGATAGGTCACCCGGTTTCGGGTCTAATGCAAGTAACTTATTCGCCCTATTCAGACTCGGTCTCCCTGCGCCTCCGGTACTCCAGTACCTTAAGCTTGCTACTTACATTAACTCGCCGGACCGTTCTACAAAAAGTACCCGATCACACATAAACGTGCTCTCGGTGCTTGTAGGCACAAGGTTTCAGGTTCT
>JAFBIW010000049.1 GCA_021531865.1 Butyricicoccus pullicaecorum | reverse complement strand
CAACGAGAAAGCTTGAAAAGACGAACCTGAAATTCCTTTTGGGAACTACCCAAGAGTAAATCGGTGGAAGTCGTAAATCCACTTAAAATAAGACGACAACGTCAGACTCTAAAGTCGATTAAATGAGTTTCGGCTCTTTTAATACAATTTTTAGAGAGTTTGATCCTGGCTCAGGATGAACGCTGGCGGCGTGCCTAACACATGCAAGTCGAACGGAGTTATCTAGGAAAATCCTTCGGGATTGGAATTCTTAACTTAGTG
>JAFBIW010000048.1 GCA_021531865.1 Butyricicoccus pullicaecorum | reverse complement strand
CACCAAAGGGCGTCGGAAGACGAAAACGACGACCGCCGCCGAAACACATGGGCTTGTAGCTCAGGTGGTTAGAGCGTACGCCTGATAAGCGTAAGGTCGGAGGTTCGAGTCCTCTCAAGCCCACCACTTACCTTTCTTTTTGATGAAAAAAGAAAGGTAAGCCAAAGAAAAAATATCTATTGGCTTTCTGCCGCGGATGTTTCTTCTTTGCGCGTTTTGTACCTTGAAAACTGAACAATAACGAAAGCAAAGCAACAATAGAGGAAATGTTAAAATGTTATTCCGATCTTGAAATATAGATCAGCAAATAGGTTTTGACGTTTATATTGTTGGGTAAATTGAT
>JAFBIW010000047.1 GCA_021531865.1 Butyricicoccus pullicaecorum | reverse complement strand
CCTGTTTATATGGGGGTGTAGCTCAGCTGGGAGAGCACCTGCCTTGCAAGCAGGGGGTCAGGAGTTCGATCCTCCTCATCTCCACCAAAGGGCGTCGGAAGACGAAAACGACGACCGCCGCCGAAACTTCATGGGCTTGTAGCTCAGGTGGTTAGAGCGTACGCCTGATAAGCGTAAGGTCGGAGGTTCGAGTCCTCTCAAGCCCACCAATCAATAAGGATTTCCTTATTGAACGTTGTACCTTGAAAACTGAACAATAACGAAAGCAAAGCAACAATAGAGGAAATGTTAAAATGTTATTCCGATCTTGAAATATAGATCAGCAAATAGGTTTTGACGTTTATATTGTTGGGTAAATT